>NZ_JBIWNT010000010.1:0-1501 GCF_044767365.1 Herbaspirillum sp. NPDC101396 | reverse complement strand
GCAATGCCGGCCTTGGCCACTTCATGCGGGGCGCTCGGGCTGTACGGCTTGCCGGCCAGCTCGAAGCTACCGGTGTCGGGCTGGTACAGCCCGGTGATGACGTTGAAGAAGGTGGTCTTGCCGGCGCCGTTGGGGCCGATCAGGCCGTAGATCTGGCCTTGTTCAATGGTCAGGCTCACGCCCGAGAGGGCTTGCAGGCCGCCGAAACGTTTGCTGACGTCGGCGATTTTTAACAGGGTGTTGGTGCTCATTGTGTCGTCCTCTGTGTTCTGTTCGTCGATGCTCAGGCTTTGACCACACCGACGGCGTCACTGCCGTGCGGGTGGTCGGCTTCAGGCCGGTCTTCGTGACGCGGCGACGGCCACAGGCCGGCAGGACGATTCAGCATGATGATCACCATGGCCAGACCGTAGAGCAGCTGGCGCAGCACTTCGGCGTCGATCCAGACGCGGCCGAACAGGCTCATCTGCACCGGCTCGACCACGTGGCGCAGCACTTCCGGCAAGGCCGCCAGGATCACGCCGCCCAGCACCACGCCGGGGATGTGGCCGATACCGCCCAAGACCACCATGGCCAGCACGGCGATGGACTCGGTCAGCGAGAACGATTCCGGCGATACAAACCCCTGGAAGGAGGCGAACATGGCGCCGGCCACGCCGCCGAACGACGCGCCCATGGCAAACGCGAGGAGTTTGACGTTGCGGGTGTTGATGCCCATGGCTTTTGCGGCGATTTCATCTTCACGGATCGCCACCCAGGCACGGCCCAGGCGCGAGTCCTGCAGGCGGATCGAGAAGAAGATCACGCCGATGCACAAGAGCAGGAACAGGAAGTAGTAGGCGTTCACCGACGGCATGCTGATGCCGAGGAACTTGACGATCGAGCCCGAACCCGGCTCGCCGCCCAGCGACACGCCAAACACGCGGATCGGGTCGATCAGGTTGATCCCCTGCGGGCCGTTGGTGATGTTCACCGGCGCGTTGAGGTTGTTCATGAAGATGCGGATGATTTCACCGAAGCCGAGCGTGACGATGGCGAGGTAGTCGCCGCGCAGTTTCAAGGTCGGCGCACCCAGCAAGGCGCCGAACAAGGCCGCGATCAATGCCGACAGCGGCACGATGATCCACAGCGACAGGTGGATCCCGGTCTGCACGATCTGCGGGCCGCACACCATCACGAGGAAGTTGCCCACCGCAGGATAGGTGTTGACGAAGGATTGCAGGACATCAGCGAACTGCGGCGAGGCCAGCAGGCCGGCCGTGTAGGCGCCGATCGCGTAGAACGCGATGTAGCCCAGGTCCAGCAGGCCGGCAAAGCCCACCACCACGTTCAGGCCCAGGGCCAGCATGATGTAGAGCAAGGCGATGTCCATGATGCGCACCCACGAGTTGCCGAACTGGCTGGCAATGAAGGGGAAGGCGATCATGAGGATCAACAGCGCCACCAGGCTGATGTTGGCCTGGCGCGGGTTGCGTTTCTTGTCGAAGGTGAGGAAGGCCAT
>NZ_JBIWNT010000009.1:0-5564 GCF_044767365.1 Herbaspirillum sp. NPDC101396 | reverse complement strand
AGCGCAATGGAGGTAAAAGCGGTGAGACAGGGGACGTAAAAGAAGAGATAGGGGACTTAGCGAGCGTGCCTTGAGAGGTAAGGCGAAGGCGGCAGTTGGGTTTTTAGAGGAGCAATTGCGGAGGAATTATTGGTGCAGAGGGGTGATTTACAAATGAAGCGCACAGCAAAAAGCCCCACACCTGATGGTATGGGGCTTAAGCTTAATTAATAGCCTGACGATGACCTACTTTCACACTGGTTGCAGCACTATCATCGGCGCGAAGTCGTTTCACGGTCCTGTTCGGGATGGGAAGGGGTGGTACCAACTTGCTATAGTCATCAGGCATAACTTGTAGTGTTGCTTGGGTCCAATTGGAGCTAGGATGGCCAAACAACGCAATCTGGGAAGAAGTAAATTTTATCTTTGGGTGTGATGTGCCGATCATGGCAAACACGGTAAAACTCTAAAGCTATAACAACTAATGTTATAGGGACAAGCCGCACGGGCAATTAGTATCAGTTAGCTTAACGCATTACTGCGCTTCCACACCTGACCTATCAACGTCCTGGTCTCGAACGACCCTTTAGGGGGGTTAAACCCCCGGGAAGTCTCATCTCAAGGCGAGTTTCCCGCTTAGATGCTTTCAGCGGTTATCTCTTCCGAACTTAGCTACTCGGCAATGCCACTGGCGTGACAACCGATACACCAGAGGTTCGTCCACTCCGGTCCTCTCGTACTAGGAGCAGCCCCCTTCAAACTTCCAACGCCCACGGCAGATAGGGACCAAACTGTCTCACGACGTTTTAAACCCAGCTCACGTACCACTTTAAATGGCGAACAGCCATACCCTTGGGACCGGCTACAGCCCCAGGATGTGATGAGCCGACATCGAGGTGCCAAACTCCCCCGTCGATATGAACTCTTGGGAGGAATCAGCCTGTTATCCCCAGAGTACCTTTTATCCGTTGAGCGATGGCCCTTCCATACAGAACCACCGGATCACTATGTCCTACTTTCGTACCTGCTCGACTTGTCAGTCTCGCAGTTAAGCACGCTTATGCCATTGCACTATCAACACGATGTCCGACCGTATCTAGCGTACCTTCGAACTCCTCCGTTACACTTTGGGAGGAGACCGCCCCAGTCAAACTGCCTACCATGCACTGTCCCCGATCCGGATAACGGACCAAGGTTAGAACCTCAAACAAACCAGGGTGGTATTTCAAGGTTGGCTCCATAGAGACTGGCGTCCCTACTTCAAAGCCTCCCACCTATCCTACACAGATTGGTTCAAAGTCCAATGCAAAGCTACAGTAAAGGTTCATGGGGTCTTTCCGTCTAGCCGCGGGTAGATTGCATCATCACAAACATTTCAACTTCGCTGAGTCTCGGGAGGAGACAGTGTGGCCATCGTTACGCCATTCGTGCAGGTCGGAACTTACCCGACAAGGAATTTCGCTACCTTAGGACCGTTATAGTTACGGCCGCCGTTTACTGGGACTTCAATCAAGAGCTTGCACCCCATCATTTAATCTTCCAGCACCGGGCAGGCGTCACACCCTATACGTCCACTTTCGTGTTTGCAGAGTGCTGTGTTTTTATTAAACAGTCGCAGCCACCTTTTTATTGCAACCCGTTTGTCCTCCTGGCGCAGGCCAGTCAAACTACTAGGGCGTACCTTATCCCGAAGTTACGGTACAAATTTGCCGAGTTCCTTCTCCCGAGTTCTCTCAAGCGCCTTAGAATACTCATCTCGCCCACCTGTGTCGGTTTGCGGTACGGTCTCGTTAGACTGAAGCTTAGAGGCTTTTCTTGGAACCACTTCCGATTGCTTCGCGAACAAGTTCGCTCGTCCCATACCCTTGAATTACGCTGCCGGATTTGCCTAACAGCCTTCTCTGATACAGAAACCGGGACATCCAACACCCGGACAACCTTCCGCGATCCGTCCCCCCATCGCATCTAACGACGGTGCAGGAATATTAACCTGCTTCCCATCAGCTACGCATCTCTGCCTCGCCTTAGGGGCCGACTCACCCTGCTCCGATGAACGTTGAACAGGAAACCTTGGGCTTACGGCGTGGGGGCTTTTCACCCCCATTATCGCTACTCATGTCAGCATTCGCACTTCTGATACCTCCAGCATCCTTTACAAGACACCTTCGCAGGCTTACAGAACGCTCTCCTACCATATCAATAAATTGATATCCGCAGCTTCGGTGACTGGCTTAGCCCCGTTACATCTTCCGCGCAGGACGACTCGATCAGTGAGCTATTACGCTTTCTTTAAAGGGTGGCTGCTTCTAAGCCAACCTCCTGACTGTTTTAGCCTTCCCACTTCGTTTTCCACTTAGCCAATCTTTGGGACCTTAGCTGGCGGTCTGGGTTGTTTCCCTCTTGACGCCGGACGTTAGCACCCGACGTCTGTCTCCCAAGCTCGCACTCATCGGTATTCGGAGTTTGCAATGGGTTGGTAAGTCGCGATGACCCCCTAGCCATAACAGTGCTCTACCCCCGATGGTGATACTTGAGGCACTACCTAAATAGTTTTCGGAGAGAACCAGCTATTTCCAAGTTTGTTTAGCCTTTCACCCCTACCCACAGCTCATCCCCTAATTTTTCAACATTAGTGGGTTCGGTCCTCCAGTGCGTGTTACCGCACCTTCAACCTGGCCATGAGTAGATCACTTGGTTTCGGGTCTACACCCAGCGACTGAACGCCCTATTCGGACTCGATTTCTCTACGGCTTCCCTATTCGGTTAACCTTGCCACTGAATGTAAGTCGCTGACCCATTATACAAAAGGTACGCAGTCACGGAACAAGTCCGCTCCTACTGTTTGTATGCACACGGTTTCAGGATCTATTTCACTCCCCTTCCGGGGTTCTTTTCGCCTTTCCCTCACGGTACTGGTTCACTATCGGTCGATTACGAGTATTTAGCCTTGGAGGATGGTCCCCCCATGTTCAGACAGGATTTCACGTGTCCCGCCCTACTTGTCGCAAGCCTAGTTCCACACTACTGATTTCGTATAAGGGGCTATCACCCTCTATGGCCGGACTTTCCATTCCGTTCTACTATCAATGGTGCTAAATCTTGCAGGCTGGTCCCATTTCGCTCGCCACTACTTTGGGAATCTCGGTTGATTTCTTTTCCTGCAGCTACTTAGATGTTTCAGTTCGCCGCGTTCGCCTTGCATACCTATGTATTCAGTATGCAATACCCATAAAGGGTGGGTTTCCCCATTCGGAAATCTGCGGATCAAAGCTTGTTTGCTAGCTCCCCGCAGCTTATCGCAAGCTACTACGTCCTTCATCGCCTGTAATCGCCAAGGCATCCACCATGTGCACTTATTCACTTGTCCCTATAACGTTAGCCTCTCTTCCGAGAGATCGTTATAGAGTTTTTTGAGTTTAGCGTTTGCCGTATTGCCAAAGTAAGTCTTCTAATTGCTAAGATCACTTCGTAATACTTTGATTGATACAATCACACCCATCAACTTCTTGCACAAGGATCGAAATCCTGGCGCTCGTCGTTGACGAATTCTTTACTTCTTCCAGATTGTTAAAGAACAAAAACAGCTATTGATCACTAAAAGACCAAACCTAAATCTACATGCTCATGCATGCGACTTAGGTTTGATGTTTCTGGTGGAGGTTGACGGGATCGAACCGACGACCCCCTGCTTGCAAAGCAGGTGCTCTCCCAGCTGAGCTAAACCCCCGAAACTCTTTGGTGGGTCTGGTTGGGCTCGAACCAACGACCCCCGCGTTATCAACACGGTGCTCTAACCAGCTGAGCTACAGACCCGCTTGGATCAGTAATCAGCAGTCAGCCAGCAGACAATGCCGTCGCCGCAACCGATATAACTGTTCTTCTTTACTAACAGACGATAAGTGTGAGCGCTTAAATCATGCGCACTCTAGAAAGGAGGTGATCCAGCCGCACCTTCCGATACGGCTACCTTGTTACGACTTCACCCCAGTCACGAACCCTGCCGTGGTAATCGCCCTCCTTACGGTTAGGCTAACTACTTCTGGCAGAACCCGCTCCCATGGTGTGACGGGCGGTGTGTACAAGACCCGGGAACGTATTCACCGCGACATGCTGATCCGCGATTACTAGCGATTCCAACTTCATGGAGTCGAGTTGCAGACTCCAATCCGGACTACGATACACTTTCTGGGATTAGCTCCCCCTCGCGGGTTGGCGGCCCTCTGTATGTACCATTGTATGACGTGTGAAGCCCTACCCATAAGGGCCATGAGGACTTGACGTCATCCCCACCTTCCTCCGGTTTGTCACCGGCAGTCTCATTAGAGTGCCCTTTCGTAGCAACTAATGACAAGGGTTGCGCTCGTTGCGGGACTTAACCCAACATCTCACGACACGAGCTGACGACAGCCATGCAGCACCTGTGTTACGGTTCTCTTTCGAGCACTCCTAAATCTCTTCAGGATTCCGTACATGTCAAGGGTAGGTAAGGTTTTTCGCGTTGCATCGAATTAATCCACATCATCCACCGCTTGTGCGGGTCCCCGTCAATTCCTTTGAGTTTTAATCTTGCGACCGTACTCCCCAGGCGGTCTACTTCACGCGTTAGCTGCGTTACCAAGTCAATTAAGACCCGACAACTAGTAGACATCGTTTAGGGCGTGGACTACCAGGGTATCTAATCCTGTTTGCTCCCCACGCTTTCGTGCATGAGCGTCAGTGTTATCCCAGGGGGCTGCCTTCGCCATCGGTATTCCTCCACATATCTACGCATTTCACTGCTACACGTGGAATTCTACCCCCCTCTGACACACTCTAGCCATACAGTCACAAATGCAATTCCCAGGTTGAGCCCGGGGATTTCACATCTGTCTTGTATAACCGCCTGCGCACGCTTTACGCCCAGTAATTCCGATTAACGCTTGCACCCTACGTATTACCGCGGCTGCTGGCACGTAGTTAGCCGGTGCTTATTCTTCAGGTACCGTCATTAGGCAAAGGTATTAACCTCACCCGTTTCTTCCCTGACAAAAGAGCTTTACAACCCGAAGGCCTTCTTCACTCACGCGGCATTGCTGGATCAGGCTTGCGCCCATTGTCCAAAATTCCCCACTGCTGCCTCCCGTAGGAGTCTGGACCGTGTCTCAGTTCCAGTGTGGCTGGTCGTCCTCTCAGACCAGCTACTGATCGTCGCCTTGGTGAGCTTTTACCCCACCAACTAGCTAATCAGATATCGGCCGCTCCATGAGCATGAGGTCTTGCGATCCCCCACTTTCATCCGTAGATCGTATGCGGTATTAGCTAATCTTTCGACTAGTTATCCCCCACTCTAGGGCACGTTCCGATATATTACTCACCCGTTCGCCACTCGCCACCAGGAGCAAGCTCCCGTGCTGCCGTTCGACTTGCATGTGTAAGGCATGCCGCCAGCGTTCAATCTGAGCCAGGATCAAACTCTTCAGTTCAATCTCTGTTTTGCCATTGCTGGCTGATTCTTTCGAATCGGTCACTCACTCAAAATACTGACAGATAATTTCTTACCTATATTTCTTCGTGAGCGTTTAAAAATATTTAAAGTTTCCAGACCC
>NZ_JBIWNT010000008.1:0-126670 GCF_044767365.1 Herbaspirillum sp. NPDC101396 | reverse complement strand
CTGCCGCCTTCGCCTTACCTCTCAAGGCACGCTCGCTAAGTCCCCTATCTCTTCTTTTACGTCCCCTGTCTCACCGCTTTTACCTCCATTGCGCTACTGAACACCAATAGCGGATCAACTTCAGCCACGGCTTACTCATGCCGGCCACCTCGTCCCCCTTCCGTAACACAGCAAATCCACGATCGCTCAAGAAAATCATCAAGGCAATCGTCCCTCGCTCATACGCTAACCCATGGTGCCGCCATCTCCAGTAATAAACCAGGAAGGTATCCTCAGCGACTTCGCCAGGCGACGCATCATCTGATTCGTACTCTCACATCAGATGAATGCAATTCACTACTTCGGACGTCCCGTATAACCATCTCCCAAATCCTCCAGGCGTAAAAACCGGTCAACGACCGGTTTCTTCCTATTCGAGCAGTCAGGGATAGAGTCTTCGACAATTGCTGATCGGGGCCACAGATCACGCAGCACCCTAAGTAGATCCAGGCGCGGACTACAGACGAAATGCATTGTAATGACGGCTGTTGAATCCGCAATGCCGGGAGTTGGCCTATTGCCGACAAAAGTGAAGAGGCGATGCCGAAGATCCGGGCAGTGCTCGTGCGGGAACAGCCGAATCCAAGTTGGCCCTTCATTCGCCATGAAATTACATCCACTCCATGTACAAAAAAAGGGCCGCGTCCTTCGACGCGGCCCTTTTTCATAACACCTGATGGTGCTGGCATCCTTGGAATGCCGCACCAACATTTACGACATCACCCGATCAGCCAGCCGCCAGCAAATAAGCACCAACTGCCGCGATACCAACGCCGCCGATGCGCACGACCTTGTCAGCCATCTGCTTACCGGCAAACAAACCGATACCCAAACCTGCGGCGTGCAGCAGAGCTGTAGCAAGCACGAAGCCGATGCCATACAGCGCAGCCGACGAACCGTGAGGCAACTCGCTGCCATGCGCATAGCCGTGGAACACGGCAAACAAGGACGCCACGACCGTGCTCGCCCACAAAGGCATGCGCACAGCGAAGGCGATCAGCAAGCCAAGCACCGCGACAGAAGCGGCGATGCCGGTTTCAGCGGCGGGGATGCTCAAGCCGGAAAACGCTAACAGTGCGCCAACCACCATCATCAGCGGAAACGCCAGCGGCAAGACCCACATGGCAGAGCGCTTGTTTTGCGCCGCCCACAGGCCGACCGCCAGCATCGCCAGCAAGTGATCTACACCTGAAAACGGATGGCTGAAGCCGGCGCCGAAGCTCATCGATGCCGACATCAGCGATTCGGGGTGGCCGGGATGCGCCAGCACGCTGGTGCTGGCCAGGGCCGCGATGGTCAATGCACTTGCGCGCGCGACAGTCTTGCTGGAAATACGAAACATGTTTTCTCTCCTTCGGATAAATCTTGTGAACGCGCTCACGCGCCAAACGAACCAGAATAGCTACCAGTCTTCAGCTTCACTTCTTCTCATCCAGCAAGCCCTGCTTGCGGATGTATTCAATCACCGTCTCGACGCCGTCGCCGCTACGCAAATTGGTAAACACGAATGGCCGGTCGCCGCGCATACGCTTGGCGTCCTGCGCCATGATGTCCAGGTTGGCGCCGACGTAAGGCGCCAGATCGGTCTTGTTGATGATCAACAGATCCGAACGGGTAATGCCTGGACCGCCCTTGCGTGGAATCTTCTCGCCGCCGGCGACGTCGATCACGTAAATGGTCAGGTCCGACAACTCGGGGCTGAACGTCGCCGCCAGATTGTCGCCGCCGGATTCTACCAGTATCAGGTCCAGATCCGGGAAATCTGCGCTCATGCGCGCGATCGCTTCAAGGTTGATTGATGCGTCTTCGCGAATCGCCGTGTGCGGGCATCCACCGGTCTCCACGCCCATCAAACGGTCGGCTGGTAACGCATCGGCGCGCAACAGGATTTCCATGTCCTCCTTGGTGTAGATGTCATTGGTGATGACCGCCATGTCGTAATGGTCGCGCATGCGTTTGCATAGCATTTCACACAGCGCCGTCTTGCCGGAGCCGACCGGGCCGCCGATGCCGACGCGCAATGGATTGGGAGAGGATGGGTTGCTCATGTTTATCTCGATTAAAAACGGATTCTATAAAATTCAAATGGTTCTGATCGACCGATGCGACATCAACACTAAGAACGGTACAAGCGGCTGTACTGCACCTCATGCTGCATAGACAGCAGCGACAGGCCCGGAGACCAGTTCGACAATTCATCATCGGCCAATTCCTGCGCCGTCTTCGCCGCAGCCTCTAGCTCCGGCTGCAGGGACAGCAACAAACGCTGTCCGGCGACCTGGCCGAGCGGCACCGATTTGACGCAGACCAGCACCTGGTTCTCCGCCCACGCGAACAACATGCCGAGCAAAGCGGCGTCGTACGGTACATTCAGCGCCACCGCCGCATACGCCAGTGCGGTCGGCAACGGAACTTCGCCTTGCGCCTGCATCAGAGCAAGCAAAGACGCGTCACCGATCTTCAGATCAATGGCCAGTTTGCTCAGCGAATATCCCATCTGGATGGTTTCGGCGCGGAACTCGGCCGTGTCGCGTGCGGCGAGAAAGCGTTCGTTCCACAATGCCACCGCTTCAGCATCGCGCGCGGCAAAGGCCTGCAGCAAGCGCCACAAAATCGGCGCCTCAAACCTGGCCACCACTTCGTGCAGCGAGTCGACGATCCACGCACGCGCAGCGGCTTCGTTCTTCACGGTGCCGTTTTCAATTGCCGCTTCCAGTCCCTGCGAATAGCTGTACGCGCCGATGGGCAGCGACGGGCTGGTCAGCTGGAGCAGATGAAGCAGGGCTTGTGCTTGCATGGAAGTTTCCGCGAATCAGGATTTGTCGCCGGGGCGATGGATCTTCTGACGCACCGGAATCGGCGCCAGCGGATGATGATGATCGTCGCCGTGATGATGGTGACCACCGCCGTATGCGCCCGACTCCGGTTCGAACGCGGCCTCTTCTTCGACCACCAATGCGCCCAGACCTTCCAGCATTTCCTTGAGCACCGGATCCTTGCGAATACGCAGGAAGCCGTCGCCGACTTGCGCCTGCGTGTGGCGATTGCCGAGATGGAACGCGCAGCGCAGCAACTGATGCGGCGAGCTCGCTTGGACGCGATAAGTCGCTTCCTTGGCGGCGTTGATGCGCACCACTCGGCCGTCGTCGCCGCGCAGCAGATCGCCATTGCGCAGCACGGTGCCGCGCACGGTGAAGACGGCCACGTCCTCACCCGACAGCAGGGTCGCGCGCAGGCGGCTTTTCTCGCGCTGGTCGTAAGGCAACAGCAATTCGCCGTCGATTTTCTCGGCGTGTTCGATCTTGGTGTTCAGGGTCAGCATAATAATTTTCTAGAACAGGAAATAACGCTGCGCCAGCGGCAGCACCTTGGCCGGCTCGCACACCAGCAGCTCGCCGTCGGCGCGCACTTCATAGGTTTCGGAATCGACTTCCATCTTCGGCGTCGCGCCATTGTGAATCATGTCGCGCTTGCGCAGATTGCGCATACCCTTGACCGGCACGACCGGCTTGTTGAGCTTGAGCATGTCGCCGATGCCGGCATCGAAAGCGGATTGCGAAACGAAGGTCATCGAGGTCTTCAAGCCGCCGCCGTACGCGCCGAACATCATGCGGTAATGCACCGGCTGCGGTGTCGGGATGGAGGCATTCGGATCACCCATCTGCGCTGCAGCGATCATGCCGCTCTTGAGGATCATCGACGGCTTGACGCCGAAGAAAGCCGGCTTCCACAGCACGATGTCGGCGACCTTGCCGACTTCCAGCGAGCCGACCACATGCGAAATGCCGTGCGTGATCGCCGGGTTGATGGTGTACTTGGCGATGTAGCGCTTGACGCGGAAATTGTCGTGGCGCGACGGATCTTGCGCCAGCGAACCGCGTTGCGTCTTCATCTTGTGCGCGGTCTGCCAGGTGCGCATGATCACTTCGCCGACGCGGCCCATCGCCTGCGAGTCGGAGGACATCATCGAGATCGCGCCGATGTCGTGCAGGATGTCTTCTGCAGCAATCGTCTCGCGACGGATGCGTGACTCGGCGAAAGCGATGTCTTCAGCGATGGCGGGATCCAGGTGATGGCAGACCATCAGCATGTCCAGATGTTCGTCCAGCGTATTGACGGTGTAGGGACGCGTCGGATTGGTCGAGGACGGCAAGACATTGCCTTGTCCCACCGCCGCGATGATGTCCGGCGCGTGACCCCCGCCTGCGCCTTCGGTGTGGAAAGTATGGATGGTGCGATCCTTGAACGCGGCCAGCGTATGTTCGAGGAAGCCGCCTTCGTTGAGCGTGTCGCTGTGGATCGCGACCTGCACGTCGAGGCGATCCGCCACCGACAGGCAATTGTCGATCGCCGCCGGCGTCGAGCCCCAGTCTTCATGCAGCTTCAGGCCGATGGCGCCGGCGTGGACCTGTTCTTCCAGCGGCGTCGGCAAACTGACGTTGCCCTTGCCGAGGAAGCCCAGATTCATCGGGAAAGCATCCGCTGCGGAGAGCATCGAATGGATGTGCCACGGACCCGGCGTACACGTCGTCGCCGCCGTGCCGACCGCCGGTCCGGTGCCGCCGCCGATCATGGTGGTGACGCCGCTCATCAGCGCTTCTTCGATTTGCTGCGGGCAGATGAAATGGATGTGCGTGTCGACGCCGCCGGCCGTGACGATCATGCCTTCACCGGCGATGATTTCCGTCGCGCCGCCGATGGCCATGGTGACGTCGGGCTGAATGTCCGGATTGCCGGCCTTGCCGATGGCCGCGATCTTACCGCCTTTCAAGCCGATGTCGGCCTTGACGATGCCCCAGTGGTCGACGATCACCGCATTGGTGATCACCGTATCCATGACGTCTTTATAGTTGCGCTGCGATTGACCCATACCGTCGCGGATCACCTTGCCGCCACCGAATTTGACCTCTTCGCCATAGGTCGTGAAATCCTTTTCGACCTCGATGAACAACTCGGTGTCGGCCAGACGCAAACGGTCACCGACGGTGGGACCGAACATCTCGGCATAAGCCTGGCGTGAAATCTTGGCCATTATTTATTTCCCTTCTTGTCGAGTGCGCCCATCACCTTGGCATTGAAACCGTAGACCTTGCGGTCGCCCGCCAATGCCACCAGTTCCACCGTGCGCTCCTGGCCCGGCTCGAAGCGGACCGCCGTGCCGGCGGCGATGTTGAGGCGCATGCCGTAGCCAATCTGGCGCTCGAATTTCAGCGCGGGATTGGTTTCGAAAAAGTGAAAGTGCGATCCGACCTGGATCGGACGGTCGCCGCTGTTGGCGACGGTGACGCTCGCGGTGCGGCGGCCGACGTTGAGTTCGATGTCGCCCGGCTCAACCAGCATTTCTCCTGGAATCATGATGGCGCCTCTTAAGGAATGGGGTGATGAACCGTGACCAGCTTGCTGCCGTCCGGGAAAGTCGCTTCAACCTGGATATCGGGGATCATCTCCGCCACGCCATCCATGACGTCGGCGCGGGTCAGAATCTTGGTACCCTCCGACATCAGCTCGGCGACGGTGCGGCCGTCGCGCGCACCTTCCATGATGGCTGCGGTGATCAGCGCCACTGCTTCCGGATAATTCAGTTTCAGGCCGCGCGCCTTGCGCCGTTCAGCCACCAGGGCTGCCGTAAAAATCAGCAGCTTGTCTTTTTCCCGTGGGGTCAGTTCCATGCGTTCTCCTTGATTCTGTCTGTGTTGCTTATCTACGTATTCCAGATGCGCGGCACGATCGCTTCGCGCTGCATCAATTCCGGACGGATGCGCTGCCATGCATGCGTCAGCCACTGCCGCGCAATCTGGCTGGAGTTGCCCAGATAGCGCAGCACCAATACCTGTTTCATTTGCGTTGCACCGCTGCGGCCGTCATGGGCCTGCGCGCTGGTTAGTTCGCGCAGTTCGCCGAGGAAGGCGGCGTTGAGCGGCAGTCCCACGGCAATCAACGTGGCGCTTACGGTATAACCGGCCAATGCCAGCGGACTTGTCATTGACGATGTGCCGGCGCGCAAGGCGCCTTGCTCGAACCAGACCAGTTTGCCGCCTCGTCGGATGCTGGTGCGCTGGCTGACACGGCCGCTGTCAAAAGATTCACCCGACGCGGTGCGGCCGAAGCACAGGATCTCGCCGCCAATATAGGTCGCATCAGCAGCCAGCTCGACCTGATGTTCCATGCGCACGTCGGCGTCGTTGAAAAAGATGGTTTCCTGAGGCAGCCATTCCAGCGCGGCGCCGGCGGTCGCGGTCAGCGACACCTGCTGCGCAGAGACGAAGCCGTTGGCGCGATACCATTTGCCCGCACCGGGCGTAGTCAGCAGGGCATGGGCGTTGTCGCCGACATGCGCGGTGATGTTGAGAACGTCGCCGCCGAGGATGCCGCCCGGCGGATGCACGATGACCGCATGGCAGACGGCGGGGTGTTCCGGATACAGCGGCTTCTGCACGCGCAGCGGACCGAAGTGGCTGCGCTCGATCATGCGCGTGGTGCCGGCATCGTCGGCGAAGCCCAGCGTCAGTCGCGCCTGCTGATGGCGCGACGCAATTGCGGTGACGGCGGCGGTCTGGCCCGATTCCGTGACGGCAGCGGCAGGATCGATGATGCGTTTCATGCAATTTTTCTGATTGTGCGACGTGAGGATGGAGCCGCGGAGCGGACCTTCGTTTATAGCAGACCTGCCGTGAAAACGCACGCCGTCCGGACTTGATCATCCGGCAACATGTGCTCGAACAGGAAAATGGCTACACCGCCAGATGCTTCTTCACGTCCTCGTTATCCATCTCGGCCTGCACGCCTGACGCCACCACTTCGCCGCGCGACATCACGACAAAGGTGTCGGCCAGTTCGCGTGCAAAATCGAAGTACTGCTCGCACAGCAAGATGCCGATGTCGCCGCGCTGGCGCAGCAGGCTGATCACGCGGCCGATATCCTTGATGATCGACGGCTGGATGCCTTCGGTCGGCTCGTCGAGGATGATCAGTTTCGGCTCGGCCAGCAGCGCGCGCGCAATCGCCAGTTGTTGTTGCTGTCCGCCCGACAGATCGCCGCCGCGACGGTGCAGCATTTCCTTCAGCACCGGAAACAGTTCGTACACTTCACCCTTGATGGTCGACGCCTTGCGGCCGGACTTGGTCGCCATGCCCATCAGCAGGTTTTCTTCCACGGTCAGGCGTGCAAAGATTTCACGGCCCTGCGGTACGTAAGCGATGCCGAGTGCAGCGCGTTGATGCGGTCTCAGTTTGGTGATGTCCTTGCCTTCCAGCGTGACGTTGCCGGCCGCGACGGGCAGCACGCCCATCAGGCATTTCAGCAGCGTCGTCTTGCCCACGCCGTTGCGGCCGAGCAGCGACAGGCACTTGCCCTTTTCGACGTTGATCGACACGCCGCGCAGGGTGTGCGCGGCGCCGTAATATTGATTCAATTGATTGACTTGCAGCATATTCTTCTCGTCCCGGGTTTAGAGCGTTACTCTCAGCGGCCTAAGTACACTTCAATCACGCGATCATCCGATTGCACCTGCTGCATCGTGCCTTCGGCCAGCACCGAGCCTTCGTGCAGCACGGTCACCTTGCCGCCTTGCGCGATCTCTTCGACGAAGCCCATGTCGTGTTCCACCACCATGATCGAATGCTTGCCGCGCAGCTCGTTGAGCAGCTCGGCGGTGCGCACGGTCTCGGCGTCGGACATGCCGGCCACCGGTTCGTCCAGCAGCAGCAATTGCGGTTCCTGCATCAGCAGCATGCCGATTTCCAGCCACTGCTTCTGGCCGTGCGAGAGCAGTCCGGCGACGCGGTTTTCCTGACCGTTCAGACGGATCAGCTTGAGGATCTCTTCGATCTTGCCGATCTGTTCCGAGTTCAGGCGCGCGAACAAGGTCGTCTTCACGCGCTTGTCCATCTTCATCGCCATCTCAAGATTCTCGAAGACGGAATGCTGCTCGAACACGGTCGGCCGCTGGAACTTGCGGCCGATGCCGGCATGGGCGATTTCATACTCGGTCATCCGGGTCAGGTCGATGCTTTGGCCGAAGAAGGCCGTGCCCGCCGTCGGCCGCGTCTTGCCCGTGATGACGTCCATCATCGTGGTTTTGCCGGCGCCGTTGGGGCCGATGATGCAACGCAGTTCGCCGACCGAGATGTCGAGGTTCAGGTTGTTGATCGCCTTGAAGCCGTCGAACGAGACCGTGATGTTTTCCAGATACAGGATGGCGCCGTGCGTGGTGTCGACGCCTTCCGGTTTGATGCGCGCATACGAGGTGCCGTGATCGGCGTGCTGGCCGTTATCGACGCTGTCTTGCGGCGCGGCGCGATTGTACATTTCGCTCATGCGGCCTCCTTGATGCGATCTTGCGGGTCTTGCTTCTTGAGTTTCTTGACCAGTCCCAGAATGCCTTGCGGCAGGAACAGCGTCACCAGGATAAAGATCAGACCCAGTGCAAACAGCCACAGATCCGGGAAGGCCGCGGTGAACCAGCTCTTCAGGCCGTT
Source organism: Herbaspirillum sp. NPDC101396 (assembly GCF_044767365.1). Lineage (NCBI taxonomy): Bacteria > Pseudomonadati > Pseudomonadota > Betaproteobacteria > Burkholderiales > Oxalobacteraceae > Herbaspirillum > Herbaspirillum sp. NPDC101396. Next base: position 118,153 of record NZ_JBIWNT010000008.1, on the reverse strand, counting down.
GACGGTGAACGCGCCGATGATCGGGCCGATCAGCGAACCGCGTCCGCCGACGGCAGCCCAGATCACCATTTCAATCGAGTTGGCCGGCGACATTTCCGACGGATTGATGATGCCGACCTGCGGCACATACAGCGCGCCCGCAATGCCACACAACACCGCCGACAAAGTCCACACGAACAGCTTGAACCACAGCGGGTTGTAGCCGATGAACATCAGCCGCGACTCGGAGTCGCGCACGCCCTGCAGTACGCGGCCCAGTTTTGATGTCACGATGGCGCGGCACAGCAGCAGCGAACCGAGCAGGAAAGCCAGCGTCACCAGGTACAGCACCGCCTTGGTCGACGGCGCCGTGATGGTGTAGCCGAGGATGCGCTTGAAGTCGGTGAAGCCGTTGTTGCCGCCGAAGCCGGTGTCGTTGCGGAAGAACAGCAGCATGAAGGCGAAGGTCATCGCCTGCGTGATGATCGAGAAGTACACGCCCTTGATGCGCGAACGGAAGGCGAAGTAGCCAAACACGAAGGCCAGCACGCCCGGCACCAGCACCACCAGCAGCATGGCGAACCAGAAGTGCTCGGTCATCCACCAGTACCACGGATAGGCTTTCCAGTTGAGGAACACCATGAAGTCCGGCAGGTCGCTCTGATACACGCCGTCGTGACCGATGGCGCGCATCAGGTACATGCCATGCGCATAGCCGCCCAGCGCGAAGAACACGCCGTGGCCCAACGACAGGATGCCGGTGTAGCCCCACACCAGATCGAGCGCCAGTGCCGCCATCGCATAGCACATGAACTTGCCGATCAGCGCGATGGTGTAGCTGGAGATGGACAGCGGATGGCCGGCCGGGAAGATCAGATTCAGGATCGGCAGCAGACCCAGGATTACGGTAAAGACCACGATCCCGATCCATGCCGGACGCGAAAACAACGAAGGTTTCAATGGGAGATTGAGGGTACTCATTCCACGCTCCTGCCTTTCAGTGCAAACAGGCCTTGCGGGCGCTTTTGGATAAACACGATGATGAACACGAGGATGGCGATCTTGGCCAGCACGGCGCCGGCGACCGGCTCCAGGAACTTGTTCACCTCGCCCAGACCGAACGCAGCGATCACGGTGCCCGCCAGTTGGCCGACGCCGCCCAGCACCACCACCATGAAGGAGTCGACGATGTAGCCCTGGCCAAGGTCGGGGCCGACATTGCCGAGCTGCGACAGTGCCACGCCGCCGAGACCGGCGATGCCGCAGCCGAGGCCGAAGGTCATCATGTCGATCTTGCCGGTCGAGACGCCGACGCAATCGGCCATGCGGCGGTTTTGCGTGACGGCGCGCACGAACAGGCCAAGGCGTGTCTTGTTCAGGATCAGCCACACTGCGAACACCACGAACAGCGCAAAGAAGATGATCACGATCCGGTTGTACGACAGCACCAGCGAACCCAGCACCGTGATGCCGCCCGACATCCAGCTCGGGTTGGCGACTTCGACGTTCTGCGCACCGAAGATGGAGCGTACGGCCTGCATCAGCATCAGGCTGATGCCCCAGGTGCACAGCAGGGTCTCCAGCGGCCGGCCGTAGAGCCAGCGGATCACCAGGCGTTCCAGCGCGATGCCCACCGCGGCGGCAACGATGAAGGCGGCCGGCAGTGCAACGACGATGTAGGCGTCAATCGCGCCCGGGAAGAATTTGCGGAACACCAGTTGGCATACATAAGTTGTGTAGGCGCCGATCATCAGCAGTTCACCGTGCGCCATGTTGATAATACCCATCAGGCCGAAGGTGATCGCCAGGCCGAGCGCGGCGAGCAGCAACACGCTGCCCAGCGAGACGCCGTAGAACAGCTTGCCGACAAATTCGGTAATCGCCAGATGACGGTCCAGCGCCGACATTGTGCGTACAGCTTCGATGCGTACGCCCTCATCGGCTTCGACATAGCTGCCGTCCGGATTCTTGGCCAGCATCTGTTCCAGCACCGGTTTCAGATTGGCGTTGGTGGTGTCGGCCAGGGCTTTGACGGCGGCCTTGCGTGCGGCTGCGTCAGGCGCGTGCAGGTTGGCCGTAGCGACGACTTGCTTCAACACTTCCTGGATTTGCGGATCTTTTTCCGCCGCCAGCGCTTTGCTGATCAACGGGGTCTGTGCGGCGTCGGCGGTCTTCAGCAATTCGGTCGCGGCGGTCAGGCGCGTGGCGCGGTCCGGCGAGAACAGCTTGAGTCCCGACAAGGCGCCTTCGACTACGCCGCGCAGGCGGTTGTTGACGGTGATGCCTTCGGCGTCATCCGGGGCCGGACCGGTCTTGTCGGTGGCGGGATTGAAGGCGTCGCTGTCTTCGATGATCAGCACGTCGCCGGCAGGCGTGGCGTACAGGGCATCGCTGTTGATGGCGTTGAGGATCTTTTGCGCGTCGGCATTGGCCAGCGCAGCAATCTGCGTGACGGCGGCGATGCGCGCGTCAGGGTCGTCGCCGGCCAGCGGCTTGAGCAGCGCCGGATCGATCGCAGCATGCGCGCTGATCGCCTGGGTGCACAGCCAGCCTGTCAGCAAGGCGGACGCAATTATCTTGGGGAGAAGTCTCATGGTTCTTTTCGGTGGCAAGGCAAGACGGAAAGAAAGTCGGTCTTACGACGCTTGTCTGAGATTCATGCATGCGATTCCGGAGATGGAATCGCCGCAGTGATTGCACCGGACGGGATGTCGGACGCCCGGTGCAAGGTCTTGCAAACCGCTGCATGGAACATGCAGCGGGGAACTGCTCAGCTAACCAAACATGGCAAGCAACTGCATTACATCTTTTGCTTGCTCTCGTTGCCCGGGATGTATGGGCTCCATGGTTGCGCACGGATGGTGGTCTTGGTCTTGTTGACCACGTTGAACTGACCGTCGGCCTTGATTTCGCCGATCATCACTGGTTTGTGCAGGTGATGGTTGGTCTTGTCCATTTCCAGCGTGTAGCCGGACGGTGCCTTGAAGGTCTGGCCGCCCATCGCTGCGATCACCTTGTCGGTGTCGGTAGTCTTGGCTTTTTCAACGGCTTGCTTCCACATGTAGATACCGACGTAAGTCGCTTCCATCGGATCGTTGGTCACGACCGTGTCGGCGTTCGGCAGACCCTTGGCCTTGGCGTAGGCTTTCCACTTCTTGATGAAGGCGGTGTTGACCGGGTTCTTCACGGATTCGAAGTAGTTCCAGGCAGCCAGATGGCCGACCAGCGGTTTTGCGTCAACCCCGCGCAGTTCTTCTTCACCCACCGAGAACGCGACGACAGGCACGTCAGTCGCCTTCAGGCCGGCATTGCCGAGTTCCTTGTAGAACGGCACGTTGGAGTCGCCGTTGATGGTCGAGATCACTGCAGTCTTGCCGCCGGCTGCGAACTTCTTGATGTTGGCGACGATGGTTTGGTAATCAGAGTGGCCGAACGGTGTGTAGACTTCGTCGATGTCGGAATCTTTCACGCCCTTGCTATGCAGGAAGGCGCGCAGAATCTTGTTGGTCGTGCGTGGGTAGACGTAGTCGGTGCCCAGCAGGACGAAACGCTTGGCGCCGCCGCCTTCTTTCGACATCAGGTATTCGGTGGCAGGGATGGCTTGCTGGTTAGGCGCTGCACCGGTGTAGAAGACGTTCTTTTCCAGCTCTTCGCCTTCGTACTGGACCGGATAGAACAGCAGGCTGTTCAGTTCCTTGAAGACCGGCAGGACAGACTTGCGCGAGACCGAAGTCCAGCAGCCGAACACGACGGAAACCTTGTCTTGCGAAATCAGCTGGCGCGCTTTTTCAGCGAACAGAGGCCAGTTGGATGCAGGGTCAACGATCACGGGCTCGAGTTTCTTGCCGTTGACGCCGCCATTGGCGTTGATTTCATCGATCGTCATCAGCGCGACATCTTTGAGCGATGTTTCGGAGATGGCCATGGTGCCCGACAGCGAATGCAGGATGCCGACTTTGATGGTGTCCGCAGCGAATGCGGCAGGGAGCCAGGAAGAAGCTGCAAGTGCGAACGCGCCGAGTGCTGTTGCTTTTAGGATAGTACGACGTGACATGAAGTGCTCCTACAGTTAGAAGAATCAATGAGAGTTTGTTGACTGCCTTCCTGCTTTAGCAGAATGCGTGCCAATGACAAAACGTCAATCTCTTGTGATTTTTCCGGCTTTGCAGAAGCCGCCGCGCACTATCGCACCATTTTAGGGATGTCAAAAATGGTGGCGGTGCGGTAAACGACGATGCGCCCCAGAAAGGAGCAAATTACAGGGTTTGTGTTTGCTTTTAGCGCAAAAACACGTAATGCATCAGTTGGCGGATCGGATATTGCACCCAGCTTTGCACCTTGGGCGGCAGCTCCAGCGGGCGCAAAATCATCTTCAAGGTCATGTCCGGCGTCAAATTGGTGCGCACGGTGGCGCTCATGCGCGCGCTCAGCTCTCTTAAATAGGCGACGTCGCCGGCCCGCGCCGGATCGCGGAATTTCAGCGCATGGCGGATGGCGCAGTCGGCGTCTTCGTTGCGCATTTCCAGCGTGCGGCGGCTCAGCGTACCCAGCACGCGCGAGCGGCCGATGCCTTCGCGCCGACGGTATTGGCGGAAGTATTGATAGAAATGCTTGTAGTGATTGACCTCGTCGTTGGAGATGCGCGCCGCCAGTTCCTGCAGCACCGGTTCCTGCACGCTGCGCGACAGCGCGCGGTAATAGGTGGCGGTGCCGGTCTCGACCACGCAGCGCGCGGCCATCTCCAGCGCCTTGGTCGGCTCCAGCAGTTCGACCTTGCAGTAGCCTGCGTACTCGGCGAGAAAGCTGTCGTAGGCTTGCTGCCAGTCGAATTCGGGCCAGACATGCCCGACGTAGGCGCGCAACGCCGCGCCGTGCTGCAACTCTTCCACTTCCCATTGCTCACGCAGCCAGGTCGCCACTTCCTCGTTGTCATGGAAGAAGTCGATCAGGTTGTGGGTATACAGATCGGAGCCGCTTTCGACGAACGAGGCGCAGGTCACCAGGTAGAAGGTGTTTTCATCGTGACGCACGCGCTGCAGATCGATGCGCGAAAAATCCAGATCGGCGATACGCCAGCGTGGTCGGTATTGTTGATGCGGTTGCTGCGATTCCAGGCTTGCCACGTTACCTCCTCGACAGATTGCGATAACGGTATGACGAAACGTGCAAGCCTTGGTTCGCTGCCGCATGTTGGCGATTTGTAACAGCGCACCAGACTCAGCGGCGATCTTGTCCGTATGCCAAGCAGGTGATCGTCGCAGAGAACAGCAATTGCAGCAGGCACACCGCGCTCCAGCCGCCGAGCTTCCATGCGAATCCGGACAGCGCCGCGCCGATCGCGCCGCCGATGAACAGGAAGCCGACGAACAGGCCGTTCAGGCGGCCGCGCAATTGTGGCGACAGCAGGTTGATCTTGCGGCGTTCCAGCGTCTGGTCGGCCGCCACGCCGCCGTCCAGCAGGATCGCGGCGACACCCAGCAGCACCAGCGCCAGGCCCGCGTGCAGATGGACGTCGAAGCCACCCCAGCCGCTGCCGGCGACGCCTGCGATCAAGGCCGCCGCCAACATCCCCAGGTGGCTCAGATGAGAGGCCAGGCGTCCGCGTCCACGATCTCCGGCCCGGCCCGCGAACGGCGTTGCGCATACCGCGCTGGCGCCGACCAGTGCGAACACCGCGATGCCGCCCGCACCCAGCAAAAACGGCTGCTGCACCAGCAACAACGCAACCGTGGTCCAGTAAGACATATACGCCGCCATGCTGAGCGCGCCGGTCAGCGCGCCGTATTGCAGGACGCGTTCGCTGCACAGCAATTGCCACAGCGATTTCAGGATGTCGCGATAGCCTTGGGTTTGTTGCGGATGACGTTCCGGCAACACGCGCGACAGCACCAGCGCCAGCAGCGCCACGATCAGCGCCAGCAGGCCGTACACCGCACGCCATCCGGCCACACTCGCCAGCCAGCCGGCCACCGGGCGCGACAGCATGATGCCCAGCATCAGGCCGCTCATCACGTTGCCGATCACGCGGCCGCGATGTGCTTCCTCGCTCATGAAAGCCGCCATCGGCACCAGCATCTGGATCGCGCTCGACAAGACGCCGGCCAGGAAAATCGTGGTCAGGAACAACCATGTTTGCGCGCTGAACATGGCGATGCCCAGACATGCGGCGCAACCCGTCAGCAGCCGTACGATGAGGCGGCGATTCTCATGCAGGTCGCTCAGCGGCACGATCAGGAACTGGCCGCAGGTATAGCCCAGCAGCGGCAGCATTGCAATCAGGCCGATGGCGCCGCCGGGGATGTGCATGGTCGCGCCGATGGCGGCCAGCAAAGGTTGTACGGCGTAGAGATTGGTGACGATCACGCCGACCGCGGCAGCGAACAGCAGCGTCATCGCCGCGCTCATGTGCGTTGCCGGTGCGACGATCTTCGCAGGCGGAGGGGAAAGCTTGCTGCATTGTTCCATGGCGGCTCCAGGTGTCGCTGATGCGGTAGAGGTTTGCGGGAGGCCAGTATAGGTAGCGGCAAACTATGCGACAATTGAATTATTATCATAAACAATATGCGAGATTGTTTTGAACACGCGAGACCTGCAAGCCTACGTCGCCGTCATTGAAACCGGCTCCATCGTCGCCGCCGCCACGCGATTGCATCTGACGCAGCCGGGCATCACGCGCCGTGTCCAAAGCCTGGAAAGCATGCTTGGCGTCGAGCTGCTGGATCGCCAGTCCAAGCCGCTCAAGCCGACGTCGGCTGGACGCGATGTCTACGAAATGGGGCGCCGCGTGCTGGCTTCAGTCGACGACATGATCGATCGCGTGTCGCCGCATGCCGATGCCATCGGTGAACTTCGCCTGGGCGTGCCGCCGTTTTTGTCGGAGGCCGCATTGACCACGCCGCTCGATTGCCTGCGCACCGAATTCCCGAAGCTGAGCGTGCGCGTGACCGCTGCCTGGTCGCCCGGCCTGATGGACATGCTGGAGAAAAACATGATCGATGCCGCCGCCATCATCGTGCCGGACGGCGTACCGCCGCCGGAGCGTTTCCAGGTTCACAAGCTGGGTCGCGAGCCGGCTCTGGTCGTGGCAGGTAAGTCGCTGAAGCTGCCGCGCGGCGAACTCACGCTGACCGAACTGGCGCAGCATTCATGGGTGCTCAATCAGGATGGTTGCGGTTTGCGCAGTGCGATCCGGCTGGCCGTCGAAGCGCGCCACCAACCGTTCACGGTAGCGGTGGAAGCCTTCGGCGCCGAGCTGCAATTGTCGCTGGTGGCGCGCGGCGTTGGCATCGGCATCACCACGCCGAGTGCGCTCAAGCGCAGTGCGTTCCGCAAACAGATCCGCGTGCTGGCGGTGCCCGAGTTCGACAACGGCATGGGCGTCTGGCTGGTGCACGCACCGGGTTTGGCCAGCGGCCGTCTGGCGGCGCCGCTGCTGCGCTTTCGCAGCAGCCTGGCCGACATCCTGCGCGAGCAGGGCATCGCCAGCGGCGCTGCCGTGACGGGCTTGCCTTAGCTGCATGCTTACAGGCAACCGAGCCGCGACAGCTCGCGGTGCAAGCGCTCATGCAGCTCCGGTGAGCTGGCTTGCATGGGGGCACGCAATTCATCGCGCAGCATGCCCATCATCGCCAGCGCGGTCTTGATCACGGCCGGATTCGGCTCGGCGAACAACAAGCGGATCAGTGGCAGCAATTCATAGAATTGCTCGCGCGCTTCGACCAGACGCTGCGCCTGCACCAGCTGCGCCACACGCACGAACAGGTCGGGACGAATGTGCGCCGCCGCCGTGATCGCACCGCTGCCGCCGAGACACAGCGTGGTTAAAATCTGTTCGTCTTCTCCCGCCAGAATTTGCAAACCGCCATGCGCGATCAGGTCCATGGTGGCCGCAGCACTGCCACCGCAATCCTTGACGGCGACGATGCGTTCATGGCCGGCGAGCGCGAGGATGGTGGCGGCGTCGATGTTGATGCCGCTGCGGTACGGGATGTTATAGACGATCACCGGCGCCTCGGCGGCATCGGCCATGGCCAGGTAAAACGCGCGCAAGCCTTCCTGCGAGGGGCGGATGTAATACGGCGCCGGAATCAGCAATCCCGCGACCGGGCGCTGCTGGATTTTCTGCATCTTCTCCAGCATCGCCACCTGCCGATTGCCGGCCAGACCCATCGCCACCGGACAGCCGGGCACCGCATCGAGGATGGCATCGAGCACCGCCAGTTGTTCAGCATCGTCGAGTGCGGCCGCTTCTGCGGTGGAGCCGCAGGCGACCAGGCCGGATACGCCGGCGTCGAACATGCTGCGCGCCAGCGCCTGCAAAGCGGGGAAATCGATCTTGCCGTCGTGGAAGGGCGTGACCAGGGGAATCCAGATACCGTCGAAAGAACGCATTGCTGCTCTCCATAAAATTTACTGCATTACAGACCGTGAATGTCTGTCGGCAGGTTGCAAGGAGAGAAGTAGCGAGGGGAACGTGTCCGGTCTGCGTTGGCCATCCTGTCAGCCCACCTGACAGGACAGCGCGCCCCGGTCAGATGAGCGACTGTTTCTTTTGTTTACCGGCCGCGACGGTGCGTGCACGCGCTCGCGCAGCCAGGGCATACAGGCTGAGCGACAACAGGCAGGACAGGGCGGCGATGAACATGAAGGATGAAGGCAAGGTAAAACGATGAATTGATGCGATGGATTAATTCTAGCAGCATTCCAAAAAATGGTTTCAGGCGCTTTCCCATTCCGCCAGAAAGCGTGTGCGGAAGTCGCGCAGCCATTGCACGCGTTGTTCGCCGAGGCGACGTCCGGCGTCGGTTTGCATCGTCGCCGGCAGGGTTTCCAGTTTGCAGGCGATGTGGTCGAGCGCATAGCGGCGATCATCCGGCGCGCGATGGGTGGCGCGCGCATCGTCGGCATGCGCCAGCAGGCTACCCATGCGGCCCGCGGTGTAGAACATGCGCGCCAGTCCGACCGCGCCGAGCGCGTCGAGACGATCGGCGTCCTGTACGATCTGTGCTTCGATGGTGGTCGGGGCAATGCCGGCGGAAAAACTGTGCGCTTCGATGGCGTGTGCGACCGCGTCGAGTTGGCCCGCCGGGAAATCAAGTTGCTGCAAGTGCCGGCGCGCAAGCTGCGCTGCCTGGCGCGAGGCGAGATGGCGTTGCGGATCATCCTTGGGCAGATTGACCAGATCGTGCAGATAACAGGCGGCTTGCACCACCAGCGCATTGGCGGCCGGGTAATCGTCGAGCAAAATGCGTGCGGCCTGCCAGACGCGATGCAGATGGTTGATGTCGTGCGCACCGTCGTCGGCGTCGCTGATTGCGCCGGCCAGCGCAGTCAGTCGCTCAGACCAGTCTTGCCGGGAATTTTTTGGGAGATCTTGCAGGGGATTTTGTGAAGCAGGGTGCATGGCGTCGCCGGAGAAAATCGCGGAACTGCGATGATAGCCGAAGCATGCCGGGTCCAAATGCAACAAAGCCCGCCGTAGCGAGCTTTGTCATTCCGCAGAACCTGCGGTGCCGGGGATTTTTCCATCAGCGACCCATGCTATCTGCGTGGTGCCGCCGGTTTGTCGATCCCGGACTTGGATGTCGTGAAGACCTTGGCCTTCACGTCAGATCAAGCGATTAGATCGCTTTGATATTGGTAGCTTTTTCGCCCTTAGGGCCAGTACCGCGCTCGAACGAGACGCGCTGGTTTTCGGCCAGGCTCTTGAAACCGTTCGATTGGATGTCCTGGAAATGCGCGAACAGATCGTCGCCGCCTTGATCAGGCGTGATGAAACCGAAACCCTTGGCATCGTTGAACCACTTGACCGTACCTGTTTGACTTGTAGACATGTTATTACTTCCTTGAAAAAAAATGAGGGACAACGCCCGAAGCGCACCCGAGACCAAGAAAGATGTAACCGAAGAGAGTCCGACAGAGGAGGCTCGCAAGCGAGCTCAAGAGAAGAGACCAACAATAACGACGACTTGATGTAAGTGCAAATTTAAATATACAGGTAAACCTGAAGATTACCTAAACATATCGAGATTTAATTCGCGATACGTCCAGGAGCGCTGCAGCGTTCAGCGAAACCCGTAGGTCGGCGCCGGCGTGCGCTGCTGCAGTTGGACGATGGCACGTTGCAGGCGTTCTTCGATGCGCTTGGTGCGTGACGCATTGCCGGACGAGGTCAATTCCAGATCCGGAAAATACACGCGCACGGATTTGGCCGCCGTGATCAGATCGAGCCGATGCGCATGTTCATGCGTGAGGTCGGCACCGATATCCCAGACGCACTCGACCAGCTCGACTTCCAGCGCAGCCGCCAACGCGACCGCCTTGGCGGAAATCGCCGCAGCGCCATTGCTGCGCTCTAGAGGTGTTGCGGTCGGCATCGCAATCTCGTTACGGATCGAGATATCAGTAGCGACGACGTTGCTGTCCGCCGCCGACCGGTCCGCGCTTTTCCAGATGACGGAAAGTGATGCGGCCTTTGCTCAGGTCGTAAGGAGACAGTTCCAGTGTGACTTTGTCGCCGGCCAGGATGCGGATATGGTTCTGACGCATCTTGCCGGAGGTGTAGGCGATCAGTCGATGGCCGTTTTCCAGGTTCACGCGGAAGCGCGAATCGGGCAGGACTTCTTCGACGAGGCCGTTCATTTCAAGTAGTTCTTCTTTAGCCATGGTGGTTTCCAAATAAGGCGACCGGCAGGCGGCAGCTCGCAAGAGGCTGCAACAACATCCGCCGAAGATCGCAGAAAAAAGAGGCCGGTTACCGCCTGAGCGGACCAGTGCGTTTTGCTTTTCGCCCCGGGAGCAGCGCCGCGTGCACGTGCAGACATGCGGAGAGACTTGGCGCCGGATGCACAATGTCGCCGGCGGCAGGACTGCTACAGGACGGGCCGCGTGCCGGAAAACAAGTGAAACGAAAGGCTGGCGCGGCCGGAAAGAGTGGAGACTGGCGCGCTTTGAGATGATATTGCGGGCCGGTCCGAAAAAGGGCGAAACCGCCCAACGAGCCTCTATTATACATTGTCTGCAGTGAACCCCGCCAATCCCTTCGGAAGCCGCGCCAGCCCGGCGTGATCGCCGATTTTGATTGCTATTCGCCGGACTTACGCGCACTATAGGTCGATAGTCCGATTAAAGGAAAAGCCATGTCGCAGTCTGTTACCGAAGTGAAATTGACCAACGCCGGCGTGATTTTTTCTGTATGCGTGGAGTTCGTCGACCGCGAGTGCTTCATCTCCAATGAAGCGCTGATCAAACTGGCCTCGCAGATGTTCAACGCAATCGGACCGATGCGCACCTTCCGCGAACTGGAAGCCAACATTACCGGCGTTGCACGCCGCCTGGTGCATGCCGGCGTGCAAGGCTCGCCGCTGCAGCTGACACCGAACACCTTCCAGTAAATTTATCCCGGCGGGCGGTTTTGCCGTCCGATGTTCGCCCGGCTTTCCGTTTCTTGTCGCCGGGAATTGTTTGTCTTCCGGGCAACATCTTCCCCTGCCGTCGGCCCAGAAAGCGCCCATTTTCCGCTGCCGGCGTACGCGCGGCTGCAACTTAACATCGCCCAGCGCGTCACAAGCGGGTAAACTGCATCCCCATGCGGCCGCGCCCTGCGGTCCCAAAAAAGAACCAGTGAGTCCTCATGTCCGAAGCCCCCCTTCCCTTGTTTTCCGACCTCAATCTCAGTGAACCGCTGTTGCGCGTACTGAAAGAGCTCGGTTACGAATCGCCGTCGCCGATCCAGGCCGCGACCATCCCCATCCTGCTCAGCAACCGCGACGTGCTGGGCCAGGCCCAGACCGGCACCGGCAAGACCGCCGCGTTTGCGCTGCCGATCCTGTCGCGCATCGACATCCGCCAGACTGCGCCGCAGGCGCTGGTGCTGGCGCCGACGCGCGAACTGGCGATCCAGGTGGCCGAAGCCTTCCAGCGCTACGCCACCCACATCCCGGGTTTCCACGTGTTGCCGATTTACGGTGGCCAGAGCTACGGCCCGCAGCTGAGCGCTTTGCGCCGCGGCGTGCACGTCGTGGTCGGCACCCCCGGCCGCGTGATCGACCATCTGGACAAGGGCTCGCTCGACCTGTCGCAACTGAAGACCATGGTGCTCGACGAAGCCGATGAAATGCTGCGCATGGGTTTCATCGACGACGTCGAATCGATCCTGCAAAAGACCCCGGCCTCACGCCAGACCACGCTGTTCTCGGCCACCATGCCGTCGGCCATCAAGCGCATCGCCCAGACCTACCTGCGCGATCCGGCCGAAGTCACCATCGCCGCCAAGACCGGCACCGCCGAAAACATCCGCCAGCGTTACTGGCTGGTCAGCGGCATGCACAAGCTCGACGCGTTGACGCGCATCCTGGAAGTCGAACCGTTCGACGGTCTGATCATTTTTGCGCGCACCAAGCTCGGCACCGAAGAGCTCGCCGGCAAACTGAAGGCGAGGGGGTTTGCCGCCGCCGCCATCAACGGCGACATCCAGCAGCAGCAGCGCGAGCGCACCATCCAGCAACTGAAGGACGGCCAGATCGATATCCTGATCGCCACCGACGTCGCCGCACGCGGCCTCGACGTCGAGCGCATCAGCCACGTCATCAACTACGACGTGCCTTACGATCCGGAAAGCTACACCCACCGCATCGGCCGCACCGGCCGCGCCGGTCGCAGCGGCGAAGCCATCCTGTTCATCACTCCGCGCGAAAAGAACCTGCTCAAGAGCATTGAGCGTTCGACCCGCCAGCCGATCACGCAAATGAACCTGCCGAGCGTGCAGGCCGTCAACGACGTGCGTGTGGCGCGCTTCAAGGAGCTGATTGGTGAAACGCTGGCCGCCGGCGATCTCGACGTGTTCCGCTCGTTGATCGAAGACTACGAACGCGAAGAGAACGTCACAGCCGTCGACATCGCCGCTGCGCTGGCCAAGATGGCCCGCGGCGACGTGCCGCTGCTGCTCGACAAGAACCAGCGCGAGCCGGAGTTCGTGCGCAGCGACGACCGTGCACCGCGCGAACGTCCTGATCGTTCGCCGCGTGCAGAGCGTGGCGACCGTCCTGAGCGCGGTGACCGCAATGACCGCAGCGAACGTCCAGGCTACGCTCCCAAGGAGCGCATCGTCCGCGCCGCCGATCCCGGGATGCAGACCTTCCGCATTGAAGTCGGCCATCAGCACGGCGTCAAGCCGGGCAACATCGTCGGCGCCATCGCCAACGAAGCCGGCATGGATTCCAAGCATATCGGCCGCATCGAAATCTATGACGACTACAGCGTCCTCGATCTGCCGGACGACATGCCGCCGGACCTGATCGATCACCTGAAGTCGGTACGTGTAGCCGGCCAGCAATTGCAGATCAGCCGTGACGGCGGCGTTGCAGGCGCCGCACCGCGTGCGGAGCGCAGCGAGCGCAAGGAACGTCCTGAGCGTGTCGAACGTGCCGAGCGTACTGAACGCCCGGAGCGCACCGAGCGTGCCCGTCCGACCAAGGCCGATTTCGCCGCCCACACGACACAGACCTATCGTATCGAAGTCGGCCATGAACACGGCGTCAAGCCCGGCAACATCGTCGGCGCCATCGCCAACGAAGCCGGCATGGACGCCAAACATATCGGCCGCATCGAAATCTTCGACGACCACAGCGTGCTCGACCTGCCGGGCGACATGCCCGACGACTTGCTGCAGCACCTGAAGAAGGTCTGGGTCGCCGGCCAGCAACTCAAGATCAGCATCACCGACGAACGTCCGCCGATGCTGCGCGCCGAACGCGGCCCACGTGTTGAACGTGGCGATCGTCCGGAGCGCAGCGAGCATGGCAACCGTCACGAACGCGCCGAGTCCGCTCCCGCTCGTGCTTCCGGTTCGGGTCCTGTTGAAGAGCCGCGCAAGACCAAGGGCAAGGAAAAAGGCAAGCCCGAGTTCCAGATGCAGACTTTCCGCATCGAGATCGGTCGCGCCCATGCAGCGACGCCGGCGAGCATCGTCAACGCCATCGCCACCGAAGCCGGACTCGAAGCCAAGCACATCGGCCGCATCGACATCCACGACGACCACAGCACATTGGACCTGCCTGCCGGCATGCCCAAGCCATTGCTGCATCAGTTGAAAGTGGTGGAAATCGACGGTCGCAAGATGAACATCAGCATCATCGGCACCGGCACCGAGCATCACGACAAGACCCCGGCAAAGAACGCTACGCCGCCCAAGGTCAACAGCAGCGCGCGTGCCGGTCGTCCCGGCGACAAACGCTCGGACAAGCGTGACAGCCGCGGCCCGGACACCCGCGTGTCTGGCCAGGCCAAACCGCATCGCAAGGGCGGCAAGTCTGAGTAACTTGCAGTAATTGGCATGATGAAATGGAAACGGCGCGAAGTGATTCGCGCCGTTTTTTCATTGATGCCGCAACCGGTCTTCAGCGCAGATAACTGCGCAAGGTATCGCCCTCGTAATCCAGCCGGAATTGTCCGCGCCGCTGCAGCTCCGGCACTACCAGATCGACGAAGTCGTCAAAGCCTTCCGGCAAATGCGCAGGCGTGATCACGAAACCGTCCGCACCTTGCTGCGCCACGATGTGTTCCATCCAGTCGGCAATGTCCGCAGCGGTGCCCGCCACCTGCGGCACCAGCACGCCGCTCGCGTACAGCCTGCCGATATCGGCCAGCGTGAGGCTGCCTTCGCTGGACAATTGCTTCACCAGTCCGAACAGGCCCTGCATGCCCGCCACCTGGATATCGTCGATCGGCGCGTCCAGCGCGTGCGCCGAAAAATCCACGTTCATGTGGCTCGACAAGGTCGACAGGCCGACGATGGGATCGACCATCGCATTGTGCTGCGTGCGCTTGTCTTCGGCCTCCGCTTTGCTCGCGCCGACAAAGGGCATGAGCGCGGTCAGCACCTTGATGTCGGCAGGCTTGCGGCCGAATTTTCCGGTGCGGCTTTTGAGGTCCTGGTAGAAGCGCTGCATGCGCGCCAGGTCGGGCTGGATGCCGAACACTACTTCAGCCCAGCGCGCCGCAAAATCCTGGCCGCGATGCGATGAACCGGCCTGGATGATGACCGGTCCTCCCTGCGGCGAGGCCGGGATGTTGAGCGGACCGCGCACGTCGAAATGCGTACCGTGGTGATCGATCGCATGGACGTGGTCGGGATCGGCGTAGCGTCCGCTGCCGGCGTCCAGCAACAGCGCCTCCGCATCCCAGCTGTTCCACAACTTGTGCGTGACCTCGAGGAACTCGTCGGCGCGGTCGTAGCGTTCGTCGTGTCCCAGGGTTTCACGCAGGCCGAAGTTGTCGGCCTCGCCCTGGTTCACTGAGGTCACCACATTCCACGCCGCGCGTCCTGCCGACAAATGATCGAGCGTGGAAAATTCGCGCGCCAGGCTGTACGGTTGCGAATAGGTGGTCGAGCGTGTGGCGCCGAGTCCGATATGCGAGGTGACTGCGGCAATCGCACCCAGCACCGGCAGCGGATCCATGCGCGTCGCATCCTGGTCGCCATGCGCCACACCGTAGCGATGGCTGCCACCGAAGCGCGTCGACACCGCCAGCCGGTCGGCGAAGAACAGCAGGTCGAACTTGCCGCGTTCCAGCGTCTGCGCAATGCGCTTGTAATAGTCCAGCGTCAGGAATCCGCCCGGCGTGCTGCGAGGATGGCGCCACAGCACCTGGCTGTGGGCCGCATTGCCGGCGATCAGGAAGGCCGCAAGATGTATCGTCATGACGCGTTCTTACAGCAGGGCTTCGCCGTAAACCTTGTCCTTGACCTGCACCTGATTCTTGATCAGGCCGAGCTTGTAGAAGGCTTCGACGATTTGCTGTTGTTCCTGGATGATGCCCGCGTCGATCGGCACCGTGGTGTAGTTGCGGCGCTCGGTCGCCAGGCGCAGCACCTTGGGATCGACGCCCAGCTGCGGCGCCAGCAGGTCTGCGGTTTCCTGCGGATGGGCCTGGGTCCAGTTGTTGGTCTTCTTCAGTTCGGTGAACAGGATGCGGATGATGTTCTTGTTCTGTTCGACGAACTTCGGCGTGGCCAGATGGAAGGTGCGGTTGTTCGACAAGCCGGTGCCGTCGCGCAGGATGCGCGGGCGCGTCGAGATTTCCTGGCCGGCCAGGAACGGATCCCACAAGCCGGCGGCGTCAACATTGCCCGACTGGAAAGTCGCCCGCACGTCGGCGGCGTTGGACAGATACACCGGCACGATGTCGTTGTAGCTGAGACCGGCTTCTTCGAGTGCCCGCACCAGCAGGTATTGCACGTTCCAGCCGCGACCCAGCGCGACCTTCTTGCCCTTGAGTTCCTTGATCGAACGGATGGTCGAATCCTGCGCGACAAAGATGCCGATGCCTTTCGGATACGGTTGTTCGGCGGCCAGATACACTGCGTTCACGCCGGAGGCGTTGGCGAACACCGACGGCGTGTCGGCCGCGTGGCCGAAGTCGATGGCGTCGGCGTTGAGCGCTTCGGTCAGCTGGGGCCCGGCCGCGAACTCGAACCACTTCACCTTCCAGCCCAGCGGCGCCAGCGCCTTTTCCAGGTTGCCGGTGCCCTTGAGGATATTGAGCGTGTTGAACTTCTGATAGCCGATGCGCAGCGTGCGTTCTTCGGCGGCATTGCCCCAGCCGGCCGCGCCGGCCAGTGCGGCAGCCGCGGCGCCCTGCAATACCAGGCGGCGTTTGTTCGACGTTGTGGATGTGATGGATGTTGTTGTCATGCCCTGCCCCGGAAAAATTATCAAGGGATCAAGACTAAACAAAGCGACGTTTTAGCAGAACGAATGCTTTCGATGATGCTTACGCGATTTCTGAATATCTCAGCGCGATGGAAGAACCAGGATCAGGCGCCGCCCAGCAGATCGTGGGCATTGAGGATGGCAAAGGCGATGTCGGGATTGCTTTCCAGGCACTTGCGGATTGCCGCCGGCACCGCCTGGCGGGTTTTCTTGCACAGGCCCGGACGTTCTTCCAGCAGGATCAGGAAGCCGCGCACGGTGCGCACCTCGCGCGGACTCGGCGCAATGCGCAAGACCACGCCGAGTTGTTTGTAGAGCAGGCCGGCGACGTGCTGCAAATCGTCGTAGCTGGAAATCTGCTCGATGCGTTCGAGCAGCCTGCGCTCCTGTTCCTGCGTCAGCATCAGCACGCGCACGTCGGTGTCGGGGTTTGCTGCGGCGCTGTCGAGCAGGCTCTCGCGATCACACACACAGGCGCCCGGAGGACATTCCTTGCGCAAGGTATGGACGGGAATACCGGAAAGCGACTGCAGCATGCCAACTCCTGCTAAAAAGTCATTCAACGACAATGGCTAGTATAGCGGTTGGCGAACATGGTTGGCGTCGATGTGCGGGCGGTATACTGCGCACCTGGCGACACGCATCCGGCGTGTCCGCCGCATCGTCACGAAAGTCATCATGAGCACCTTGCCACCCTGTCCCCAATGCCAGTCCGAATTCACCTACGAAGACGGCGCCCTGTACGTCTGTCCCGAATGCGCCCATGAATGGTCCATCAAGCCGGCCGAAGCCGCGGAAGACAGCAGCAAGGTCTGGCGCGATGCCGCCGGCAACATCCTGCAGGACGGCGACACCGTGACCGTGATCAAGGATCTCAAGCTCAAGGGCGGTGGCGGTGTGGTCAAGATCGGCACCAAGGTCAAGAACATCCGCCTGGTCGAGGGCGACCACGACATTGATTGCAAGATCGACGGTTTCGGCCAGATGGGCCTGAAGACCGAGTTCGTCAAAAAAGTCTGAAGCACACAGAACGAGGAGCGCTTCCATGTCCGGGAAATTGAAACTGGGTTTGATGGGCTACGGCTTCGCCGGCGCCACCTTCCATGCGCCGGTGATCGCCCGCAGCTGGCGCACTGAACTTGCCGTGATCGCCACCTCGCAGGCGGAACGCGCTCGCGCCGATTTCCCCGCAGCCGACATCGTGCCGGATTTCGACGCCTTGATCGCGCGTGACGACATCGCCTGCATCGTCATCGCCACGCCCAACGACACCCATTTCGCGTTAGCGCACCGTGCGCTGGAAGCGGGCAAGCATGTCGTGATCGACAAGCCGGTCACCTTGTCCGCCGCCGACGCGCAAACACTGGCGCGGCTGGCGGTGCAGCGCGGCCTGCTATTTGCACCGTTCCACAATCGTCGCTGGGATGGCGACTTCATGACGCTGCGCGCACTGATTGCCGACGGCGGGCTCGGCCGCGTGACGCATTTCGAATCGCACTTCGATCGCTTCCGTCCGGTCATTCCAAAACGTTGGCGCGAAGAAGCGGCCCACGGCGGCGGCCTGCTGTTCGATCTGGGCCCGCATCTGATCGATCAGGCGCTGGCCTTGTTCGGCGCGCCGCAGTCGCTGTCGGCCACCGTGCGGCAGCAGCGCGACAACGCGCAGGTGCCGGACTACGTCCATCTGCAATTGCATTACGCCGATAAGGAAGTGGTGCTGCACGCCAGTGCGCTGAGCGCTTTGCCGCCGCCGCGCTTTGCCGTGCACGGCACGCGCGGCAGCTACCTGATCAACGGCCTCGACGTGCAGGAAGATCAACTGAAGGCAGGCTTGCGTCCCGGCGACGCCGGCTTCGGCAAGAATCCTCCGGGATGGTTGCGGCAAGTCGATGGCGAGCGGGATCATCAAGGCGAGCACGCCACGCTGGACGGCGACTACGCCGGTTTCTACCGCGCGCTGGCCGGCACTCTGCTGGACGGCAAGGCGTTCCCGGTGCCGGCGCAGGATGCGGTCGACGTCATGACCATCATCGACCTGGCGCTGCGCAGCGACGCCGAAGGCGTGCGTGTGCCGTTCACGCGTCTGGAATAGCGATAGCGATTCGTCTCCCTTGTAAGAAACGCCGTCGCCGCGCGACCAATCTGCCATGAACAATGCACCAAGGGAGGCGGAAATGAATGAACGCTTGTGGACGTTCGCGGGCGGCGCACAGGGTGCATGGCTCATCACTGCAATCCGCGCCGTTAAAGGCGCGACGCTGCCGTCGGCGACACACCTCGCCATCGCCAACGGCGAATCCGCTGCAGCAGGCACGTGGGCCCTGCAGGGCGTCACCAGCAACGAGCGCTATACCGAACAGGCTGAAAAACAACGCTTGCTTGCCGTCCAGCAAGGCTTGCACCGGCCCGGTTCGACCTGCGCCGCGCTGATCCCCATCCGCAAGAGCGCGGCCTGGTGGGTGCTGACCCAGCAGGAACGGCGCGACATCCTCGAAACCCGCTCGCGCCACATCGAGATCGGCCTGCGTTACCTGCCACCCATTGCGCGCCGCCTGCACCATTGCCGCGATCTGGCCGCGGTGCAGCCCTTCGATTTCCTCACCTGGTTCGAGTTTGCCCCGGCCGATGCTGCCGCCTTCGACGCGTTGCTGGCGGCGCTGCGCGAGACTCCGGAATGGGACTACGTCGAGCGCGAAGTCGAGGTGCGAATGGAACGCTGAACGGACCGTCTTGGATGCTGCTGCGCAGCAGTGTTGCTTTCGCTCCAACTTGTGTTTGCCGCATCGCCAAAACACGGTAACCTGCATAAGAGTCCGGGGTACTACCGGGCCGGGGAAATATAAACACAACGACAGCACGCGGGGACCATAGCCATCATGAAACAACTTTCCAACATGCGGATTTCCAGCCGCCTGATTTTCGGCTTTGCCATCGTTCTCATTCTGGCGACCATTTCCACTTCGATGGGATTGATCAATGCCAGGCGCAATGCAGAATCCACTCGCACCATGATGGAATTGCCGCTGGCCAAGGAAAGGCTGGTCGCCGACTGGTTCGTGCTGACGTATTCGGCGATCGTGCGTACGTCGATGATCGCGCGCAGTTCTGACGCCAATCTGGCAGACACCTTCAAGGAGGCGATCGCCGCCAGCGTCGTGTCCGGCAGCGGCATCATCAAGAAGATCGAACCACTCCTGAGTTCGGAGGACGAGAAGGCCTTGTTCAAGGAAATCATCGCAGCGCGCAACAAATACCAGGCCGCCAAGGAACTGGTGATGAATACGCGCAAGACCGGTGACGCCGCCGCAGCCGAGAAAGCCTACAAGGAGGTGTTCGAGCCGGCGTCCAAGGCCTATGCGGACAAGGTCAATGCGCTGCTGGCGATGCAGCGCAAAGCCATCGACCAGATGGCCGTCGACATCGACCGCTCCAGTACACGCGGCATGCAACTGATGATGGCGCTGGGCGTGCTGCTGGTGCTCATCAGCGTGGTCGCGGTGCTGATCATTTCGCGCAGCATCACGACGCCGTTGAAGCGTGCTCTGGAGGTCGCCAAGATGGTGGCCGCCGGCGACCTGACCGCCACCATCCAGAAGCAGGGCAAGGACGAAATCGCCGAACTGATGCAAGCGCTCGACGACATGAATACCGGGCTGCGCAAGATCGTCTCGGAAGTGCAGATCGGCACCGATTCGATTTCCACGGCAGCCAACGAAATCGCTTCCGGCAACTTCGACCTGTCGTCGCGCACCGAACAGCAGGCCGGCTCGCTGGAAGAAACCGCCGCCTCGATCGAACAGCTCACCTCCACTGTCAAGCAGAACGCGGAGAACGCACGCCAGGCCAATCAGCTGGCGCAGAACGCTTCCGACGTCGCGGTCAAGGGCAGCGGCGTGGTGTCGCAAGTCGTGGACACGATGGGCGCGATCAACGCGTCCTCCAACAAGATCGTCGACATCATCAGCGTGATCGACGGCATCGCCTTCCAGACCAATATCCTGGCGCTGAATGCGGCAGTGGAAGCGGCGCGCGCCGGCGAACAGGGCCGCGGCTTCGCGGTGGTGGCAAGCGAAGTACGCAGCCTGGCGCAACGCTCGGCAGCGGCCGCCAAGGAGATCAAGGAGCTGATTGGCGATTCGGTGGAAAAAGTGGGTTCCGGCAGCAAGCTGGTGGAGCAGGCCGGCGCGACCATGAGCGAGATGGTCGAAAGCGTCAAGCGCGTGACCGCCATCATGAGCGAGATCGCCACCGCCAGCCAGGAACAAAGCCAGGGTATCGAGCAGATCAACCAGGCCGTCACCGAAATGGACAACACCACGCAGCAGAACGCGGCGCTGGTGGAGCAGGCGTCGGCGACGTCGGAACTGTTGCAGACGCAGGCCGGCAAACTGGCGGAAGCCGGGCGGCACTTCAAACTGTAAGCTGGCAGCAGAAAATCAAAAGGGCGCCCGATGTGAGTCGGGCGCCCTTTTTGTTTAGTGCTGCGTCATGAGCGCACGCGCTCGCCGCGTATCAGAATGTTTCCCAGTCATCGGCGTTTTCCTTGGCCGGCGCCTGCCGCGGCTGCGGCGCGGCGATGGCGCGGGTCTTCGGCGCATTGCTGCTGCCTGCCGGCGCCGGTTTCGCGGTGGCGATGACCGGCCGCTGCGGCGTGATGTTGCGCATCGCCGCTGCCTGCTTCGGCGCAGCCATTACCTGATTGTCGTCGAGCTTGAATACGCTCACCACCTGCGCCAGCTTTGCCGCTTGTTCCTGAAGCGAACCGGCTGCCGCAGCCGCTTCTTCCACCAACGCCGCATTCTGTTGCGTGACCTGATCCATCTGCGTGATGGCGTGGTTGACTTCGCCGATGCCGGTGCTCTGCTCCTGTGTGGCGGCGCTGATTTCGGCGACGATGTCGCTTACGCGCTTGACGCTGCTGACCACCTCGGTCATGGTCTTGCCGGCTTGTTCCACCAGGCGCGTGCCCGAGCCGACCTTGTCGACCGAGTCGTCGATGAGCGATTTGATTTCCTTGGCGGCCGAAGCCGAGCGTTGCGCCAGGCTGCGTACTTCGCTTGCCACCACCGCGAAGCCGCGCCCCTGTTCGCCGGCGCGCGCCGCCTCCACCGCGGCATTCAACGCGAGGATATTGGTCTGGAACGCGATGCCGTCGATCACGCTGATGATGTCGACAATGCGGCGCGAGGATTCGTTGATGGCGCCCATGGTGTCGACTACCTGGCCGACCACGGCGCCGCCTTCGACGGCGACGTTGGAGGCGGTCAGCGCCAGTTGATTCGCTTCCCGCGCATTGTCGGCGTTCTGCTTCACGGTCGATGCCAGTTGTTCAATGGCCGAGGCGGTTTCTTCCAGCGAGCCGGCCTGTTGTTCGGTGCGCGACGACAGGTCGAGATTGCCGGTGGCGATTTCGGACGACGCGGTGGCGATGGTGTCGGCGCCGCTGCGCACTTCGCGCACGGTCTTGAGCAGGTTCTGCGACATGTCGTGCAGGCCTTGCAGCAACTGGCCGATTTCATCCTTGCGATCGACCACCACGTGCGTGCTGAGGTCGCCCGCGGCGACTGCGGAAGTGGCCTGCACCGCGCGGCGCAACGGTCGGGTGATGCCGTCGGACAGGCGCCACGACGCGATGATGCCGACCAGCAGCGCCAGCACACCGACCGCGATCAGGATTGCGCGGCCTGAACGATATTGCTGGTCGACGATCGTCGCATTACGGTTGATGACGTCGCGCTGATGCGTCGCCACGGCGCTCACGCGCGCAGAGTATTCCTTCATTGCGGGAATCAGTTCGCCCTCGAGTGCGCTCAGCGCCGCCGCTTCGTCGCCGCTCTCCTTGATCTTGATGAGCTTGTTGCGCAGGTCGTTGTAGACCTTGCGTTGCGCCAGCAGGGAGTCGAACAGCTTGCGCCCTTCCTCTGACTTGATCAGTTCATCGAGCTGTTTCTGAACCGCGCTGGTGCGGTCGACCGTGCCCGCCATCTGGTCCTTGAAGAACTTCTGGTGATCGGCGTTGTTGCTCTTGATGACCGCCACTGTGCGTACGCCGTTGGCGTCGATGTTGGCGGCCCATTCGGTGGCCAGGCGTTCTTTCTGCAAGTCCAGCGCGATCATGGTGGCGGTGCGACCGCCGATGTCCTGCAGTCGCCATACGCCGATGATCGTCATCAATACCAGCAGCGACAACACCAATGCAAAACCCAGGCCCAGGCGCGAGCCGATGCGCATATTTTTCATTTGATTTTCTTTCGTCTCAATATTGTTTTTTGTGCAACCTGCGCAAGGGGAGGGGCAGGACCAGCACTGCATGGTAGTCCGCTGCGGCGGTCTGCAATCGCAGGAAAAGGCCGGGAAATGGACGCCAGTTAAGGACGTCGGCAAACGCTGTCGGCGATCGCTGCGGCAGCGCAGTGCAGCAAAGTTGTCGGGTCGTCTACGTTCTCGCGCGCCGGCGCGGCGTGCTAACCGGTTGCGCCGGCATGATCGCTCAACGCCACGCGATTGCGGCCGAGCGCCTTGGCCTGATACAGGGCGACATCGGCCAGGCGCAGCAGGGTGTCGGTGCTCATGCTCTCATCCACTTGCAAGGCTGTGACGCCGATGCTGCAGGTGACGCAGCCGAAGGGTGAATCCTCGTGCGGGATCTGCAATGCGGCGACGGCGTTGCGGATGTTTTCGGCGAGCTGCATGGCGTTGGCGCTGTCGCTTTCGGCGACGATCACGGCGAATTCTTCGCCGCCGTAACGCGCCGCCAGGTCGGTGGCGCGGCGCGAACTGGTGCGCAGCACGCGGGCGATGGCGCGCAGGCAATCGTCGCCGGCCAGGTGGCCGTAGCGGTCGTTGTAATTCTTGAAATAATCGACGTCGAGCATCATCAGCGACAACGGCTTCAACGAGCGTACTGCGCGCCGCAATTCACCGCCCAGCGCTTCATCGAAACGGCGCCGGTTGGCGATGCCGGTCAGGCTGTCGGTGGCGCTGAGGGCTTCCAGTTGCTGGTTGGCCTGCTCCAGTTCGCGGGTGCGTTCGGCCACCAGCTCTTCCAATCGTTCATTGTGCTGATGCACCTTGCTGGCCATATCGTTGAAGCGCCGCGACAACTCCGCGATTTCATCCTTGCCTTCGTAATCCATGCGGATCAGATAGTTGCCGGTGCGGGTCGCCTTCATCACACCGACCAGTTGCTTGAGCGGCAGCGAAATGCTGCGCGCGATGATGAACGACAGCACCACCGCCAGGATGAAACACAACACGCCGATGACGATGATCTTGTTGCGGATCGAACGTACCTCGGTGTTGAGCGCATTGAGCGGCGTGATGTTCACTACCATCCAGCTGGTGCGCGGAACCGGCGCGAAAGCGGCGAGCTGTTTCTTGTTGTCGCCATCGCGGTAAGACACGAAGTTGTCGCGCCCTTCCGCCAAGCTACGCGCGATCGCGGCGACCAGACCAGACTCCGGCGCATCGTCGTTCGTCGCGTTCGCTGCATTCGCGCTGACGATGACGTGGCCGTCGCGGGCGTCGATCACCAGCATGCGCGAGCCGTAGCCGAGGTTGACAGACTCGAAGATGCGTGAGAAGTGCAGCGGCCGCAAGCCGACGAACAGCGTGCCGGCGATGCGGTTGTTGCTCTTGAACAGGATGTCGCGCAACATCACCACGCTCTTCTGCCCGGCGGCAGTGCTGTAGACGTCCCAGTATGGCCGGCCTTTCATGTCGGGCGCATCTTCGGCGAAGCGCGCCACGCCGTCGCCGAGCCGGGCGAATACCTGCGGATCCATGATGCGATGGCGGCGGTCGAGCACGTATTTCTGGTTGACGTATTCGAAGGAGCCGTAGTTCTCCAGCAGCAGGCGAATGATCTCGCCGTGGCCGGCGGCGCGCTCTGACGGGCTCTTGCTGTAGTAGGCGGCCAGCGCATGCTGCATGCGTTCGGACATCGCCAGTTCTTCGCTCGAGGATTCGATTTTTTCAATCTGCTGCAACATGTTCTGCGCGACTTGCTTGACCACTTCGCCGGCGAAGATGCGGACTTTTTCCTGCGAGGCGTTGCTCGATTCGCGATACGCCACGATGCCGGCGATCAGCAGCGGCAGCATCGACACCAGCAAAAATGAATTGATCAGCCGATAGCGGATCTCGATCCGGCGCAACAGTTTGAGCGACAGCAGGTCGAGCATCTTCTTCATGCGGCGATGTCCTTCCGGCGTTGGTCGGGAGCAGGTGAGTGCATGGCTTACTTGTTCTCCGTACGCGCTTCATGGCGGATCGATCTGTCGAGCGTCAGGGCCGCCTGGCGCGGCGAGACCTTGCCGAGCAGGACTTCCTGCAGCAGCGGATGCAGCAAGTCGATGGTGTTGGTCGGCAGGTAGGAGTAATAGAGCGGCGCCGTCAGCGGCGCCTGCGTCACCTGCCGCACATAATCGACGATTTGCGGGTCGCTCACCACCTGGCCGCTGGCCTGCTTGAGCGGCGGGATGTTCTGGCGCTTGTTCTGCTGGATCGCAAAGCCGGGACCGTAGATGAACTCGAGGAACTGCAGCGCCGCCTTTTTGTTGCGTGTGTCGCAGACGGCGAAGCCGGTCTCGCTGCCGACCACCGGCACCGCCGCTTTGCCGCGCGCATTCCAGGGTGGCACGAACACGCCGGTGTTGAAGTCCTTGCCGTGCATCAGCGCGCCCGAGGACCAGGTTCCCTGGAACGCCATCGCCGCCTTGCCGTCGGCGAACAGCTGTATGCCTTCGTCGTAGCTGGTGTTCATGTAGCCGCGCTGCAGGTATCCCTTGTCGGCGATCAACTTGATTTTGGCGAAGATGTCGACGGCGTCGCCGTTGCCGAGGTCAAGGCTGCCATCGGCGATACGCTGCTTCCAGTCATGCGGATGACGCGCAGCGACGCCGTTGGCGAAGCCGTAGCTGAACGGCCCGTTGGCCAGCGTATTGGGAAAGGCGCCGGTCCAGACCATCGGCGTGAAGCCGGCTTTTTTAAGCTTGGCGCACGCCGCCAGGAATTCCTCGAAGTTGCCCGGTGGCGCGGTGATGCCGGCACGCTTGAACATCTCTTTGTTGTAGTAGATCAGCGTCGCCGCGACGCCGCCTGAAATGCCGAAGCGCTTGCCGCGGCGACTGGTCCAGTCGGGCTTGAGCGACTCCAGCATGTTGCCCCACGCTGCGGTCTCGCCGAGGTCTGCCAATAGTCCCTGCTCAGCCAGTTCGGCGCTGTAGGCGTTGGGATTGACCGACACCAGGTCGGGCAGGTTGTGGGTGGCGACTTTGGGTTTGAGGTTTTCCTCGACCGAGTTGCCGATCATGAATTGCACGTCGACGCTGATGTTCGGATGGGCGCGGTGGAACTCGTCGGCGATGCGATGCATTTCGTCGGGCCAGTCGGGCGCCCACACCAGTGCGGTGATTTGCGTTTGCGCAAATGCATTCCGTTGGGGGGAGGCGGTATTGTCTTGTCCGCACGCCGCCAGCAGGCACAACAGGAAACCGGGAAGCAAGCGGGAAACGTAAAAGACGGCCCGCGCCGCGATTCTTTTTATTCTTCCCTCGCCCATGAATCTTCCTGAACACTTCCCCAAGATGACAACAAAAATATTCTGAGTAGTATGAAAATGTCGGCCAAATTTGCGAATTCTTGACGGCATTTCGTCGAATTATTGTTTGCAATCAGTGTGCCATCTTTTTCTTGAATTGCTGAACGAATGTTGAGTGATCTTCAAAAAAAAAGATTGCGGGAGCGGTAACCGCCAGGCCCGGCTGCAACAGTCGGCAAGGCGCGCCGTATTTGTCTCCGCCACGTTGCCTTGCCGCAACCGCCGCCTGAAGGAAGTGTCGCCAACCGGTATAATGCGGCATGCGCGCTTCCCTGCGCGCCACGCTTCCCCCTCTCATGCTCTGATCGTTTCCTGCCGTGCCTTTTATCGGCCGGACACGGTTTTTTGTACTTTCCTCATGCAAACAGATTCTTCGCCTTTTCAGGGCAAACGCCTTCCCGGTTGGCTGATCCTCATGGCCGCGCTGACGGCGATGGGCGCCTTGTCGATCGACATGTACCTGCCCAGTTTTTCCTTCATCGCCAAAGACCTCGGCGTGGCCAGCAACACCATCCAGCTGACCCTGTCGACGTTCCTGATCGGCCTTGCGCTCGGGCAGATGTTCTACGGACCGATCAGCGATCGCTTCGGTCGCAAACCGCCCTTGTATTTCGGCATCTGCCTGTATGTCGTGTCTTCGATCGGCTGTACCTTCGCGCCCAATATTGAAACGCTGCTGGTGCTGCGTTTCTTCCAGGGCCTGGGCGGCAGCTCCGGCATGGTGATCCCGCGCGCGGTGGTGCGCGACAAGATGGGCGCCGACGGCGCCGCGCGCGCGTTCTCGATGCTGATGCTGGTGTTCGGCCTGGCGCCGATCCTGGCGCCGTTCATCGGCGGCCTGCTGCTGACGTTTTCAACCTGGCGCGCGATCTTCGCGACGCTGACCGTGTTCGGCGCGATCTGCCTGATCTGCACCCATCGCGTGATGGAAGAGACGCGCGACCAGGCGCACGTGGTGCCGCTGCATCTCGGGCGCGTGCTGCGCCAGTACCTCGACCTGCTGCGCCATCGCCAGTTCATGGCTTATGTATTATGCGGCGGCCTGATCCAGGCCGGACTGTTCGCCTATATTTCCGGCGGCCCGTTCGTACTGATCGAACTGCACGGCATCAAGCCGCAAAACTTTGGCTTCGTATTCGGCGCCAACGCCATCGGCCTGATCGCCTGTTCGCAGATCAATGCGCGCCTGGTCATCAAGCGCAGCGCCGATCGCGTGCTCGGCAAGATCATCTGGATCCCGGCCATCCTGACCACCATCGTCGCGGTGCTGGTGGCCTGTGGGTATGAAAGCCTGCCGCTGTTGCTGGTCGGCTTCTTCGGTTTCCTGTCCTGCCATGGTTTCGTCGGTCCCAACGCGTCGGCCATCGCACTCGCGCAGCAAGGCAAGCAAGCCGGCACGGCCGCAGCGCTGATGGGCACGCTGCAGTTCGGCATCGGCATGCTGTCGGGCGTGATCATGGGCGTATGGCACGACGGCACCGCCTTGCCGCTGACGACGCTGATGGCGGTGTGCGGTATCGCTGCGCTGCTGTTGTACCGCTACGTTGCGCGCCACACGACGCAGACGCCGACTCCCGCCTGAATCTCTTCTTCGCCGGTGACGATGCAAGTTGACTGATCGTCACTGGGCGCTGAAAACCGCGCCCGGACGTGCAGGGCGTTCTCTTCATTTTCCATTTTTCAGAGCGTGCACATTTTCGCTGCATGCGCCTGCATGAAATTCGTGCAGTGGTTTGTTCCGAAGCATATTTCCGGTTGCCCACGGCGTTTGGAAACCCACCCGCAATCTCCCCCGTAAGCTCCGCCGCCGCTGCGCAATCGCCGTTTTTGCGGACAGGTGGCATGTCAATTGCTATATCGCCTCTTGCGGTCTGACCAGTCAGACCAAAAAGGGGAAACCGATGAGCATGCCCAATATCGCCGCACAGACTTTGCAGCGCCAGATCCTGTCCGGAACGTACAAGACCGGCCAGATGCTGCCGGGTCAGCGCGACCTCGCCGAGTCGCTCGGCATCAGCCGCGCGTCGTTGCGCGAAGCGCTGTCGATGCTCGAAGCGCTCGGCTTCATCCGCGCCATGCCCGGCAAAGGCACGCTGGTGACCTCCGGGCGCAGCAGCACAGCCACCGCCCCTGCGCGCACCGGCGCGGCGCTGCCGTCGTCGGCCGAGTTGCAATCCACCTTCCAGCTGCGCTATGTGTTCGAACCGGCCGCCGCCGCATTGGCTGCGCGCGTCATCAATGCCCACACCACGCCGCGCTTGTGGGGCGTGCAGGCGCGCTTTGAAGAAGCGCTGAAAAACGTCGATCTGGTCACCGCCTCGCAAGCCGATCTCGAGTTCCACCAACTGCTCGCGGAGTTGTCCGGCAACGGCGGGCTGATGCAGGTAGTGCGCGATTTCGAGACGCGCATCAGCCACAGCCAGCGCCTGCCGTTTGCCGATCACGCGCGCATCTGGGAGAGCGCGGAAGAACATCGCGCCATCGCCGCCGCCATTTCAGCGGGCGATGCCGAGGGCGCTCGTGTCGCCATGCAACGTCATTTGCTGCACACCGCGGCGCGCGCCGGCATCGAGTTTCTCCAACCCTGATCAACCGATTTTCTGCACCGACCTCAAGCCCGTAAGCATCACCCATCACCCCTCGTCGTCCTCAACAACAAAAGGAAGCATCGACATGAAACTGACCAAACCAAGCGCAATCACCCTGGCCTGTACGCTGGCCTTTGGCTTGCTGACATCCGTCGGCGCGCACGCAGAAAAAGTGCTGCGCATCGCCATGACCGCGGGCGACATTCCGCGCACGCTGGGCCAGCCCGACCAGGGCTTCGAAGGCAATCGCTTCACCGGCATCCCGATGTACGACAGCCTGACGCAATGGGACCTTTCCAAAGCCGACAAGGCCAGCGAAGTGATTCCCGACCTGGCTGTGTCGTGGGCGGTCGACGGCAAGGACAAGACCAAATGGATCTTCAAGTTGCGTCCCGGCGTCAAGTTCCATGACGGTTCCGCCTTCAACGCCGACGCGGTGGTGTGGAACGTCGCCAAGGTGCTTGACAAGGATGCGCCCAACTTCGATCCGAGCCAGGTCGGTGTCACCGCGTCGCGCATGCCGACGCTGCGCACTGCCAAGAAGATCGACGACCTTACCGTCGAGCTGACGACTTCCGAGCCGGACTCCTTCCTGCCGATCAACCTGACCAACCTGTTCATGGCCTCGCCGCTGCAATGGGCCAAGAAGCTGGCCGCCGTGCCGGGCTCGGTGAGCGACAAGGCCGAGCGATCGAAGCAGGCCTGGGCGGCTTTCGCTGCGGACGCCTCCGGCACCGGCCCGTTCAAGATGACCAAGTTCGTGCCGCGCGAGCGTCTCGAGCTGGCCAAGAATCCCGAGTACTGGGATGCCAAGCGCCGTCCGCAAATCGACAAGGTCGTGATGCTGCCGCTGCCGGAAGCCAACTCGCGCACCGCCGCCTTGCTGTCCGGCCAGGTCGACTGGATCGAAGCGCCGGCGCCTGATGCGCTCGACACCATCAAGGCGCGCGGCTTCAAGATTTACTCCAACCCGCAGCCGCACGTGTGGCCGTGGCAGTTGTCCTTCGTGCCAGGTTCGCCGTGGCTCGACAAGCGCGTGCGCTACGCCGCCAACCTGTGCGTGAATCGTCCTGCAATGAAGCAGTTGCTGGGCGGCCTCATGGGCGAAGCCACCGGCACCGTCGAGCCGGGCCATCCATGGCGCGGCAACCCGAGCTTCCACATCAAGTACGACCCGGACGGCGCGCGCAAGCTGATGACCGAAGCCGGCTATTCGGCCGCCAAGCCGCTCAAGGTGAAGGTGCAGATTTCGGCGTCCGGTTCCGGCCAGATGCAGCCGCTGCCGATGAATGAATTCATGCAGCAGAACCTGAAGGCCTGCTTCATCGACGTGCAGTTCGACGTGATCGAGTGGAACACGCTGTACACCAACTGGCGCATCGGCGCCAAGGATCCGAGCGCGCACGGTTCGGACGCCGTCAACATCAGCTTCGCCGCGATGGATCCGTTCTTCGCGATGGTGCGCTTTGTCAGCAGCAAGGCGGCGCCGCCGGTATCGAACAACTGGGGCTTCTACAGCAACCCTGAAGTCGATGCCATCATCGCCAAGGCGCGCACCACCTTCGACGCCAAACAGCGCGACGCCTTGCTGGCCCAGTTGCACGCCAAGATCGTCGACGAAGCGCCGTTCGTCTGGGTGGCGCACGACACCGGTCCGCGCGCCATCTCGGCCAAGGTCAAGGGCGTAGTGCAGCCGCAAAGCTGGTTCATCGACATCGCCACGATGACGATGGACTGAGCAGGTTGAACTGATGCAATGAACATTGCGTCCGGTACTGCGAGGGCAGCGCCGGACGCAAGCAAGAGAAGCAGCGCAATACTTACCGAAGACCGCCCATGATTTCCTACCTGATCCGCCGCGTACTGTATGCCATGCCCATCATGCTGGGCGTCGCGTTCCTGTGCTTCATGCTGGTCCACATCGCGCCGGGCGATCCGCTGGTGGCGATCTTGCCGCCGGATGCGTCCGTCGATTTGCAGAAGCAGCTGATGGAGCTCTACGGCTTCAATCGCAGTTATCCCGAACAATTTTTCAGCTGGGTCTGGCGTGCCATGCACGGCGACCTCGGCAGCTCCATCGCCACCGGACGACCGGTCGCGCAGGAAGTCTTCAAGGCGGTCGGCAACACCTTCATGATCGCTGCACTGGCGACGCTGATCGGCTTCTTCTTCGGCTCGCTGTTCGGCTTCGTCGCCGGCTATTTCCGCAACTCCTGGGTCGACAAGATCGCCTCCTTCATTTCCGTGGTCGGCGTCAGCGTGCCGCACTACTGGCTCGGCATGGTGCTGGTCATCATCTTCTCGTCGCAATTGATGTGGCTGCCGGCCACCGGCGCCGGGCCGGACGGATCGGCGGCATGGATCTGGGACTTCGAGCACGTCAAATACCTGATCATGCCGGCCGTGACGATGTCCTTCATCCCGATGGGCATCATCGCGCGCACGGTGCGCGCGCTGGTGGCCGACATCCTGTCGCAGGAATTCGTGATCGGCCTGAAGGCGCGCGGCCTCGGCGAGTTCGGCGTGTTCCGCCACGTGGTCAAGAACTGCGCGCCGACCGCGATGGCGGTGATGGGATTGCAACTCGGCTACCTGCTGGGCGGCTCGATCCTGATTGAAACCGTGTTCTCCTGGCCCGGCACCGGCTTCCTGCTGAACCAGGCGATCTTCCAGCGCGACTTGCCGCTGCTGCAAGGCACGATCCTGGTGCTGGCCTTGTTTTTCGTGTCGCTGAACCTGCTGGTCGACATTTTGCAAACCGTGTTCGACCCACGCATAGAAAGGGCATGACCATGTCGACCTTGCAAGCAACTGCTGCAACTCCCGCAACTTCCGCCGTCAATCCGCCGGCATACAAGCGTTCGCGCGGCCACTGGGCCAACGTCGCTGCGCGCATCGTGCGCAATCCGCTGGCGATGACTGCCGCCGTCATCCTGCTGGCGCTGATCAGCATCGCCGTGTTCGCGCCTTGGATCATGCCGGCCGATCCCTTCGCCACGTCGATGTTCACGCGCCTGAAACCCATCGGCACGCCCGGCCATGTATTCGGCACCGACGAACTGGGCCGCGATCTGCTGTCGCGCCTGATGCTGGGCGGACGCCTGTCGCTGTTCATGGGCATCACGCCGGTGCTGATGGCGTTCGTCATCGGCAGCGGCATCGGCATCCTCGCCGGCTATGCCGGCGGCTTCATCAACACCGCCATCATGCGCACCATCGACGTGCTGTATGCGTTCCCGTCGGTGCTGCTGGCGATTGCGCTGTCCGGTGCACTCGGCGCCGGCATCGTCAATGCGCTGACCTCGCTGACGATCGTCTTCATTCCGCAGATCGCGCGCATTGCCGAAAGCGTCACCACGCAAGTGCGCCGCAGTGACTACGTCGATGCGGCGCGGGCGTCGGGGGCAAGTGCCTTCACCATCGTGCGCGCCCACGTATTGGGCAATGTGCTCGGGCCGATTTTCGTGTACTCGACCAGTCTGATTTCGGTGTCGATGATCCTGGCCTCGGGCTTGTCCTTCCTTGGTCTCGGCGTCAAGCCGCCGGAGCCGGAGTGGGGCCTGATGCTCAACACGCTGCGCACGGCGATCTATACCCAGCCTTGGGTGGCGGCGTTGCCGGGCGCATTCATTTTCATCACATCGATTTCGTTCAACATGTTGTCCGACGGTTTGCGTTCGGCGATGGAGGTCAAGCAATGACAGACGAACGCGACATCGGCGGACCGCGCCAGCCTCTGCTGCAGGTGCGCGATCTGCTCAAGCATTTTCCGCTCAAGGGCAAGGGCTTGCCGTTTGCTTCACCACGCAGTGCGGTGCGCGCGGTGGATGGCGTCAACTTCGACATCCTCAAGGGCGAGACGCTGGGCGTGGTCGGTGAATCCGGTTGCGGCAAGTCGACCACCGCGCGCGTGCTGATGCAGCTGATCAATCAGGACAGCGGCGAGCTGGTGTTCGATGGTGAAACGGTCGGTTCGCGCGCCCTGCCGCTGCGGCAATTCCGCCGGCAGACGCAGATGGTGTTCCAGGACAGTTACTCCTCGCTCAACCCGCGTATGACGATTGAGGATTCCATCGCTTTTGCTCCCACTGTGCACGGCTTGCCGCCGCGCGAGGCGATCACCCGTGCGCGTGACTTGCTGGCGCGTGTGGGTTTGCAGCCCGAACGTTTCGCCGGCCGCTATCCGCACGAGCTGTCCGGCGGCCAGCGCCAGCGCGTCAATATCGCGCGCGCCCTGGCGTTGGAGCCGCGCCTGGTGATACTCGACGAAGCAGTCTCGGCGCTCGACAAGTCGGTCGAGGCGCAGGTGCTCAATCTGTTGCTCGACCTCAAGCAGGAGTTCGGCCTGACGTATCTGTTCATCAGCCACGACCTCAATGTGGTGCGCTTCATCTCCGACCGTGTGCTGGTAATGTATCTCGGCCAGGTGGTGGAGATCGGTTCGTCCGACCAGGTGTTCGATCAGCCCAAGCATCCCTACACGCGCGCCCTGTTGAAATCGATGCCAAGCATGGATCCCTTGCAACGTACGATGGAAGCGCCGCTGGCCGGCGATCCGCCCAATCCGATCAACCCGCCGAGCGGTTGCCGTTTCCATACGCGCTGCGCCTATGCCCAGCCGGTGTGCAGCCAGCGCGCGCCGGTATTCGCCAGTGATGACACGGGTCACGGCGTCGCTTGCCTGCGTTACGAACCCGATACCGCATCTCTGTTTGACCATGCTTCCAGCGAGGCCAGCCATGCATGACATGATTACCTTGCGCGATCTGCAGGTGCAGTTCTTCGCGCCGAAGAAACTGATACGCGCCGTCAACGGCGTCAATCTCACCGTCGGCCAGGGCGAAGTGGTGGCCCTGATCGGCGAGTCCGGCTCAGGCAAGAGCGTCACCTTGCGCTCCATCATGCGTCTCCATTCTGAACGTTCGACGCGCATCAGCGGCGGCCTTGAAGTCGACGGCAAGGACGTGCTGAAGATGTCGCAGCGCGAGCTGGCGGCGCTGCGCGGCGACACGGTCGCGATGATTTTCCAGGAACCGCTGCTGGCACTCGATCCGGTCTACACCGTCGGCGCGCAGATCATCGAAGCGATCCGCCGCCACAAGAAAGTGTCGAAAGCCGAGGCGCACAAGCAGGCGCTGAGCCTGTTCGAGAAAGTCCGCATCCCGAGCCCCGAGCGCCGCCTCGATGCGTATCCACACGAGATGTCCGGCGGCATGCGCCAGCGTGCAATGATTGCGCTGGCCTTGTCGTGCTCGCCCAAAGTCCTGCTGGCCGATGAGCCGACCACGGCGCTCGACGCCACCGTGCAGATCCAGATCCTGCTGTTGCTGCGCGACCTGCAAAAGGAACTCGGCCTGTCCATCGTCTTCGTCACGCACGACATCGGCGCGGCGGCGGAAGTGGCCGATCGCATCGCCGTCATGTATGCCGGCAAGATCATCGAGCAAGGCCCCGCGGCCGAGTTGCTGACGCGCCCGCGCCATCCCTATACCTTGTCGCTGCTCAAGAGCCGCAGCCACGGCGCCATGCAAAAAGGCCAGCGCCTGGAAACCATCGGCGGCGCGCCGCCGGACCTGTGCAACCTGCCGGCCGGCTGCGCATTTGCCGAACGCTGCAAATACGCCGTCGCCGAATGCAGCAGTGTGCAACCGCGTGACGAGGTGTTGTCGCCGGGGCATGTTGTCAGTTGCCTGCGCGTGCATCAGATTCCTCTGATCAATCCGATCGCCGCAGCGGCGCTTTGAACCATCCCTCGCCATGAACGATCAGATCGATACTTCCTCTTCCCGTCCGAAAGAACCATCCATGCCAGTCGACGCGCCAGCAAGCTCTGCAGCACATTGTTTCGTTCCCTATCCTGCGCCGACGTTGACGGCGATTTCGTCGGGCCCGCTGTCGGGCCTGCGATTTGCGGTGAAAGACATCTTCGACGTCGCCGGCTATCCGACCGGCTGCGGCAATCCGCACATGCTGGCGCTGTCGGGCGTCAAGACCGCGTCGGCGCCGTCGGTGGTGGCGCTGGCGCAGGCCGGCGCCACCTTCGTGGGCAAGACCTACACCGACGAGCTGGCGTTTTCGATGAACGGCAAGAACGCCCACTTCGGCACGCCGCGCAACGGCGGCGCGCCCGACCGGATTCCAGGCGGTTCCAGTTCGGGGTCGGCCTCTGCGGTGTCCAACGGGCTGGCGGATGTTGCACTCGGTACCGATACCGGCGGTTCCGTACGTGCTCCCGCCAGCCACTGCGGGCTGATCGGCCTGCGTCCGACGCATGCGCGCGTGAGCCTCAAGGGCTGCATGGACCTGGCGCCGTCGTTCGACACCTGCGGCTGGTTCGCGCGCGATATCGACAGCTTCGCGCGCGTCGGCGAAGTGCTGCTGCGCGACGACACCTGCCTGTTGCCCGACGGCGCACCGGCGATGCCGCAGGTGCTGGTGGCGGCCGACGTGCTGGCCTTGCTGGAGCCGCGCGTGCAGGACGTGTTCATGCAGACGCTGGAGCGCCTGTCCGGTCTGATCGGCACGCCGCTGCCGGTCAAGACCGCGACGCCGTCGTTCGACGCCCTGTACTGGGCGTTCCGTCACATCCAGGGATACGAGGCATGGCAGAACCACGGCGACGCCATCACCCGCCATGGCCTGCAACTCGGCCCCGGCGTGGCCGAGCGTTTTTCCTGGTCGAGCTGGATCACGCCGCAGCAGATGGAAGAGCACAGCAACGTGCGTCAGCGTTTCACGGAAGACTTCCTGCGCCTGCTCGGAAACGACCGCGTAATCGTCTTGCCGAGCATGCCTGACATCGCGCCGTTGCTGAGTGATTCCGAAGAGGTATTGGAGGACTATCGCAACCAGGCGGTGCGCATGCTGTGTCTGGCGGGCCTGTCCGGTTGCCCGCAGATTTCGCTGCCGCTGATGACACTGGACGGCGCGCCGTTCGGCTTCTCCATCATCGGCCCGCAAGGCAGCGACCAGGCGCTGATCCGCCTGTCGAGAAAGTTCATCGATGAACTCGCCTGAATCGTCATCGTCGCACCGGTTCATCACGGCACAGGCGCTGACGCCGGCGGCGTTCGCGCCCTTCGGCGACGTCATCGTGCCTGCGCGGAACGGCAACAGCTCGCCGATCAACGAAGGCACTGCCCAACGCTTCGACGACCTGACGCAGCTGGATGTGAACGAGCAGGGCGGCGAAGCCTGCGTGGCGATCTTTCGCACGCAGGACGGCACGCATGTGGCGCCCTATGCGCTGACCATGTTCGAGCGGCACCTGCTGGGCAGCCAGAGCTTTGTGCCGATGGCGCAGGGGCGGGTGCTGGCGGTGGTGACGCAGGGCGACGACACGCCCGATGAAGACGCCATCCAGGCTTTCATCGTCGAACCGGGCCAGGGCGTCACATTGCGGCGCGGCGTCTGGCACCATCCGATGATCACCATCGGTGGCGCCGACGTGTTCGTGATCGAACGCCGCGCGGCGCAAGTCGATTGCGAGATTGCGCGGATCAAGGGCCGCTTCGTCGTCACGCTGTAATCCTCACGCATCTGAACTTCGGCGTTGCCGGTCGGAAAAGAAGAATCCTGCAATAATGGCGTCCTGCCGCGAAACTTTACCGAGTTTTCGCGGCGCTTCCATTTTTGCGATTCCACTTTCCTTCCTTTAGGTCGCCATGTTTTACGCGATAAGCTGTTTCCTCCTGTGGGGATTGTTCCCGCTGTACTTCAAGCTGCTGCAGGACGTCTCGTCGTTCGACATCGTGGTGCAGCGCATCTTCTGGTCCTTGCTTTTCTTGGTCGCCGTGCTGACGTGGAAGCGCCAGTGGGCCTGGCTCGGCGAAGTGGCGCGCAAGCCGCGCGTGCTGCTTGGTTTCCTGATCAGCGCGCTGCTGTTGTCGGGCAACTGGGTGCTGTACGTGTGGGCGGTCAACAGTGGCCGCATCGTCGACGCCAGCCTCGGTTACTTCATGAGTCCGCTGATCAGCGTGCTGCTGGGCTATGTGATCCTCAAGGAAAAATTGCGTCCCTTGCAATGGTTGTCGGTCTTCATGGCGCTCGGCGCGGTGTTGTGGCTGACCTGGATCAATGGCGCGCTGCCGTGGATCGGGCTGGTCATCGCCGCCACCTTCGGCATCTACGGTCTGCTGCGCAAGATCGCCCATCTCGGTGCGCTGGAAGGCCTGGCGCTGGAGACCATCCTGTTGGCGCCGCTGGTGCTGACGATCCTGGCGGTCACTGCGGTGCACGGCAACAACGGCTTCCTGCAGGCCTCGCCGACCTCGCAGATCCTGCTGGCGCTGTCGGGGCCGGTGACGGCGATTCCGCTGCTGCTGTTCGCCCGTGCAGCGCGCCGGATTCCCTTG
This sequence comes from Herbaspirillum sp. NPDC101396, assembly GCF_044767365.1. Taxonomy (NCBI): domain Bacteria; kingdom Pseudomonadati; phylum Pseudomonadota; class Betaproteobacteria; order Burkholderiales; family Oxalobacteraceae; genus Herbaspirillum; species Herbaspirillum sp. NPDC101396. Next base: position 80,919 of record NZ_JBIWNT010000008.1, on the reverse strand, counting down.
TCCTTGTTGGGATTGCTGCAGTATATTTCGCCCACGATGCAGTTGCTGACCGGGGTTTTCATCTATGACGAACCGTTCGACGGGCCGCGCCTGACAGGTTTCGTGGTGATTTGGGCCGCGCTGGCTGTATACTCCGTGGAAGGATTGTGGTGCCTGTGGTCCGCCAAGGGCCGCGCGCTCAGCGCCTGATCACGGAATCCGGCAAGTAGTCTTACCCTCATTTTTATCCTCATTATTGGCATCCAAACATGGCTCAATACGTATTCACTATGAACCGCGTCGGCAAGATCGTGCCGCCGAAGCGTCAGATCCTGAAAGACATTTCGCTGTCCTTCTTCCCCGGCGCCAAGATCGGCGTGCTCGGCCTGAACGGTTCCGGCAAATCGACGCTGCTCAAGATCATGGCCGGCATCGACAAGGAAATCGAAGGCGAAGCGACGCCGGCGCCCAACCTGAACATCGGCTACCTGCCGCAGGAGCCGCAGCTCGATCCGGAAAAGAACGTGCGCCAGGAAGTCGAGAGCGCGCTCGGTGAAGTGTTCGAAGCGCAAGCCAAGCTCGACGCCGTCTACGCCGCCTACGCGGAAGAAGACGCCGACTTCGACGCGCTCGCTACCGAGCAGGCGCGCCTGGAAGCGATCATCTCCGCCTCCGACGGCAACAGCCTGAACCAGCAGCTGGAAATGGCAGCCGACGCGCTGCGCCTGCCGCCATGGGACGCCAAGATCGCCGTGCTGTCCGGTGGTGAAAAGCGCCGCGTGGCATTGTGCAAGCTGCTGCTGTCCAAGCCCGACATGCTGCTGCTCGACGAACCGACCAACCATCTGGACGCCGAATCGGTGGACTGGCTGGAGCAGTTCCTGCTGCGCTTCCCCGGCACCGTCGTGGCGATCACCCATGATCGCTACTTCCTCGACAACGCCGCCGAATGGATCCTGGAGCTGGATCGCGGCCACGGCATTCCATGGAAGGGCAATTACTCGTCCTGGCTGGAGCAGAAGGAAGCGCGCCTGAAGCAGGAAGAGGCCACTGAATCTGCGCGCCAGAAAACCATCGCCAAGGAACTCGAATGGGTGCGCCAGAACCCCAAGGGTCGCCAGGCCAAGAGCAAGGCGCGTCTGTCGCGCTTCAATGAACTCTCCGAACACGAATACCAGAAACGCAACGAGACCTCGGAAATCTTCATCCCCGTGGCCGAGCGCCTGGGCAATGAAGTCATCGAGTTCAAGGGCGTCAGCAAGGGCTATGGCGATCGCCTGCTGATCGACAACCTGAACTTCAAGATTCCTGCGGGCGCCATCGTCGGCATCATCGGCCCCAACGGCGCCGGTAAATCGACACTGTTCCGCATGCTGGCGGGCCGCGAACAGCCGGATAGCGGCGAACTGGTGCTCGGACCTACCGTGCGCATCTCGCTGGTCGACCAGTCGCGCGAAGACCTGGAAAACAAGAAGACCGTGTTCGAAGACGTCGCCGGCGGCGCCGACATCCTCACGGTCGGTCGTTTCGAAATGCCGTCGCGTGCGTATCTGGGCCGCTTCAACTTCAAGGGCGGCGACCAGCAAAAGATCGTCGGCAATCTGTCCGGCGGCGAACGCGGCCGTCTGCATCTCGCCAAGACGCTGCTGCAAGGCGGCAACGTCCTGCTGCTCGATGAACCGTCCAATGACCTTGACGTGGAAACCTTGCGCGCGCTGGAAGACGCCTTGCTGGAATTCGCCGGCACCGTGCTGGTGATCAGCCATGATCGCTGGTTCCTCGATCGTATCGCCACGCACATCATCTCGTTTGAAGGCGACTCGCAGGTCAGCTTCTTCGACGGCAACTATCAGGAATATGAAGCCGACAAGAAGAAGCGCCTGGGCGAAGAAGGCGCCAAGCCCAAGCGTATCCGCTACAAGCCGGTGACGCGCTAAGCGACGACGCAACGATCGCGACGCGTTCACCGTACCGCGTATTGATTTCCCTGTGACAATGCCCCGCCATGCGGGGCATTGTCGTTTTGGCCGTGACGATGGCGTCGCGATGCAATGATGCTGCCTTTTCGTATTTTTTTGATCGTGTCCTAACGCGGCGTAAGGTATAAGAACAGCGTTTGCTAAGACAAAGTTCCTACGGAGGTGACATGCATTTCCTCAAATATCGACGCATGCTGATGCTTGGCGTGTTGTCGCTGGCGTTGCACTCCACCGGGGCGGTTGCCGGCGATGAAATCCAGACCGTGACGATAGGCTTTGTGGGCGCGCTGAGCGGCGTGTCGGAAAGTTTCGGCAAGAGCCTCGCCAATGCCGCCGAGCTGGCGATCGTCGAAGCCAATCGCATTCCTTTCAAGTTGGACGGCAAGCGCATACAGTTTCGCCTGTTGCGCATGGACGACCGCAACGATGCCGAGCGCACGCAACGTGTCGCGCACGCGCTGGTGCAGGCCGGCGTGGTCGGCGTGATCGGCGGCACCAACAGCAACACCAGCATCGCGGCCTCGAAGATCCTGGCCGATGCCGACATCCCGCAGATCTCGCCTACCTCCAGCTTGCGCAGATATACCGAGCAAGGGTTCCGCACTACCTTCCGCATGGTCGGCATCGACGACGAGGCCTGCATCTATCTGGGCGAATATGTCGTCAAGGAACTGCATGCCCAGCGCATCGCGGTGGTCGACAACGGCACCGCCTTCGGCGTCAGCGTCAGCACGCGATTCGCCGAAGTGGCGCGCGAACATGGCGCGGTGGTCGTCAGCCGCGATTCGGTCAGCGACGTACTGATCGATTTCGGCGAGATCCTGCGGCGGGTCAAACAGCAGGACGTCGACGCCGTGTTCTTCGGCGGTTATTCGGCCCAGACCAGCATGCTGGCGCAAAGCATGCTGCGCCTCGACGTCAAGGCGCGACTGGTGACCTCGATGAACGGCATCGTCGGCTCGTCGTTCCTGATCTCCACCGGTGTCGCGGCCAATGGTGCAGTCGCACAGGAAGCCGGCATTCCGTTCAACAAGATGCCGGGCTGGAAGAAGTTCGAAGCCGACTTCAACCAGCGCTTCGATTTCCAGGTCTATAGCATGACGCCGTACGCCTACGATGCCGCCCATGTACTGATGGCCGCGGTGCGCCAGGCCAATTCGCTCAACCCGCGCAAGATCGCCAGCGCCTTGCACGAGATCAGCTTCAAGGGATTGACCGGCACCATCGCGTTTGACGCCGGCGGCAACCCGCGTTCGCCGTCCTACACCATCTACGAAGCGCAGAACCAGAAATGGATGGCGCAGAGGACGAACACGACACGCTGAGACGAGGCTGCCGCGTATTTTGTAAAGCAAGTGCAGGGGAAGGTAAATTCGGCCTTTACACCTGCGCACGGCATGGATTTCCGGGATAGTCTGGCGCACCTTCATCGCCACGGAGCGCAACTTGTCATTCCCTCTGCCGAATCGCTCCAGCCTCTTGCTGCCTGCCGCCATCCTGTGTGTGCTCCTGAGCGGCTGCGCCGGCGGCGTCGTCACGCAACTTGACCGCGACACCTACATGGTCACCGCGCAATCGCGCCTGGGCAACGCCGAGGGCGCGGCCGCCGGCGTGCGCCAGGCCGACGCCTATTGCAAGGAACGCGGCAGGCGCATGCAGATGACCGGCGCCGAAACTTCCGACGGTGTCATCGGCATATGGCCGTCGAAGAGCGTGGTGATGTTCAAATGCGTCGCATGACATGTGTGCAACGGCGTCAGCAATACGTCAGTGTCTGCCCTGCAAAGCGCCAGCCGGCAAGGATTTGCGCGCGCGGGTAAAATGTCGCCTTCGTGTTTCCACAAGACGCACGGCCGAGGCCGGCGCGATCGCATGACAGGTTTTTATTCCTCGCATCCGCCGCTTCCTTGTACACCACTCGCGCGCCATCCGCGGAGCTACTTCCAATAACAAACTCTCTACTCCGCTGAATCGATCTCAATTATGCTTGCCAGTCTTACCCGCCTGTTTCCTCTCTGGGCGCTGCTGCTGTCCGCCGCCGCCTATTTTTCTCCCGCCACGTTCACGCCTATCGGACCTCACGTCACCTTGTTGCTGACGCTGATCATGCTGACCATGGGCGTCACCCTGACGCTGGACGATTTCAAACGCATCGTCAAACGCCCGGCGCCGGTGGCCGCCGGCATCATCCTGCATTACCTGGTCATGCCGCTGGCGGCCTGGGTCATCGCCAAGCTGTTGCGCATGCCGCCTGACCTGACCGCCGGCATGGTGCTGGTCGGCAGCGTCGCCAGCGGCACGGCCTCGAATGTGATGATTTATCTGTCGCGCGGCGATGTCGCGCTGTCGGTGACGATCTCCACGCTGTCGGCGCTGGTGAGCGTATTCGCCACGCCGCTGCTGACTGAACTGTATGTCGACGCCTCGATCCACTTCGACGCGCACGCGATGCTGATGAGCATCGTGCAGATCGTGGTGGTGCCGATCGTGGTCGGCCTGGTGCTGAATCTGTTCGCAAGCAAGCTGATCCGCCGCATCGAACCTTACCTGTCGCTGGTGTCGATGGTGGCGATTCTGCTGATCATTGCAGCGGTGGTCGGCGGCAGCCAGGCAAGTATTGCTTCAGTCGGCCTGGTGGTGCTGGTGGGCGTCATCCTGCACAACGCCATCGGCCTGCTGGGCGGTTACTGGGGTGGTCGTCTGCTCGGCTTCGACGAAGCCATCTGCCGCACGCTGGCCATCGAAGTCGGCATGCAGAACTCCGGTCTTGCGGCTGCGCTGGGCAAGCTGTACTTCACGCCGCTGGCGGCATTGCCGGGCGCGTTGTTCTCGGTTTGGCACAACCTGTCGGGTTCGATGCTGGCCGGCTACTGGCGCGGTCGTCCGCCGAAGGACCAGGCCTGAGACGGTCTCTGATATAAGTGAAAAAAGCGGACTCCGGTCCGTTTTTTTTATATCCCCCGCCGGCGTTTATCGTGCATCATGCTGCGCATCGTCAAAGGAAAAAAGGAGAGCCAGCAATGAAGAAAAGACAGTTCCTCGTCACCGGCTTGTTCGGCATGAGCAGCGTTGCCATGGCGGCAAGCAAAAAGCGCGATGCAGCTTGCAGCAATGACATCGGTCCGGTGTTGCTGACGGTGACCGGCGCCATCGGCGCGGGCAATCGCGGCGCGCTCGATCCGGCGCTGGACCAGATGATGGCCAAGCAGAAGCTGCAATTCAACCGTGCGCACACCTTTGACTTCGCGGCATTGAACGCCTTGCCGCAAACCACCATCAAGCCCACGCTGGAATACGACAACAAGCAGCATGTGCTGAGCGGTCCCTTGTTGAGCGAGGTGTTGAAATCCGCCGGCGCCGGTGCGGCAAGCGATGTGCTGCTGCGCGCCGTCGACGGCTACGCCGTGCAGGTGGCGACCGCCGACATCCGCAAATATCGCTTCATCGTCGCCACGCATCTGGACGGCAAGGCGATCCCGTTGGGCGGCCTCGGCCCCTTGTGGGCGGTGTATGACGCCGACAGTTTTTCGGAGATCATGGACAGGCCGATCGGCGCGCGCTTCGCGCTGTGCCCGTGGGGCATGTATCACATCGAAGCAAAGACCTGAGCCCTGCTCTCGCCGCGCAGCGAGAGCAGAGCCGTTTCAGTGGCTCAGATATGCATCGCCGCCAGCGAGCCCAGAATCACGCTGGCGCCTGCTGCGGTGTACGAAATCTTCTTGAGCCAGTCCTTGCGCGTGAGCAGGGTGATCGCCGCCAGCGAGATGGCGATCTGGATCGCTGTCATGGCCTGCGCCCAGCGGTGATGCTGGTGAAGTTTGACTTCCGACAGCTCGTCCCATTCCTTCGATTCCGCTTCCAGCTTTTCGGCGATCTTGCGGATGTCTTCCTTCTCCGACTTGTAGCGCTCCGCGGCGGCGTTGTATTTCGCTGAATCCACGCCGGGAATCGTTGCGGCCAGTTCGGCCAGGTTCTGGCGGCTGGACTTGGCCTGGTAGTAATTCCACTGGTTGGCGGCCTCTGTCTTCTTGATGGCGGCGTTGTTCTTGTTCATCGCGGCCGCGCTCTCGGTGGAGCCGGCCTGGTAGCTGAACAACGCGCCCACGGTCGCCATGATGGCGGTCATGACGGCGATCTTGCCGGCGAAGTTGTCGCCGCTGCCGTGATTATGTTCGGCGACGTGTTCCAGGTGATGTTCGTGCGGGCTTGGGACTTCGTATTCTGTGGCCATGCAGGTGCTTCCTTCGGTATCGTTATCGATTGTTATCGAATTGTTATGTCGAGCCCGGCATCGCATTTTTTGAATGCGCAGTTGCTCCCAGGCACGTCGCGCAACCCTCCTTGCGCATGCCCTTAATGCGCCAGCAGGCTTCCCAGTTGACGCGCGTCGCGCCCGGGTTTGTTACCATTGCTGTTTTATTGCAGAACCAGCGCGAAAACCATTCCCATGAGCAAATTCTGGAGCCCCATCGTCAGCCGCCTGACGCCTTACACCCCCGGCGAGCAGCCCAAGATCAGCAAGCTGGTCAAGCTCAACACCAACGAGAATCCCTACGGTCCGTCGCCCAAGGCGATCGCCGCGATGGCGCAGGAAATCGGCGACAACCTGCGCCTGTATCCGAATCCGGATGCCGAACCGCTCAAGCTGGCCATCGCCAAGCGCCACGGTCTGTCGCCGGCGCAGGTGTTCGTCGGCAACGGTTCCGATGAAGTGCTGGCGCATGCCTTCCAGGCGTTGCTCAAGCATGGCGCGCCGATCCTGTTCCCGGACATCACCTACAGCTTTTATCCGACTTACGCCAGCCTGTATGAAGTGGATTATCGGGCAGTGCCGCTGGCCGGGGATTTCACGATCCGCGTCGACGATTATCTCGGCCAGGGCGACGCCATCGGCGGCATCATCTTCCCGAATCCGAACGCGCCGACCGGTTGCCTGTTGGCGCTCGACGAAGTCGCACGTCTGCTGGCCGGCAATCCGGACCGCGTGGTGATTGTCGATGAGGCGTATATCGATTTCGGCGGCGACAGCGCCATCGACCTGGTGGCGCAGCATCCGAATCTGCTGGTGGTGCAAACGCTGTCGAAGTCGCGTTCGCTGGCCGGCCTGCGGGTCGGTTTTGCGGTCGGGCACGCCGACCTGATCAGTGCCCTGGAACGCGTCAAGAACAGCTTCAATTCCTATCCGCTGGATCGCATCGCGATTGCCGGCGCGACGGCCGCGATGGAAGACGACGCGCATTTCGACAGCACCCGCAACGCCGTCATTGCCAGCCGCGGCAAGCTGGTGGGCGAACTGACGGCGCTTGGTTTCGAGGTGCTGCCGTCGGCCGCCAATTTCGTCTTCGCGCGCCATCCGCAACATGACGCCGCCGGCCTTGCCGCCAAGCTGCGCGGCGACGGCATCATCGTGCGCCACTTCACCAGCGCACGCATCAATCAGTTCCTGCGCATCACGATCGGCACCGATGAAGCCTGCGGTGCGCTGACCGATTCGCTGCGCAAGCATCTGACCTGATGCATTGACCAGGCATCGATGCTGCACGAGGGCTGATTACAGCTCCAGATGCAGCGTCGTGCAACCCTGCGCCGGCATGGCGCAGCAGATCAACGCTTCATCCTCCGCCACTGCGAACTCAGGCGTTTTCGCATAAGTCACTTCTCCTTGCAGCACACGTGTACGGCAGGTGCCGCAGCGGCCGTCGCGGCAGCTTGATTCGGGATTCAGGCCGCGTTGTTCGGCCAGCTCCAGCAGCGAACCGCTCTCGGTGGTCCAGCGCGCCTCCTTGGCCGAACGCATGAACAGCACCGGCACCGCGTCGGTCGCAGCTGGTTTCAACGGGACTTGTATTGCTTGTTCGTCGACCTGACGTTGCAAGCCGGAAGGACCGAAGGCTTCCGCATGGATGCGCGCATCGGTCACGTTCATGGTGCGCAAGCCGTCATACATTTGCTGCATGAATGACGCGGGTCCGCACAGATAAAAATCGTAGTCGTCAAAAGGCAGCGTCTGCTTGAGCAAGGCGATATCGATACGCCCCGAGGCCCCGATCCCGTCGTCGGCCTGACTCACCACACGCACGTGACGCGCGCCGCCCTTGCCGGCATTGACCAGCGCCGCGATCTCTTCGCCGAAGGCCAGCTCGGCCTTGCTGCGCGCCGACTGGAACAGCCACACCGGCCGCTGGTAACGCTTGCGCATGCCTTCGTGGATCAGGTGGCGCAGCATTGCCAGCATCGGCGTGACGCCGACGCCTGCCGCCAGCAACACGGCGGGACGGCGCGCCGACGCATCGATGACGAAATTGCCGGCTGGTGCACGCGCTTCGATGATGTCGCCGACCTTGATCGCCGCATGCAGGTGCTCGGAGAACAATCCCTGGCGCTTGACGCTGATGCGCAGGAACGCATCCGAGGGCGCGCTCGACAAGGTGTATTGACGGATCTGGGTGTCACCTCCGGCAAGCGGCAGCCGCACCGAGACATGCTGTCCGGCCAAGACGCCCGGCATGCCGGCGCCGTCGTTCGGCTGCAGATGAAACGAGCGGATGGCCGCAGTCTCGTCGACGATCTTGCTGACGCGGAACGGCCGCCATTGCGTGGCCAGTTCTGCCGCCTTCAGCCGTGCGGCGGCGTCTTCCCAGCTCCCGGTGATCAGTGCGTTAGGCGACGCTCCGGCAGCAACGTCGATCCAACGCAGCGGCAGCGCGGCGGGGCGGCGCACGATCTGTTGCGGCGTGAAGCGCCACATGCGCTCCGCACCCATGAAGGCAGCCACTTCGGGCGCATTGAGGATGACCTCGGCGCGTCCGCTCAGTTGCAGCAGATCGCCGTTGCGGAAATCGACAAACACCAGACCGGCGCGTGGATTCACTAAAAAATTCCCCAGCGTGTTGAAGAACAGATTGCCGGAGAAATCCGGAATCGTCAGCACGCCGTCGTCGTCGATGCGCACGAAGCCCGGTTTGCCGCCGCGATGCGAGGCATCAACCTGTTTCTTGCCGTCGCGCACCACATACGAAGCGACGTAAAACGAATCGGCTGCGCGGATCATGGCAGCGGCGTCGGCATCCAGCGCCGACAGCTTGCTCACCGGTCCGGGCGGCGCATCGGTAAATTCATATTGACGCAACTGGATATATTGCGGGCAGTTGCCGTAGGCCTGGGTCACGTCGATATTGAAACGTTCGTCCGACTGCCGGCTGACCAGGCCGTTCATGCGGTTGCGGCGGCGCGTATGCAGTTCGATGCCGAGCATGCCGATGCCGTCGCCGTCTTCCATGCCGGCGTCGGCAGGATCGCGCGGATCGCGCGCCAGTTCGAGGGTGAGTTTCTCTGCGACGTCGGCGTGCATGAAGCCTGGCCGGCCGGCGCGCAAGGTGGCCCACACTTCACCTTCGGTATCGACGGCGCCGAGGATCACGAACGGCAACTGCGCATAGAACTCGCGATGCTGGTCGGGCATCCAGGTCCGCCCCATCTGGTTGCGGCCGGGGCCGACCATGCGTTCGACGACACCGACGCTGCGCTGCATGGTTAGCTCGCCCTCATGCCACGGAGAGGCGGACGGCGGGGTCGATGCTGTGGGCGTCGGTTGTGTCGAAGTCATGATGGCGCTCCTTATGCCTTATGGGTTAAGCGGCCAGGCCGACGGCAGTTTTCTGGAATGCGACGAAGCCCGGCAGCGCTTCGATCCGCGCCAGCCATTGGCGGGTGTGCGGATAGGCGCTCAGGTCGACATTGCCTTCGGGTGCGCTGGAGATATAAGAGTAGAGCGCGATATCGGCGATGGTGGCCTGGTCCGCCGCCAGCCATGTGCGTGTAGCCAGTTCTTGCTCGACCAGAGTCAGGATGGCGTGGGCGCGGCGGATGGCATCGTCGGCATCGATCGGTGCGCCGAACACGGTGACCAGGCGGGCGGCAGCCGGACCGCGGGCGATTTCACCGGCGGCGACCGACAACCAGCGTTGCACGGCGGCTGCGGTGGCTGGGTTTTCCGGCAGCCAGTCGGTGCGTCCGAGCGACTTGGCCAGGTAGATCAGGATGGCGTTGGAATCGCTGACGACGGTGTCGCCATCTTGCAATACGGGGACTTGGCCGAAGCGGTTCAGCTTGAGCAGTTCAGGCGATTTTTGCTCGCCCTTCTTCAGGTCGACCAGCACCAGTTCATGTTGCGCGCCCAGCAACGAGAGGAACAGGCGGGCACGGTGCGAATGGCCGGACAGGGGATGGTAGTAAAGTTTCATGGCAGCTCCAGGTGGTGTGTTGTAGGAGTCACCAGTGTTGCTGATAACGCAGATGATGAGAATCGCCGCCCGGGACAATGGACTATTCCCGTTTCGAGAATAATCCCTCTCCCTAGCCGCTCAATCCACGCCTGGTCGCTCTCCGCGCAGTTCCCCGACAGCAAGGTCAAAGAAGGCGCGCACCTTGCGCGCGGCGTGGCGGCCTTCATGGTGCACCACATGCACCGGCAGCGTCGGCGTTTCATGGCCGCGCAAGACTTCCACCAGCCGGCCGTCCGAGAGCGGCGCGGCCACCATGTAGGACAGCACGCGCGTAATGCCGAAGCCGTCGAGCGCGGCGATGATGGCCTCATCATTTGACATGACCGTCATGCGCGGCTGAATGCGCACGATGGTGGTCGCATCGCCCTTGGTGAAACGCCAGTCCGGCGAGGTCGAGATGCCGTTGGAGGAGACGATCACGTGCTGCCGGAGCTCGTCCGGCGTCTGCGGCGTGCCGTGTTCGGCAAGATAGGAAGGCGAGGCGCAGACAACACGTCGCACCGTGCCGACAGGGATCGCCTGATAGCTGGAGTCGGCCAACTGGCCGATGCGGATCGCCACATCAATGCCCTCGTCCATCAGATTAATGATGCGGTCGGCGAAACGGCATTCGACTTCGGCTTCGGGATAGCGCCGCAGATATTCCATCACGATCGGCGTGACGTACATGCGGCCGAACATGGCCGATGCCGTGACCACCAGCCGGCCGCGTACCGCGCCGTGGGCGCCGGCGGCCAGGTCTTCCATTTCGGTGACGTCGGCCAGCACGCGGCGACAATCCTCGGCGTAGCGCGCGCCGACGTCGGTGACGCGCACGATGCGCGTGGTGCGGGTCAGCAAGCGCACGCCGATGGCTGCTTCCAGGTCGCTCACGGCGCGCGTGACGACGGGCGGCGAGATCTTCATCTTGCGCGCGGCGGCGGCGAATCCGCCTTCATCGACCACCGCCAGGAAAATCGCCATCGACTCGAGTCGGTCCATATTGTTCCTGTTTTTGTAATGGCTAATTGTGATTTCAGGGTATTCGGATTATGCCCGAGATCGGGGACACTTCTCGCATCTCTACCATCGTCAAGGCCGCCCGCATGGCACGCATCAAACTCGTCGACACCGCCGACGCCAGTCCGGAACAGGCCGCCTTGCTGGCCGCCATCGAGGATCAGCTCGGCATGGTGCCGGATTTTCTGAAGGTCTTCGCCAACTCGCCGGCGGCGTTGCGCGCTTTCCTCGGCCTGCATGGCATTACCGACGGCGGCACGCTGGCTACGCCGGTGCGTGCACGCATTGCCTCGGCGCAAAGAACCGTCGCGCGAGAAGACCCGCAGGTGGTAGCCGCCGTGAAGTTTGCGCGCAGCCTGCTGGAGAAGAAGGGAAAGATCGGCGCGCTGGACCTGGTCGAGGTGCGCAGCGCCGGTTACAGCGATGCCGACATTGTCGAGATCATCACCCACGTCGGCCTGAACTTCCTGACCGACATGCTGGGCAAGGCAAGCCAGGTGGAGATAGTTTTCCCCACTGTCAGTGTGAAACTGGGTGCTTAATTCTGAAGCATGTGCAGCGGTCGCTGGCGCCATGCCAGCAGCGCGCCGACCAGCAGCGACAGCGCCGAAAACAGCAAGCCCTGCTGCAGCCCTCCGCTGCGGTCGGCGATCCAGCCGACGATGCTCGGGCCGACGATCTGGCCCGCCGCGAACACAATCGTGAAGGCGCTGATGCCGAGCGACCAGCTGGCCGGCGGCAGGTTGTGGCGCACCAGCGCGGTGGTCGACGCCACCGCCGACAGGAACACGCCGCCGAACAGCAAGCCCGAAATGAATACCGCGATGGGCGCTGCCGTCACCGCCGGCAGCAGCGTCGCCACGCTCAGTAGCGCGTTGAGGATGGCCAGCGATTCGCCGCCCTTGAACTTGTCCAGCATGCCGGCCCACAGTCGCGACGACGCCATCACTGCCAGACCCAGCAGGGTGTAGAACAGCGTGATCATCGGCGCCGCCATGCCTTGTTCCTTGAGCAGCGCAATCACGAACGTCATGTAGCCGATGTAGCCAAGGCCGAACATGAAATAGCCGGTCAGGCCGAAGCTCAGCGTGCGCATGCGGAAGTGTCCTGCGCCATGCGCCTGCGGCGGCAACGCCGGAATGCGCAGCGCCGGCGGCGCCATGAAAGCGGTCGCCACCAGGCTCAGCAGTCCCATCGCCAGCCATGCCCACTGCCAGCTATGAGCCACGCCGTGCGCCGTGGCGGCGGCCATGGTGGCCGGCACCAGCCATGCCGAGGCGACAATGCCGATACCGCTGCCGCCGTAGAACAGGCCCAGCAGAAATCCTGCGCGTTGCGGATGCAGCGCCGCCAGTCGGCTGATCAGGATACCGCCGGAGATAAAGATGAAGGCGCTCACCGCGCCCGTCACGATACGCAGCGCCAGCAGCGTCGCGGTATCGGTGAACAATCCCGACAGGATGATGAAAAAGGCCGTCGCCAGCGCCCCGCCGATGAGCAACTTGTGGGTGCCGAAGCGACGCATCAGCGGCGGCGTGACGAGCGCGCCGAGCAGGTAGCCGAGCGCGTTGCCGGTATTCATGCCGCCGGCGATCAGGTAGGGCCAGCCGAGGTCGGCGCGCATCGGCGACAACAGCAGCGCGTAGGAGAAACGCGCCACGCCGAGTGCGATGGCGGTGCCCAGCGACAGGGCGAGGGCGGTCAGCAATGGATGGCGCACGATGAAATCCCGCTGTGTGGCGGCGATCGGTTCTGGCATGAGATTGTCTCTTGGATATCGGCGGCTACCGGTGAGGCGCTGCCTGATTGTTATGGCGCCGCGCGTCCGTACTGTCGCGGCAATGCCAAGAGTGTAGCGGAACTTGTCAGGGCGCGTTGCCGCAGACCTGCAGGCAGGCGTCGACCGCGTCCGGGTCGAGCCGGATGCCGCGCAGGCGGCTGATTTCTTCAAGCGCGGCGGGCATGCCGAGGCTCTTGCGATAGGGGCGGTCTTCGGACATCGACTCCACGATGTCGGCGACGGTGAGGATGCGCGACTCCAGCAGGATGTCGTCGCCACGCAGGCCGCGCGGATAACCCGAGCCGTCCAGGTATTCATGATGCGCATGGACGATGTCGGCCACCGGCAGCGTGAACGAAATGCGGCTGAGCACATCGTAGCTGGTCTGTGCGTGCGTCTGGATCACGGTGAATTCGGCATCGCTGAGCTTGCCGGGCTTGTTGAGGATCTCCAGCGGGATGTCGACCTTGCCGATGTCATGCACGCGCGCCGCCATGTGCAGCGCTTCCAGACGCGGCGCCGCGAGTTGCAGGCGACGGCCGATCTGCAGTGCGAGGGTGGCGACGCGGTCTTCATGCAGCGGCGTGTAATCGTCGATCAGGTGTTGCAGCGCGAGCAGCGCGTCGAGGGCCTGGGTCTGGAGTGTAAGTGTCGGGTCGGAGAGGTTGGGCATGCAAAAGTTGAAACCGCTGCTATGGTGAATGGAATGTACATCATCGCGCATGCGGGATGGGAGATAATGGCAGCTGACCGAAGTTTATTCCTCTCTTGATTGCATGACAACCGACCAGACTCTCGGCCCCACCCTCGACGTGACTTCCGACATATCGACATTGCGCGCTCGCTGGCGCCGCAGCGCCATACCATTTTTCTTTTTCCTGCTGGGCCTGCTGTACGCCAGCTGGGCGGCTCGCATCCCGTCAATCCGCGACAACCTGCAGCTCGACGCGGCCACGCTGAGCATGGTCTTGCTGTGCGGCGGCATCGGCGCGGTCGGCTCGTTTCCGCTGGCGGCATGGCTCAACGCGCATTACGGGCCGCGACGTACCGCGTGGTATGCGGGCCTCGTCCTGCTGCTGACCTTGCCGGCGCTCGGCATTGCCCCCAACTTGGCGCTGCTGATGTTGTTCAGCGCGATCTATGGCGCTGCGTCAAGTTGCTTCGACGTCGCCATCAATGCGCTGGGCGCAGTGGCGGAAAAGCAGGCCGGGCGTTCCATCATGTCGCTGCTGCATGCGTGGTTCTGCGTCGGCACCTTCAGCGGCGCCTTGCTGGGTAGCGCGGTGGCGGCGCTTGAAGTCACGCCGTTCTGGCATTTCGCGGCACTTGCCGCGGTGTTCCTGCTGCCGCTGCGATTGGGGTACAAGGCGATGCCGAACGACCGGCCGGAACCGAGCGCCGACAAGAAGATCTTCGCCATTCCGCACGGCCACCTGGTGGCGCTTGGTCTGATCGGCTTCTGCGGTGCGATTGTCGAGGGATCGATTGCCGACTGGAGCGGTCTGTACATGAAGGATCACATGCTCGCCGGCGACGGCGGTGCGCCGCTGGCTTATGCCGGGTTTGCCGGCATGATGCTGCTGGCGCGGCTGGTGGGCGACCGACTCAAGGAGCGCTGGGGCGCGCGCAAGGTGGTCGGCTTCGGTTCGTTGCTGGCGGCGGTGGGCGTGTTCATTGCGGTCGCGGCGATCAATATACCGTTGGTCATCGTCGGTTTCGCGATCGCCGGCACCGGCGTGGCGATGGTGTTTCCGTTCGTGTTCAGCGCGGCCGGACGGCATGGCGCGATCGCGCTGGCCGGTGTCGCCACGCTCAGTTATAGCGGCGGCCTGATCGGGCCGCCGGTAGTCGGTTTCCTGGCGCATGGCTTCGGCCTGCAGGCGGGCCTGGCATTCATCGGCACGCTGTGCATCGCGGTGGCGCTGGCGGCCAGCCGGGCCAAATGGCTGGAATGATTTTCACCATGGAGAGGGCATCATGAAAAGATATATTGCAATGCTGGCGGCGCTGCTTGGACTGGCAGGCTGCGCTTCGCAACCGAGCGGTGCCGACGGCGCCGCATTGACCAGCGTGCGCTGGGAACTGACCAGCTGGCCGGGCCATGAGATCCCGCGCGGCGGCGAGGGCAGCGCGCCGGTGATCCTGAGCTTCCAGGACGACGGCGCCCAGGCAAGTGTCAGCGGCCGCGCCTGGTGCAATCCGTTTAACGCCCCATACGTGCTGCGCGACGGCGGTCGCCTGACTATCGGGCATGCCGCGGCAACACGCATGGCCTGTCCGGGCAAGGCCATGGAATTCGAGGCGACTTTCCTCGACTGGCTGCAGGCGCTGGAGCGCTACAAGATCACCGGCCGCACGCTCGAGCTGTTTGCTGCGGACGGCGATGTCATGACGTTGCAGGCGCGCGAGAAACCGGCGATGCCAAAATAATCAGCTGATTGGGAAGAGAACAACAACATGCGGGATCTGGTTTTTCTACCGGGCTTCATGCTCAACGCGTCCTTGTGGGACGACATGCGCAGCGATCTGGCCACGCTCGGCACGCTGCATTTCGGCGACCTCGGCCAGGACAATTCGTTGGACGCCATGGCTGATCGGGTGCTGGCCAATGCGCCGGAACAATTTGTGCTGTTCGGATTTTCGATGGGTGGTTTCGTGGCCCAGGCGATTGCGCTGAAAGCGCCGGAGCGGGTGCTCGGCCTGGGTTTGCTGAATACTTCGTCGCGTCCGCAAAGCGCGCAGGAATCGGCCGCTACGCTGGCGCAGATTGCATTGGCGGAGAAGGCGCCGTTCAAGGGGCTGACTTCGCGTGCGCTGGCGTCGTCGCTGCATCCCGACCGTGCCGGCGACGCTGCGCTGTTGCAACGCCTGCAAGCGATGGCGCTGAAAAACGGCAAGGAAGTATTCCTGCGCCAGTTGTCGACGCTGCGCGACGGCAGCTATGCCGACCTGCACCGCATCGATTGCCCGGCGCTGATCGTGGCCAGCGATGCCGACCGTTTGCGTACGGTGGAAGAGTCGGAAGAAATGGCGCAGCGCATTCCGGCAGCGCATTTTGAAATCGTCCGCGATTGCGGCCACATGACGCCGATGGAAAAGCCGCAGGAATTATTCACCATCATCCGCGACTGGATTGCCGCTTCCCGGCTTTGACTGACGCTGCGGCGTTACCGCGCCGGGCCCGGCAAAAACGGACCGCCCAAATGCAATACGCCGCTGATCAGCGGCGTATCGTTTGGCGGCATGGCAGCCTGTTCAGGCCAATTTACCGGAAAATTTCGTCTCTTGATTTTCTGTCAATGCGCGCTGTTCCGCGCTGCTGAGTACGTCCGATGCATGCGCAAGGTTCAATGTGACTTGTCGAACGGGTCATCCTTGCGCGGTGCTTCGCTGGCGCGTTTGCCGGGACCCTTGTTCATCTCGTCGAGACCGCCGCTGCCGCGCAGATCGGTGTCCACCTGGCCTTCGCGGATGTCCTGATAGGCGCGTCGCATTTCCTTCTGGTCGACATCGCTGCGCTGGCTGTCACCGGACTGGTCATGCTCATGGGGCAGACGCGCCTTGTTTTCCGGTTTTGGATGGCGATCTTTTCTGGTGCGCAGAAAGCTGGTCATAAAGTCCTCACGTTGTATGGTGTCTGAGACCGTACGACATACAAGTGCGTGAGAAGTGCCATTAGTTACAAAGTCATTTGCAAATAGCGGCGTTGTCCGACAGAACCTGTCTGTCGGAGCGGCTTCGAAACCGTCGTTGAACTACAGTTGAACTACAGCGCCAAGCGTTGTCGCGCCGCCGCATACTCCGCTTCCAGACGATCGACCATCTGCGCCACGGTCGGCACGTCGTCCATCAGGCCGACCGCCTGGCCGGCGCCCCAGATGTCGCGCCAGGCCTTGGCCTTGGTGTCGCCGCCGGAACCGAAGTTCATCTTGGTCTTGTCCGCTTCCGGCAGATTGTCCGGATCGAGCCCGGCGTTGACGATGGACTTCTTCAGGTAGTTCCCGTGCACGCCCGTGAACAGATTCGTGTAGACCACATCGGCTGCACTGGAGTCGACGATGGCCTGGCGATACTCGTCGCTGACGTTGGCTTCCTGGGTCGCCAGCCAGCGTGAGCCGATGTAGGCCAGGTCGGCACCCATGGCCTGCGCCGACAGGATGGCGTCGCCAGTGGCGATGGCGCCGGACAGGATCAGCGGACCCTTGAAGAACTTGCGCACCTCGCCCACCAGCGCGAACGGCGACAGCGCACCGGCATGGCCGCCGGCGCCGGCGGCCACCAGGATCAGACCGTCGACGCCGGCTTCCAGCGCCTTCTGTGCATGACGGATCGAGATTACGTCATGCAGCACGATGCCGCCGTAGCTGTGGATGGCATCGAGCATTTCCTTCGGTGGCGCGCGCAGGCTGGAAATGATGATCGGCACGCGATGCTTCACGCACACTTCCACATCGTGGGCAAGGCGGTCATTGGACTGGTGCACGATCTGGTTGACCGCAATCGGACCGATGATGGCGTCGGGATGAGCCCCCTTGTACGCCGCCAGTTCGGTCTGCAATTGCGTCAGCCAGACGTCGAGTTGTTCTGCCGGGCGCGCGTTGAGGGCCGGGAAAGAGCCGACAATCCCCACCTTGCACTGCGCCGCCACCAGCGCCGGGCTGCTGGCGATGAACATCGGCGAAGCGATCACGGGAAGGCGCAGGTTCTGCAGCACGGCTGGAAGGGCGGAAGTAGGCATGGCGGCGTCTCATTGTTGTAGGTAATCGAAAGATTATAGGACATAAAATATTACGACCGTGCTTTTTATGTTGTTGCTTAGAATATTTTTTACTTTTGCCGAGACATATTATTTTGTAAACATGTTATGTTTTCTACAAGCCAGTCGAAGACAGTTCTACGCATCCGTATGTCATGCCTATCCACAGGTGCGTAGCAGTGCCGTTCTGGCCTATAAAAGGTAATCTTTTCCTAGGGGGATATATGGATACCTTCCTGATCGTGGCCGCCATCGCCGGCGGACTCATCGTCGCAGCGACCATTCATAGTCGCCATCTGCAGGCGCGCCTCCGACACGTGCGCACCCGCAGTCGCTACAAACACTGACGCTTTTCATCTGATCGCCATCTGACACGTGGCGCCGTCTCGCACGGCGCCACGATGCCTTCACACGCCTGTACTTTTTACGGGCGGGATTTCTCACGGAAATAGGGGAACGGCAATGCGCAAATTGTTTACGCTAAAGCGGAGTTTTTTCTTCTTCTTCATCATCCTTGCGGCGTTATCGCTGCTGATGTTCGGCGCATTGCAGATGATCTTGCGAGCGCAACACGAAATCGAAAGAGCCGGCGACTCGCGCTACGAGTCCTACAAACTGGCCAATGAAGTACGCAGCAACTCCGAACACCTGACCCAGTCAGTACGCAGCTATGTAGTCACCGGCGATCCCCGCTACGAAGCGATCTATTGGGACATCGTCGCCATCAGTACCGGTAAGAAACCGCGCGCCGACGGCCGCACCGTCTCGATGACGGATCTCATGAAACAGGCCGGCTTCACCGACCAGGAATTCGCCAAGCTCAATGAGGCGCAATCGCTCTCCACCGCGCTGATCAAGACGGAAGAGATCGCCATGCACGCCGTCAAGGGCGAGTATGACGACGGCGCAGGGAAGTTCACCAAAAAGGATGCGCCCGATCTCGAAAAGGCACGCAAGCTGGTGCACGACGACGTCTATGAAAAGAACGCTGCCGCCATCATGCGCCCGATCAACGACTTTGAAAAACTGATGGATCAGCGCACCAACGGCGAACTCGACAAGGCGCGCCGCGACGGCAGCATTGCCTACGCCGTCGGTTTGGCCATGCTGGCCTTGACGGTGGTGATTTCGGTCGCCGTGCTGTATGCGCTGTACGTACTGATCAAGAAGCAGCTCGACCGCAGCCTCGCGGTTGCTGAACGTCTCGCCACCGGAGATCTCACTGCCGAACTGGAAGTCGAACGCGACGACGAAATCGGCCGCCTGATGGGTGCCATCAACGGTATCGGAGAGGGACTGGCCAGCGTAGTGGGCAATGTACGCACCGGTACGGAAACCATCAATGTCGCCTCGCGCGAAATCGCCACCGGCAACGCCGACCTGTCCAACCGCACCGAATCGCAGGCCTCCAGCCTTGAAGAAACCGCCAGCTCCATGGAAGAGTTGACCTCGACCGTACGCCAGAACGCCGACAATGCCCGGCAGGCCAACTCGCTGGTAACTTCGGCCTCCGAACTTGCCGTCAAGGGCGGCAAGGTGGTCGGCGACGTGGTGCACACCATGGGTTCGATCAAGGAAAGCTCGAGCAAGATCGTCGACATCATCAGTGTGATTGACGGCATCGCCTTCCAGACCAACATCCTGGCCCTGAATGCAGCGGTGGAAGCGGCGCGCGCCGGCGAGCAGGGCCGCGGCTTTGCCGTGGTGGCAAGTGAAGTGCGCAGCCTGGCGCAACGCTCGGCGTCAGCGGCGAAAGAGATCAAGGAATTGATCAGCGACTCGGTCGGAAAGGTCGACGCCGGCGGCAAGCTGGTCGACGAAGCGGGCGCCACCATGGGCGAGATCGTGACGTCGGTCAAACACGTGGCCGACATCATGGGCGAGATCACCGCCGCCAGCCAGGAGCAGAGCACGGGCATCGAGGAAGTCAATCGCGCCATCACGCAGATGGATGAAATCACGCAGCAGAATGCCGCGCTGGTGGAGCAGGCCGCTGCTGCTGCCGAGAGTCTGCAGGAACAGGCCGACTTGCTGGCGAAGGCCGTCAGTGTCTTCAAGCTGTCCGGGAGCGATCATGGCCATGGTCATGTGCAGCCGGTCAGGCACTCCGCTCCGGTTGCCGCCGCAGCAAAGGCATCGCCTGCAGCGCGGAAATTCACACCGGCGCCTGCAGCCAAACCTGTGAAGGCGCCGACGTCGGCGCCAAAACTGACGCAGAGCAAAGCATCGGCATCGTCTGGCGCTCTCAAGCCGGCTGCGGCAGGTGCGGATGACGGCAATTCCTGGGAAGAGTTCTGACGCCGGCCGTGACATGAAAAAAGCGGCATGATCGCGCACCGATCATGCCGCTTTTTTACGACCAGTGTCTTTCCGGCTATCCCAACCGTTTCGCCGCGATGGCGTTGCCTGCGCGGCTGACGGCCTTGCGGCCGAGATGCTGGGAAATGAACTGGCCGGCGTCGACCACGATGTCGAGATCGACGCCAGTCTCGATACCCAGGCCTTGCATCATGTACAGCACGTCTTCCGAGGCGACGTTGCCGGTCGCGCCCTTGGCGTAAGGGCAGCCGCCCAGACCGGCCACGGACGAGTGGTAAATCGTGATGCCGACTTCCAGGCTGGCGTAAATGTTCGCCAGCGCCTGGCCGTAGGTGTCGTGGAAATGTCCCGACAAGCCGTCGATGTTGAATTCACGGATCGCCGCCTGCATCACCGGCGCCACCTTGTTGGGCGTGGCTACGCCAATGGTGTCGGCGATGTCGATTTCATCGCAGCCAAGATCGCGAAAACGGCCCACCACATCAGACACCGACGACAGCGGCACCTCACCCTGGTATGGACAGCCGAACGCGCAGCTGACCGCCGCACGCAAACGAATCTTGTGCTGCTTGGCCGCCAGAGCGACTTCACGAAAGCGTTCAATCGATTCGGCGATGGAACAGTTGATGTTCTTTTGCGAAAACGCTTCCGAGGCCGCACCAAAAATCACCACCTCGTCCGCGCCGGCTTCAAGTGCCGCTTCGAAGCCCTTCATGTTCGGCGTCAGCGCTGAATAGAGTACGCCGGGTTTGCGGGCGATGCCGCGCATGACTTCGCCGGAGGTCGCCATTTGCGGTACCCATTTCGGCGAAACAAATGACGCCGCTTCGACGTTGACGAAACCGGCCGAAGTCAGGCGATTGACCAGCTCGATCTTCACCTCGGCTGAAATGGTTTCCTTCTCGTTCTGCAAGCCGTCGCGCGGACCGACTTCAACGATTTTGACTTTCTTGGGCAAGCTCATGGGTTGTCTCCTCGACGTATCTGCCTGGCGGCTTTTTTGATGATATCAGTTTGAGTTCTTCGCGTCGGCTGACGCCGTTCAATAACCTCTGCTGCGATCGACCAGTCCGACCACCGGTTCGCCGCGCTGCAAGGCGACGATCTTTTCGGCGATCTGCCGTGCGGCTTCACTACGCACGGTCAGTGCCGAAATATGTGGCGTGATGGCGATGCGCGGATCTTGCCAGAACGGATGGTGCGGCGGCAACGGTTCTTCCTGGAACACGTCCAGCGTGGCGCCGGCGATCTGGCCGCTGTCCAGCAAGGGCGGCAGGTCCGCCTCCACCAGATGGCCGCCGCGCGCCAGGTTGACCAGATAGGCGCCGCGCGGCAAGTGCGACAAGGTCTCGCGATTGAGGATGCCGGCGGTGTCGGGTGTCAGCGGCAACATGCAGATCAGCACGCGCGCGCCGCGCAGGAATTGGTCGAGCTGCTCACTGCCGGCGTAGGCCTTCACGCCGGGCAGCGCTTTCGGACTGCGGCTCCAGCCGCTGACTTGAAACCCGAAATGCTGCAGGCTCTCGCAGATGCATTGTCCAAGCACGCCCAGACCCAGCACGCCGATACCGAAGTCGGCGCGCTCGAACGGCGGCAGCGGCTTCCACTGGCCAAGGCGCGCCTGCCGTTCGTATTGATCCAGGCGACGGTAATAGCGCAGCACCGCATGCGTGGCGAACTCCGCCATCTGCACCGCCATGCCGCCGTCGTCGATGCGGACCAGGGGCAGATGGTCCGGCACCACGTTCAACTTCAGGATGGCGTCGACGCCGGCGCCGAGATTGAATACCGCCTTCAGATCAGGACGGCCTTGCAGCATCTCGAAGGGCGGTTTCCACACGATGGCGTAATCGGCCGGTGCGGTGTCGCCGGATTGCCAGATGCGAATCTCGGCATGCGGCAGGGCCGCGCGAAGGTCGTGCAGCCAGGCGTCCTGGTTGGTGGGATCGGCGGTCTGGAAAAGGATGCGCATCGGAGCGGGCTGGGGAGTGAGTGGAGTAAGCCGGTGATTTTACCTGCAACGCAAACCGGTCGTCGTCAGCCGGCGTTCAGCAGCGAGACGCCGTCGCTGCTCGCTGCGCCAGCCTTGATCAGTTGCGCGCTCGCCCACTGCGCCAGTGCATCGTCGGAGAGATGGAAATAGCGACGGTTGCACAGCGCCAGCAAGGGAACGCCAGCCATCAGCGCCGCCACCTCGGGCAGGGGAATCTCCTGTCTTTCCAGCAGCAGGAACTTGAGCATCACCTTGACGCAGTTCTGCGCGTTGCGCATCGGTTCCGCCTGCAGATAATCGAGGCGCGAATACGCCGTCGCCAGCGCCTGCTTCACGTCCGTGAACGGCGCGCCATGACCGGGAATCACCACGCGCACATCAAGTCCCGATATCAGATCCAGCGTCGCCCGTTCCTCGGCAAAACCGGATTCGCCTTCCAGTTCGGGGAAGATCACGCCGAAGCCGTTTTGCCACAGCGCATCGGCTGAAATCAGGATGCCCTCGTGCGCACAATGCAGGATCAGCGAATGCGGATCGTGTCCCGGCGCGGCCAGCGCAGACCATTCCAGATCGCCCAGCATCAGCGTATCGCCGTCCTGCAAAGTGTCGTCGAAAGCGAAGCGCGGACATTGCTGGCCGGTGGCGCGATAGCTCAGTGCATCTTCATCCCACCGCGTCACCTTGTCGGCATCGGCGTGCGGAATGCTGGTGCGGCAGGCATAACGCGCCTGCAAGGCGGCGTTGCCGCCGCAATGATCGGAATGCAGATGGGTGTTGATCACGCGGTCAAGTTGCGGCGCGCGACCTTTTTCGTTGAGGACGTGGTCGACCAGCGCCAGGGTCTGCGCCGCATGGGTGACGTAGCCGGTGTCGACCAGCGCGGTCTCGTGCGTGCCCAGAAACAGCACGTTGTTGGAAGACAACCAGCCGCGTTCCAACACATACACGCTGGATGGCAAACCGTAAGGATGGGCTCTCATCGGGGATCAGTGATCAGTGACCGCTCAGCCCGGCGTAAACGCCAGCAACTGTGCGCCTTCCGTCACCTGGTCGCCGACTGCGTACAGCAGCTCATCGATGACGCCGTCGGCCGGTGCGGCAATCGTGTGCTCCATCTTCATCGCTTCCATGATCAGCAGCGGCGCGCCTTTGGTCACGCTGTCTCCTTTTCCGACCAGCACCGCGACGATCTTGCCCGGCATCGGCGCGGTGAGGCGGCCGCCTTCGCTTTCGACATGACCGGCGTGCGCCAGCGGATCATCCCAGGTCAGCAAGGCATGCCGGCCCTGGTGGAAGGCGTGGAAAATGTCGCCGTCGCGCACCACGTTGCCGGCGATGATCTGATCGTCCAATGTCACGCGCAGGCCGGTGTCGCCCTGGCGTTCAAAGTGCAGGGCATGCTGTACGCCGTCGCGATGCAGGATCCATTGTTTTTCGCTGCGATACTCGACGCCGATCCGATACGCGCCGGCTTCGTCGGCAAACTGCAAGGCGCGCAGCAGGCTGCCGTTCATGCGCCAGCCGCTGGTGTGCGCCCATGGATCGCGAGCGTCGCCGATACGGTCGGCTTCCTGCGCCAGCAGCAACGAAGTTGCCAGCGCCAGCGTGGCAGTCGATGCCGGTTGCACGGCAGGGAAAAGCTGATCGTGATTGCGTTCGATCAGCCCGGTATCGAGATCCGCCGTGGAGAATGCCTGGCCGGCAATGAGGCGCTGCAGGAAGCCGATATTGGTGGCCAATCCGACGATGCGGTACTGCGCCAGCGCTGCCGCCATGTTCGCCAGCGCAGCATCACGATCCTTGCCCCAGACGATCAGCTTGGCGATCATCGGATCGTAGAACGGCGAAATTGCATCGCCTTCGCGCACGCCGGAATCAATGCGCACGGCAGCCGGCGTCTGCACATGGCTGTCAAGGCTATCAACGCGGAAGTTGACTGCCGGCGGCGTATGCAGATAACGCAGCGTGCCGATCGACGGCAGGAAACCTTTCTCCGGATTCTCGGCATAGATGCGCGCCTCGAGGGCATGGCCGTTGAGTTGCAACTGCTCCTGGCGCAGCGGCAGGCGTTCGCCGGAGGCCACGCGCAATTGCCATTCGACCAGATCGAGGCCGGTGATCATTTCGGTGACCGGATGCTCGACCTGCAAGCGGGTGTTCATCTCCATGAAGTAGAACGAGCCATCCTGGTTTGCGATGAACTCCACCGTGCCAGCACCGACATAACCGACCGCTTTCGCCGCCGCCACGGCGGCGTCGCCCATGGCGCGACGGCGTTCTTCGCTCATGCCCGGCGCCGGCGCTTCTTCCAGCACTTTCTGATGACGACGCTGCACCGAGCAATCGCGTTCGAACAGGTAAACGCATGCGCCGTGGCCGTCGGCGAACACCTGAATTTCGATATGGCGGGGGCGCGTCAGGTAGCGTTCCACCAGCACCTTGTCGTCGCCGAAGCTGTTGATGGCTTCGCGCTTGCAAGATGCCAGCGCAGCCTTGAAGTCTTCCGATTTCTCGACAATGCGCATGCCTTTGCCACCGCCGCCGGCGCTGGCCTTGAGCAGCACCGGGTAGCTGATGCGGTCGGCTTCCTGCTGCAGGAAATCGGCATCCTGGTTGTCGCCGTGATAGCCGGGCACCAGCGGCACGTTGGCTTTTTCCATCAAGGCCTTGGCCGCCGACTTGGAACCCATCGCATGGATTGCCGACGCCGGCGGGCCGATGAAGACCAGGCCGGCCCTGGCGCATGCCTCGGCGAAACCGGCGTTCTCGGACAGGAAGCCGTAGCCGGGATGGATCGCCTGCGCACCGGTGGCCAGCGCCACGGCGATGATCTTGTCGCCGAGCAGGTAGCTTTCCTTGGCCGGCGCCGGGCCGATGAGAACCGCCTCGTCGCAGGCCGCGACATGCTTGGCGTGCGCATCGGCTTCGGAATAGACAGCGACCGTCTTGATGCCGAGCTTGCGCGCGGTCTCAGCTACCCGGCAGGCGATCTCGCCGCGATTGGCGATCAGAATTTTGCTGAACATCTTGTCTCCTTCAATGTGACCTGTTTGTTATGTGCCGATATGTAGATACGTCAGTGCAAGGCGGCGCTCTTGTCACTCTCATTTTGTTTGTCGTCGATCCAGACCACGCTCCGGTCGATGGCGTAGAGACGGCAAGCGTCCTTGGAATTTTTCTGGCATTGCTGCAGAGCACGTTCAGTTGTATTTTCTCCGGTCCAAGCCCAGCCGGTTGCACCGGACGATGAAATGGCAAATGCCCGAGGCAACGCGAGTTTGAGAAAGGCCTCGTAGTGTTCTCGGTTTTTTTGATTCAGATACGGGACCGCAGCGCTATTTTCCAATTTGGCAAAATCGGTCTTCGGCAATTCATCCGCCAACACAACCGTCTTTTCGGTCGGCAACCCCAGACGCTTGAGCAGTGCTTCTGTCTCCGGCCACCAGATGGCAACGCCATCGCGGCTGCCACTCATGCCGTGCGAATCATTCTTGAACGGGCCGTAGGCAATCAGTTTGGCGTCGGCGCCGGATCGGATGTACGCCTCATGCATCTTGCGGACCAACTCCGGATTGAAGTAACTGTCGTTTTCGCCATAGAACCAGAGACTGGGGATATGCGTGGTCTTGCCATAGCGTTCGAAAGCGTCAATCAGTGCCGGTTTCCAGCCGCAGCCCAGCATGTCGTAGCGCAGCCCGCCGGCAAAATTGAGCAATGCCCTGACGTGCGGAGGATTGCGCGCGCCGAAAGCCATCGTCGTCAGACCGCCATGCGATTGCCCCATGATGATGACATTGTCCTTGTCGACCCAGGGTTGCTGGATCGCATAGTCCAGCGCAGCTTGCACATCGTCCGCCTGGGCATCGCCGTTGCCGCCGATATTGCAGCCACCATCGACATAGAGCCCGCCGGATCTGGAGAAGCCTTTGCGCATGGGAATGATGACCGCATAGCCGCGATGCACAAATTCGTTGCTGATGGATATGCCGCGATCACGGAGTTGGAATGCCGGTATCCCGGCAGCTTTCCCGTGATTCATGATGAGTAGTGGAAAAGGTCCATCGCCGGGAGGCTTGTAGATTGTGGTTTCCAAATTCACGGAAAACATGCCCGTGCCGGAGGGAATCATGACGACTTCCTCGCGCAATCCTTTGTTCCGCGGCAGTTCGGCGCTAAAAGCCGGAACCAGGCACATACAGAACGCAACCAACAAGGCGATGGAGACTTGCTTTTTCATTTTTATCGCGTACGAAAGATTTACATGCGAAATACGCCGAACTTCGTCTCTTCAATCGGCGCATTCAACGCCGCGCTCAATCCCAGTCCAAGCACCATGCGCGTATCGGCAGGATCGATCACGCCGTCGTCCCACAGGCGCGCCGAGGCGTAGTACGGATGGCCCTGGTGTTCGTACTGTTCGCGGATCGGCGTCTTGAAGGCGGCTTCTTCTTCCGCCGTCCAGCTGCCGCCCTTGGATTCGATACCATCGCGCTTGACGGTCGCCAGCACGCTGGCAGCCTGCTCGCCGCCCATCACCGAGATGCGCGCATTCGGCCACATCCACAGGAAGCGCGGCGAAAACGCGCGGCCGCACATGCCGTAATTGCCGGCGCCGAAACTTCCGCCGATGATCATCGTCAGCTTCGGCACGGCGGCGGTCGACACCGCCGTCACCATCTTGGCGCCGTTGCGCGCGATGCCTTCGTTTTCGTATTTCTTGCCGACCATGAAGCCGGTGATGTTCTGTAGAAAGATCAGTGGAATCTTGCGCTGGCAGCACAGCTCGATGAAGTGCGCGCCCTTGAGCGCCGACTCCGAGAACAGGATGCCGTTGTTGGCGATGATGCCGACCGGCATGCCGTACAGGTGCGCGAAGCCGCACACCAGCGTGGTGCCGTAGCGGGCCTTGAATTCGTCGAACTCGCTGCCGTCGACCACGCGCGCGATCACCTCGCGTACGTCGAAGGGCTTGCGCGTGTCGGTAGGGATGACGCCGTACAGTTCACGCGCCGGATACTTGGGCTCACGGACGTCGCGCATCGCCAACTGCTGCGGCTTGGTGCGGTTGAGGTTGGCGACGATGCTGCGCGCAATCGACAGCGCGTGCAGATCGTTTTGCGCCAGATGATCGACCACCCCCGACAGGCGCGTATGGACGTCGCCGCCGCCCAGCTCTTCGGCCGTGACGACTTCGCCGGTGGCGGCCTTCACCAGCGGTGGTCCGGCCAGGAAGATGGTGCCCTGGTCCTTGACGATGATGGACTCGTCGCTCATGGCCGGCACATACGCGCCGCCGGCCGTGCAGGAACCCATCACCACCGCGATTTGCGGGATGCCCTTGGCTGACAGGTTGGCCTGATTGAAGAAGATGCGGCCGAAGTGATCGCGGTCGGGGAATACCTCATCCTGGTTCGGCAGGTTGGCGCCGCCGCTGTCGACCAGATAAATGCAGGGCAGGTGGTTGAACTCGGCGATCTCCTGCGCGCGCAAATGCTTCTTGGCAGTCATCGGATAATAGGTGCCGCCCTTGACCGTGGCGTCATTGCAGACGATCACGCATTCCTGCCCCGCGACGCGGCCGATGCCGGTGATGATGCCGGCGGAGGGCGCTGCATCCTTGCCCTCCTTCTCCTGGTACATGGCGTACGCGGCCAGTTGCGAGAACTCGAGGAAAGGTGTGCCCGGATCGAGCAGCATCTGCACACGATCGCGCGGCAGCAGTTTGCCGCGCGCCAGATGCTTGTTGCGCGCGGCTTCGCCGCCGCCTTGCGCGATGACGGCGATCTTTTCCTTCAGATCGTCAACGATGGCTTGCATCGCCGCCGTGTTGCTCTGGAAGTCGTCGCTGCGCGTGTTCAGTTTGCTGTCGAGTTGCGGCATATTGTCCTTTGTCTCTGTCTTAATATTTTTTATTCGTCGTCCGGAAAAGCGCCGTCGACGTAGTACCAGCGCGCCACGCCGGCGGCATCCGGCTGGCGTACGAAGCTGCTGACTTCGTGCAGGCGATGCCCGCGGCCGCCGACCTTGAAGCGTGCGACGAATTCCACCGTGGCTTCATCGGTATCCTTCACATGCTTGTGCTTGATCACGTCGAGTCCTATCCATTTGACGTCGCTCTCGGCGGTGATCGGCTCGTCCGGCAGCGTGTCGGGATGCCAGGTCGCGCGCAGGTAGTCTTCCTCGCGCAACGAGAATGCCGTATAGCGCGAGCGCATCAATTGTTCCGCCGTCGCCGGCACCGCTTCTCCAGCAATGAAGCGGCCGCAGCAGGCGCCGTAGACGCCTTTGCCGCAGGGACAAGCCTGTTTGTCTGCCTTGCCTGCCATCAGATCTTTCCGTTCTTCAGGAAAGCCTCGAGCTGGTCGAAGCGGTCGAAGCCCCAGAACGATTCGCCGTCGACGATCACGAACGGCGAGCCGAACACGCCGCGTGCTATGGAGGCCGCGACTTCCGTTTTCAGTGCGTCCTTGACAGTGTCGTCGTTGAGCGCGGCGGTCAGCTTGCCGACGTCGATGCCGTTATCGCCGGCGATGCGCACCACCGTCTCGAGTGCGCTGATGTCGATGTTCTCGGTGAAGTAGGCGCTGTAGAAGGCATGGATCAGGTTGATCGCCTTGGCCGCATTGTTCTGCTGCACCCACAGCACCGCGCGCGCCGCATGCTGCGTGGCGATCGGCATGACGTCGGGATGGCGGAACAGGATGTTGTGGAAGCGCGCGCTGCGTTCCATGTCATGGCGCGCATAGTCGCCTTTCAATGGCACGTTGGCGATCGGCGCGATGTTCATGGTCTTGAACACCGGGCCGAGCAGGATGGCGCGCCAGTTGACCGTACGGCCGTATTTCGCCGCCAGCTTTTCAATCTCCAGCGAAGCGAAGTAGCCGTAAGGCGAACTGAAGTCGAAGTAGAAATCGACGGGTGATTTTTGGTCGCTCATAGGGGTCCCGGGTTTTACAGCAATTCAATCGCCAGCGCCGTGCCTTCGCCGCCGCCGATGCACAGGGAGGCGACGCCGCGCTTGCCGCCGGTCTTCTTCAACGCGCCGATCAGCGTGACGATGATGCGCGCGCCGGACGCGCCGATCGGATGACCCAGCGCACAGGCGCCGCCGTGGATGTTGACCTTGTCGTGGGTGATGCCGAGTTCCTTCATCGCGGCCATCGGCACGGCGGCAAAGGCTTCGTTGATTTCGAACAGGTCGACGTCGGCGGTGCTCCAGCCGATCTTCTTATACAGGTTGTTGATGGCGCCGATCGGCGCGGTGGTGAACCAGTTCGGTTCCTGCGAGTGACGCGCGTGGCCGACGATGCGTGCAATCGGCGTGCTGCCGAGTTTTTTCGCGGTCGATTCGCGCATCAGCACCAGCGCGGCAGCGCCGTCATTGATGGAGGATGACGACGCGGCGGTGATGGTGCCGTCCTTCTTGAAGGCGGCTTTCAATGTCGGGATCTTTTCGATCTTGGCCTTGCGCGGACCTTCGTCGGTATCGACCACGACGTCGCCTCCGCGGGTGGCCACGGTGACCGGTGCGATTTCCCATTTGAACGAACCGTCCGCGGTGGCTTGCTGCGCACGCTTGACCGAGGCGATTGCGAAGGCATCCTGGTCTTCGCGCGTGAAGTGGTATTTCGCCGCGCAGTCTTCGCCGAAGGTGCCCATCGCGCGACCCTTGTCGTAGGCGTCTTCGAGGCCGTCGAGCATCATGTGGTCGTAGATCATGCCGTGGCCGATGCGATAGCCGCCGCGCGCTTTCGGGATCAGGTAGGGCGCGTTGGTCATCGATTCCATGCCGCCGGCGACCACCACGTCATTGGTGCCGGCCAGGATGGAGTCGAAACCGAACATGGTCGCCTGCATGGCCGAGCCGCACATCTTCGACAAGGTGACGGCGCCGGCCGAGACCGGGATGCCGGCCTTGATCGCCGCTTGGCGCGCAGGCGCCTGGCCTTGTCCCGCCATCAGGCAGTTGCCGAACAAGACGTCCTGCACTTGCTCGGGCGCAACGCCGGCGCGTTCCAGCGCAGCCTTGATGGCGGCGGCGCCGAGATCGCTGGCGGTCAACGCCGACAGTTCGCCTTGGAAGGCGCCCATGGGAGTGCGCGCGGCGCCGACAATGACGATAGGGTCTTCAACGCGATCTTCAATACGGTCTTGCATGTTCTTCTCCTGCTCGGATGGATGATTCAAAAATGCTTACATGGTCTCGGCAAACAGCTCGCGGCCGATCAGCATGCGACGGATCTCGCTGGTGCCGGCGCCGATTTCGTAGAGCTTGGCGTCGCGCCACAGGCGACCGACCGGATATTCGTTGATGTAGCCGTTGCCGCCCAGCGTCTGGATCGCCTCGCCGGCCATCCAGGTGGCTTTTTCTGCAGAGTAGAGGATAGCGCCGGCGGCGTCCTTGCGCAGGGCGCGCGCCGCGTCCGGCGTCTTCGCGCGATCGCAGGCCTGGCCGACGGCGTAGACGTAGGCCTTGCAGGCCATCATGGTCGAATACATGTCGGCGATCTTGCCCTGCATCAGCTGGAACTCGCCGATGGCCTGGCCGAACTGCTTGCGGTCATGCACGTAAGGGACGACGACGTCCATACAAGCTTGCATGATGCCCAGCGGTCCGCCGGACAAGACTGCGCGTTCGAAGTCGAGGCCGGACATCAGCACATTGACGCCGCGGCCGACGCCGCCGAGCACGTTCTCTTCCGGCACTTCGCAATCCTGGAACACCAGTTCGCCGGTGTGTGAGCCGCGCATGCCGAGCTTGTCGAGTTTTTGTGCGACCGAGAATCCCTTGAAACCTTTCTCCACGAGGAAGGCGGTCATGCCGCGCGCGCCTGCCTCCAGGTCGGTCTTGGCATATACCACCAGCACGTCGGCGTCGGGGCCGTTGGTGATCCACATCTTGCTGCCGTTCAAGACGTAGCGGTCGCCCTTTTTGTCGGCGCGCAGTTTCATGCTGACGACGTCGGAGCCGGCGTTGGGTTCGGACATGGCGAGTGCGCCGATGAAGTCGCCTGAGATCAGCTTGGGCAGGTACTTGTTCTTTTGTTCGTTAGTGCCGTTGCGCTTGATCTGGTTGACGCACAGGTTGGAGTGCGCGCCATAGGACAGGCCGACGGAGGCCGAGGCGCGCGAGATTTCTTCCAGCGCGACGATGTGCGCGAGATAGCCCATGGCGGCGCCGCCGTATTCTTCGTCGGCGGTGATGCCGAGCACGCCGAGGTCGCCCATCTTTTTCCACAAGTCCATCGGGAACTGGTCGCTGCGGTCGATTTCCGCGGCGCGCGGCGCGATTTCAGCCTGGGCGAAGGCGGCCACGCTCTCGCGCAAGGCGGCGATGTCTTCGCCGTGATCGAAGGTCAAACCTGGCAGATGGATCATGTTGTGTCTCCTCGTTTGGATAAGGTAATTGGTCTTGGTTTATGTGCGGGCGTGGTGCTTTACGTTAACGTCAATTCAATTGCGAATTATGCCTAAATAATGGGCAGCGCGTTTCATGGGGTCAGGCGGATTTTCTTGCGGCGGCGGTGCGGGCGTTGCGCTTTGCGGGCGCTTTGAGCGGCAGGTCGGTTTCCAGCAATTGCAGGCATTCGGCTTCGTGCGCGGCGATTTCTTCCAGCGTTACTTCAAGATCTTCGCGCTGGCGTTCAAGCTTTTCGCGATGCTGCGCGAGCACGCCGAGGAAGCGCTGCAGTTGCGCCTCGGTATCCTTGGGCGATTCGTACATGTCAACCAGGTTCTTGATTTCCGAGAGAGTCAGGCCGAGTCGCTTGCCGCGCAGCGTGAGCTTGAGGCGGGTGCGTTCGCGCGCTGCATAGACCCGGTTGCGGCCGCCGCTGCCTTCGCGCTTCGGGCTCAGCAAGCCCTGGTCTTCATAAAACCGGATCGCGCGCGGCGTGATGTCGAATTCCTTGGCCAGCTCGGTAATGGTGTAGGTCGGCATGATCTCTTGGGGATGACGCGTTGCGGTTTGTGGGGCGGTCGTGGCACTTTACGTTAACGTAAAGTATATTGTAGGCTTGTCCGCAAAAAAATGAAAACCCCTTGTTCGGTTTTGCCAGTTTGCCAACATGCCGGAAAGCATCGTCCACAGTCAGGTACCCATGAACGCTCTTGAATCCCAGCTCGAATACGCCTTCGGCGACACCTTGCCCGCCGTGGGCGCCACCTTGGAAGTCGCGCCTGGCGTCTTGTGGCTGCGCATGGGCCTGCCGTTCGCGCTGGACCACATCAACCTGTGGCTGCTGGAAGACGAGATCGAGACGCCGACCGGACGTGTACGCGGCTGGACCGCAGTCGATTGCGGCATCGCCGCCGACGCCACGAAGGAAAGCTGGGAAAGTATTTTCGCCACGCAACTGCGCGGCCTGCCGATCATCCGCGTGCTGGTCACGCATTGCCATCCCGACCACGTCGGGCTGGCGGACTGGCTGTGCGCGCGCTGGAACGCGCCGCTGTGGATGAGTACCGGTGAATACGGTTTTGCGCGCTTGATGTCGGCCGGATTGCCGGGCGCCGACGGCACGTCGGCGGCGCCGCATTTCCGCCGCCATGGGCTGGTCGATGAAGAACTGATCTCCAAGCTCTCCGGCCGCAACAACTACTACAAGGATCTGGTGCCGGCCGTGCCCTTGGCGTACACGCGCATGCAGGACCAGCACACGGTGCGCATCGGTACGCGCGACTGGCGCGTGATCACCGGCTTCGGCCATTCGCCGGAACATGTTTCGCTGTATGCCGACGAGGCGCGCCTGCTGATTTCCGGCGACATGGTGCTGCCGCGCATCTCGACCAACGTGTCGGTATTCGCCATCGAGCCGGAAGCGAATCCGGTGCAGCAATATCTTGATTCGCTGAAAAAATATACCGGCCTGGCCGATGACACGCTGGTGCTGCCGTCGCACGGCAAACCATTCCGCGGCTTGCATACGCGCATCACGCAACTCAACGATCATCATCGCGCGCGCCTGGCGGAGGTGCTGGAGGCATGCGCCACGCCGAAGACGGCGGTGGAGATCCTGCCGGTGATGTTCAAGCGTCCGCTCGACACGCATCAGCTGAGCTTCGCGCTGGGCGAGGCGGTAGCGCATTTGCACAAGCTGTGGTTTGACGGCGTGCTGCAAAGACGGCTCGGCGACGACGGGATTTTTCGTTTCACGGTCGCCTCCTGATGCAATGAAAAACGGCCCGCAGAGTGCGGGCCGTTTTTTTGACGCGTCGAGGTTCCTGTAACTACTTATCCGCGCTTCAGTTCGCGCTCTTCCTTGAGCATCTTGGTCTTGATGCGATTGCGCTTGAGCGGCGACAGATACTCCACGAAAACCTTGCCCTTGAGGTGATCCATCTCATGCTGGATGCAGACCGCCAGCAGGCCGTCGGCTTCCACTTCGAATTCCTTGCCGTCAGCATCGAAGGCGCGCGCCTTGACGCGTGCCGGACGTTCGACGCCGTCGTAGATGCCGGGCACCGACAGGCAGCCTTCGTCGTAGACCTGCTTCTCGTCGCTGGACCAGGTGATTTCCGGATTGATGAACACGCGCAGTTCGTTGTTGGTGTCGGACACGTCGATCACGATCACTTGCTCATGCACGTCGATCTGGGTCGCGGCCAGGCCGACGCCGGGCGCGTCGTACATGGTTTCAGCCATGTCGGCGACGAGTTTCTTCAGGCGCTCGTCGAATACGGTGACGGGCTTGGCGACCTTGTGCAGGCGGGGGTCCGGATAACGGAGGATATTCAATAAGGCCATACTTTTCTGTTCACTGCGCTATCTGCGCTCTATACAGATAGCTGAGGGTTGTTCTTGCCAGTTCAAGGAATTGTCGGCAGAATCGGCATTTGTTGTCTTTGTGTCAACAAAGTTGGGCATGCTTCAGCTTGCCGATTCGGTTAATTGCCGGGATTTATCGTTTTTTGGGCGCGATTTTTGAAAAATTTTATCATAGCCGCCGTGCTTCTCCTTTTGTCAGACCTGTCCTGTGCGGTCCAGGTCTCGGTTTCGGAGGACGATGACGCAGTCGTACGGCTGGCGCCGGAGATGCGTTCGGGCGTGTTGCCGCAGCCCGTGCAACGGACGCGACAAGCGATTGCGATCGCGCCGCTGCTGATCAACGCCGCGCAACTGGCGCAGGCCCTGCGCATCGTCGCAATGCCCGACCGGCGTACGTTGGCGGGCAAGGGCGATCGCATCGTGGGGGAAGGCAGTTTGCACGGTGTGTCTGAATTCCGCGTGGTGCGGCCATCGTTGAAACTACGCGATCCATTGAGCGGAGAACATCTCGGCGACGAAGCTGTTGTGCTTGGCAAAGCGGTGCTGCAGCATGAGGGCGCCGACAGTGTGCACAGTTTCATCGTCACGTCGTCTACACAGGAAATCATGCAGGGCGACTTGCTGATTCCCGATGCCGCTCCGACCAGAGATTCCACCACCACCCGACCCGGTGCAGCCGTGGACGCACAGATCATCTCCATCGTCGGCGGGGCCGCACATGCGGCGCAGCACCAAGCGGTCGGCATCAACAAAGGCGCTCGCGATCACATTGCCGCAGGCATGTCGCTGGGGCTGGTGGCAAAAAATACGCAGCAGCAGGCAACAAGATCGCCGGGAAACGAGAGCGGTCGCCTGTTGATATTTCGCGTCTATGACAGCGTGTCGTACGGGCTCATCACGGAGTCAGTCGAAGCGCTGCAGGTGGGGGACAAGGCGTTCGCGCCATTCATGGAATACACACCACATTGACCATTGCCAACCCCAACGACGCAGCGGAACTGCGCGATTGGATCCGCTTCATGCAAACCGACGGTGTCGGCGTCGACATGGCGCGCAGATTGCTATCAACCTTCGGTCTGCCGGGCGACATCTTCAGCGCCGGCTTCGACGACCTGCGCGCCGTTGCGCCGGAACGCATCGCGCGGGCCTTGCTGCGACCGCCGACCGCGATGATGCAGAACCGGCTCGGGCTGACGCTGGACTGGGCGGCACAACCCGGCCATCGCATCCTCACGCTGGCGGATGCCGATTATCCGCAAGCGCTGCTGAACATTGCCGATCCGCCGATCCTGCTCTATATAAAAGGACGCAGTGCATTGTTGTCGTCCACCTCGCTGGCGGTCGTCGGCAGTCGCAACGCGACGGTGCAGGGGATACAGAACGCCGAGCGATTTTCCGAAGCCGCCAGCCGCGCGGCGCTGACCATCGTGTCGGGGCTGGCGCTGGGCATCGACGCGGCGGCGCATCACGGCGGCCTGCGCGGCAGAGGCTCCAGCGTCGCAGTGATCGGCACCGGCATCGACATCGTCTACCCGATGCGCAATCGGGGGTTGGCGCAACGCCTGGAGGAAGAGGGCTGCATCGTCAGCGAATACCCGCTCGGCATGCCGCCGGTGGCCGCCAATTTCCCCCGCCGCAATCGCATCATTTCCGGCCTGGCGCGCGCGGTGCTGGTTGTCGAAGCGGCGGCGCAATCAGGCTCGCTGATCACAGCGCGTACGGCGGCCGAGCAGGGGCGCGATGTTTTCGCGATTCCCGGTTCGATTCATTCGCCGCTGTCGAAGGGCTGTCATCAACTGATCAAGCAGGGCGCCAAACTGGTCGAGTCGGAACAGGACATCCTCGAAGAACTCGGCAAGCTGCCATTACCTGCGCGGCGTGAGCAAATGCCAGTCATTGCGCCTGGAGATAGTGCCGCCGACGCGCTGCTCGGCGCGATGGGTTTCGATCCCGTCGATGCCGATGCGCTCAGCATGCGCAGCGGTCTCGGCGTCGCCGCGTTGAGCGAACGGCTGCTCGCGCTGGAGCTCGACGGCGCAGTGGAATGTCTGCCCGGAGGACGCTATCGGCGCGTGAACTGACGGAGATAAATAGCGCTGAAAAATCATGCTGAAAACGGACGTCAAACAAGACGTGAATAATCAGATAATGGTCAGACAACAACTCGCAAGATATTCTGCGCAAATCTCAAAATCCTGCCATACTGGATTCGTAGACTTGTGTTGTGTCAACCTTCGCGATAGAGTAGAGCCATGTTTGACGTCCTTGTTTATCTGTACGAAACCTATTACCGCCCCGATGCCTGCCCTGAACCAGCGGCCTTGGTCAAGAAATTGACCGCCATTGGTTTTGAGGACGAGGAAATCACCAGGGCGCTCGGTTGGCTCACTGATCTGGAAGAAGCCAATCACGAGTTCGCTGATCAGTATCCTCAGCAAACCGCCTTCTCCTTCGGTATCCGCATTTACGCCCAGCAAGAGATGGATGTGCTCGGCACCGAAGCCGTCGGCTTCATCCAGTTCCTCGAATCCGCCAAGATGCTCAACGCCGTGCAGCGCGAAATCGTCATCGAACGCGCCCTCGCGGTCGGCGACGCGCCGGTATCGCTGGAAAAGCTCAAGGTTATCGTATTGATGGTCTTGTGGAGCCAAGGTAAGGAACCGGACGGCCTGATGTTCGACGAACTGTTCCTTGACGAAGACGACGCCGAACCGCGGCTGTTGCACTGAACCTGCACCAAACTTGCATCGAGTGCAACGAAAGACGGCGTCCATTGCGACGCCGTTTTTCATGCGGCCGACACTTTGCATGCCCGCTGCAGGGCGGCGTGATCAGCGCTTGTTTTATCCGGATTCGCCTGCAGATTGTCCAAAACCGCCAAGTCACCGGAGAGTCACGGCCGCAGCGCAGTGCTTGCCGTTTGTTCTGCAACGCGCTTATCATTCCCCCGCACTGCTCAAATATTAGCTACTATATAAAAAGCATATTGCCAATACGCAATACAAATTGCGCCTCAGCGTCGCATTTTGGCGCGGCCGGGCATCAGCCTACGACCCCTTTGCATCCTCTTTTGAGAACACATTTATGAGCAAGACCCTCATCATTGCCGAGAAGCCCTCTGTCGCGAACGACATCGCGAAGACGCTCGGCGGCTTTACCAAGCACGATGAGTATTTCGAATCCGACGAATACGTTCTGTCCTCGGCCGTGGGCCATCTGCTGGAAATCGCGGTGCCCGAGGAATACGACGTCAAGCGCGGCAAGTGGACCTTCACCCATCTGCCGATGATTCCGCCGCACTTCGCGCTCAATCCGATCGCCAAGACCGAGTCGCGCCTCAAGGCGCTCAACAAGCTGATCAAGCGCAAGGACGTCACCGGCCTGATCAACGCCTGCGACGCCGGGCGGGAAGGCGAACTGATTTTCCGCCTGATCGCGCAATACACCAAGGCCAAGCAGCCGGTGCAGCGCCTGTGGCTGCAATCGATGACGCCGGGCGCGATCCGCGACGGTTTCGCCAATCTGCGCAAGGACGAAGACATGTTGCCGCTGGCCGACGCCGCCCGCTGCCGCAGCGAAGCGGACTGGCTGATCGGCATCAACGGCACGCGCGCCATGACCGCCTTCAATTCGAAGGAAGGCGGCTTTTACCTGACCACCGTCGGTCGCGTACAGACGCCGACCCTGTCGATCGTGGTCGAGCGCGAAGAGAAGATCAAGAAGTTCGTTTCCCGCGATTTCTGGGAAGTACGCGCCGACTTCGTCTGCGCCGCCGGCATCTATGAAGGCCGCTGGCTCGACAAACAGCACAAGAAGGACGAGAACGATCCGGAGAAGCGCCCTGAGCGCCTGTGGAGCAAGGCTGCCGCCGAATCGATCGTGGCCGCCTGCCGCGGCAAGATCGGCAACGTCACCGAAGAATCCAAGCCGACCACGCAAATGGCGCCTGGCCTGTTCGACCTGACCAGCCTGCAACGCGAAGCCAACTCGCGCTTCGGCTTCTCGGCCAAGAACACGCTCGGCCTGGCCCAGGCGCTGTATGAAAAGCACAAGGTGCTGACCTATCCGCGTACCGACTCGCGTCATCTGCCGGAAGATTACGTGCAGACCGTCAAGGACACGCTCGATACCCTGTCCGAGAGCAACAATTACCATCAGTTCTCGAAGCAGATCCTCAAGCAGGGCTGGGTCAAGCCGAACAAGCGCATCTTCGACAACACCAAGATCAGTGATCACTTTGCGATCATCCCGACCACGCAAGCACCGAAGAATCTGTCCGAACCGGAACAAAAGCTGTACGACCTGGTGACGCGCCGATTCATGGCGGTGTTCTTCCCGGCGGCGGAATTCCAGGTCACCACGCGCTTCACCGAAGTCTCCGGTCATCAGTTCAAGACTGAAGGCAAGGTCATGACCAACCCCGGCTGGCTGGCGATTTACGGCAAGGACGTGGTCGACGAGAAAGACGAAAACAGCGGCACGCTGGTCGCCGTCGCCAAGGACGAAAAGGTCAAGACCGACAAGATTACCGCCAACGGCCTGGTCACCAAGCCGCCTGCGCGTTATACCGAAGCGACGCTGCTGTCGGCCATGGAAGGCGCCGGCAAGCTGATCGATTCCGACGAGCTGCGCGAAGCGATGGCCGGCAAGGGCCTCGGCACGCCGGCCACGCGTGCGGCCATCATCGAAGGTCTGCTCAACGAAAAATACCTGCTGCGCGAAGGCCGCGAAATGATGCCGACCGCCAAGGCGTTCCAGCTCATGACACTGCTGCACGGCCTGGGTGTGGACGAACTGACCGAACCTGAGCTGACCGGTGAATGGGAGCAGAAGCTGGCGCAGATGGAACGCGGCAAGATCAGCCGTGAAGAATTCATGCGCGAGATCGCCCAGATGACGCAAATCATCGTCAAGCGCGCCAAGGAATACGACAACGACACCATCCCCGGCGACTATGCGACGCTCAAGACGCCGTGCCCGAATTGTGGCAGCGTGGTGAAGGAAAACTATCGCCGCTTCGCCTGCACCAAATGCGAATTCTCGATGAGCAAGACGCCGGCCGGTCGCCAGTTTGAGATCCCGGAAGTGGAGGAGTTGCTGGCCAATCGCACCATCGGTCCGCTGCAGGGTTTCCGCTCCAAGATGGGACGACCGTTTGCGGCGATCCTGAAGATTTCACGCGACGAAGAAATCAAGAACTTCAAGCTGGAATTCGACTTCGGCCAGAACGACGACGAAAGCGGTGAACCGGTCGACTTCAGCGAGCAGACCCCGCTCGGTCCTTGCCCGAAATGCGGCAGCGGCGTGTACGAAATGGGCCTGGCGTACGTCTGTGAAAAGCAGGTCGCGAAGCCGAAGGCCTGCGATTTCCGCAGCGGCCGTATCATCCTGCAGCAGGAAATCCTGCCGGAACAGATGGCCAAGCTGCTCAACGAAGGCAAGACCGACCTGCTGCCGGGCTTCATCTCGCAACGCACGCGCCGTCCGTTCAAGGCGTTCCTGACGCGCGGCAAGGACGGCAAGATCAGCTTCGAGTTCGAGGAACGCAAGGCCAAGGCGCCGGCCAAGGGCAAGGCTGCGGCAGCTGCTGCGGAAGGTGACGAGGACGCAGCGACTGCAACGGCGAGCAAGGCCAAGGCCAAGCCTGCGGCGGCAGCCGCAAAGAAGCCGGCCGCCAAGAAACCTGCGGCTAAAAAGCCCGCTGCGAAAAAGGCTGCACCGAAGAAAGCCGCCGCTGCTTAAGCATTCAGCGGTGCATAAAAAAGCCCTCGCTAGCGAGGGCTTTTTTCATGGCTGGTGCGAATGCAAACGCTCAGTCTGCATTCAGGTTCACGCCTTGTAATCGATCGTCAGCGGCGCATGGTCCGAGAAGCGCGCGGTCTTGTAGATCGCCGCCGTCTTGGCCTTCTTGGCGATGCCGGCAGTCGCGATGTGATAATCGATGCGCCAGCCGACGTTGTTGGCCCAGGCCTGGCCGCGGTTGCTCCACCAGGTGTAGGCGTCGCCGGTGGTTTCCGGATGGATGGTGCGGTAGACGTCAACCAGGCCGAGTTCGTCGAACACGCGCGTCAGCCAGGCACGCTCTTCCGGCAGGAAGCCCGAGTTCTTCTGGTTGCTCTTCCAGTTCTTCAGGTCGATTTCCTTGTGGGCGATGTTCCAGTCGCCGCAGATGACGATCTCGCGGCCGCTGTTTTTCAACTCCTGCAAGTGCGGCAGGAACA
This sequence comes from Herbaspirillum sp. NPDC101396, assembly GCF_044767365.1. Taxonomy (NCBI): domain Bacteria; kingdom Pseudomonadati; phylum Pseudomonadota; class Betaproteobacteria; order Burkholderiales; family Oxalobacteraceae; genus Herbaspirillum; species Herbaspirillum sp. NPDC101396. The sequence goes on along the minus strand of NZ_JBIWNT010000008.1, from coordinate 40,841 downwards.
CTTCCATGAAACGGAATTTGGCCTGCTGGCGTTCTTCGCTCGACGAGCCCGACGGGCAGTACAGCGAGATCACGGTGAGGTCGCCGAAGTCGCATTCGACATAGCGGCCTTCGTCGTCGAACTCCTGTACGCCGAAGCCGATACGCACCGCGTTTGGCGTGCGCTTGCTGTAGACGCCCACGCCCGAGTAACCCTTTTTCTCGGCGTAGTGAAAATGGCCGACGTAGCCCTCGGGTGCGAGGAACTCCGGCGACATGTCTGCTTCCTGCGCCTTCAGTTCCTGCACGCAGATGAAGTCGGCGGATTCCTTGGCCATCCATTCGAAGAAACCCTTTTTGGCGGCGGAGCGGATGCCGTTGAGATTGGCGGAGACGATTTTTGGCATGGGGAAACTCACGTAAAAGTCAGGCGCGTAGCATACCTGATTCATTTAAAATGTGGGTCTTGCGGCCTGCGCAGCGCTTTTCCACTGTCAGGGCCGCTTCGCATCTTACTTTTCAGGAATGTATTTTGAGCAACTTACGACAAGAGTTCATTGAGTTCGCCGTGTCCGCAGGCGTGTTGCGCTTCGGCGAGTTCGTCACCAAGGCCGGCCGTACTTCGCCTTATTTCTTCAACGCCGGGTTGTTCAACGAAGGCGCGGCGCTGGCCAGAGTCGCTCAGTTCTACGCCCAGACCTTGCAGGAGTCCGGCCTGCAATACGACATGCTGTTCGGTCCCGCCTACAAGGGCATCACGCTGGCGTCGGCCACCGCCGTTGCGCTGGCGGGCCAGGGCCGCAACGTGCCGTTCGCCTACAACCGCAAGGAAGCCAAGGACCACGGCGAAGGCGGCACCATCGTCGGCGCCAAGCTGCAAGGCCGCGTGGTGATCATCGATGACGTGATTTCGGCAGGCACCTCGGTGCGCGAATCGGTGGACATGATCCGTGCCGCCGGCGCCACCCCCTGCGCGGTGCTCATCGCGCTGGACCGCATGGAGCGCTCCGGCAAGGACGACGCCCTGTCGGCGCTTTCAGCGGTGCAGGAAGTGGGCAAGGCCTATGACATGCCGGTGATCTCGATCGGCAACCTCAACGACTTGCTGCAATACCTGGCGCAGGCCGGCGCCGATGCGCAGCTGTCGCAGTACAAGGATGCGGTGGCGGCTTACCGTGCGCGTTACGGCGTGCAATAGAGTAATCCCCGTAAAGCTGCAGGCATTGAAAAAGCCCCGGGTCATTGCGACCCGGGGCTTTTTTTATCTGCTGACGCTGGTGCTTTTGCAGCGAGCTTCAGACGGTGGCTCTGACGCCTGCTACTCCGGTCGTACCGACGCCAAGGCGTTGCAGGCGATCGTCAAGCTCGCCGATCTGTGCAGCGACCGCATTCTCCGTCAGCTGGCCGCGTTGCTGGATGTCCTGCTGCACCGATTCGATCTTGTTGGTCAACGCGCTCAGGTGGGCGTTCTGGCGCTGCTGCAACTGCTGCAATTCGCTTTGCAGGTAACCGCGCAATTCGATGAAGCGCGATTTTTCAGCCTGGTCGGCCAGCTCGCGCTGCGTATCGAGCTGTTTGGTCAGCCTGCGCGCTTCGAACAGCGCGCTGGTTTGCAGCGCCATCACGTACATCAGGAAAACCGCGGTGAGAATCACCACCACGCCCAGCATCACCAGTCCCAGCGGCGCCTGGAAGTCGGTGAACACCAGCGTCAGCGGCGTCGGCGCCAGGAAGGCTTCCCAATTGACGGCGGCAAAGATGGCGACCAGCGCCAGCACCACGATCATAAAGGTTGTACGGAATTTCATGAGCATTCTCCTGTTGTTGTTCGAATAAGGCCGCAGGCGCAAGGCAGGGCCGTCCAAAGTTTGGACCAGCGGCGGGCGTCGCCGTTCCTTATCGATCGGAAACAATGCCTTGCAGGCAATAAAAAGCCCTCATGCGAGGGCTTTTTTTATTGAATCTTGCCGGATGAGCAAGCTTCAGACCGGCACGTCGCCTTCGACCGTGGTGCGGTACAGCGTACGGCGCAGGTGTTGCGGCGTGATCGCGGCATAGTGCTGGGTGCTGCGGTTGTCCCAGAACACGATGTCGTGCGGTTGCCATTGATGGCGGTAGACGTTCTCGGGGCGCGTGATATGCGCGTGCAGGGTCTTGAGCAGCTCATCGCTTTCATCGCGCGGGATGCCGACGATGTGCGAGGTGAAGCCTTCGCTGACGAACAGGATCTTGCGGCCGCTTTCCGGATGCGTGGTGATGACCGGATGTTCCACCGGCGGCACTTCGTCGATCTGCTTTTGCGTCAGTTCCGGACGCCATGGCGACAGCTTGCGCAGGCGTTCGTAGCGGTAGACATAGGAGTGGACCGCGCGCTTGCCTTCCAGCAGCTTCTTGATCTCGGCCGGCAGCGTGTCGTAGGCGTCGGCGGTGTTGGCGAATAAGGTGTCGCCCTGTTCCGCCGGCAGCTCCTGCGAATGCAGCAGCGCCCCCAGGCTGGGCTTGGGCATGTAGGACAGATCCGAATGCCAGTCGGCGCCGGCGTCGACCAGGCCGATCGGCTTGCCGTCTTCGAGCACGTTGGAGACGATCAGGATTTCCGGATAATTCTTCAGGTGGAAGCGGTTGAGTACATGCACCTGCAGCGGGCCGAAGCGGCGGCTGAACGCCACGTGCTGGTCCGGCGTGATGCGCTGGTCGCGAAACACCACCACGTTGTGTTTGACCAGCGCTGCGCGGATCTCGGCCAGTTCACGGTCCGACACCGGCAAGTTGAGGTCGAGGCCGGTGATTTCGGCGCCCAGCGGGCCGCCGAAGGCGCGGATGGTGAAATCTTGTTCCGTCTGGACGGAAGAGGTTTGCAGTGCGCTTGCGCTGGACATGATGAATCTTGCTCCGTTGCCGGGCAGTGGTCAGCGTGCAGCTGGCGACCCCGCTCCGAGTATGGGTAAAACAAGGATTACACGCCTCACCGGCCGGGCCAGCAAGTAATAAGTTTTCATAACCATATGCGTTTTTTGCGCCATGCGAAATCCAGAATAGAAAAAGCCGCTGCAACAGCAGCGGCTTTCGTCGTTCTTGCAGCAAAAATGATGATCAGGATGTCAACTTCTTGCGCAGCAACTCGGTCAGTTGCGCCGGATTGGCCTTGCCCTTGGTGGCTTTCATGGCCTGGCCGATCAGGGCGTTGATGGCCTGTTCCTTGCCGGAGCGGAACTCCGCCACCGACTTTTCATTGGCCGCCAGCACCTGGTCGACGATGGCTTCCAGCGCGCCGCTGTCGGAAATCTGCTTCAAGCCCTTGGCTTCGATGATGTCGTCGGCCAGCGTGTCCTTGCCGGATTTGGTTTCCCACATGCCGGCGAAGACTTCCTTGGCGATCTTGTTGGAAATGGTGCCGTCGGCGATGCGTTTCAGCAGCAGCGCCAATTGCACGGCGCTGACCGGCGCGGCGGCGATGTCGGTGTCTTCGCGGTTGAGCGTCGAGGCGACGTCGCCCATGAGCCAGTTGGCGGCGGGCTTGGCCTGCTCCTTGCCGGCGGCGGCGACCACCGCTTCGAAATAGGACGCCATCGCCTTCGATTGCGTCAGCACGGCGGCGTCGTATTCGGTCAGCGCGTAATCGCCGACGAAACGCTCGCGCATCGCGCCCGGCAATTCCGGCATGGTGGCCTTGACGCGTTCTATCCATTCTTGCGCAATCACCAGCGGCGGCAGGTCGGGATCGGGGAAGTAGCGGTAATCCTGCGCGTCTTCCTTGCTGCGCATCGAGCGCGTTTCCTTTTTGTCCGGATCGTACAGGCGGGTTTCCTGCACCACGGTGCCGCCGTCTTCGATCAGTTCGACCTGGCGGCGCACTTCGTAATTGATCGCGTCTTCCATGAAGCGGAACGAGTTGAGGTTCTTGATTTCGCAGCGGGTGCCGTATTCCTTCTGGCCGACCGGGCGCACCGAGACGTTGGCGTCGCAACGGAACGAGCCTTCCTGCATGTTGCCGTCGCAGATGCCCAGCCACATCACCAGCGAGTGCAGGGCCTTGGCGTAGGCCACGGCTTCGGCGGCGCTGCGCATGTCGGGTTCGGTGACGATTTCCAGCAGCGGCGTGCCGGCGCGGTTGAGGTCGATGCCGGTCATGCCCTGGTAGTCTTCATGCAGCGACTTGCCGGCGTCTTCTTCGAGGTGGGCGCGGGTCAGTTGCAGCGTCTTGATTTCGGCCTTGCCGTCTTTCTCGAGCACGAAGGAAATCTTGCCGCCCTGGACCACCGGGATTTCAAACTGGCTGATCTGGTAACCCTTGGGCAGATCGGGATAAAAATAGTTTTTACGCGCGAACACCGAGCGCGGCGCAATCGTCGCGCCGATCGCCAGGCCAAACTGGATGGCGCGTTCGACCGCGCCCTTGTTCAGCACCGGCAAGACGCCCGGCAAGGCCAGGTCGACCGGGCTGGCCTGGGTGTTGGGAGCGGAGCCGAACTGCGTCGACGAGCCGCTGAAAATTTTGGATTCGGTCGAAAGCTGCGTGTGCGTTTCCAGACCGATGACGACTTCCCACTGCATAGTATTCCTCGCTGATTCTGTATCTGTTTTACTTTGGCAAACGTCGCTCAGGCCGGCGCGCGCAGGTGCCAGTCGGTGACTTGCTGGTATTGGTGGGCGACGTTGAGCAGGCGCGCTTCATCGTAGTAGCTGCCGATGATTTGCAGGCCGACCGGACGCTTGCTGTTCTTTTCGCCCTGACCGAAACCGCACGGAATCGACATGCCCGGCAAGCCCGCCAGGCTGGTCGACAGCGTGAAGATGTCGGCCAGGTAGTTGGCCACCGGATCGTCGGTCTTGTCGCCCAGGTCCCATGCCACGGTCGGCGAGACCGGTCCCATGATGACGTCGCACTTGCGGTCCTGACCGGTCAGCGCGTTCTGGAAATCCTGCGCGATCAGGCGGCGGATTTTTTGCGCCTGCAAGTAGTAGGCGTCGTAGTAGCCGTGCGACAGCACATAGGCGCCGACCAGGATGCGGCGCTTCACTTCATCGCCGAAGCCTTCCGCGCGCGACTTCTGGTACATGTCTGCGAGGTCCTTGTAATCGGCGGCGCGATGGCCGTAACGCACGCCGTCGAAACGCGACAGATTCGACGATGCTTCAGCCGGCGCAATCACGTAGTAGACCGGGATCGACAGTTCGGTTTTCGGCAGCGAAATGTCGACCAATGTGGCGCCGAGTTTTTCGTATTCCGCGAGTGCAGCGCGCACGGCTTGTTCGACATCAGCGGCCAGGCCGGCGCCGAAGAATTCCTTCGGCACGCCGATGCGCAAGCCCTTGATGCTGTCGTTGAGCGAACGCGTGAAATCTTCCTTCTGGCGCTCGATGCTGGTCGAGTCGCGCTGATCGAAACCGCTCATGGCGTTGAGCAGCAGGCCGCAGTCTTCGGCGGTCTTGGCGATCGGGCCACCCTGATCGAGCGACGACGCAAACGCGATCATGCCGTAGCGCGAGACGCTGCCGTAAGTCGGCTTGATACCGGTCACGCCGCACAGCGACGACGGCTGGCGGATCGAGCCGCCGGTATCCGTGCCGGTGGCGGCCGGCGCCAGGCGCGCGGCAATCGCGGCGGCCGAACCGCCGGACGAACCACCCGGCACGGCACGCTTGTCCCACGGATTTTTCACGGCGCCGAAATAAGAATTTTCGTTGCCCGAACCCATCGCGAATTCATCGCAGTTGAGCTTGCCCAATGTAACAGTGCCGGCAGCGTTGAACTGTTCCACCACGGTTGCATCAAACGGGCTTACATAATTTTCCAGCATCTTCGAGCCGGCCGTGGTGCGCCATCCGCGCGTCACGAACAAGTCCTTGTGCGCGATCGGGATGCCGGTCAACGGAGTGACGTCGCCTGCGGCGATACGCTGGTCAGCTTGGACGGCCTGCTGCAAGGTCAGTTCGCGGTCGACATGCAGGAAGGCGTTGAGGTCGCTCTGGCCGATGCGGTCGAGGAACAGCGTGGCCAGTTCGGCCGCGGAAATTTTCTTGGTCTGCAAGAGCGTCGACAGCTCTTTGATGGTCTTGGTATGCATGAAAATGTCGTTTCAGGTTCGGTGAGGCTGAGGCGCCGAAGCGTCTTTTTTTTGTGCGCAGTTTTTTGCACAGCAGTGTGATTTATTCGATGACCTTGGGTACCAGGTACAGGCCGTCCTGGGTCGCCGGCGCCGGTTGCTGGTAGGCCTCGCGCTGGTTGCTTTCGGTCACCTTGTCGTCGCGCAGGCGCAGCGACAGGTCGGCCGTCAGCGCCGCAATCGGATGGCTCAGCGGCTCGATGCCCGTCGTATCCACGGCCCGCATCTGTTCCACCAGCGAGAAGATGCTGTTGAGTTTTTCCAGGGTTTGGCCTGCTTGTTCATCCGTCAACTCGAGACGGGACAGGTTGGCAATGCGTTTCACATCGGAAAGGGCAAGAGTCATGATAGGAAGGTGCGCGCCGGGCGCAAAAACTAATGTGTTGAAAAATCGGATCGCCATGACGGCAAATGCGCAGGTAAAAGCCTGCAAAAACGCAGAAAAATCTCTTATCAGGCAAGGATGGCTGGCTATTTTGCCTGCTGGTTTCTGCCAAATTATAAGGTAGAATGTAGGACTAATGCCTTGCGGGCGCCGTATTTGTGTCGCCGCGGCTTAAAAAGACACCCCCACTTACCAAATGCAACGCGCGCGACTCTGGCGCATCAGGACAATTCATGTTTGGATTTTTACGCAGTTATTTCTCTAACGACCTCGCAATTGACCTTGGAACGGCAAACACACTGATTTACGTACGCGGTCAGGGCATTGTCCTCGACGAACCGTCCGTGGTCGCCATCCGCCAGCAAGGCGGTCCGAACGGCAAGAAGACCATCCAGGCGGTCGGCAAGGAAGCGAAACAGATGCTGGGCAAGGTTCCTGGCAACATCGAGGCGATCCGCCCGATGAAAGACGGCGTGATTGCCGATTTCACCGTCACCGAGCAGATGCTCAAGCAATTCATCCGCATGGTGCACGACTCCAAGCTGTTCCGTCCGTCCCCGCGCATCATCATCTGCGTGCCGTGTGGCTCGACCCAGGTGGAACGCCGCGCGATCCGCGAATCGGCGCTCGGCGCCGGCGCTTCGCAGGTCTACCTGATCGAAGAACCGATGGCTGCGGCAATCGGCTCCGGCCTGCCGGTCTCGGACGCCACCGGCTCGATGGTGGTCGACATCGGCGGCGGCACCACGGAAGTCGGCATTATTTCGCTGGGCGGCATGGTGTACAAGGGTTCGGTGCGCGTTGGCGGCGACAAGTTCGACGAAGCCATCGTCAACTACATCCGCCGCAACTACGGCATGCTGATCGGCGAGCAAACCGCTGAAGCGATCAAGAAGGCCATCGGTTCCGCTTTCCCGGGCTCCGAAGTCAAGGAAATGGAAGTCAAGGGCCGCAACCTGTCCGAAGGCATTCCACGTTCGTTCACCATTTCCAGCAACGAAATCCTGGAAGCGCTCACCGATCCGCTCAACAACATCGTGTCCGCCGTCAAGAACGCGCTGGAACAGACGCCCCCGGAACTGGGTGCCGACATCGCCGAAAAGGGCATGATGCTGACCGGTGGCGGTGCGCTGCTGCGCGATCTGGACCGTTTGCTGATGGAAGAAACCGGCCTGCCGGTGATCGTGGCGGAAGACCCGCTGACTTGCGTGGTGCGCGGTTCCGGCATGGCGCTCGATCGCATGGACAAACTGGGTTCGATCTTCTCCAACGAATAATTCTCCGCCACAGGAGTCCGGCCAACCTCGAGGAACCGAAACGCGCCTATGACTGAGCACAAGCAGATTGGGTCGGTGCTGCGAACCAAACGTTCGCACAACGGCCAAATCTCGACTGCTGCAGCGCGTTGCCTTCCTGACATTGGCCGGAATCTTCCCGGTATCCGCCCGCTCTTCTCCCTCCAGCCCGCCGTGTGCGGGCTGTTGCGGTTTTCAGCTTACTCGGCATCGGTCTCGGCCTGACGACACATGGATATCCCACCACTCTTCAAGCAAGGCGCCTCGGCCCGCGCCCGCGCCGGCTTTTTCGCGTTGATTGCGATCATCATGCTGGTGGTCGATTCGCGCATGCATGCGCTGTCGATGGTGCGCCAGGCGGTCGGCACGGTGCTGTATCCGTTCCAGGTGGTCGCCATGGTGCCGCGCGATGCCGCCTACAAGGTCGATGACTACTTCAATTCCCTGACGGCGCTGCAAAAGGAAAACGACGGGCTGCGCCGCCAACAGGCCATGAACGCCCAGCTGATGCAGCAGGAACGCCAGATGGCCGCCGAAAACAGCCAGCTGCGCAAGCTGCTGAGCATGCAGCAACGCATGACCAACAAATCGGTGGTCGGTGAAATTCTCTACGATGCGCGCGATCCGTTCACCCGCAAGATCATCCTCAATCGCGGTTCGCAGCAGGGCGTCGCGCCGGGCCAGCCGGTGATCGACGACGTCGGCATCGTCGGCCAGGTCACACGCGTGTTCCCGTTCACGGCCGAAGTCACGCTGCTGACCGACAAGGACCAGGCGATCCCGGTGCAGGTCTTGCGCAACGGTCTGCGCAGCGTGGCTTACGGTCGCGGCCAGTCGGGCGTGCTGGACCTGCGCTTCATGGCAGCCAACGCCGACATCCAGAAGGGCGACGCACTGGTCACCTCAGGCATCGACGGCATCTATCCTCCCGGTTTGTCGGTGGCGACGGTGCAACAGGTCGAAACCAAGTCGACCGACGCCTTCGCCCACATCGTCTGCCTGCCGGCTGCCGGCGTCGACCGCCACAAACAATTGCTGATCCTGCTGGTTGAGCAAAGCATTGCGCCGCGTCCCGACCCTGAAGGCGCCGGCGAGAAGGTCGACAAGCTGCTCAAGCGCCGCCTGCGCGACAGCGCCAAGGAGAGCGACGCCGTGGCGCCCAAGGAGGCGCCGACCGAAGAACGCAAGGGCGTCGCTCCCGCTGCGGCTACTTCGGCTGCCGCGCCTGCCGCCAAACCAGCCACAACGCCCGCGGCAACGCCGGCGCAACCCGCCAAGAGCGCCCGATGAACGATCCGCATTACATCCTGCTGCCGGCCAATCCGCTGTTCATCGCACTGAGCCTGGTAGCCGCCTTCCTGCTCAACCTGCTGCCGTGGGGGCAATGGGTCGGGGTGCCTGATTTCGTGGCGCTGGTGCTGGTGTTCTGGGCGATCCACGAACCGCGCAAGATCGGCATCAGCATCGCCTTCATGATGGGCCTGCTAATGGACGTCAACGAAGCCACGCTGCTGGGCGAAAACGCGCTGGCCTATACGCTGCTGTCCTATTTTTCGATCATGATCCATCGCCGCGTGCTGTGGTTCCCTGTCGGCACCCAGGCCTTGCACATCCTGCCGTTGCTGCTACTGACGCAGGCGGTGCAGCTGGTGGTGCGCCTGATTGTCAGCGGCAAATTCCCGCATTGGTACTACTTCAGCGAAAGCTTTGTCTGCGCCCTGCTGTGGCCGGTGGTGGCGTGGCTGCTGCTGGCGCCGCAACGACGTGCGATCAATCGCGACGACAATCGTCCGATCTAGGTCACAACACGCGCCGATATGACAGAGTTCAAAAACACCGAGCATGAACTGAAGCTCTTCCGGCTGCGCCTGTTCGCGGTCGCGGTGCTGGTGCTGGTGTGTTTCAGCCTGCTGATGGCGCGCTTCGTCTGGCTGCAGATCGTGCGCCACGACGCCTACGCCGCTCAGGCCGAAGAAAATCGCATTTCGGTGGTGCCCATCGTGCCCAATCGCGGCCTGATCCTGGACCGCAACGGCGTGGTGCTGGCGCGCAATTACTCCGCCTATACGCTCGAAATCACGCCCTCCAAGATCGCCGGCAGCCTCGACGATCTGGTTGATCAACTCAGTGCGTTGGTCGACATCCAGCCGAAGGACCGGCGCCGTTTCCGCAAGCTGCTAGAAGAATCCAAGAACTTCGAAAGCCTGCCGATCCGCACGCGCCTGACCGACGAAGAAGTGGCCAAGTTCACCGCGCAGCGTTACCGCTTCCCCGGCGTCGACATCCAGGCGCGCCTGTTCCGCCAATACCCGTACGGCAAAACTGCCGCGCACGTGATTGGTTACATCGGCCGCATCAGCCAGCGCGACGCCGACCGCATCTCCGACTCCGACGACGAAGCCAACTACAACGGCACCGACTACATCGGCAAGGAAGGCCTGGAGAAGAGCTACGAGACCCAGCTGCACGGCACTACCGGCTACGAAGAAGTCGAGATTTCCGCCGGCGGCCGCGCCGTGCGCACGCTTTCGCGTACGCCTGCGAGTCCAGGCCAGAACCTGATCCTGTCGATCGACATCGAGCTGCAAAAAGTGATCGAAGAAGCCTTCGGCGATCGCAAGGGCGCGCTGGTGGCGATCGATCCGGCCACCGGCGATATCCTCGCCTATGTCTCGCAGCCATCGTTCGATCCCAACGTTTTCGTCGAAGGTATCGACCAGCAGACCTGGGACGAGCTCAACAACTCACCCGATCGCCCGCTCATCAACCGCCCGCTGTCCGGCACCTATCCGCCCGGTTCGACCTACAAGCCGTTCATGGCGCTGGCCGCGCTGGAGCTGGGCAAGCGCAAGCCGGCCGACTCCATCCGCGACCCCGGCTTCTTCTGGCTCGGCAACCATAAATTCCGCGACGACAAAGAGGGAGGTCACGGCGTGGTCGACATGTACCGCTCGATCGTGGTCTCCTGCGACACCTACTACTACATGCTGGCCAACGACCTCGGCGTCGACGCCATCCACGATTTCATGAAGCCGTTCGGTTTCGGCCAGGTGACCGGCATCGACCTTGAACACGAACGCAAGGGCCTGCTGCCCTCCACGACATGGAAGCGCAACGCCTACCGCAAGCCGGAGCAGCGCAAGTGGTACGCCGGCGAAACCATCTCGCTGGGCATCGGCCAGGGCTACAACGCGTTCACACCGATCCAGATGGCGCACGCCACCGCGACGCTGGCCAATAACGGCATCGTGATGAAGCCGCATCTGGTCAAGATGATCGAAGACGGCGTCACGCATGACCGCACCATCACCGTGCCCAAGGAAAGCTATCGCATTCCGCTGAAGCAGGAAAACATCGACGTCATCAAGCAGGCCATGGTCGGCGTCAACAAGGAAGGCACCGGTGCGCGCGTGTTCGCCGGCGCGGAATACACCTCGGCCGGCAAGAGCGGCACCGCGCAGGTGGTCTCGATCAAGAAGAACGAGAAGTACGACGCCAAGCGCCTGGCCACGCACTTGCTGGACAATGCCTTGTTCACGGCGTTCGCCCCGGCCGACAAACCGCGCATTGCGCTGTCGGTCATCGTCGAAAACGGTGGCTGGGGCGCCGAAGCCGCTGCACCGCTGGCGCGCAAGGCGATCGACTTCTACCTGCTCGGCAAACGTCCCGGGGACAAGGCCAAGGCTGCGGCCGCCAAGGATAGCGAAGCCACCTCACAACCCGCAACGGACGCGGTCGGCAACGATCTCAGGGACTGAACAATACTATGAGTCTCCATCGACCACCTTTGTGGCAAATCATCAAACCGCATCTGGCGGTGTTCGACGGCGCCTTGTCGCTGATCATCTTTCTGATCATGTCGGTCGGCATCGTCACGCTGTATTCGGCCGGCATGAATTTCCCCGGCCGTGTCGAAGACCAGTTGCGCAATATTCTGGTTGCCTTCATCGTCATGTGGATCGCAGCCAATGTCTCGCCGCAGACGCTGTTGCGGTTTGCGGTGCCGATTTACACCGTCGGCGTGACACTGCTGATTGCCGTGGCGGTGTTCGGCATCGTCAAGAAAGGCTCGCGGCGCTGGCTCAACATCGGCATGGTGGTGCAGCCGTCGGAAGTCATGAAAATCGCCATGCCGCTGATGCTGGCCTGGTACTTTCAGAAGCGCGAAGGCATGATCCGCTGGCCGGTGTTCCTGATCGCAGGCTTGCTGCTGGCGGTGCCGGTCGGCCTGATCATTCGCCAGCCCGATCTCGGTACCGGCGTGCTGGTGCTGGCGGCGGGCTTCTATGTGATCTTCTTCGCCGGCCTGTCGTGGAAAGTGCTGACTGGCCTGGCTATAGCGGGCGCCGCCAGCCTGCCGGTGATCTGGTCGGTCTTGCACGACTACCAGCGCCAGCGCGTGATGATGCTGATCGACCCGACTTCCGATCCGCTCGGCAAAGGCTTCCATATCATCCAGTCGACCATCGCCATCGGTTCCGGCGGCGTCACCGGCAAGGGCTGGCTGATGGGCACGCAGACCCATCTGGAATTCATCCCCGAGCGCACCACCGACTTCATTTTCTCGGTGTTCTCCGAAGAGTTCGGCCTGATCGGCAACACCATCCTGGTAGTGCTGTACCTGCTGTTGATCGGCCGCGGCCTGATGATCACGGCGAACGCACCAACGCTGTTTACGCGTTTGCTGGGCGGCTCCATCACGATGATTTTCTTCACCTACGCCTTCGTTAACATGGGCATGGTCAGCGGCATCCTGCCGGTGGTCGGCGTGCCGTTGCCGTTCATGAGCTACGGCGGCACCGCGCTGGTGACGCTGGGACTGGGAGCGGGCATCCTGATGAGTATCCAGCGCCATCGCAAACTGGTGCAAACCTGACAACCCGGCCGGCGACCTGATTTTGTAACGGCCGGTGGGCGCAGCGGGCATTTCCACGTAGCATCGTGGATACTCTGGTATCGTTGCGCTCGAAGTCACACAACAATACAAGCTCAGGGAACATTGCAAATGCGGGATTTTCTTGTCTCGACGCCGCGCGTGATGCGCTGGTTGTCCTTATTGGCGCCGCTGGCGCTGGCGGCGTGCAGCAGCGCGCCGCCACTCAATCCGTCGCCGTCGGCGACGTCGAGCCCGACACCGGTGGCGCGCAGCGCCAACGGCAAGCCATTGCCGGCGCTGCCTGCTGCGGGCTCCGGCCGCGGCGGCTATTACAAGGACGACGGTCCGGGCGACCAGCCGCCGGAAGGCTTGCTCGAGACTCCTGACGCCGAACCACGCGTCGAGCCGTATTCGAAATCGGCGCTGCGTCCGTACACCGTCTTCGGCAAGACCTACACCCCCATCAGCGATAACCGTCCGTTCAAGCAACGCGGCATCGGCAGCTGGTACGGCAAGAAATTCCACGGCCAGAAGACATCATCGGGCGAGCTCTACGACATGTACAAGATGTCGGCCGCGCATCCGACGTTGCCGATCCCGTCCTATGCGCGCGTCACCAACCTCAAGACCGGCGCGCAGGTGATCGTGCGGATCAACGACCGCGGACCGTTCCATTCCACGCGCATCATCGACTTGTCCTATACCGCAGCGCTCAAGCTGGGCTACCTGTCGTCCGGCAGCAGCGAACTGGAAGTCGAGCGCCTGCTGCCAGATGAAATCACGCGCATGGCCGAGAACAAGCGCAATGGCATTCCGGATACTGCCGCCGCCGCGCCTGCGGCAGAGCCTGTGTCGGTCGGCAGTGTGGCGCCACCCGGACAGATCATGCCGGTGGCGATGACGACTGCGCCGGCGGTCGCGGCCTTTTCCTCTTCACCAGCCTCAGCCTCAGCTCCCGCAGGCGCAGCGCTGGCCAGCGGTTTCTACCTGCAGTTCGGCGCCTATGCGCAGGAAGCCAACGCCCTGGCTGCGCGCGACAAGCTGATGCAAGGCCTCGGCGGCGCTGTTGAGAAAATGGAAACGGTCGTTGTCAACGGTCTGTATCGCTTGTACGCCGGCCCTTACGCTACTCGCCCGGCGGCCATGGACGCCGCCCAGGTGGTGCGTCAACGCAGCAGCGTGACGCCGTTCGTGGTCGAACGCTGATTCGCTTCAACTCACGTTACAGGACAGACACATGCATCCCTATTTATTGCTGGGCATCGCCATCGTGGCCGAAGTCATTGCCACCTCCGCCCTGCGCGCGGCCGAAGGCTTTACCCGCCTGCTGCCGTCGATCATGGTGGTGATCGGCTATGCGGTGGCTTTTCTGTGTCTGTCGCTGACGTTGAAATCGATCCCGGTCGGCATCGTCTACGCGATCTGGTCGGGGTTGGGGATTGTGCTGATTTCGGTGGTGGCGTACTTCCTGTACGGCCAATCACTGGACCTGCCTGCCATCATCGGCATGGCATTGATCCTGGTCGGCGTGGTCGTGCTCAACCTGTTTTCAAAATCGACCGTGCACTGAGATCAGTGCACGGGGCGTCACGTCGACGCTTCACCCGCATCCTTAATCTGAAGAGCGCGCTCATAGAGCGCGTTTTTCTTTTGGCCGGTGATTTGCGCGGCCAGTCCGGCCGCTTGCTTCAGCGGCAATTCTTCCAGCAGGATACGCAACACGCGTTCGGCTTCAGCGTCGTTGTCGTCGCCGGCCGCCGGTGCGCCTTCCACCAGCACCACGAACTCGCCGCGTTGTCGGTTGGCGTCCTCGGCCAGCCAGGCCGGCGCTTCGGCCAGCGGGCAACGGTGCACGGTTTCAAACAGCTTGGTCAGTTCGCGTCCCAGGACGACGTGGCGCTCGGGACCGAAGGCCAGCCGCAGCGCATCGATGGTCTCGACGATGCGATGCGGCGCTTCATAGAACACCAGCGTGGCCGTATCACCCGCCAGTTTTTGCAGTGCATGTTCGCGCTGTTTTGATTTATTTGGCAAGAAGCCGACGAAGCGGAAAGCATCGTTGACCAGTCCGCTCGCCGACAGCGCCGTCACCGCCGCCGATGCGCCCGGCAGCGGTACTACCCGCAGTCCCGCCGCGCGTACGGCCTCGACGATGCGCGCGCCCGGATCCGACACCGCCGGCGTTCCGGCGTCCGACACCAGGGCGATGCGCTGGCCCTGCTGCAGGCGCGCGATGATCTTCTCGGCGGCCTCGCGCTCGTTGTGCTCGTGCGCCGCGATCAGCGTCTGGCTGATGCCGTAGCGCGTAAGCAGGTGGCTGGTGTTGCGGGTGTCTTCGCAGGCGACCGCGTCGGCGATGGCCAGGACGTGCAAAGCGCGCAACGTCACATCGCAAACATTTCCGATGGGCGTGGCCAGCACATATAATGCCGACTCAGGATACGTCTGCTGCGCGGCCTCGCTCAGGACTGACGACGCGGCTGCCGCGCTGGAGTTGGGGTGACTCATTGGAGAAAATAATGTTGGGAAAATGGGCGAAAGTCATCTTGCAGACTGTCATGCTGAGCGGATTGTGCGCTTCCGTGCAGGCAAATACAACCGTTGCGGAAAATGCCCCGGCTGAACCGGCGCCGCTCGCACAAAGCGACAACGCGCCGCCACCCAAACGCCTGGCGCTGCTGCTGCCGCTGCGCTCCAGCGTATTCGGCGCCGCCGCCGATGCGGTGCGCACCGGTTTCCTGACCGCCTCCGAACGCACGCGCGACAATCTCGTCATCACCATCATCGAAACCGGCGACTCGGTGCAGGACGTTCTGAGCGCGTACAACGACGCCGCCGTCAAGTACGACATCATCGTCGGCCCGCTGGCGCGCAGCGCCGTGACCGCGCTGGCGCAATCGAACAATATCGTCAAGCCGACCATCGCGCTGGCGCAGCCGGATCTTCCCGACGGCGCCGACCAGCGCCTGCCGCGCCAACTGCTGCTGATGGGTTTGTCGATCGAGGATGAAGCGCGCCAGGTGGCCGCCTGGACCGAACGCGTCAAGACGCCCGGCAAGATCTTTTCGATCTCCACCAACATCGCCTGGCAACGCCGCGCCGCCAAGGCCTTCACACAGCAGGCCCGGCAGATCGGTCTGACGGTCGACAATCTGGAACTGAGCGTGCCCAACAATGCGCTCAGCGCCAGTGGCCTGGCGCAACTCGGTCAGCGCATCCAGGCGGAAAAACCGGCGCTGCTGTTCGTCGCACTCGATGCCGCGCAGACTATCCAGCTGCGCAGCGCCATCGGCAACGAGATTCCACTTTATGGCACTTCCCAGCTCAATCCCCTGACGCTGGCGACGGCGACGGCAGCAATCAATGCGGCAGCGAAAGCGGCCGCCACCAACACCGCACCGCCGGCCAACGACAGCCGTTTGCCCGAGCTTGACGGCGTGCACCTGGTCGACATGCCGTGGCAATTGCAGGCCGACCATGCCGCTGTGGCGGCGTATCCGCGCTCGGTCGCCAATATCGACGGCAAGCCCAACGCCGACCTTGAGCGTCTGTACGCGCTCGGCATCGACGCCTTCCGGGTCGCCAGTGAAATCGCCGCGCAGCACTCCGGCTTCGACATCGATGGCGTGACCGGCCAGATCAACGTCAACATGGGCGCCGGCGCCACCTATTTCCAACGCAAGGAAACCCAGGCCGTCTACCAGGACGGCATCGCGGTCCCGGTGGCCAACCAGCGCTGAGCGCGCATGGCCTTGTTCGACCGGCTGCGCGGCAAGACCGACACCGCTCCGCGCACCAGCAAGCAAGTCAGCGGCGACGCCGCCGAGGATGCCGCGCTGGCGTTCCTGCAAGGCGAGGGGCTGTGCCAGGTCGAGCGCAACTTCCGCTGCAAGGGTGGCGAAATCGATCTCATCATGCAGGATGGCGACACGCTGGTGTTCGTCGAGGTGCGCAAGCGCAGCAAGGACAGCTACGGCGGCGCACTGGCCAGCGTCACACGCGCCAAGCAGCGCCGCCTGATCGTTGCGGCCCAGATTTTCCTGCAACGCTACCGCATGCCGCCGGCTTGCCGCTTTGACGTGATCGGCTACGACCACGATCGCATGCACTGGCTGAAAAATGCCGTGGAAGCAAGTCCGGACGCCTATTGATACGCTTCTTCGCCGCTTGCATCGGCGGAGCCGCCGCCCAACTACACTATAATTGCCGGGCTTATTGGCACTGTCTGCCGCGGCCTGCCAGTTCCAGGCCGGTAACGCGGGCGGACGCGCCAGACAATGTCGCTCTTCATGCATCGTTAAATTTACTCGCACCATGACCAATCAACGTATCCTTTCGCATTTCCAGGAAAGCGCCGAACTCAAGATCCACGCCGGCGCCGTGCTGGCGCAGCCGATCGAGCAGGCGATTGAACTTATGTTCACGGCGCTGTCGAATGGCAACAAGATTCTTGCCTGCGGCAACGGCGGTTCGGCAGCGGACTGTCAGCATTTCGCCGCTGAACTGGTCGGTCGTTTTGAACGCGAGCGCCTGCCGCTGCCGGCGCTGGCATTGACGACGGACACTTCGATCCTGACCGCAGTCGGCAACGACTACAGCTACCTGGAAATCTTCTCGAAGCAGGTCCAGGCCTTCGGCCAGGCCGGCGACGTGTTGCTGGCTTTCTCCACCTCGGGCAATTCCGGCAATGTGCTGGCGGCGATCGAGGTCGCTCAGGAACGCGACATGCGCGTGGTGGCGCTGACCGGCAAGGGCGGTGGCGCCATCGGCAAGAAACTGACCGATGCCGATGTGCATATTTGTGTGCCGCATGACCGTACCGCGCGCATCCAGGAAGTACATCTGCTGACTTTACATTGTATTTGCGACGGTATCGATGTCGCGCTCTTTGGAGGTGATGTGTATGAATGATGTCAAGGCTGGCTGGACCACGTTGTTGAAGTTGCGCCGTCCGCTGGCGGCCGCCGCCGTATGCGGCATGCTGGCAATCGGTTTGCAGGGCTGCTTCGGCGTACTGGCCGGCGGTTTGCTGGCCGGCACTTTTGCCGCTACCGATCGCCGCACGCTGGGCGCGCAGACCGAGGACAAGTCCATCGTGGTCAAGGGCGAAGCGAACATCCCCGGCGTCGTGCCGCAGGGCTCCCACGTCAACGTCACCAGCTTCAACCGCAAGGTCCTGCTGAGCGGCGAGGTGCCTGACGAAGCATCCAAGGCCGCCGCCGAACGTGAAATCAAGAGCTTGCCCGGCGTTGAGACCGTCTACAATGAACTCGCCATTTCCGGTTCGTCCAACTTCTCGGCGCGTTCCGGCGATGCGCTCGTGACCAGCAAGGTGCTGGCCAGCCTGGTTGACGCCAAGGATCTGTATTCCAGCGCATTCAAGGTCACTACCGAACGCGGCATCGTCTACATGATGGGACGCGTGACGGAACGCGAAGGCAAGCGTGGGGCGGATATCGCCAGCGGCGTGAGCGGCGTGCAAAAGGTCGTGACGCTGTACGAATACATCTCGGAAGAGGAACTCAAGCAGTATTCCCGCCAGGCGCCGCCGGATCCGGCCAAGTAAGCTGAGCCCGCCGCAGGGCAAGTCTCTGCAGCAGGCCGGAGCCGCCGGGTCCGTGATTATTCATGGCCCGGCGGCTTTTTCATGGCGCGTCTATAATGTGTTGATCGACTGATGTTTCCGGATGGCTGACACATGCTTCATGTTGTCGCCTTGTCATCCGGCAATACCGCTACGGAAAGAACATGGAAGCCAAAAACGCCACTTCATCAATGCCCGCAGCCGCTGCCGCGCCCCGTCGTCGCCTCGGCCTCAAGCTGGGCGGACTGGCCGTCGTCGCCGCCGTCGCCCTGTTCGGCTACAGTTCGCTGTCGGCGCGCAACGCCGCTCCGGACGTCACCTTCGTCAAGCTGGACGGTCAAAAGGTCGCACTCAAGGACTTGCGCGGCAAGGTCGTGATGGTCAACTTCTGGGCCACCAGCTGCACTACCTGCATCGGCGAAATGCCGCAGATGATTTCGACCTACAACAAGTACAAGGACCAGGGCCTGGACTTCGTCGCCGTCGCCATGAGCTACGATCCGCCGAACTACGTCCTCAACTACACCGAGACCCGCAAGCTGCCGTTCAAGGTTGCGCTTGATCCGCAAGACACGCTGGCCAAGGCCTTCGGCGACGTCAAGCTGACCCCGACCACCTTCGTCATCGGCAAGGACGGCAGCATCCTCAAGCGCTATGTCGGCGAGCCGCAGTTCGCCGAACTGCATCAGCTGCTGGAAAAGGCGCTGGCCGCCTGAGGCAGGTATCTGGTTCAGCAACAAAAAACGCCGGCTGCATGCCGGCGTTTTTCATGGGGCTTCCAGATCTGAGTACTCTCAGCCGAATTTCAAGCTGAATCTCGAGTTGAACATCACCATCAGAACTGTTCCCAGTCCCCTTCCGATGCCTTGGCGGGGACCTGCGCCGGCGCCTGCTTCAGCTTGGGTGCATCCGCTTTCAGTACGCGCGCGCGCATCGTTGCAGCCGGCTTGCGCTGCGGCGTGATATCGACGGTGCGCAGCGCCGGCTTGACCGCCACGCCGGTATTATCCAGCTTGAACACGCTGACCACCTGGGTCAGCGTACTGGCCTGATCCTGCAGCGATTGCGCTGCCGCTGCGGCCTGCTCCACCAGTGCGGCGTTCTGCTGCGTGGTTTCATCCATCTGCGTGATGGCGCGGTTGACCTGCTCGATGCCGTCGCTCTGTTCCTGACTGGCCGAACTGATTTCGCCGACGATGTCGGTCACGCGTTTGACGCTGGCGACCACTTCGGTCATGGTGGCGCCGGCCTGTTCGACCAGCCTGCTGCCGGAACCTACCTTTTCCACCGAGTCGTCGATCAGCGCCTTGATTTCCTTGGCCGCCGCCGCCGAGCGCTGCGCCAGGCTGCGCACTTCCGACGCCACCACCGCAAAGCCGCGGCCCTGTTCACCGGCGCGCGCTGCTTCCACTGCGGCATTCAGCGCCAGGATGTTGGTCTGGAAGGCGATGCCGTCGATCACGCTGATGATGTCGACAATCTTCTTCGATGATTCATTGATCGCACCCATGGTATCGACCACCCGGCCCACCACGCTGCCGCCCTGCACCGCGACTTCGGATGCGGATACCGCGAGCTGGTTAGCCTGGCGTGCGTTGTCGGCGTTCTGCTTCACGGTCGAGGTCAGTTCTTCCATGGCCGAGGCGGTTTCTTCCAGCGCGCCGGCCTGGCTTTCGGTGCGCGCCGACAGGTCGAGATTGCCGCTGGCGATCTCGCTCGAGGCGGTGGCGATGGTGTCGGTGCCGCTGCGCACTTCGCCGACGATATTGAGCAGGTTGTCGTTCATGGTCTTGAGCGCCTGCAGCAACTTGCTGGTTTCATCCTTGCCGCTGCCGTCGATGTGCGAGGTCAGGTCGCCCGAGGCCACCGTCTCGGCGATGTTCACCGCCTGGTTGAGCGGACGCGTGATGCTCAGCGTCAGCAGCCAGCCGAGGAGCCCGCCGAGGATCAGTTCGATCATCCCCAGGCTGAGCAGCAGGGTGCGTCCCGATTGATAACTGTCGTTGATACGTTGCGCGGCCAGATTGATGATCTCGGTCTGGTAGTTGGCGTACTTCAACACGCTGCCGGAGTAATCGTCCATCATCTTGACCAACTTGGTGTTGGTCAGCTGTTTGGCTTCCTCTGCGTTTCCGGCTGCCTTCATCTTGAAAATATCTTCCCGCGCGGTGCGATAGGCGGTACGCAGCTTGCCGACTTCGTCGAACAGCTGTTTTTCTTCCGGTGACGAAATCGCCGCCTCCACTCTTTTCTGGGTATCGCTGACCTTCTTCGACTCGGCATCGATCTGGGTCTGGAAGTATTTCTGGAATTCGGCGTCGTCGCTGCGCATCACGGCGAAGGTGCGTACGCCGTTTTCCTTGATGGCGGCGTGCCATCGGGAGGCGTCGCGTTCTTTTTGCAGGGCATTTTTGACCATGTCGTCGGTGGCGTCGCCGATGCCTTGCAGGCGCCATACGCCGATACCCACCATGACCGCCATCAACATCAGCATCGCCACAAAACCGATACCGAGCCGTACACCTATCCTGTAGTTCTTCATGGCCGTCTCCTTTTCCCGTACTGCTTTTCATTTCCGCGCCGGTATGCGCGGGCGTTGAATTATTGTTATCGGTTCAGCGTATCACAGCGAAATGGCTTCAAATCGCAGGTGAGCGATGGTTTGTATGGCCTTTTGTCAACTCTGCGTCAGGATTGGGGCAAATTAAGCCGGCATGAGCGAAATGCCTTCATGCAATAGTGACAACGTGCCGCTATAATCCAGTGCTTCGGAAGTGCACTACGGCAATGCGCATGGCTGCCGTCTTGTTCGCTTCACGATCACTCTCACGATCACATGACAACAAAACCGGACGTGGCAGCGCATGCCGCGGAATTAGAGAAACTGACGCAGTCGCTGGTGCGTGACCGCGATGCCCGCCTGCAGGCCGATGCCGCCACGGAAAGCAGCCTGCGCCGATTGCAAGTGTTGGAAGCCGTCACCGCGGCCGCCAACGAAGCCGACACGTTCGAGCAGGCGTTGCAATTCGCCGTCGACGAGATCTGCCGCTACACCGGCTGGCCGCTGGGTCATTGTTTCCACGTGCGCAAAAGCGCCAGACCATCCGCCCTGGTTTCAAGCGGTATCTGGCATGGCGCCCACCGGCCTGAATTTTCCGCCTTCCGCTGCATGTCCGGCGACCCGCAATTCCTCGCCGAGCAGGACCTGCCCGGCCGCGTGCTCGCGGAGGCCGCGCCGGTCTGGATCGTCAATCTCGGCGCCGATCGCGATGCGCTGCGCGCCGACGTCGCACGGTCGGCAGGCATCCGCGCGGCAATCGCCTTTCCGGTGATGAGCGGTGGAGATGTTGTGGCGGTGCTGGAATTTTTCTCAGTGCGCATCCTGTCGCTGGACGACCACTTGCTGCGCCTGATGAACCTGATGCGCCAGATCGGCACGCGCCTGGGGCACGTCGCCGAGCGCGCGCAGGCAATGCGACGGCTGGCGCACGATGCCTCGCATGATGCACTGACCGGCCTGCCCAATCGCAACCTGTTCCTGCAGCAGCTGGACCTGGCGCTGCAGCGCCAGTGGGATGACGACAACGCGCGCTTCGCGGTGCTGTTCATCGATCTCGACCGTTTCAAGATCGTCAACGACAGCCTCGGCCACCTCGCCGGCGACCGCATGATCATCCAGGTGGCGGCGCGTCTCAGGAATGCCTTGCGTCCGGATCACCCCGCGGCGCCTTCCTCCCCCGACACCTTGCGCGTCGACGGCGTCAGCCCCAGCTACACGCTGGCGCGCATGGGTGGCGATGAATTCACTGTGCTGCTGAGCGATGTCGATGACGTCGGCGAAGCGGTGCGCATCGCCGAGCGCATCCAGGCAGCGATGGCCTTGCCGTTCCTGATCCGTGACCAGGAGATCTACGCCAGCGCCAGCACCGGCATTGTGTTCGGCGACGTCGGCCACACCCTGGCTGATGAAGTCCTGCGAGACGCCGATCTGGCGCTGTACCGCGCCAAGTCGCTGGGCGAGAGCCGCTACGAAGTGTTCGACCGCAGCATGCGCAAGGGGGCGGTCAGCCGCCTCACCATCGAGACCGCCTTGCGCCATGCCCTGAAGAACAACGAATTCGTGCTGCACTACCAGCCCATCATCGAGCTGCAGGGCGGCACCATCGTCGGTGTCGAAGCGCTGGTCCGCTGGCAGCGTGGGCCGGACGAGCTGGTCTATCCGGGCGACTTCATCGATGTCGCCGAAGACACCGGCCTGATCCTCTACATCGGCATGTGGGTGCTGCGCGAAGCCTGCCGCCAGATGCATCAATGGCACCGGCAATTCCCGCGCGCCAAACCGCTCACCATCAGCGTCAATATTTCACCGCGCCAGTTCGTCCAGCCGAATCTGGTGGACCAGATCAAGCAGATCGTCGCCGAGACCGGCATCGATCCCAATACGCTGCGCCTGGAGATCACCGAGAGCGTGACCATGGGCGACGTCGAGCGCACCATCCGTATCCTGTCGCAACTACGCGAGATCGGCGTGCGCTTCAGCGTTGACGATTTCGGCACCGGCTATTCATCCCTGAGTTACCTGCACCGTTTCCCGCTGGACGTGTTGAAGATCGATCGTTCCTTCGTCATGCGCATGAACGAGGATCACGAGCGCTTGCAGATCGTGCAGACCATCATGACGCTGGCGCGCAATCTCGGCATCGAGGTGGTGGCGGAAGGAACCGAGACCGAGATGCAGGTCGACCACCTGCGCAACATCGGTTGCGATTTCGGACAGGGATTTTTCTTTTCGCGCGCGTTGGCGCCGGAGACGGTGACGGATTTGCTCTACGTGCCGCATCACGTGCTCAAGACCGCCTTTGTCAATTCTCTGCAGACAGCGCAGAGCTGATCAGGCCCTGTTCAGGCGCAGGGACCCCGTGGGCAGCAGCACGCAAACGGCGGCGCCGAAGATCAGCGCGAAGCCAACCAGGTCGGGCATGCTGGGCCGGTCACCGAGCAGCAACACCGCACTGCTGACGCCGACCACCGGCACCAGCAAAGTGCCCAATGCGGCGACGCCGGCCGGCAATCTGGCAATGATTTCGAACCACAGGATATAGGCCGCGGCCATGCCGAAAAAGATGTGATACGCCAGTGCGATCATCACCGTCAGATGCAGCGCGCCCAGGTGCGGCCAGCCTTCGAACGACAGCAAGCCGGCCAGCGCCACCAGCGCGCCGATCAGCAATTGCCAGGCGGCGACCGCCAGCGGTTCCGCATTGATCCTGGCCCATTTCATATAGACGGTTCCGGCCGCCCAGGTCAGCGCCGCGGCCAATGCGTAGAGGATGCCGTGAGGCAGATTCAGCAAGCCGCCGCCGATCAATGGCGCGATCAATACGGCCAGGCCACCGGCGCCGAACGCCAGGCTGATGCCGCGCACGCGATCAAGTTTTTCGCCGAGTGCAATGCGCGCAAACAGCGTCGCCCACAACGGCATGGAATAAGTGATGATCGCCACGCGCGAGGTCGCCGCACCGAGCTGGGCGAAGGTCAGCAGGATATTGAACAGCGCGATATTGAGCAGCCCCGTCATGACGATGTGCGGACGATCGCGCCGGCTGATATGCAGGCTGCGCCCGCGTGCGAACGCCAGCGCGAACAGCGTGCACGCCGCAGCGCCGAGGCCGATGCTGCGCAAGGTCCATGGCGAAATTCCGCTCAGCGACACCTTCACCGCAGGCCAGTTGAGTCCCCACAGCACACCGAGGACGAGCAGCAACAGTCTGGCCTTGGCGCTGTCCTTGCGGCCCTGCGCGCTCGTCGATGGCATGGTCGTATTACTCAGATCGTCAGATCGTCAGACCGTCAGACGGGTGGAGGCGTTGCAACGTCGAGCGGATAGACTGGGCGACGCACCTTGCGGATCGGGAACAGGTCGAAGTTGGAACTGGTCGGGCCGCCGCTGTCGGAGTCGCATTCTTCCAGGCCCTTGCTGATCGGCACGAACACTGGGCGGCAATACATGCGCGACTTCAGGATGACGTAATCCATGCTTGCCGGGTCCAGGCCGAGGCTGGTGAACACGCCTAGGTCATACGGTTCGACGCGCTCTTCGGTGATGACGATCTTTGCCGCGCCGATATCGAACAGCACGCTGTTGCCCATGTTGATGATTGATCCGGTATAGATCGGGCCCGACACGCGGAACACGCCGTCGGTGATCGCCAGCACCTTGCCGGTCAGTTGCAGTGGCGTCTTGACGATGCCCTGCTGCGTCAGCGCCACCTTGTTGCCGACCGCCAGCGTGACTGTGCCGCCCACGCCCGCTTTCAATAATTGCGCGACCGCTTCCGGATCGCTGATCGGACCGGCGGCGATGCCGCTCATTCCTTCGGCCAGCGCCGCTTCCAGTACGTCCATGGTGTTGCAGGTGCCGCCTGACATGACATTGTCGCTATGGTCAAGCAACAGCACCGGGCCCTTGCCCGAACCCGCAGCGATTTCGCGCGCATGCGCCAATGAGTGGCGCAGCGGCTGACTGTCGTAGACGAAATCATCGCGCTCGGCCCAGATCTGTTTCGCAATCGTGTCGGCGACGGTTTGCGCGAGCGCCGCATCGTTGTCGGTCACCACCACCACCGACATGCCGGCATCGCGGAAGTCGGACAGTGGAAATCCTGCCAGCACCGATACCGCCAATACGCCGGTCTGCTTTTCCGCAAGCTTGGCCTGCTCTACTGCGCGCAGCATTGCCGAGGCCGAGGTATTGCTGGTCAGCGTCGCCGACAACAGCGGCACCTGCCGCCAGCCGGTGACGGGGCGCGATTTTTCCCGCAGTAATTCCACCAGCAGACGTCCGGCGTGTTCTCCGGTTTCATACATGTCGATGTGCGGATAGGTCTTGAAGCTGACAATGATGTCGGCGTTGTCGACCATCTTTTGCGTGACGTTGCCGTGCAGGTCGAGCGCCACGCACAGCGGCACGCGCGGGGCGATCTTGCGGATGCGTTCCAGCAGCGCGCCTTCGCCGTCGTCGGCGTTCTCCGCCACCATGGCGCCATGCAGGTCGAGCATGATGGCGTCGCAACCGGCTTCGATGGCGCGCACGATGGCGTCGGTCATCAACGTATAAGCATCGGCCGCGACCGTTGCGCTCGGGTTGGCCGTTGCGGACAAGGGCGTCACGATGGTGGCCGACAGGCCGTCAGCGATATCGAGGAAGGCGCCCATCGCAGTGCGCGCGCCTTTCTGATCC
The DNA here is from genome assembly GCF_044767365.1 of Herbaspirillum sp. NPDC101396. Taxonomy (NCBI): domain Bacteria; kingdom Pseudomonadati; phylum Pseudomonadota; class Betaproteobacteria; order Burkholderiales; family Oxalobacteraceae; genus Herbaspirillum; species Herbaspirillum sp. NPDC101396. The sequence goes on along the minus strand of NZ_JBIWNT010000008.1, from coordinate 15,376 downwards.
TGGTAGGCCGCGGCATCCCATTGCGGCAGGAAGGCCTCCAGCGGCGTCGGGATCGGCGAAAAGGTATTGGTCTCGTGGTTGAGACGGGCGACGACTATCTTTAACGGCATGACTATTCCTTGCGGGTTCTTTATTCAGGCGACGACTTTTGCGCTGGCCAGCATCGCATGCAACAGCACGTTGGCGCCGGCTTCCAGATGTTCGGGTTTGGCGTCCTCGATTTCGTTATGGCTGACGCCATCCTTGCACGGCACGAAAATCATCCCGGCCGGAGCCAGGCGCGCGGCGTAGATGGCATCGTGACCTGCACCCGAAACCACATCCATGGTGGCGTAGCCAAGCATCGCCGACGCATTGCGGACTTCGCCGACGCAGTCGGGATGGAAAGGACAGGGCGGGAAATAAGACACGCGTTCCAGCTCGATCTTCAGCCCGGTCTTCTGACGGGTTTGTTCGAGATACGCGAGCAAGTCTGCGTGCATTTGATTCAAGGTCTCGTCGCTGACGTTGCGCAGGTCGATGGAGAATTTCACCTGGCCCGGAATCACGTTGCGGCTGTTCGGCATCACTTGCACCTGGCCGACGGTGCCGCGGCCGTAGGGCGGATAGCGGTTCGCGATCGCTACGACTTCCTGCATGATGTACGTCGACACTTGCAGCGCGTCCTTGCGGATTTCCATCGGCGTCGGACCGGCGTGCGATTCGAATCCGGTGACCGTGCAGTCGTACCATGACAGGCCCAGCACGGCCGGCACCACGCCGATGACGGTGTCGGCGTTTTCCAGCACCGGACCTTGCTCGATGTGTGCTTCGTAATACGCGCCGATCGGATGATCGCCGCACTTCTGTTCACCGATGTAGCCGATGCGCGTCAATTCATCCTTGACGTTCTTGCCGTCAGTGTCGGTCGCGCTGTAAGCATGCTCCAGCGTGAATGCGCCGCAGAACACGCCCGAACCCATCATCACCGGCACGAAACGTGACCCTTCTTCATTGGTCCACACCGCGACTTCGATCGGCGCTTCGGTCTGGATGTTGTGCTGGTTCAGCGTGCGGATCACTTCCATGCCGGCCAGCACGCCGTAGTTGCCGTCGAACTTGCCGCCGGTCGGTTGCGTATCGATGTGCGAGCCGGTGACCACCGGCGGCAGGTCGTTATTGCGGCCGGCGCGGCGCATGAAGATGTTGCCGATCTGGTCGACCGTGACGCTCATGCCTTCCTGTTTGGCCCAGCTGCTGACGAGATCGCGGCCCTGCTTGTCGAGATCGGTCAGCGCCAGACGGCAGACGCCGCCCTTCGGTGTCGCGCCGATCGCGCCGAGATCCATCAGCGAGTTCCACAGGCGTTTGCCGTCGATGCGTAAATTGGTGATGCTGGTTGTCGTGTTCATGATGATTCCGTCAAATGCGATGGTGTTTGGGTTAAATCAGGCAGCTACTCATGCAGCTAAATTCACGCCAAGATAGCGATCTTTCGCGCTGTCGTCGGCGAGAAATTCCGCATTGGTCGCGGTATAGGCAATGCGTCCCTGCTCCACAATGTAATGCCGATCCGCCAGTTGCGTGCAGACCTCCAGATTCTGCTCGACCAGGATGATCGACATGCCGGTGGCCTTGATCAGTTTGATCTGCGCGACGATCTCGTCGACGATCACCGGCGCCAGTCCCTCAACCGGCTCGTCCAGCATCAATACCTTGGGATGCGTCATCAGCGCGCGCGCGATTGCCAGCATCTGCTGCTCGCCGCCGGACAACTGGCCGCCGCCGTTCTTGCGGCGTTCCTTCAGGCGCGGGAAGATCTTGTACACGTCTTCGAGTCCCCAGGCCGAATCCTTGCGTGCCGCCATGGTGAGGTTTTCTTCCACCGTCAGCAGCTTGAAGATGCCGCGATGTTCCGGCACCAGGCACACGCCGCGCGCAGCGATCTTGTAAGCGGGCAGGCCGGCGACGTTGTTGCCTTCGAACATGACCTTGCCCTGGCGCGGCTGCACCACGCCGACGATGCTCTTCAAGGTGGTGCTCTTGCCGGCGCCGTTGCGGCCCAGCAGCGTCACCACTTCGCCGGCCGCAACCTGCAGCGACACGCCTTGCAGCACATGGCTCTTACCGTAATAACCGTGAATGTCCTGTACGTTGAGGATCATGCTTTTCCTCCGTTCTTTCCACCAGTGATCATGCTGCCCAGATAAGCGCGGCGCACGCGGTCGTCATTGCGGATTTCGTCGGGCTTGCCTTGCGCCAGGATCTGTCCCTGCTGCATCACGGTGATGCTGTCGGAGATGTCCATCACGATGTCCATGTTGTGTTCGATCAGCACCACGGTGTAGTTGTCGCGCAGGCTGTGGATCAGTTTCTTCATCTCGGCGATGTCGTCGATGCCCATGCCGGAGGTCGGCTCATCGAGGAAGATCACCTTCGGCTGACCCGCCATCGCCATGCCGACTTCGAGGCGGCGTTGCTGGCCGTGCGAGAGTTCGGAGGACAGGCGATCGGCGACGGCCTGCAGGTTCAGGCGCGCCACCAGTTGCTCTGCGACGTCGCAGGCCTGGCGCAGCAACTCGGGCCGCTTCCATGGATTGAGCGCCTGCGCCGGACGCGTGCCTTGTGCCGCCAGCCGCAGGTTCTCGCGCACGCTCAGGTTGGGGAACAGGCTGGTCACCTGGAACGAACGCGCCAGGCCTTTGCGCACGCGCTTGTAGCCGGGCAGGTGTGAGACTTCTTGGCCCTCTACGAGGATGCTGCCTTCGGTGATCGGCGTGGTGCCGGTCAGCGTATGGAACAGCGTGGTCTTGCCGGCGCCGTTGGGGCCGATCACCGAATGCACGGTGCCCGGCAGAATATCCAGCGTGATGTTGTTGACGGCGGTGAACTTGCCGTAGCGCTTGGTGACGTTCACCGCTTTTAGGATGGGCGTACTCATCAGTGGATCTCCTTGGCGACGTCCGCCATCGGTTTTGCGCCGGGGCGGAAACGTTGCAACAGCGATTGCGCCAAACCGTACAAGCCCTTGTGCATGTACAGGCTCACGCCGATCAGCAGGAAGCCGAGCAGCATCAGCCAGCGCGGCCACAGCGTCGACAGCCAGTTGCCGACAATCACGTAGAACGACGCGCCCAGCACCGACGCGAACAGGTTGCCGGTGCCGCCGATCACGGTCATGATCAGGATCGATTCGCTGGTGTGGTATTCGATGTTGGACAGCGGTGCGACGCCGGTCATCATTGCGTGCAAACCACCCGCGAGGCCGGTCACGGCACCGGAGATGACGAATGCGGCCAGCTTCAGCAGGGTGATGTCATAGCCAACCGCAGACGCGCGCGCCTCGTTGTCGCGCACGGCCAGCAGCGTGCGTCCGAGTACAGAATCCACCACGCGCTGCAACAGCCAGAACACCACCACGAACAGGATCGCGACGAAGCTGTAGTACTGCCACGACGTGGTGGTCGGCAACAGCGTGTGGCCCAGCACGGATAGGTTTGGACGCGGGATGTCGAGCAAGCCGTTGTCGCCGCCGGTGATGTCCTTCATCGTGTAAGCGAGGAAGTAGAACATCTGCGCAAACGCCAGCGTCAGCATGACGAAATAGGTGCCGCGCTGGCGAATCGAGAACCAGCCGACCAGCAGCGCAATCAGCCCGCCGATGAGTGCGGCGATCAACAGCGAAATCAGCAGCGGCGCCTTCAGGTGCAACAACGCCAGACCGGTGGCGTAACTGCCGATGCCGAAGAAAATCCCCTGGCCGAACGACATCAGCCCGGTATACCCGAGCAGCAGATTGCAGCCGAGTGCGGCCAGTGCATAGATCAATACTTCAGTCGCCAGCGTGCCGGAGCCGATGCACAGCGGCAGCAACAAGACCACGGCGATGACCAGCAGGGTAAAGCGGAAATGAGCGATATGTTTCAAGGTACTCTCCTCAGCTGGCGCGGCCGAGCAGGCCGTTGGGACGCAGCAGCATCACCGCCGCCATCGCCACATAAATCATCAGATGCGCGCCTTCCGACCACACCGTGCTCATCACGCTTTGCACGATGCCGACCAGGATGCCGCCCACCAGCGCACCGGAGAAACTTCCAAGACCGCCGATCACCACCACCACGAACGCGATGCCCAGGGCCTCCACTCCCATGAAGGGTTCGACGCCGCGGATCGGTGCCGCCAGGGCGCCCGCCAGGCCGGCGGTGAACGCGCCCAGTGCAAACACCAGGCTGAAAATGCGATCAATATTGAGACCCAGCAGCGACACCATTTCGGTCGATTCGCTGCCGGCGCGCACGATGGAACCGAGGCGCGTGCCTTCCAGAATCCACCACAACAGCAGCGCCATCACAGCGGTGAAAGCGATCACGAACAGACGGTATTTCGGATAGACGAAACCGCCGGCCATGACCACACCCTGCAAGATATCCGGCGGCGAAATATTGTTGCCCAGCGGGCCCCAATAAGAGATCACGGCCTCCTGCAACACCAGCGCCAGGCCGACTGTGAAGAGAATATGGAAGTGATGGGGCAATGCATAAATGTGGCGCAGGACGAAGCGCTCGACCAGAAATGCAAACAAGCCGACCACGATGGGCGCGATCAGCAGCGACCACCAGAAATTGACGCCCATTTCGCCAAGCTGGAAGCAGAAATAAGCACCCAGCAGGAAAAATGCGCCATGCGAAAAATTGACGAAACGCAGTAGCCCGAACACGATGGACAGGCCCACCGCGAGCAGGAAATACAGCATGCCGATGCCGATGCCGTTGGCAATTTGCAGCAGATAGATATTCATGAAACCTCGAAACGCTTATGCAAGCAGCTTGCAGTAATGTGCGGAGTTGGCGCCGTATGAGGGAAGCATACATACGGCGCCGTGCAGAAACAAACTTACGCCAACAGAATCAACCCAGCTTGCACATCGTCTTGTCGAGCGCGAGGAAGGACTTGCCGGACGAAATGATGTCCGCATAGTCATTCTTGTTGCGCATCTTCGACTTGGCCTTGCCCTTGAGCAGGTAGTAGTTCTTGATGACCTGGTGATCGCCCTTGCGGATTTCTTCGGTGCCGGTCAGGCCTTCGTACTTCATGCCTTCCATCGCCGCGATGACTGCCTTCGGATCGGTGCTGTTGGCCTTGATGATGGCGTCGAGCACGATCTTGGTACAGATGTAGGAACCGGCCAGGCTGTAGTTCGGGTCAATCTTTAGTGCGTCGTTGACCGTCTTGACGAATTCCTTGTTGAACGGCGCATCAATGGCGTGCCAGTATTGCGCGCCGAAGTACACGCCGTCGCAAATGTCTGCGCCCAGGGTTTCGAACTGTTCCAGGCCCGAAGCCCAGGCCATCAGGATCGTACAGTTGTTCTTCATGCCGAAGCTGACCGCCTGGCGCAGCGTGTCCGACGATTGCGAGCCGAAGTTCAGCAGCAGCAGGACGTCCGGTTTGGCAGCCATGGCGTTGGTGAGGTAGCCGCTGAATTCCTTCTCGGCCAGCGAGTGGTAGCTGTTGCCGACGTGCTCGATGCCTTTTTCCTTGAAGATCGCCTTGGCCGCGCTCAGCAAGCCGTCTCCGAACACGTACTGCGGCGTGATGGTGTACCAGCGCTTGGCGTTGGGCATCTTTTCCAGCAGCGGACGCACGGTTTGTTCGATCGCGCCGAAGGTCGGCACCGACCAGCGGAAGGTGGCGCGGTTGCAATCGCTGCCGGTGATTTCATCGGCGCCTGCGGTGGTGATGAAAATGCTGCCGCCTTTTTCCGCTTCCTTGCCCATCGCCAGCGCTTCGCCGGAGAGGATGCCGCCGGCGAAAAAGCGTGTGCCCTTTTCCATTGTTTCCTGCACCTTGCGCACCGCGGTCGCCGGTTTTCCTTCGGTGTCGAGCGTGGTGTAAGTCAGATTCTTGCCGAGCACCTTGCCGTATTTTTGCAGCACCAGCTTCATGCCCATGTCGGCGTACTTGCCGTTGGCGGCGAACGGACCCGACATAGGAACAGGGCAACCGAACTGGATCGCATCGGCTTGCGCAAAGACATCGGTATAGGACAGCGCGCCAGGTGCGGCGAGGGCGGACAGCTTGAGAAAATCACGACGTTTCATCATATTCACATCTCCAAAAAATGACTGCGCATTGAAAGGGTTGATCAGCAATTGAGTCGGGGTATTGTGACGCAAGTTCCATGCCCGTGACGATGAAAAATCATGACGTCGCCAGAGGCAAAAATACGGGGAAAGCTATTGCAGGGATATGAGGAAATGCACCGCGTTTACCTTGGTAAAAGCAGTGTGAATATGACGGTTTTGCGACCTTGTGCGCACGCGAATGTGCGAACGCCGCAATGCATGATGACGATGGATCATGTTTGCTCCTCCTGGATTAATGTCTCTGTTCGTTTTTATATTTTTACTGCCGCGAATGGCTGCATGATCGTGTCTTTTTTCACGTCTGCATTTTGTTTTTTCGCGTTACTGCATGCTACGTGAATTACCTCCCGGAGGGATTTTTCTTTTGATGAATTTAATCTTTCCTTTCTGCAGATGACGGTGCATTTTCAGTATCGTTCTGCACCATCAAATTCGTCTTTCGCACCAATAATTCACATGCTAAAACCGGTTCTGAAAACGGCGACGGCATGAGGTTCGCTCATGCCGTTTTTGTCTATGAAGAAATCGCCGTTTTCATTTTTCTTTCAAGCTCACTTCATTTGCGGGAAAGCAAACTCGGCGCCGGCGCTGGCGGTGTTCGGCCAACGCTGCATCACGGCTTTCGCGCGGGTGTAAAAACGCACGCCTTCCGGACCGTAGACATGATGATCGCCGAACAGGCTGCGCTTCCATCCACCGAAACTGCTGAACGCCATCGGCACCGGCAGTGGCACGTTGACGCCGACCATGCCGACTTCGATCTGACGCACGAACTCGCGCGCGACGCCGCCGTCGCGTGTGAATACGGCGACGCCGTTGCCGTATTCATGATTGTTAATGAGCTCGACTGCGGTAGCGACATCGGGGGCGCGCACCACGCACAACACCGGTCCGAAAATTTCTTCCTGGTAGATAGTCATTTCAGGAGTGACGTGATCGAACAGCGTGCCGCCGACGAAGAAACCGTTTTCACGACCCGGCACCTTGAAGCCGCGACCATCGACCACCAGTGTTGCGCCTTCCTCGACGCCCTTGCCGATCAATCCTTCGATACGCGCCTTTGCTGCCGCGGTCACGACCGGACCCATTTCGGCGTCCTTTTCCATGCCGTCGTTGATCTTCAGATTGCGGGTGCGTTCGGCCAGTGCCGAAACCAGCTTGTCGCCGGCGTCGCCGACCGCGACCGCCACCGAGATCGCCATGCAGCGTTCACCGGCCGAACCGTAGGCTGCGCCGATCAGCGCATCGACCGCGACTTGCATGTCGGCGTCCGGCATGACCACCATGTGATTCTTGGCGCCGCCCAAGGCTTGGACCCGCTTGCCCTTGGCGCTGCCGCGCGCGTAGATGTATTCGGCGATCGGCGTCGAGCCGACGAAGCTGATGGCCTTGACTTTAGGATGATCGAGCAGCGCATCGACGGTGACCTTGTCGCCCTGGATGACGCTGAAGACGCCGTCAGGCAATCCGGCTTGCTGCAGCAACTCGGCGATCAGCAGCGAGGCCGACGGATCGCGTTCGGAAGGCTTGAGGATGAAGCAGTTGCCACAGGCCAGTGCGATCGGGAACATCCACATCGGCACCATCGCCGGAAAATTGAACGGCGTGATGCCGGCCACCACGCCCAGCGCCTGGCGCATCGACCAGGCGTCGATGCCGCGGGCGATCTGGTCGGTGTATTCGCCCTTGAGCATTTGTGGAATGCCGACCGCGTACTCAACCACTTCGATGCCGCGCGCGACTTCGCCTTGTGCGTCGGAGAAGGTCTTGCCGTGTTCGCGGGTGAGAATCGCGGCGAAGTCGTCGGCATGCTGCTGGATCAGGTTCAGGAATTTGAACAGCACGCGCGCACGCGTCAGCGGCGGCGTGTTGGACCAGGCCGGGAAAGCGGCAGCGGCTGCGGTGACGGCATCATTGACTTCTTCCGCCGTGCCCAGCGCAACGCGTGCGACTGCCACGCCCAGAGCAGGGTTGAAGACATCGGCGTAGCGGTCGCTGTTGGTGTCGACGCGGCGGCCGCCGATGAAGTGGGTAATCTTTTCCATGCTGACTTGTTTCCTTGGTTCTTAATCTAATGTTTTCAAAATGGCGGCGAGCTTGCCGAACAGTTCGTCGATGTGTTTCTTCTCGATGATCAGCGGCGGCGACAAGGCGATGATGTCGCCGGTCACGCGGATCAGGATGCCGTCGTTGAAGGCGCGGCGGAAGGCGTCGTAAGCACGTGCGCCGACCTTGCCGGGGATCGATGCCAGCTCGATCCCGACGATCATGCCGATGGTGCGGATGTCGATCACGTTCGGCAGTCCGCGCAGAGAATGCGCTGCTTCCTGGAAGTAATCGGCGACGCTGTTGGCGTGTTCGAGGATGCCGTCCTGTTCGAAGATGTCGAGCGACGCCAGGCCGGCGGCGCAGGCAAGCGGGTGGCCGGAATAGGTATAGCCGTGGAACAGTTCGATGCCGTCGGGGCCGTTCATGAAGGCTTCATGGATGTGCGGCTTGACGAACACGGCGCCCATCGGCACCACGCCGTTGGTCAGGCCCTTGGCGGTGGTGAAGATGTCCGGTTCGACGCCGAAGTAGTCCGATGCGAACGGCGTGCCCAGGCGGCCGAAGCCGGTGATCACTTCATCGAAAATCAGCAGGATGCCGTGCTTGGTGCACAGCTCGCGCAGACGCTTGAGATAGCCCTTGGGCGGAATCAGCACGCCGGTGGAGCCGGCGACCGGCTCGACGATCACGGCGGCGATGTTGGAGGCGTCGTGCAGCGTGACCAGGCGTTCCAGTTCATCGGCCAGATGGGTGCCGTATTCAGGCTCGCCCTTGGTGAAGGCGTTCTTTTCGAGGTTATGGGTGTGCGGCAGGTGATCGACGCCTTGCAGCAAGGCCGAGTTGAAGGTCTTGCGATTGCCGCCGATGCCGCCGACCGACATGCCGCCGAAGCCGACGCCGTGATAGCCGCGCTCACGGCCGATCAGGCGGGTGCGGGTGGCGTCGCCGCGCATGCGGTGATAGGCCAGGGCGATTTTCAGGGCGGTGTCGACTGCTTCCGAACCGGAGCCGGTGTAGAACACTTGCGAGAAGCGGCCGCCGGTGTATTGCTTGAGGCGCTCGGCCAGTTCAAACGCCATCGGATGGCCGAGCTGGAAGGAGGGGGCGTAGTCGAGTGTCGCCACGGCCTTCTGGACGGCCGAGACGATCTTCGGCTGGGCGTGGCCCAGCGGTACGCACCACAGGCCGGCAGTGCCGTCAAGAATGGCATTGCCGGCGTCGTCGCGGTAATACATGCCTTCCGCCGAGACCAGCATGCGCGGGCTGGCTTTGAAGTTGCGGTTGGCGGTATAGGGCATCCAATAGGCGGACAGGTCGGAAGAAGACAGTGGTTTGTTCATTTCAGGCGCACCTCGGGCGGTTGAAGATGCTTGATTATTGCGAGACGCGGCCCGGATTGTTAGATACACTTTGGAATTAACCGAAGAACTGTATTGTTTATTTCAACAATCTGTATTGATGACACTTGCCCGTCCGACAAGATCAGAATCATGTCGACGGCTGGCAACAGCGAGGAAATGATGGCGAAGGTCCAGCGTGAAGCGGTTTACCTGACATTGGAGCGCAACGGTGCAAAGGGCGGCTCCAGAAGTGGGAGCAACCGCCTGGTCGAGCAAGTGGTGAACGGATTGGCGCAATTGATCGAACAGGGCGCGCTGCGTTCGGGTGAACGGCTACCGTCGGTGCGCCAGTTCGCCGAGTCGCACGCCATCGGCGCCTCGACCGTGGTGGAAGCCTATGAGCAACTGGTCGCGCGCGGCCTCCTGATCGTGCGGCGCGGCGCCGGCTTCTTCATCGCGCCCAAGGGCGCCAACCCGCCGCCGGCGATGGCCTTCACACCGCCTGATCCGGTCATCGATTCAGCCTGGCTGCTGTCGGAAATGTTCGCAGACGAGCGCGTGCCGATCAAAGCCGGCTGCGGCTGGCTACCCGGCAAATGGCTGGACGACGAAGGCCTGCACCAGGCCGAACGCCGCATCATCCGCTCGCCCGGCGCGCAGCAGGTCGGCTACGGCCACCCCTACGGCTACGCGCCGCTGCGCCAGATCATCTGCCAGTTCCTGGCCAACTGGTCGCTGGAAGTCTCGCTCGATCAGGTGCTCACTTCGCACGGCGCCACGCAGGGCCTGGACCTGATCATCCGCACCATGGTCAAGCGCGGCGATACGGTGTTTGTCGACGACCCCGGTTATTGCAACCTGATCGCCATGCTCAGGATGGCCGACCTCAACGTAATCGGCATTCCACGTACGCCCACCGGTGTCGACACCGAGATGCTCGAAACTTTGGCGCGTACGCACAAGCCGAAATTGTTTTTCACCACCAGCGTGTTGCACAATCCGACCGGCACATCGTACACGCCGGCCTGCGCGATGCGTGTCTTGCAGGCGGCCGAGCGTCATGGCTTCTGGGTGGTGGAGGACGACATCTTCCGCGAACTGGGGCAGCCGACCGATCCGATGCTGGCGGCGCTGGATGGCTTGCAGCGCGTGATCTACGTCGGCAGTTATTCGAAGACCATCGCGCCGTCGCTGCGCCTCGGCTTCATCGCCTGCCAGCGCGACCTGGCGCGCCAGCTGGTGCATACCAAGATGGTGCTGAGCCTGACCAATTCCGAAATCAACGAACGCCTGGTGCACAGCGTGCTGACCGAAGGCCACCATCGCCGCCACGTTGAGAACCTGGCGGCGTCGCTGCTCAACGCGCAGTCGCGCGTCAACGGCAAGCTCAGCGAGACCGGCCTGACGCCGTTCACCACGCCGCGCGGCGGCATGTTCTCCTGGGCGCGGCTGGACGGCTGCGACCTGAGCGCACGCGATATCGCCGATCGCGCGCGGCAAAAGGGCATTTGGCTGGCGCCGGGGGAATTTTTCCACCTCACGCCGCCGGATCAGCCGTGGTTCCGTTTCAACGTGGCGTATGCGGATGCGCCCGAGTTGTATGAATTTTTCCGCACGCTTTGATGTCTAGAACATTCCTTCAACATTCAACTGATGGTCGCCTGATGCAAAAATTCAACCCTGACTATGCAAGTTCGGCCGGCATTCGCGCCGTGGTGTTCGACTTCGGCGGCGTGCTGTTCGACTGGAATCCGCTGCACCTGTATCAAGACCTGATTCCCGACGCCGCCGAGCGCGAACACTTTCTCACCAATGTCTGTTCGCCCGACTGGAACATCCGCCAGGACGGCGGCCGCACGCTGAAAGATGGCACCGAGTTGCTGCTGGCCGAACATCCGCAACACGAGCCGATGATTCGCGCGTTTTACGATCGCTGGACGGAAATGCTGCGCGGGCCGCTGCATGACGGCGTCGAATTGCTGCGCACCTTGCATGACAAGGATGTACCCTTGTTCGGCTTGACCAACTGGTCTTCGGAGACGTTTCCGTACGCGCTGGCGAACTATGATTTCCTGCAGATATTCCGCGACATCGTGGTGTCGGGAACGGAGCAGTGCATCAAGCCGGACGCTGTGATTTACCAGATCGCGCTGACGCGCTACGGCAAGCATCTGCCCAACCTGAAGCCGTCGGAGCTGGTCTTCCTCGATGACTCGGCGAAGAACGTCGAAGCGGCGCGCCGCCTCGGCTGGCATGCGATTCATCATGTCGATTGCGCCGAGACGGTGAAGCAATTGCGAGAACTCGGCTTGCCTGTCTGAGTCGATTCAGCGATGCGTGTATGCGGCGAGATGCTCGCGCCACGCATCGGGTTCGCCCAGCCAGCGGCCGGCATCAAGCACTTCGAAACGGCCGTCCTGTTCCAGCACGAAAGTCGGAAAGCCGTGACCGCCGACCTGCGCCAGCAAGCGGCGGCTGGCGGCGATGTGCTGCTGCAATTCTTCTTCGCCGACGCGGCCGTACGCTTGCGCGAATGCCTCCCCATTCAATCCCAGTTCAGCCGCCAGCGCTTGCAGCACATCTTCATCGGCAACACGCTTGCCTTCTACGTAGTGGGCGGCTTGCAAACGTGCCAGCATGTCGAGACCGCGTCCGGAGATGTCTTCCGCCGCCAGAATCGCCTTGATCGGTGGCGCCGAATCGAAGACGGCGGTCTCATCCAGCAGCAGCCCGTTGAAGTAGTCGTCGCCGAATGGCTGGCCGGTCAATTCCGCGATCCGATGATCGTATGGCATGACGTAATCACGCAGGGCCGGGCTGACCTGCTGGCGGTTGGCGTCCATCATCATGCCGCCGCCATGGCCGATTACCGGCATGATTTCGCGTGCAACTGCGGCCAGCGGCGCGGCGCCGTAGCACCAGCCGCACAGCGGGTCGTAGATGTAATGCAGCGCCGTGCTGCTGCTGGTGTCGTAAGTACTCATGATGCGTTCCTTGAAGAGAGACCGGTAGCCTAACGTGAAACGCCGGCGCATGTGCGCCGGCTATTCAAGACGGAACCTCGTTGATCAATGTGCGTTGACCCGCCTTACCACTTCATCTCGCCCTTGGCGACCTTGGCGCACAATTCCAGCACCGAAAGATTGGTGGCGCCGGGATAGCGCGCTTTCATTGCTGCGATCAGTGCGGCGGAGTCGGCAGCCTTGACAGTTTCAGCGTCGAAGGCCTTGATGTAGTCGCGGGTGTATTTCACCGAGGCGATGGTCATCGGCGCACCGGCAGCGTAGTGGCCGGGGATGACGGTTTTCGGTTTCAGCTTTTCGATGCGCGCCAGCGTGAGCAGCCAATCTTTGTGGGATTTTTCGCCTTGCGTATCGGCCATCCAGACGTGTTCGTTGCCGTCCACCACCACGCCACCGGCTACCGCCTTGATCGACGGAATCCAGACGAAGCTGCGCTCAGGTTGCGGGCCGTCGAGACCGATTACTTGCAGCTTCTTGCCTTCCAGCGTCAACGAATTGCCGTCGAGGACATCGGGCACGATGGTTTGCGTCGGTGCATCGGCGCCCAGCTTCGGTCCCCAGAAGGCCAGCTTGTGGGCGACGGTTTCCTTGATGTGGGCCACGGTTTGCGGGGTCGCCAGGATTTTCACGTCGGGATAGGCGGCCTTGATGGTGTCGAGGCCGAAGTAATAATCCGGGTCGCCGTGGCTGATATAGACAGCCACCAGTTTCTTGCCGCTGGCGCGGATCTTTTCCACGACCTGTTGCGCCTGCCCGCGGCCGAATTGCGCGTCGACCAGGATGGCATCCTGCTTGCCGCTGACCAGTACCGAGCTGACCGGAAACAGCGCGCTGTCGCCGGGGTTGTAGACGTCCAGCTTGAGGGCGTCATTGGATGCGGTTGTTGCCGCGGCGGCAGTGCCGGCGGCGAAAATGCCGACCGCCGCAGCCAGCGCCAGCAGCGGACGGGAAATTGTGTGAAAGCTCGAATGCATGTTCATCTCTCCAAAAGGTTTAAACGCAGGGAAAAGTGCGACAAACGAAGATTAATGACTTATTTGTTTTGGAAAAACAGCATAATGAAACATAGTTTGTTTCTAAAATCGGTCATATAAGGCCACACGGATGAAGAGCGCAATATGGACAGATTGACCGCAATGCAGGTGTTTGTGAGCGTCGTCGACAGCGGCAGCCAGTCGGCGGCGGCCTTGCAACTGGACATGTCGCGGCCGGTGATTTCTCGCTACCTGGCGGAGCTGGAAGAATGGGTAGGCGCGCGGCTGTTGCACCGGACCACGCGGCGTCTGAGCCTGACGCCGGCAGGCAACGATGTGCTGGAGCGTTGCCGCCAGATGCTGACGGCTGCGAGCGATTTGCAGAACGCCGTCAATCAGCCGCAACAAGCGCCCAAGGGCTTGTTGCGCATCACCACGACGACTTCATTCGGTCCGCAGCTGGTGCGCGCCGTGGCGCAATACTGCAAACGCTATCCCGGTGTGGCGGTCGACCTGATGATGCTGGACCGCACCGTCAACCTGGTGGAAGAACGCATCGATCTGGCGATTCGCATGACCACGCGCCTCGATCCCAATCTGATCGCGCGCAGGCTGTCGGTGTGCCGTTCGACGATTTGCGCTTCGCCCGCCTATCTGCGCGAACACGGCACGCCAAAAAAGGTCGCGGATCTGGCGTTGCATAACTGCCTGACGCATTCCTATGTCGGCAAAAGCCTGTGGGAGTTCGATCACAAGGGTAAGCACAGCTCGGTCGCGGTCAGCGGCAATATCAGCGCCAACGAGGCGATGGTGTTGCTGTCCGCGGCGCTGGCCGGCGCCGGCATCGCGCATCTGCCGTCCTATGCGGCCGCGCCGTATGTGGCGTCCGGCAAGCTGGTGGCGCTGCTGCCGCAACACGAGCCGACCGTACTCGATATCTATGGCGTGTATGCCTCGCGCAAGCACATGCCTGCAACCTTGCGCACCATGCTGGATTTTCTGGCGGAACGGTTTACCGACGAACCGGAATGGGGAGAGGGCTAGCCGGTATCAGGGAGTGATGCTGAGCAGCTTGTGCACGAGTTCCGAAGACGTCGAAGCGCCGAACTTGCGCATCAGCCGGGCGCGATGCATTTCCACCGTGCGCGGGCTCAGTTCGACCTGGCGCGCGATCAGCTTGCTGGTCTTGCCTTCCACCAGCAGCGCCGCGATCTCGCGCTCGCGCGGCGTCAGTCCGGGCGCCAGCGGACGCTTGGCGCTGACGTCCTCGAAGGTCCAGATACCGGCCGCATGCGGATCGCCTTGCACCAGCGAGGCGCCGGTCACGTGGCACCAGAACATCTCATCGCTGGCGCGCTTCATGATGCGCTCGTCGGAGTAGAAGCCCTTTTCGTTGAGGATGGGCACCAGGCGCACGCCGGTACGCTCGAATTCGTCTGCGGTCGGATACAGCACCATGAACGACTGGCCCGACAATTCCCCAGGCGCATAGCCGAACATCTTCGCCAGCGCCAGGTTGCTTTGCTGGATCACGCGATTGTGCGAAACGCACATGCCGATCGGGGCATGCATGAATACTTGTTCAAAGTCGACGAGATGCGGGTTGCTCATTGTCCGTTGCTAATTCTTGTATCGTAAAAATACTGGTCAGGATTCCGAATTCTAAGGCCTGGAGACGATTCTAGGTATTTTTACCGTATTGTTGCTGCCCTACCAGCGTCCTATGATGCCTGCTGACATTTGAACCTATAAGAATCGAAAGGAGACACGTGAATAAAGTCTATCCCGACGCGTCCAGCGCGTTATCCGGCATCGTCAAGGACGGCCAGACGATTGCCGTCGGCGGCTTCGGCCTGTGCGGCATT
>NZ_JBIWNT010000007.1:173903-267526 GCF_044767365.1 Herbaspirillum sp. NPDC101396 | reverse complement strand
ACCGCGTAGATCATGCCTAGCGCGATGCCGCTGAAAACCAGCTGTAACAGAATATCCATTATTTCTACCCAAGAAGCGGCTGCCAATGAATGGCGAGCGGTGTGTGGCGAAAACCTGGTTTGCATGGAGCGCATGGACGGCGCCCGAATGAGCGGACTCGGTGCAAAAAAGGCCGGTCCTTGGGAGCAAAGACCGGCTTTTCAGGTTCAGCAATGATGCACAAATGTCAGTGCATGGTGGGCGGACTATTTGCCGAGAATGACGCGACCGTTTTTCACTTCGCCCATGACGACGTTGTTCGGCTTGATCGCTTCGTGGTCACTGTGCGAGAACGGTTTGTCGTAGGTCGTCACGACGCCTTCGACCTTGGTGTTCAGGTTTTCCAGGGCAGCACGGACCTTCTCGCCGTCGGTGGCGCCGGCTTGCTTGATCGCTGCGGCCAACAGGTAAATCGAGTCGTAACCCTGGGCAGCTGACACTGCGGAAGGAATGCGGTCAACCTTGTAAGCCTTTTGGTAGGCTTCGATGAAGGCCTTGCGCTTGGGGGTATTGCCGTCCTGGATGAAGGTTTGCGGCATGCGTGCGCCGTTGCCGTTCTTGCCGGAGTTGTCGATGAAGTTACCCATCGACAGCGGCCAGCTGCCGATGATGGGCACGTGCCAGTTCAGCTTTTCCATGGCGTTGGCGATCTGCGCCAGTTCAGGACCGATGCCGTAAGTCAGCACGACTTGCGCGCCGCCTTGCTTGGACTTCAGCAACTGCGCCGTCATGTCGACGTCCTTGAGGTTGTATTTTTCGACGGCGACGGGCGTGATCTTCTTGGAGGCCAGGACCTTTTCCAGATCTTCACGGCCGAGCTGGCCGTAGTTGGTGGAGTCGGCCAGAATCGCGACCTTGGTGAACTTTTGCTTGTCGATCGCTTCTTCGGCAATCATCTTGGCCTGGATGCCGTCAGCCGCCGAAGTACGGAAGACGTAGTTGTCCTTTTCCTTCTCAAACTGCTTGGTGATGACGCTGCCGGTGGCGACGTTATTGATGACCGGAATCTTGGCTTCCTGATAGAAGCGCTGCGCGGCCAATGCGACACCGGTGTTGATGAAGCCGACTGTGGCGACGACCTTTTCCTTGTTGATCAGCTCCTGCGCGATTTGCACGCCACGCTCATTCTTGGCTTCGTCGTCGCGCTCGACCAATTGCAGCTGGCGACCCAGTACGCCGCCGGCAGCGTTGATGTCGGCCACGGCCAGCTTGACGCCGTCGCGCATGGACGCGCCCATCGGTGCGGAACCGCCAGTGAACGGGCCGGACACGCCGATCTTGATCGTGTCGGCAGCCTGGCTGGAAAGGGAGAGGCTCAGCAGTGCTGCTGCAACCAGTGCTTGGGTCTTGTAAGTCATTTGTCTTCCTCCTGTTGTAATTAGGCGCTTAGTATTTTCGAGTCAGTCATTTTCAACAAGCGTTAAACTACGTAGATCATCTGCGTAGTAATACGTAGATGGGAAAACCAACGTCTCTTCTGATTCGGACCCCCGGTACATGGCGCGGCTGCATTGCTTTTTTCGGCATGCAACCGCGATCAGTAGCGATATCCCAGTGTCAGCATCACGACGCGATCATCGCCAAGGGCGACCGCATTGGCCAGGCCGCCGGCGTAGTACTGCGTATTGAATATGTTCTTGACGTTCAAGGCGGTGCGCCAGCGCGCAGCATTGTAGGCGACGCCCACATCAGTCAGCACATAGCCCGGCAGGGAATAGCCATTGGTGCGCTGACGACTTTGCCCATGCACACCGCCATTGAGTTCCCATCCGGTCAGTTCGCCCTTGAAGCGATAGCGTGCGCTGGTGTTGAAATTGTGGCGCGGCACATTGTCCAGCCACTGGCCGACGGTGGTGACCTTTTGTCCGCCGTCGTCGCTGATCACGGCCGAGGTGTAGGAGTAACCGGCCATCAGGCTCACACCGTTGCGGAAGTCGCTGGTGATGCCGATTTCTCCGCCTTGCGAATGCTGTTCTCCCACGGCGATCTTGAAGGTGGTGTTGTTCGGATCGGTCTGCAGCACGTTGCGGCGGCGCAGGTCGAACAAGGCCACGTTCAGGTTGGTACGGCCTTCATCCAACTCGACCTTGACGCCGGCTTCCCATTGCTTGCCGGTCTCCGGTTTGAAGGTGTTGCCGCCGATGTCAGTGCCGGAGTTCGGGTAGAACGAGGTGGAATAGCTGACGTATGGACGCACGCCTCTCAGGACTTCATACATCAATGCGGCCGAGCCGGTAGTGGCGCTGGCGGGATTGTCCGTGTGTTTCTTTGTCACGATGTTGTCCGAATAGGTCGACGTATTGTCGCGGCGCAGGCCGGCCAACAGTTGCCAGCGATCGCCGAACTGGATCTGGTCACGCAGGTAGACGCCAAGATCGCGGACGGTGGTGGAGGTATTGGTGCCAGGCGTGGCGGGGCAGACCAGGCGCGCGCCGTAGACCGGGTTGTAGACGTTCAATGCGGTCACGGTACAAGCATAGGAGCGCACGTCTTCGCGCGTGTTCAGGTAGTCCGAGCCGAAGGTGATCTGATGTTTGCCGACAGCGGTGTTGAAGCTGCGCTGCAAGTTGGTGTCCATCGTGAAGGTCTGACCGTCGTAGGTCTGGTCGGTGCCGGTCCGGGTCAGCGAGGTGCCGGTGGCGGCGGTGTTGGCGACCAACTGGCCGCTCATCGTGAATTGCTGCCAGCGCAGGTTGTTGTTCAGCGTCCAGCCGTCGTCGAAGCGATGCGTCAGCGAATAGCCCAGGCGGGTTTCGGTGGCGTTGTACGGCCGTGCTGCGGGTTCGCCGGTGAAGCGGCTGAGCGGGATGCTGCCGTTGACGTTGCGGTTGATCGATCCCGACAGCGGCAGGCCTTGCTGGCGGATGTAGCCGCGTTCCTGGAAGCTGGTCAGGATGGTGAAGTCGGTGCGTGCGCCGAGATCCAGCGACAGCGATGGTGCGATGTAACGGTTCTTGAACCAGACGTAATCGGTGGCGTCGTTAGAGTTGGAGATCAGGCCGTTGATGCGAAAGGCTTGTTTGCCGTTTTCCGACAGCGACTTGTTCAGGTCGATTGTCGCCTGGCGGAAGTCGTGGCTGCCGACCGTGACGTCGGCATTGGCGAAATCGTAGCTTTGCGGGCGCTTGCTGACCATGTTGACCAGGCCGCCCGGCAGCACCAGGCCGTACAGCAGCGAACCCGGCCCCTTCAAGACTTCAATTTGCTCCAGACCGAACAACTGCTCGGCGACGCGATTGGACGCCGCCGTGCGCAGGCCGTCCAGGTAAAGCGAATCGGACGCCACCTGGCCGCGGATGATCAGGTCGTCCCAGCCGCGCCGCCCGTATTGGCCGGAGACCACGCCAGGTGCATTCTTGAGCGCATCCGCGAGCGTCACGGCCTGCTGGCTGTCGAGCACGGCGCGCGGCACTAGTGAAACGGATTGTGGCGTCTGCGACAGCGGTACGGAGGATTTGTTGACCTGTATTTTTGCCGCGTTGTAGCGGGTTTCTGCATCGCCGTCGGCGCTCACGTTCACGGCAGGCAGCTGGTTTGTCTCTGCGGCGGTCGTCGGGGCGGAAGATTCTGTGGTTTGCGCCAGCAGGATTGACGGTGCAAGGGTAGCCAGGCCCAGGAGGGCGGCGCGGGTGCGTTTGAGGGGCATGGATAGAGGGAGATAATTTTGTTAATGAGAACTATTTTCATTAATTGTATCGTCCCATGTCGCGATGCAGCAAACTAATTAGAAGAATATTTGTATTTTTGTCGCGATCGTTTGAAGGCTGCAGAATTGGTTATGCCAACAATACCGCACGTGAGTTGCCATGGCGGGGAGGCGATTATGACCTGCCACTCGCATTTTTCCTGAGAGAAATTCGACGCTTCGTTTCATCATTCTTCATCAAATTTTTCATGTGAAATAGTTTGCCAAACAAAATTCTCACTGTTATCTTGGAACCGGTTCCAAAGATTCATCATAAAAAAGAAACCTGGGAACCCGTAGCGCAAATCAATCGATGTATCGATAGATAACAATCAACGATTTGGCAGGTAGAGTGAGACAAAAATCCTATATGCAACACACGCGCAGCACCGGCGCGGGCAAGGTCACGATTGCCCAGGTCGCACGCGAAGCGGGTGTGTCGAAGACAAGTATTTCAAGGTATCTCGGCGGCGAGCTTGACGCCCTGTCGGAGCATCTGCGCGAACAGATTCGCAGCACGATCGCCCGGCTCGGCTATCAGCCAAGCCAGATGGCGCGCGGCCTCAAGGGCGGGCGCACCAAGCTGATCGGGATGCTGGTGGCGGACATCCTGAACCCGTATTCGGTGGCCGTGCTGCACGGCGCCGAAGCGGCTTGCCAGGAACATGGCTACACGCTGATGCTGTGCAATACCGGCAACGACGAGAAGCGCGAGAAGCAATCGCTGGCGGCCCTGCATTCCTATAGCGTGGAAGGCCTGCTGTTCAATACGCAAGGGCGCAATGTGACGCCGTTGAAGGAGTTGGGGCAAGCGGCGTTTCCGGTGGTGTTGCTGGACCGGCGTGTGGAAGGTTGCGATTTCGATCTGGTCGGGTTGGACAACGTGGGCGCGGCACGCATGGCGACCGAGCACCTGCTGGCCGGCGGTTATACCGATATCGGCCTGGTGGTGCAGCCGCTGCACGGCGTCAGTTCGCGTCAGGGGCGGCAGGCAGGCTTTCTCCAGGCGATGTCGACGCGGCCGGATTGTCACGGCGAGACGCTGGAAGTGCATATCGACCAGCCGGGGCACGTGGCGACGACGCTGGATGATTTCCTGAAGCGCCGGCGCAGCCGCAATAGCGGCGGCAGGCTGGCGATTCTGGCGGGCAACGGCATGGTGTCGCTGCAGATCGCGCTGGCGCTGCAAAGCATGAAGCTGCGCTTCCCGCAAGACATCGGCCTGCTGTGTTTCGATGAATTGTCCTGGTCGCCGCTGGTTGGCAGCGGCATCAGCACTATCGAGCAGCCGACCTACGACATCGGCTTTGCCGCGATCGAGCGCCTGCTGGCGCGCATCAACGGCGAGGGCGCACCACGCCGCGAGATTTTGCTGGACGGCCGGCTGATTCCGCGCGGATCCAGCACGCAAGCGAAGAACATGGTTTTGTAACGATTCTGGAACCGATACCAGAGAAAACAAATGCACGGGTGATGCATCGCTGCTCAGAAAAAAGCAACAAAAAAAGCAACAAAAAGAGGCGGTAAAGAAAGACGTAGACAGTCGTACTACAGCGGGCGCAAGCCTATAACGAGGACGTTCATCCGGCTCCCTTATCCAGGGCAGGGGATGACGAAAAGGAGACTACACCATGAGCATCAAGAATCTGTTGAGCACCAAATTCATCGCGCTGACCCTGGCCGCTACCTGCGCAGTCGGCGCAGCCGCCAGCGCCAGCGCACAAACCGTGGCCGACCTGATCAAGAAGGGCAAGGTCACCATTGGCGTCGTCAGCGGCACACCACCGTTCGGTAGTGTTGACGCCAAGGGCGAGCCAATCGGTTACGACGTTGACGTCGCCAACCTGATCGGTAAATACCTTGGCCTGCCGGTGGAAATCGTTCCGCTGGTGCCGCCTGCACGTATTCCAGCGCTGGAATCCGGCAAGGTCGACTTCCTGGCTGCAACATTGGCGCCGACGCCTGAACGCGCCAAATCAGTGATGTTCACGATTCCTTACAGCGGTTTCGAGTTGTCCATCGTCGGTCCGGTCGCTTCCAAGTTCAAGAACCTGAACGATCTGGTCAAGAAGAAGGTCGGCGTTTCGCGCGGTAGCACCAACGACACTGCGCTGACTCGTCTGGCGCCTGCAGGCACCGTGCTGGTCCGTTTTGAAGATGACTCCACCGTGACCCAGGCTCTGTTGAGCGGCCAGGTTGATGCAATCTCGATCCCGAACACCATGGCGACCGAAATCGTGAAGACCCGTGGCGCCGGCAAGATCGACATCAAGTTCCCATACTCGGTGCAACCGAACTCGATGACCGTGCGTAAAGGCGCGTTCGATCTGCAGCAATGGCTCAACAACTTCATCTACTACGTCAAGCTGAACGGCGAATTGGATGCGATCTCGCGCAAGTGGTCGGGTTCGCCACTGCCAAATCTCCCCGTTTTCTGATTTAGCACTGCGCAACGTATTGCAATCAACCGGTACGGATTCCTCGCGGATTCGTACCGGAAAACTTGCGCGGCGGGTGTCGGCATTTGCGCCCGCCAAGTAAATCGGCAAGGAGTAGACGATGTCTTATGATTTTCAGTTTGCGTTCATCTTTCAGCACATGGACCAGCTGCTATGGGGAGCCTTGCTCACCATCCGGCTCAGTGCGCTGTCGATGATCTGCGGTTTGGCGGTGGGTATCTTCGGGGCGATCGTGAGCATTCACGGTTCGGCACCGGCCCGCTTTGCGGTCACGTCCTATGTGGAGCTGATCCGCAGCACGCCTTTCCTGGTGCAGTTGTTCATTATCTTTTTCGGCTTGCCCGCTGCAGGCGTGCAGGTCGATGCCAACGTCGCCGCACTGGTGGCGATGACGGTCAATCTCGGCGCGTATTCGACCGAGATCGTGCGCGCCGGCATGATGGCGGTCCATCCGTCGCAAGTCGAAGCGGCGCAGGCGCTGGCGATGACGCGCTGGCAGGTGATCCGCCACGTGGTGCTGACGCCCGCGCTGGAGAAGGTCTATCCGGCGCTGGCCAGCCAGTTCACGCTGATGATGCTGGCCTCCAGCGTGGTGTCGGCGATCTCCGCCGAAGAGCTGACCGCGAGCGCCAACCTGCTTGATGCGGAAACCTTCCGCAGCTTCGAAATTTACCTGATCGTGATGGGCCTCTACATTCTGCTGGCACTGCTGTTCCGCCTCAGTTTCTGGCTCATCGGTCTGGTTGTGTTCAAACGCCGCCGCCGTCTTGGCGTAGCGCGGCCAAGGGGGAACCGATGATTGCCGAATTTTCCTGGGACCAGTTCATCTTCCTGTGGGAAGCCGCGCGCTGGACCGTGCTGTTGTCGGTGCTGGCGTTCATCGCCGGTGGCGCTGCCGGGTTCGTGGTGGCGCTGATGCGTACTTCGCATCTGCAGATCCTGCGTACCTTGTCGGCGGTGTATATCCAGATCATCCAGGGCACGCCGGTGCTGATCATCCTGTTCCTGTCGTTCTACGGACTGGCGATCTACGGCTTCAAGCTGCCGCCGATGGTGGCGGCGACGATCGCCATGACGATCTACACCAGTGCCTACCTCGGTGAAATCTGGCGCGGCTGCATCGAAGCCGTGCCGGTGCCGCAGTGGGAAGCATCCACTGCGTTGGCGATGACACGCTGGCAGCAGCTGCGCTACGTGATCCTGCCGCAGGCGGTGCGCATTTCGCTGCCACCGACGGTCGGTTTTCTGGTGCAGATCGTCAAGAACACCTCGATTGCTTCCATCATCGGCCTGGTCGAATTGACGCAGGCGGGCAAGCTCGTCAGCAATGCGACGTTCCAGCCCTTCCTCGTTTTCCCGATTGTCGCCGCGATCTATTTCATCTTCTGCTATCCGCTGTCGCGTTTCAGTTTTGCCCTAGAAAGGAAATTCCATGCCCATCGTTGAGATCGAGAACATCACCAAGAGCTTTGGCAGCAACCAGGTCTTGAATGGGATATCGTTGTCCGTCGAGCGCGGACAGGTGATTGCGGTCATCGGCCGCAGCGGTTCGGGTAAAAGCACCATGCTGCGTTGCATCAATGGCCTGGAGACGATTGATGGTGGTAGCATCAATGTCGCCGGTCACAAGCTCACCGCCAAGCATGAGCACCTGATCGAGCTGCGCAAGGATGTCGGGATGGTGTTCCAGCACTACAACCTGTTCCCGCATCTGACCGTGGAGGAGAACGTCATGCTGTCGCCGCGCATCGTCAAGAAAGTGGCGACAGAAAAAGCGCGCGAAACCGCGATCAAGGTCTTGAAGCAGGTCGGCCTGGATCACAAGCGCGACGCTTATCCGGAACAATTGTCGGGCGGCCAGCAACAGCGCGTGGCGATTGCCCGCTCGCTGGCTATGGAACCGCAGGTCATGCTGTTTGATGAAGTGACCTCGGCGCTGGACCCGGAGCTGACGCAGGAAGTGCTGAAAGTCATGGAAGAACTCGCAAGGGGAGGGATGACTATGTTGCTCGTCACGCACGAAATGGAATTCGCCCGGCGGGTCGCCGATCTCACCGTGTTCATGCATCAGGGCAAGGTGTGGGAAGCGCGTCCGTCGAAGGAATTCTTCTCCGATCCGCAAACGCCGGAAGCGCGCCAGTTCGTCGGCGCCGGCAACATCAAATGAAAACCCCGGTACTGGTTGCGGCCTCCGCCTACGGCGCAGATTTCGTGCGCCAGGTCGGGCATGCGCACCTGATTCCGATCGTGGCCGCGGCTGGTGCGGCGGGCTTGGAAATCCGCCGCGAGCTGTTCGTCGAGTTGCCTGATTTCGATGAGCTGCACGCGCTGCTGGTGAAGCACAAGTTGTTTTCGGTGTATTCGGCGCCGATCGAGTTGTTCCGCAAGGACGGTTCGCTGGCGCGCGATGAGCTCGATCAGGTCATGGACGAGGCGCAACAGCTGCAGTCGCGATTCCTGAAGGTGTCGCTGGGCCATTTTTCGCCGGCCAGCAACATGCTGGACTGGTCGCGTTTTGTCGCGCAGGCGCCGGTGCCTTTACTGCTCGAAAACGACCAGACCGAACACGGTGGCAAACTGGAATCGATCGCCAATTTTCTGGCGGTTTGTTCCGGCACCGGCGTCCCGGTCGGCATGACCTTCGACATGGGCAACTGGCGCTGGAGCGGCGTCGACGCCGAAGTGGCGGCCCGCACGCTGGCGGCGCACGTGCAATACGTGCACTGCAAGGGCGTGTGGAACGACAAGGGCAAACTCAAGGCGATCCCGCTCGACGAAGACGAGGCCGTCTGGCGCCGCCTGTTTTCCCATTTCCCGCGCGGCGTGCAGCGCGCGATCGAATTCCCGATCATCGGCAAGGACCTGGAAGCGACGACCCGCGATTACGTGGCGATGCTGGCTTCGGCCTAGGCGCATCACCCGCCGTACACCATCAGAGAGAACGAGTAATGCAAACACAACTGGACGTCGTCACGTACGGCGAAGCACTGGCGTTGTTTGTCGCGGACGAGGTCGGCGATTTTGCGGATGTTGAAAGATACACGCGTCGCCTCGCCGGAGCCGAAACCAACGTCGCCATCGGCCTGGCGCGCCTGGGCCTGAAAGTCGGCTGGGTCAGCCGCGTCGGCAACGATTCCTTCGGCCGTTTCATCTGCAAGCGCGTCGCCCAGGAAGGCGTCGACGTCAGCCACGTGGCGACCGACAAGGAATTCCGCACGGCGATCCAGCTCAAGGCCAAGGCCGTCGACGGCGCCGATCCTGCCATCGAGTATTACCGCAAGGGTTCGGCCGCCAGCCATCTGTCGCAGGTCGATTTCGACGAGGCCTATTTCGGCGGCGCGCGTCACTTGCACGCGACCGGCATCGCCGCCGCCTTGTCGCCGAGCACGATGGCGTTCGCGCATCACGCGCTGGACTTCATGCGTGCGCGCGGCAAGACGATTTCCTTCGATCCGAATTTGCGGCCGATGCTATGGCCGTCGCAGGAAGTGATGGCGCAGCAGCTCAACGCGCTGGCGTTCAAGGCCGACTGGGTACTGCCCGGCCTGGGCGAAGGCAAGATATTGACCGGCCACAGCGAGCCGCGTGACATTGCCGCCTTCTATCTTGAGCGCGGCGTCAAGCAGGTCATCATCAAACTAGGTGCGGACGGCGCCTACTTCCGCAACGCCGACGATGAAGGCATCGTGGCCGGTGTCGCGGTCAGGGAAGTGGTCGACACGGTCGGCGCCGGCGACGGTTTCGCGGTCGGCGTGATCAGCGGTTTGCTGGAAGGATTGTCGATGACGGAGGCCGTCATGCGAGGCAACCGTATCGGCGCGTTCGCCATTCAGGTGGTGGGCGACATGGAAGGCCTGCCGACCCGCGCTCAACTTGACGCTGCTTCCACCTGACGCCATCCGGGAGCATCGATGAAACAACATGTAGTCGTATACAAGAAGTTGCCGGACGATTTGCTGCAACGTCTGCGCGATGAATTCGAGGTCACGTATTTCGAGGCGATTAACGCCGGCAACCGTGCGCAGTTCCTGGCGGCGCTGGCGACAGCGCAGGGCATGCTCGGCGCCAGCCTTCCCATCGGCAACGACATGCTTGACGCAGCGCCGTTGCTGAAGATTGCCTCGACGGTGTCGGTCGGCGTCGACAACTTCGACCTTGATTATTTCCGCAAGCGCGGCCTGATGCTGGCGCATACGCCGGGCGTGCTGAACGAGGCGACGGCGGATGCGATCTTTTCGCTGATCCTCGCCAGCGCGCGCCGCGTGGTGGAGCTGGCGGAATTCGTCAAGGCCGGAAAATGGAAGGGCAGCATCGGCGAATCGCTGTTCGGCGTCAACGTGCACGGCAAGACCCTGGGGATGCTCGGCATGGGCCGCATCGGCAGCGCAGTGGCGCGGCGTGCGCATCACGGTTTCGGCATGAAGATCGTGTATCACAACACGCGCCCCAATCCCGAGGCGGAAGCGTTGCTGGCGGCGACGTATGTCACACGCGACGAACTGTTTCAGCAGGCGGACTTCGTTTGTCCTATGCTGCCGCTGACGGCGCAGACCGAACGCACCATCGGTGCGCGCGAATTCGGGCTGATGAAGCGAAGCGCCATTTTTATCAACGCCTCGCGCGGACGCATCGTCGATGAAGCGGCGCTGATCGAGGCGCTGCAACGCAAGACCATTTACGGCGCCGGACTCGACGTCTTCGAGCAGGAACCGTTGCCGGCCGATTCTCCGTTGCTGCAATTGCCCAACGTCGTAGCCTTGCCGCATATCGGCTCGGCCACGCATGAAACGCGGCGCGCCATGGCTGAACTGGCCGTCGATAATCTGATTGCCGGTTTGCGCGGCGGCCGACCGGCACATCTGGCCGTGTAAATTTCTCCTGCGGAATCCGGGCGTGGTGACGTCCGGAAATTCTGCTCAAAATCCTTTCCAAAAAGCCGGTCCGGGGACTTTCGCTGCGGCGATTTAGTGTGTATGCTTCACACATTAAAAAGAACGATCGTGCTAAATTCAAACGATGTCCGGCTTTTGCCGCGCTTTTGCTTTTATAATCACCGTTCAGTTAACGTTTACGTCAATTCGATTTTTCCAAGGACCAGGCGATGAAAGTATTAGTCCCCGTCAAGCGGGTAGTAGATTACAACGTCAAAGTACGCGTCAAATCCGACGGTAGCGGTGTGGACATCGCCAACGTCAAGATGTCGATGAACCCCTTCGACGAGATCGCAGTGGAAGAAGCCACGCGTCTGAAGGAAGCCGGCAAGGTCACCGAAGTCATCGCCGTTTCCTGCGGCGTGACCCAATGCCAGGAAACCCTGCGCACCGCCATGGCGATCGGCGCCGACCGCGGCATCCTGGTGGAAACGCCGGCCGACCTCGACCTGCAACCGCTGGCCGTGGCCAAG
The DNA here is from genome assembly GCF_044767365.1 of Herbaspirillum sp. NPDC101396. Classification (NCBI taxonomy): domain Bacteria; kingdom Pseudomonadati; phylum Pseudomonadota; class Betaproteobacteria; order Burkholderiales; family Oxalobacteraceae; genus Herbaspirillum; species Herbaspirillum sp. NPDC101396. The sequence continues at coordinate 255,939 of NZ_JBIWNT010000007.1, read as the reverse complement.
CTGCTGAAGGCACTGGCAGACAAGGAACAACCGCAACTGATCATCCTCGGCAAGCAAGCCATCGACGACGACAGCAACCAGACCGGCCAGATGCTGGCGGCGCTGCTGGGTTGGCCGCAAGCGACCTTCGCCTCCAAGGTTGTGGTGGAAGACGGCAAAGTCTCCGTAACGCGCGAAGTCGACGGCGGCCTCGAAACCCTGTCGCTGACGCTGCCGGCCATCGTGACGACCGACTTGCGCCTGAACGAGCCGCGCTACGTCACGTTGCCGAACATCATGAAGGCCAAGAAGAAGACCCTGGACATCGTCAAGCCCGACGACCTTGGTGTCGACGTCGCGCCGCGCGTCAAGACGCTCAAAGTCGCCGAACCGGCCAAGCGCAGCGCAGGCGTGAAGGTGCCTGACGTCGCGACCCTGGTTGCCAAGCTCAGAAACGAAGCCAAAGTCATTTAAGGAAGAGACAACATGACCGCACTCGTCATTGCAGAACACGACAATGCCAGCCTGAAAGGCAGCACACTGAACACCATTACCGCCGCAGCGCAAGCCGGCGGCGACGTCCACGTCCTGGTAGCAGGCCACAACGCCAAAGCCGCCGCCGATGCCGCCGCGCAGATCGCCGGCGTCTCCAAAGTCCTGCTGGCCGATGCGCCGCAATTCGCCGACGGCCTCGCAGAGAATATCGCCGAGCAAACGCTGGCCATCGCCAAGGACTACACCCACATCCTGGCTCCCGCCACCGCCTACGGCAAGAACATCCTGCCGCGCGTGGCCGCCAAGCTGGACGTGGCACAGATTTCGGAGATCACCAAGGTCGACAGCGCCGATACCTTCGAGCGTCCGATCTATGCCGGTAACGCGATTGCCACCGTGCAATCGACCGATGCCATCAAGGTCATCACCGTGCGCACTACCGGTTTCGATGCCGCAGCCTCAGGCGGCAGCGCAGCGGTTGAGTCGCTGGCGGCAGTGGCCGACTCCGGCAAATCCAGCTTCGTCTCGCGCGAAGTGGCGAAGTCGGATCGTCCTGAACTGACCGCCGCCAAGATCATCGTCTCGGGTGGCCGCGGCATGGGCTCGTCGGAAAGCTTCAAGATCCTCGAGCCGCTGGCCGACAAGCTCAACGCCGCCATGGGCGCTTCGCGCGCCGCGGTCGATGCGGGCTACGTGCCGAACGACTGGCAAGTGGGCCAGACCGGCAAGATCGTGGCGCCGCAGCTGTACATCGCCGTCGGTATTTCCGGCGCGATCCAGCATCTGGCCGGCATGAAGGATTCCAAGGTGATCGTGGCGATCAACAAGGATGAAGAAGCACCGATCTTCTCGGTGGCGGACTACGGCATCGTCGGCGACTTGTTCGAGGTCGTGCCTGAGTTGGTCAAGCAACTGGGATAATCAGCAATACCAAATCGGCCCTCTCGCATGACAGGGCCGATTTTTCAGCAGCACAGGTAATACAGCAAGCAGTAAAAACGAATGCGTAAGCAGCGCAACAAGAGATTGCGTACACAGGATCAGGAGTCGGAGATGAGCTACGTCGCACCATTGAAGGATATGCTGTTCGTGATGAACGAACTGGCTGGATTGTCGGAAGTCAATGCGTTACCAAACTGCGAAGACGCGACGCCGGAAACCGTGGAAGCCATTCTGGAAGAAAACGCCAGGTTCTGCGGCGAAGTCGTGGCGCCGCTCAATCATTCCGCCGACAAGGATCCGAGTTCATGGAGCGACGGCAAGGTCACGACCAGCAAGGGCTTCAAGGAAGCCTTCAAGCAGTTCGGCGAAGCCGGCTGGCAGGGCGTGCAGCATCCTGTTGAATTCGGTGGCCAGGGCCTGCCGAAACTGGTGGCGACGCCCTGTATCGAAATGCTGAATTCCGCGAATCTCTCATTCGCGCTGTGCCCACTGCTGACCGATGGCACCATCGAAGCACTGATGACGGCCGGCACCGAAGAGCAAAAGAATACTTATCTGACCAATTTCATCTCCGGCAAATGGACCGGCACGATGAATCTGACCGAGCCGCAAGCCGGCTCCGACCTGGCGCTGGTGCGCACGCGGGCGGTGCCTCAGGGCGACGGTACGTTCAAGTTGTCGGGCACCAAGATTTTCATCACGTACGGCGACCATGACATGGCCGAGAACATCGTCCATCTGGTGCTGGCGCGTACGCCGAATGCGCCGGAAGGCGTGAAAGGTATTTCGCTGTTCATCGTGCCGAAGTTCCTGGTCAAACCGGACGGTTCTCTGGGCGAGCGCAACGACGTGCATTGCGTCTCCATCGAACACAAGCTGGGCATCAAGGCCAGCCCGACTGCGGTGCTGCAATTCGGCGACCACGGCGGCGCCGTCGGCATGCTGGTCGGCGAAGAAAATCGCGGCCTCGAATACATGTTCATCATGATGAACGCCGCGCGTTTCGCGGTCGGCATTCAGGGCATCAGCGTTGCTGAACGCGCCTATCAAAAAGCCGTGGCCTATGCCAAGGACCGCGTGCAATCGCGCGACCTGGCGGGTTCGGCAGGCGCCGTCACGATCATCCACCAGCCGGACGTGCGCCGCATGCTGATGTCGATGCGTTCCCAGGTGGAGGCGGCACGCGCGCTGGCGTATGTCGCCGCTGCGGCGTCGGATGCCGGTCATCATCATGCCGACGAGGCTACGCGCAAGACCAACCAGGCCGTCTACGAATATCTTGTGCCGATCGTCAAGGGCTGGTCGACCGAATTGTCCATCGACGTCACGTCGACCGGCGTGCAGGTGCATGGCGGCATGGGCTTCATCGAAGAAACCGGCGCTGCTCAGTATTACCGCGATGCCCGCATCCTGGCGATTTACGAAGGCACCACCGCGATCCAGGCCAATGACCTGGTCGGTCGCAAGACCTCGCGTGACGGCGGTGCAGTCGCCAAAGGCATCATCGGCCAGATCCGCAAGACCGGAGCGGCGCTCACCGCCGCCGGCGCGGGCGAGTACGATGCCGACCTGCAGGCGATCCACAAACGTCTGGTTGAAGGTGCACAGGCGCTGGAGGATGTCGTCAACTACGTGGTTGCCAACATCAAGACGGACATCAAGGGTGTGTTTTCAGGCAGCGTGCCGTACCTGAAGCTGGCCGGCATCGTGCTGGGCGGCTGGCAAATGGCGCGCGCCGCGCTGGTCGCGGTCGACAAGCTGAATGCCGGTGACGGCGATGCGCAGTTCTACAAAGCCAAGATCGCAACTGCCCGTTTTTATGCGGACCACGTGCTGACCCAGGCCTCGTCGTTGCGCGCGTCGGTGGTGGAGGGTAGCGCCGGTGTGCTGGCGCTGACCGAAGACCAATTCTGATTTGGCAGCGCTCACCGGGTCGACCGGCGAGCGCTGCAGGTTTTCCAGTTAAGCGTCAGCCGTAAGCGCCGCCGGTGAAGAGCAGGTCGAAACTGCGCGCCATCAGGGCGATCACCGACATGGCGCCGATGCCCAGCGTCAATACCAGAATCAGCGCCAGCACCCAGTGCGATTCCGATTTCTTGCCGGATGCCGGATTGCGGGTTGCATCCCATTTTTCATCCGGCGTCAGCCCGATGACGAGGGCTTCGAGGAAGCCGCACAATATCGACAGCGCAAACAGCATGCCCATGAACAGCGGCTGCGAGTTGCTGAACGTCCAGATCAGCAGTGCCGACACCGGCAGGGTGGCCAGATGCAGCCAGCCGATCAGGTCTTTGCGGCCGACCATATAAAAGCGGTGGAGGCCGATGCCGCCAAAAACGGCCGCCAGGAAAGTCGTGAATGTCTTGTTCTTGTGCTGAATTGTCATGAAGCTAATTTCTCAATGGCAAAAAAAGGCGCGGGATCGGGCGGACTGCACGACGGGGAGCATTGTAGTGTTGTAAAAAAACTGCGCCTAGTATAGCCGCAGGAGAGGACGTCCCGAAGAGCGTTTCGGAGCGTGCCGCCCTGAAAAGGGCAAAATCCGGGGGGAAGGACGGAGGGGGCGCGTGCGGCGCATCGCGCGGGCCAGGTCGCTTTCCCGTATTCATCTTGCTGCGTGACCGGTATTTCGGCTATAATCACCAGCTTTTCCGTGTTCGAACACTTTTTGGAACCATTATGGTCGTTATTCGTTTAGCTCGTGGAGGCGCCAAGAAGCGCCCATTCTTCAACATCGTTGCAACTGATTCGCGCAATCGCCGCGACGGTCGCTTCATCGAGCGTCTGGGTTTTTACAACCCGGTTGCTTCCGGTAAGGAAGAATCCTTCCGTATCGCTCAAGACCGTCTGGCTCACTGGGAAGGCGTCGGCGCACAGCTGTCCCCAACCGTTGCCCGTCTGGTCAGCGAAGCAGGCAAGAAGGCCGCTGCTTAATTGCAGTTGCATTCAGCTCTGATTTCGCAAGCGTATTGGTAAGGCAGGTTTGTCGCGCACATCACAATCAGGCGTTGCAGTTCCCTCGGATCTGTTGACGGTAGGTTACATCTCAGGTGCTTATGGTATTCAGGGATGGGTGCGGGTCAAACCTTATTCAGCGGATGCAGATGCTCTGCTGGGCGCAAAAACCTGGTGGCTGGACAAGCCGGAGTTGCGTGATGTCGAGATGATGCAAGCCAAGTCCCACAGCGGTGATGTGGTGGCAAGGTTAATGGGAGTGGCTGGTCGTGATGCCGCCGAGGCGCTCAAGGGCGCCGTGGTGCAGATTGCGCGCAGCCACTTTCCTGCTTTATCCGACGGAGAATTTTACTGGGTCGATCTGATCGGCCTGGCAGTTGAAAACCTGCAGGGCGAGTCCCTAGGCGTGGTCAGCGATCTGATGGACAACGGGGCTCACCCGATCCTGCGGGTCGCAGTTCCCACGATCCAAGCCGAGGCTGCCGACAGCAAGGCTGCTGCAGAAATCCTGATTCCGTATGTTGACCAGTTCGTCAAGACCGTCAGTCTGGCGGACAAGAAAATCGTGGTCGACTGGGGACTGGATTATTGATCCCGTAGTATTGAAAAGGGTGCCGGATGCAATTTGACGTCGTCACGCTTTTTCCCGAAATGTTTGCAGCATTGACGCAGTCCGGTGTAACCCGGCGTGCGTTCGAGCAAAAGAAGTGGGGCTTGTCGCTGTGGAATCCCCGTGATTTCACCACCGACAATCATCGCACGGTGGACGACCGGCCTTACGGCGGCGGACCGGGCATGGTGATGCTGGCCAAGCCGTTGCAGCAGACGCTGCAGGCGGCGAAGCAGCGGCAACTCGATTTGAATCTGGCGGCGCCGCGTGTGGTGTATTTGTCCCCGCAAGGCAAGCCGCTGACGCATCAGCGCGTCATGCAGTTCGCTGAAGACACAGGTGTGGTGCTGCTGTGCGGTCGCTACGAAGCGATCGACCAGCGTTTGCTGGACAGCCATGTCGATGAAGAAATCAGCCTTGGCGATTTCGTGCTGTCGGGCGGTGAATTGCCGGCGATGGCGCTGATGGATGCCGTGATCCGGCAATTGCCGGGCGTGCTCAACGACGGCAGCTCGGCGGTTGAAGACAGTTTCGTCAACGGCCTGCTGGATTGTCCGCACTACACGCGGCCTGAAGAATACGAAGGTGTTGCGGTGCCGCCGGTATTGATGGGCGGCCATCATGCAGAGATTGTGAAGTGGCGACGCGAGCGGGCGCTTGAAGCGACCGCGAAGAAGCGTCCCGACCTGATCGCGAAAGCGCGCCAGGACGGTTTGCTGAGCAAGGCCGATGAAAAGTTTTTAAGCAGTTTGTAGCAAATGTAGCAAAAGTGCGGGCAAGGCCGGAAGACAACTGAAGGCGGCGTCCGTTGATTAACCCCATCCTCTACCGGGCAGGTCGACTCAGTCGACGAAGTCAGCGCCGGCAAGATGGCATTCGGAGTATTAAAATGGATCTGATCCAGCAATTAGAGCAAGAAGAGATCGCGCGTCTCGCAAAGAACATCCCTGAGTTCGCTCCAGGCGATACAGTCATCGTCAGCGTCAACGTGGTCGAAGGTACGCGCAAGCGCGCCCAGGCTTACGAAGGCGTCGTGATCGCGCGTCGCAACCGTGGTTTGAACTCCAACTTCATCGTCCGCAAGATTTCGTCGGGCGAAGGCGTTGAGCGTACATTCCAGTTGTACTCGCCGCTGATCGCGTCGATCGAAGTCAAGCGTCGCGGCGATGTCCGTCGCGCCAAGCTGTACTATCTGCGTGAGCGTTCCGGCAAGTCGGCACGTATCAAAGAGAAGCTGCCTAACCGCCGTGGCACTGCCAAGGCTGAAGCGTAATCTTCGCAAAGTCTTTGATATTTGTTTGAAAAAAGGGCGTCTTCGGACGCCCTTTTTGTATTCCATCCTTAAGGTGCAGCCTTGGCAATTTTTGATCCTCTCGATCTTCCGATAGAGTCCGTCGCCGGCGAGGCGAGGCTGGATGCCGAGCGCATGCAGGAGGAATGGCTGCGCCGCCGCTTTACCGAAGAGCGCCCCTGGACGCCCGAGATCAACGTCGAGCAGCAAATCCGCCAGGTTGCCGGAACGCCGCGCCCGGCTGCCGTGCTGATGCCCATCGTGCTGCGCGAGCAGGGGCCGACACTGCTGTTTACCCAGCGCACCGCCGATCTCAAGGACCATGCCGGGCAGATCAGCTTCCCCGGCGGCCGCACCGAGCTGAGCGACGTCTCGCCGGTCGACACGGCCCTGCGCGAAACGGAAGAAGAAATCGGTCTGGCGCGCCGCCATGTCGAGGTGATCGGCTCGCTCCCCGAGTATTTCACCGGCACCGGCTATCGCGTTACGCCGGTGGCCGGCCTGATCCGCCCGCCCTTCGACGTGGTGCCCGATCCGCGCGAAGTGGCCGAGATCTTTGAAGTGCCGCTGGCGTTCCTCATGGACGGCATGAACCATCAGCGCCGCACCATCGAGTTGCCCAACGACCTTGGTCGGCGCACCTTCTACACCATGCCGTACGAGCGCTTCTTCATCTGGGGCGCGACCGCAGGCATGCTGCGCAACCTGTTCCATTTCTTGCGCAGCTGAGGGCAGAGCAGGGCAGGGACCTGAAGGGTGCCGCTCATAGGGAAAATATCTCCCGCGGACAACATAAAACGTCAGGAATACTTGCTGCCGTTGTATCATTTACCTGTTTCCGCGAAGGTCGTGCGCTCTGTGCGAACTCATATTCGCTTGGCAAAAGTACTTCCATAAGTACACCAATAAGTACACAAATAAGACTCACCAAAAGGCGGCTTGATGACATTTCTTTCCATACTCTTTGCGCTCCTGATCGAACAACTGAAGCCGCTGCGGGCGGACAATCCGATTTACGCCTGGATCAAATCCTTCGCGGCCCGGATTGAAAACTGGTTCAACGCCGGTCACGCGCATCATGGACGTCTGGGATGGTTTGTCATGGTCGGCGCGCTGACGGTGCCGGCCGGCCTGGTCTACTGGGTGTGCCTGCGCATCAGCCCGCTGGCGGCGCTGGCGTGGAACGTGCTGATCGTCTACATGACCCTGGGCTTCCGTCACTACAGCCACTACTTCACTTCGATCCAGCTGGCGCTGAACACCGGCGATGATGTCGCCGCGCGCGCCTTGTTGGCAGAGTGGACCAAGGAAGACACCTCGGACCTTGATGTCAGCGAAATTTCGCGCATCGCCGCCGAAAAAGCCCTGGTTACCACGCATCGTCACGTATTCGGCGTGTTTTTCTGGTTCCTGATGCCGGTTGGCCCAGCCTTGGCTGTGATGTATCGCGTGTCGGAGTATCTGGCGCGCGCCTGGAATGAGCCGGATCACATGAAGCAGGAAGTCTTTGGCCGCTTTGCCGAACGTGCGTTCTACTGGATAGACTGGATTCCTGCACGTTTCACGGCGGCGGCGTTTGCCGTGGTCGGCAATTTCGAAGACGCGATCTACGCCTGGCGCAATTTCGCCGATCGCTGGAAGGATGAGGCCGTCGGCATCATCCTGTCGGCCGGCGGCGGCGCCATGGGCGTGCGTTTCGGCACCCCGGCCGAGTCCGCCTCGGGCGTGCTGCCGATCGATGCCGCGACGGTCGATTCGACGCTGGAAGCAGCTGACGGCTTCCCCGGCGATCCGCCTTCGCCGCGCACGCTGCAAAGCACGGTCGGCTTGGTCTGGCGCGCCATGTTGTTATGGATGTTCCTGCTGCTGCTGCTGTCGGTCGCCGTCTGGCTGGGGTAAAGGCAGGCAGGGTTGCTCGCAAGACAAGCTTTTGCGGGTGGTCCCGGTTGTCCAGATAGTGGTGTATCTCAAGTCTTCTATAAGATATAATACTTGGGTTTCGTCGGCTTTCATCCCAACAGGAAGGAAGCCATTTATGTGGCAAACGCCAGAGAACGAATTGCACGCATGGCAGATCCCATCAATACCACCAACGAGCCGGCACAAGAATTCATCATCATGGGTCTGACCCAGGATGGGAAGCAGTTCCGGCCCAGCGACTGGGCCGAACGTCTGTGCGGCGTCATGTCCTGTTTCCGCCCCGAAGGTTCGGGCGGCCGCAATGCTCACCTGCAATATTCCCCCTACGTATTACCGACCATGATCAACGGTGTTCGCTCGGTCGTCGTCAACGAAGCGCTGCGCGCGCTTGAGCCGCTGGCGTATCATTTCGTCCTGAATTTCGCCAAAGACAACAACCTGCAGGTGATCGACGCCTGTCTGCTGCCGGACCCAGCGTCCCGCAAGCCGTAGGACGTATTGCATCAGCGTCCGCCGGCAGCAGCGAGGCGGTGGTTGATGCAATACGTTCCAGTTGTCTCCTATCGCTCAAGCCGGCAGCGTGCGCCAGAGCCGTACGAGATGTAGCGGTTCCACGGAACCATATTTCCTGCGGAGAAGAAATATCATGAAACATCGCATTGAACGTGACACCTTCGGCCCGATCGAGGTGCCTGACGATCGTTTGTGGGGCGCGCAAACGCAGCGCTCGCTGCACCATTTCCATATTTCCACCGAGCGCATGCCCGCCGAACTGATCGTTGCGCTGGCGGCGGTCAAGCGTGCCTGCGCAAGCGTCAATCGCGACCTCGGCAAGCTCGACGCCAAGAAGGCGGAAGGCATCCTCGCCGCCGCCGATGAAGTGATCGCCGGCAAGCACCCGCTGGAATTCCCGCTGTCGGTCTGGCAGACCGGTTCCGGCACACAAAGCAACATGAACATGAACGAAGTGCTGGCCAATCGCGCTTCGGAACTGCTGGGCGGCGTGCGCGGTGAAGAGCGCAAGATCCATCCCAACGACGACGTCAACCAGAGCCAGTCGTCCAACGACATCTTCCCGACCGCCATGCACGTGGCGGCCGCGCTGGCCATCGCCACCCACCTGGTGCCCAAGCTGCACAAGCTGCGCGCGACCCTGGAACGCAAGTCGGAAGAATTCAAGGACATCGTCAAGATCGGCCGCACCCACTTGCAGGACGCCACGCCACTGACGCTGGGCCAGGAGTTCTCGGGCTATATCGCGCAACTCACGCATGCCGAAATGGCGATCATTTCGACGCTCAACGCCGTCAGCGAACTGGCAGCCGGCGGCACTGCGGTCGGCACCGGCCTCAACGCGCATCCGGAATTCGGTGCGCGCGTCGCCGCCGAGCTGGAGAAGCACTACGGCTTCCCGTTCAAGACCGCGCCCAACAAGTTTGCCGCACTGGCCAGCCATGACGCCCTGGTGTCGGCGCACGGCGCCCTCAAGACACTGGCGGCGGCGCTCATGAAGATCGCCAACGATGTGCGCTGGCTGGCTTCCGGCCCGCGTTCCGGCCTCGGCGAAATCACCATCCCGGAAAACGAGCCGGGCAGCTCGATCATGCCGGGCAAGGTCAATCCGACCCAATGCGAAGCCCTGACCATGCTGTGCGCGCAAGTGTTCGGCAACGACGTCGCAATCAACATCGGCGGCGCATCCGGCAATTTCGAACTGAACGTGTTCAAACCGGTGATCGTGCATAACTTCCTGCAAAGCGTACGTTTGCTGGCCGACGGCATGGACAGTTTCGACGACCACTGCGCGCAGGGCATTGAAGCCAACCGCGACCGCATTGCCGACCTGATGGAGCGTTCGCTGATGCTGGTGACCGCGCTGGCGCCGCATATCGGTTACGACAAGGCCGCCAAGATCGCCAAGCAGGCGCATCACGACGGCACCACCTTGAAGCAGGCGGCGCTGGCTCTTGGTTATGTCACCGAGGAGCAATTTGCCCAGTGGATCAAGCCGGAGGAAATGACCGGGCCGAAGTAATTTTCGTCGGTCCTGAAGCCGATTTTTCGGCAGGATTTCCGCTTTGCCTACACGCCGCTTCCAAAGAGCGGCGTGTTCGTTTCCGATTCCCGGAAACCCGCATGTATCCGGCTTTGTAGCGCCATGTACAGGTTTCTTAAATAGGGTTACGAATTGAAACAAAGCCGTTGAAACCTTCCCATTTTGCGTATATTGAATGAAGCGGGATGGCGCGTGCCGTCTCCACGAAATACGCGAGGCGAAGATGAGAAAAGCAGCTTTGTTGGGATTGCTTGCGCTGGGTTGCATGGCGGCAAGCGGGGCGAGTTCCGCGCACACCCGTTTCGGTGTGTACATCGGCGGTCCGCTGTGGATACCGCCACCGGCCTACTATCCGGCCCCGGTCTATTATCCGCCGCCGGTCTATGTCCAACCTGCAGCTCCGCCGGTGTACATCGAGCAGGGGCCCGCACAGAGCAATTACTGGTACTACTGCCAGGAAGCCAAAGGTTATTACCCGTACGTCCAGAGTTGCCCGAGCAACTGGATGAAGGTGGTGCCGAACGGTCCAAATGGCGGACAACCGCCGCCGCAATAAAGCTAAAGCACGGCCGCCAACAAACCTCAGACCAGTTGCAGATAGCCTTTTCAAGGATTACATCGTGAAACCACTCCATAAAACAGCCGGTACGCTCGGCGCGTTGACAGCCCTGCTGGTGCTGGGCGGCTGCGTCAGCGTGCCGACCGGCCCATCGGTCATGGCCATGCCGGGCAACGGCAAATCGTATGAGCAATTCCGCAGTGAACAGCAGCAGTGCCAGCAATATGCCCAGGACGCCATCGGCGGACAGGCGCAGTCGACGCAGAACAATGCCACCAACAGCGCTGTCGCGGGCACCGCGATCGGTGCGGTGGCCGGCGCTTTGATCGGCGCAGCTTCGGGCAATGCCGGCGCAGGTGCTGCGATCGGCGCCGGCGGCGGTCTGCTGGTCGGCAGTGCGGCCGGCAGCAACGCGTCGGCAGGCGGTAACTATTCGATGCAGCAGCGCTACGACATGACCTACAGCCAGTGCATGTACAGCAAGGGCAACCAGATCCAGACGCAGCAACAGGCCACCACGGTCTACAGCTACCATCCGCGCCGCTACTATTACGCACCGCCGCCTCCGCCGCCCGGTTATTACGGCCCGCCGCCGGGATACTACGGCCCGCCACCGGGCGCGTATTAATACTCCCAAACCGCATCGCAAAAACGATGCGGTTTTTTTTACGGAAGTCGGGCGGGGCAGGGCTTTTGCGCTGCATCATCAGCAAGGCTTGATGCTATACTTGGCAGATGCAATACAGAATCCAACCCTCTCTACAACTCCGGCATTGGTGGCGCACCTGATTCGGGTGGCCCGCTTTTGCACAGCTTTGTAGTACAGCTTTTGTCAATGTGATGCCGCCGGTCCGGGCGGCATTGTTTTATGCGGCGAGACTGGCAGCGTTCCGAAATTACCGGAGTGACCATGTCCTTGAATGTTTCGCCAGCGTCTGCACCATCTGCAGCTTCCACCGTTTCCGACCAGCCGTCCGCGCGTCCCATTGTTTTGACCGGCGACCGTCCGACCGGTCCGTTGCATCTCGGTCATTACATCGGTTCGCTGGTGTCGCGCGTGCAGTTGCAGAACGAAGCCAGCCAGTTCCTGCTGCTGGCCGACACCCAGGCCATGACCGACAACGTCGGCCGTCATCAGAAAGTCACCGACAACGTGCTGGAAGTCGCGCTCGACTACCTGGCCGTCGGCATCGATCCGGAAAAATCCACCATCTTCATCCAGTCGCAAGTGACCGAGCTCTACGAGCTGTCGATGCATCTGCTGAACCTGGTCAGCGTGTCACGCCTGGAGCGCAATCCAACCATCAAGGAAGAGATCCGCCTGCGCGGTTTCGAGCGCGACATCCCGGCTGGCTTCCTGACGTATCCGGTCAGCCAGGCCGCCGATATCAGCGCCTTCAAGGCCACACTGGTGCCGGTCGGCAACGACCAGCTGCCGATGATCGAGCAGACCAATGAACTGGTGCGCCGCTTCAACAACGTGGTCGGCAAGGACGTGCTGGTGGAGTGCAAGGAAGTGCTGTCAGAAACCGGCCGCCTGCCCGGCATCGACGGCAAGGCCAAAATGAGCAAGTCGCTGGGTAACTCGATCGCATTGGGTGCTTCGCCGGCCGAGATCAAGCAGGCCGTGCAGCGCATGTACACCGATCCGAATCATTTGCGCGTCGACGATCCGGGCCAGGTCGAGGGCAACGTGGTGTTTGCCTTCCTTGATGCCTTCGAGCCGGATCGTGTGGCGCTGGAAGAGCTCAAGCAGCACTACCGCCGCGGCGGTCTCGGCGACAGCGTGCTCAAGCGTCGCCTGGAAGGCCATCTGCAGGAATTGCTGGAGCCGATTCGCACCCGCCGTGAACAATGGCAGCAGGATCGCGGCGAAGTGATGGCTATCCTGCGTCGTGGCACCGAACGTGCGCGCGCAGCAGCCGCGCAGACGGTGTCGGAAGTGCGCGGCGCGCTCGGCCTGAACTACTTTTAACGCCTAGTAAAAACGGTCCGGACGGGCGCTCAACGCGCCCGTTTTGCCTGCTTCAGCGGCAGCGATAGCAAGACTTCCAATCCACCCTTGGCATGGTTGCGCAGATCCAGCAAGGCGCCGTGATTCTCCGCGATATTGCGCGCAATCGTCAGTCCCAGGCCGGTGCCGCCGGTGTCGCGCGAGCGCGATGTTTCAAGCCGGTAGAACGGTTCGAACACGGTTTCCAACTGGCCTTCAGGAATGCCGGGGCCGTGATCGCGGATGCGGATCAGCACCCGGTTCGGCAGCAGGTCGTCGAGCGCGATTGATACCTCGGCGCGTTGGCCGTACTTGAAGGCGTTGTCGAGCAGATTGGTCAGGCAGCGACGCAGCGCATTCGGCTGGGCCACCACGAAAGCGCGCGTGCGGCCCTGCAGTTCCACCTGCTGGCCGGCGTCTGATGCGTCGGCGCACACGCTGTCGAGCAGGGAATCGATGTCCAGGCGCTGCATCGCTTCAGTCGAATCCATGCTGCGCGCCAGATCCAGTCCTTCCCGCACCATGCCTTGCATCACGGCAAGGTCATCCACCAGCTTTTGCTGCAATTCCTTGTCTTCCACTTTTTCCAGCCGCAGGCGCAGGCGCGTCAGCGGCGTTTGCAGATCATGCGTGATCGCCGCCAGCATGTGCGTGCGGTGCTGGATCTGGCGCCGGATGCGCATCTGCATGGCGTTGAAGGCCTTGGCGGCCTGGCGAATTTCGGTCGGGCCTTTTTCGACCAGAGGCGGATGGTCGATATCGCGTCCCAGTTCCGTCGCCGCACTGGCCAGATGCTTGATCGGACGCACGGCCATGCGCGCCACCACATACGCCAGCATTGCAATCAACACCAGGAACAGAAGAATGTACGGACCGCCGGAAGGACCCATGCCGCCGCGACCGCGCAGCGAAGGCGGGTCGCCCGGCATGTGCAGACGCAGGCGCAGCAGCGCCTTGTCGCGCAGGCTGACATAGATGACACGGCAGGTTTCCATGCGCGGCCGCTCGGCACGGGCAGGATCGTCCGGAGGCGCATTGCGCGGCCGGCGCGGGGCGCAGTCAGTCTCGCGCTGGACCACGATCTGGCGGTCCTCGCCCAGTCTCGATTTCAGGATGTCGGCCATCGGGCTGCTGCTCGGGCGCAGCGTGTCGCCGACCTCATTAACGAAGGCGGCCTCGAAGCCGAAGTTGTCGGCCGCGTGCAAGACCACGTCGCGCGCCTGCGGCGTGAGAGGATCGAGCGCCTGCACCACCTGCTCGACGCGTTCGGCGACGTGTTGGTAGCGCAGTTCGCGCATGGTGTTGCGACGCTCGTTGGAAGCCAGCCAGGTAGTCGTCACCGTCGCCACCAGGATGCCCGCCAGCAGGATCAGGAAGACGCGATTGCCGATCGAGCCGATGAACTCGCGCAAAGGGGCGAAGAGATGATTCATCCGGCGTCTTCCTGTGTCACGGTGGTGGCCAGCACGTAACCTTCGTTGCGGATGGTCTTGATGATGGTCGGGGTGCGGGCGTCATCGCCCAGTTTCTGGCGCAGGCGGCTGATCTGGATATCGACCGAGCGATCAAAGGGATCGGCTTCGCGGCCCTGGGTCAGTTCCAGCAGCTGGTCGCGGTTGAGGATGCGGTTGGGATGGTCGAGGAACACCTTGAGCATGCGGAATTCCGCGCCTGACAAGGCCACCACTACGCCGTCCGGGTTGAGCAGATGGCGCGCAGTCAGGTCCAGCGTCCAGCCGGAGAAATGCATGGTCTTGGCATCCGGCCGCATCATGCTCGGCGGCAGCGCCTGGGTCCGGCGCAGCACGCTGCGTATGCGCGCGAACAGTTCACGCGGCTCGAACGGCTTGGCCAGGTAATCGTCGGCGCCCATTTCCAGTCCCAGGATGCGGTCCAGCGGTTCGCCGCGCGCGGTCAGCATGATCACCGGCACGTTCGATTGCGCGCGCAGGTTGCGGCACAGCGTCAGGCCGTCCTCGCCGGGCAGCGTCAGGTCCAGCACGATCAGGTCCACCCGCGATTCGTCGAGCACCTTGCGCATGTCGGTGCCGTTGGTCGCCGTCAGTGTACGGAAACCGTTGGCATCGAGGTACTCCGCCAGCAAGGTGCGGATTTCGCGGTCGTCGTCGACCACCAGAATGTGAGAATTTGTATCCATGGCAGCCATTATGACTACTCCAAAAAATGGGGTGACGCTGAATTGTATATTGGGATAACAGGCAGCCCCCCAGACATAGAGAGAAACAAAGCAGCCGCCGGCATATACAGAGAGATACAAATCGTGCAACAAGGGAAAAACCGCGGTTACACCTGAAGAGTTAAATGTGAACTGTGCAGATAACGCACCCAACACGAAAGGAATCACCATGTTGAATCTGAAAAAACACCTGATGATCGGCGTCGCCGCCGCAGGTATCGGTCTGACCGCCATGTCTTCGTTCGCCCAGATGCCGCCGGCAGGTCCGGGCGGCCCAGGTGGTCCAGCCGGACGTCATATGCCGACTCCCGAACAGATCGCCAAATTCGAGCAGCACCGCGCCAAACGCCAGGCAGCCTTGCACGACAAACTGAAGATCACAGCAGCCCAGGAAGGCGCCTGGAAGACCTTCACCGACAAGACCACGCCGCAGCGTCCGGCCACGCCGCCGGCCCGTCCGAGCAAGGATGAATGGAGCAAACTGACCACGCCGGAACGCCTGGACCGCCATCTGGACATGATGAAGAAGATGGAAGCCCGCATGACGGATCGTATCGCCGCCACCAAGGAGTTCTACGCCGTCCTGTCGCCTGAGCAGCAAAAGGTGTTCGACCAGGAATTCCGCAAGATGGAAGAGCGTCGCTTCAAACACGGCCGTTTTGGTGACCATGGCGGTGACCACGGTCGCGATCACGGCAAGCCGGGTGCTCCTGCAGCCGCGCCTGCTCCAGCCAAGTAAGCAACATCGGCAATTCGAAACCTTGCGCAACTTTGCGCAAGGTTTTTTGTCTTTCTCTCAACGTTTTTGTTTATTTGATATGAAGATATGCGGGAACGATCATCGTTCCGTCATGCTTCTGCACCATAATAACGAGTTGGCGTGCTGCCGTGCGCCTGCGAGCGCATTTCCTGAAGACCATCCCGCCGGCCGCAAAGGCTGTCGCCGCCGCGCTGATCTTCATGAAATGCCTTGACCCATATTGAATCGATCGATTTTCCTGCCGCCAAGATGACTACAACACCAACTCCAGACAACAATCAATCGCCATCTTCCTCTTCCGGAAAATCCCCCGGCTTGCTCAAGCGCTGGTGGTTCTGGGCCTTGCTGATCATTGTGGTCGGCGGCGGTTATTACTACTGGCACCACAAGCGCGCGGCAGCGGCCGAGCAGGCACAGAGCAGCGGCGGGCAGTGGCAGGGGGGCGGCGGCAAAGGCAAGCGCGGCGGTCCTCCGGGCGCGGGTGGCGGCTTCGGTGGCGCAGGCCTGTCGCCGGTGGGCGTGGCGGTGGCCAAGATCTCGGACGTCAATATCTACCTGACCGGCCTCGGAGGCGTCACGCCGACCGCCACCGCTACGGTGCGCAGCCGTGTCGACGGCCAGCTCATGAAGCTGCATTTCAAGGAAGGCCAACTGGTCAAGGAAGGCGACTTGCTGGCGGAGCTCGATGCGCGTCCCTACCAGGTTGCAGTGACCCAGGCTGAAGGCCAACTGGCGCGCGACCAGGCGCAACTGGGCGCGGCCCAGCTTGACCTCAAGCGCTACCGCACGTTGCTGTCGCAGGATTCCATCGCCGGCCAGCAGGTCGATACGCAAGCCGCGTTGGTCAAGCAACTGGAAGGCACGGTCAAGTCCGACCAGGGCAACCTGGCCAGCGCGCGCCTGCAACTGACCTATTCGCGCGTCACTGCGCCGGTCAGCGGCCGCCTCGGCCTGCGCCAGGTCGACATCGGCAACATCGTCCACTCCAGCGACACCAACGGCATTGTCATCATCACCCAGGTGCAGCCGATCACGGCAGTGTTCAGCATTCCCGAAGACAACATCCCGGCCGTCATGAAGCAACTGCAGGCCGGCAAGAAACTCGCCACCGATGCGTGGGACCGGGACCAGAAGAACAAGCTCGCCAGCGGCGTGCTGCTGACCATCGACAATCAGGTCGACGCCACCACCGGCACCATCAAGCTCAAGGCGCAATTCCCCAACACCGACTATGCGCTGTTCCCGAATCAGTTCGTCAACATCCGCATGCTGCTAGACACCCGCAAGGACGCCATCACGATTCCGACGGCGGCGCTGCAACGCGGCTCCAAGGGGTTATTCGTGTATGTGGTCAAGTCCAACAACACCGTCACCGTGCGCAACGTCAAGACCGGCCCGGCGCAGGGCGACATCACCGCGATTGAAGACGGCGTCGCCAGCGGCGAAACCGTGGTCGTCGACGGCATCGACCGCCTGCGCGAAGGCGCCAAGGTCGAGCCGGTGGTGCGCGGCGGCGCCGACGATCCGGCCAACAAACTGACCGAAAAGGCTGGTCCGCGTCGTCATAAACGCGATGGTGCTGCCGCTGGTGCCGCGGGTGCTCCCGGCATTGCCGCCGGCGAAGGTCAAAGCGGTCAAGGCGGCCAGGACATGACGCCCGAAGAACGCCAGAAGCGCTGGGCTGCGCTCAACAAACGCATCGACGCAGGTGAGTTCGGCGAAGAAATCAAGAAGCTGCCGGAAGACCAGCGCCGCCAGCGCATGATGGAAATGCGCCGCCAGCAACGCAGCACCACGGAAGGCACACCGGCCGCGCCTGCTGCAGCACCGGCAACTGCACCGGCTGCAACTCCAGCCCCCGCCAATGCAACGAAATAAGGCGGCAGCATGAATCCATCACGCCTGTTCATCCTGCGGCCGGTGGCGACGTCGCTGCTGATGCTGGCGATCCTGCTGGCCGGCATCGTCGCCTATAAACAGCTGCCGCTCTCGGCGCTGCCCGAAGTCGACTATCCGACCATCCAGGTCGTTACGCTCTATCCCGGCGCCAGCCCCGACGTCATGACCTCGTCGGTCACCGCGCCGCTGGAACGCCAGTTCGGCCAGATGCCCGGTCTTAACCAAATGTCGTCGACCAGCTCCGGCGGCGCATCGGTGATCACGCTGCAATTCAACCTCGATCTCAGCCTCGACATCGCCGAGCAGGAAGTGCAGGCCGCCATCAACGCCGGCGGCAACCTGCTGCCGTCCGACCTCCCGGCGCCGCCGATCTACAGCAAGGTCAATCCGGCCGACACCCCGATCCTGACGCTGGCGGTAACCTCCAAGACACTGCCGCTGCCCAAGGTGCAGGATTTGATCGACACGCGTCTGGCGCAAAAGATTTCGCAGCTCTCCGGCGTCGGCCTGGTCAGTCTGTCCGGCGGCCAGCGTCCTGCCGTGCGCATGCAATTGAATCCGCGCGCCATCGCCTCGCTGGGCATGAACCTGGACGACATCCGCACCGCCATCGGCAACGCCAACGTCAACCAGGCCAAGGGCAGCTTCGACGGCCCGGCGCGCGCCTCGACCATCGACGCCAACGACCAGCTGAAGTCCGCCGACGAATACCGCAACCTCATCATCGGCTACAAGAACGGTGCGCCGATCCGCGTATCGGACGTGGCTGACGTGGTCGATGCCGCCGAGAACGTGCGTCTCGGCGCCTGGGCCAACGACTCCGCCGCCGTGATCGTCAACATCCAGCGCCAGCCGGGTGCCAACGTAATCGCCGTGGTCGACAGCATCAAGAAGATCCTGCCGACCCTGCAGGCCAGCCTGCCGGGCGCCATCGACGTGCATATCCTGACCGACCGCACCACCACCATCCGCGCCTCGGTGGATGACGTCAAGTTCGAACTGCTGCTGTCGATCGTGCTGGTGGTGATGGTGATCTTCGTGTTCCTGCGCAATGTTCCCGCCACCATCATTCCAAGCGTGGCGGTGCCGCTGTCGCTGGTCGGCACCTTCGGCATCATGTACATGGCCGGCTTCTCGATCAACAACCTGACGCTGATGGCGCTGACGATCGCCACCGGCTTCGTGGTCGATGACGCCATCGTCATGATCGAAAACATTTCGCGCTACATCGAAGAAGGCATGGCGCCCCTGCAAGCCGCGCTCAAGGGTGCGCAGCAGATCGGCTTCACCATCATTTCGCTGACGTTTTCGCTGATCGCCGTGCTGATCCCGCTGCTGTTCATGGGCGACGTGGTGGGGCGGCTGTTTCATGAATTCGCCGTGACGCTGGCGGTGGCGATCCTGATCTCGGCAGTGGTGTCGCTGACGCTCACGCCAATGATGTGCGCGCGTCTGCTGCATCACGTGCCGGAAGAGAAGCAGGGCTGGTTCTATCACAAGAGCGGCGCTTTCTTCGACAACATCGTCGCACGCTATGGCGTCGCGCTGACATGGGTGCTCGATCGCCAGCGCACCACGCTGGTGGTGGCGCTGGGCACGCTGGTGCTGACCGTGGTGCTGTACATCTTCATTCCCAAGGGCTTCTTCCCGGTGCAGGACACTGGCGTGATCCAGGGCATTTCGGAAGCCACGCAATCGGTCTCCTTCGGCGCCATGGCCGAGCGCCAGCAAGCGTTGGCCAAGGTGGTGCTGGAAGACCCGGCGGTGGAAAGCCTGTCGTCCTTCATCGGTGTCGACGGCATTAACGCCACCCTGAACAGCGGCCGCATGCTGATCAACCTCAAGCCGCATGAGTCGCGCGACATCAGCGCCAGCGACATCATTCGTCGCCTGCAACCCAAGCTCAATGAAAAAGTCCCCGGCATCACGCTCTACATGCAGCCGGTGCAGGACCTGACCATCGAGGACAGCGTCAGCCGCACGCAATACCAGTTCACGCTGGAAGACGCCGACTCCGCCGAACTCAGCACCTGGGTGCCGAAGATCGTCGACCGCCTGCGTCAGTTGCCGGAACTGGCCGACGTCGCCAGCAACGTACAGGACCAGGGTTTGCAGGCCTACGTCGAGATCGACCGCGACGCTGCTTCGCGCATGGGCGTCACCACGGCGGCCATCGACAACGCGCTGTACAACGCCTTCGGCCAACGCCTGATATCGACCATCTATACGCAATCGAATCAGTACCGCGTGGTGATGGAGGTCAAGCCGGAATTTCAGAAGGGGCCGGAAGCGCTCAACAGCATTTTCCTGGTGGCCTCCAACGGCAACCAGATCCCGCTGTCGAGCATCGCCAAGGTGACCGAGCGCACCGCGCCGCTGGTGGTCAACCATCTCGGCCAGTTCCCGGCGGCCACCGTCTCGTTCAATCTGGCGCAGGGCGCTTCGCTGGGTGAAGCGGTCAAGGCCATCATGGCGGCCGAGAAAGAGATCGCCATGCCGGCCAGCATCTCGACCAACTTCCAGGGCGCCGCGCTGGCGTTCCAGGCGTCGCTGTCGAATACGCTGTGGCTGATCCTGGCGGCAATCGTGACGATGTACATCGTGCTCGGCGTGCTGTACGAAAGCTACATCCATCCGATCACCATCCTGTCGACCTTGCCGTCGGCCGGCGTCGGCGCCTTGCTGTCGCTGATGATTTCGCGCAACGACCTCGGCATCATCGGCATCATCGGCATCATCCTGCTGATCGGCATCGTCAAGAAAAACGCCATCATGATGATCGACTTCGCCCTCGAAGCCGAACGTCATGAAGGCAAGTCGCCGCGTGAAGCCATCTACCAGGCCTGCCTGCTGCGCTTCCGCCCGATCCTGATGACCACCATGGCGGCCTTGCTGGGCGCCTTGCCGCTCATGCTGGGTACGGGCGTCGGCTCCGAACTGCGCCAGCCGCTCGGCATCACCATGGTCGGCGGCCTGCTGGTGTCGCAGGTGCTGACGCTGTTCACCACACCGGTGATCTACCTCGGTTTCGACAGCCTGGCCAAACGCATGCGCAAGCGCTTCGGCAAGGAAAAGCATCCTGAGCATCCGGACGACGATGCGCCTTCGACCAAGGCGCCGCTGGTTCCGCCGTCGTCGCCAACACAGCCACAAGTCTGACCCAGGGACAGCATGAATATTTCGCGTCCCTTCATTGAACGGCCCATCGCCACCACGCTGCTGACCATCGGCATCGCGCTGGCGGGCATGCTGGCGTTCAAGCTGCTGCCGGTGTCGCCGCTGCCGCAGGTCGACTATCCGACCATTTCGGTGTCGGCGTCGATGCCCGGCGCCAGCCCGGAAACCATGGCGGCGACCATCGCCACGCCGCTCGAGCGCGCGCTCGGCGCCATCGCCGGCGTCACCGAGATGACCTCGTCGAGCTCGCTCAATTCGACCCGCATCACCCTGCAGTTCGACCTCAACCGCGACATCGACGGCGCCGCGCGCGACGTGCAGGCGGCATTGAATGCCGCGCGCAGCTTGCTGCCTTCCGGCATGCCGAGCAGTCCTTCGTACCGCAAGGTGAATCCGGCCGACGCGCCGATCATGATCCTGGCGCTGACCTCGGACACCATGACGCAGGGTCAGATGTACGACGCCGCCGACAGCATCCTGGCGCAAAAACTGTCGCAAGTGCGCGGCATCGGCCAGGTCAGCGTAGGCGGCAGTTCGCAGCCGGCGGTGCGGATCGAGCTCAATCCGACTGCACTCAACAAGTACGGCATCGGCACGGCCGACGTGCGCACCGCCGTGGCGGCCACCAACGCCAACCGTCCCAAGGGCATCGTCGAGGACGGCGACCGCAACTGGCAGATCTACGCCAACGACCAGGTCAAGACGGCAGCCGAATACGCGCCGCTGATCGTGTCCTACCGCAACGGCGCGCCGGTGCGCGTGCGCGACATTGCCGAGGTCAAGGATTCGGTGGCCGACCTGCGCAATTCCGGCTCCGCCAACGGCAAGCCGTCGGTACTGGTGATCCTGAACCGTCAGCCCGGCGCCAACATCATCGAGACCGTGGATGCCGTGAATGCCTTGCTGCCCAACCTGAAGGCATCGATCCCGAACGCGATCAATCTCGAAGTCATGATGGACCGTACGCCGACCATCCGCGCCTCGCTCAAGGACACCGAGAAGACCCTGCTGATGTCGATCGCGCTGGTGATCATGGTGGTGTTCCTGTTCCTGCGCAACGGCCGCGCCACGCTGATTCCGAGTGTGGCGGTGCCGGTCTCGCTGATCGGTACCTTCGGCATCATGTACCTGCTCGGCTATACCCTCGACAACCTGTCGCTGATGGCGCTGACGATTGCCACCGGCTTCGTGGTCGATGACGCCATCGTGGTGCTGGAAAACATATCGCGTCACATCGAGCAGGGCATGAAGCCGGTCAAGGCGGCGCTGGTCGGCGCTCGCGAAGTCGGCTTCACGGTGCTGTCGATGAGCATTTCGCTGATCGCGGTGTTCATCCCCATCCTGATGATGGGCGGCATCGTCGGCCGCCTGTTTCGTGAGTTCGCGGTGACGCTGTCGGTGGCGATCCTGGTGTCGTTGCTGGTGTCGCTGACCACCACGCCGATGATGTGCGCCATGCTGCTCAAACAAGAAAGCGAAGAAGAGCGCAAGCCGGGCCGTTTCTTCACGGCTGTCGAGCGCCTGTTCGACAGCATGCTGCGCGGCTATGAGCGTTCGCTGGCGTGGGCCCTGCGGTTCTCGCCGCTGATGATCGTGATCCTGCTCGCCACCATCGCACTCAATGTCTATCTGTACGTGATCGTACCCAAGGGCTTCTTCCCGCAGCAGGATACCGGCCGGCTGGTCGGCGGCATCCGCGGTGACCAGTCGATTTCGTTCCAGGCCATGAAGATCAAGCTCAACGAATTCATCGAAATCGTGCGCCAGGATCCGGCGGTGGCCAACGTTACCGCCTTCACCGGCGGCGGGCGGCGCAACGGCGGCAGCATGTTCATTGCGCTCAAGCCGCTGTCGGAACGCAAGATATCCGCCGACAAGGTGATCGCGCGGCTGCGCCTGAAACTGGGACACGTGGCCGGGGCCAGCCTGTTCCTGCAGGCGGTGCAGGACATCCGCGTCGGCGCGCGCCAGAGCGATTCGCAATATGAGTACACGCTGCAGTCCGACGACCTTGAACTGTTGCGCACCTGGGAGCCCAAGATCCGCGTGGCGTTCTCCAACCTGCCGCAGCTGGAAGACGTCAGCACCGACCAGCAGGACAAGGGTTTGCAGACCACGCTGACGATCGACCGCGAAACCGCCATCCGCAGCGGCGTCACGCCGCAGTTGATCGACACCAGTCTCAGTGATCTGTTCGGCCAGCGCCAGATCTCGACCATCTACAGCGGCATGAACCAGTACCACGTGGTGATGGAAGCCGCGCCGCAATACTGGCAAAGTCCCGAAATCCTCAACAGCACCTACGTCAGCCTGGCCAACAGTACGGCCAACCTGTCGCCGACCACCTCTGCGCTGGGCACGCCGCCGGCGTTGACGGCGGGCGGCAAGCTCAACTCCAACTCGTCGCTGGCGCTGACCTTGTCGACGGCGGCGTCGAAGCAGGTGCCGCTGACCTCGTTCTCCAGCTTCGCGCCAACCACCACTTCGTTGAGCGTCAGCCATGAGGGGCAGTTCATCGCCTCGACGATTTCCTTCAACCTGGCCGAAGGCGTCTCGCTGTCGCAGGCCACCCAAGTGATCAACGACACGTTGGCGCGCCTGGGCGTCCCGACGGCGGTGCACGGCGCCTTTGCCGGCACCGCCAACGCCTTCCAGTCGTCGCTCGACAGCCAGCCGGTGCTGATCCTGACGGCCTTGCTGGCGGTGTATATCGTGCTCGGCATCCTTTACGAGAGCCTGGTGCATCCGATCACCATCATCTCGACGCTGCCGTCGGCCGGCGTCGGCGCGCTGCTGGCCCTGCTGGCCACCGGCACTGACTTCAGCCTGATCGCGCTGATCGGCGTGATCCTGCTGATCGGTATCGTCAAGAAGAACGCCATCATGATGATCGACTTCGCCCTGCAGGCCGAACGTACGCGCGGCCTGTCGCCGCGCGACGCCATCTTCGAAGCGTGCAGCCTGCGCTTCCGGCCGATCATGATGACCACCATGGCGGCGCTGCTGGGCGCTGTGCCTCTGGCGCTGGGCTCCGGCGACGGCGCCGAGTTGCGCCAGCCACTCGGTATTTCCATCGTCGGCGGCCTGATCGTGAGCCAGATGCTGACGCTGTACACGACGCCGGTGGTTTATCTCTACATGGAACGATTCCGCCTGTGGAGCAAGGGTTTGTTCGAGCGCACGACGGGACGAAAGACAGCGCAACAGGAAAATACGGGCGCGGCGTGAAACGCGGCGTTCAAGGAGAAATGACAATGACATCCGTACTGCGCAAACGCGCTTTGATTTTGACCCCGCTGGTGCTGGCCCTGGCGGCTTGCTCGGTCGGCCCCGACTATGTCCGTCCGCAGACTGCGGCGGTGCCGACGGCCTTCAAGGAAATGAAGGACTGGAAGCCGGCCCAGCCGAATGAATTGGCCATGAACGGGAAGTGGTGGGAAATGTTCGGCGACCAGCAGCTCAATGCGCTGGTGGAGCAGATCGATATTTCCAATCAGAACCTGGCGCAGTCGGAAGCCAATTTCCGCAAGGCCATGGCGCTGGTGCAGGGCGCGCGCGCCGACTATTCGCCGACCTTGTCGGTGGATGCCTCGCGCACGCGTTCGCGCTCCGCAACGAGCAGCAGCGGCAACAGCTCCAGTTCATCGGTGCGCGACAATTATTCCTTCTCGCTCAACGCCGACTGGGAAATCGACGTCTGGGGCCGCGTGCGGCGCAATGTCGAATCCAACGAAGCCAGCGCCCAAGCCAGCGCCGCCGACCTGGCGGCAACCCGGCTGAGCGCACAGGCGCAACTGGCGCAGAACTATCTGCAACTGCGCGTGCTCGATGCGCAGCAGCAGTTGCTGGACGATACCGTCACCGCTTACCAGCGCTCGTATCAACTGACGCAGAATCAATACAACGCCGGCGTGGTCGCCAAGTCTGACGTCATCCAGGCGCAGACGCAATTGAAGTCAGCGCAGGCACAGGCACTCGACAACGGCGTGCAGCGCGCGCAGCTGGAACATGCGATCGCCTTGCTGGTCGGCCAACCGGCCTCGACCTTCTCGATCACGCCGTCGCCGTTGGCGGCTGCGGCGCCGCCGATTCCAGTGGCCTTGCCGTCGATGCTGCTGGAGCGGCGTCCCGACATCGCCGGCGCCGAGCGCCGCGTCGCTGCTGCCAACGCCCAGATCGGCGTGGCGCAGGCGGCGTATTACCCGAGCCTGTCGCTGTCGGCCTCGGGGGGATTCCAGACGTCCAACGGTCTGGCCAACTGGTTCACCATGCCCAGCCGGGTGTGGTCGCTGGGGCCGCAATTGAGCCAGTTGATTTTCGACGGCGGCGCGCGCCGCTCGGTCACCGACCAGGCCATCGCCACCTATGACGGCGTGGCCGCAGCGTACAAGCAGACCGTGCTGACCGCGTTCCAGGAAGTGGAAGACAATCTCGCTGCGCTGCGCATCCTCGAACAGGAAGCTGTCGTGCAGAACGAAGCGCTGCAGTCTGCACGCCAGGCTGTGACTCTCGTCACCAACCAGTACAAGTCCGGCGTCGTCAATTACACCAGCGTGATCACGGCGCAAGCCACCGCGCTGACCAGCGAACGCACTGCATTGGATATTTTGTACCGGCGTATGGCCGCCAGCGTGTTGCTGACCAAGGCCCTCGGCGGCGGCTGGAGCGAGCAGAACATCGCCGACCTGGGCGCGCTGGCCAGTCAGTCGGAAAACAGCAAGAAGAAATAAGTTAGGCTAAGTTTGCCGGATCGGCAAAAAGCGCAGCCTCGGTGCTGCGCTTTTTTACGCCCTCATGTCCCAGACGATGTCGGCATGCACCATGCCGCGCAAGGCGTTGCAGATCGTCACGGCATCGGCGCGGCGCAGTTCCTCACGTGTGATGCTGCGCTCGGTCGCCGCCCATGCCGGATCGGCGAGCAGCACCGAGCGCATCACGCCGGGCAGGGCCCCGGCCGCCAGCGGCGGCGTGCACCAGCGGCCATCCAGTTGCACGAAGATGTTGCTGCGGCCGCCTTCGGTGAGCTCGTCGCGCTCGTTGAAGAACAGCGTGTCGAAGCCGCCGCGCCGTTCCGCGTCCTTCCAGGCTTCATCGTAGACGGAGCGCACAGAAGTCTTGTGGCGCAGGAACAAATCGTCGCTGCGGCTTGGCGTCGGTGAAACGAATACCTTTACCGTCGCGCCCAACGTCGACAGCGCGCCTTGCTGCAAGCGGACCGCGCCGTCGCGGAACAGGTCCAGCCGCAAACGATGCGGCGTTGCCGGGGGAAGTTGTGCGCAGGCTTCGTTCAACGTATTGTGGATGAGTGCTTCGTCGAATGCAAAATTGAAATACGCCGCCGAGCTTCGCAACCGCCGCAGATGCAGGTCCAGGTGGCGGCAGCCGTTTTCATGATCGGCATGGATAGTTTCGAACAGACTGAAGCCGCCATCGAGGCCGGTCAGGAATGCCGACTTCAAGCGGCATTCGGCAAACTCGTCTGCCGCCTTGCTGTCGTAGACAATGCCGGCGCCGACGCCCATCTCACCGCGGCGCAGGCTTTGTTCAGGCGCCTGCAGCACCAGCGTGCGGATCGGCACCGACAGGCAAAAATCGCCCACCGCCCGATCCGGCGGCGCGGGGTCGAACCAGCCGATGGCGCCGGTGTACAGACCGCGCGGCGTCGATTCCAGTTCGCGAATGATTTGCATGGTGCGGCGTTTGGGCGCGCCGGTGATCGATCCGCAGGGATAGAGAGCGGCCACCACGTCGGCGATGTGCGCGTCGTCGCGCAGTTGCGCCGTGACGGTCGAGGTCATCTGCAGCACCTGGCCGAAGCGGCCGACTGCGAACAACTGCGGCACCTGCACCGAGCCGGCGACGGCGACGCGGCCGAGGTCGTTGCGCAGCAGGTCGACGATCATCAGGTTTTCGGCGCGGTTCTTTTCATCGTTCGCCAACTGCTCGGCGCGGCGGCTGTTTTCGGCCGCGTCGTCGTGCGCCGGCGCGGTGCCTTTCATCGGCTGTGCGAACAGTTTTCCCCGCGTGTGACGGACGAACAATTCCGGCGAGAACGACAGCACCCAGCGGTCATCGGGTAGTC
The DNA here is from genome assembly GCF_044767365.1 of Herbaspirillum sp. NPDC101396. NCBI lineage: Bacteria > Pseudomonadati > Pseudomonadota > Betaproteobacteria > Burkholderiales > Oxalobacteraceae > Herbaspirillum > Herbaspirillum sp. NPDC101396. The sequence goes on along the minus strand of NZ_JBIWNT010000007.1, from coordinate 229,024 downwards.
GGATGAGCGCGCCGTACGGCACCGGCTGGCGTGCGCGCAATTTGTTGTACAGACTGAGCGGCTCGCCCCAGGCGTCGAAATGCAGGCGATAGGTGTAGTTGACCTGGTAGGTGTCGCCGGCTGCAATGTAGTCGCGGATGCGCGCGATGTCGGCGTTGAAACGCTGTTCGTCGACGCTGGCGCGCACGTTGGCGATGCCGGCTTCGGTCGGGACGGCAGCTTGCTGCTGTTGCAGCCATTCATCGGTCTGTACGGCGCTGAGGCGGCGGCAGTCGGTGAACAGCAGGATTTCTGCAAGCGGACCGGGCTGGCCGGCATGCGCTTCGATGCCGTGCAAGCATCCTCCCAGCTCATAGCTGAACAGCGCCACGGCATGCAGGCCCTTTTGTTGCGCCGCCTGCATGTCGGTGAGCATGTTCGCCATGCCGTCCGCATCTTCACAGCGCAGCGTCGCGTGATAGCCGGTGTACAGGCGCGAACGCGGTTCGTCCGTGCGTGTACCGGCATCACCGTGGCGGTAACTGTCGTCGAGCAGGGCGAAGCAGGGGAGGGACATAGTCGTGCGTGGTTCGGCCAAGAGTAAACAAGGTAAGGCAAACTGCCGGACAACGGCCGGGAGCGCCCGGCAGCATCATAGCTTAAACGGTATACTGGAGCATATTTCCGTGATGCAACGGGCTCGCTGCGCAGAGGCCCGAATCAACGCTGACTCAACCAATTCCCATCCCATGGCTTTACAGCGCACCTTCACCATTCCCCTCATCGTCGCCTGCGCCCTGTTCATGGAACAGATGGACTCTACCGTGATTTCGACCTCGCTGCCGGTGCTGGCGATCGACATGGCGGTCGATCCGATTTCACTCAAGCTGGCGTTGACGTCTTACCTGGTCAGCCTGGCCGTGTTCATTCCGATCAGCGGCTGGATGGCCGATCGCTTCGGCGCGCTGACGATATTTCGTTCGGCGATCTGCGTGTTCATGCTGGGATCGATCCTGTGCGGCGTCTCGCAAAACCTGCCGGAGTTCGTGGCGGCGCGCTTCTTCCAGGGTATCGGCGGGGCCATGATGGTGCCGGTCGGGCGGCTGGTGATCCTGCGCAGCGTCGACAAGGCCAACCTGGTCAAGGCGCTCAGCTACCTCACCATTCCCGCCATGTTCGGGCCGGTGCTGGGGCCGCCGCTGGGTGGTTTCATCACGACGTATTTCCACTGGCGCTGGATCTTCTTCATCAATATCCCGATCAGCATCCTCGGCCTGTACCTTGCCACGCGTTTCATTGCCAACGCCAAAGCGGATAGCGTCGCGCCACTCGACTGGATCGGCTTCGTGCTGTCGGCGCTGGGTTGTTCGCTGGTGATGATGGGGCTGGCGACCACCGGACGCCATTTGGTGTCGGGCGACATTTCGCTGGCCTGCGTGGTGCTCGGCAGCCTGTCGCTGGCCGCTTACGTCTGGCATGCACGCCGTACCGAACATCCGCTGATCGACCTCAAGCTGCTCAAGATCGAAACCCTGCAGGCCGGCGTCGGCGGCGGCTCGCTGTTCCGCCTCGGCATCGGTGCGATTCCCTTCCTGTTGCCGCTGATGCTGCAGCTCGGCTTCGGCTTCAGCGCCTTCCATTCCGGCCTGCTGACCTGCGCGTCGGCGGCCGGCGCGATGTTCATGAAGACCATCGCGGCCAAATTCCTCAAGCGCTATGGCTTCCGCCGCGTCATGATCGTCAACGGTACCTGCGGCGTGCTTTCGCTGGCGGCGATGGGCCTCTTCACGCCGGCCACGCCGTATGCGGTGATGCTGATCGTGCTGCTGATCGGCGGCTGTTTCCGTTCATTGCAGTTCACCAGCCTCAATGCGATTTCCTACGCCGATGTCGACACCAACCGCCTCAGCCAGGCCACCAGCATTGCCAGCGTGGCGCAGCAATTGTCGGTCGGCATGGGCGTGGTGCTGGGAGGTTTCGCCTTGCAGATGTCCAACCAGTTGCAGGGTCACGCTACCCTGGTCAGCCAGGATTTCTGGCCGGCGTTCCTGACGGTGGCGGTGGCGGCTTCGTTTTCGATCCCGATGCTCATGCGCCTGCCGCCCGATGCCGGCGCCGAGCTGGCCGGTCGCGACCCCAAGGCAAGCCGGGCAAGCGCAACGTAACTATTTCACCTCATCGCCATGGCCCACATGCAGCTCAAATACAGCATCTTCCCGATCAGCGCGATCCTGATCTGGTCCGGCAACACCATTGTCAGCAAGATGGCGGCGGGCGTGATCGAGCCGGAGGCGATGTCGTTTTATCGCTGGCTGATGGCCGGCCTGTTGCTGACGCCGTTTTGCCTGCGCGGCGTCTGGCGGCAGCGTCACCAGATTCGTCCGCACCTGTGGAAAGTCGTGGTGTTGGCGCTGTTCGGCATGGTGCTGTATCAGAGTCTGGCGTACTTCGCTGCGGCCACGTCCTCGGCCACCAGCATGGGCATGATCGCCTCGCTGATGCCGCTGCTGACCTTGCTGCTGAGCAGCATCCTGCTGCGCGAGCCGCCGACCTGGGGCACGCTGATCGGCGGCGTGCTCTCGCTGTTCGGCCTGATGATTTTGATCGGCAAAGGCCATCCGGCGCAACTGTTCACCAATGGCGTGGTGTTCGGCGACCTGCTGATGCTGGTGGCGACCGTCGCCTACGCTTTCTACGGCGTGCTGCTCAAGCGCTGGGCGCTGCCGATTGCCGCCTGGCATTTGCTCTACCTGCAAATCTGGGTGGCGGTGATCCTGCTGTTGCCGCTGTGCCTGGCGGCGCCGTATTCGCCGGTGACGGCGGCCAACCTGCCGCTGTTGCTGTATGCCGGCATCGCCGCCTCCATCATTTCGCAGATCCTGTGGATGAACGGCATCGCGCATCTGGGGGCGACGCACTCGACCATGTTCATGAACTTGTCGCCCATATTTACCGTCATAATTGCCATGGTCGTGCTGGATGAGGCTTTGCATTCGTATCACGCGGTCGGCGGCGGCATCACGCTGGCCGGCGTGGTGCTGGCGCAGGTGATCAAGCGCAGAATCGTACGGCCGGCCGTCTGACGGACAAACAGGAAAGCAGGCTCAAACATGAACAATGCAAACATGGTCGTCAATTGCACGGCCTACAAGAACGGCAAGAAGCTGCGCGATATCACGATCGAGGAAATCAGCGACGTGCTGCTGGAGGAAAATACCTTCGTCTGGGTCGGCCTGCTGGAACCGAGCGTCGAGCTGATGCGCCAGATCAAGGAAGAATTCAACCTCCATGAACTGGCCGTGGAAGACGCCTACGCCGCCCATCAGCGGCCCAAGATCGAGGAATACGGCGACACCTTGTTCGTGGTGCTGCAGACCGCGCAAGTGGTTGACGCGGTGGTGCAATTCGGCGAGACCCACATCTTCGTCGGTGCGCGCTTCGTGGTGTCGGTGCGGCACGGTTCGTCGAGAAGCTACGCCAAGGTGCGCGAGCATTGCGAGATGCTGCCCGAGCGCCTGGTCCGCGGTCCCAGCTACGTGCTGTACTCGATCATGGACTTCGTGGTGGACAACTACGGCCCCATCATGGACGACCTGGAAGAGCGTTTCGACAAGTACGAAGCGGAGCTGTTCGACCGTGTGTCGGAGCAAGTCCATTTACAGGATCTCTACCAGCTCAAGCGCCAGCTGATCAAGATCCGCTCGGCGGCGGTGCCGTTGCTGGACGTGTGTACGCAGCTGCTGCGCTTTCACGAAAACATCATCACCAAGGACGGCAAGGTCTATTTCCGCGACATCTACGATCACGTGGTGCGCCTGATCGAGACCGGCGACCGCCTGCGTGAAATGGTGGCGGCGGCGATGCAGATCGAGCTCGCCCAAGTGACCATACGCCAGAACGAAGTGGTCAAGCGCCTGGCCGGCTGGGGCGGCATCCTGGCGATCCCGACCATGATGTTCAGCTTGTACGGCATGAACTTCAAATACATGCCCGAGCTGGAGTGGCACTGGGGTTATCCGACAGTATTGATCGCCATTGGAGGATCATGCAGCTGGCTGTACTACCGCTTGCGCAAGGTCGGCTGGCTATAGAAAATCAGATGCAAAAAAAAGGGCGGTGTGGCATTCCACACCGCCTTTTTTACGTCCCGCCCAATCAGTCGAAACGTAGGTTGTACAGCACATTGAGGCCGTTGATGGTGCCGGTGCGCGCCACCAGCGACCAGCGCCGCGACAGCTGCCAGGTGGCCTTGGCGATGCTGGCCGCGCCTGTCAGGCTTTGTTCGTAGCCGAGCGAGAGCTTTTCGGAAATCGATTTGCCGAGATTGACCACCTGCTCGTCGGACAGGCCCGATTCGCTGGCGCCGATCGAGAACTGGTCAAGACCGATGTCCTTGGCAATCTTCTTGCCACCGTAGTTGCCGACGAAGGCCAGCGCCTGGCTGCTGGCGCTGCGCTGACCGAGCCCGGAACTGTCGCTGCCGTGGCCGAACATCATCCACGAGAGTTTTTCATCATCGGGAACGTTCGGTTCCGACACCAGGCGTACGCGCGGCTGATTGGCGTTGCCGGTGACTTCGACGCCGGCTTCGACGTCCTGGTTGCGGCGCATGGCAAGGATATTGAGATTCGGGTTGCTGATCGGTCCCTGGAAGTTGATGATGCCGCGTTCGATGTTGAGCTTGGTGCCGAAGGCTTCGTAGGTGCCTTCGGCAACGCGCACGGTGCCGGTGGCGCGCAACGGCAGCAGCGGTTCGCTGCGCACGTTCATCTCGCCGCGCAGCTTGAGGTCGGCGCCGCTGCCGTTGAAGCGGAAGCTGTCGCCGAGGTCGACCACGATGTTCATCACCGGCGCAAAACGTCCGGCCGGTTTCTCGGTCGCGGCCGTGAGCTTTTCTTTCGAGGTTGCGGCCGCGCCGGCCTTGGCGCGGGACTTGCCGTCCTTGTCCTTGCGCACGATCACGACGTCGTCGCCCAGCTTGGGCGCACTGCTCTTGGGCAGGTCGAACAGGGCCTTGTCGACCACGAACTTGCCGTCGATGCGCAATTGCTCGTTGACGTTGGCCAGTTTGGCCTGACCCGACAGCATCAGCTGGCGATCGGGACTGGCGAACAGTTGCAGGCGGTCGGCCACGATGGTGGCGTTGAGGTCGGGATCGGCGTCGCCCAGCTTGACCTTGCCGGTGGCGCGCAACGTGCCTTCGCCGCCGTGGAATTCGATCTGGCGCAGGTCGATCACATTGTCGTCCATGACGATGCGCACGGTGCCGTCCTTGAGCTGGATGCCCTGGTCGAACAGCGTCACGGCCAGGCTGTCGCCGTTGATGGCGCCGGCCAGGCGCGGCTTGGCCAGCGTGCCGGCGGCATTGATGTCCATCGCCAGCTTGCCGTCCAGGCTGTATTGAGGGCCAAGCAGGGCGCCGATGGTCTTGACCTCGGGCACGTTCAGGCGCGCGTGTGCGGTCAGCGGCGAGTCCGGCAGCAGCGTCAGTACGCCGTCCTGGCGCAGCAGGCCGGCCTGGCCCTGGGCTTCAATTGTGCCGACGCGGGCAGCAGCTACGCGGCTGTTGAACTTCGCTTCCTGACCGGCGAGATCGACCCGCAGTTGCAGCGTCGAGAGGCCCAGGGCGACTTGCGAATTGCCGGTGTTGACCGACACGTCGCCGCTCTTGCGCAGCACCTGGAAGAAGCCCGAGGCGGTTTCCGCCAGCGAGAAATTCCAGTCGGCGTCAAGCACCAGATCGGTCTTCGCCGGCGGCGCAGCAGCAGATGCGCCAGTCATTTCCTGCACCAGTTCCAGGATACGACCGACGTCGAGCGCCTTGGCGCTGCCTTCGGAACGGATGCGGCCTTGCTGGTAGCTCAGGCTGCGCAGGTCGATTGCCATGCGGTCGACATTGAGCCGGGTGGCGCCCGCCACCAGCGTATCGGCGGCGAGCGTGAGGCTCAGCGGCGACGCCAGCGCAATGCGCGGCAGGCCCTGGTTGTCGAGTTTGTCGATGACGCCGTTCCAGCCGTAGCCGTTCTTGTCTTCGGTGACCTTGCCGTGGGCGTTGAGCTGCAGCGCCAGCGTCTGGTTGCGTACGCGGCCGTCGGCCTGCACGGCCAGCTTGTGGTCGCCATAGGTGCCGGACAGCGTCAGTTTCAATTGGTTGAGCGTGGCGTCGGGGCCGCTGTAGCCGTCGCCGTCGATGCTCAGTTGCAGCTTGTTGTTGGCGGATGCTGCGCCTGTGTTGAGATCGGTCTGCAGGTCGGCCTGGCCGCCGAGCCGGTTCAGGTGATGCGGACCGAACGCCAGTTGCTGGCCGCTGTAGGTCGCACGCAGGTTGGGGCGTTGCATGCTGCCGGTGAGCTGGCCGTCCAGCTTGAGCAGGCCGGAAATACCAAAGCCCAACCGCGCCAGTTGCGGCGCATCGACATGGATGTCGAGTTTGTCGGACGGCGCGCCGAATGCACCCTTGAGCTGCAGCTGGTTGCCCGCCACCAGCAGGTCCAGGCTGCTCGGCAACAGGCGCTTGCCGGCCAGTTGCAGCTTGCCGTTGCCGCTCATGGGCAATTGGTCGTAGCTGCTGTCGTGGATGGAAAAATTCAGTTTCGCCTGCAACGCCGGCGAGAGCGAACCGGTGGTGTCGAAGTCCATGTTGATGCGCGCGGTGATCGCGTGCGCTGCGGTTCCGGCCTTGGCATTGGCCGGCACCTTGCCGGTCTTCACCCACAGTGAAGGATCAAAGTTGGCCAGCTTGCCCTTGAACGCATATTCCATGGCGCCGACCGTGCCCAATGTACCGGCCAGTTCCAGCCGCGCCTTCTGCGCCGTCAGCAGCACTTGTTTCAGCGCGACTTGCTCGGGCGTGACGGCGGCGTCGGCCTGGATGCTGTATTGCGCGTCTTGCAGCTTCAGCAGGATGTCCTGGCCGCCGGGCTTGAGGACGACGTTGAGCGGACCGGCCAGGCGGGTCGGCTTGAGTTCGTTGTGAATCGCATGCAGATCGAGTGCGGCAACCTCGAAGTCGAAGCGGCCGGCCTTGTCAGCGGGGTGGAACTCACCCTTGCCGGTCAACGTGGCGTTCTTGAGCAGCGCAATGCGCAAGTCGCTCAGTTGCTGGCTGTCGACGCCGAGATCAACTTTGGCCTTGACCGAGTTCAGCGGCAGGCGTTGCTGGTCGAGACTGCCGGGGATGGCGTTGACAATCTCGACCGGGCCGGCGACGCGCAAATTGTCCGCCGTCGCGCCGGCCACCGGCGCCAGATCGGCGTGCAACTGCAGATCTGCCTTCGGCGCGCCGCTGCTGAAGGCTTGCGGATTGACGTGCTGCACGTCGACCCTGGCGCGCTTGAGCGGCACCGTGGCGAACGGCGTGGCGACGACGTCGGCGTTGCCGTTGAGTTTGTCGCCGGTGGCGGTCAGGGCGATGCCGAGCTCCTGCAGCGAGCCGGACAATTGCGCCGCCAGCTGGAATTTTTCAGAGATCTTTTCCTGCGCATACAAGCCCGCCAGCTCGATGCCGCCGTTGAGCGCGAACGGCTGCTTGCCGTTCAGGTGCAGCAGCGCCGTGGCCTGGCCGAAAGCAGTAGTCAGCTTGTCCAGCACCAGCGTGTGCTGCACGCCGTCCGAGGTGCCGTGCAATTGCAGGCCGCTCAGTTCGGTGATGGACGTGCCTTGCTGCAGAATCAGTTTTTGCAGCGAGACGTCGTTCAGGTTCAGCGCCAGCGGCAGGCTCAACGACGTCGGCATGATGGTCGGCGTAGGCGGCGATGGTTGCTTGTTGATGTCGACCGTGCCTACGTGAAGGTAACTGATGGTGAGGCGGCGCTGGGTGAGCGACAGATTCCAGGCTGCGTCGATGCGATCGATGTCGAGTTGCATCGTGGCGTCGCGATAACGCAGGTTGCGCATGTGCAGGCCGTCGGCCAGGCTGCCGCCGCCGTGCACGCCGGACAATTTCCCTTGCATGCTCCAGACCGCGAAGCGCCAGGCATTGCGCGCGCCGCTGTCGGTGCCGACCACCCACGCCAGCGTCGCCGCCAGCGCCAGCAACAAGGCGGCCACAGCGAGCAATGCGTAAAGCGCCCGGCGACCGGCGCGTCCGCGCTTGGGTGGGGGCGCTTGCTGGTCTTCAGGATGATCGGTGGCGGTTGGTGCGGTCATGCGTGCGTCGGTTAAAAGTGATTGAGGTTCAAGAGCGAATCAGAAAGCGATGCCCAGTGAAATGTGCGGACGGATCTGCTTCTTTTGCACGCCATAGGCCAGGTCGAGGTTGAGCGAACCGACCGGACTGCGCCAGCGCGCGCCGGTGCCGACGCCGTTATAGAAGGTCTTGTTGTTCCAGTTGTCGGCGGCGGCGCCGACATCGTAGAACACCGCCGCGCCCCATTTTTCCGTGAACCAGCGCTGGTACTCGGCGCTGCCGGTCACCAGGTATTTGGTCGGATAGACGGTGCCGTTGACTTCATTGCCGATGCTTTGATAACTGTAGCCGCGCACCGAATCGTTGCCGCCCGCGCGGAACAGCAGCGACGCCGGCACTTCGGAGGCCGAGCCTTTGGTGAACACGCCGCCGAGCTCGGTACGCAGGATGATCAGGTCGCGCTTGGCGACCGGCAGATATTGCTTGAAGCGACCGTACAGGCGGCCGAAGGTCTGGTCGGTGATCACGCCCTTGACGGCGAAGCCGGTTTCCAGCGTCAGCAGGTTGCCCTTGCGCGGGAAGATGGGGTCGTCGACGTTGCGGCGCGCCCACGAGAAGCCCGGTACCAGCGCCTGATGGCGGCCTTGCGTGACGACAGTGTCGGGCGGCAGGGTGGCGCCGTTTTCCTGTTGCAGCTGGTCGCGGTAGTAGGTCAGCGTGTAGGCGGTGTCGTAGAACTCGCCCGTGCGTGCGCGCTTGATGCCGGTGCGCAGGCTGCGCAAGTCGACGCCTTCCAGGCGAGTGCGCTCCATCGAGGCGTTGACGCTGTTGACGAAGGCTTTTGTATCGGGCGGCATGGCCAGGTTGAGGAGGCCGTACTGGCGTTTCTGTTCGAGCCGCAGCTGGCTGTCGAACACGTATGCCTTGTTGAACACGTTGTAGTGCGAATAGCGGCCTTCGACCTGGGCGCCGGTGTCGGTGGCGTACCCGATACCGGTGCGAATGCGTTGCGTGGCGAATTCGGTGACTTGCACTTTTACGGGAGCCATGTCGGCGTTTTCAGGATCGTTGTCGATGCCGACGATGGCATTGCTGAAGTAGGGCGTGTTCTGGATCTGGCGTTGCAGCGACAGCAGGCGATTGACGTCGTATTCTTCGCCGACGCTGAGCGGGTTGACGTTACGGATGATGCTTTCGGGATAGCGCTTGGTGCCGGTGATCTGCAGCGGACCGAGCGTGAAGCGTGGGCCGCTGTCGTAGTGCACGGTCAGGTCGGCCTGCTGGTCGTCGGGGTCGACGCTGGCCTGCGATTCTGCGATACGGGCGGCGGCGTATTTGTGCTGCTGCAATTTGTCCAAGCCCTGGTTCTTGGCCTTGTCCCAGTCTTCCTGGCGGAACGGCGCGCCGACCGGCAGCGCCCAGGTTTTCTGAATATCACTCACGCGTGCGGCGTCCTGCTCGGCGGCCGCGCCGGAGACGCTGACGTCAGCCGAGTTGATCTTTGTCTGCGGACCGGCGTCGACATGCAGCTGCACCAACTTTTCCTGCTTGCCGTCCTTGTCCAGGCGGACTTCGGTTTTGGGCGAAAAATAACCTTCGGTCGAGGCCAGTTGCACCACCTGGTCGCTGACGGTGTCGAGCAGGAATTGCAATTGTTCCTCGCTCAGGTCTGCGCGGTCCTGATAACGCACCAGGTCGAGGTGCTCCTTGAGGATTTTCTTGAGCGGATCGGGGGCGCTGATCTCCACCTTGTAGGCGGCATGCGCCGCGCCGGCAGCGCAGGACAGGAGGGCAATCGCTAATCGGCAAGTCCATTTCATCGGGTGTTCGTTGATTCTTGGTTTTTCGTAATCATGCACTTGCCGGGGCGTTCAGGCTGAAGTGCGGTTAGGATGTTGGTTGTGGCCCTGCCGGAGGGGATTAGTTCCCCTGCAACGCGCATGGCTATTGGCGCCGGCGGACGTATGGGCAGCCCTTCGCGGCGATCAGTTGCCATTGTATCCGGCAAAGTGGCGTATCGAGCGAAGCAAGCCCCGGGCAGGGCATTTTTGAGAGTTTTCCCAGACGTCGCTGGACGTTCGGGATGTTAGAGCCCGTTTCTTTGTGAAACGGGTTCTAATGCATGCAGACAAGGAGCAAGGACGTGAACGCGCAAATCCCGGCAACCGAAAAGGCCACACAGGAAACCTTGGTTTCCGTGCATCGCTGGACCGACAAATTGCTGACCTTCCGGACCACGCGTCCCGCAGAATATCGTTTTACACCCGGCCAGTTCGCTCGGCTGGGCTTGCTGGTCAACGGCGAAATGGTCTGGCGCGCCTATTCGATCACGTCGGCCGAGACGGAACACGAACTGGAGTACTACGCCATCGTGGTTCCCGACGGCCTGTTCACCACCGCGCTGAACGCCCTGAAGCCGGGCGACCCGGTGTGGGTCGAAAAGCTCAGCTACGGCTTCATGACGCCCGACCGGTTTGGCGGCGGCGACGACTTCTGGATGTTGGCGACCGGGACCGGGCTGGGACCTTATGTTTCCATCCTGCAGCAGCCGGAAGTCTGGCGGCAATTCCGCAATTTGGTGCTGGTGCACTGCGTACGCCACGAAGAAGAGCTGACCTATCAGGAAAAATTCCAGGCCTTGCGTGAACAGGCTGCAGCGCAAAACCTGCCGGGCCGGTTGCAGCTCATCCCCATGACCACGCGCGACGATGCCGCCGGACATCCTGACCGCCTGCACGGACGCATCACCAGCGCCTTGCGCGACGGCAGCCTTGAGCGCAAAGCCGGGCTCGACATCAATTCCGACGCATCACGCCTGATGGTGTGCGGCAATCCCGACATGATCACCGAGGTGCGGGAAATCCTGCGCGAGCGCGGACTCGGTCCGTGCCGCCGTGCTGGCGGAGGTCAATTCATTACCGAAGATTATTGGTGACGGTAGTGCAGGTGCGCGCAGCTCGCGCACTTCACTGAACGGACGTGCTGCGCCGCCTGGCGTAGCCGTCCGTTTTACTTTCTAGCGATAGTCGAAAGAAACCAGTACGGTGCTGTGCATGGCGGCGGCATCGACGTTGGCCGCCTTGCGCAAAGTTGCCGTCAATGGAATGGACACCGCCTGTCTGCCCTTGAAGTTGTAGCTGATGCTGTCGCCCGGACCGATCAGCGTCGCGCCATGACTGATGGCAACTTCCGCACCTGCCGTACCGCCGTCGAAGGTCTTGCGGCCGGTCGCCGTGCCCATGTCCTGCATGGAAATCCGCACGGACTGGCTGTTGTCGCAATACACGCTGAAGGGAATCTTGCTGCCGCCGCGCGACGTCGACAGTGTCTTCATGTCGATCGCCTGGGTTTCCACCGTGCATCCCGGATCGACGATTGCTCCGGAAAAGCGTATGGTTCCTCCAATGGCGAAAGCCAGCGAAGAGCATGTGCCGATGATGCCGAAGACGGCCAGGCGTTGAAAGCGGATGGTGGTGGGCATGGGTTGATACTCCTCGAAAAATAGGCTGCTGAAACGGACTGAGCAATTCGATGTTATATCGAATTTTTTCGAGAGTTTGAGAGGGTGTTACTTATATTGAATTGAATTTTTTCTAGATTATATGTCGCGATAGTTTTGTTTGCTGTTGCTTTTTCGCAATTTAAAAAAATCGCAAAAAAATATTTTTCGCCGCGCGTCATAGGAGAAAAAACGCTTTGCCGGGATTAGCGAAAAACAGCAGGGAACCAAGCAAGATGGCTGCCACTCCAGAGCATATATTTTTTGAGGGGCATATCGCACTTGCACGAAGTGCGTATGGTTGAAGCCGCTAAGCGTGCAAATTAATGATAGGAGAATGTATGAGTTTAATTTTGAACAAGGTCCTGCAAATCGCGATTGCAGATGATCATCCGGTGGTGCTCAACGCACTCAAACACGAACTGGGCCGCCTGCCGGAATTCCGCATCGTGCTGATGGCGCACACCGGCGACGAATTGCTGGAGTCTCTGCAGCGCACGCCTTGTGAAGTGGTCATCACCGACTTTGCCATGCCCACCGAAGAGAAGGACGAGGCTGACGGCTTCGTGCTGATCAAGCGCATCCGCGCCGAGTTTCCGTCAACCAAGTTGATCGTCTACACCGCGATGAGCAACAGCGCCGTGGTCAAGCGCCTGTATCGCATGGGCGTCTTCTCCGTCATCAGCAAGAAAGAAAAAGCCGATGAACTGGTCAACGCCTGTCTCGCCACCCAATCGGCCAAGCAGGTCTATTTCCCCGTCTCGTTGCGCGGCGAGCTGGAAATGAGCTGGGCCCAGGGCGATGCGTTCGCACAAAACAAGGAGCTCACCATGAGCGAGTTGGAAGTGGTGCGACTGTTCGTCGGCGGCTGCTCTCTCGGCGACATCTGTGATCGACTGTCGCGTACGCCCAGTACCGTCAGCACGCATAAGAACAACGCCATGCGCAAGCTTGGCCTGGCGACGGACGCAGACCTGATCAAGTACGCGTACGCGACTGGCATGATCTGATTTTTATCGATTGATAAAAGAGGGGTTGGCAATCGCCGCACTCGCGGCCAAAAAAATAGATTGATCTGCAGGGATATGCGACGGACATCGTCCGGCGCGAAGCGGAAAACAATCATCTTCGACAGAGCGCAGCAGATGGGGCGCGCTCTTTCTTTCCTCCTTCCCATTTTCCTTTTCCTTTTCGCTTTTTCCTTCCGCACCCGGTGAGGCGAGACGCGTGCGCGTCTTCGCTTTTCTTTTCCTGAAACATGCATTGCTCTGCGCGCAGCATTGCGTTGCCGGAGCAGAGAACGCGTCTCGACATTCATCTTGATGGTCTGATTGTTGTGCAGCGCGCAGAGTTTTCATGTCCTGTCTCAACGGATTTTGTCGGATTTTTTTCATCGGGAGCAGTTTGAGATTTTTCTTATATTTTTAGCACCGGTGAATCCCTATGATGCGTCCTGTGATGAATGTGTCAGAACCAAAAGCGACACGCTCAACGCAACGTCACGCTACGCAATGCAAGGTCGCCCGGCGGTATCGGGGGAAGCTGTAGCAAGGTCTTTTGCAGGTTCAGGCATCTGCATGAATTGCGAAAAATTTTAAATTCCATTTGGAGTATCAACATGAAAAAAATCATCCTGTCTTCGTTGCTGGTGATCGCGGCAGCACCAGTTCTTTCCCAAGCGGCTGACGGTACCATCACCTTCAACGGTAATGTCACCGGTCAGACCTGCAGCATCAGCGGCAACGGTGGTACCAAGGACTTCACAGTTAAATTGGACTCTGCTCCAACTTCTGCGCTTGCCGGTAAGGGTCAAACTGCTGTTGTCCGGAACGATACGATCAGATTCGTTCTGACCGGTTGCACCAATAACGGCGCCACTCCTGCCGCGAACGGCGCTGTCCGCGTCCGATTTGACGGCGGTCCGACAGTGAATCCTACGACGCATCGTCTGATCAATACCACTGGTGCGAATTTTGCCACCAATGTTGAAATCGGTTTGATCAATTCGGACTTCTCGGATATCAATATCGGCGGCGATCAAAACACAGGTGGCAATCCCTATATCCCGATCACCGGCGACACTTCTGCAACCCCCAGCACCGGCACCGCGACAGTCGTCTACGGCACCAAGTATGTGGCAACTGGCATAGCAACAAGAGGTCAGGTCGTTACCACAGTTCAGTACAGCCTCGATTTTCAATAAGTCGTCCGGTTCAAAAAAGCGCCGGTCTTGGGCCGGCTTTTTTTGACGCCATCTTTGCACCTGAGTCCGGGTGTCGGGCATCAGCCTCATGCATCCGGGCTCATCAACAGCAAATAAGGGATACCTATGAAACGCACCATAACAAGAACAGCCGTTGCCTTGCTGTTGGCTGCCGGCGCCGCCTCCAGCTGGGCAAGCGTGATTATCCACGGCACGCGCGTGATTTTTCCGTCCAGCGAAAAAGAAGTGTCCGTACGCCTCAGCAACGAAGGGCAATCGCCAGGTCTGATCCAGATGTGGATGGACGCAGGCAACCCCGATGCCAAACCGGATGAAACCAAAGTGCCGTTCATCCTGACGCCGCCGTTGTTCCGTATCGAACCGGGCAAGGGACAGACCCTGCGCATGATCTACACGCGCGAGCCCCTGCCGCAGGACAGGGAATCGGTTTTCTACCTGAACCTGCTCGAAGTGCCGCCGCGGCCGGTCGATCTGGACGCGGAAAACGTCAACTTCATGCAGATGGCCTTCCGTACACGCATCAAGGTGTTCTACCGTCCCAAGGCCCTGGACAACCAAGAGGCCTATTACAAGGTGCCATCGCAGATGACATGGACAGTCGTGCGCGAAGACGCCGGTTACGCGCTCGAGGTCAAGAACCCGTCGCCGTATTACTACAACCTGATCAATGCCGGCCTGGCCGCGTCGGTGGAAGGCGGAAAAGACATCATGAATAGCGAAGGCGGCATGGTCGAGCCGGGCGGCACCCAGCGATATCCGCTCAAGGACCTCAAGAGCATGCCGGCTGCGGGGCAAAAAGTGAAGTTCGAATTCCTGAATGACTATGGCGCCGGCGTTGTCGGCGAAGGCGTGTTATCGAAGTGATCGTCCGGGCGGTGAACATATCGCCGTGCCATTTTTACCCTCATTGAAACGCAGCAGGCCCTCGCAAGAGGGCAAAGCAGAAACCATGAAACCCATTCGACAGACGTTCAAGCGCAAGCCCTTATGCAACATGATCCTGATCATGCTTGCCGCGTTGCCGGCCAGCGCCGCTTACGCGGAAAAGAAGCCGACTACCCTGGCGCAGGCACAGTTCAACGACCAGTTCCTGCAGCGCAAGGATGGCAAGTCGGTCGATTTGTCGCGCTTCCAGAACGGCAATCCGGTCCAGGCCGGGTCGTATCGCGCCGACGTCTACGTGAATGACTCCTGGATGGGGCGGTCGGATGTGGTGATGCGCAGTGTCAATGGCGATCCGACCAACGTGGTGTTCTGTGCGGATCGTGCTTTCCTCGACATGGCCGGTGTCGACTTCGCCAAACTCTCGCCCGAGGCGCTGGCGATCATCAAGCAGGCAGCACCGGAAAGCTGCCTCGATATTGAAGAACTGATTCCCAGTGCGACCGCATCGTTCGACAATGCCGAACTGCGCCTGAATGTCAGTATTCCGCAGATTGCGCTGCGCCGGCAGGCGCGCGGCTACGTCAGTCCGGAATTCTGGGATCGCGGCGTCAATGCGGGGATCCTCGGCTACAACTTCAATACCTATCGCACCAGCACGCCTGGAGCGCCGTCCAATTCATCCTCTTATCTGGGTCTCAACGGCGGCATCAATCTGGGCGACTGGCGCCTGCGCAATTTTTCGGCGGTGACGAAACAAAGCGGCGGTCAGACGCGTTTCCAGAATACCGCGACCTATCTGCAGCGCGATCTCATCGACCTGAAAAGCCAGCTGACCATCGGCGACACGTTCACGCCAGGTAATTTTTTCGACAGTTTCTCGTTCCGTGGCGTGCGGCTGGCATCGGATGATCGCATGCTGCCGGACTCCCTCAGCGGCTATGCGCCGGTGGTGCGCGGTGTCGCCAAAACGAACGCCAAGGTGACGGTGTCCCAGGGCGGCAACATCCTCTATGAAACCACGGTCGCTCCCGGTCAGTTCGAGATCAACGATCTGTACGCCACCGGTTACGGCGGCGACCTGACGGTCGTCGTCACGGAAGCTGACGGCAGCCGCAGCAGTTTCACCATCCCGTATTCATCAGTGGCGCGATTGCTGCGCCCAGGCGTCGGCCGCTACAGCGTCACCGCCGGTCGCACACGCAGCTACGGATTGTCGCAGGCCAATTTCGTCCAGGCGACGTATGAGCGCGGCATGACCAACAGCGTCACGCTGTTCGGCGGCGCCCAGGCGGCCAACGATTATCTGTCGGCGGTAGGCGGCGCGGCGCTCAACACCGAGGTCGGCGCGTTCTCGGCCAGCATGACGCAGTCGCACGCCAAGGTGTCGGAACAGGAGACGCGTTCCGGTCAGAGCTACCGGGCCGATTACAGCAAGTTGCTGAAAGACACCGGCACCAATCTGTCACTGGCGGCATATCGGTATTCCAGCGCAGGTTTCATGCGCCTGCAGGACCTGTTGGCGGCAAAAGACCAGATCGCAAGAGGATTGCCCGGCAGTCAGATCGACCGCCAACGCAGCCAGCTGCAATTGTTGGTCAATCAGTCCCTGGGCGACAAGAATGGTTCCTTCTACCTCAGCAGTTCGATGCAGAACTACTGGAACCGCGACGGCTCGACACTGCAATACCAGGCCGGCTACAACAACAACTGGAAGATGATCAGCTACAGCGTCTACATGCAGCGCCAGAAAGACTTGGCCACCGGCGCCACCAGCACCCAGTACTACGCCAGCGCCAGCATGCCGCTCGGACGCGAAGTGCATTCGCCGATGATGACGGCCAGCGTCAGCAAGGACAGCGCCGGCGGCACCAGTTTGCAATCGACACTCGGCGGCGTGCTGGGAGAGGACAATGCGTTCAGCTATGGTGTCAGCGCAGGCAAGAACCCGGGTTCCTCGACCGCGTCGGTCAATGGCCAGTACCGGGCCGCTTACGCCAATGTCGGCGGCAGCTACGGTTATACGACCGGCGGTTCGACGCAAATGTCGGCGCAGGTGTCCGGCGCCATCGTCGCGCATCCGGGCGGCGTGACGCTGGCCCAATCGGTGGGTGAAACCATCGGTATCGTCGAGGCGCGCGACGCCGAAGGCGCCATGGTCAACACCGCCGGCGTGCGGGTGGACGGTCGCGGCTACGCCGTCGTGCCTTACATGACGCCATACCGTCTCAATGAAATTGCCCTTGATCCCAAGGGTACCTCTACCGACGTCGAACTGGCGGTGACCAGCCAGCGCGTTGCGCCGCGGGCAGGGGCAGTGGTGATGTTGAAATATCCGACCGTGAGCGGCCGCTCCATGCTGTTGCAGGTGACGCTGCCGAACGGCGATGCGGTGCCGTTCGGCGCCGAAGCGCTGGATGACAAGGGCAACTCGATCGGTCTGGCCGGGCAGGGCGGCCGTGTGTTCGTGCGCACCACCAACGAGGATCAGGGAAGCCTTCAGATGCGTTGGGGACCTGCGGCGACCCAGCAATGTTCGGTGCAGTACCAGCTGCCGCCGCGCCCGACGGACGCCAAAGGCATCGTGTTCGACACGGCGGAAGCGCGCTGCGAGTTCACGCCTCAGGCAGCGAGCAAGAAGCCGGACCTCAATATCGTCGGCAAAGTCGCAAGCCCGAGCGTGACGCGCTAATCAACTGCGTCCCCTCAAAGAAAAAGCCGTCCACGAGACGGCTTTTTCCATGGGATTGCCGCGTCACCGGCATCGGAAAGAATGCAGACCCGATTCAGCGTCCGACAAACTTCGCTGCGCGCTTTTCCTTGAACGCGGCGATTCCCTCACGGCGATCTTTGCTGGCTGCCAGCAGCGAGAAGGACTTGCGCTCCAGGTTCAGGCCGGCTTCCAAGCCCAGCTCATATGACTTGAGCATGGCTTCCTTTGCCAGCCGCAACGCCAGCGGCGACTTGGCGGCGATGGTCTCGGCCAGCGCCAGCGTGCGCGGCAGCGTTTGCTCATCGTCGGCAACTTCGGCAATCAGGCCCGCAGACAAAGCATCGTCAGCCGACAAGAACTCTCCGCTCAGGACCATCTTCATCGCCAGCGGCTTGCCGACCGTACGGATCAGGCGCTGCGTGCCGCCTGCGCCGGGGATGGTGCCGAGGTTGATTTCCGGTTGGCCGATCTTGGCGCCGCGCCCGGCGATGGCGATGTCGGCGTGCATCAGCATTTCGCAGCCGGCGCCCAGCGCGTAACCATTGACGGCGGCCAGCAGCGGCTTGCTGAATCCGGCGATGGCTTTCCAGTATTGCGGACGGACGTCGAGCAGGGCGCCGATGGCGTCGGTTTGCGCCATCTCGTTGATGTCGGCGCCGGCGGCGAATACTTTCGCGCCGCCGGTGATAACCACCACGCGGATGCTGTCGTCGGCTTCCGCCAGCGCCAGCTCTGCGGCGATTTCGCGCAGGCTGTTGTTGCGCAGCGCATTGCGCACGTCCGGGCGGTTGAGCGTGATCAGCAGCACGTGCGCGCTGCTGCGTTCAACCAGGATGTCCTGATGGGCGGTGACAGGTTGGTCGCTCATGGAGTGGCCGCCCTTCAGACGCGTTCGATGATCACGGCGATACCCTGGCCGACGCCGATGCACATGGTGCACAGCGCGTAGCGGCCGCCGGTGCGTTCCAGCTGGTTGATCGCGGTGGTGATCAGGCGTGCACCGGATGCGCCCAGCGGGTGGCCGATGGCGATGGCGCCGCCGTTCGGATTGACGTGGGCGGCATCGTCCGCCAGCCCGAGGTCGCGCGTGACTGCCAGGCCTTGCGCGGCGAAGGCTTCATTGAGTTCGATCACATCCATTTGTTCCAGCGTCAGTCCGGTCTGGGCCAACACCTTGCGCGACGCCGGCGACGGGCCGAAGCCCATGATGCGCGGCGCCAGGCCCGCTGTGGCCATGCCCAGCACCTTGGCGCGCGGCTTCAATTTGTAGCGGTCGACGGCGGCAGCCGAAGCCAGCAGCACGGCGCAGGCGCCGTCGTTGACGCCAGAGGCGTTGCCGGCGGTGACGGTGCCATCCGGACGGACCACGCCTTTCAGGCGGCCCAGCGCTTCGACCGTGGTGTCAGGGCGCGGATGCTCGTCGTCCTTGACGATCTTGGGATCGCCCTTCTTTTGCGGGATCGTGACCGGCACGATTTCGCCGGCGAAGAAACCGGCTGCATTGGCGGCGGCCCAGCGTTGCTGACTGCGCACGGCGAAGGCGTCCTGGTCGGCGCGGTTGATGTTGAACTCGTCAGCCACGTTTTCTGCCGTCTCCGGCATGGAGTCGATGCCGTATTTGGCCTTCATCAGCGGATTGATGAAACGCCAACCGATGGTGGTGTCTTCGATCTTTGCCGAGCGTGAGAAGGCAGACTCCGCCTTGGCCATCACGAACGGCGCGCGCGTCATGCTTTCCACGCCGCCGGCGATCACCAGGTCGCATTCCCCGGCCTTGATGGCGCGGGCGGCGGTGCCCACCGCATCCATGCTCGAGCCGCACAGGCGGTTCAAGGTAGTGCCCGGCACCTCGACCGGCAAGCCGGCCAGCAGGCCTGCCATGCGCGCCACGTTGCGGTTGTCTTCACCGGCCTGGTTGGCGCAGCCGTAGATGATGTCGTCGACCTTGGTCCAGTCGACGCCGGGATTGCGTTCGATCAGCGCACGGATCGGCAACGCGGCCAGGTCATCGGCGCGTACGCCGGCCAGGGCGCCGCCGAAGCGGCCGAAAGGGGTGCGGATGGCGTCGCAGATAAAAGCTTCCATGATGTTCCTTGTCTGTTGCCTGATGGCTGAATAGGGGTTGGTTCGTGTTGTTCAGATCGCGCCGGTCGGCGCTTCATGCACCACCTTCGGACGCTGGTCGATCACGCGCTTGGCCTTGCCCACGGCTGACCGCTCGATCTTGCCGCTGGCCACCACCTGCACCGCCGTGGTCACGCCCACGTGCGTCTTGATGTGATGCTGCAGCTCGTTCGCCAGCGCATCAATGTCGCCCGCCGACAGCGCAACTTCGGGACGCAGTTCGACCGTCACGCCCAAGGTGTCGAGATGGCCGTTGCGACCGACCACCAGCTGATACTGCGGCGCCAGCTTCGGCATCTTCAGGATCAGTTCTTCGATCTGGGTCGGGAACACGTTCACGCCGCGGATGATCAGCATGTCGTCGGAGCGGCCTGTGATCTTGCCGATGCGGCGCATCGAGCGCGAGGTCGCCGGCAGCAGGCGTGTCAGGTCGCGCGTGCGGTAGCGGATGATCGGCAGCGCTTCCTTGGTCAGCGAGGTGAACACCAGCTCGCCGTCGGAACCGTCGGGCAGCACTTCGCCGGTTTCCGGGTTGATGATTTCGGGATAAAAATGGTCTTCCCAGATCACCGGGCCGTCCTTGCTTTCGATGCATTCGCTGGCCACGCCCGGTCCCATGACTTCCGACAAGCCGTAGATGTCGACCGCGTCGATGCCGGCGCGCGCCTGGATTTCGGCGCGCATGGCGTCGGTCCACGGCTCGGCGCCGAAGATGCCGACCTTGAGCGAACTGTCGACCGCATCCAGACCCTGGCGTTGGAATTCTTCAATGATGTTGAGCATGTACGACGGCGTCACCATGATGATGCTCGGCTTGAAATCCTGGATCAGCTGGACTTGTTTTTCAGTCTGGCCGCCCGACATCGGGATCACCGTGCAGCCCAGCTTCTCGGCGCCGTAGTGCGCGCCCAGGCCGCCGGTGAACAGGCCATAGCCGTAGGAGATATGCACGATGTCGCCCTTGCGGCCGCCCGCTGCGCGGATCGAACGCGCCACCACGGTGGCCCAGGTGTCGATGTCGTTCTGGGTGTAGCCGACCACGGTCGGCTTGCCGGTGGTGCCGCTGGAGGCGTGGATGCGCACGACCTGCTCGCGCGGCACTGCGAACATGTTGAACGGGTAGTTGTCGCGCAGGTCCTTCTTGCCCGTGAACGGGAATTTTGCCAGGTCGGCCAGCGTCTTCAGGTCGTCCGGATGCACGCCGGCGGCGTCGAACGAGGCGCGGTAATGCGGCACATTGTCGTAGGCGTGCTTGAGCGACCATTTCAGGCGCTGCAATTGCAAGGACTGCAGCTCGTCCTTGCTGGCGGTTTCGATGGCTTCCAGGTCGCCTGGTTGTGGGGTGCGTTGTGGCATGGTGGTCTCCGTGAGGGCTCTGCTCTATTGTGTAATGGGTAATTTCGTGTTCAGCACGTCAGGCTGCAGCGGCGCGCGCCAGCGCCGTGGCGTCCAGTCCGGCGATGACTTCGCCCTTGATGCGATAGGACTTGCCGCGGAACAGCGCGATGCGCTTGCCGTCCTGGTTGGTGACGGTGATGTCGTAGACGCCGGTGCGTCCCGCCAGCGATTGCTCGATGGCTTCCGCCGTCAGCACGTCGTTGACCGCGCCGGGCGCCAGGTACTCGATGCTGCAGCCGGAGGCGACCGTGGCCTGGTTGCGGCTGTTGCATGAGAATGCGAACGCGCTGTCGGCCAGCGCGAAGATGAAGCCGCCGTGGCAGGACGCATGGCCGTTGAGCATGTCTGAACGCACCAGCATCGACAGCCGCGCATAACCGGGACGCACTTCATGGATCTTCATGCCCAGCGCCTGTGTGGCGTTGTCGCGTGCATACATGGACTTGGCGGTGGCTTCGGCCAGGGCCTGTGCTTCTTCGGGGTTGAGCGCAACCGCGGGCACAGCAGCGGCGTTGATGATTGCTTCAGCCATGGAACTTTCCTTTGCTTGCGGTTTTTCTCATGATCAGCGGCGACACGCGGTAGCGGTCTTCACCATAGGCGGCGGCCAGGTGCGACAGCACTTCGGCGATGGTGTCGAGCCCGATGGCGTCGGCCCAGGCCAGTGGTCCGCGCGGATAATTGACGCCTTTCTGCATCGCCATGTCGGCGTCGGCGGCGCTGCACACGCCCTGGTTGACGGTGTCGGCGGCTTCGTTGGCGAGCATCGCCACCGTGCGCATGACTGCCATGCCCGGCACGTCGTCCAGACGCGAAACGGCAAAGCCGGCCGCCTGCAGCAGCGCAACAATCGAGGAATAGGCGGCGTCGCTGCACTGATCGGCGCGCGTCACGGCCACGCGCGTGGCCTTGCCGAAGTCCAGCGTCAGGTCGATCAGCACGGTATCGGCATGACGGTTGTCGGCGGC
The DNA here is from genome assembly GCF_044767365.1 of Herbaspirillum sp. NPDC101396. Taxonomy (NCBI): domain Bacteria; kingdom Pseudomonadati; phylum Pseudomonadota; class Betaproteobacteria; order Burkholderiales; family Oxalobacteraceae; genus Herbaspirillum; species Herbaspirillum sp. NPDC101396. The sequence goes on along the minus strand of NZ_JBIWNT010000007.1, from coordinate 207,109 downwards.
GCGCTGCGTGGCGCTGCGGCCGTCGGTCAGATAGGCGCGGGCGCTGCCGCACTGGAGCACTGCATTATCGGCGCCGGGAGTGCTGCTACGTTCTACGCTGACGTTGCCCAGTCGTGCAGCCAGCGCCTCGGCCAGCGCGCCGGTGCCGAACAGCTGTACCGCCTGCGCCGCACGTTCAAAGGAGCCCTCGGTAGCCGGCGTCGGTGCGACGGCATCCGTGCCGTAGCGATAGAAGCCGCGTCCGCTCTTGCGCCCGAGGAAGCCGGCGTTGACCAACTCCTGCTGAATCAGCGACGGCGTAAAGCGCGGATCGGTGAAGTAGGCGTTGAATACCGACTGCGTCACTGCAAAGTTGACGTCATGACCGATCAGGTCCATCAGCTCGAACGGTCCCATGCGGAAGCCGCCGGCTTCGCGCAGGATGGCGTCGATGGTGGCCGGTTCGGCCGCTTGCTCATTGAGGATGCGCAGGGCTTCGGCGTAGTAGGGACGCGCCACGCGATTGACGATGAAGCCCGGCGTCGATTTGGTGTGCACCGGATTCTTGCCCCAGGCCAGCGCGGTGTCGTACACGCACTCGGCCACGGCGGCATCGCTGGCCAGGCCGCTGATGATTTCGACCAGGGCCATCAACGGCACCGGGTTGAAGAAATGCATGCCCACCAGTCGTTGCGGCAACCGTAGCGCGGCGCCGATGCTGGTGATGGAAATCGACGAAGTGTTGCTGGCGAAGATGCAGTCGTCCGCGACCACGGCTTCCAGGTCGGCGAACAGCTTGCGCTTGACGTCGAGGTTTTCGACGATGGCTTCGACCACCAGGCCGGCTTCAGCCAGCTCGGACAAGGCCGCCGCCGGACGCAGGCGCGCCGTGGCGGCGCGCGCTTCGTCGGCCGTCATGCGGCCCTTGTCGGCCAGCTTGCTGAACATGCCGCCGATATCGGCGATCGCTTTCGCCACCGCTTCGGCGCGCGTGTCGAACAGCTGCACGGTGTAGCCGGCCGCTGCCGCCACTTGCGCGATGCCGGCGCCCATGGCGCCGCTGCCGATGACGGCAACAGTGCGCGAACGCGCCAACGCTTTGGATTGATTGCTGCCGGACATGCTCATTCTCCGGTGAACAGCGGCGCGAGCTTTTCAAGGAAGGCCGTGACGCCTTCCTTGTAGTCGCGGCTGTAGCCTAGCGCGCGCATGCTGTCGCGTTCCAGCGCCAGCTGTTCGGTCAGGGTATTGGCCGGGCTCTGATAGATCGCCGCCTTGGTGTGCGCCAGACCCTTGGTCGGCGCGGTGGCGAAATGTTGCGCCATGGCGCGCGCTTCAGTTTGCAATTTGTCGTCGTCGACGCATTTCCAGATCAGGCCCCATTGCTCGGCTTGTTCGGCGCTCAGCTTGTTGCCCAGCATCGCCAGGCCCATGGCGCGCGCGGTGCCGACCAGGCGCGGCAGGAAGTAGGTGCCGCCGGTATCCGGCAGCAGGCCCAGCTTGCAGAACACTTCCACGAAGCTGGCCGAACGCGCCGCCAGCACGATGTCGCACGCCAGCGGAATATTGGCGCCGGCGCCAGCGGCCACGCCATTGACCGCGCAGATCACCGGGAAGGGCAGGGCGCGCAGCGTCTGCACCAGCGGGCCGTAGTATTTTTCAATCGATTCGCCCAGATCGACGGCGCCGTCGCCCGGCTTCACCGCGCGGTCGGACAAGTCCTGCCCGGCGCAGAAGCCGCGACCCGCGCCGGTCAGCAGCAAGACGCGCACGCCGGCGTCGGCCTTGATTTTTTCCAGCGCATCGCGCACTTCCAGATGCATGGCGACGGTGAAGCTGTTGAGCTTGTCGGGCCGGTTCAGCGTGATGACGGCGACGCCGTCGGTGTTTTCAAACAGGATGGATTCGTATTGCATGGCGGGTTCCTAAACGATCAGACAGGTTCGCGGGTCTGCACCACGCGGAAGCGGCTTGCGACAAAGGCCGTATCGGCCAGCGCGGCGTTGGCCGCCGGATTGGCGCCGGTGCCGTGGAAGTCGCTGAAGGCCGCCGACTGATTGACGAACACGCCGCCGGTCAGGTTCAGCGACAGCGCCACGCCGGCTTCGGCGGCGGCATCACCCAGTGCTTCCTTGACGGCGGCATCGGTGGTGTAGGCCGACAGCGTCAGCGCGCCATGTTCGCGCACGGTTTTCTCGGCCAGCCTGATGCTCTCGGCGGTGCTGTCGGTGCCGATGGCAAACGAGATCGGGCCGAAAAATTCTTCCGTCACGGCCTTGCCGCCGACCGCCTTCACCAGCAGCGGCGTACGAATGCGTGCCTCGGGGAATTGCGGATGTTGCAGCGCTGTGCTGTCGAGCACAACCTCGCCGACCTTGCGCGCCGCCTCGATGCGGTCCAGCACGGCAGTGTTCTGGATCGCGCCCAGCAGTTCCACCGCCTTGACCGGATCGCCGGTCAGCTTGTTGATCGCTTCTCCGATCGCCGCCACCACGGCGTCAAAGCTCACGTGGCCTTCGGCGGTGGCTATGCCGTCCTTCGGGATGTAGATGTTTTGCGGCGTGGTGCACATCTGGCCGGAATACAGGACCAGCGAAAACGCGATGTTGCGCGCCATGCCTTTGAAGTCGGCGGTCGAGTCGATGACGATCTGGTTGACGCCGGACTTCTCGGTGAAGACTTGCGCCTGCACCGCATTGCGCTCCAGCCAGTTGCCGTTGGCGGAACTGCCGGTGAAGTCGATCAGCTTGATCTCCGGACGCAGCGCCAGTTCGGTGGCGACCTTGTCGCCGGCTTCATGCGCGACCAGGGTGACGACGTCGGGATTGAAACCGGCTTCGGCGATGACCGCACGCGCGATCTCGACGGTGATCGCCAGCGGCAGGATCGCGCCCGGATGCGGCTTGACGATCACGGTGTTGCCGGTCGCCAGGTCGGCGAACATGCCGGGATAGCTGTTCCAGGTCGGGAAGGTGCAGCAGCCGATCACCAGGCCGATGCCGCGCGGCACGATGCGGAAGCTCTTCTGCATCTTTAGCGGGTCGTGCTTGCCTTGCGGTTTTTCCCAATGCGCGCCGGCCGGGATGCGGCTGGTTTCCTGCCAGGCGTAGGCGATCGCTTCGACTGCGCGGTCCTGCGCATGCGGGCCGCCGGCCTGGAAGGACATCATGTAGGCCTGGCCGGTGGTGTGCATGACGGCATGGGCGATTTCAAAGCTGCGGGCGTTCAGGCGGGCGACAATCTCCAGCGCGACGCCGGCCCAGACTTCCGGTCCGGCCTTGCGCCAGGCGACGCCGGCGGCGGCCACGCCTTGCAGCAGCTGATCGATGTCGGCCTTCGGGTAAGTGATGCCGAGCGCCGGGCCGTAAGGCGAGACTTCATTGCCGGTGCGGCCGGTGGTGCCGGCCTGGTCGATCTCGAACGGACGGTTGAGGCGCGCCTCGTAAGCGGCCTTGCCCTCGTCGGCGGCGGTTTCGCCGTAGACGCGCGGGCTCGGGCTTTCGCTGTACGGGCTCCAGTAGCCGCGTTCACCGATGGCTTGTACCGCTTTATCCAGCGTGGCGCGGTGGCGTTCAAAGAAGGTGGTCGACATGTGGTCTCCTGAATGATTGTGTAGTGGTCGACGTAGGATCAGTTGGGATCAGCGCGGATCAGCTCGGCTCAGCGAGTTTAATTATCCTGATCGAAGTCGATCAGCAGCTTGTCGGTGACCGGGAAGCTCTGGCAGCTCAGCACGAAGCCGCGCGCGATTTCATAGTCTTCCAGGCAGTAGTTGGCGTCCATGTCGACCTTGCCTTCGACGATCTTGCAGCGGCAGGTGGCGCAGACGCCCCCCTTGCACGAATAGCGCATGTCGATGCCGTTCTTGAGGCCGGCGTCGAGCAAGGATTCTTTTTCCTTCTCCATCGTGAAGACGGTGTGGTAACCGTCGACGATCACGGTGACTTCGCATTCCTGCTTGCCGACCACCGGACGTTGCGCCACGGCCTTGTGTTTCGGGATGCTGGCGGCGAACAGTTCGACCTTGATGGCGGACTTGTCCAGGCCGTTGGCCTGCAGCGATGCGCTGACCGCGTTGAGCATCTCTTCCGGGCCACAGATGAAGGCGGCATCGATGTCGTCGAGATCAATCCAGGACTTGAAGAACTGGTCGCATTTTTCGCGCGTGATGCGGCCGTTGAACAACTCGACGTCCTGCTGTTCGCGGCTCATGACGTAGACGATGTTGAGGCGTTCCAGGTAGACGTCCTTCAGATCAGTCAGCTCTTCCTTGAAGATCACCGACGACGACGCGCGGTTGCCGTACACCAGCGTGAAGCGGCTGCCCGGTTCGGCCAGCAGCGTGGTCTTGATGATCGACAGCATCGGCGTGATGCCGCTGCCGGCGGCGAAGGCCAGGTAGTGCTTCTGGTTGGCGGCGTCCAGCGGCAGGTTGAAGTGGCCCATCGGCGGCATCACCTGCAGGCTCTGGCCCGGCTTGAGCGTGTCGTTGGCCCAGGTCGAAAAGACGCCGCCTTGCGTGCGCTTGATCGCCACGCGCAACTGGTCGTCCTGCACCGCCGAGCAGATCGAGTAGGAGCGGCGCAGGTCTTCGCCGTTGATCTCGGAACGCAGCGTCAGGTGCTGGCCCTGCTGGTACTGGAAGGTCTCTTTGAGTTCGGCCGGCACGTCGAACGACACGACGATGGTGTCGCGGGTTTCGTTCTTCACGTTGCCGACGGTCAGAGGATAAAATTTGCTCATGATGGATGTCTGCCTGATGTGCTTGGGACGCCTATTGAGATATCAACGGACTCAATGGGCTTTGAAATAGTCGAACGGCTCCAGGCAATCCTTGCACTGGTACAGGGATTTGCAGGAGGTTGAACCGAACTGGCTGACGACCACGGTATGCATCGAGCCGCAATGCGGGCAGGCCACCTTGGGCGCCTGCAAGCGCTTGCGGCTGATGCCGCTGATGTCGATCACCTGCTGCGCCGGCGGCGCGATGCCGTAGCCCTTGAGCTGGCTCTTGCCGTGCTCGCTCATCCAGTCGGTGCTCCAGGCCGGCGATAGCCGGGTCTGGATGTCGACGCCGGCAATGCCATGCTGCGCCAGCACTGCGACGATCTCCTGGGAAATCACCTGCATGGCGGGGCAGCCGGAATAGGTCGGCGTGATCACGATGGTGCATTGCACTTCCTGCTCGTCGCCCGTGCTGACTTGCACGTCACGCACGATGCCCAGGTCCACCACCGAAATCACCGGGATTTCAGGGTCGGGGACCAGGTGCAGCCAACTCCAGATTTGTTCCTGGAGTTGCTCGGTCGACAGGCTGGAAGCGCTCGCGATCACCAGGTGGCTCCCGGATAGGCGCGCTGCAGGAACTGCATTTCCGCCAGCAGGTAGCCGAGGTGTTCGGTGTGCTTGCCTTGCTTGCCGCCGCTTTGCATCCAGGCGTCGGCCGGCGGCGTCTGCAGGGTGGCTTCGGTCAGGATTTCCTGTACATGCTGCAGCCATTGTGCGCGGATCGCGTCCGGCGCGGGCGCCACACCTTCCTGTTGCATGGCCAGGTCGGCGGCGTCGCTGCTGAACAGTTCGCCGGTGTACGGCCACAGGTAATCGACAGCCTGCTGCACCATGCGATGGCTCAGTTCGGTGCCGTCGCCGAGGCGCACGATCAGGTCGCCGCTGCGGCGTACGTGATAGGTCACTTCCTTGATCGACTTTTGCGCGATCTCGGCGATGCGAGGATCGGTCGAGGTCGTCAGCGCTTCCAGCAGGAAGTAATGCGCCGCGTCGAAGAAGAACTGGCGCACCAGCGTATCCGCGTAGTTGCCGTTGGGCTGTTCGACCAGCAGCACGTTGCTGAACTGATGGGCATCGCGCAGGAAGGCAAGCTGGTCTTCGCTGCGGCCGTCGCCTTCGAGTTCGCCGGCGTAGGACAGCCACATGCGCGCCTGGCCGATCAGGTCCAGGGCGACGTTGGTCAAGGCCATATCCTCTTCCAGGGCAGGGCCCTTGCCGCACCACTCAGACAGGCGCTGGCTGAGGATCAGCGCGTTGTCGCCGAGGCGGCGTACATAAGTTGCTTTATCTGACATGCCGGTTTCCTGAGCGCAAGGGTTAGAGGTTCTTCACTTCTTCCGGCATCGGGAAGAAGGTCGGGTGGCGATACACCTTGTTGTTGGCCGGCTCGAACAGCGCGACCTTGTCGCCCGGGCTGCTGGAGACGATATCCGCGGCGCGCACCACCCAGATGCCGACGCCTTCGTTGCGACGGGTGTAGACGTCGCGCGCATTGTTGATCGCCATCTCGGCGTCAGGCGCGTGCAGGCTGCCGACGTGCTTGTGCGCCAGGCCGTGCTGACTGCGGATGAAAACTTCCCATAGCGGCCATTCTTTACTCATCATCTCTTCCTTTGGACTGGACCGGCCGCACTGCAAGCAAGCAGGCGGGCGGTCGTGGCTGTGTTGTATTGGATTGCGTATTTATGTGGCTACTTATGCGGCAGCTTGCGCCGTCTGTTTCTTGTCGGCGTGGGCGACCAGCGCATCGCGGAACCATGCGCCGTCGTCGTAGGCCTTCTTGCGCGTCTGCAGGCGCTCGCGATTGCAAGGGCCGTTGCCGCGCAGGACGTTGTGGAATTCTTCCCAGTCGATCGCGCCGAAATCGTAGCGGCCGGTTTCCTCGTTCCACTTGAGATCAGGATCGGGCACGGTCAGGCCGAGGTATTCGGCTTGCGGCACGGTCTGGTCGACCATGCGCTGGCGCAGCTCGTCGTTGGAGAACAGCTTGATGCGCCATTGTGCCGACTGCGCGCTGTTGACCGAGGCGGCGTCGGACGGGCCGAACATCATCAGCGACGGCCACCACCAGCGGTTAAGCGCATCCTGCGCCATCTGTTTCTGTTCCGGCGTGCCCTTGCACAGCGACATCATGATGTCGTAGCCCTGGCGCGCATGGAAGGATTCTTCCTTGCAGACGCGTACCATGGCGCGCGCATACGGACCGTAAGAGCAGCGGCACAGCGGGATCTGGTTGATGATCGCGGAGCCGTCCACCAGCCAGCCGATGGCGCCCATGTCGGCCCACGACAGCGTCGGGTAATTGAAAATGCTGGAATACTTGGCCTTGCCCGAATGCAGGTCGGCCAGCAACTGGTCGCGCGATACGCCCAGGGTCTCGGCGGCGCTGTACAGGTACAGGCCGTGGCCGGCTTCATCCTGGATCTTGGCCAGCAGCACGGCCTTGCGCTCCAGCGTCGGTGCGCGCGTGACCCAGTTCGCCTCCGGCAACTGGCCGACGATTTCCGAGTGCGCGTGCTGCGACACCTGGCGGATCAGCGTCTTGCGATAGGCGTCCGGCATCCAATCCTTCGGCTCGATCTTGACGCCTTCGTCGATGCGCGCCTGGAACGCGCGTTCTTCCGCGCTCATCTCGTCAAGCGAGCGCACGTTCTTGAGGCCGGTTTCTACCAGTTGTGCATACATGATGTTCATCTCCACTGAGGTGATAGTGCCGCGCTGATCAATGACCTGAACAGTGATTCACTGCGGCGCGACGGCGTGTTTCTAAATAAGCTAAATGGGTAACGCTTCAGTTCTTCTTTGCCGCGATCAGCGGCTCCACCGCGGGCGCTTTCAATTTCGGCCGATCGGCTTCGATCTCTTGCAGCGGCTGGACTTCCTTCATGCTGGCCAGGCAGCGCTTGGTCAGGTCCTGATAGGTATGCGTGCCTTCTCGCTTCCAGGCGATTTCCTGCTCAGTCAGTTCGCGCAGGATCTTGGCCGGGACGCCGGCGGCCAGCGAGCGCGGCGGCACTTTCATGCCGGCGCGGATGAAGGCGCTGGCGGCGACGATGGCTTCTTCACCGACTTCGGCGTCGTCCATCACCACGGCATTCATGCCGACCAGCGCGTCACGGCGCACGATGCAGCTGTGCAATACGGCGCCGTGGCCGATGTGGCCGTTTTCTTCGATCACCGTGTCATGCGCGGGGAAACCGTGCACCACGCAGGTGTCCTGCACGTTGGAGCCGCGATGCATGACGATGCGGCCGAAATCGCCGCGCAGGCAGGCGGCCGGTCCTATATAGCAATCCGGTCCGACGATCACGTCGCCGATCAACACGGCGGTCGGATGAACGTAGGCGCTGGGATCCACCACCGGGATCACGCCTTCTATCGAATAACACGGCATTGCTCGTCTCCTTGATGACCTGCTTGTCCAGATGTTCCGGCTCTGTTTTTGGCGGGGCGGGGCAATGTAAAAAACATTTGCCTGGCATCCGATTTTGGTTAATAATAAATTCAACCGACCGGTCGGTCAATAATGTTTTGAACTATTTTCGCTATTTGTGTTGCGTTCGCGGCGTGCAGGAGTGCGCGCCAAAGCCGCGCCCAGAGCGGAAGAGCGAGCCATTGTAAAAACGGTCGGAAGATGGTTTGACGTTCTTTCAGCATGTCGCGACATGCCGGAATGCCAGCACGAACTTGCGCAGCGACGAGTGAATGCAAGCCGGTGAGAGCGACAGGTGAAGCTGAATTGGGTCGGATTTACGGCACAATCACGGCTTCTTGGAATTTGTTGAAAGGAAGAAAATGCCACGCAAGCGTGCAGCAGGATTTGATAACCAGCGCGACCTGATCATCGAGCAAGCGGCAACCTTGTTCGCGCGCAATGGTTTTCCCGGCACGTCGATGAATGAAGTGGCGGAGGCTTGCGGCCTGTCGAAGGCATCGCTGTACCACTACATGTCGGACAAATATCAGTTGCTGATGTTTATCTGCGAAGGCCATATCGAGCGCCTGTGCGCTCTGGTCGATGAAGTGGCGCAGCAGGATCTGGCGCCGGAACCGCGCCTGCGCCTGATGGTGCAGCGATTTGTCGAGGAATACGCCGATGCCCAGAACGAGCATCGGGTGCTGACCGAAGATGTGCGCTTCCTGAAAGAGGAAGACCAGCAGCGCATCTTCGCCGGCGAGCGCAAGGTGGTTGGCGCCATGGCGCAGGCAATGATCGGTGTACGGCCCGAGCTGGACGCCAGCAAGATGGCCAAGCCGTTGACGATGCTGCTGTTCGGCATGATCAACTGGATGTTCATGTGGTTGAAGCCCGACGGCGAACTGACCCATGAGCGCATGGCGATGGTGGTGTCGGACCTGCTGTTCGGCGGCATCGGCGCAGTGCGACTGGACGATATCGGCCAGTCCTGAGAAGGAAAAGAATACGGCAGGAATGAGCAAGGCTTCAGATTGAGAGTCGATCATTTCTGCGCAAGAGACGGGGAGGGGACGGTGCAAGCCGCTTCCATCCGGGCAGGACGCTGCAGGCAAACGATGCAGCAAGAAGTGACCAGAAAATCAACCAAGGAGACTGCAAGTGAAATTCGTCCAAAAACTCAACGCCCTGACCACGTCGGTTGCATTGGCAATGCTGGCTTTTGCCGGCGCAGCGCACGCCGACATCAACGTCGGTGTGACCCTCTCGACCACCGGCCCGGCTGCATCGCTCGGCATCCCGGAAAAAAACACCATCGCCCTGCTGCCGACCACCATCGCCGGCCAAAAAGTGAATTACATCGTGCTGGACGACGCCTCCGACACCACCCAGGCAGTCAAGAACACCCGTCGTTTCATCTCCGAAAACAACGTCGACCTGATCATCGGTTCGACCGTGTCGCCGAACTCGCTGTCGATGATTGAAGTGGTCGCCGAAGCGCAGACGCCGATGATTTCGCTGGCCGCCTCGGCGCGCATCGTCGAACCGATGGACGCGAAAAAGAAATGGGTCTTCAAGACTCCGCAAAACGACATCATGATGTCGCTGGCGATCGTGCAGGACATGGTTGCGCGCGGCATCAAGCGTGTCGGCTTCGTCGGTTTTGCGGATGCCTATGGCGAAGGCTGGTATAGCGAATTCAGCAAGGCCGCCGCCTTGAAGAAGGTCGAAGTCGTGGCCAACGAACGTTTTGCACGCAACGATACCTCGGCCACCGCGCAAGCCTTGAAGCTGATGTCGGCCAAGCCTGATGCGATCCTGATCGCCGGCTCCGGCACCCCGGCCGTCGTGCCGCAGCGCGCCCTGGCCGAACGCGGCTACAAGGGCCTGATCTACCAGACCCACGGCGTCGCCAATTCCGACTTCCTGCGCGTAGGCGGCAAGCTGCTGGACAACACCTTGCTGCCGGCCGGCCCCGTGCTGGTGGCGGCGCAACTGCCGGCCGACAATCCAATCCGCAAGGTAGCCCTGGCCTACACCGTCAAGTATGAAGCGGTGCACGGCAAGGATAGCGTCTCGCTGTTCGGCGGCTATGCCTGGGACGCCGGCCTGCTGCTGCAAGCCGCCGCGCCGGAAGCGCTGAAGAAGGGCAAGCCCGGGACGCCTGAATTCCGCGCCGCACTGCGCGACGCGCTGGAAGCCTCCAAAAATGTCAACGGCGTGCACGGCGTCTACAACATGTCGGCCACTGACCACCTCGGCCTGGATCAACGTGCATCGGTGATGGTGAAGATCGTCAACGGCGCATGGAAGTACCAACCGTAAGCGCAACATCGTTACCGGCAATGCGATGACGTAGAAACGGGCAGGGCGGCTGAGGGATGGCTTCCGAGGGGAGGCTTACCTCAGCGCCTTGCCGTTTTAGCGTCCCAACGTCGTCGCTGCCTCAGTTTTTCGAGCACAAATCGGACACAACAATGACAGCACAATCCACACTCTTGCAAAGCTACATCGGCGGCCGCTGGATCGGTTCCACCGCCGCGACGCCGCTCAACAGCGCCGTCAACGGCCGTCTCATCGCCTCCACGCATGCCGAGAGCATCGACTTCGATGAAGCCGTGACCTATGCGCGCAAGCAGGGATTGCCGGCATTGCTGAAGCTCGATTTCCAGCAGCGCGCGGGCATCCTGCGCGCGCTCGCCAAATACCTCAACGAACACAAGGAACAGCTCTACGCCGTCTCCGCGCATACCGGCGCCACGCGCGCCGACAGCTGGATCGACATCGAAGGCGGTTCCGGCACCCTGTTCGCCTACGCCAGCGTGGGCGGCAACGAATTCCCATCGGGTAACCTGGTGCATGAAGGTCCGGCCATCCCGCTGGGCAAGCAGGGCAAGTTCGCCGGCACGCATATTCTGGTGCCGCGCGGCGGCGTCGCCGTGCACATCAACGCCTTCAATTTCCCGGTCTGGGGCATGCTTGAGAAATTCGCGCCGACCTTCCTCGCCGGCATGCCATGCCTGATCAAGCCGGCCACCGCCACCAGCTACCTGACCGAAGCCGCAGTACGCCTGATCAACGCCTCCGGCCTGCTGCCGGCCGGCAGCCTGCAACTGATCATCGGCGGCACCGGCGATCTGCTGGACCGCATGCTGGGCCAGGACGTGGTGACCTTCACCGGCTCGGCCGACACCGCCGCCAAGCTGCGCGTGCATCCGAACCTGATCCGCCATTCCGTTCCTTTCAACGCCGAAGCCGATTCGCTCAACTGCGCCATCCTCGGCCCGGACGTCTCGCCGGACGACGAAGAGTTCGATCTGTTCGTCAAGGAAGTCGCGCGCGAAATGACCACCAAGGCGGGCCAGAAGTGCACCGCGATCCGTCGCGCCATCGTGCCGCGCCAACACATCGACGCCGTCGCCGAACGCCTGCGCGCGCGCCTGGCCAAGACCGTAGTGGGCGACCCGTCGCTGGAACAGGTGCGCATGGGGCCGCTGGCTTCCAAGGCGCAACAGCATGACGTGGCCGAACGCCTGGCGCTGCTCAAGGCCGGCAATGAACAGATCTTCGGCGCCGGCGACGGCTTCAACCCGGTCGGCGATGCGGTTGGTGACGGCGCCTTCTTCGCGCCGACGCTGCTGCTGTGCCGCGACGGCGTGGCCAATCCGGCGGTGCATGATATTGAAGCTTTCGGCCCGGTCAGCACGCTGATCGCCTATGACGATTTCGACGGCGCGCTGGACCTGGCCGCACGCGGCCGCGGCAGCCTGGTCGGCAGCCTCGTGACGCACGATCCCAAGGTCGCCGCCAAGGCCATTCCGATCGCCGCCGCATGGCATGGACGTTTGCTGATCCTCGACCGCGAAGCGGCAGTGGAGTCCACCGGTCACGGCTCGCCCTTGCCGCAACTCAAGCACGGCGGCCCCGGTCGCGCCGGCGGGGGTGAAGAGCTGGGCGGCGCGCGCGCCGTCAAGCACTACCTGCAACGCGCCGCGGTGCAAGGTTCGCCGACCATGCTGGCCGCCGTCACCGGCGAACACGTGCGCGGCGCTGCCGTGCGCGAGTCCGACATCCATCCGTTCCGCCATCACTTCGAAGACCTGCAGATCGGCGACTCGCTGCTGACCCATCGCCGCACCGTCAGCGAAGCCGACATCGTCAACTTCGGCGGCCTGTCGGGCGACTACTTCTACATGCACTTCGACGAGATCGCCGCCAAGGAGTCGCCGTTCGGCAAGCGCATCGCGCACGGCTACTTCGTGCTGTCGGCCGCCGCCGGTCTGTTCGTCTCGCCCGCGCCGGGTCCGGTGCTGGCCAACTACGGCCTGGACACGCTGCGCTTCGTCAAGCCGGTCGGCATCGGCGACACCATCCGCGCACGCCTGACCTGCAAGCGCAAGATCGACCGCAACAAGAAAGACGTCAACGGCGTCGGCCAGGGCGTGGTCGCATGGGATGTCGAAGTGACCAACCAGGACGGTGAACTGGTGGCTTCGTACGACATCCTGACGTTGGTCGCCAAGAAGAACTAATCACGGTAATACCCCGCAACACCCAATAACAAAAAGCCTGCGGCAGCGCTCCTGAATTTCCGGAGTGCGCACGCAGGGCAGAAGGCGACAACCGGCATCGACCGGCATCGCCTTCGACAACACTATTTCAATCTGCACGGCGCGCGCCTGCCGCCATGCAACCAAGGGAGGATGGACGTGGACGCAAGTATCTTTGCGGTCCTGGTGCAAGACGGCATTACGACGGGCGCAATTTACGCCTTGCTGTCGCTGGCATTGGTACTGGTTTTTTCGGTGACGCGAGTCATCTTGTTGCCGCAAGGCGAATTCGTCGCCTTCGGCGCACTGACCCTGGCGGCCATCCAGGGCGGCCATGCGCCGCAATCCGCGCTGCTGATGGTGGCGCTGGGCGTGGCAACCATGCTGTGCGAGCTGGCCAGCAACCTGCGCCGCGCCGATCGCCGCGGCAAGCTGCTCGGTCGGCTGCCGCTGCTGGCGGGCAAATACCTGCTGTTCCCGATCGCCATCTACGCCGTCACGCTCTACGTCCCGCTCAAGGATTTGCCGATGCTGGCGCAGATCGCGCTGGCGCTGGCCATCGTCGTGCCCATGGGCCCGATGGTGTATCGCCTGGCCTATCAGCCGCTGGCGCATGCCAGCATCCTGGTGCTGCTGATCGTCTCGCTCGGCGTGCATCTGGCGATGGTCGGCCTGGGCTTGCTGATGTTCGGTCCGGAAGGCTCCAACACCTTGCCCTTCACCGATGCGCAATTCACCATCGGCGAGATGACGATCTCGGGCCAGAGCCTGATCGTGATCGGCACCGTGATCGCGCTGATCGTCGGCATCTATTTCTACTTTGAACGCACATTGTCGGGCAAAGCTCTACGTGCGACCGCCGTCAACCGCCTCGGCGCACGCCTGGTCGGCATCGGCACCAACCAGGCCGGCAAGCTGTCGTTCACATTGAGCGCCGGCATCGGCGCACTGTGCGGCATCCTGATCGCGCCGTTCACGATCATCAATTACGAATCGGGCTTCCTGATCGCGCTCAAGGGTTTTGTCGGCGCCATTTTCGGCGGCCTGGCCAGCTATCCGATCGCCGCTATCGGCGCGGTCGGCGTCGGCCTGATCGAGAGCTTCTCCTCGTTCTGGGCCAGCTCGTTCAAGGACCTCATCGTCTTCACGGTGATCATCCCCGTCTTGCTGTGGCGCTCGCTCACCAGCAACCACGTCGATGAAGAAGCCTGAGGTGGAACACATGAAAAACAAACTCGTTCTCTCGACCATTGCTCCGGTCGTCGTTCTGTTGCTGGTATTGGCGCTGCCGTTCCTGTCGGTGCCGCCGTTCTGGATCACGCTGTTATCTTATGTCGGCCTGTACAGCATCGTCGCGCTCGGCCTCGTGATGCTGACCGGCGTCGCCGGCCTGACCTCGTTCGGCCAGGCTGCATTCGTCGGCATCGGCGCGTACACCACCGCTTACGTGACCACCCAATTCGGCCTGTCGCCGTGGATCGGCCTGCTGGCCGGGCTGCTCATCACGGGCGTCTCGGCGCTGCTGATCGGCGCGGTCACGATGCGCATCTCGGGCCACTTCCTGCCGCTGTCGACCATCGCCTGGGGCTTGTCGCTGTACTTCCTGTTCGGCAATCTGGAAAGCCTGGGCAAGTACGACGGCATTGGCAGCATCCCGTCGATTCCGCTGTTCAGCTTCGAATTCAGCAGCGGCAAGTCGATGTACGTGCTGATCTGGGTAGTGGTGATCCTGGCGCTGGTGTCGGTCAAGAACTTCCTCAACTCGCGCACCGGCCGCGCCGTGCGCGCGCTCAAGTTCGGCTACGTCATGCCGGAAGCGATGGGCGTCAACACGGTCTGGCTCAAGATCGTCATCTTCGCCTACGCCGCCATGCTGGCCGGCGTGTCCGGCTGGCTGTACGCGCATTTGCAGCACGCGGTCAATCCGACCCCGTTCGGCCTCAAGTACGGCATCGACTACCTGCTCATGGTGGTAGTGGGCGGCGCCGGCTACGTCTGGGGCGCGCTGCTCGGCGCCGGCCTGATCACCTTGCTCGGCAACTTCCTGCAAGAGTGGCTGCCGGCCGTGCTCGGCACCGGCGGCAACTTCGAGGCCATCGTCTTCGGTATTGCACTGGTGCTGTTCCTGCAATACGCCAATGAAGGCCTGTGGCCGTTCATCCAGGCGCGCTTCCCGGGCCGGCCGTCGGCCAGGGCGCCGGACGATGCGCCTGCGCTGGCGCACAAGGACAAGCCTGCCGCCGGCGACGTCATCCTCGACGTCAAGGCCGCGCGCAAGCAGTTCGGCGGCCTGGTGGCGGTCAACGACGTCAGCTTCTCGGTCAAGGCCGGCGAAGTGGTCGGCCTGATCGGCCCCAACGGCGCCGGCAAGTCGACAACCTTCAACCTGGTCACCGGCGTGCTGCCGATCACCAGCGGCGAAGTCAATTATCGCGGCCGCTCGATCGCGGGATTGTCGTCGCGCCAGATCGCCAGCCGCGGCATCGCGCGCACCTTCCAGCACGTGCGCCTGGTGCCAGGCATGAGCGTGCTCGAGAACGCCGCCATGGGCGCCTACCTGCGCGGCGACCGTGCAGCGCAAGGCGGCGCACTGGCCAGCATCCTGCGCCTGAACCGCAAGGAAGAGGACAAAATTTTGCTCGAAGCCAAACGCCAGCTGGAACGCGTCGGCCTCGGCGACATGCTGTACCGTCCCGCCGGCAGCCTGGCGCTGGGCCAGCAACGCATCCTCGAAATCGCCCGTGCGCTGTGCTGCGATCCGGCCTTGCTGCTGCTGGATGAACCGGCCGCCGGTTTGCGCTACAAGGAAAAAGAGGCGTTGTCCGAACTGCTCAGGAAGCTGCGCGCTGAAGGCATGGCCGTGCTGCTGGTCGAGCACGACATGGACTTCGTGATGCAACTGACCGATCACATCGTGGTCATGGAATTCGGCACCAAGATCGCCGAGGGAACCCCGGCGCAGATCCAGGTCCATCCCGCCGTGCTGGAAGCCTATCTCGGAGGAGTTGAATGATGAGTAACAACCTAGCCAACGCCATCATCAACAACGGCGAAGTCCTGCTCGACGTCAGCAACCTCGACGCGCGCTACGGCAAGGTGGAAGCACTGCACGGCGCCAAGCTGCAAGTGCGCGCCGGCCAGATCGTCACCGTCATCGGCCCCAACGGCGCCGGCAAGTCGACCCTGCTCAACGCCATCATGGGCGCCTTGCCGACCAGCGGTTCGGCCAGCGGCAGCGTGAAGTACCTCGGCCAGGAACTGAGCAGCATGGACGTCGAAGACCGCGTCGCGCGCGGCCTCTGCCTGGTGCCGGAAAAGCGCGAGCTGTTCGCCACCATGAGCGTCGAAGACAACCTGCAACTGGGCGCCTACAAGCGCAAGAAGAACGGCGAAGCCAACTACATGGACCAGCTCGACCCGGTCTACGCCTTGTTCCCGCGCCTGCTGGAACGGCGCAAGCAGGCGGCCGGCACCTTGTCCGGCGGCGAGCGCCAGATGCTGGCGGTCGGCCGCGCGCTGATGGCCAAGCCGCAGGTGCTGATGCTCGACGAGCCGAGCCTGGGCCTGGCGCCGCTGATCACCAAGGAAATCTTCCACATCATCAGCGAGCTGCGCAAGACCGGCGTCGCCACGCTGCTGATCGAGCAGAATGCGCGCGCCGCGTTGCAGGTCGCCGACTACGCCTACGTGCTGGAAATGGGCGAGCCGGTGATGGAAGGTCCGGCCTCGGAACTCGCTGCCAACAAGCAGATCATCGAGAGCTATCTGGGTTTCGCCAAACATTAAAAAAGAATATTGCGACACAGATCGCAAATTACGAACAACAACGGAGTGGAGACAATGAACCTGCGTCGGTTTTCTATCGGTGTGCGGCTGGGCGGCGGCTTTGCGCTGCTGTTCGTGTTGCTGGTCGCGCTCGGCGCGGCGATCGCCATCCAGGCGGCGTCGCTGCAAAACGATTTGTCGCAGCAACTGACGCAAATCGCCGCCACCGTGCCGGCGGCGCAGAAGAGCGCCATCGCTGCGGCGCTGACCGATTCCGACGCCGCGCGTGGCGTGCTGCTGAAATTCGCCCTCGGCGCCGGCGTTGCGCTGATGCTGGCATGCGCCCTGATCGCCTGGCGCCTCAGTCGCAGCATCACGCGACCCTTGCAGGCGGCGGTGTCGGTCGCACGGCGCGTGGCCACCGGCGACCTGTCTTCCAAAGTGGTGGTGGAAGGGCGCGACGAAGTCAGCGACCTGCTGGGAGCGTTGCAGGCCATGAACCAGAGCCTGCTCAAGATCGTCGGTGAAGTGCGCTCCAGCACGCAGGTGATTTCGGACGCCTCCGGCCAGATCGCCAGCGGCAACAGCGAATTGTCGGCGCGCACCGAAGCGCAGGCCAGCTCGCTGGAACAGACCGCGTCCTCGATGGAACAGCTGACCGCCACCGTCACCCAGAACGCCGACCATGCCGTGCGCGCCAACCAGATCGTCGAAGCGGCGTCCGGCTTCGCCGTCAAGGGCGGCCAGGTGGTGAGTCAGGTGCTCGACACCATGGGTTCGATCAACGAGAGCTCGCGCAAGATCGTCGAGATCATCAGCGTGATCGACGGCATCGCCTTCCAGACCAACATCCTCGCGCTCAACGCTTCGGTGGAAGCGGCGCGCGCCGGCGAACAGGGCAGGGGCTTCGCCGTGGTCGCGTCCGAAGTACGCAACCTGGCGCAACGCTCGGCCGTCGCCGCCAAGGAAATCAAGACCCTGATCGACGACTCCGTGCAGAAGGTGCAGAGCGGCAACGCCTTGGCCGGCCAGGCCGGCGGCACCATGAAGGAAATCGTCGACTCGGTCCAGCACGTCGAACGCATCATCTCCGAAATCACCCAGGCCGGCCGCGAGCAGAGCAGCGGCATCGGCGAGATCAACCAGGCCATCACGCAGATGGACCGCATGACGCAGCAGAACGCCGCAATGGTCGAGCAGGCCGCTTCGTCGGCGGTGAAGATGCAGGAACTGGCGACTTCGCTGGCGCAATCGGTCAGCGCCTTCCGCCTCGAGAACCATACGGAAGACGCCGTGGCGATGGTCAAGCGCGCGGTGCAGCATGTCAAGCAGCAGGGCAAGGACGCGGCGCTGGCCGACTTCAGCCGCCCCACGCCGGCATTCAAGCAGCGCGACCTCTACATCAACGTCATCGACCTCAACGGCAACACGCTCGCGCACGGCGAAAACGCCAAGCTGATCGGGCGCAACCTGATCGACCTGAAGGACGCCGACGGCAAGCTGTTCATCAAGCAATTCGTCGACACCGCCAAGGGCGCCGGCAAAGGCTGGATCGACTACCGCTGGCCGAATCCGGTCACCGCCGTGCTGGAAGAAAAGACCACCTACATCGAAGAGGTCAACGGCCTGGTGATCGGCTGCGGGATTTACAAGGGTTAAAAAGTCTTGCGTTGCCTCAGATCGGCAGCGCAGTCTCGTATTTCACTTCACGCAGCGCCACGCTGGTGTTGACCTGCGAGACGCCGTTGAGCTTGACCAGCACGTTGTGCAGGAAGTCGTGATAAGCGTCCATGTCGGGCACGATGACCTTGACCATGTAGTCGGCGGTGCCGGTGGTTTCATAGCATTCGATCACTTCGGGACGCATGCGCATGGTTTCCTCGAACTTCTCGACCACGCCCTCGGCATGGCGCAGCAGGGAGATGTGCGCCAGGCAGCAGACCGACAATCCCAGCTTGCGCCGGTCGACCAGGGCGGTGTAGCGCACGATATAGCCGTTGTCCTCCAATTCCTTCTGCCGGCGCCAGCACGGACTGGCCGACATGCCGACTTTTTCCGCCAGTTCATTGGAGGAAATCCGGGCATTTTTCTGCAGCTCGGCGAGGATCTTTTGCGATGCGGGATCGAGAGGTGAGTTTTTCATTTTCGAGGTCGTATCTAGAAAAATAATTCCAATTCTATCGACTATCAAGGCATAAATAGAAATAATTTTTCCGGTTCGAAGCCATATCCTTTCTCGTATCAATACCCGTTTTTGACGGGTTTTCCGGCAGCCTTCCGCCCCCTATTGAGACGACAACGATAACGATGAACTCGGTGACAATTCCCCCCTTCCGATCGGCCGCTACGGCGCCGGTTCAGCCTGCAACTCTGCCGCTGGATGAGTTTGAAACGCAGCTTGAAGCGCTGCCCGAAACGCAAATTGAAACGACCGCATCGCTGGTTTCCGCGCTGGCAGATCCCGATTACGCGTTGGAAGACAACCTCACCCGCAGCAGCGGCCGCGTCTTCCTGACGGGCACCCAGGCGCTGGTGCGCCTGCTGTGCATGCAGAAGGTTGCCGACGCCGCCAACGGCCTCAATACCGGCGGCTTCATCAGCGGCTATCGCGGCTCGCCGCTGGGCGCGGTGGACCAGGAACTGTGGCGCGCCTCCAAGTTGCTGAGTGCGCACAACGTCGAGTTCCTGCCGGCCATCAACGAAGAACTCGGCGCCACCGCCGTGCTCGGCTCGCAGCAGGTCGAAGCCGACCCGACGCGCAAGGTGCAGGGCGTATTCGCCATGTGGTACGGCAAGGGCCCCGGCGTCGACCGCTCCGGCGATGCGCTCAAGCACGGCAACGCCTACGGCTCGTCGCCGCACGGCGGCGTGCTGTCGATCCTCGGCGACGACCACGGTTGCGTGTCGTCGTCGATGCCGCACCAGAGCGAACAGGCGCTAATCGCCTGGGGCATGCCGGTGGTCAATCCCGCCAATATTCAGGAATACATGGAGTTCGGCCTGTACGGCTGGGCGCTGTCGCGCTTCTCGGGCGCGTGGGTCGGCTTCAAGGCGATTTCGGAAACCGTGGAAGGCGGCGCCGTGGTCGAACTGCCGCCGCTGCCGAGCTACACCATGCCGACCGATTACACGCCGCCGGCCGACGGCCTGCACAACCGCTGGCCCGACTTGCCCGGCCTGGCGCTGGAGCAGCGCGTCGACGACAAGCTCAAGGCAGTGCAGGCATTCGCCGGCGTCAATTCCATCGACAAGCTGATCGTGCCGTCGCCGCACGCGCGCATCGGCATCATCAGCGCCGGCAAGGCCTACCTCGATTTGCTGGAAGCGCTGGAGCGCCTCGGTCTGTCTCAACAGCAGCTGGAAGACCTTGGCGTGCGCCTGTACAAACCGGGCCTGACCTATCCGCTGGAGCGCACGCGCCTGTCGGCCTTCGCCGCGGGCCTCGATGAAATCCTGGTGGTGGAAGAGAAGGGCGCCGTCATCGAGCAGCAACTCAAGAACCTGTTCTACAACCTGCCGCAAGAGCGCCGCCCATCGGTGATCGGCAAGACCGACGCCCACGGCGAAGCGCTGCTGTCGGCGCTGGGCGAGCTGCGCCCGTCGCGCATCGCGCCGGCGCTGGTGCGCTGGTTCGGACCGCGATTCCCGGCGCTGAACCTGCAACGCTTCCTGCCCGATTTCTGCGCCGCCGAGTTGCTGTCCAACGGCGCCGACAGCGTCAAGCGCACACCGTATTTCTGCTCGGGCTGCCCGCACAACACCTCCACCCGCGTGCCGGAAGGCAGCCGCGCCATGGCCGGCATCGGCTGCCATTTCATGGCGACCTGGATGAAGCGCGACACCAACTATCTCGCGCAGATGGGCGGCGAAGGCATCAACTGGGTCGGCTCCTCGCGCTTCGTCGACGAGAAGCACGTGTTCCAGAATCTGGGCGACGGCACCTATTACCATTCGGGCTCGCTGGCGATTCGCCAGGCCATCGCCGCGCGCACCAACATCACCTACAAGATCCTCTACAACGACGCCGTCGCCATGACCGGCGGCCAACCGGTCGACGGCTCGCTGTCGGTGCCGCAGATCGTGCAGCAGGTCACCAGCGAAGGCGCGAAGAAAGTCGTGGTCGTCACCGATGCGCCCGAGAACTACGCGCTGATCAAACTGCCGGCCGGCGTCACGGTGCATCACCGCAGCGAACTCGACGTCATCCAGCGCATGCTGCGCGACATCCCCGGCGTGACTGTGCTGGTCTACGACCAGACCTGCGCCGCCGAGAAGCGTCGCCGCCGCAAAAAGAACAAGCCCGGCCACGTCGCCTTCCCCGACCCGGCGCGCCGCATGATGATCAACCCGGCGGTGTGCGAAGGCTGCGGCGACTGCGGCGTGCAATCCAACTGCCTGTCGATCCTGCCGCTGGAAACCGAACTCGGCCGCAAGCGCCAGATCGAGCAATCCTCCTGCAACAAGGATTACTCCTGCGTCGAAGGCTTTTGCCCGAGCTTCGTCTCGGTGCTGGGCGGCACGCTGAAGAAGCCGGAAAGCGTCAAGCTCACCCTGGCCGACCTGGAAGCCACGCTGGCCGCGTATCCGACACCGGCGCCGCATCGCTTCGCCAAACCTTTTGAAATCCTCGTGGCCGGCGTCGGCGGCACCGGCGTCGTCACCGTCGGCGCGCTGATCACCATGGCCGCGCACCTGGAAGGCAAGGGCGCCTCCACGCTCGACTTCATGGGCTTCGCACAGAAGGGCGGCGCGGTGCTGTCGCACGTGCGCATCGCCGCATCGCCGGCGGCGCTCAACCAGGTGCGCATCGACCTGCAACAGGCCGACGCCGTGTTCGCCTGCGACCTGGTGGTCTCAGCCATGCCGGAAGGCCTGTCGGTCATGCGCCGCGGCCACACCAAGGTGATCGCCAACGACCGCGAAATCCCGACCGCCGATTTCACGCGCAACCCGGACGCTTCGATCAACAAGGAAGGCCTGCTGGAGAAACTGGCCGCCTCGGCCGGCGCCGACAACGTCGTGCAGATCGACGCGCAGGACACGGCGCTGCGTTTCCTCGGCGACCCCATCGGCGGCAACATCCTGCTGATGGGCTACGCCTGGCAACGCGGCCTGGTGCCGGTCGGCCTCCCGGCGCTGATGCGCGCCATCGAGCTCAACGGCGTCGCCATCGACATGAACAAGCGCGCCTTCACCCTCGGCCGCCTCGCCGCCGCCGATGCGGCTGCGCTGGACAAGCTCGGCAAGCCGAAGCAGCAAGTCATCCAGTTTGCCGCGCCGAAGTCGCTGGCCGACACCGTCGCCTTCCGCATCGACTTCCTGACCAAGTACCAGAACCGCGCCTACGCCCGCCGCTACGAAGAAGCCGTGGCAGCAGTCGAACGCGCCGAAGCCCGCGTGGAAGACAACGCCTCCAGGCGCCCGATCAGCAAGATGGTTGCCCGCAACCTGTTCAAGCTGATGGCCTACAAGGACGAATACGAAGTCGCGCGCCTGCACGCCGACCCGGTATTCCGCGAACAGATCGCCGCGCAGTTCGACGGCGATTACAAGCTGGCCTTCCACCTGGCGCCGCCGATGCTGGCACGCAAGAAGCCGGGCTTGGACGTGCCGGCCAAGATGCGCTTCGGCGCGTGGATGATGTCGGGGTTTGCCGTGCTGTCGCGCTTCAAGTCGCTGCGCGGGACACCGTTGGATGTGTTTGGCTATACCGAAGAGCGTCGGCGTGAGCGGGCGTTGCGGGATCGGTATTTGAGCTTTGTGCTTGCGTTGGCGGAACAGCTGAATGCCGGCAACAAGGGAGCGGCGTTGAAGTTGGCGCAGTTGCCGGAGCAGGTGCGTGGGTATGGGCACGTCAAGCTGGCGGCGATGGATAAGGCTGATCGGGAGTGGGAGGAGTTGATGGGGGCGTTCTCGGGTGAGTCGCATGTGGATGTGCGAGCGGCGGCTTGACCACAATTTAGCTCCCTCCCCACGCACATTCGGATGCGCAGGTTTGTTTCTCCGTCGTAACATATGCCGCCGTTGTCGCCACATAATAATTAAGGCAACAACGGCGGCAGCGCTGCCTTGGCGGCGATGTCTACGACAGCAAATCTACGGGGAGTGGGAATGCAATACCGGCACTATTTCACAGGCCTTGCGGCCGTTTCAGTTCTGTTCACAAGCACGATGGCCGTCAGCGCCGAACCTGCAAGCTTCACCATCCTCCCCAAGGCGGGGAAAACCATCTGCCAGTCGGGCAGCAGCCAGATCGGCGAGGCCGCGGCCAAGGTCGAGTTGTGCGTCGCGCAGGGGAATTTTTCCCATGACACCTATCTGGTAAAAATCGACGGCAAGCTGGTGGTCAAGGGCATTGACGACGATACCACCAAGGGTGTTTCAGCGGCCTATCAAGGCGGCAACCTTAACCTGGTCTGCACGCCGCAGAACGAGGGCCCGACCGAGGTCGCGCCCGAGCGCATCGCCTCCATGCAGCAAAACATGCCCCAGTTGACCGAAGAGCAGGCCAAGTCCATGGTCATCATGATGCAAACCGTGGAAGTCGGCCGCTTGTGCAAAGCCTCGCTGAACGATCAGGCGCTTTTCTCGGCGCAAGTCACATTCCAGTGAGTTGACCTGATGACCCGTCGCTGCAAAAAAGCGCGGGAACATAACACTTTGGACTAACAATAAAAGAGGAAGCAACATGATCATTTGGGGATCGGGCGGCAACGTGAAAGATCTCGGCCAGATTGAACTGCGCCACTGTGACACCTGCGAAAAAGAGCGGCCCATGAAGCTGATCTTGCAATATCGCTATGCGCACCTGTACTACTTGCGCTGGGTCACCGAAAAACGCTATGACATGGCCTGCGATGTTTGCCGTCGCGGCTGGCAGCTTGAGAACAAAGTGGTGGAGGCCAAGTTCGAGAAAAGCCCGATTCCATTCATGACCCGATATGGATGGGCATTCCTGGTGGGACTGGTCGCACTGGCTTTCGCGATTGGCAGTTCGCGCTGATCGCAAATAAAAAGGCTCCCGTTCGGGAGCCTTTTTTCCTTCCCGCAAGCTTGCGGGAAGATGCTTGCTTTAACCCCGTGCAGCCCAGGGGAGGGCAATATTCGCCAGCACACAAGAACTCAGCAACACCCAGAACATCATCCGGTCCAGTGCGTGCGAAAGGGCCTTGTCTTCCTTCTTGACCATGATGAAGTTCGACAGCAGCGCCAGGATCAGCGACAGCGCGATCGTGGCCAGGCCGAACGCCGCCACATAGTCGACCAGTCCGAACGAGCCCGACGGCGGTAGGATGGAGTTGGCTACGTAGGAATTGGCCACCGCGCCGAAATAGGCTGCGGACGGCAGCGAGAAGCGCGGGCCGACGTCGGATGCCTTCACGTAGAAACTGCACAACGCCAATGCCAAAGCGGCGAACAGCGACAGGAAGATCTTGTTGTACACGCCGGCGCTTGAGCGCGCGATGTTGATGCCGGCGATGTATTGCGTGAATACTTTTTCGGTCTTCGCGTCGACGCGTGGATCGCCATAGGACGAACGGTAAGCGTGCGGTTTGACGACGCTGGATTTGTCCGTGATCTTGTAGCCGGAAATCTGGACCCGCGAACTGACGTTGGAGCTTGCGTCGGCGACGTAACGCAACCGGGTGCTGTCGCGTGCGCCGTCTTCGAGATAGATGTTGAGCATGTGGTCTTCGAGCGGGACGCGCATGGTGTCGAAGAATTTCAGGAACTTGGCGGTGACCCGCAGCCGCTGGTAATGCGTGCCGTCGTCGCCGTGGTATTCCTCGAGCACTTCTTTCTTGATGATGTTGCCGTCGACGACGACGAGCTTGCCGCCCGGGTCGAGGGCCTTGTCGCCGGTCCAGCGGAACCAGACGTAGAAGGTCCCGCTCCAGCTCGAATCCTTGATCGAGAAGGTATCGATCCCGTCCACGTACGTGCCGACCGAAACGGTAGGGACATTGCCGGCGGCAGCGGCGAGCGCCGACGAGGAGTCGCCTTGTTCCTTGCCGAGGCTGGACATGCGCGCCTGATGGTTGAGCTCAGCCGTCACGCGGTTGTTGCGCAGAACGTTCACGCTGAGCAGTATGCAAATCAGATAGACCACCGCTACGGCGACGGCGATGCCGATGACGAATTTTTTCTTTTCCGGCGCCAGTTGGCGCCACGTTTTCAAATCCATTTCCCCGCCCCAAAAAAGTATGACTGATTTCGATCAGCCGTTCTGGCCAACCGCTCACTGGGTAAGTGTCGGTTTTTCGGCCGTTTGATTGACTACGCCTTCTGTTGAATTTGGAGCTTTCCATTCTCTTCGTTGCGGGGCGCGTTTGCGCGACTGCATCACCGAGTTCCGCCGCGATGGGGGATCGGTGTTGACGAAAAAAATGGCTGCAGGGATTGCTGTCTGAACGCAGTGGTGATCGTCGCGTCGCTGCGAATCGGCTCAACGTATTTATCAATACGCCCCCTGAGCAGTTTTGGATTCTTGTTGATCGCAGGCAGAAACAGTGGCTTGAATAATATCAAATAATTATTACAAAACAATTAACTGTGTCGGCGTTTGTAAGGCTTCTCCTTTGATCTCCTCTGATATGTCCAAAAGGTTGCCGGATAGGCATCATTATTTTCCTTAAAGAATCATAGTTTCCCGACAGATATATTTTCGCGCCGCTCTTAGTATGTCGGTCAGCATGACGCCGCACAGAATTTCTGGACTTCAATCGACGCGCCGGCTTCAGGCGATCAGGCAAGGATTTGTGTACCGCTCGGGAAACAGGTGAGTTGGCTGCAGATCTTCCACGCGCTTCATTCAAGACAATCTTTCGACTGCTCATCATGAACTTGATACCGATTGGCGAAGTCTCTGCGCAGATAAATTGTGGTGCTCCATTGCCTTGGAATGTCCGGGACACGGAAGGCAAGTTGTTGCTGGCGCGCGGCTATCTGGTCGAGACCATGGAGATGCAGCACAATCTTTTGCGGCGCGGCGTGTTTGTGGATGCGGACGAGGTTCAGGCCCACCAGGATCAGCCGCCAATGCTGTTCGGCGCCAGCGAGCGGCCGACGGTGCCATTCGCCCAGCAGTGGGACGCGGTGGAAAGACGATTGACCGAACTGCTCGCGAATCATCGTGATGCGAAATTTCTGAGCGGCATCAGCGACGTGGAATCGATGATCAGCGTCGCCTCGGAGGAGCATACCGACCAGACCATCTATTCGGTCATCCGGCACGACCAGGAGCGCTTCGCTGCATACGGCATCACGCATTCGATCCACGTCGCCTGCGTTTGCAGCATCCTTGCCAAACGGCTGGGCTGGTCGAAGAAGAACAGGGAAACCGTCATCAACGCCGCGTTGACGATGAATCTTTCCATCATCGGCTTGCAAGGCG
The DNA here is from genome assembly GCF_044767365.1 of Herbaspirillum sp. NPDC101396. Taxonomy (NCBI): domain Bacteria; kingdom Pseudomonadati; phylum Pseudomonadota; class Betaproteobacteria; order Burkholderiales; family Oxalobacteraceae; genus Herbaspirillum; species Herbaspirillum sp. NPDC101396. The sequence goes on along the minus strand of NZ_JBIWNT010000007.1, from coordinate 181,218 downwards.
AACTTGCACGCAGCGAGGGCGCGCCGACCAGGCAACAGCGGCAACTGATACACGTACATCCGGCCGAAAGCGTGCGCATGCTGCAGGATGCCGGCGTGACCGATGAGGACTGGTTGCAGGCAGTTGAACAACATCACGAAAGTCCGAACGGCGGCGGTTACCCCTACGGCACAAGACACAAACTCAGCGAATTGTCGCAAATGATCCGGTTCGCCGATATCTTTACCGCCAAATATTCCGCACGCAAGAACAGGGAGGCGATGCCGTCGAGGCAAGCCGCCCAGTCGGTCTATCTGGCCAGCGACGGACATCCGATTGCATCGGCGCTGCTCAAGGAATTCGGCATCTATCCGCCGGGTTGTTTTGTGCTGCTGAAAAGCGGCGAGACGGCGGTGACAATCCGCCGCGGCACTACGCCGACGGCGCCGTTGGTGGCCGTGGTGCGCGACAAGAACGGCATGCCGATCAAGGAGCCGCTGCTGCGCGAAACCGTATTGCCGCAATACGCCATTCTGCGCACGCTTCCCAATCAGTCCACGCAATACGACACGGCCATTGAAAGGTTGTTTACCTTGACGGCTGAGTAGGCGATTGATGTTGACGGCGTTGGCGGTACGCCTTTACGCGAGGCGTTCAATCACCTGCGCATGCTGAGGCCAGGTCCGCGTGAGCAGCGCTTTGTCGGCGAGTTCGAATTCCTCGAATTCGAAACCCGGAGCCACTGTGCACCCAACCAGGGAGTGGCCTTGCGGATCGGCGCACTCCGCCGCGAACCAGGCGCCGGCAGGCACCAGGGCCTGGAATTCCGCGCCGTCATGGAGAACGGGATTGCCCAATTTGAGAACCGTTAAATCACCGGCTTGCCCGAGGACATGGATGTGCAAGGGCGACCCGTCATAGAAATGCCACATCTCGTCGGACTTGATCCGGTGCCAGGCAGATCTTTCTCCGGCACCCAGCAAATAGTAGATCGCAGTCGAGGCTGAGCGGGTGACGCCATCGCCGGATCGCGCCACGTCCATTGCGCTGCGATAGGTTTCCCTGAAATGGCCGCCTTCGGGGTGGGGCTGGAGACGAAGGCGAGAAATCAGTTCTGCGGGTGTTGAACCACGTTGATTCATAAGTTCCTCATCTTGACCATGATAAAAACTCCTCTTTGGATAGCATGGTAATCTACATCTCTCCCAGTAGGACAAGATCAATCTTTGTACCGATAGGTGCCTCGCCATGCCAAATACGACCAATAACGGAAGCGCGGCTTCTTATCTGCCTGCCTTGGAATCGGCAGTCTTGAACACCTGGACTGCGGCATTGATGGTGGTTGACGCCACGGTGGAAAATGCCCCTATCGTCTTCGTCAATCTGGCGTTCAGCGAGCTGACCGGCTATCAGCTGCACGAGATCATGGGGCGTGATTGCCGCTTCCTTCAGGGGCGTGAACGACCGGAGAGAGCCGAAGATGCATTGAAACAAATGCAGCGGCAAGGGCATACGCGGCTGGTGGCGCGTAACTATCGCCGGGACGGTACCCCGTTCTGGAACGAGGTGACGCTGTCCTTGATGACGGACGCGACAGGCAGGATCACCCATTTCATCGCGGTACTGATTGATGTCAGCGATCGTTTCACTGGCTTGAGTCAAAGCGGCTATTCCTGGCAGCCTGATATCTATCCAACGCCGATCGTTGTCGATGAGCAGAGCCTGATCGAGAAAGAGCGCCTGTTTTTTGAATCGTCGTTGAGACAGGCTGTTCTGGCCAAGGATTTTCATCTGCAATATCAACCCGTCATCTCCATGCGTACCGGAGACATCATCGGACTGGAGGCATTGGTTCGCTGGACTCATTCTTCTCTCGGCGCCGTCTCTCCTTCGCATTTCATTTCCGTGGCGGAAGAGTTGGGATTGATTGAAGACATCGGAGACTGGGTTCTGCAAACAGCCTGTCTCGACATGCGACGACGGGAGGCCGCAGGGCTCGCGCCGTTGCGCGTCGCCGTCAACGTGTCACCCTATCAGTTCAGCAGTCCGCGTCTGACCGACCTGATTCAGGACGCGATTGAACGCAACGATCTGGATACATCCATGCTGTGCCTCGAGATTACCGAAGGCGCAGTCATGCTGGATACCGAAAACACCAGAACGACACTGCGGCGGTTAAAGGCCATGGGCATCGATCTGCTGCTGGATGATTTCGGCACGGGTTTTTCATCCTTGAGCTACCTCAAGCGATTTCCTTTTGACCGCGTAAAGATCGATCGCTCATTTGTCACCAATCTTACGGAAGATAGCGACGACGCCGCTATTACCAAAGCAATCATTTCCATGGCGCACAGCTTGGGAATCAAAGTGATCGCCGAAGGCATCGAAACGGAAGCGCAGTTCGCAATCTTGCGGGACCAGCAGTGCGATGAAATGCAGGGTTATCTTTTTTCGCGCGGCATCTCGTCGGAAGAACTGGATGTCTTGCTAAGAGAGGGAAAACGTCTGCCATCCCACTTGTTCGGCGCCGGGAACGCGACCCGCACCATCTTGCTGGTAGATGACGAGGCGGAGATGCTGTCGCAATTGCAGGAGCCATTGCGCCGGGATAACTACGAGATTCTGATGGCGAACAATGGAGAAGAGGCGCTCGCGATACTCGAGACACATGAGGTGGACGTCATCCTGAGCGATCAGAGCATGGCCGGCATGACGGGGGTGGAGCTATTGCGCAGTGTGCAGGTGCTCTATCCCGAAACAATACGGATTATCCTGTCTGGTTTCTCGGAGTTGCAATCGGTGACGGACGCCATCAACGATGGCGCGGTCTACAAATTTTTGACCAAGCCATGGGACGAGACCAAGCTGCGCGCGCATATCCATGAAGCATTCATGCGGAAAGAGCTCTCGAATGAAAACCGGTTTTTAGGTGATCAGATAAAAATCAAGAATCTGGAGCTGGATGTTCTGACGCGGAAATTACATGAACTGAGCGCACAAAAGAAAGCGACGTCTTCGTCGAAAATTGAGACAAGGCTGACATAGAAGATGTGAGGGGAGCGCTTCCGTATCGGTAGCTGGGATTCGCCTACGTTCTGCAGGCCGCGGAATCGCTTGCAAGCGATTCCCTTCGAATCCCCGCGTAAGCCGCGCAGGCGGCTTACTTCTCTCCGCAGCCAGGTTTGCTGCGCAAACAAAATGGAAACACAAATAAAAATGCCCGCTTGCGCGGGCATTTTGTATTCTGGCGGAGAGAGGGGGATTCGAATTAACGCTATGTTCAGTAGCTGCGCGGCTTCCTTGGAAATGCTGGCAAAAAGCTGTCACTAGGTTCCTGAAAACTATACCGTCATCCAACCCAGCCCGCCACCATTGATGAGTTTCATCAGCAGATAAAAAATGGCCGCTAAACCCATGGTGACCGGCACTCCGAACTCCAAAATGATCCACCGCAGATTTTGGCTTTCAAGCATTGTTGAGAATCTCTTGTCGAAACGTTCAAGCGATACCGTAATGCGAGGGCTTTCTATAATCTGGCAGGCCCTGTTGACCCCCGCATTTAATTGCTCGACCTGCCCACGCAATGCATGAACTGCGCGCACGGCATCGACAATTTCGTCTCGCGTTGTTCCTTCGGCATTAACTCGATCCTCCCATGCTTTAAGGTCGCTTGCGATTTTTTTGATTTCGACGTCCATTCTGGGCAGGTAAAAGGCCTGTTGCTTCCACCATCCATAGAGTGTGGATTGACGCGGTTCTTTTGACTGGTCAGTGTATTCATTTCCGAATGGGCTACCTCCGCTTAGTTGATAAGCCAGTCTCGTGCCTGAAAGCCTCGCCATCCATTCCATCAAATAATCGACAGCAGACCAAATGAAGTGAACCGTTGTATAAATATTAATCAAAAGCAATAGCTTGAGAACAAGCCTGTCGTTTAGCCCTTTGAAGGTCAGCCCAAAAAAGGTCGAGCTCGGAAGAATGGTGACGTTGGCGTACACAATCGCAAGGCCGATAAAACTTCCTACGATGAGATTCATCCTTAATTTTCTGACGTATTCGCTAAATTCAGCGGCAAAGGGCTCGCCTAACGCTGTACGCACAAACGCTTCTTTTTGTTCAACTGTTTGCTCCTGGGCCATCGTTTCCCCTGATTGTTTTTACAGCATATTACCTCTTGTAAAAAACGCCTTGTAGGTGCGTCAAAAATGAAGCCTGCTCGTCTGGAATTAAAGCCACGTCCGGCGAGGATTGCCGATATTGAGCAAACCGAGCAACCAGCGGCGCAACGCAAATTTGCGCTCGAAGGCGACAATAGTGCGATACGTGACGTGCAAACGAAGATTGACGCATTGGCGGCATAAATTCAGGAATAGGAAACGACATGAGTCATTTAGCAGACTAGGTTGCGGCCGGCCCACGCGTCGCCCTCATGGCCTGGCGACAGCGCGCTTCGGCACGCCATATCGATTGGCGGCTTCCCAAACCTCGTCCATTCTCTTCGCCAAAACGATACCGTTCATGCCGAACGAGGAAAGCATGACCTGAATATCCTTGTTACGGTCGTCTATGACTTCTTGCGCCACCGTCGACCCATATATCGGCATGATTACCACCGATATCTTCGTTTGCAATTTTTCAGTCGTATTGTGGCTCACGAGCAAGGCTTCGGAAAGAAAACGACGGGCCTTCTCTTTCGCGGCCGCATGACTGGTCACGGTGAACGACTCCCATATGGTCAAGTTCGTTCCTGTCTCAGTGATTGCATCGAAGACATAGGAGGAATCCCCTAACTTGACGTCGAACTGGGGGTCTGCAGCAAAAAATTCGCGAGATGTTTCTAGTATGGAGAATTTCTCGAGCGAGCGCGTACTGTAGCCAGTCCTCTTTGCTCGAGCGACTGGCGCTTCCGAGTTGCGTGGCATCTTTAGCGATTCCTCAGGAGGTTTCTCCGCCGGATGTTCGGTCGAAGACGGCAAGCTTTTGTCAGTTGCAGCACCGGCGACGGGAGATGAAGGCTTAGTCGTTTCCTTATCATGCAGAGGCGTGTTGTCGTCCTGCGGCCCTGCTGCGGTAGAGTGCTCAGAGTCAACTTTCTCAGCAGTCTCATTCTTTACGTCAATCGCTGCTACCTCGTCCTCTACCACTTTGCCGAGAACTTCTATTGGGCTCGCCTTTCTGATTAGATTAACGAAATGTCCTTCGTCGTTGAAGTCTGATGGGGCATATAGAACCCTATGATTGAAATTCAGCGTGGCAAAAAAAATTATCACCAGCACCGAGGGAAAAGTCATCAGAAACCAGATATAAAGATGCTGGTTCTCTGGAGAAATGTGAGGTAGGACGAGCGTTCCACTAATTTCAGCAATGCCCGCAAAGATGGCGATGATGGTCAACGGATTTTTAATCGCACCTGCTTTGAAACTTTCCATATTTCCCCTTGGTATTTCTGATTGATCCTCGAAAGCTAACTCTGGCGCTGGCGCGTTTCAACAATCCGCTTCGCACGTCTCTATCCAGGTATGGCTTGTACTGACTCGCGCGGCGATTGCCTTAAAGAGTGCCGGAGACGCACCAAAAACCAAGGCTGGTCGCCGCGAAGTAAAACTCCTCGCTCCTGTCTTAACTGCGTTGGACGCACAAAAACAGTTCACGTACGAGGCAAATGGAGCGATTTTTAAAGACCCACGCACTGGTGATCGCTGGAGCGGCGACATCGTAGTACGAGGCGCATGGAAACGTACGGTCGTTGCCGCCCGAGTATGATATCGCGCCGTCCCTACCCAACGCGTCACACCTACGCGAGCATAATGCTGACAGCGGCCGAATCAACCTTATGGGGCGCACAACAAATGGGCCACAAAGATTGGACAATGATCGTTCGTGTGTACGGACGTTAGATTCTCGACGCAAATCCTGACGCAGGGAGCAAGGCTATTTCCCTTTTTTGGCATCAGCGTGAATAGTTATCAAGCTCTCACAACGATTTTAACCATTGAATGAAATTGGCTGGGTCAATACATTGCCCCTGAAGTGTGTTCTTCGAAAGCTTAGCAACTATCAAGCTGCTTTTGACAAAGCTAGCGGGCTCTCCGTAAGGATTAAATGGAGAAAAGTGGCCATATGGACTCCCGTACTCCCCAAATTGATTGAAGATCGAAAGAGGCTGATAAGGGCTTCCATATTCACCGTAGGGGTTAAGTAAGGAATCTGCATCAAAGCGGTTATTGCTTACGACTCCTAGAAAGGTTCCATCGGCTGAAACAAGCCTAGAGCCAAGCAACGAGGAGAAGGACTGCACACCAGGAATGAATTGATTATCGCTAGTAAGTGGTGTTTCGCCAAAGATGTCCTTAAACGGCGGGCGCAATGGCATCATGCGTAACCGTCGAATCGGGCGCATCGGGCGCATCGGCCGCATGGGCCGCATGGGCCGCATTAACTTCGCCCTACGTCCTTCGGTCGTATTTATGACGACTCTGTCATCGTCGAGAATGTAACCCTTGAACTCGCCGCTTGGGTCATACATTAGATTGCCTTTATGTACGAAGCCAATCCAGTCGCAGTCTGGAGTGAAAATATTTTGCCCGGAGATAAACGCGACGTAGTTTCCTGCTGTATTGAAGAGATATCGGACGGTCATTTTTCCCCATCTCGCAAAGAAAGATAGAGGCCAACAACTAGCAGTACCAAACCAGGGATAAAAACACCGTAACCGGCAAATGTTTTCGCGTCTGAGGTCAGCATATTTACTCCGAAACCTGTAAATATGGTGCTCGCAGCCATAAATATTGCACCATTGCGAGCATCGCTTTTCTTTTGTCCAAAACTGCTGACATATGTGCTCAGTGTATTCCGCTCATTCTTCAGCCCAGTATTTTCGTCGTTGAGTTGCTTGTAATAGTGCAAAAGCATTGTCAAAGCGACTTTATTCCCCGCAAGTTCGTCAACAGACAAGCCACCTAACTCATCCATAGAAAAACCAAGTACATGTGGCTGCGCTCCCCGAGACGCTTGCTGCTGCTGCGCCTGTGCCTCCGCTCCGTTCTTATCGTCTTTACCCATGGGATATGATTTATAGGAAGTTTAGGAAAGGGACTATAGACAGTATGTGAATGCTGGCTTTTAAGCTGTCATTCTCAGGTTAATTCAGCCCCACTCCGGCCTATTGTAGCCCACAAACAAAAACGCCTAACCGTTTTAAATCAACAGGTTAGGCGTTAGCATTTGGCGGAGAGAGGGGGGATTCGCCTACGTTCCGCAGGCCGCTGAATCGCTTGCAAGCGATTCCCTTCGAATCCCCCGCGTAAGCCGCGCAGGCGGCTTACTTCTCTCCGCA
>NZ_JBIWNT010000007.1:0-173808 GCF_044767365.1 Herbaspirillum sp. NPDC101396 | reverse complement strand
CGCAGATGGGTTTGCTCTGCAAACAAAAAGTGAAATACAAATAAAAATGCCCGCATAAGCGGGCATTTTGTATTCTGGCGGAGAGAGGGGGATTCGCCTACGTTCCGCAGGCCGCTGAATCGCTTGCAAGCGATTCCCTTCGAATCCCCCGCGTAAGCCGCGCAGGCGGCTTACTTCTCTCCGCAGATGGGTTTGCTCTGCAAACAAAAAGTGAAATACAAATAAAAATGCCCGCATAAGCGGGCATTTTGTATTCTGGCGGAGAGAGGGGGATTCGAACCCCCGATAGGCTATTAACCTATACACGCTTTCCAGGCGTGCGACTTCAACCACTCATCCATCTCTCCGGAATTTTGGCTTCGTTTTTAGCGAAGCCGCTGATTATAGCAACATTTTTTAGGGAGTGACGCGATTTTGAACCGTCGCCCATAAAATAATGGCGATGCGTTGCGGCATCGCCATTATTTCTTGTCAGATCGGCATTCCTGGTGCAGATGCGGCTTGCGGCCGGGAATACAGCGCCTTTCCGTCTGTTTCCGCTTATTTCCGGTCTCTTTTCCAGCTTATTGCGCTTCCTTGAGCTGGTCCAGGATGGCCGGGTTTTCCAGGGTGGAGATGTCCTGCGTGATGTCTTCGCCCTTGGCCAGCACGCGCAGCAGGCGGCGCATGATTTTGCCGGAGCGGGTCTTGGGCAGGTTGTCGCCGAAACGGATTTCCTTGGGTTTGGCGATCGGGCCGATTTCCTTGGCGACCCAGTCGCGCAGTTCCTTGGCGATGGCCTTGGCTTCGTCGCCGGTCGGGCGAGGGCGCTTCAGGACCACGAAGGCGCAGATCGATTCGCCGGTGGTTTCGTCCGGTTTGCCGACCACGGCGGCTTCGGCCACGATGGGGTTGGCGACCAGGGCGGATTCGATTTCCATCGTGCCCATGCGGTGGCCGGAGACGTTCAGCACGTCGTCGATGCGGCCGGTGATGGTGAAGTAGCCGGTGTCCTTGTTGCGGATCGCGCCGTCGCCGGCGAGGTAGACCTTGCCGCCGAATTCTTCAGGGAAATAGCTCTTCTTGAAACGCTCTGGGTCGTTCCAGATGGTGCGGATCATCGACGGCCACGGACGCTTGACGACCAGGATGCCGCCGGTGCCGTTGGGCAGGTCGTTGCCGGTTTCATCGACGATGGCGGCGGTGATGCCCGGCAGCGGCAGCGTGCAGGAGCCCGGCACTTGCGGCGTCGCGCCCGGCAGCGGCGAGATCATGTGGCCGCCGGTTTCGGTTTGCCAGAAGGTGTCGACGATCGGGCATTTTTCCTGGCCGATGTTCTTGTAGTACCACATCCATGCTTCCGGATTGATCGGCTCGCCGACCGAACCCAGCAGGCGCAGCGACGACAGGTCGTATTGCTTGGGATGGATTTTTTCGTCGGCTTCGGCGGCCTTGATCAGCGAGCGGATCGCGGTCGGCGCGGTGTAGAAGATGGTGGCCTTGTGGCGTTGGACCATGTCCCAGAAGCGACCGGCGTTCGGATAAGTCGGCACGCCTTCGAACACGATCTGCGTCGCGCCGACTGCCAGCGGGCCGTAGGCGATGTAGGTATGGCCGGTGATCCAGCCGATGTCGGCGGTGCACCAGTAGACGTCGTCAGGCTTGATGTCGAAGGTCCACTTCATCGTCAGCACGGCCCACAGCAGGTAGCCGCCGGACGCGTGTTGCACGCCCTTCGGTTTGCCGGTGGAGCCGGAGGTGTAGAGGATGAACAGCGGATGTTCGGCGTCGACCCATTCAGGTTCGCAGGCATCGGGCTGGTTGGCGACGACGTCGTGCAGCCACAGGTCGCGTCCTTCGACCCAGTTGATGTCGGCGCCGGCGCGCTTGTAGACGATGACGTTCTTGATCGTGTCGCAGCCGCCCATGGCGAGCGCTTCGTCGACGATGGATTTGAGCGGCAATTGCTTGCCGCCGCGCACCTGGTAGTCGGCGGTGATGACGGCCACTGCGCCGGCGTCGATCACGCGTTCCTGCAGCGATTTGGCGGAGAAGCCGCCGAACACCACCGAGTGCGTGGCGCCGATGCGGGCGCAGGCTTGCATGGCGGCGACGCCTTCGACCGACATCGGCATGTAGATGACGACGCGGTCGCCTTTCTTGACACCGAGCGACTTCAGGCCGTTGGCAAAGTGGCAGACTTTCTTGTGCAGTTCGCGATAGGTGACGCGGGTGACCTTGGCGTCGTCGGATTCGAAGATGACGGCGGTCTTGTCGGCGTTGCCGTTGTCGAGGTTGACGTCGAGGCAGTTGTACGAGACGTTGATCTTGCCGTCTTCAAACCATTTGTAGAACGGCGCGTCGGCTTCGTTCAGGGTCTTGGTGAAGGGCTTGTTCCATTGCAGGTTCTCACGCGCGAGGCGGGCCCAGAAGCCTTCGTAGTCGCGTTCTGCTTCGGCGCACAAGGCGTTATAGGCGTCCATGCCGGACACGGCGGCGTTCTTGACGAACTCTGCCGGTGGGGCGAATACACGGTTTTCCTGCTTGAAGGTTTCGATGTCTGCCACGATTTAGTCTCCTGCGATTAATGATTTTTGCTTTTTGCAAAACATAGGCGTGTTCACTTACTCAGTCCTTACACATGCTGAATTGATCGGGGCGGAAAGGGCCGCTGCGCGCGGTCCGACGTCACGTACAGAGGTCAGACCACAAGAGCGCAACGAAGTTTGCACTGCGGTATTGCCAGAGTGCATTATCGCATCTGTGGCCGTTGTCCGTAGCGCGCCAGCAGCCAAGAACATGGCAAGGGAGTGTAAAATAGCGGCCTGAATTCGCTCGCCTGAATGCATCCGTTCTCCACATGCGATGCACGCAAGCTGCCGTGAGACAAGGCTGACCGCCTTCTCACATCACTGTTTTATTCTGAGATCCGCGCCAATGAAAGACACTCGCTCCACGCCTTCCGGTAAAAAGATCGGCATCGTGCCCAATCTGATTTTCATGAGCCGGTGGTTGCAGCTGCCTTTGTACCTCGGCCTGATCCTGGCGCAGTGCGTCTACGTGTATCACTTCTGGGTCGAGCTGAGCGACCTGATCGGCGCGGCGCTGGGCAATGCAGCCTCGCTGGAACACATCCTCGACGCGGTCGCCCTCGAAGGCGCGCTGCGTCCCGACAAGCTCAATGAGCAGACCATCATGCTGGTGGTGCTGGCGCTGATCGACGTGGTGATGATTTCGAACCTGCTGATCATGGTGATCGTGGGCGGTTACGAAACCTTCGTCTCGCGCATGAACCTCGAAAGCCATCCCGACCAGCCCGAGTGGCTGTCGCACGTGAACGCTTCGGTGCTGAAGGTCAAGCTGGCCACGGCGATCATCGGCATCTCGTCGATCCATCTGCTCAAGACCTTCATCAACGCCAACCTGTACGACGTCAAGACCTTGCTGGCGCAGACCGGCATCCACATCACCTTCCTGTTGTCGGCCATGGCGATCGCGTATTGCGACCGGCTCATGAGCCATCCCGCGGTTCCAGCGGAGCCGCCGGAACCACACTGACCGAATCTTTCCGTATTTTTCATTCAACCCCCGAGAGAACCAGCCATGACCATCATCAAGCAAGACGATCTCATCGAATCCGTAGCCGCCGCGCTGCAATACATCAGCTACTACCATCCGGTGGATTACATCCAGCATCTGGCGCGCGCCTATGAGCTGGAGCAGAATCCGGCCGCCAAGGATTCCATCGCCCAGATCCTGACCAACTCGCGCATGTGCGCCGAAGGCAAGCGCCCGATCTGCCAGGACACCGGCATCGTCAACGTGTTCCTGCGCATCGGCATGGGCGTGCGCTTTGAAGGTTTCGGCAGCGGCTCCATCGCCGACGCCGTCAACGAAGGCGTGCGCCAGGGTTACAGCCATCCGGACAACGTGCTGCGCGCGTCCATCGTGGCCGACCCGCAATTCGACCGCAAGAACACCAAGGACAACACCCCGGCAGTGATCCACATGGAACTGGTGCCGGGCAACACCGTCGACGTGCGCATCGCCGCCAAGGGCGGCGGTTCCGAGAACAAGACCAAGTTCGTCATGCTGAACCCGTCCGACTCGCTGGTGGACTGGGTCCTCAAGACCGTGCCGACCATGGGCGCCGGCTGGTGTCCGCCGGGCATGCTCGGCATCGGCATCGGCGGCACTGCCGAGAAGGCCATGCTGATGGCCAAGGAAGTGCTGATGGACGACATCGACATGTACGAACTGAAGCAACGTGGTCCGCAAAACAAGACCGAAGAACTGCGCATTGAGCTGTGCGACAAGGTCAACGCGCTCGGCATCGGCGCACAAGGCCTGGGCGGCCTGACCACCGTGCTCGACGTCAAGATCGCCATGTACCCGACCCACGCCGCATCCAAGCCGGTCGCGATGATCCCGAACTGTGCGGCAACCCGTCACGGCCACTTCGTGCTGGACGGTTCCGGCCCGGCCTACATGGATCCGCCGTCGCTGTCCGAATGGCCTGAAGTGCATTGGGTGCCGGACACCGAAAAGTCGAAGAGCGTCAACCTCGACACCCTGACCAAGGAAGAAGTCGCGTCGTGGAAACCGGGCCAGACCCTGCTGCTGAACGGCAAGATGCTGACCGGCCGCGACGCCGCTCACAAGCGCATCCAGGAGATGCTGGCCAAGGGCGAGAAGCTGCCCGTCGACTTCACCAACCGCGTGATCTATTACGTCGGTCCGGTCGATCCGGTGCGCGACGAAGTGGTCGGTCCTGCCGGTCCGACAACGGCCACGCGCATGGACAAGTTCACCGACATGATGCTGGAGCAGACCGGCCTGATTTCCATGATCGGCAAATCCGAACGCGGCCCGACCGCCATCGAGGCGATCAAGAAGCACAAGTCGGCCTACCTGATGGCGGTCGGCGGTTCGGCCTACCTGGTGTCGAAGGCGATCAAGTCGGCCAAGGTGCTGGGCTTCGCCGACCTGGGCATGGAAGCGATCTACGAGTTCGACGTCAAGGACATGCCGGTCACGGTGGCGGTCGACGCCAACGGCATCTCGGTGCACAACACCGGTCCTGCCGAGTGGAAGGAAAAGATTGCGACCAACACCGCGTTGAGCAAGATCGCGGTCACGACTGCATAACAATGCAACTGCGGATGCAACAGCGGATGTCCCAACCGAAGCCACAAACGGGAGTCGCTCGCCGATGACCGCAACAGCTTCACCAGCAACACTGATGCCGATGGACGCTCACACTGATCGTGACGCGCCCATCGGCATTTTCGATTCCGGCATCGGCGGCTTGTCGGTGCTGCGTCACGTGCGCGCAGCCTTGCCGCAGGAGCACCTGCTGTACTTTGCCGACTCCGGCTATGCACCCTACGGTGACAAGGATGAGCAGCAGATCGTCGACCGCTCGCTGGCGATCGCCGGCTTCCTGATCGGGCAGGGCATCAAGGCCCTGGTGGTGGCGTGCAATACCGCGACCGCGGCGGCGATCCAGGCGATCCGCTTGCAATGGCCCGAGCTGATCGTGGTCGGCATCGAGCCCGGCCTGAAACCGGCGGCGTTGCACAGCAAGAGCGGCGTGGTTGGCGTGCTGGCCACGCGCAGCACATTGGCTAGCGCGCGCTTCATCGCCTTGCGTGAACAGATCGCCGCAGCCGGCAAGGTCCGGTTCATTTCGCAAGCCTGTGTCGGCCTGGTCGATCAGATCGAGAAGGGTGAGTTGCAATCGCCGGCCACTGCGGCGCTGGTGGATCGCTACGTCGTGCCGTTGATTGCGCAGGGCGCCGATACGCTGGTGCTGGGCTGCACGCATTATCCATTCGCACGCGAGCTGATCGAATCGGCGGCGCGACATGCCGGATGCGCCGCGCCGGTCATCATCGATACCGGCGAAGCGGTGACGCGGCAATTGAGCCGTTTGCTGGAGGCGAAGGCATTGGTGCGTTCCGGCGACGCTGCTGAAAATGGCGGAAGTCTGGTGGCCTACACCACCGCCGGTGTCAGCACCTTGTCGACGGCCTTGACCAATCTGTTGAAGATGGACGCAGAAGTGCGCCAGATCGCGGCGAGTTAGCAGTCGTCGCCCGGGGATTCCGGCAAATTTCGTTGCGGTGACTATTTCATTTGCCAGAAGCCCTACAGTTTTGTATAATCTTTTGCTTCACTGACTCAAGGCAGTAATTCAGGTCTTGGTCATGCAGTGGTGGCTGTAGCTCAGTTGGTAGAGTCCAGGATTGTGATTCCTGTTGTCGCGGGTTCGAGCCCCGTCAGCCACCCCAGTTTGAACAGCACTACAAATAAACAAGGCCCCATTCAGCAGGGCCTTTTTTATTTTCCGGACGGGTTTTACTTTGACGCCCGGTTTTCTTTTTCCTCTTCCTTTTCCTGCCTGGCCGCCATGAAGCGCGGCAAACTCACCTCGATCCAGTCCGTCAGCGTCTCGATGCGCTGCGCCGCTTCCAGACCCAACGGCGACAGCGTGTAGTCGACGTGCGGCGGCACCACGTCATACGACTTGCGGATCACCAGGCCGTCGCCTTCCAGCTCCTGCAGCGTCTGCGCCAGCATCTTTTCGCTGACGCCGCCGACCTTGCGCCGCAGGTCGCTGAAGCGATGCGTGCCGCCCAGCAGGGCAACCAGCAAGAGCACGCCCCAGCGGCTGGTGAGGTGCTTCAATACGCTGCGTGAGGGGCAATCGGCGGCAAACAGCTCGCCGCGCGCCATGCGGTCCTTCAGCGACACATGGGTAGCAAGAGGGTGGAGTGCGGGGTCTCGTGTATTCATGGCGATTATTTTACACTAACCTTTTTGTGCGTACTTACTAAAAGTTAGCGTATCCGATAAGCTGCAATTTCTTTCACTTCACCGAACAGGAAATTGTCATGATCGTCGTCACCGGAGCCACCGGCCAATTGGGCCGACTCGTCATCGCCGCATTGTTGAAAACCGTCTCTGCAGCGAACATCGTCGCCGCCGTGCGCAGCCCGGAGAAAGCATCCGACCTGGCCGCGCTCGGCGTGCAAGTGCGTCGCGCCGACTACACCGACGCCGCCAGCCTCGACGCCGCGCTGCGGGGGGCAGAAAAAGTCCTGCTGATTTCGTCCAACGAGCTCGGTGAGCGTCTGAATCAGCATCGCGCCGTCATCGACGCCGCCAAGCGCGCCAACGTCAAGCTGCTGGCCTACACCAGCGTGCTGCGCGCCGACACCTCGACCCTTGGCCTGGCAGCGGAACACAAGCAAACCGAGCAGGCCATCAAGGACAGCGGCGTCCCGGCGACCATCCTGCGCAACGGCTGGTATCACGAGAACTACACCGGCGGCCTGCAGAAGGCAGTCGCCAACGGCGCGATTGTCGGCAGCGCCGGCGATGGCCGCATCTCCTCGGCTGCACGCAGCGACTACGCCGAGGCTGCGGCTGCCGTGCTCACCGGCAGCGGCCACGCCGGCAAGATCTACGAGCTGGCCGGCGACGGCGCCTATACGCTGAGCGAGCTGGCGGCGGAAGCGGCGCGCCAGTCCGGCAAGCCGGTCGAGTATCGCGACATCCCGGAAGCCGACTACAAGGCCGCGCTGCTCGGCTTCGGCTTGCCGGAAGTGATCGCCGTCCTGCTGTCGGACTCGGATGCGGCGGCAGCGAAGGGCGCCTTGTTCGACGATGGCCGGCAGTTGTCGGCGCTGATCGGTCATCCGACTGTACCGTTGTCGGCATCGGTGGCGGCAGCGTTGGGCAAGGGCTGATTTACTTTCTTGCTCTGAAATGAAAGCGGGCCCATCGCTATGCTCAATAGCGATGGGCCCGTTCTGCTTACGTGCGCGATTACTTGTGGCGCGACGACACTTCCCATAGATTCAGATGGCCGTCCTGCGCCTGCTTGTCGATGGCGGCCAGTTCTTCTGCGCTGAAGCTCAGCTTGTCCAGCGCTGCGACGTTCTCGCGGATCTGCTTGCTGCTGCTGGCGCCGATCAGCGTGGTGGTCACGCGCGGATCGCGCAGCACCCAGGCCAGCGCCATCTGCGCCAGCGTCTGGCCGCGCGCCTTGGCGATGTCATTGAGCGCGCGCACGCGCTGCAGGTTTTCTGCGCTCAGGTGGTCGCTCTTGAGCGAGCCGCCGCCGGCGCGGTTGATGCGCGCATCGTCCGGAATGCCGTTGAGGTACTTGTCGCTCAGCAGTCCCTGCGCCAGCGCCGTGAAGGTGATGCAGCCCATGCCCTGGCGTTCCAGTTCATCGAGCAGGCCTTGCTCGATCCAGCGGTTGAACATGTTGTATGACGGCTGATGGATCAGGCAGGGCACCTTCCATTGCTTGAGCAGCTCGGCGGCTTCCTTGGTCTTCTCCGGCGAATACGACGACACGCCGACGTACAGCGCCTTGCCTTGCTGCACGGCGGTGGCCAGCGCGCCCATGGTTTCTTCCAGCGGGGTGTCCGGGTCGAAGCGATGCGAGTAGAAGATGTCGACGTAATCCAGGTTCATGCGCTTCAAGCTCTGGTCCAGGCTGGCCAGCACGTACTTGCGCGAGCCGCCGCCCTGGCCGTAAGGACCGGGCCACATGTCCCAGCCGGCCTTGGTCGAGATGATCAGTTCATCGCGGTAAGGCCGGAAATCCTGGTTGAACAGATGGCCGAAATTGGCTTCCGCGCTGCCGTACGGCGGCCCGTAATTGTTGGCCAGGTCGAAATGCGTGATGCCCAGGTCGAAGGCGGTGCGCAGCATTTCGCGCTGGGTTGCCAGCGAGGTGGTGTCGCCGAAGTTGTGCCACATGCCCAGCGACAGCAGCGGCAGTTTCAGGCCGCTGCGGCCGCACTGGCGGTATTGCATGGTTTCATAGCGGGTGTTGGATGCGTGATAGGTCATGGATGTGTCTCCTTGTTGATCGGGTTTTGCTTGCGTGTTTGCGTGTTTGCGAGTTTGCGAATTTGCGTGTGGGGGGAGGGCGCGGTCTCAGCGCTCGCGATTGCTGACGATGACCATGACTTCGGCCTGGACGCTGCCGGTGCTTCTGGTCCGGTGCGGAATCAGCGCATTGAAATAGAGGGAATCGCCGGCCTTGAGTTGCACCAGCTGGTCGGGAAATTCAACGTCGATTCGGCCCTTGTGCACGAACAGGAATTCTTCTCCCTCGTGCTCCTTGAATGCCGACGCCACGAAATCCTGCGGCGGATACATCATGAAGGGCAGCATCTCTTTGGGCGCGATGTCGGCGGCGATGCTTTCCACCGGGCGGGCGCCGTCGGCGGTCTTCGCCATGGCGGTGCGCGCCGAGGCGCGCGTGATGCTGATCAGCTGATCGCTGCCGGCGTCCGACGCCAGTTGCCCGACGTCGACCTGCAAGGCCCTGGCCAGTTTCAGCGCCACCGCGATGGACGGCATGCTGACGCCGCGTTCTATCTTGGACAGATAGCTCTTGGTGAGGCCGCTTTGATCAGCCAGCGTCTCCAGCGTCCAACCCTTTTGCTTTCTTAGCAACTTCAGTCGAATGGTCATGTCGGAATGGCGAAAATAGGTGAAGCATTGTAGCTCAGGACACTTTGTGTCATATAATCACCAGGGTGTCATATCCTTCGTCTTCGGAAAGCTCATCATGCAATGTCTCGTCATCCGCCATCTCGCCTTTGAAGACCTCGGCAACTTCGCGCCGGTGCTGACGCAGGGCGGCTTTACCGTCGACTACGTCCAGGCCGGTGTCGATGCATTGTCGCCGGCAGCCGTGGCGGCGGCCGATCTGCTGGTCGTGCTGGGCGGCCCGATCGGCGTCAATGACAGCGCCGAATATCCCTTCATCAGCGAAGAGATCGAACTGGTGCGGGCACGGCTGGAGAGCGGCAAGCCGCTGCTCGGCATCTGCCTCGGCGCGCAGATGATGGCGGCGGCGCTGGGTGCGCGCGTCTATCCCGGCACGCAGAAGGAAATCGGCTGGGGCGGCGTGACGCTGACCGGCGCGGGTCGCGCATCCAGTCTCTCCACGCTCAATGACAACGACGCCGTGCTGCACTGGCACGGCGACACCTTCGACCTGCCGGACGGCGCCGAGCTGCTGGCGTCCACCGCAGCGACGCCGCATCAGGCGTTCCGTTACGGCCGCCATGCGCTGGCGTTGCAGTTCCATGTCGAAGCCGACGCCGATTGCATCGAGGCATGGCTGATCGGTCACGCTTGCGAATTGTCTTTGGCCGGGATCAGGCCGTCGGCGATCCGCGATGACGCCAGGCGCTGCGGTGCACAGGCGCGCAGCAATGCGGAAAATATCCTGCGCGCCTGGCTGGCGGAAACCGGGCTGTGCGTGTGAAAGCCTTGCGCTGTCGCGTTAATCACCTGCTGACCGGCAAGGTCGCGGCGCTCGCGGGAACCGTTCATCTGAGCGGCATAGCCAAGCAGGTGCTGGCGGGACGCATCTGGTGCGGGGAGCAGGGATTGCACGGCGACGAGCAGGGCGACCGGCTCTTCCATGGCGGACCGGACAAGGCCTTGCATCATTATCCGCGTGAGCATTACGCGTTCTGGCGAGAGCGCATCGGCGCGCGCGACTTGTGGTCGCGTCCGGGTGCGTTCGGTGAGAACATTTCCACCGATGCCCTTGGCGAACACGAGGTCTGCATCGGTGATCGCTTCTCGCTCGGCAATGCGCTGCTGGAAGTCTCGCAGGCACGCCAGCCGTGCTGGCGGCTTAACCTGCGCTTCGCCCATGCCGGCATGTCGCGGCTGGTGCAGCAATCCGGCAAGACCGGCTGGTACTACCGCGTGCTGCAAAGCGGTTGGGTCGCTGCCGGCGATGCGCTGGTCCTGCTGGCGCGCCCGCATCCGCAGTGGCCGCTGTCGCGCATCCTCGACGTGTTGTATTGCCGACCGGTTGAGCCGGACTTGCTGCATGAATTGATCGGGATCGACAGCTTCCCGCCATCTTGGCGCGGCATGTTTGAAAAGCGGCTGTCATCCGGCCGGCTCGAAGATTGGACGAAGCGGCTAGACACGCCGTCAGCGGATGTCTCATAACGCCGGTTACGGTGAACTCTGAAATCCTGTACGTGTCTGCTCTGACAGATACTTCATTTCGGAGCGACGGCCATGGCAAAGATCCGTATCGGCATTTCCGGCTGGCGCTATGCGCCATGGCGCGGCGGTTTTTATCCTGAAGGACTGAAGCAGGCCGACGAACTGCAGTTCGCGTCGCGCGCCTTGCCCTCGATCGAACTCAACGGCTCCTTCTACGCCTTGCAGCGACCGCAGAGCTACGCCGCCTGGTACGACGCGACGCCGCCGGGCTTCGTCTTCAGCATCAAGGGCAATCGCTTCATCACCCACATCCAGCGCCTGCGCGACATCGACGGGCCGCTCGCCAATGTGTTTGCTTCCGGCGTGTTCAACCTCAAGGAAAAGCTCGGCCCCTTCCTGTGGCAGTTCCCGCCCAGCTTCCGCTACGACGCCGAACTGGTGGAGCATTTCCTGAGCCTGTTGCCGCACGATACCGAAGCAGCGCTGGAACTGGCGCAACACTGCGAGCCGCGCATGAAGGAGCGCAGCCTGCTCAAGATCGACAAGAAGCGCAAGCTGCGCCACGCCATGGAAATCCGTCACGAGAGTTTTATCGACGACGGTTTCATCGCGCTGCTGCGCAAATATAACGTCGCGCTGGTAGTGGCCGACACCGCCGGCAAGTGGCCGTATCTGGAGGACGTTACCGCCGACTTCATGTATCTGCGCCTGCACGGCGACAAGGAGTTGTACGCCAGCGGTTATACCGAACCGGCGCTGGAGCGCTGGGCGCAACGCATCGAGGCGTGGAGCAAGGGTGGGCAGCCGAAGGACGCCCATTGCGCCTCTGACAGCAAGCCGAAAGTGCGCAAGAGCAGGGATGTTTATTGCTACTTCGATAACGATATCAAGGTCAAGGCGCCGTTCGATGCGAGGCGTCTGATTGCGCGGCTGGGACTCGAAAAAGGGCTCGCCGCGCTGACAGAAAACTGACAAAGAATTCACTGCGGAAACACTCGGGAAAGTCGCTTCGGTATGTTGTAAAGATTTGTTGCGAAGCGCTGAAAAATGTCGCTTAATGACGCCTGTCCGATGTCAAAAAATAATCATTGCAACAAGACGGCGGACAAAAGTCTTGGGGGGAATCCAAGCAAAATCGCAAAATGAATTTCAGGCAATGCTCGCGGATTGCCGCTGTTTTGTGTGACGAGTCATAACAACGATTAACCACTCGGCTGGAGAATTAAATGGGATCACTTTTGATCGGCACAGGCGCGGGTTTGTTCGGCGTTGCCATGCTGTGGCTGCGCTACGGCCACAAGCTGCGAGAAGAAGCGCCGGTGTCGGACTTCCAGCGCAAGCTCAATTTCATCCGCGACGTTTGCGACGGCAACCTCAAGAAAGCCAACGCGCTGCTGACCGAAAAGATGGCGCTCGACACCACGCTGTCGTACGAGCAGGCAGTTGAACACGTCTATCTCGACATGCTCGAAATCACCAACGAAGAACGCGCCGCCGTCATGAAGCACGGTGAACGCCGCAAGACCCGCCGCGCCAAATCGCAATCTTCCGCATCCGAAACGACGACGCAATAAGGCGCTACACACCGGACATGCGGTTTTGTAATTTGCAAACTCGCTATTGATCGTTGGGCGCCGGCAGGGCTGGCGCTATAGTGGAAATCTTGTTTTCACCATCAGGAAATCCACCGGGAACATCGCGCTCAGTCTGAGCAATCGCAGTTTCCCGGACGACCGTCCATCCCAACTATGCATATCGTCATCGGCGCCGGCGTGATCGGTGCTTCCGTCGCCTATCATCTGGCGCGCGCAGGTGCGCCCGTCACCGTCATCGAGGCCGGCCGCATCGGCGGCGGCATCAGCGGCAATAGCTTTGCCTGGGTCAATTCACACAACAAGGCGCCGCGCGCCTATCACGATCTCAACGTCGCCGGCATGCGCGCGCACGCCGCTTTGCGCGAACGCTTCGGTGACGCACCGTGGTGGCACGGCGGCGGCACCGTCGAATGGGAGGGCATCGCGCCCGAGGCCTATCGCGCCAAAGTGGCGCTGCTGCAATCCTGGGGTTATGCCGCAGAGTGGCTCGATCGCGCCGCTTTGCAGGCGCTGGAACCGGACATCGATTCCGATGCCGTCGGCGATGCGCCGGTGGCGTTCTTTCCCGACGACGGCTGGGTCGATCCGGTCGTCTACAGCCATGGACTATTGACCGAGGCCAGGCGGCTTGGCGCTCACGTATTTGAACATCTTGCGGTGACGGCAATCCGTCGCCAGGGCAATCGGGTGACCGGAGTCACCACCGCCGATGGCGCGACACATGATGCCGACGTGGTCGTCAATGCCACCGGCCGCTGGGCCGATCAGGCGGCGTTGCCGATTGATTTGCGCATTCCAATGGCGCCGTCGGCGGGCCTGATGCTGTTCACGCCGCCGCTGGCGCACAGCGTGCAGCGCGTAATCTTTTCGCCGCGGGTACATATCCGTCCGGACGGAGCGGGTCGCCTGCTGATCTGCCGCAACGATCTTGAGGTGAAGGCCGACGCCGAATTTGACCGCCGCGCGCCGGAAGTGGCGGGACTGCTCGCCGCCGCACGCGAGGTGTTGCCGCTGCTGCGTGGCGTCGACGCCGAAGCTTTGCGCGTCGGCGTGCGTGCGATTCCCGCCGATCAGTTTCCCGCGGTCGGTCCGTCGCCCGACACCAGCGGCTATTACAGCGTGATCACGCACAGCGGCGTGACGCTGGCGCCTTTCCTGGGTGAAACGGCCGCCGATGAAATCCTCAACAACACCGTGCGGCCCGAGCTGGAAAGCTTCCGGCCGCAACGCTTTTTTCTCTGACGCCTTCATCCCACAAGGACACTCCATGGCAAGAATCAACCTCGTGCAGCGCGATGCGCTCGACCCGCAAGGCCGGCAATCCTACGACGACGAAATCACGCGCGTCGGCCAGGTCACCAACATGAAGGGCACCATCCTGCATTCGCTGGCGGCGCACCAGGCCTATCACGGCTCCTACCTGATCAAGGCCGAGCTGATCAAGTTGCTCGGCAAGCGCGCCTTCAACGTCTATGCGCACGCCATCTCGTCGGCGTCGGATTGCCTGCTGTGCTCGACCTTCTTCCGCAAGGCGCTGGCAGCCGAAGGCATCTCGCCGAAAGACTTCAATCCGACCGACGACGAGCAACTGCTGATCGACCTCGGCAGCCGCATCGGTGGCCGCGCCAAACAACTCGATGACGCCATCTGGGTGCGTCTGAAGCAGCGCTACGACGACACAGCCATCGTCAACCTGATCGGTTTCGGCGGCACCATGGTGGCCACCAACATCTTCAACAGCCTGCTCGAAGTCGACATGGATGACTACCTGCAAGACCCGGCGCAATAAAGAAAAGAACGGAGCAAACACATGAGCGGGCCCAAGAAAACCTATTACGGCGTCAGCGTCGGCATCCTGATGGTGAAGACGCATTTCCGCCGCTACCTTGGTGACATCGGCCACGCCGGCACCTGGAATTTCCCTGTGCAATACCGCATCGTCGAAGACGCCGTGCCGTCGAAGATGACCGACCTGCACAACGTCAGCCTGCTGGAGCCTTTCAAGAAGGCAGCGAAAGAGCTGGTTGATGCCGGCGTCGACGGCATCACCACGACCTGTGGTTTCCTGTCGATCTACCAGCAGGAGCTGGTCGACTTCTGCGGCGTGCCGGTCGCCACCAGCAGCCTGTTGCAGGTGCCGATGGTGCAGCGGATCATTCCGTCGGACAAGAAGGTCGGCATCCTTACCTACAACGGCGAGGTGCTCAACGGGAAATACCTGGAAGCAGTCGGCATCGCCGCCGACACGCCGGTGTACGGCATGCCGCAGGATTCCGAGTTCGTGCGTTCAATCCGGGAGGGCGACGACAGCGTGCCGTATGCGGTGCTGCGCCAGGAAGTGCTCGACCTGGTCGCGCGCATGCTGCGCGAAAATCCATCGATCGGCGCGATCGTGTCTGAATGCACCAACCTCGCACCGTTCACGGCTGACATCCAGCAGACCTTCGGCGTTCCGATCTACGATACGGTGTCGCTGGTGAACTGGTTCCAGGCGGGCTTGCGGCCGCGGTGTTATCCGGCGGAGTAGGGCCGCCGCCGGATTCAGTCCGGAACCGGTATCATGCCTGTCTCTGTATCGTGATTCCTTCAACCTGAAAGCGTCGCCATGATTACCGTCCTTGGAAAAGTTACGTCAATCAACGTCAGAAAAGTGCTCTGGTGCTGTACGGAACTCGGCTTGCCCTTCCAGCAGGAGAACTGGGGCGGGGATTTTCAATCGACGCAAACGCCGGAGTTTCTGGCGTTGAATCCACACGGGCTGGTTCCGGTGATTCGCGATGGCGACTTCGTGCTATGGGAATCCAATTCCATCCTGCGTTATCTGGCCAACCGGTACGGCGCCGATCCGCTGTATCCGCAGGAACCGCGGCGACGGGCGCAGGTGGACCAATGGATGGACTGGCAGGCATCGGACCTGAACAGTGCATGGCGCTACGCTTTTCTTTCGCTGGTCAGAAAGTCGCCCGCGCATCAACAGCCAACAGAACTGGCCGCCGCAGTCGCCGGCTGGAACGCGCACATGGGCAGGCTGGATCGCCATCTTGACGCGACCGGCGCGTACGTCGCCGGCCAGGATTTCACGCTGGCCGACATCCCGATCGCCTTGTCCGTCAATCGCTGGTTGTCGACGCCCATGGAGCGGCCGGACTATCCTGCCGTAGCGAGCTACTTCGAACGCCTGCGCGAGCGGCCGGGCTTTGGTGCGCATTGCGACAACGGCGCGCCCTGATTCTCACTTCACATCGGAGCAGCATGGACACCGCAGCGGAAAATTCGCCCCACCGTCTCGTCGATATCTTTTTCTATGGTCTGCATATGGATGCCGCTTCGCTGCAGACCAAAGGGATCGTCATCCGGCAGCCGCGTCTTGCCACGATTCGCGATTGCAAGATAGTCGTCCGGACGAAGGCGATCTTGTTGCGAGAAGAAGGGGCGACTGCGCACGGCATGCTGTACCAGCTCACACATGCCGAAATCGACGTCCTCTACAAGGATCAACCCGACTATCGGGCGGAAGCGTTTGCAGTCGATGACGGCGAGCGGATCGTCAGCGCCATCAGCATGGTGCACATAGCTCCGCCGCTGGATGGCGCCGTCGATCCTGCGTATGCGACAAAACTCCGCAAGGTCCTGGAAGATATCGGGCTTCCTGCAAGCCATCTCAGGGCCGACATCCAGTAGACCTTCGACATGTCGTTCCCTGAACCGGCGGAGTAACCTGCAGGCTGGATGGGATTATTGCGCAGGCTCACAGGAAAAGGATTGCGCCAGCCGCACCCAGTACTCGACGCCGCCGGCGATGATGTCGTCATTGAAGTCATAGTGTGCATTGTGCAACTGCTGGCGACTGCCGGCGGCAGCATTCCCGATCAGGATGTAGGTTCCGGGACGTTCCTCCAGCATGAAGCCGAAGTCTTCTGAGGTCATGTTGGCCGGCACGTCTGCGTGCACATTGCTGGCGCCGAAGCAGCGCTCCAGCACCTGGCGGCAGAACGCCGTCTCTGCGGGCGTATTGACCGTCGCCGGATAGTATTGGAAAAACTCCAGCGTCGCGCCGGCGCCATGGATGGCAGCAATGCCTTCAGCGATTCTGGTCATCTCGCCTTGCAGTTTTTTCAGCAGTGTGGACGACAAGGTGCGTACCGTACCGCGCAGCTCTGCGCTGTCGGGAATGACGTTGTCGGTCATGCCGGCGTTGAACATGCACACCGAAATCACGGCCGGATCGACCGGACTCTTGTGGCGCGCAACCAGCGTCTGGAATTGCTGGACGATGGCGCAGGCAATCGGAATCGGATCGATGCCCATGTGCGGTTGGGCGGCATGCGCTCCAAGACCGGTTACGCTGATTCTGAAACGCTGGCCCGCGGCCATGATAGGGCCGACGCGCAGTCCGAACTGTCCGGCCGGCAAGGCGGGCCAGTTATGCATGCCGAACACCGCCGCCGTCGGAAATTCTTGGAACAAGCCGTCATCCATCATCTTGCGCGCGCCCGCGCCGCCTTCTTCGCCCGGTTGAAAGACGAAGTGCACGTCGTGCGGCGGGGCCTGCAACGTCTTCATCAGCAACGCTGCGCCCAGCAACATGGTGGTGTGTCCGTCATGGCCGCAGGCGTGCATGCGGCCGTCGCAACGGGAGGCGTGATCGAAGACATTCTTTTCGCTGATCGGCAGGGCGTCCATGTCGGCGCGCAGCACGATACCCGGCCCGCGCTGCTTGCCCTGCAAGGTGGCGACCAGTCCTGTGCCGCCCATGCCCTTGCGCACCACATAGCCGGCGTTCTGCAATTCGGCGGCGACCACCTCGGCGGTGCGCAACTCTTCGAAGCGCAATTCCGGATGCCGGTGCAGGTCGCGCCTGAAGCTGCGCAGGAACGGCAAGTTGGCATTGATCAAGGTGCGCAGTGTCGTCGTATCGGAAAAGTTCAGGGCGTCGTTGGAAGTCATGGCTAGAAAATTGAAAATGAAAAAAGGCGGCGAAGCAGGGTGTCTCGATGGAGTCCTCGCCTCGCCGCCGGAGCAGCTGCTACCTCGCTTGCTCACATCACTTGCTTACTTCATTCAGGCAATTGAATCAGCCCGCAGCTGATTGCTGTCCTGCCTGGCGCCGGAACGCGTCACCGCGGTAACCAGCAACATGGCGATGACGTTCAGCGTCAGGGCAACGACGCCGACATTGGTGTCCTTGAGGAAATCAGGGATGAAAGGAATCAGATCCGAGATCGTCATCTTGGTCACCGACAGGATCGCCACGGTTGCTTCACCGACCAGGATACCGACGATCGCCCCCGCCTTGGTGACCGGCCGGGACGGCATGATGCTGGCCAGCAGCGCCGGAAATAATTGCGTCACCAGGCTGTACGCCATCAACAGCAGCGAGACGATGGTTTGTCCACCCTGCAACGTGAACCACAATCCTGCGAGCATCACCAACGGCGCCGCCAGCTTGGCGACGCGGCCGATGTGGTGGTTGTCTGCTTCGGCGTTGTCGCTCGACTTGCGCATGGCGCGATAGACATTGTTCGCCAGGAGCGTGGACACGGCCATCAGGATCATCGAACCAGGGACGATGGCCGTCAGCACGCCGGCTGCGCCGATGATGCCGACCACCCAGGGATCGAAGGTGGCGATTGAAATCTTGAACAGCGCCAGATCGATGTCAGGCCCGGTCAATCCGGGAATCTGCAATACCGTGGCAAAGCCGACGAAGAAAACGAACAGCAGCATCATCTGGTAGATCGGCAGGGTATAGGCATTACGGCGCAGGCTCTGCTCGCTCTTGGCGGTGAACGACGCCATGAACATATGCGGCCACATGTAAAAGCCCAGTGTCGTCAGCAGCACGGTGGAGGTCATCCAGACCGCGCTCTTGCCGGTGGCCGGCAAGGCCAGGAAGCCGGGTTTGGCAAGTTCGATCGCTTCAAACATCGGCGTGATGCCGCCGTAGTAGTGCCAGGGCAGATACAGGCCGAGGAAGATCGCCACCGCCAGCACCAGGAAATCCTTCAGCACGGAGGTCCAGGCCGAGCCGTGCACACCCGATACCATGACATAGATGACCGTGACGATCGCACCGATCCAGACGCCTTGCGTGGAACTCAGGCCGGAGTAAGACGCCACGCTGACGATGATGCCGAGGCCTTTGAGCTGCAGCACCAGATAGGGCATCAGGGCGACCACGCCCACCAGGGCGACCAGGATGCCGAGCGCAGGGCTGTTGAATTTCTTGGCGAAGAAGTCCGGCTGCGACAGCAATCTGTGCTGTTTGGCGAAGCGCCAGATCGGCGGCAATATCCAGTACGACAACACGAAGCTCAGGCTGCCGAAGCCCAGCATGTAATACGCCGGACCGCCGACGCCGTAGGCAAAGCCGCTGCCGCCGAGGAACACGAAGGTGGTGTAGATCTCACCCGCCATCAGCAGGAACACCAGGCCGGCGCCGAAGCCGCGGCCGGCCACCGTCCACTGCTCCAGGCTCATGTCCTTGCCGCGCTGGGCGCGGACGCCGAGCCACAGGGCCAGCAGCATGGTGCCGAAAATAAGGATCAAGGCAATGTTCATATTATTCTCCCAGCTCGACATAGCCCGGCGCATTGCGCGGATCGAATCGATAGACGACGTACATCACGACCGACGTCATGGCCAGCGACAGCGCCATCCACGACAGCAGGAATGGCAGACCGAACAGAAATGGCGTAACGCGATTGAAGAAAAACGGCCCGAGCATGACTGATGCGACGGGCAGTAAAGCAAGATACCGAACTGCACTCATTGAATCCCCCCTTGAATTGACAATTGACAGATGCAAACGACAACAAGCGTGGCCTGCGGCTCAGCTGGCTGAATCGCAGAAACAGGCGAAGATGAACTGCAAGGTCCGCAGGAATAGCGGCGAACCGGGCTGGCGATGGCGGACGGGCTACATGGGATTTCCTCCGGAGCGAAGTCGGATCGAGATCCGGATAAATTCGTGGCTCAGCCCAGCAACTTGTGCGACACCGATTTGACGTGGGTGTAATGCTCCAGTCCCTCGGTGCCGCCTTCACGGCCATAGCCGCTGTCCTTGACGCCGCCGAACGGTGTTTCCGACACCGCCGACACCATGTGGTTGATGGCCAGGTTGCCGACCTCGAGTTCGCTTGCCAGCCGATGCGCATGGTTGGCCGACTCGGTGAATGCGTAGCCGGCCAGGCCGAACGGCAGGTCGTTGGCCTTGCGGATGGCGTCGTGGATGTCTTCCACCGGCGTGATCAGGCACAAGGGGCCGAACGGTTCTTCGCGCATCGCCAGCGCCATCACGGGCACGTCGGCCAGCACCGTGAACGGGAAGTGATAACCGGCGCCCGGCAGGCGTTTGCCGCCGCAGACGATGCGCGCACCATGCAGCAGGGCATCGTCGACCATCGCATCCAGCGCCTGTACGCGGCGAATGTTGGTGACCGGGCCGATCTGCACGTCGTCGCGCATGCCGTCGCCGACGCGGATCTTTTCACCGTAGGCGGCGCATGCCGCAACGAAACGATCGTAGACCGCGCGATGCACAAAAAAGCGCGTCGGCGCGACGCACACCTGGCCGCCGTTGTTGAGCTTGCCTTGCAGCGACACCGTTGCCGCCAGTTCGGGATTGGCGTCTTCGCAGACGATCACCGGCGCATGTCCGCCGAGTTCCATGATGGCCGGCTTCATGTGGCGCGCCGCCATCGCCGCCAGGTGCTTGCCGACTGCGGTCGAGCCGGTGAAGGTCACCAGTCGCACCAACGGATGGCAGATCAGGGTTTCTGAAATCTGGGCCGGATCGCCGAACACCAGGTTGAGCACACCCGGCGGCAGACCTGCATCGGTAAAGGCGCGCGCCAGCATCAAGGCGCCGGCAGGGGTTTCTTCCGCCGCCTTGAGTATGATCGAACAGCCTGCGGCCAAGGCGCCGCCGACCTTGCGCGCCGGTGAGCTGAGCGGGAAATTCCAGGGAGTAAACGCCGCAACGACGCCGACCGGTTCGCGAAAGACGGTATGCCGCATCTCCGGCTCGGCCGGGATCAGGCGACCGTACAATCGGCGGCCTTCGTTGGCGTCCCAGGCGATCAGGTCGCAACCGCGCAGGACTTCGGCGCGCGCCTGCGCCAGGGTCTTGCCTTGTTCCAGCGTGATGGCCGCAGCAATGCTCTCGACCCGTTCGCGCATCAGGTCGCAGGCGCGCAGCATGATCTCCGCGCGTTTGGCGGGGGCCATGTTCTTCCAGATGTGGAAGCCGGAGTCGGCCGCCTGCAGCGCCAGTTCCAGGTGTAGCGGCGTGGCCATCGGCACGCTGCCGATCACGCTTTCATCGGCAGGGTTGATGATCGGCTTGCCGGCGGAGTGTATCCAGTTGCCATTGATCAGGAATTGAATTTCGGGGTAGTTGTTCATCGCTCGACCTTGTGAAATGACACGCGCTTGCGCACTGCATCCGTTGCTGAATTTGCTGCTGAGTTTTTTGTTTATCTTTTGCCGTTTGCCAGACGCAGTGCTTCCGGGCGCTGCCGCAGGCGATACATCGCAACGCAACCCAGCGCTGGACCGATCGCCAGCATGCAAAACCCGGCGCGCCAGCCCATCCATGCCACCACTTCCGGCACCAGGTGGATGCTTGCCAGCGTCAGCAGGAAGCCGGCGCAGGTCTGGACGGTCAGCAGCGTGCCGGTCATCGAGGGTTCGCCGAGCTCGGCCACGCTGGCGGAGAACTGGGCCGAATCGGCAATCACGGAGATGCCCCACAGCAGCGCCACCGGCGCCACCAGCCACGGCGTGAAACCGTAGAGGAAGGCGATCAGCACGGCGCAGGCGGCGCTGGTCGCCATCGCGGCGATGGTCACGGTGGTGCGGCCGCAGCGGTCCGCCAGCCAGCCGCCGCCGATCGATCCAAACGCGCCGACGGCGACCGCGGCGAAGGTCAAGAGGCTGGCGTAGTGTTCCGGCCGCGCCATGCCTGCCGCTGCAAAACTGGCCGCGAGGAAAGCCGCCAGCCATGCCCACATCGCGTAGAGCTCCCACATGTGGCCGAGGTAGCCCAGGTTGGCCAGGCGTATCGCCGGATTGCGCCAGGCCTGCGCCATGTAGTTGAAATCGATGCGGCTGCCGCGCGTCATGTTCGGTCCCAGGCCGCAGAACAGAATGCCGATGCCCGACAGCGCCGCGCAGCCGGCGGCGATCGCGTAGATGACGCGCCACTCGATGCCGCCAAGCGCGGCCAGCAAATGCGGGCTGGCCGAGCCGAATGTCAGTCCGCCGACCAGCAAGCCGATCAGCAAGCCCATATCGCGTTGCGCCCAGGTCACTGCCAGCCGCATGCCGACCGGATACACGCCGGCCATGCACATGCCGGTCAGGAAGCGCAACAGGAAGACTCCGGTCCCGACCGGCGGCAGCAGCGCCAGCAAACCGGTGGCGGCGGCCGCCACCAGCGCCGACGCCATGAAGAGCCGGCGCGGATCGTAGCGGTCCGCCAGCGACAGCAATGCGCTGATCACGGTGCCGACGACGAAGCCGCACTGGACCGAACTCGTCAGCAGCGCCTGGTCCAGCGCCGGGATCGATTGGGTGCGTTTGATCATCGAGATGACCGAGGCGGAAGAGAACCAGACCGCCATCGCGCCGATCTCGCACGCCAGCAAGATCAGCAGCGAGCGCAGCTTGCCGGGCAGCGGTGTGATCGCATCCTTCATGTTGATGGCGCCCCTGGTGTCTGTCGCTGCCGTCATGCTGTCATGCCGCCAGCGCAGTCGGCAGGCAGTGGAAGTTGCGCCCGAGGTAGATCAGCGCCTCCTTGCCCTTGTTGCTGCGCGCCGCTTGCACGGAGCAAAAGAACACGCTGTGGGTGCCGACTTCAGAAACCGAATCGATCTTGCAATCAAGCGCGACGAGCGCATCGATCAATACCGGCGCACCGGTTTCCAGCCGCTCCCATTGCGCCGACAGGAAACGCTCCTTGACGTCGACGCCTTTGCTCGAGAACAGGATCGCCAGTTGCTGCTGGCAGGCCGACAGCACGTTGATGCACAAGGCGCCGTTCTCTTTGAAGATGGCGTTGTTGCGGCTGTCGCGGTTGATGCACAGCATCAGGGTGGGAGGTTCGTCGGTGACGCTGCATACCGCAGAGACGGTGCAACCGGCCAGCCCGGCAACGCCGTCGCTGGTGATGACATTGACGGCGGCGCCGAAGCTGGACATGGCGTCGCGGAAGATGATTTTATCGATCATGGCGGACTTTCATCAAGGATGAATGGATTGCGCAACCCAATGCAGCGCAACTGATTCAGGGCAAGCGATCCCCCTCGGCGCGTCGACAACGGCGCGCCGATATGGTGCTGATGAGGAGGAGGCCGGCCCGGCCGGTGTTACGGCGTTGGCTTGATACGGTATTGGTTGGCGCTGTGGCTGGCCGGCAAACGCGCCGCACCGAACAGCTTCTCGCGCAGCGCACCCTGTTTATAGGCGGTCTTGTAGACGCCGCGCTCTTGCAGGATGGGCACCACCAGTCCGATGATGTCGTCGAAGCATTCCGGCACCACGGTGCGCGACAGATTGAAACCATCGACGCCGGCTTGCTCGGACCAGCCCATCAGGACATCGGCGACCTGTTCGGCCGAGCCGACCAGCGGCGCCTGGCGGCTGCCGAGCGTCATCTGTTCCAGCAGTTTGCGCTTGGTCCATTGCGGGCCGGCGCTGCGGGTCATGGCCTCGACGTTGGAGACGATGGCCTGGCTCTTGCCGGTTTCGATCGGTTCATCCATGTCGTATTTGGCGAAGTCGATGCCCATCGACGCCGCCGCATGCACCAGCGCCGCTTCGGAGCTGACGTAGCGTTGGTACTCGGCGAATTTTTCCTTGGCCTGGGCTTCGGTTGCGGCGGTGATGATGGTGGCGCCGAGGAATACCTTGATGTCGTCGGCGGCGCGACCCAGTGCGACGGCCTGCGCGCGGATATCGTCAACGATGTTCTTGACGCCGTCCTTGCTCTGGCCGTTGACGAACACGCATTCGGCGTGGGTTGCTGCGAACTGGCGACCGCGTGTGGAAGAACCTGCCTGATACAGCACCGGCGTGCGTTGCGGCGACGGTTCCGACAGATGCATGGCGTCGACCTGATACTGGCGTCCACGATGGTGGATGACGTGTACTTTGGCGGGATCGGCGTAGAAGCCGTCCGCGCGATTGACCTGCACTGCGCCGTCTTCCCAGCTGCCTTCCCACAATTTGTAAACCAGTTCCATGTATTCGTCGGCCAGGTCATAGCGGTCATCGTGCGCCATTTGCCCCGACAGGCCGATGGCACGCGCTGCGCTGTCCAGGTAGCCGGTCACGATGTTCCAGCCGACCCGTCCTCCGGTCAGGTGGTCCAGCGTCGACATGCGGCGCGCGAACAGGAACGGCGACTCATACACCAGGTTACTGGTCACGCCGAAACCGAGATGCGTGGTGACGCCGGCCATTGCCGGGATCAGCATGGTCGGATCGTTGACGGGAACCTGCACCGCGCCGCGAATGGCGGCATCCGGGTTGCCGGCGTAGACGTCGTAGACGCCGACGACGTCGGCGAAGAAGATACCGTCGAACAAACCTTTTTCCAGTTTGCGGGCGTACTCCATCCAATACTGGATATCACGGTAATCGGCCGAACGGTCGCGCGGATGGCGCCACAATCCTTGCTGGATATGGCCGACGCAGTTCATGTCGAACGCATTGAAATGGATTTCTCTGGACATTCTGTCTCCTCGGTAGCTGATCTTGTTGCGGCAAACGATGCGGCCCAGCAGCTTTGTTTTGATCGGCATTGCAGCTGATTCGCGTTTTTCTGCTGTTTACTATATTGGACAAAAATACACTATGCAAGAATATTCTTCATATTTTTTAGAGTAATCCGGCATGCCCCGTATTGATCCGGATCAAGCGCCGACGTGGTGCGCGAGTTTCCCCTGGAAGGTGCAGCAGGTATAATCTCCGGCTTACCGACACCGATATTTCATCCGCTTGAATACCTCTCACGCCCTCATCGCAGAAGACCCGACCCAGGCCATCTCCACGCGTATCAAAATCGAACGCGGCAGCAGGGGCTGGTCTCTCGCCGAACTGTCCGAGCGTTCCGGCGTATCGAAAGCGATGATCAGCAAGATCGAGCGCGGCGAGGCCAGTCCGACCGCGACAGTGCTTGGTCGTCTGTCGGGCGCCTTCGGGCTGGCCTTGTCGATGCTGTTGTCGCTGGCGGAGCAGAACGGCAATCGCCTGAACCAGCACGCGCAGCAAAACGTCTGGACCGATCCTGAGACCGGCTACACGCGCCGCACCTTGTCGCCGCCCGCCGGCGGCATGCTGGAATTGCTGGAGATTGTCCTGCCGGCCAAGGTCAGCGTGCCGTATCCGGCCAGCGCGTTTACCTTCCAGCATGAGCAGATTCTGATGCTCGAGGGACGACTGCTGTTTCGCGAAGGCGAGCAGGAGCATCAGCTCAGTCCCGGCGATTGCCTGCAACTGGGGCCGCCGATGGATTGCGTGTTCACGAATCCCGGCAGCAAGCCTTGCCGATATCTGATTGCGTTGGTGCGTCGCTAAGCATCCGGCGCAGGCGGCGTTTTCGTCATAAAAAATCCG
Source organism: Herbaspirillum sp. NPDC101396 (assembly GCF_044767365.1). Lineage (NCBI taxonomy): Bacteria > Pseudomonadati > Pseudomonadota > Betaproteobacteria > Burkholderiales > Oxalobacteraceae > Herbaspirillum > Herbaspirillum sp. NPDC101396. The sequence continues at coordinate 148,603 of NZ_JBIWNT010000007.1, read as the reverse complement.
CGGGACCAAGCTGGCTGAAGCCATGCGTGGTTGACTTTCGTCGTTTCATGTAATAAATTAAGTTACATGAAAAAAGATAGCCGGTTATCAGGCGTGCTGCACGTGCTGCTGCACCTCGCCGAACATCAGTCCGAACATCAATCCCCCATGACTTCCGAGTCGCTGGCCAAAGCCATGGACACCAATCCGGTGGTGATCCGGCGCATCATGGCCGGCCTGCGCGAGCAGGGCTACGTCAGCTCGGAAAAAGGCCACGGCGGCGGCTGGACGCTGACCTGCGATTTGGAACAGATCAGCTTGCGCGACGTTTATGTCGCGCTCGGAAGCCCATCATTGCTCGCCATCGGCAGCCGCACCGAAGCGCCTGCCTGCCTGGTGGAGCAGGCGGTCAACGCCGCCCTGAACAAGACATTCGAGGAAGCGGAGGCGCTGCTGGAATCGCGCTTCGACGAGGTAACTCTGGCGATGCTGAGCGCAGATTTCCATCAACGGTTCGAGAAAAAACGGAAGAGGCCAGGCAAACCATGAACGACGAAAAACTCCAGGCCACCTTCAACCAGCAGGCAGCCTCCGCCTATGACAGCCAGTGGGCCCGGCTGGCGCCGTTTCGCGATGCGCTGCATTTGCTGGCGAGCGCAGTACTGGCCGGCTTGCCTGCCGACGCCCGCATCCTTTGCGTGGGAGCCGGCACCGGCGCGGAGATACTGTCTCTGGCGGAAAAATTCCCGGGCTGGCGCTTCACAGCCGTCGAACCGTCCGCGCCGATGCTGGACGTCTTTCGTCGCAAGGCGCAGGAGCAGGGCATTGCTTCCCGTTGTACGTTCCATGAAGGCTATCTGGATTCGCTGCCGTCGTGCGAGCCCTTCGATGCCGCCACCTCGCTGCTGGTGTCGCACTTCATTCTGCAGCAGGATGAGCGCACCGGCTTCTTCCGCGGCATCCGCCAACGGCTGTGCCCGAACGGCATTCTGATCAATTCGGACCTGACTTCCGATACGGACGCGCCGCACTACGGTGCGCTGCTGGAAGTCTGGATGCGCACCATGGCCGGTGCGGATCTCAGCCAGGAAAAGCTGGAGCAGATGCGAACGGCATATCGCCGCGACGTTGCCATTCTGGCGCCGGAGATGGTCGCCGGGATGATGGCGTCCGGGGGATTCGACAGACCAGTGCAGTTTTATCAATGCGGGTTGATTCACGGCTGGTTTGCCAGGGCTGCGTAGGCGAGACCGGACGAGCGTACATGGACGTCATGCCAAGGTCACATAAATGCGTTCTACTTTTCCACAGGCAAGATTTCCAGGGAAGCTGATCGTGACGGGCTTTCCGAAACCCAACGTCGAGAAAGAGTACGCATGAACCGCTTATCCACCGTATCTTCAATTTTCACCATCGCAGCGGCAACTCTGCTCGCAGGTTGCGCTGGGCCGCAAAGCGTTGCAAATATCAAAACGCTGGACGGCAAAGCCCCGCTGATTATCGGGCACCGCGGCTTGCCCGGCCTGTATCCGGAAGAAATCATCGCGGGCTACCAGGCCGCCATCGCCGCCGGCACCGACGCGCTGGAAATGGACCTGATGTCCTCCAGCGACGGCGTGCTGTTCGTTTGCCACAATCCCTTCCTGAGCGACACCACCGACGTTGCCGATCATCCAGAATTCGCCTCGCGCAAAAAAGCGCGCACCGTCGACGGCGTGGCGGTGCCGCCGGACTGGTACATCAGCGACTTTACCGCGGCCGAGCTGAAGACCTTGCGCGTCAAACAACCGATCGCCGTGCGCAGCCATCAATACGACGGCAAGTATCCGTTGGCGACGTTCCAGGAAGTGATCGACCTGGCCAAGGCGACGCGTGCGGCCAATCCCGCCAGCAAGCTGCTGGTCTATCCGGAAACCAAGAACCCGATCTTCCAGCGCCTGCTGGGCGTGCCGCTGGAAGAAAAGCTGGTGGACATGATCAACAAGGAAGGCTGGAACAGTGTCGACGCGCCCATCATCGTGCAGTCGTTCGAGCCGGAGAGCCTGAAGATGATGCGCCGTCTCGGCCTGAAAACCCGCGCGGTGCAATTGATGGACGGCGACGGCATCAACTTCAAGACCGGCGCGCTGACCTACAATTCGCCGGACACCGCCAAACCATACTCGTGGCTGCAGCATGGCGATCCGCGCACCTTTGCCGCCATGGCGACGCCGGAAGGCCTGGCCGAGATCAAGACCTATGCCGACGGCATCGGCCCATGGAAGGTGTACATCATTTCGGCGCAAGGCGTGGATGCCGCCAGCAATCCGGTCAAGGCGCTGAACCAGGCATCGAACATGGCGCCGACCTCGCTGGTGGCCGACGCGCACCGGCTCGGCCTGTTCGTGCACCCGTTCACCTTCCGCGACGAAGCAGCGCGCCTGACCGCCACTTACAAGAATGATCCCAAGGCGGAGTACAAGGCGTTCTTTGATGCCGGCGTGGATGGCGTGTTCACCGATTTCAGCGGCACCGGAAGGGCGGCGCTGGAGGAGTGGTTGAAGACGCGGAACGCAAGGTAAGCACTGTCGGCGTCGAACAGAGAGGAGCCTCCGGGCTCCTTTTTTCATGGGGATGCCCGCCTGGAAGGCAGGCAGGATTTCTCCTGCGTCGCTTCGGCAGCGGCGGCGGAAGCAACGGCGAGATATCCCGCGAAATCAGCTGCAAGCAGGCGGGCTTATCCGATTTGTTATAAATTCCCGGATGCGTCCTGCCGTTGCAGTCCGGCAGACGGTAGGTCCGAAGCGGATCCCGAATTGACCTGATCAGCCAGCAACGTCGCCATGCCATCACTCCATCTGTTCTTGCTCTACCTCACCGCCAGCCTGGCGCTCAATCTGACTCCCGGGCCCGACATGGCGCTGACGCTGACGCGGGGCATGACGCAAGGCTTCAAGGTTGCCTGGCTGAGCGTGCTTGGCACCTTCGCCGCCGGGGTCATTCAGATACCCTTGGTCGTGTTCGGACTTGCCGGGATCTTCAAGGAATCACCGGTGCTGTTCGAGTTCGTCAAAATCGCCGGGGCGCTCTACCTGGTTTATCTCGGAGTGCGGGCGATTCGACGTTCCATCCGGGGCAAGGAGACTCTGGGGACTGTCAGCGCCGGCAGCGATCGCGGCGTATTCTGGCAAGGGCTGTTCACCAACTTGTTGAATCCGAAAGTGTTTATCTTCCTGGTGGCATTTCTGCCACAGTTCGCGGATCCCGACATCGGGCCGATCTGGCAACAGATGCTGGTGCTGGCCGTGAGTTCAAAAGTCCTCGGTCTGTTAAACGGCGCTTGTCTTGCCTACGGTGCGTCGAGAATCCGTGTCTGGCTGAGCAGGAACGTATGGTTCCTGCGTTTGCAGGACAGCCTTCTTGGCGTCGCCATGCTGGGAATTGCCGGCTACCTTATCTTCAACCGGTCGCCGGGCGGGCGTGCTTGACGCCGTCCGTTCCGGCCGTTATTGTCAATGTCCGCGGCCGGCCACAAGCGCTCCTGCATGAACCAACATAAGAAAAATTCCGGTTCATTGACCCAGGCAAAAGAATAAAAATGGTCACGTCGGATAGAATTGATTCATCAAGCGGGGCGACTCCGCGCGTACATAAAAAGCAAACTTTCATTGGGGAAACAATGAGTGGTTCCAATTCAATGCCACGGCGCAGATTCTTGCAAGCCGGGGCAGCATTGTTATACGCGGGAAGTTTTCCCGGGGTTCTGAATGCAGCGCCGGCGCTGCACTCTCCGAAAAATCTAAGGGCTTTACGCAACAGTCTGCACGGTCGCCTGATCATGCCTGGTGAAATGGGCTACGCGATGGCTGCAGCGCCCAACAATGCGCGCTATGCCGATGTATTGCCGCTGGCGGTAGCGATGTGCGCAGATGCACATGATGTCCAGCTGTGCTTGCGTTGGGCGGCAGACCATCGCGAAAAGTTTGCCATCCGCTCGGGTGGGCACAACTACGCGGGCTTCTCAACCACCCGAGGCTTGCTGATCGACGTCAAGGCAATGAACAAGGTGTGGTTCGATGTCGACAAGAACCGCGGCTACATCCAGGCCGGCGCCAGTAACCAGAATATGGCCGATGCCTTCAGCGGCTCCAGCTTTGCCATTCCTTCCGGCCGTTGTCCCACCGTGGGCGCCAGCGGGCTGGTGCTTGGCGGTGGCTGGGGCTTCGCCGCGACGCACGCCGGGCTGACCTGCGACAGTCTGGTGCAGACTGACGTGGTGCTGGCCAACGGTCGGCAGGTCAGCGCCGATGCCAACGGCGATTTCAGCGATCTGTTCTGGGCTTTGCGCGGGGGCGGTGGCGGCAACTTCGGCATCAACACGGGATTCAGCTTCGCCTTGCACGAGGTGAAGGATGATGTGACGATTTTCAATATCGTGTGGCCGGGCGAAAAGCAGATCGAACTGTTGAGCACCTTGCAGGAAATACAAAACAACCACGCGCGGCAGATGTCGACCCGCACCAAGGCGTACCCCGATGCGCCAGGACCGCGGCCGCAGCGCCATCAGTTGCAAGTGACCACGCTGGGTCAGTTTTTCGGCCCGCTCGACCAGGCCCTGGAGGCGCTCGCTCCTGCACTCAAGCTGGTCAAGCCGATCAAGCGTGATATTCGCCAGATGAGCTACTGGCAGGCGCGCGACTATCTCATCACCGATGATCCGAACGGCATGTATGACCTGCGCTCCAGCTACGTCGCCGAAACCCTGCCGCCGGAAGCGCTGGAGACGATGCTGCAATGGATGATGAAATGGCCAGGTGGTTCGCTGCTGCCGGAAAACATGGGCATCCTGTTCGCGATCGGAGGCAAGGTCCGCGACGTGGCGGCTGATGCCACCGCTTACGTGCACCGCAACGCCAACTACATCTTTGAAATGGAAAGTGCCTGGGCGCCGATCGATCATCCCGATGTCGTGCGCAGGCAGCAAGCGTGGCTCACCGAATACTTTGCCGCCATGCAGCCGTTCATGCTGCAGCAATCGTATGTCAACTTCCCCAGCCGGGACCTTCCGAACTGGCAGCAAGCCTACTATGGAAAAAACCTGGCACGATTGATGCAGGTTAAAAAGAAATACGATTCCGGCAACTTGTTTGCCTTTCAGCAGAGCATACCGTCGGCGTAACACTATGAATTTTGTATCAAAGCATTCTCTGGCCGTACATTTGCTACGCATTATTTTTGGCAGTTACTTTGTGGTTACGCTGATTGTCACGTGCGTACAGCTGACCGCCGACTACCAGCATACGAAAACCGGTATCGACAATGAATTGATGGCCATGGACGGGACGTTCGGCGCCAGTCTGGCCAGCTCGACGTGGCGTTTTCAGGGCGACGTGCAAAAGGCCACGCTCGCGGGAATCAGCAATCTGCCTGTCGTAACCGGCGTCAAGATCGAAGATCCCCAGGGACGCCTGGTGCTTGCCCTCGGCAATATCTACGACAGCGAGGGAAAGCAGATCCACGTCGACGCCGACGGCGTACGCAGCCCCGTGAAAACCGACTTTCTGAATGCCGCCATCGGCCATCGCTTTCCCATTCTGTACCGCGACGAACATGAGCTCAGCCACGATATCGGCTCCTGGACGGTGTACTCCAGCCGCCATGTCGTGGTCCGCAAAGTCGCGTACGGATTCACCCTCATCCTGATCAACTCCATCATCAAGACGGTGGTGCTGTGGTTTATCTTCCTCTATGTATTTCATCGCTGGCTGGGCGTGCCGATCACCAGGCTCAGCACATTCGTGCAGGGGCAGGACCTGAACCAGCTCGATGCGCAGCAAAGCATAGAGATGCCGGGAAAAAAACGGCATGAACTGCATTTTCTTGCCGACGCCATCAACGCCATGCTGGCAAGCCTGAAAAAACACATGGCGCAGAACCGGACGCTTTACCAGCAGCTGGAACAGGAAAAAGAATCACTGCGTGCGCTCAACAAGTCGCTGGAGCTGCGCATTGACGAACGCACCCGCGATCTGGCCCAGGCCAACGAGCAACTCATGTTGCTCAGCCTGACGGACGCGCTCACCGGCATTCCCAACCGCCGCTGTTTTGATCAGACACTTGAGCAGGAATGGCGACGCTGCGCCCGCAACGACAAGCCGTTGACGGTCGCCTTGTTCGACGTCGACTGGTTCAAACATTACAACGACCATTACGGTCACGTTGCCGGTGATGAGGTATTGCGCCAGGTCGCCGACATGCTGCAGAAGACTGTCCGCAGGGCGGGCGACACCGTGGCGCGCTATGGTGGAGAAGAGTTTGCCCTGATCGCGCCGGACACCAATGTCGAAGCGGGCGTCAGTGTCGTGCACAAGATGTGCGATGCCATTTTTTCCCTGAACATTCCTCATGCATCGTCGGCGTTCGGGCGCATCACGGTCAGCGTCGGTGTGGCCAGCTGCATGCCGTCCCAGCACGAAGGCGGCATCAATGCGCTGCTGCAAGCCGCCGACGCTGCGCTGTATCGGGCAAAAATGGCGGGACGCAACCAGGTCCTGGTTGCCGAATGGCCGCTTCCGCCGTCATTGATGAAAGCAGACGATGTCGTATAGAACTCTGTGCTGCGTTCTGCTCTGCTTGCTGGCGAGCGCTGCATGTACGGCGGCACCGGCTGCCGACCAGATCGTGTGGGGGAAATATAATGTGCCGCCCTACATGATCCGGGGCGGGGAATGGGCCCATCAAGGCATCTTTGACCTGACCCTGAACGTCCTCAAAGATCAACTGCCTCAGTATCAGCATGTGGAACTGGAAGCGCCGTTTCCGCGTATCAACAGCGAGATCAAAAAAGGCAGTCACTGGTGCTATAACGGTACGTTGAAAACACCGGAGCGCGAGGCCTATGGATACTTTTCCCTGCCCAGTTCAATTTTCCTTCCGTTGCGGATTATCGTGCGCCGGGACCGCCTGAGCCAATTCACAGGGAAGCAATCGCTGCAGAGCCTGCTGCAGAACCGCCAGTTCATCACCTCGGTGATGCGCGACCGCTCCTACAGCCCGACCGTCGATAAACTGCTGGCGGCATACCCGCCGAAAGAAAATTATTCCGAACAGATCGAAGCCATCGGCATGCTGCTGGCGGGGCGCATCGACTACATGGTCGAGTTGCCGCTGCTGGCGTTCGACCAGGCCCGCGCGATGGGACACGCCGGCGAGCTGATCGCCATTCCCATGCAGGAAGCGGATGAGGTGGTCTTCAATCGGGTGATGTGCTCCAAAAATGAATGGGGACGCCAGGTCGTGGAGCAGGTCAACAAGGTGCTCATCGCCAATCGCGGGAAAGCCTATTACCGGTCCATTGTTGAGAAGTGGCACGACCCCGAGTCAGTGGCTGAAATCCGCAAGATTTACGATAGCGTGTTCCTCAAGACGCCCTGACAAGCCTGCCGGAAAAAATAGACAGGCTGTCTTGACAGTCGGGGCAGCACCGGCGTCACTCGACCGAACCCTACCCGCCGCCGATGGCGTCAAGTTCCGCCATGATATCGGGCGTGATGGACAACGTCGACGCCTGCAGGTTTTCGCGCAGATGCGCCACCGACGCCGTGCCGGGGATCAGCAGGATGTTGGGTGAGCGATGCAGCAACCAGGCCAGCGCCACCTGCATGGGCGTGGCTTGCAGGCGTGCGGCGATATCCGACAAGGCGCCCGACTGAATCGGCGTGAAGCCGCCCAGCGGAAAGAACGGCACGTAGGCGATGCCTTGCGCCGCCAGTACGTCAATCAGGGCGTCGTCTCCGCGATGGACCAGGTTGTACATGTTCTGCACGCAGACGATGTCGGCGATCTGTTGCGCCTCCGAGATCTGTGCGGCCGTGACATTGCTCAGGCCGATATGGCGAAGCAGGCCGTCTTGCTGCAACTGCGCCATCACCTCCACCAGATGTCCGATGCCGTCCTCCGTCAGGCCGTGGCCGAAGACGCGCAGGTTGACCACGTCCAGCGTGTCCAGTCCCAGGTTGCGTAAATTGTCGTGGACGGCGCTGCGCAATTGCTCCGGACTCGCTGCCGCCAGCCATTCTCCCTTGTCGTCGCGCCGCGCGCCGATCTTGGTGACCAAGGTCAGGTTGGCGGGATAGGGCTGCAAGGCTTCCCGAATGATCTGGTTGGTGACGTGGGGGCCGTAGAAATCCGAGGTGTCGATGTGGTCGACGCCGGCCGCAATCGCCGTACGCAACACGGCAAGACAGGCGGTGCGATCCTTGGGCGGGCCGAACACGTGCGGGCCAGCCAGCTGCATGGCGCCATAGCCCATGCGTGAAACGGTGCGGCCGGCGAAGTCGAAATGGGTGGGAAGGGTAGATGTGCTCATGGATGTTTTCCTTGCAGGACAGGGTGGGCAGCTGGACGGGATTTGCCCGGGGTGCTGCGACCGATCCAGTATCAGTCTATTTGCATCGTTTGATAATCCGATCTAAAGTTCACAGGTTGTTTAATTTAATGAACAATCAAGATGAAACTTAATGACATGGCTGCCTTCGTGGCGGTGGCGCGCGCGGGAGGTTTTCGCGATGCAGCGCGCAGCAGCGGCGTGTCCGCCGCCAGCCTCAGCATTGCGGTGCAGCGCCTGGAGGCGCGGCTGGACTTGCGCCTGCTCAACCGCACTACGCGCAGCGTCGCACCGACCGAGGCCGGCCGCCACTTGCTGGACCGGCTGGAGCCGCTGTTTTCTGAAATGGAAGCATCGCTCGACGTGTTGAACGGCTTTCGTGACAAGCCATCGGGCACATTGCGCCTGAACGTGCCCGCCAGCGCCGCGCGCATCACGCTGCCGGAAATCCTCGCCGGCTTCCTCAAGCGTTATCCGGACATCCGCATCAAGGTAACGGTGGAAGATGGCTTCGTCGATGTACTGTCGGCCGGTTGCGATGCCGGCATCCGCTATGACGAAAGGCTGGAGCAGGACATGATTGCCGTTCCCATCGGACCGCGCGTGCAGCGTTTTGCCACGGCGGCGGCGCCCGGCTATCTCGATGCCCATGGCAGGCCGGAGCATCCGCGCGAGTTGCTGGAACATGCTTGCGTGCGCAGCCAGTTTGCCGGAGGCAACAAGCCCACGTGGAAATTCGAACGCGACGGCGAGCTGATCGAAATCGATCCTCCCGAACGCCTGCTGGCGACGCCGAGCAATGCGCTCGACCTGACCATCGGTGCGGCCGTCGCAGGGGTGGGCGTGGTGCATTTGTTTGAAGACTTGCTGCGCCCCCATCTCGACAGCGGCGCACTGGAACCCATCTTGCAGCCATGGTGGCAAACGTTTTCAGGCCCGTTTTTGTATTACCCGGGACGACGCCATGTCCCGGCGCCGTTGCGTGCCTTTGTCGACTACCTGCGCGAACGGCAGGCAGCGACTTAGCTTGCGTTATCAGCTTGCCTGGCCTGAAGTTCTCCGCGCGTTTAGAAAACGCTGGGAACCAGATTCTCGCCACCGGATACTTCCATGACGATGCCGGTTACGTAAGGATTTGTCATCAGAAACAAGGCGGCGTGTCCAATATCACCGATGGTGCCCGCATGCCGCGCTGGAAAGCTGCTGCGTACTTTTTCTTTCAGCGCATTTCGTTCGTCGTTGGAAAAATCCTTCCACAGATCCGTGTCCACGAAGCCCGGGCGTATCGTGTTGACACGGGTAGGGGACAGTTCCAGTGCAAGCGAGCCAGATAAGGATTCCACCGCGCTGAACGCAGCCAGGACCGCACTGAAGCCGATTTTCGGCCGCACTGCCAAACCGCCGGTAAGAAGAGTGATCGACCCGCCTGTCCTGAGGTGAGGGGCCGCATGACGGGCGCAGGCCCAGCTGCCGAAAAATTTGCCATCGAGGTAGCTGCGAACGCCGCGCATATCTGCATCCATGAAATTCCCCCATGATCCGAATTCGGGACCTGCCGTGACGGCAAGATGATCAAATGGCCCGATGGCGTCGAAGGCTTTTTGTACCGCAGCTTCATCGCGGACATCCAGGATTATTTGCTCGTAGTTCGCCAGATCAGGCCGGTCCTCCAGCGAGGTGATGCGGCGACTGGCGACGGTCACCGACGCTCCTGCTGCGAACGCCGCGTGCGCAATGCCAAGTCCAATTCCCGTTTTGCCCCCGACCACCACCACTTTTTTTCCTGCAAGGCTCAGTGCGGCTGGCGATGACGAATCCAGATCATTCAATGCTGTGCTCATATATTCAGTCCTAACTAATTAATCATTCGTTCGATATTGCTACAGGGATTACCGCTACAGAACGGCCGATCCTCATGGGGGCGTCGCGTTTCGGACTGGGCGAGGAAGCCGCCAGTCAACATGCCGGTGCCCGCTCGCCGTTGCCTGATCTGCTGTTCGGTAAGGCATTCATCATAGGTTGGCGACTCAGAATTGATAATCGGCAGATTTGTCATAAATGCCATTCTTCAAAAGAATCAGTTGGTTCACCCATCAGAAGCGTGTGCATTTGATTTATGACAAAATTCGCATGCCTCGCTCCGAGGGAGAATGAACGATCGTCAAGGGACCGCAATGGATCGCTTTTATGAATTGACTGCTTTCATCACGGTCGTGGAAGCAGGTGGTTTTTCTGCGGCCGCACGTCGGCTTGGCGATTCGCAATCGGGAATCAGCAAATCGATCGGCGCCTTGGAAACACGACTCGGCGTGCTGCTGTTCAACAGAAGCACGCGCAGCGTGACGCTGACGGACCAAGGGCGAAAATACTATGACCGCACCAAGCCGCTTCTTGAAGAAATGGACAAAGCGGACGGCGAGCTGACCAGCAGCACTGTTGATATTTCCGGCCTGGTCAGAGTCGCAACACCCTCTACATTCGGCCGTTTGCATGTCCTCCCGCTCATTCCGCAATTGTTGACGCTTTATCCGAAGATCGAGTTGGATCTTCGCCTTTCCGACAGTATTGAAGATTTGCTTGCAGACGGAATTGATCTGGCGATCAGGGTCAGCGCGGTGCATGATCCTGATGCAGTGGTAAAGCGCGTAGCAGGCACTTCGCTGGTATGCGCCGGGTCTCGCAGTTATTTCGATCGGCATGGGATCCCGGCTGTCCCGCAGGACCTTGTCAATCACAATTGTCTTATCTATGGAGAGATGCGGAATTGGACTTTTCTTGGTTCCAAAGGAAAATTCGGCGTGCCCGTGAGCGGCAATCTTTCGTCCAACGCCATGGATACCATTCTCGCCGGTGTACTTGGTGGCGTAGGCATCGGTATGTTTTCCAGAGCTTCATTGAAGGGCGAACTTCAACATCCGGACATCATGACGGTCCTCGATCAATTTATGGATGAACTGAGAGACGTCAGCCTGGTCTGGCCAAAACGCAAATTCGTATCGGCACGCGTGCGACGCGTCACTGATTATTTCGGCACGATGCTTCCCCAGCGGGTTTGAAGCGATGCAGCTGATTAATCCATCATCAAAGACATTCCACCTGATGGGAGAGCGTTGCTGATCAGGATTTTTTAAAACAGAAATCAATCATGTTCAGCTTCTGTCCGTTTTCGGCCAGGGCAGGACCTCTCCTGCGACATTGCCACCGTAGTCACGTTATGATGGGATTTCGGTCACTTCTCTCCTGCTTCGATAGCCATCAGAACGCAATGTTTGCCGTCTTCATTCAATCCCAGGAATCGGATCTTGAACGCCTTGTCGATATGCGCATCGCTGCCATGCGGGAGAGTTTGGAGAGGGTAGGGCGATTTGACACACAGCGTGCGCGTGAGCTCCAGAAACATGAATTATGAGGGGCTGCAATCGGCTGGCAGAAAACATCTATCCCACCACTCCTGCGCGCTGCAGATATTCCTCGATTGCGTCCAGATTGTCCGACGCGACAATCGCGCCAATATAACCATCTGGTCGCACCAACACCCAGTCACCGCGCTGAAGCGCATAGGCATCTTGGAAGCTGCCGTTCGAATCGATCAGGTTTCCTTCCTCGCCAAAGAGATGGACGTGTAAACCACGAGCCTTCATGACGTGACCGCGCGGCACATGACATCCGATTAACGTCCAATGAGTGCCGCGAAACAGCTCGAAAAGACGTTGCGGCGCGCCCGAGCGAGTTGTCACGGGAGCGTCCGGCGCACGGTCTCCTGCCAGAGGACCGTGCTTGCGCGCGGGAATTTCCAATGCCAGCGATGATTCGGGATAGCCTAGGTCGAGCTGCTGAACTTCCCTGCCGCGACGCATTTCACCGCGCCTGGCTTCCTCAAGCAGTCTGGACGACAGTCCCAACATGGATTCGGCGATCGGACGCCGCTCTTCTTCGTAGGTATCGAGGAGATTTTCTTCGGCGCCGGCCAGCACAGCCGCCAGTTTCCATGCGAGATTGTAGGCATCCTGTACGCTCGTATTGAGGCCTTGGCCGCCGGTGGGTGGATGCACGTGCGCCGCGTCCCCGGCCAGGAGGACGCGGCCGACCCGATACCGCTGCGCCAGTCTCGCATGCATCTGGAACATCGAGGCCCAATGAACGGCGACAACGGTGATATCCGTTCGCCCGCTGCGTTCCGATACCATTCTTGTCAGGCCGTCCGCAGAGAGATCGGGCTGTTCATCTCCCGCGAGCGCTGCCTGAATTTGGAACATATCGGTTCCTGCCAACGGGCACAAACCGATTTGACGCTCCGGCGCGCTGCTGCTGAAACGATGCCAGGCATCCCGGCTCAAGCCTTGCAGGGATACGTCGGCAACCACCGCCCTCACTCCGAGTGTCTTGCCGGGAAAGTCAATCTCCAGCAGGTTGCGCACAAAACTGCGCCCGCCATCCGCTGCCACAACATAACGCGCGCGCAACGATTGCTCTCCGTCTTTCCCTGCAATTCGCACGATGACTCCGTGCTCTTGCTGCTCCAGCCCAATCAGTTCGCAACCGAACTGCGGCTGATGGCCCAGTTCATTCAGCCTGGTTCGCATCACATCCTCGGTCAAGAACTGCGGCACCATCCAGGGCGTCAGGTAGGGCTCTGACGCTGTGGGCGACCTCGCCTCGGCAGTGGGGGCTTCCTGCCAGCTGCCGTCGTCCTGATACTCGCGCTGCGGAGGATACGATCCTCCAGCAGCCATGATTTCTTGCACGATGCCCAAGTCCTCGAATATCTCCAGAGTGCGCGGTTGCAGCCCTTTGCCTCGCGAACCGTGAAACGGCGACTTCATTTTATCGATGATGCGGAAAGAGACACCCTGTTGCGCCAGCACCAGCGCCAGCGTCAGGCCGGTCGGACCTGCGCCGCAGATCAGTATGTCGATTTCTTTATTCATCATCATTGTCAGCCTCATAAGTGTAATATGCACATAATTTAGGAGAGTATATGTCGCCAGAAAAAAATGTGCAAGATACACATATATCGTCGCAACTCAAGATCCTGCATGGAAGCTTGATCAGTATTGCAAGTGCGATGAATCGGCCCCAGCGGGATGAGGCGATGATCAGGGAAGCCGGCATTCCCCTGGATCGCGCGTTATTTCCTTTGCTCGTGGGGATAGAAAAGCTGGGCCCGATCGGCGTGGTTGATATCGCAGACCGTGTCGGACGCGACTACACCACCGTCAGCCGCCAGGTCTCGAAGCTGGAAGAGCTGGGATTGGTGCGCAGGGAAAGCAGCGCTGCCGATCGCCGGATCCGCATGGCGTCGGTCACCGCCAAGGGCAAGGGAATGACCGACCTGGTCGACGCCGCACGGGAACGCATGGGCAGAAAAATCTTCGCTTCCTGGGAGCAAACCGAGATGGATGAACTGGTACGGCTCATGCGCAAGTTCGCAGATGCACTGGATACGCTGGACGAGCGCTGACGCGTACTGGTGGCTGTCAGAAAAACGAATTTGAAGAGATTTTTGAAGAGATTTTTGACGAGATAGTCGCCCATCCGTTAGAAGTACGTCAGTACCGGCCAGAAGCGATCATTCCTCTATACTTTCGCCAATGTATTCCAGTGAATTTTGTCACATAGTTCAACAACATCGACATCGACTGTTCAGCAACGCGGACAGTCGACCAGTGAATAGACGTGCTTGATAGACGGATACTGGGAGTGTTGAATGAGGCGTCGCACAAGGATCATCCATACAGATAGCAGAAGGCGTTGATGTGGGGTCGCTGGAGGACGGAGAGTCGCTCCAGCAGATCTCGCGTTCATATTGGATCAGGACAAGGTAGCGTAAGCGGTCGCCAGATGATAAGCCGTGGTGGACGGTAACTCGGCACGCACGATCTTGCCGTCAACGGCCTGGCTTTCAATCCAGCCGGACGCCGTGAGGAAACGCGCACCGAAACGAGCGATCTGCAGCGGGAGCTCGGCGCGCACGATTGCCTCGCGGTGATATGCGAGGGCACGCAGGTATTCGCTTTGCGCCCAAATTCTCTGGGTGCTGTCGGTCAATGTTCCGTGCATGTCCAGCGCCGCCGCCACACCGCCGGTTTGCGCATCGACACCAGTGCGTCGCACGAAGTCAAAGGCACGATACAAGGCCTGCTGCATGCCCGCTTTTTCAAAGGCCGGGTGCTGACTGGACTCCACCAAAAACAGCCATTCAAACTGATGACCGGGTTCGATCCAGTTATTGTCGCTATTCAGTGGCAGCTCGGCTATGCAACCAGTTGCCTCGTCCACGAAGGTGCCGGCAAAGGCGCTGATCAGCTTGTCCAGCCGTCTCGCAAAAATCGCTTGGGAGGTCGTGGCGGCAGCGGCCAGCCAGGCTTCGGTCAGGTGCATCAACGGATTTTGGGTTGGGCCGCTGATCTTGCCGGAGAAATCTTCCGTCATGACGCTGCTGAACAGAGTGCCGTCGACCATGTTGCTTTCAATCAGGGACGAGGTTTCTTCCAGGAGCGCGAGCGCTTGCTGAGCCTGCTTCTCATGAGGATGCCGGGCATATTCGGCGCAGGCAAAAATCACGAATGCGTGCGTATATAAATCTTTTTGCCGTTCCTTCGGTTTGCCGTCGGCGTCGACGCTGTAAAACCAGCCTCCATGCTGTTTGTCTTGGAAATAATGGCGTAGCGAAGCAAACAAGGCATCGGCATGTTGCCACTCCTGCGCCAGCGAAAAGACGAACAATTGTCGCGCGCACGCCATGGCGCGGTAGCGTACTGGCGGCAATGGCGTCTTGCCATCCGCTGCGACGCTTTCGTAGGCGAGTCCCACGTTTTGATTGAAGCCCGCATCGCGCCAGATCGGCAAGATGATGTCTTGGTAATGGCTGCGCAGTGCGCTAGCGGTACTGAAATTTGAATCGACCATGGAATGCGACCAGAAAATAGTGGGGTTACGGTCCCATACAAGCAGACGCTCTCTCGGGACGCAAAGATGCTGTAACAAAACTAGGTGAAGAATTTCAAATGGATTTTTTCGTCAGCGCTAGTCATTCTCTATTTGCGTGATGTAAATCTCACGACCCTGTATTTTCGCTGTTTTCTGCGTTGTGCAGCGCAATTTCGACTTTCTTTTCGCGGTGGTCGCTCAACGAAATTTTCAGAGGGATTCGCCGGCCGGACATTTCGTAGCATCGGGTAACGCGAAATAGCCGGCCAGATAGCTAGTCCGCCCGAAAACGCCAATCAGAACGGCGCACTGTTGAACCCGGCCCAGATGACGTCAATCAGAGCGAATATCCTGGCATTGAATGCCGCGGTGGAGGTGACGCACGCAGGAGAGCAGGGCCGGGGTTTTGCGGTGGCGGCCACAGAAGCGGCTGAGCTCTGTTTCTTGCGGGCTCAGCCTTTTTATGTGGTGTTCAGTTCTCACACATGATTCTGTGGCGGGATAGCGCACATTTTTTTGTCAACGGACCTGAGCAAACAGATTGCAACCGATGCAGGTCGGTGAAATCACGGATTGCGAGGCGAAGCCGCCGTCGATAAGCGATCGGTGAAGAATCGAAACCTTTGATTGCATTTGGGAGGTATTTACTCCACCCTGTCCAGCTAAGGCACTTCGCCGTCATTCTGGATCATATGAAGCTTTCAACATTCATCATCACCAACATGGAACAAGTTCTTGCGGAGTGGGACCGATTCGCAAGGACGCTGGAACTGGAAGGGTTGCTGTCGAGGAAGGGAGTTCGGGATCACGCGGAGCAGATTTTGCGGGCGATCGCCCTGGATATAGACACCCAGCAGAGCGCCGAGCAGCAGCAGAGAAAATCGCAGGGCTTGTCGCCGAGGAACGCCGTGGCCAGCGGAGCGTCCGTTTACGGTACTGCAAGGCAACACGATGGCGTCACGTTATTGCAGCTGACCGCCGAGTTCCGTGCGCTGCGGGCAACGGTGCAGCGCCTCTGGTTCGCCCTTGGAAACGCGTTGACTCCCGCGCACAGCGCCGATCTGATCCGATTCAATGAGGCCATCGACCAGGCGCTGGCGGAGTCTGTCGGGACCTACGTCGCACAGGCGTCGCGGGCGAAAGATACCTTCCTCGCCATTCTCGGCCATGATCTGCGCAATCCCCTTGCCACCATTGCGCTGTCCAGTAGTCTTCTGGCCCAACCCGGGATGACGAAGGAGGCGATTGCGCTGCTGGCGCCTCGCATCAAGCGAAGCGCGTCCATGATGAACTCGATGATTAACGATCTGCTGGAGTACGCGCGGGCTGAGCTGGGGGGCGACATGCCGATGGCGTTCGCCGATGCAGATATGCTGGACATCTGCCGTTCCGCCGTGATCGACGCTTCCGCAGTCCACGCGCATTGTTCGTTCGTCCTGAATGCGAAAGACCCGGTACTCGGTTGCTTTGATCAAATAAGACTGCAACAGGTATTTACCAACCTTCTCAATAACGCCGCCCAATACCGGGGAGATGAACTGCCCGTCACGATGACGCTGTCGTCGGATGCGGATAGCGCCACGATCTCGATTCAAAATTCCGGCGCGGTGATCCCCAAAGAGGCCATCGATGCGATTTTCGATCCGATG
Source organism: Herbaspirillum sp. NPDC101396 (assembly GCF_044767365.1). Classification (NCBI taxonomy): domain Bacteria; kingdom Pseudomonadati; phylum Pseudomonadota; class Betaproteobacteria; order Burkholderiales; family Oxalobacteraceae; genus Herbaspirillum; species Herbaspirillum sp. NPDC101396. The sequence continues at coordinate 131,680 of NZ_JBIWNT010000007.1, read as the reverse complement.
GTGCAGTTGGCGATCGTTCCCGAGCAGCGGCAACGGGCGACAACCAGCCTGGGGCTGGGCTTGTATATCGCAAAGAAGATTACTGAAGCGCACGACGGCGTGATCGGCGTCGAGTCGCACGATTCCACCGGAACGACATTTACTGTTGTTATTCCGAGGGCAAGACCTCGTTATTGACCTTTGTCCTACGCATTAAAAGCGTTGCGCCTATAGCGCACAAGGAAAAATGGTGTCATGGTCAGTTATGGAGAAAATATGAACAAAAGCATTTTGATCGTGGATGATGAGCCTGATTTTCTGGATGTCATCGAAGTAGCGCTGGTCATGGGCGGTTATCAGGTCACGCGGGCGAAGGACGGTCGCCAGGCTTGGGAAATCCTCGATAACGAAACGCCCGGCATTATTTTGTCCGATTACTCGATGCCGAGGATGAACGGATGCGAACTGTTCGACCTGGTGAGGAGTTCCAGCCAGGGCAAGGACATGCCGTTCATCTTCATGAGCGCGACGCCCGAGCTGATCAGCTCCGTCGGGACCTATTCGGTGCTGCGGAAACCGTTTCAATTTGACACCCTGATGGCCAAGGTCGACGCCATGTGCTCTTGACGAGTCGCACTTGAAGCGCAGTTTTCGCCATGATTTTCCGTACGCAAGGCATACGTCTGTTTGCAACCGGAACAGACGTTCAAGCCAAAGAAAAAGGAGCCGATCGGCTCCTTTTTTTATTCCGCTATCTTTTACTCTTGGATTCCATCTCACCACGCCGGAATCACCGTACCGTTGAATTTCTTGATGATGAATTGCTTGATCTGATCCGATTCGAAGATCTTGATGAAGCGCGCAATACGCGGGTCGTCCTTGCGGTCGGCGCGGGCGGCCCAGATGATGGCCCATTGCGAGGTCTTGTCTTCCAGCAGCAGCGCGTCCTTTGGATTCAGGCCGGCCAGCACGCCCTTGTTGAGCGTGATGACGCCGGCGTCGATGTCGACCAGTACGCGCGGCAATTGCACTTCGTCGAGCAGCACGATGTTGAGTTTCTTTGGATTTTCAGCGATGTCGGCGACGCCGGCATTGGTGTTGGCGTCCGCCTTCAGTTTGATCAGCCCGGCCTTTTGCAGCAGGAACAGGGCGCGCGCTTCATTGGCCGGATCGTTCGGGATGCCGATCTTGGCGCCTGGCGGCAAGGCTGCCAGCGACTTGTGCTTGGCGGAGTAGATGCCTGCCGGAGCGACGTAGGTCGGCTTGATCGAGACGATCTTGTAGCCGCGCGATTCGTTCTGCTTCTGCATGTACGGCACGTGCTGGAAATTGTTCAGGTCAATGTCGCCAGCCTGGGTCGCTTCGTTGATTTGGGTCGGTTCGGTGAACTCGATCACCTTGACCGGGAAGCCTTGCGCATTGGCAATCTTGGCGGCTTCCTGCAGGAAGTCGCTGAACGGGCCGGGCGATGCGCCCACGCGCAACGGCGCATCGGCGGCGAAGACGTTGGCGCAGAAGGTCAGCGCGGCGGTGAAAAGGATTTTCTTGGTCAGGCTGGTTGGGAACACGGCGTACTTTCTGGTCGGTAGGAGAGTCGGCGGAAAGTGTAGCAACCGCCTCTGCAATTGCGAACGACGCATTTCTCACGACGATATGCGGTTTTCTTCTTAGCTCGGTACAGGTCGGTCAGGGTGTCGCATGCACGAAACCGCCTTTGATGAAGCGCACCGGCTCCGCGTCCATCGCCGCGATCAGGCCGTCGAGGCCGCCGGGTTTGTTGGATTTGCCTGCCTCCATGTAGGCTGGCGCGCGGCACAGAATGTCGGATTCGGACCAGGCGCCGTTGCTGTCGGCCGGCAGCTTGCGCGCGCGCAGCCAGCCGTCGCGGTCGGTCAGCAATTGCGTGCCCGCGAGCTGGTCGCTGTCGATGCCGGTGATGATGGACAGCGCTTGCCAGGCATCCTTTGAGCGGCTCAGGCAATCGATGGCAGGTGCGCCCGCTTGCGGCGCCGGCAGCTTTAATGCGCCGTCGGCGAGGATCACGCTGCGCAGGCGCGGATCGTCGAGCGGCAGCGCTGCGGATTGTCGCGCCGAGGCCAGGATCACGCGTACGCGTTGTCCGCCGCCGTGCGCCGCCTGCTTGCTGCAATCGTCAGCCCCGGCCCCGGCCGGCAGCGCCACCGGCTGGTCCCAGGAGCCGATGGCGCGGATGCTGGCGCCGGCGGCGTTGGCTTTCATGAAATCGATCAATGCCCAGACGTCGTTGTCGGCGAGTTGGCGCGTGAAGCCCGGCATGGTGGCGGCGCCGTGGCGGTCGCGTGCGCCATAGGCGATCTTCCAGAACAACTCGCCGTCGGCACGGCGCCACAGCAAGCCGCTGGCAAGATTGGGCGGCGACACCGGCAAGGACAGCGCCAGCGGCGTGTCGCCTTTGCCGTCGACAGCATGGCAACTGGCGCAGTGCTGTTCATACACTTGCCTGCCATGGACAATGGCGGCGACGCTGAAACCGGTAGGGGAGGTATGGAAACTGGTCGGCTCGGCCGGCGCCACCAGCAGATGGCGATCGGGCCACGGCGTGAAGAAGACGATGGCGATCGTCGCCAGCAGCATGACCACGCGGCCGCGTCGCCACACCAGCGCGATCAGCAACGCCAGCAACGCCACAACGGAGAAACCGAGCGCGCTCAGCAGTTGCCGTGCAATGCTGCGATCGATCAGCAGGACGTCGCCGCTGAGGCGTTCGGCGAACGGCCAGGCCGGCTGCCCGTGGCTGGTTTGCGCCAGCCCGAGCGCCGCCAGCATGTGCAGGAAACCGTCTTGCAATACCTGGATCGCGCCGAGCAGCAGGTTGATCCAGTCGGACAAGGACAACAGATTCACCAGCTGGCATCCAATCCCAGGTGGCGCAACGCTTCGTGGCGCAGCTCGGCCAGCCGCGCGTCGCCGCGATGGCGCGGGTAGGGCAGGTCGACCTTGATCTCGGCGCGGATGCGCGCCGGGCGGTCGCTGAAGATGATGACGCGATTGGCCAGGAACAAGGCTTCTTCGACGTCATGCGTGACCAGCAGCGCCGAGAAATTATTGCGCTGCCACAGCGACACCAGTTCGCTCTGCATCTGCAGGCGCGTGAGCGAGTCAAGCTTGCCCAGCGGTTCGTCCAGAACCAGCAATTGCGGATCGTTGACCAGCGCGCGCGCCAGCGCCACACGCTGCGCCATGCCTCCCGACAGCTGATGCGGGAAGGCGTCGGCGAATTCGCTCAGTCCCACCAGTGCAAGGGCATCGTCGACGCGGTGGCGTTGTTCCTTGAGCAGGCCGCGCGCCTGCAAGCCAAGCGCGACGTTATCCCACACCTTGCGCCACGGGTACAGCGTCGGATCCTGGAACACCACGATGCGCGAGGGGTCGGGACGCGTGATCTTTACGTCATCCTGCGCGACCTGGCCGGTGGTGGCCGGCTCCAGTCCCGCGACCAGGCGCAGCAAGGTGGACTTGCCGCAGCCGCTCGGGCCGAGCAGGGCGACGAACTCGCCGGGCGCAACAGTCAGTGAAATATCATCGAGCACCTGCAGCACACCATTCGGCAACTTGAACCAATGGCTCACGTGCTGGATGTCGATGTGCGCGCCGGTTTTGGCCGGCGCCTCTGTTTGTTGTTCGACCGTTGCGTTTACCATTTGACGGTTCCTTTCTGCCACGACAGCGCGCGGTCGCGCACCTTGAAGAGCAGGGTGATCAGGCCCGAGCACAGGATCGCCATGACGATCAGTGCAGCGTACATGTTGCTGTAGGCGGCCCAGCCTTGCGACCATTGCAGGTACCACCCGAGACCGGCCTTGACGCCCATCATTTCGGCGGTGACCAGCACCGAGAACGCGGCGCCCAATCCCATGAACAGGCCGACGAACACTTGCGGCAACGCCGCCGGGATTGCCACGCGCAGGATCAGGAACCATTCGGATGCGCCCAGCGTGCGCGCCACGTCGTAATAACTCTTGTTGACAGAGGCCACGCCCGACCAGGTCAGCACCGCGACCGGGAAGGCCGTCGCCAGCGCGATCAGGAACACCGCTGCGGCATAGCTCGATGGCGCGAAGAAGAACGCCAGCGGCAGCAGCGCGGAGGCCGGCACCGGCCCGAGGAAACGCAGCACGGGATGCACCCAATAACCGGCCACGCGTGACCAGCCTATCGTCGCGCCCACCAGGAAGCCAACCAGGCCACCGGCGGCGAAGCCATGCACCAGCAGGCGCAGCGAGTAGGCGGTGCTGATGCCGAGACGGCTCCAGTCCTCGCTATACACCTCGATCAGACTTTGCGGCGGCGCGAAGAAAGGGGATGGCAGCACGCCCAGTTTGGCGGTCAGGATTTCCCATACGCCCAGCAACAGCGGCGCCGCCACCAGCCATTGGCCGGCCGGACGCAACAGATGGACGATGCGGCCGGCGCGGTCGCCGGCCAGCGCCAGCACGGCCAGCACCACGCCCACCGCGATGGTGGCGTAGCCGAATTCATCGGTGTAGGCCCAGTCGCTAAAGCCGACTTCCTTGTTGGGCCAGCGCAGCGTGATCGCGCCCAGCAGCAGCCAGGTAACGGCCGCCAGCAGGCCCGTGCGCCAGACGCCGACGGCGCGCACGCCCTCGAACAGACCGGCCTGGCCGGCCCTGAGCAGGACATCGTTGGTCGTGGTGGTGGTCATGGTGATCTCCGGTAAGGGGAACGACGACGGATCAAATCAGATCAGCCGAGCACGTCGAGCGTGACGTGATTGGCCAGGCGCACCGGATCGGTGGACTTCTTCAGCACGCCGGCGGTGTGGAAATCGCGTGCGAAATATTCGACTTCATCGCGCAAGGATTTTCCGGTCGGATGATGGTGATAGGTCAGGCTGCTCAACAAAGCGCGCAGGTCTTCGACCGGCACCTTGGGCGAATACTTGGCGTAGATCTTGGCGGCTTCGTTGGGATTCTCGGCGACATATTCCGAGGCCTGCACGATCGACCGCACCACGGCCGCTGCCGCCGGCTTGTCGTTGCGCACCAGGTCGCCGCGCGCGCCCAGGATGCAGCAGATCTTGTCCTTGTATTCACCGATGGCGCTGTTGCCGATTTCGGTGAAGACGCCCTTGTTGCGCTTCTCGATCAGGAAGATGTTCGGGTCGCCGTCGGCAATCGCCTGGATCTCGCCTTTCTTGACGGCGACGTCGAGCAGGTCAGCCGGATAGACGCGCCATTCGACATCCTTCTCGACGTTGAAGCCTTTCTTGGCCAGGTGGATGGCGAAGAAGTTCTTGGCCGGGCTGTTCTGGTCGGACACGCCGATGACCTTGCCCTTGAGGCTGTTGATGTCCTTCACGCCGGCACCGTTGGCGCCGACCAGGCGCAAGCAGCCGCCGTGCGCGCTGCCGATGATCTTGACGTCGAAGCCGGCTTCCAGCGGCTTGAGCCAGCGGTGGATCAGGCCCACGCCGACGTCGGCCTTTCCGGTCGCCAGCGCTTCCAGCAGCTGATCGGTGGAGCCACCCCAGTTCAGCAGCTCGACATCGAGGCCGTTCTTTTCGAAGTAGCCGCGTTCCTGCGCGACCACCACCGGCGACAGGCAGAACGAGATCGCGCTCCAGGCGAAGGTCAGCTTGCGCGGCGGCGCCGACCAGGCGTTGGGTGCGACGATGGCGGCGCCCGCGCCGACTACCGCTGCAGCCGCCCCCGCGCGCAGCACGTCGCGGCGCGACCAGGATGGAACGGAAAGGGCATCTTGCGAGAGACTATTTTTCTTCATTGTTGGGACTCCACTGGGTTGACCGGAGCGGGCTGCGCAAGGACGCGACCAAGACATGGCGCTGACGAGCCGCTGACAAAACAGGCAAATACTAATGAGGACGGGTGGCGCACCCAAAGAATAAGAATGCGTTTATTTATGCGCCGGGCGCTTGATGCCATGCCGATGCAACGTCAATCGGGCAGGGCGGATGCAGGCTTGACGGAGGGCGACGGATTTGTCGCAGGATGCGTCGCTATCGCAGACGCTGAGGGCCTTGCGGGCGCATATGAATATGCGGAATGCTTCGTTGTCGGAGGCCAAGGGCGGACGGAAACTGACATCGCATTTTGATCCCTCACAGAAATTCAGAAAGAAACCACCATGACCACGCTCAACCATTACCTCTCCGAAAAACGCAGCGCCGTGCTGGCGCGCGAAGCGGCCATCGACGCCGGCAAGGCCGCGCCCGTTGCGCTGCAAGCAACCGTCAGCGCGGAAGGCCGCAGCGGCGTGCGCCGCATCCGCATCCGCGATCACCAGGTGATCAGCGACAGCCCGCCGGACTTCGCCGGCTACAACCTCGGCCCCAGTTCGCCTGAACTGCAACTGGGCGTGCTGGGTTCCTGCGTGACGCATATCTTCCTGATCCAGGCGGCGCACCGGCAGGTTCCGGTGGAGTCGCTGGAGGTGGAAGTGACCGGCAAGATCGACGCGCGCGGCGGTCGCCCCGGTTACGAAGACATCCCGATCTATCCGCATGACATCGGCTACACCGTGCATCTGGTGTCGCCGGCGGCGAAGGAAGACGTGGACGCCTTGTTCGAGGCGGTGGAGAAGACGTGCCCGATCCTCAACCTGCTCAAGAATCCGCAGCAGATTCGTGCGGAGATTCGTCATACGCGCAGCGTGGCGTCGGCAGAGTCGGGTGCTGAGGTCGAACAGGCAATTTCCTGATCGTCCGGATCAATTGCGCGGCCGGCGGCCGTGACGCGTCGCCGTGATCCCGGTCTAAAAAATCCGGAATTAGTGCTTGACCGGTTCGGCGTTGAAGCCGAGCTTGCCGAGGAATTCCGAGACGATCGGCGACCAGATTTCGACGCCGTTGGAGAACAGCGTGTGGCCGTTCTTGGCGAAGGGCGGCAGCAGGTGGTATTCGGCGGTACCGCCGGCCTTCACGAAGGCGGCATGCCAGGCTTTGCTGTGGGCCGGGTTGAAGTATTGGTCGTTCTCGGTATAGATCCACAGCATCGGCGCCTTGGCGGTTTTGCCGAAGTGAACGTACATCTCTTCCAGCCGGTTACCCTGGCAGGGGATGCCGGGATGCGAAGCCGGGTCGCCGCCGGAGCCGCCGGCAAAGTTGATCGCGCCGACCAGGCCGGCCGGATGGCGCGCGGTGGCAGCCACGGTCGAGTAGCCGCCGACCGACTGGCCGACGATCAGCACGCGCGCAGGATCGACATAGGGCTGCTCCTTGGCGTATTTCAGTACGGCCAGGATCTGCGTGGTGGCGGCTTCCGCCATGGGTGCGTAGTCCTTGGCGCTGCAGCCGCCGCTGTATTCCGGATCGAAATCGGTGCCTTGCTGGCCGTAACCGATGCGGGTAGGTTCAAACACTGCGAAGCCGCGTTCGGTGAAGTAGCGCACCTGTTTGGTGTAGCGGAAACGCGGCGGATCGGAGCGGTTGGTCGGGCTGCGTCCGTGGTTGAGGATGACGATGGGGAAGGGGCCGTCGCCGTCCGGTTTGAATTGGGTGACGACGACCTTGCCGGTTTGTTCGCGGCCGTAGAAGTCCTTGACGCGGACGTCGAGCGTGACGACGGATTCATGCAGGTCGCCGGCAAGGTGCTGGGACTGCTGCGCATCCGCGGTCGTGACGGCAGCGGCGAAGCTCAGGCAAAGCAGGAGGTGGCGCAGGAGGTAATGCATGAGTGGTCCCTTGTTGTTCTGATGACGGCGGAGTCGGACGATTATCTGTGAATCGGCTTGCTTGCGCGCGGAAATATGCTCCTTGCTGCAGCAAGTTTTCACGTTCTGTTGTCTGTGTGCCAATCAGTCTTTCAGGATGCTGACAAATCGCCTGAAAAGCCCATTCTGCTGCGAATGTCGCCATGCTAGAATCCATCGCGCACCATGCCTCGGCACTGCAGTGATTTGGAAATCCCCGTAGATTTTTAATAGCCAGCTTTAATGACCCGGAGAGCGTCATGCCCACCATCAATTTCACCGTCAACGGCACGGCCCGTTCCGTTGATGTCCGCGATCCCGACCAACCCCTGCTTTACGCGCTGCGCAACAGCATCGGCCTGACCGGTCCCAAGTTCGGTTGCGGGCTGGGGCAATGCGGCGCCTGTACCGTGCTGCTCGACCAGACACCGCTGCGCAGTTGCGTCACGCCGCTGTCGGCGGTGGCCGGCAAATCCATCACCACCATCGAAGGCCTCGGCACACCCGACAAACCGCATCCGGTGCAGGCCGCCTTCATCGCCGAGCAGGCCGCACAATGCGGCTACTGCGCCAACGGCATGGTGATGACCAGCGCCGCCTTGCTGGCGTCGAATCCGAAACCGAGCGAAGCCGAGATCAAGGATGCCCTGTCGGCCAACCTGTGCCGCTGCGGCACCCACGTGCGCATCCTGCGCGCGGTGATGCGCGCCTCCGGGAGGACGCCGGCATGAACGCAGCTTTCGACATTCAAATGAGCCGGCGTCAGTTGCTCAAGGCAGGCGGCGCGCTGGTGGTAACGCTGGTTGCTCCCGTAACGGTGCTGGCCACCGAGCAGGTCTTGCGCGACAAGGCCGGCAACGCGCAGGCCCCTGCGTTGCTCGACAAGACGCTCGACGCCGGCGCCGTGGACGGCTACATCGCGATCCACCAGGACGGCACGGTGACCTTGTTTTCGGGCAAGGTCGATCTCGGCCAGGGACTGCGCATCGCGATCCGCCAAATGGCGGCGGAAGAACTTGGCATCGGCGTCGACAAGATTGAAATGATCGAAGGCGACACCGCGCTCACGCCCGATCAGGGACCGACCGCCGGCAGCAGCGGCGTCATGCGCGGCGGCGTGCAGATCCGCCAGGCGGCGGCAACCGCGCGCGAGGCGTTGATCGCGATGGCGGCGGCACGCTTGCAGAAACCGGCGTCCGAGCTGATGGTGCAGGACGGCGTGGTGCGGCCGAAATCCGGAGGTGCTGGATTGAGCTTCGCCGAGCTGGTCGGCGGCAAGCGTTTTGATCTCAAGGTCGACGCCAAGGCGCCGCTCAACAATCCGCAACATTATCGCGTGGTCGGCAAGCCGCTGCTGCGTCCTGACGTACCGGCCAAGGTGACCGGCACGCATACCTATGTGCATGACGTGAAGTTGCCCGGCATGCTGCATGGCCGCGTGATCCGTCCCGCTGCCGAGGGGGCGAACATCGTCTCGGTCGATCAATCGTCGATCAAGAAATTTCCCGGTGTGAAGGTGGTCCGGCTGGGCGATTTCCTTGCCGTCGCCGCGCCCGATGAATGGGATGCGATCCAGGCAGCTGCTGCACTGAAAGTGGTCTGGAGCGACAGCAACAAACTGATGGGCCACGACAAGGTCGAACAATGGCTGCGTAACGGTCCCTTCGATGCCGAAGAAACGCTGGTGAAGAAGGGCGATGCGGTCGCCGCCTTGCAAGGTGCCGGCAACAAAATCAGCGCGAGCTATTACTGGCCGATACAGACGCACGGCTCGATCGGCCCGTCATGCGCGGTGGCTGACGTGGGGGCGAAGCAGGCAACCATTTACACGGCCTCGCAGGGCACGCATCGCTATCGTCCGGCATATGCGCAAATGCTCGGCATGCCCAATGAAGCGGTGCGCCTGGTCTACGTCGACGGCGCCGGTTGCTACGGCATGAACGGCCACGACGATGCTGCCGCCGACGCGGCGCTGATGTCGAAGGCGCTGGGCAAGCCGGTGCGGGTGCAATGGTCGCGCCAGGATGAACACGGCTTCGATCCCAAGGGACCGCCGCAGGCGCTGACGCTGGAAGGCGCCCTGAACCCCGATAAATCGATCGCCGCATGGCGCACCGAGATGTGGCTGCCGCGCGCCACCGCCAGCCTGCCGACGGTGCCTTTGCTGGCGCCTCAGACGGCGGGCATGCCGCAGCCGAAGGGGATTTCCACCGGCCTGATTTCGCAGAACGGCGATCCGCCTTATGAGGTCGCCAACGTCGCGGTCGGCGTGCACTGGCATGATAGTGCGCCGCTGCGTCCGGCCAACATCCGCGCGCCCGGCAAGATCGCCAACATCTATGCGGTGGAATGTTTCACCGACGAGCTGGCGGCGCAAGCGGGCATGGATCCGCTGGCGTTCCGCCTGCAATCGCTCAAGGATGCGCGCGGCGCCGAAGTGTTGAAACGCACGGCGGCACTGTTCGGCTGGCAATCGCGTGCCGCCGGCGCAGGCATTGCCAACAAGGCCAACAAGCGCGGGCGCGGCATCGCCTATTCGCACTACAAGCACAACGAAACCTATGTCGCCATGGCGATGGAGGTCGAGGTCGACCGCACCAGCGGCGAGATCCGCGTACTGCGCGTGGCCTGCGCGCATGATTGCGGACTGATCATCAATCCCGACGGCTTGCGCGCGCAGATCGAGGGCAGCATCCTGCAAACCATCTCGCGCAGCCTGTACGAAGAGATTCGTTTCGACACGCGCCGGGTGCAGAACGTCGACTGGGCCAGCTATCCCATCCTGGCGTTCCCGGCGGTGCCGGAGTTGCGCATCGACCTGATCGACCGTCCCACCATGCCGCCATTGGGCGGCGGGGAAGCGGCGGCGTCGCCGGTGACGGCGGCGCTGGCCAATGCGGTGTGGGACGCGGTCGGCATCCGCTTGCGCACGGTGCCGTTCACGCCGGAGCGGGTGAAGGCGGCATTGCAGAGGGTTTGAAAAACGGTAGTGACGCTGCAGCGCTCGCGTTTGTGTTCTACACTGCGCGAGCTGTTTCCCAATAAAGTCCAACATCAAGGAGAACCAAGCATGATCAACGTCACCACCACCCGCATCGCTCTCGCATTGGTCGCAGTTCTGTCGTTCAGCAGCGCCGCCATCGCGCAAACCGTCAGCGTCGACCTCAAGGGCGCCAGCGAAGTCCCTGCCAACAGTTCCACCGCCAGCGGCACCGGCAGCATCAGCGTCGCCGCCGACAAGAGCGTGAGCGGCAAGATCACCACCACCGGCCTCGAAGGCAAGATGGCGCACATCCATACCGGCGCTGCCGGCGCCAACGGTCCGGTGCTGGTCGGCCTGACCAAGGACGGCGACAACGGCTGGACGGTTCCGGCCGGCGCCAAATTCACCGACGAGCAATACGCCGCCTACCTGGCCGGCGGACTCTACGTCAACGTCCACACCGCAGCCCATCCGGGCGGCGAAATTCGCGGTCAGCTGCTGCCGAAATAAGGCGCGGCAGATTGCGAGCCGGAATTCTTTCCGGCGTCCCAAAGCCATCCTTTCGCGAGGGTGGCTTTTTTGTGGGCAAACGGTTTGTCTTCCGGGAAATGGTCATACAACCCCGCTGATTCGTCGAGGGAAAAGGGTAGTGGCGGCGGGCCTGCCTGGAGGAAAAAAGCACCGAATTCAGATGGCTTCGGGTGGCTTTGATAGATTAAGCATTTGCTTAACTTCGCTGCTGTAGCGGGCTGCAGAGGTCTTTTGGGGGCAGGTGATAATTCCATTGCCAAACCAAAAGCGCGTGTTTATACTGCGATTTATGTTGTATGATGACTGATAACAAAGTCATTTGCACCTCTTCAATAATAAATACTGCCGCTGCCGCTTGGTCGGACAATGTCAAACATGAGCAGGAGACCGCGCCTTTGGCGCCTCCCGGTTCCTTATTTGTCGTTTCCTTCCAGGTCCGGGCGCAGTTCCGGTCAGGAGACAATCAGTGAGTGTCAATCAAGTGGGTGCCGCCATCAGCGCAAGCGCCAAAGAAAATTTCAAGCCGACCCATGTCCGCTATCTGATTCTGTTCATGCTGTTCATCGTGACGACGGTCAATTACGCCGATCGCGCCACGCTGTCGATTGCCGGCACTTCGATGAAGTCCGAACTCGGCCTCGACCCTGTGATGATGGGTTACATCTTTTCAGCATTCAGCTGGGCCTACGTACTGGCGCAATTGCCGGGCGGCTGGCTGCTCGACCGGTTCGGTTCCAAGAAAATTTATGCCCTGAGCATTTTCCTGTGGTCCTTTTTCACGCTGCTGCAGGGTGGCGTCACCTGGTTCGGTACGGCCGCTGCGGTGGTGCTGCTGTTCCTGCTGCGCTTCATGGTCGGCCTGGCGGAAGCACCGTCGTTCCCGGCCAACGGCCGCATCGTGGCGTCGTGGTTCCCGACGGCGGAGCGCGGTACGGCATCAGCCATCTTCAACTCGGCGCAGTATTTCGCGGCCGTGCTGTTCACCCCGCTGATGGGCTGGATCACGCACGTCTACGGCTGGCACCACGTGTTCACGGTGATGGGCGCATTCGGCATCTTGCTGACCTTCATCTGGATCCGCATCATCCACAGCCCGAAAGATCATCCGATGATCAATCAGGCCGAGCTGCAGCACATCGAGCAGGGCGGCGGGCTGGTGGATATGGACCAGGCCAAACCGAAATCCGCCGCAGGCGCTGTTACCAGTGCTGACGCGGGCAAGGCCAAGTGGGGCTACATCAAGCAACTGCTGAGCAACCGCATGCTGCTGGGCGTGTACATCGGCCAGTACTGCATTAACACGATCACGTATTTCTTCCTGACCTGGTTCCCGGTGTATCTGGTGCAGGAACGCGGCATGTCGATCCTGAAGGCAGGTTTCGTGGCATCGATCCCGGCGGTGTGCGGCTTTATCGGCGGTGTGGTCGGCGGCCTGATTTCGGATCGCCTGATCAAGCGCGGCAACAGCGTCACCATGTCACGCAAGATCCCGATTGTCGGCGGCATGCTGTTGTCGACCACGATGATCCTGTGCAACTACGTCGATGCGCAGTGGATGGTGGTGGGCATCATGGCCGTGGCCTTCTTCGGCAAGGGTGTCGGCGCGCTGGGCTGGGCCGTGGTGGCCGATACCGCACCGAAGGAAATCGTCGGACTGTCGGGCGGCCTGTTCAATACCTTCGGCAATATCGCCGGTATCACCACGCCGATCGTGATCGGCTATATCCTGAAGGAAACCGGCTCGTTCAGCGGCGCCCTGATCTTCGTCGGCGCCAATGCGCTGGTGACGGTGATCAGCTACCTGGTGATCGTCAAGGAAATCAAGCGCGTCGAACTGAAGCCGCTTTGATCTTGTAATAACCTGCAGAAAAATTGCAGCAGATGGGAATAGCCATGAGCACCGAAACAAACAGCCAAGCCAGCATCAGTATCAGCACCAACGTCAACACGCCGCGTTACATCCTGATGCACGAGAACGACAATGTCGCCATTGTCGTCAATGATCGCGGCCTGCCTGCCGGGACGGTTTTTCCGGATGGCCTGACGCTGATCAGCCAGGTGCCGCAAGGCCACAAGATCGCCTTGCGCGATATTCCGCAAGGTGAGGCAATCATCCGCTACGACGTCGCCATCGGCTACGCCGCGCGCGATATCGCCAAGGGCAGCTGGATCGAGGAATCGGTGGTGACACTGCCGCCGGCGCGCGAACTCGACAACCTGCCGATCGCCACGCGCAAGGCGCCTGAACTGGCTTCGGTGCCGCTGGAAGGCTATACCTTCGAAGGCTACCGCAACGCCGACGGTTCGGTCGGCACGCGCAACCTGCTGGCGATCACCACCACCGTGCAATGCGTGGCAGGCGTGGTCGAGCATGCGGTCAAGCGCATCCGTGAGGAACTGCTGCCGAAGTATCCCAACGTCGAAGATGTGGTCGCGCTGGAACACACCTACGGCTGCGGCGTCGCCATCGACGCACCCAACGCCGACATCCCGATCCGCACGCTGCGCAACATCAGCCTGAATCCCAACTTCGGTGGCCAGGCCATGGTGGTCAGCCTCGGTTGCGAAAAGCTGCAACCGAATCGCCTGCTGCCGGAAAGCATCATTCCGATCCACAAGGAAGGCGAAGCCTACGTGGTCTGCCTGCAGGATGCGGAACACGTCGGCTTCAACTCGATGATCGATTCCATCCTGAAGATGGCTGAAGCGCGCCTGCAGGAACTCGACAAGCGTCGCCGCGTGACGTGCCCGGCCTCCGACCTGGTGGTCGGCGTGCAGTGCGGTGGCAGCGATGCGTTCTCGGGCGTGACTGCCAATCCAGCGGTCGGCTTTGCCACCGACCTGCTGGTGCGCGCGGGCGCCGCCGTGATGTTCTCGGAAGTCACCGAAGTACGCGACGGCATCGATCAGCTGACCTCGCGCGCCATCAACGAAGAGGTCGCGCAAGCCATGATCCGCGAGATGGACTGGTACGACAACTACCTGCAAAAAGGCGGCGTCGACCGCAGCGCCAACACCACGCCCGGCAACAAGAAGGGCGGCCTCGCCAACATCGTCGAGAAGGCCATGGGCTCCATCGTCAAGTCGGGCAGCAGCCCGATTTCCGGCGTGCTGGCTCCTGGCGACAAGTTGAAGCAAAAGGGGTTGATCTACGCCGCCACACCGGCCAGCGATTTCGTCTGCGGCACCTTGCAGCTGGCGGCCGGCATGAATCTGCACATCTTTACCACTGGCCGCGGCACGCCGTACGGCTTGGCCGCCGTGCCGGTGATCAAGGTCGCCACCCGCAACGACCTGGCGCGGCGCTGGCACGACCTGATGGACGTCAACGCCGGCCGCATCGCCAGTGGCGAAGCGACGATTGCCGACGTCGGTTGGGAGCTGTTCCAGTTGATGCTGGACGTCGCCAGCGGCCGCAAGCAGACCTGGGCTGAGAAGTGGAAGCTGCACAATGCGCTCACGCTGTTCAACCCGGCGCCGATCACCTGATTCCTTCCGCTTCATTCAGCCTTATTCAGCTTTATTCAGCCCTCATCAGACTGCAAACAAAAAACTACAAGCTCCCGCGTCATCGACAGCGGGAGCATTTTTCATCAACGGGAGGAAGCATGGAATTCGGAAAGTACGCACTGAAGGCCGGTGCAGCAATGCTGGGCTGCACGATAGCTATCGTAGGTATCAGCGCCCACGCAGCAACAATGGTGTACGTGTCCAATGCCGACAGCAAGGACATCTCGGTCTTGCAACTGAACAGGGACGGCAGCCTGAAGCTGGTCGAGCAGGTGCCGACGGGCGGCACGGTGATGCCGCTGGCGTTCAGTCCCGATCACCGTCGTCTGTACGCGTCGCTGCGCTCGCAGCCCTATTCAGTGACGACCTTCGCGGTCGATCAGCAGAGTGGCAAGTTGAAAGCGCTGGCAACGGTTCCGCTGGCCGACAACATGGCGAACCTGGCGACCGACAAGACCGGCCGCTTCCTGTTTGCCGCTTCCTATACCGGACACAAGATTTCGGTCAATCCGATCAGCGCCACCGGCTTGGTGCAGGAGCCGGCCACCGTCATCAACACGGGCAAGAATGCCCACGCCGTCGGCAGCGATCCGAAGAACAATTTCGTCTTCGCTTCCAACCTCGGCAGCGACGTCATCCTGCAATTCAAATTCGACGCCGCCACCGGCAAGCTGACGCCTAACACGCCGCCATCGGTCGCCACCAAGGCCGGGGCCGGTCCGCGTCACTTTGTGTTCCATCCGAACCAGCGCTATGTGTTTTCCACCAACGAGCTCGACGGTACGGTGAACACGTATGCCTACGATGCGGCGCAAGGCACGTTGACGCTGAAGGGCAGCGTATCAGCCGTGCCGTCGGGATTCAAGGGCGACGCCCCGGCTGCCGCGGATATCCATCTGACGCCGGATGGCCGCTTCCTCTATGCATCGGAACGCACGTCGAGCACGTTGACCGCGTATCGGGTCAATGCCGGGACCGGCGAACTGACCGTCATTGGCAACTTCGCCACCGAGACCCAGCCACGCGGATTCAACATCGATCCGCAAGGCAAGTATCTGCTGGCGGTCGGACAAAAATCGAACGGTCTGACCAGCTACGCCATCAACCGTAAAACCGGGGCGCTGAAGCCTTTGCAGCACTATGAACTGGGCAAGAATCCGAACTGGGTGGAGATCGTCGCGTTTCCTTGAGGACGTGCGGTTCAGCTTGAAAAAATCCCTCGCAGGCCATGCCGTGCGGGGGATTTTGCATTGGCGCATCAAACTTGCCGTTCCGACAACGCTGCAGTTGATGTTGCTCAAAAAACGTGCAGAAAATCGCATCGGGCGTTTTGCCTTGCTCTAAGATTGCGCAGGGCGCGTTCGCGTGCATCGACAATTAAAACACCAATAAATGGGAGTGAAGAATGCGGAACATCACCGTTCGTTTCAGTCTGATGAGCGCGCTGGCGCTGTTTGCCGCCATGATCGTGTTCGGCGCCGCAGTCGGCGTGTTTGCGTTGGGGCGCGCCAACGAATCCACCGTGATGGTGCATGACGTCGCTTCGCGCGCGCTGACCATCAACGACGCCTACAAGGACACCACGCGCACCCGCGCCGCGCTGACGCGCGCCTACAGCGCGTTAAAGGAGCAGAACGATCAGGAGATCAAGAACTCAGCCTTGAAGAGCGCGCAAACCAGCTATGACCGTACGCTCAAATTGATCGACGAGTTCGACAAGGCGGCGCCGTTCAAGGGGCAGGATGACAAGCTCAAGGCGGACCTTGTCAGCGCCGGCAAGCAATTGTCGGACGTGCTCAACAAGGCCGCAGATGCCTTGCGAGCCAATGACACCAACGCCTACGTTGAAATCAACGGCCGCGATATCACGGCCCGGGGCGCGAACTTTTCCACGCAGCTGGAAAAATTCCAGACGCTGACCAAGGATCTCTCCGACGACATCGTCGACCAGCGCAGCCGCGAATACGACATGGTGGTGTGGCTGGTGGCGGTTGGCCTGATTGCCGCATTGATCCTTGTGCTGGCGGTGCATTTCCTGCTGCGCAGCATCGTACTGAGGCCGCTTAACCGCGCCGTGACATTGCTTGACCAGGTGGCCGGCGGCGATCTCACGATGAAAATCAGCGAGCCTTCCCGCAATGAAATCGGCCGTCTGTTCGCCTCGATCCGCAGCATGCAGCAGGGCTTGCTCAGTACCGTCTCGCGCGTGCGCACCAGCACCGACATCATCAACACCGGCGCGCAGGAAATCGCCTCCGGCAATCTTGATCTTTCGTCACGCACCGAGACCCAGGCCAGCTCGCTCGAAGAGACTGCCGCCTCGATGGAGCAGCTGACCGGCACCGTCAAACAAAACGCCGAGAATGCGCAGCAGGCCAACCAGCTGGCGCACTCGGCGTCCGAGACGGCAGTCAAGGGCGGCGAGGTGGTGGCGCAGGTGGTCGACACCATGACCGCCATCAACGACTCATCCAAGAAGATCGTCGACATCATCAGCGTGATCGACGGTATTGCGTTCCAGACCAATATCCTCGCCTTGAATGCAGCGGTCGAAGCAGCCCGCGCCGGCGAGCAAGGCCGCGGGTTTGCCGTGGTGGCGTCGGAAGTGCGCAGCCTGGCGCAGCGCTCTGCCGCAGCGGCGAAGGAGATCAAGGAACTGATCACCGATTCAGTCAGCAAGGTCGACTCGGGCAGCCGCCTGGTTGAAAACGCCGGCATGACCATGGGTGAAGTGGTCGACAGCGTACGGCGCGTGACCGACATCGTCGGTGAAATCAGCTCGGCCAGCCGCGAGCAAAGCGACGGCATCGCCCAGGTCAACAAGGCGATTGCACAGATGGACGAAGTGACGCAGCAGAACGCTGCGCTGGTGGAAGAGGCTGCTGCTGCTGCGCAGTCTCTGCAGACGCAGGCGATGACGCTGGCCGAGGCGGTCAGCATTTTCCGGATCGATGCGCAGCAAGCGGCAAGGCCGGCGGAGCGCACCGCTCAGGTATCGACACCGGCGGCTGCGCCCAAGGCCGCCGTACCCGCCGCGAAGGCGCCGCGCGCGTTGAGCAAGCCAGCCGGCACCACGGTGGCAGCCGGCACTGCGGTGGCCACTGAGCGGTCGGCGCCGCGCCTGCCGCCAGCGTCGGGGACGGACGACGATTGGGAACAATTCTGAGGCATTGTTGTTGACGCACTGGAAGCACCGCCACGGCGGTGCTTTTTTTATGCCCGCACGGATTTTCCGGCACTCAAAAAAAACGCCGGAACACACGTTCCGGCGCTGAAACCGCCGTTGCCGGCGGCTGTGGATACCTGATGAGGTCAGGGATTGATGAGGTGCTTATGCCGCGGTGTAGGACGTCTTGACCGTGGTGTAGAACTCGGCAGCGTACGCGCCTTGTTCACGCGGACCGAAGCTCGACGCCTTGCGGCCGCCGAATGGCACGTGATAGTCGACGCCGGCGGTGGCCGTGTTGACCATCACCATGCCGGCCTGAGCGTGGCGCTTGAAGTGGGTGGCATACTTCAGCGAGGTGGTGCAGATGCCCGACGACAGACCGAACTCGGTGTCGTTGGCCAGTTGCAGCGCGTGCTCGTAGTTGTCTGCAGGGATCACCGAGGCGACCGGTCCGAAGATTTCTTCACGCGAAATGCGCATGTCGTTGTTGCAGTCGGCGAACAGCGCCGGCGTCATGTAGAAGCCGTCGGTGTCGCGCTTGACGCGCTCGCCGCCGAAGGCCAGACGTGCACCTTCCTGCTTGCCGATTTCCACGTACGACAGGTTCTGGTCGAGTTGCGATTGATCGACGACCGGACCGATGTTGGTGTCGGCCGTCAGCGCGTGACCGATCTTGAGGCCGGCCAGCTGGGCGCGCGCCGCTTCGATGAAGCGCGGATAGATATCCTTTTCGACGATGATGCGGCTCGACGCGGTGCAGCGCTGACCGGTCGAGAAGAACGCGCCTTGCACGGCGGCCGTGACGGCGACATTGAGGTCGGCGTCGTTGAGGACCACCAGCGGGTTCTTGCCGCCCATTTCAAGCTGGAACTTCGCCATGCGCGCGATGCAGCCTTGCGCCACGCGGTTGCCGGTCGAGACCGAGCCGGTGAAGGTCAGGGCGGTGACGCGACGGTCGTCGATGAAGCGCTGGCCGACCACTGAACCGCGGCCCATGACCAGGTTGAACACGCCGGCCGGGATGCCCGAGCGGCTGATGATGTCGGCAATCGCCCAGGCGCTTCCCGGCACCAGTTCAGCCGGTTTGAAAACGACGGTGTTGCCGTAGGCCAGCGCCGGTGCGATCTTCCACGCCGGGATCGCCATCGGGAAATTCCATGGCGCGATGATGCCGACTACGCCGACCGGTTCGCGCGTGATTTCGATGTCCATGCCGGGACGCACCGATGCCAGTTTCTGGCCCTGGATGCGCAGCACTTCGGCGGCGAAGAACTTGAAGATGTTGCCGGCGCGGCCGGCTTCGCCGATGCCTTCGGCCAGCGTCTTGCCTTCTTCGCGTGAGAGCAGGCGGCCGAGTTCTTCCTTGCGCGCCAGGATTTCCGAACCGATCTTGTCGAGTGCATCCGAACGCGCCTGAATGTTGCCATTGCTCCAGGCCGGGAAGGCGGCATGGGCGGCGGCGATGGCGATGTCGGCTTGTGCGGCGTCGGCTTGGGCGTATTCGCCGATGACGTCGGACAGATCGGACGGGTTGACGTTCTTGTTGACGCCGGCGCCTTGCAGCCATTCGCCGTTGATGTAGTTCGCAAATTGGGACATCGTGATCTCCTGAAAGTGGAAGCATGGAAGCCAAAACTGACCGCGGGAATGTTCCGGCGGTCAGTCGTGGCTTGGTTACTTCTTATGGATGAAAAAACTGCTGTGCATTCTGTGCAATTTATTGCGGGCCGAGGCTCTTGATCAGTGCGGCCAGTTCTTCGTGTTCCGCTTCCGTGCAGGCGGTCAGCGGAGTGCGCACCGGACCTGCATCGTGTCCGACGACACGCGCGCCGGCCTTGACGATACTGACTGCGTAACCGGCCTTGCGGTTCCGGATGGCCAGGTAAGGCAGGAAGAAATCGTCAATCAGCTTGCCGACGGTGGCGTGGTCTTCCTTGGCGATCGCGTGGTAGAAGTCCATCGCGGTCTTGGGGATGAAGTTGAACACGGCCGAGGAGTAGACCGGCACGCCCAGCGCCTTGTAAGCGGCAGCATAGACTTCCGCGGTCGGCAGGCCGCCGAGGTAAGTGAAGCGGTCGCCGAGGCGGCGGCGGATGGTGACCATGGATTCGATTTCACCGACGCCGTCCTTGAAGCCGATCAGGTTCGGACAACGGTCGGCCAGGCGTTCCAGCATGTCGGCGTTGAGTTTGCAAACACCGCGGTTGTAGATGATGACGCCGAACTTGACCGATTTGCAGACGGCTTCGACGTGTTCGGCGATACCTTCCTGGCTGGCTTCGGTCAGGTAATGCGGCATCAGCAGAATGCCGTGCGCCCCGAGGCGTTCGGCTTCCTGGGCGTAACCGATGGCTGCGCGGGTGGCGCCGCCGGCGCCGGCAATGATCGGCACCTTGCCTTTGCAGGTATCCACGGCGGTGCGGATGATGTCCGAATACTCACCCGGCACCAGCGAGAAGAACTCACCTGTGCCGCCTGCCGCGAACAGCGCGCTGGCGCCGTAGGGAGCCAGCCATTCCAGGCGCTCGATATAGCTCTTCGGACGGAAGTCGCCTTGCTCGTCGAAGTCGGTCAGCGGGAAGGAGAGCAGGCCGGCGGAGAGGATTTGTTTCAGGTCTTGTGGTGTGTACATGTCGGTGTCGTAGGTGCCAGTGATGAGAGAAAAGTATCGTCGCGCTGCAGTGTTTGTTCAGGGTGCATTGGGTTGAATGAACCCGATGAGTCCGGATGGATGCGTGCCTTCTGAATTCGGGTCAACTTAAGATATCAGTCATCGTACAACATAGATTAAAAGAAAGCCAGCAGTTTTTGCTGCCGGCCGGGTCGTGCCTTGCTATCGAGTGGCTGTTTCGTTAGGTGCTACTTGTCCGACGCCTTTTCCTGTTGCTGCGCATCGGCAGCCGATTCGGCCGCTTCCTGGGCGCGGCGCAGGCGTTCGCGGCTGTTGGTCAGGTGGTTGCGCATGGCGGCGCGCGCGGCTTCGGTGTCGCGGCGGGCGATGGCTTCGTAGATGTCTTCGTGCTCGCGCTGTACGCGGTCGAGGTAGCTGGCTTGCGGATCGCGCGCCAGTTCAGCCGTGTTGAGACGCTTGCGCGGGATCACGCCGGCGCCGAGGTGGCTCAGGATTTCAATGAAATAGCGGTTGCCGGTGGCGTTGGCGATCTGGAAGTGGAAGCGGAAGTCAGGGCCGACGGTGTCGACGCCTTTTTTCAGGTTCTCATGGAAGGCGTCGAGCGCCTGGCGGATTTCCAGCAATTGCGCATCGGTACGGCGCGCGGCAGCCAGGCCGGCGGTTTCGGTTTCCAGGCTGATGCGCAATTCCAGCAGCGCCAGCAGGTCCTTCATCGTGGTGATGGTGGCCGGGTCGATATTGATGTTGCCGGCTTTTTGCGCTTCCAGCACAAAGGTGCCGATGCCGTGCCGCGTTTCCACCAGTCCCGCAGCTTGCAGGCGCGAGATCGCCTCGCGCACCACGGTGCGGCTGACGCCTTGAGTCAGCATGATTTCGGACTCGGTGGGCAGCTTCTCGCCCGGCTTGATCGCGCCGTTGGAAATCATTTCGGAAATCGCGCCGACCACTTCCTGGGACAGGCTTTGGGTCTTTTTGCGAGGGCGCATCAGCGGACTGGGGGTCTCGGTAACTTCCATTTTTTATAGGTCAGTACGTGAAAGTAATGTGAGGTGCGTCTCAAGAAGGCATCGCACGACGGAAGGTTATGCGACATCTTACCAGAGGATGACTTGTTTTCGTAGCGCGAAGTGGCCGCTTAGGAGCCGTTTCCACGTTGCGTGCAGGCCTCAGTGTAGCCCATGGCGAGGGCCAAATTGCATTTGAGAGTTTTCCTATATCGCCGGGCGGGGCAAAAAATCACAATGCAAGGCATCCAACCACTTGCCGAAAGTTTGTCATGAACAGCCTTATCTGGATCTTGGTCGCCTTCTGCGGACTCATCTACGTGTTCAACCGCGTTGCCACAGCCGACCGTGTCGCCGCCACGCCCGAGCAGCGCCGCCACGATTTCATCATCGACGTCTGCGACGGCGATCACCGCAAGGCTGCACGCCTGGTCGAAGAAAAGAGGGCGCTGTTCCCCCATCTGGATGGCTTGCAGGCGCAACAGCTGGTGTATCAGGACATGCTGGACATGACGGCTGAAGAACGCGCCGCGGCGCGTGTCGCCATCAAGCATTCGCCCCGCAAGCCAATGACCGAAGAAACGGCCGCTTAATTTCCTTGCGGCATTGCCAAGCCGGCTGAGCCGGCTTTTTTTACGTCTTGAAAAACATGTGCAAAAGACATGTTGGCGCCTTGGCATCCCTTGCTGGACGCGGTATTCAGGCTTTCACACTAAGTTAAAGTTTGTGCTAGTATGACTTTAATTGCCGTGAGGAAATCATGAAAACTATTGAGCTGGATACCGAATACACGCTAGAAGATCGCGCCGAGAAAATCAGCGAACGTAGCATCCCGAAGAAATCCGTACGCGCCGTCGCCGAGGTCGATCCCAACGTCGAACTGACCGGTGAAGAACTGCGCTGGATGTACAGCGTGTTCAAGGGCGACTTCCGCATCATTCCGCGTCGCGTAGTGCAGAGCGTGATCAGCAAAGGCCTTGGCATTCCCAATCTGGGCGGCGCTTTCAACCTGACCAATGCGGGGCGCAATGTATTCCGCCGCACCTCGCCGGCGGCCAATGATGAATTGCATATCATCAAATCGCGTTCCAGGCATCGTTCCAACTGGCGTCTCGGATAAAACGGTATCGCTGTTGTGGTGCCTGATGGCAGGCCGCGACGAAGATGAAGTGCAGTACGGAAAGCAGTATGCGACGTGGCGTCGGATGCTGCTTTTTTCATGGCAGGATGGTTTTGCTGCGGGCATAAAAAAACCCGGTGCCAGGGGAACCGGCACCGGGAAAGCTCGTCACTCCCCCGAAAAACCTGTCGACCGGAGACGTAGTCCCGGACTCGCGATTGCGCCTGAAGAGGAGCGGCTTCAGGTGCAGGAACCGATAGGGATGCGAGTGACTTGACTGCATTCTTGCAAATCTGGCGGGCGATTCATATCGAATAAATTCGAGATTTTCTAGATAGTTATTTTCGTCAAAATTCAGTACTTGTCCTGACTCGTTTGCAAATAACTTCACTCGTTGATTTGTAAATGTTTTGCTCATTGTTTTGTCGATGAGCGAACGCACGACGCGGTTTACCTGCCGAAAAACGAATCCCCTCGTCAATCGCCTGCCTGCCACGGCTGCAAGCCGCAGCCATGGTCCGGCTTGCAGCCGTGGCAGGCAGGCGACGAAATGTGCGCATGTGGCGCGTCAGCGGCATTTCGGTCCCGATGCTAGACTGATTTTTTTGTCATCTAAGGAATCATCATGTCGAGTCGTTCCAGGTTGTTGTCCTTGTTTGCAATTGCTGCGTTGGCGTTGCCCGTGCTGGTCCAGGCGCAGAACGCGGCGCCCAGCAGGATTCGCGGCACCGTCGCCGCGGTCGGCAGCAACAGCGTCGACGTGCTGACCCGCGAAGGGAAGAAGCTCACGCTGCAATTGAGCGACGCTACGCGCTATTCCTCGGTCAAGGCGCTCGAACTGGCGTCGATCAAACAGGGCAGCTTCATCGGTACAGCAGGCAAGCCCACCGCCAACGGCGGCATCGAGGCGCTGGAAGTCGTGGTGTTCCCTGAAGAGGCACGCGGATCCGGTGAGGGGCACTACGACTGGGATCTGCTGCCGGGCAGCAGCATGACCAACGCCACCGTCTCGGCGGTAGTGTCGGGCAATGCGGGTCGTGATCTCGAACTGACCTACCAGGGCAAGAACATCAAGATCCGGGTGCCGACGGATGTACCGGTCGTGACCTTCGTGCCGGCAACCGTGCAGGACCTGAAGACGGGCCTGACGGTATTTGTGGTGGCGTCGCGCAGCGGCGAAGACTGGAAGGCCGGACGTTTCGTGATTGAAAAGGACGGCGTCAAGCCCCCGATGTAGGCGGACGGGAGGGTAGGGAAGCCGACTGTTATGCCGCCATGGCATAAGCGAATGCGATATTGATCGTTTTCACGCGCGTGTTTTGGCTTTACAGTGGCACCGTCTCCTCAATAACCTCCTGGAAGAAGTTTTTTGAGATTGAACCCGCCCGGCCCCCGCCCGGCGGGTTTTTTTTTGCCGGTCTTGGAAGTTGCCGCCCAATAAACAATCAATCTGTCGCCAGGGCAGTTGCCGCAAGGGATTGCGTCGATATCCCACAGCTTGTCCACAGGGCTGTTCACAGGGACTGTGGGTAAGTCGGCCGTCAAGTCTGTGCAGAACGCCGTTTCGCGCGTACCATGACGGCCGTGGCATCCGGTCGGATGTCCGCATACAGCAAGCACCAACCGGAGAACGCAGCAATGAGCAATGATTTGACCAAAGATGAATTTGACGCCCTCGGTCAGATCAGCCGCAAGGAACATCGCGGCCGCCCGAGTGCCTGCGTGGCGCGCAACACCAAGCGCCTGACCGGCATCAAGATGCTCGAGTACACGCGTGAAGGCAATCTGGCCTTGACCGAAAAGGGCAAGCAGACGCTGTTCATCTACCGCTGCATCGAAGCCTTGCGCGGCCTGAATGCGGATGCCGAGGCGGTGGTCGAGGACGACGTCGCGATCTTCCTGGTTCGCAAGGGACATATCGCCGCCAAGGAAGGCAGCAAGCAGTACGAGATCACCCAGCGTGGTCGCGAATCTCTGGCCGATATCGACGCACAGTCGGACTGATGCGCCGGCGCCCCGATCATGGGGCGCAGCCGCCGTAATTCTTCTACGGGAACTCCGTTTCCCAGGCTCATTTCTCCTCTTCTTTTTCTCCCCGTTTTACTCTTGTAGCGCGCCGTCCACAATGCCGTGCAGACATAGGGAATTCCCCGATAGATTGTGCCTGCCTGCGTGTCTATGATGCACTCCATGGACAGACGGTTTGCAACACGGCGACAGCCCTGCGACAACAGACCTTCTGCGTAATCAAGCCAACGGAGGTCATATGCAATTCATCGTCGAAACAGTGCCGAACGACATCGCCCTGATGTTCGTCACTTACCTGGGTTTCTGCATGTTGCTGATGTACTTGTTCATCCGTGCCGATTGCGAATGGAACAAGCGCGAAATGAAGATGTCCCGTGAGCGCCTGCGCGTACTCTCGGCCGACCACGAAAAGTCGGACCGCTTGCGTGAACTGACCGCCTGCTCGGTACACCACGACGTCAGCTGCGCCTGCTTCCTGCACAGCAACGATGCGGATGCAAGCAGCAAGAATGCGGCGTGAGCGAACCTGACCCGGCTTGACCCGACTTGACCCGCATGCGGTATGAGAAAATACGCGGATGAAATCATCAAACATTCGCCCCCTCATCCCGCTTGCGGATTACCAACGTATTTTTCGCGTCATTCACTCGGTACTCGATAGTGTCGACGCCAATATCCCGGCCGCGAGTTTTTTCTTCAGCGTCACCGCGGCGCAGATATTGAAAAAGTTTTACAAGAAGAATGCCTTCCCGGTTGCCGGCGCGGCGTTCTACCTGATCAGCAAAGACGGCAGCGGCGCCTTGTCTTTCGGCACGCTGGACGGCGACAAGGTCGACAGCAACAGCGACGCGTTCCACTGCTGGGTGCAATGCGACGGTTATGCGCTGGACTTCATGGCGCCGGTGTTTGAAGAATTGCTGACAGACGCGGGCCATCCGATGGCGGTGCCGCGGCAGATGTTCCAGAAGGACCTGGCGCGCATGTCGGCGTCTCCGACTGAGTTGAAGGCGTTGGGTGACTTCCGGCTGGAGCCGAACCTGGCGCTGACACGCGATTTGTTGCAGCAGTTCATGAACAAGCCGGCGCTGAGCAATCTGTCGCAGGTCTGCATGGACTGGTATCAGAAACCGCCGAAGGAACTGGGCAGCGGGCTGGTCATGCAGGCCGCCGAAGGCGACGGCACCAAGATGACGCTGAGCCGCTTGCAGGTGACCGGCGCCTGGTGACGGCAGTCAGGCAGACGAATTTGGAATTTTGGGGGTAGAGGGGAAGTAGCAGTAGCAGCAGAAGTACGTACAGCACTTGGGGAAGTGAACTGTAGTTGTCGTCTTGAGGGAAGCAGGAGTAGAAGAGGCGGGCGGAGAGTGGTGCACCGGACGATTGGTCCGGCACACCGTGCAATCATGCATATCGGTTGCATGTATCGCGAAAGAGTAGACAGGATAAGCTGGCTTTGTGACTTGTTGATGACAGCTGCAACCATCCCATTATGGTTGCAGCGGGATTCAGGGATGCGCGAAACTGATTTTTGAGTGTCACGAAGCCGTCATACGTTGTCGATAGAATCTCGTTCGTCTCCTCTAAACTTGCTTTAGATTCACCTGCGATACACACGTATCGCAGGTTTTTTTTTCTCAGAATTTTGTACTGCTGCACATGTTGAACAAGCTGCGGCAGCGTCCGTTGAGTAGCCAATGCCGGATAGTGGCGTCGTAACCCGGCTGCACGCACACGTCATGGAAGCCGCCAATCTCCCTGCTGGTGATCCAGCCCGGTGGCGCGGGGTGCGTTTTTTCCTTCAACTTGCCCAGGAATAACCAGAAATGGAATTTCCCTTGTTATCAAGCACTTAAGCAAGTTCTCCAGTGCTTATCCACAGGCTTGCTACCAAAATGTGGGGATAACTTCCCTACAAATCCACAGCAATTTCTCTGCATTTGAACCTTGCTCAGCCGCCCTGCGGCGCACCGTCCGTGTACGGTTCCACCTTGACCGAGCTCATGCTGTAGCCGGCGCTGCCCATCATCGTGTCGGAACGCTCGATCTTCAGCACGCCGCTGATCCAGACCGCATCCATGGTGCGGGTGTTTTTGACCGGCTTGTTGCTGTGCACGTGGATGATCTGGTTGGCCGGCGGCGGCGGCACGTGGATGCAGGCGCCGAAGTACGGCACCAGCAGGAATTCCTTCAAGGCCTCGCCTTCGCGCTCCAGCGACACGACGAAACCGGGAATGCGGATCGACGCGCCGTTCATGGACGGATCGACGGGCGCATTCTTCCAGTACTTCTTGGCTTTCCACAGCGCCTCCATGGCACGCGGATCGCCGTCTTCCATCTTGTCGAGCTTCAGGCCCTTGAAGGGCGCCATGGCGTCCCAGTCTTTCGGCATGAGTGACTCCCAGGCGATCTCACGGAAGCCGCCATCGGTCTTGCCGGACGGCTTGTAAGGCGTCTTTTGCAGGTCGGGCGCCTGTTGCAGGTGGTCGCCGACTTTGTATTGGGCATTGTCGGAGTAGGGGGCTGCTGTTGTGGTCGGGGCGGGCGTAGTTGCTTCGACTGCCTCGGCAGCCGAAGCAACCTTGGGTGCGTTCGGCGTTGCCGCCAGATGCACCGAGTAACCGACCAGTAGTCCGGCGGCCACGATGCCGCCTATCCAGGTAATACTTTTCATGAGATTGCTTCGTCAAAGTTGCGGTCGCCAGACCGCGAAATCAAATCAGATCCGGGGCGTCAGGCCGTCGGCCAGGCTCAGCCGGTAGGCGCGCAAGCCGGGCAGCAGGCTCGCGGCAAAGCCGGCGAGGATGGTCCAGCCCAGCAGCTGCAGTTCGCCGGCGGCCGGCAAGGCAGGATGCAATGTTACGCCAAATTGCGCACTCAGCAAGGGCCCCAGCGCGAACAGCGCCAGCGTCAGCAGGACCACGCCCAGCACCACCCCGGCAAGCATCACCGCCAGTCCTTCCAGCGCCAGCAGCAGGAACACGTCGCCCGGCCGCGCACCCACCGAGCGCAGCACCGCCAGCTCGCGCCGTCGTTCGCCCAGGCTCGCCAGGATCGCCGACACCAGCCCGGCCAGGCCGACGATGACGACCATCCCCGACACCACCAGCAAGGCGTTTTCGCCGATGCCGACCACTTGCCACAATTCATCCAGCGCCACGCCCGGCAGCACCGCCATCAGCGGTTCGCTGTTGTCGTCGGCGATGTCGCGCTGCACGCCAAAGACCGCGGCGCGGCTCTTCAGGCCGACCAGCACGGCGGTGACGGTCTTGGGCGTAAGGTCGAATTTTTTCACCAGCGCCGGCGCAATCGACAGGCCCGGCATCGGCGCGCCGCCTTCCCAGTCGAGATGGATCGCTTCCATCGCATCGAGGCCGATATGCACGGTGCGGTCGACCGGCGTGCCGGTGCGCGCCAGGATGCCGGTGACCGTGAACGGCTTGTCGGCGTGATCGGTCAGGTGCAGGCTGCCCATGCCGTGGCTCAGCACGATGCGGTCGCCCAGCTTGTAATGCAGGCGTTGCGCCACCTCCGCGCCGAGCACGGTTTCAAAGACGCTGCCGAAGGCACGGCCTTCACCGAGTTGCAGCGCTTGGCCGTCGCCGTAGTGGAAATGTTTGAAATAGTCGCCGTTGGTCGCCAGCACCGGGAAGCCGCGATGCGAATCGCCCAGCGACAGCGGAATGGTCCAGGCGACGGCGGGATTCTTCGCCAGCTTTTGCGCGCTGTCCCAGCCCATGTTGTTGGTGGCGCCGCCGATGCGGAAGATCGCGTACAGCATCAGCTGGACCGGGCTGGTGCGCGCGCCGACCACAAGATCGGTGCCGGACACCGATTGCGAAAAACTGTCGCGCACTTCATGGCGCACGCGTTCGATGCCGAGCAGCATGGCGCTCGACAGCGCGATCGCCAGCAGCATCAGGCCCAGCGTGTAGCGGCGATTCCAGGCGCTGCGCGCGGCCAGGCGGAACAGGAAGCTCATGCCGATTCCTCCACCTGGGCGCAGCGGTTGATGTCGTTCAGGGCGATGCGGCGGTCGAAGCGCTCGGCCAGGCGCTGGTCATGGCTGACGAACACCAGGCTGGCGCCGGCCTGTTCGCATTCGTGCCGGATCAGGTTCAGGAAAGCCTGCTGGCGGTCGCTGTCGAGCGCCGAGGTCGGTTCGTCGGCGACCACGATTTCCGGCCGGCCGATCAGCGCGCGCGCCGCAGCCACGCGCTGTTGCTGGCCGATCGACAATTGCGTCGCCGCCCGGGTCCACAAAGCCGGCGCCATGTCGAGGCTGCGCAGCAGCGATTCGGCCGCTGCACGCAAATCGCTGCCTTGCGCCAGCGCACGCTCGCGGCGCAAGGCCGAGAAGCGGCAGGGCAACAGCACATTGTCGAGGATCGAGAGATAAGGAATCAGATTGAACTGCTGGAAGATGAAACCGATGTGATCGACACGAAAACGATCGCGCCGCGACGCCGGCAACGCCTCCAGCGGTTGGCCGAGAATGGCGACGCTGCCGGCCTGGGCGCTGCTGATGCCGCCGATCAGCGCCAGCAGCGTGCTCTTGCCGCTGCCGCTGGGGCCGCTGACGAAGACTTGCTCGCGCGCTTGCACCTCGAACCGGTCCAGCGCCAGCGTCGGCGTTTTCTGGCCGGGCCAGGTGAAGGTGATGTCGCGCAAGGCGATGGCGGCGTCGCTCATATTGTGAAGTCTGTTTGCTGAATAAATATCAGGGGACGGCGATGCTGTTGGCGGCCGGCGTCAGTTTGGCTGCACCCTGGCGCTTGCCCGTCACCAGTTGCACGTCGATGCTGTTGAAGCCCTTGAAGGTGTCGAACAGACGGACTTCAATTTTCTGCAGCCGCTCCGGATGGGCGCAGCGGAACGTGAAATCGGCGTCGAGATCGGCGTGACCGTCATGGTCGGCCGGCGCTGCCGGTTTGGCTGTTTTGTCCACTTGCGCTTCACCGAGCAATGCCGGATCCAGCGCGGCGGATTCCAATTTGACTCCATTGAGCTTGCATTCCGCTGACGGGCTGGCGACGAACACGGCGCCGGCGTTGCGCAGGCTCTTGGTCATGGCCTGGACGGCGGCTTTGTCCTTGGCGCTGTTGGCGGCATGTTCGAAGCCGACCAGATTGACCAGCGGCGAATCAAGGTGCAGCGACAGCGTCTGGCCGTCGAGTGCGACGTCGAGCTTGCCGACGCCGTGCACGTGCGCTTCATGGGCGTGGGTCAGCGGGACGGACAACAGCAGGGTGGCGGCGAGGACGGCGGCGGGGCGGAAATGGAGATACATGGGCGCGATCTTTCTTCAGGTGAACTGCCTGGAACGATCCGCAAAGCGGAAAGCCGTCCCGGGCTGCATTTTGACTGGGTTGAAGGATTTATTGGAGCTTTGTCACATCTTGCAACAATGTTGCATTATAATTCCGATCTTTCATCAATTTGCAACTGGGTTGCAGATTGATTTGATTCTCCCGATTGATCAATAAAAATATTCGCGCCCATGTTCTCCCGTCTCCTTCAACAAACCAGCGTGCTTGCGCTGCCGTGGTGGCAGCGCGTGCTGCTGGTCGCGCCCGTGTGCCTGCTGCTGTGGCTGGGCGTGATGTGGGCCCTGGGAGGAGATTGACCATGTCCGCCGCCATCTCGCTGGAAAACCTCACCGTCACCTACCGTCGCCATCCGGCTCTGCATCACGTCAGCGGAGAGTTCAAGCGCGGTTCGCTGACCGCCGTCGTCGGTCCCAACGGCGCCGGCAAGAGCACGCTGCTGAAAACCATCATGGGACAGGTCCGTTGCAACAGCGGTCGCGTGGTCACGCACCTGGCCGCTGAGCGCATCGCTTATCTGCCGCAGCAGGCCGAGATCGATCGCAGCTTTCCGATCTCGGTGCTTGATTGCGTGCTGCTGGGCTACTGGTCGCGCGCCGGCCTGTTCCGCCGCATGAGCCGCGACATGGTGCAGCGCGCGGAAGGCGCACTGGCCGCAGTCGGACTCGACGGCTTCGCGCAGCGTGCCATCGCCAGCCTGTCGGTGGGGCAATTCCAGCGCGTGCTGTTCGCGCGCATCCTGCTGCAGGACGCCGAACTGATCCTGCTGGATGAACCGTTCAACGCCATCGACACCCGCACCACCAGCGACTTGCTGCGCATCATCCAGTCCTGGCACGCCGAGCAGCGCACCGTGATCGCGGTGCTGCACGACTACGACCAGGTGCGCAAGGCCTTCCCGCAATCGCTGCTGCTGGCGCGCAATGTGGTCGCCTGGGGCGAGACCGAAGGCGTGCTGTGCCACGAAAACCTGCACCGCGCGCGTTCCATGGCCGAAGCGGTCGACGAGCATGCACCGCTGTGTGCGGTTGATGTCGTCGATGCAGGTGACGTCGGTGCTGCCGGCAATGAAGGGAGGGCGTTGCGATGATGCTGCTCCATGATTGCTATCAATTCGCGATCGCGCCGTTCCAGGAGTTCGCCTTCATGCGCCGTGCGCTGGTGGCAACGCTGGCCTTGGCATTGTCGAGCGCGCCGCTGGGCGTGATGCTGACGCTGCGCCGCATGAGCCTGTTCGGCGAAGCGCTGAGCCATGCAGTGTTGCCGGGTGTGGCGGCCGGTTTCATTTTCTTTGGCCTGTCGCTGCCGGCGCTGAGCATCGGCGGTTTCCTGGCCGGCGTGATCGTCGTGGCACTGGCAGGCTGGATCAGCCGCCATACCGAACTCAAGGAGGACGCCAGCCTCGCCGCCGTCTACGTGGTCGCACTGGCGCTCGGCGTGATCATGATTTCCGGCCACGGCACCCAGCTCGATCTGCTGCACATCCTGTTCGGCAACGTACTCGGCGTCGACACCGAAGGCCTGCTGCTGGTGGCCGGCGTGTCCAGCCTGAGCGTGCTGCTGATGGCGGGTTTGTACCGCGGCCTGCTGCTGGAAAGTTTTGATCCGTCCTTCCTGGCCGCCAGCGGCGGGCGCAATACGGTGTACCAGCAATTGTTTCTGATGCTGGTGGTGCTGAACCTGGTGGCTTCGTTCCAGACCTTGGGCACGCTGATGGCGGTCGGCCTGATGATGCTGCCGGCGGTATCGGCGCGCCTGTGGCACGACACCTTGCCGGCGCAGTTGGTCAACAGCGCCGCGCAGGCTGCGCTGGCGGGCTATGCCGGGTTGATGCTGTCGTACTACGCCTCGGTGCCGTCCGGCCCTGTGATCATCGTGTGCGCCGGCGGCTTCTATTTCCTGTCCCTGATCTTTGCCCCGCGCGGCTGGTTGCCGCGCATCCTGCGCCGGCCGCATCTGCGCGCTTAATTCTTTTTGGGAGTCATCGTGAAATTGTTTCGCCAGATCTTGTTGTCGATCGCAGCCGTGTTGGTTGTCCAGAGCGCATCCGCCGCTGACGCTCGCTTGCCGGTAGTGGCCAGCTTCAGCATTCTCGGTGACATCGTCGCCAACGTCGGTGGCGACCGCATTGCCGTCACCACGCTGGTCGGTCCCGACCAGGATGCCCACGTGTTCCAGCCGGCGCCGGATCACATCAAATCGGTGGCGCGCGCCAAACTGGTGGTGGTCAACGGCCTCGGCTTTGAAGGCTGGATGGAGCGGGTCGCGCAGTCGGCCAATTATCGCGGCGACATCGTCGTGGCGTCGAAGGGCATCGCGGTGCGCGACCGTGCCGAAGAAGAACATGATCACGACGGGCACGACGGGCATGATCGCCAGCATGGCAAGAACGATCCGCACGCCTGGCAGAATCCTGCCAACATCGTGATCTACACGCAAAACATCGTCGCCGCGCTGAGCAAGCTCGATCCGGCCGGCGCAGCGCTGTATCGCAAGAACGGCGACGCTTACATTGCTTCGCTCAACGAGCTGGACCGCTGGGCCATACAGCAATTCAGCCAGTTCCCGCCGGCCAAGCGCAAGGTGATCACCTCGCATGACGCCTTCGAATATTTCGGCGCGCATTACCAGGTGCGTTTCCTGGCGCCGCAAGGTGTGTCGACCGACAGCGAGCCGAGCGCGAAGGAAGTTGCGAACCTGATCCGCCAGATCCGCAAGGAAAAAATCCGCGCCGTCTTCATCGAGAACATGAGCAGCCCCAAGCTGCTGCAGCAGATCAGCAAGGAAGCCGGCGTCACGCTGGGCGGCAAGCTGTATGCGGATGCGTTGTCGCAGGCCGACGGCCCGGCGCCGACTTACCTCAAGCTGATGCGTTACAACATCGAGCAGCTATTGGCGCAAATGAAACTGAATTGATCTGAGCGGCGGTGTCCGAAGCAGGGGGCCGTCACGCCTGCGCAACTTCGCGTATGCTTGTCGTTTTCCCTCACAACAACAGGAGATGACAACATGGTCCACGTAGTCGCAATCATTACCGCCAAGCCCGGCAAGCGCGAAGAACTGCTCAAGCTGGTGCGCGCCAATCTGGCCGCCGTCCGTGCCGAACAGGGCTGCATTGCTTACGACCCGGTCATCGACGTGCCCGGCTTCGGCGGCGCCCAGGCCGAACTCGGCCCGGACACCTTTGCCTTCATCGAAAAATGGGAAAGCGCCGAAGCGCTCAAGGTTCACTTCACCCAACCGCACATGCTCGATTACCGCGACAAGTCAAAAGACCTGATCGCCAATCGCGCCGTTCACATCGTGGAGTCGGCGGAGTAACGCTTGTCAGGATCGTAGGCTGATGCCGCTCCCATCTGCATCAGCCACGTAATGAAGGTCTTCAGGGCATTGCCATTGGTTTCGCCGGTACGATGCAACATATGGAAGCCCTGGCCGTGCAGCACCACTTCCGGAAACAGCTGGCGCAGGCGGCCGTGCGACAAGTCGTCGTCCACCAGCGCCAGCGAGCCCATCGCAATCCCCAGGTCAGTCGACGCCGCCTGCAAGCTCAGGAAAAAGTGTTCGTAACTGGTCCCCGGCAATTTCTTCTTCACCGGTACGCCCGCCTTGATCAGCCACTGCTGCCAGGCCTCCGCACGCACGCTCAGATGGATCAATGACGCCTGCAGCAGGTCCGCCGGTTTGTTGATGGGGTGCAGTTCCAGGTAGTGCGGCGAGGCCAGCGGCGCCGACACGTCGTCGAGGAAGCGCACGCATTCAAAGCCGCTGCGCTCCAGCGGGCTGCGCCACAACACCACGTCAAAAGGGTCCTTGAGGTCTTCGAAATGCTCCGACACGGTGGTCGTCACACGCACCTCGATGCGCGGGTTGTCGATCTGGAACTGAGACAGGCGCGGAATCAGCCAGCGCATCGCCACGGACGGCGCCGTGATCACGCGCACGATGCGGTTCTTGCCGGTCAGCGTCAGTTGTTCCGCCGCCATGGCGATGCGATCAAGCGCGGCGCGCACTTCGGTATAAAAGGTCTGGGCCGCTTCCGTTGCTTCCACGCCACGCGGCAAGCGGATAAACAGGGGTTGGCCGAAATGTTCTTCCAGCAATTTTATTTGCTGGCTGACCGCGCTGTGCGTGATGTGCAACTCGTGCGCGGCAATCGTCAGACTACGCGTGCGGGCGGCCGCTTCGAACACTTTGAGCGCCTTCAAGGGCGGCAGGGAAAGGGACATGGTGTAAGTTTTTCTAATGCAGGTGTCGGAAAATATTGCTTTTTAAAGTGAGGGGGAGCCCCTATTCTCACTATCACTGCAACGTTATTCATGTGAAAGAAAGAAATGTCTACTTATCAATCCGCCGGTTTTTCTAATAATTTACAGAGTTTGCTGGAAGCTTTCCAGTTCTTTGTCGAGCGCGCATTCAGCTCGCCTGCCAAAGCCGTCGACGGCGCGTTGTTCGACCTCAACGATGCTCCTTATCTGGAAGGCGTCACCAGCCACGCCGAGATGGAACGCCGTCTGCGCGAACTCGATCGCAGCCATTTGCGTGCACTGTCGCAACTGCAAGCACAGTTCTGATGTGTTGTTGCGGCCGTAACGGCTAAAACAAGCTGTAATCAGCTGAAATTCAGCTGCAATGTTGGCGTGAAGCCAGAGATGTAAGCGATGGGCGCCGGTTTCAACCTTGAAACCTGAAATGCGCCACCCAGGAGACCGAGCCGGAACGATGTACTTCCCGGCTCGCGGCAATCAAGATGTCGTCCCGCATGTACGGGATACGACCACACCGCAGCAGATGTATCGCTGCCCTCTGACTCGACACCGCAAGTTTTCGCCTGCGCAGAATCTGCTGCAGGCGGCGCGAATTCGCCTCATGTTTTCCCATGCCCGCAATCGGCAGGCGTGCTGCCGTCCCGATGCGGGCGAATGCGATAAGCTACGCATTTGCCCAACACGGAACGGAACATGAACGCATTGCACCCATTTCACCTGGCTTTCTTTGTACGCGATCTCGACGAGGCGCGTGGTTTCTACGGCGGCGTGCTGGGATTTTCCGAGGGACGCAGCACTGAGCGCTGGGTTGATTTCGACTGCATGGGACACCAGCTGTCGCTGCATCTGAAAAAAGACCTGGTGGTGCCGGGCGGCGCCGGCAATGTAGATGGCGACAATGTGCCGATCCCGCACTTCGGCATCATCCTCGACCAGGTGTCGTGGGATGCATTGGCTGCGCGCATTGCCGCAGCAGGCGTCACGTTCGTAGTCGAGCCGCATACACGCTTCAAGGGCGAGCCGGGCGAACAGTCGACCATGTTCTTCAAGGATCCGTCGGGAAATTCACTGGAGTTCAAGGGCTTCACCTCGATGAACCGGATTTTTGCGAAGTAGTTGAGATGAAAAAAGCCGGCCCGGGGACATTCCCGGGGCCGGCTTTTTTACGTTCCGAGGTATTGTTCAGACGTGTTTTTTCAGCAGATGCATGGCGCCGAACAGTTCTTGCATGCCGCTGTGGGCGATAAAGCTGAGGTTGTAGGGATGCTCCGCCACCGCGCGCGGGAAGCGTCCGACTACCGGCAAGCCGTGCAGCTCCTCGGCGATTTTGCCCCACAGGACCAGCGTCGGCAGTGTCTTTTTGTTTTCCTCTGCGTACTGCGCCAATCCCTTCAATACGGTTTCAAAGAACGGCTTCCAGGCTTTGGCATCCTTGACCGGCTTCACGTGTGTGCGGAACACCAGGCTGGCATTGAGCAGCAGGAAGCCTTGCGCGGTCAGGTTGTCCTGCAGGTCGGCCAGTGTCTGGATGGTGCCGGCGGTGTCGGCCTGCGCCTTGGCGGCGATATCGAGCAAGGCGTCGCCGCTGGTCTTGTCGACCGGTACGCGGCCGTCGGCGACCAGCAGCATCTTCATGAAGTTGCGCAACGACGTCGCGCGGTTGACCTGTTTGGACAAGCCCTTGTCGGACCAAAGCGACCCGACCGCGCCATCCATGAAGCAGACACCGGTGGCGCTGGCAGCGCGCGGGTAGGGGCCTTCGCCGACCAGGACGTAACGGACCTCGTCAATCGGCTGTTTGAACGCGGCGAAGAGGCGGCCTTCCGTTGGCAGGTAAGTGGTGTCTTGCACCAGCGCCGGCAAATAGTCGGAATCGAGAGCAGCGATGGCTTGCAGGCCGGTTTTCAGGATGGCGTGCCAGGACGGATCGGCAGTGGCGCAGAGATCGAGCAGGGCGGTGGGGACGGTAGCCGGCATGAGCAGGGATGAGCAGGTATGAGATGAGGTCAGGTTGATCGGAAATGAAAAACTGCCCGCATGCGAAGTCAATGCGAAATCACAGCGGGCAGTCAGGGATGCTTCTTGACCGAAGCGAGTTACGCCACGGCCACCGTGTCGTCGCCCGCAGCGCCAAACAATTGCTGCTTGAGCTGATGCAACTGGTCGCGCACCTTCGCGGCTTTTTCGAACTCCAGGTTCTTGGCGTGATCCTGCATGAGCTTTTCGAGGCGCTTGATTTCCTTGCTGACCTGCTTCTCGCTCATGGCTTCGTAGTTGGCCTGTTCCTGCGCCACCATCAGTTCCACGCGCGCTTCCTGCGGGCTGTAGACGCCATCGATCAGTTCGCGGATTTCCTTCTTGATGCCCATCGGCGTGATGCCGTTGGCTTCGTTGAAGGCGACCTGCTTGGCGCGGCGGCGTTCGGTTTCGCCGATGGCCTTGTGCATCGAATCGGTGACCTTGTCGCCATACAGGATCGCCATGCCGTTGAGGTTACGCGCGGCGCGGCCGATGGTCTGGATCAGGCTGCGCTCTGAACGCAGGAAGCCTTCCTTGTCGGCGTCGAGAATCGCCACCAGCGACACCTCGGGAATGTCCAGGCCTTCGCGCAGCAGGTTGATGCCGACCAGCACGTCGAAGGTGCCGAGGCGCAGGTCGCGGATGATTTCGACGCGCTCGACGGTGTCGATGTCGCTGTGCAGATAGCGCACCTTGATGCCGTTGTCACTGAGGAACTCGGTCAATTGCTCCGACATGCGCTTGGTCAGCGTGGTCACCAGCACGCGTTCGTTCTTCTTCACGCGGATGGTGATTTCCTGCATCAGGTCGTCGACCTGCGTAGTAGCGGGGCGTACCTGAATGAGCGGATCAACCAGGCCGGTCGGACGCACCACCTGCTCGACCACCTGGTCGGAATGGGTGTTTTCATATTCTGCAGGCGTGGCCGAGACGAAAATGGTCTGGCGCATCTTGCCCTGGAACTCGTCGAACTTGAGCGGCCGGTTGTCCAGCGCCGACGGCAGGCGGAAGCCGTAGTCGACCAGGTTGGTCTTGCGCGCGCGGTCGCCGTTGTACATGCCGTTCAACTGGCCGATCAGCACATGCGACTCGTCGAGGAACATGATCGCGTCCGGCGGCAGGTAATCCACCAGCGTCGGCGGCGGATCGCCGGGCTTGGCGCCGGACAGATGGCGCGAATAGTTTTCGATGCCTTTGGTGAAACCGATCTCGGTCATCATTTCGATGTCGAAGCGCGTGCGCTGTTCGATCCGTTGTTCTTCGATCAGCTTGTTTTCCTTGCGGAAAAATTCCAGCCGTTCGCGCAGTTCGTCCTTGATGGTCTCAATGGCGCGCAGCACCGTGGCGCGTGGCGTCACGTAGTGCGAACCGGGGTAGACGGTGAAGCGCGGAATCTTCTGGCGCACGCGGCCGGTCAGCGGATCGAACAATTGCAGGCTGTCGATTTCGTCGTCGAACATCTCGATGCGCACGGCCAGTTCGGCATGCTCGGCCGGGAACACGTCGATGGTGTCGCCGCGCACGCGGAAAGTGCCGCGGCCGAAGTCGACTTCGTTGCGCGAATATTGCATCTGGATCAGGCGCGCGATGACGTCGCGCTGGCTGACCTTGTCCTTGGCGCGCAAGGTCAGGATCATCTGATGGTATTCGTTGGGGTTACCGATACCGTAAATGGCTGACACCGTTGCCACAATAACAACGTCGCGCCGTTCCATCAGCGACTTGGTGCAGGACAAGCGCATCTGTTCGATGTGCTCATTGATCGAGGAATCTTTCTCGATGAACAGATCGCGTTGCGGGACGTAGGCTTCCGGCTGGTAGTAATCGTAGTAGCTGACGAAATATTCCACTGCATTTTGCGGAAAGAACTCGCGAAATTCGCTATAAAGCTGCGCCGCCAGCGTTTTGTTCGGCGCGAAGATGATCGCCGGCCGGCCGAGGCGGGCGATGGTGTTGGCCATCGTGTAGGTCTTGCCCGAACCGGTGACGCCCAGCAGGGTCTGGAAGAACAGGCCGTCATGCACCCCTTCGACCAGCTTGTCGATGGCGGCCGGCTGGTCGCCCGCGGGCGGGAACGGCTGGTACAAGCGATAGGGAGAATCCGGGAACGTCAGGAACTTGCTCTCGTCGAGCGTAGAAGATGCGGCGGTAACGGGGGATAAATCAGCCATTGTCATTCGACCTTTGGTAAAATTAGATGTTGCAAAACGGTGCTCGGCTCGCGGCTTTGCCCTGCATCCATCCCGACTGCAATCTACGTTTGCAGCTAACTTTTTATGTTATCACGATGAACGCACCTCTCTCAGCCTCCTCTTCTCTTTTCACCGCCATCGAGATGGCGCCACGCGACCCTATTCTCGGCATCACTGAAGGTTTTAATGCCGACAAGAATCCCGGCAAGACCAACCTCGGTGTTGGCGTCTATTACGACGATAACGGCAAAGTGCCACTGCTGGAATGCGTGAAAAAAGCGGAAGCTGAACTGGCTGCCAAACTGGCTCCACGTACTTATTTGCCGATCGATGGTCTGGCAACGTACGACAAGGCAGTCCAGGAACTGGTATTTGGTGCCGACAGCGCCGTTGTTCAAGAGAAGCGTGCGATCACCGTGCAAGCCCTGGGCGGCACCGGCGCACTGAAGCTGGGCGCCGACTTCCTGAAGCATTTCTCGCCGGCAGGCACCCAAGTCTGGATCAGCGATCCAAGCTGGGAAAACCATCGCGCGCTGTTCGAGATGGCCGGTTTCACCGTCAACAACTATCCTTACTACGACGCGGCCACCCGCGGCGTGAACTTCGCCGGCATGCTCGATGCGCTCAAGACCATGGCCTCCGGCTCGGTCGTGCTGTTGCATGCTTGCTGCCACAACCCGACCGGCGCCGACCTGACCGCCGATCAATGGACCCAAGTCATTGAAGTTGTGACATCGCGCGGCCTGATCCCGTTCCTCGACATGGCCTACCAAGGCTTTGGCGACGGCATCGAAGAAGACGGCAAGGTCGTGCGCCGCTTTGCCGAAGCAGGCGGCCCGCTGTTCGTGTCGAACTCGTTCTCGAAATCGTTCTCGCTGTACGGCGAGCGCGTCGGCGCGCTGAGCATCGTCGCTTCGTCCAACGAAGAAGCCGCACGCGTGCTGTCGCAACTCAAGCGCGTGGTGCGCACCAACTATTCCAACCCGCCGATCCACGGTGGCCAGGTTGTCGCGACTGCGCTGGCTTCGCCGGAACTGCGCGCCCTGTGGGAAAGCGAACTGGCCGAGATGCGCGTGCGCATCCGCGAAATGCGCCAGCTGCTGGTTGCGAAGCTGAAAGAAAAAGCGCCTGCGCACGATTTCGACTTCGTCATCAAGCAACGCGGCATGTTCTCGTACTCGGGCCTGACCAAGGCGCAAGTCGAGCGCCTGCGCAACGAGTTCTCGATCTACGCCGTCGACACCGGCCGCATCTGCGTGGCCGCACTGAACACCAAGAACATCGATGCCGTTGTCGACGCCATTGCCAAGGTGCTCTAAAGAGAAAGGTGTTCCGGTCCGAAACGGCCGGGGTACAAAAAGGTTTTGACAGGACGTAAAAATCAAGTCATAATCTTTTTCTCAGCTGTTCCCTGATAGCTCAGTCGGTAGAGCGACGGACTGTTAATCCGCAGGTCCCTGGTTCGAGTCC
The DNA here is from genome assembly GCF_044767365.1 of Herbaspirillum sp. NPDC101396. NCBI lineage: Bacteria > Pseudomonadati > Pseudomonadota > Betaproteobacteria > Burkholderiales > Oxalobacteraceae > Herbaspirillum > Herbaspirillum sp. NPDC101396. The sequence continues at coordinate 91,744 of NZ_JBIWNT010000007.1, read as the reverse complement.
AGGTCGGGGAGCCAAAAAATTCGAAAAGCCTCGCATTCGTGCGGGGCTTTTTCAATTTCGAAAACGCGTTTCCATGCGTCGCCGATATGTTCGATGGCGATCATGTGCGGCCTGTTTTTGGATCGTTTCTCCTTGTCACGCATCGCTTGCGGCGCGTGATGAAGAAGAGGGCGGTGCGTAGCGAATTATTTAGCAATTTTCTGTCGTGGAGATATAGCCGCGAAGGAAAATTTAGTTCATAATCGCGCCCTCTGCTGTTCCCTGATAGCTCAGTTGGTAGAGCGACGGACTGTTAATCCGCAGGTCCCTGGTTCGAGTCCAGGTCGGGGAGCCAAAAAATTCGAAAGCCTCGCATCCGTGCGGGGCTTTTTCGTTGGTCGGTGCCAAAGCGCTTGCCTGCAGGTTGGGAGTTTTGCAGGTATGCTGGCGCACTTCGACGGGAGATTTCGCATGATAGAAATCGAGGCAAGCATCTTGTGGACGCGCGGCAGCGACGAAGCGTTCACCGACAATCGCTACAGCCGGGTGCATCGCTGGCGTTTCGACGGCGGCGTGGAAGTGCCGGCGTCATCCTCGCCGCACATTGTTCCCTTGCCGTATTCGTCGGCGGATAACGTCGACCCCGAAGAAGCCTACCTGGCGTCGCTGTCGAGCTGCCATATGCTGACCTTCCTGGCCATCGCCGCCAAGCAGGGTTTTGTCGTCGACAGTTATGCCGACCATGCCAGCGCTGTGATGGAAAAGAACGCCAAGGGCAAACTGATGGTCAGCAAGGCGACCTTGCAACCGGCCATCGCGTACCGCGGCCGCGTGCCGACGCCGGATGAGGACGAGGCCTTGCATCATGCGGCGCATGAACAATGCTTCCTGGCCAGTTCGGTGCTGACCGAGATTACGGTTGCGCCGACGTCAACGGCCACGGAAGCCTGACCAGGCTTGCAGTTTTTTACAGGGGTATAAGCATATTTGGACAAGTTGCTTGACTTCGCTATCTGTATCGAATATAAATACAGTATGAAGTCGAGTCGATTTGCCGTGGCGGCACACATATTGGTTAGCGTCGAGCACGCGACCCGGGGAGGAGAAGCGTTTTTATCCTCCGCTGCCATTGCGGCCAGCGTCAACACTAATCCTGTGTTCGTGCGCGAGCTGCTGCGCAAGTTGTCGAAGGCGCATCTGGTCGTGACCAAGGAAGGCAAGGGCGGCGGCGCACAATTGGCGCGCGCGGCTTCACAAATCAGCCTGGCGGAAATTTACCAGGCGGTGGAAGAAGAGCCGGTGCTCAAGCACAATACCCGGCCCAAGGATCCATGTTGCCGCGTCAGTTGCGGCATGGACATGGCGCTGGATCCGGTGATTTCCGAAGTCGAAGGCGCGATGTTGAAAGTATTGAAGAGCAGGAAACTGTCCGAATTGGTCAACACGATCTGTGACTAGCAAGTCGGCAGGATCGCACCAGGTTCACAAGGAAATTCTCGACAAGGCCAATTGCGCAACTATCTGGCCTTGCAAATATAAGGCGAAAAGCCACATTCAGGGATGCTCGAAAAAGGAGGATCGGTTATCGGTCCTCATTTTTATTTCAAAACTGTCATTAAAAATAAGACAGTTTGAGTGGTGAGCATCTGCAAGACGGACGACGAAACAAGCAGGACATTGCATTTCGCTGCGGTCGGCATGGCCGGTCGGCGGCGGTTGCATGCATTCATACACAATCGGTTCAACGCGCTGGGGTGGCGCAGGGCCAAACAGATTCAGGAGTTTTCAATGGAAAAGAATATCGCGGTGAATAACGCGCCGGTCGAGGTCGCACACGACCCGCTCAGCGCGGCGGAAAACGCGGCCTCGCCCTTGCGTTCATGGTTATCGGTGGTCGCCGTGGCGACCGGCGCCTTCGCTTTCGTGACGACCGAGTTTTTGCCGGTCGGCCTGTTGCCGCAGATCGCGCATGACCTCGGCGTGTCGCCGGGCACAGCCGGTCTGATGGTGACGACGCCCGGAGTGGTCGCCGCCATTTCGGCGCCGGGCCTGATGCTGGGAGCAGGGCGCATCAATCGTCGCTTCATCTTGTTGATGCTGTCAGTGCTGTTGCTGGCGTCGAACCTGGTGTCCGCGTTCGCACCGACCTTCGGCGTGATGCTGCTCGGTCGTGCACTGCTGGGCGCGGCGCTGGGTGGTTTCTGGACGCTGGCGCTGGCAACTGCCGGCCGTCTGGTGCGCCAGGAGCATGCGGCCAAGGCCACGGCGATGATCCTCAGCGGCGTGACGTTCGCGACCGTGATCGGCGTACCGCTGGGCACCTTCATCAGCGGCTTGTCGTCGTGGCGTGCATCGTTCATCGCCACCGGCATCCTGGCCGCGCTGGCACTGGCTGCGCAAACCTTGCTGCTGCCGTCGCTGCCGTCAAAGGCGGCGATCCGCTTCCGCGATCTGACCACGCTGGTGAGCCGCCGCAATCCTCGCAAGAGCTTGTTGATGGTGGCGTTGGTGTTCGGCGCGCATTTTTCGTCGTACACCTATATCGCGCCTTTCCTCGGTCAGAACGGTTTCAGCCTGACGCTGATTACTTCGGTGCTGCTGGCGTTCGGCTTCGTCGGCTTCGTGTCGAATCTGGTGATTTCGGCCTTTGTCACGCGCCACTTGCAGGCATCGCTGTTCTCGGTGGTGGTGTTGCTGATGCTGGCCTTGTTCGCCATGCCCTTGGTGCATGCCTCGCAACTCGGCGTGACCGCGATGGTGATTGCCTGGGGCGTCGCCTTCGGTGCGATTCCGCTGTGCCTGAGCATCTGGCTGCAACTGTCGTCGCCGGATTTGCCGGAAGCCGGTTCGGCCCTGTTCGTCAGCATCGTGCAGGTTGCCATCGCCGTCGGCTCTTTCGTCGGCGGCGTGGTGGTCGATGCGATGGGTATTCCATCCACCCTGTGGTTGGGCAGCGCGTTGGGCTTGTTGGGTCTGATTGCGATTGCCAGCTTCGGCATGGGCAACAAGAAACTTGATGAAATATTGAGCAAGTAACAAAGAAAGCCCGTGCACTGAAACGCACGGGCTTTTTTCATTGGCGAAGTCGTCACGCCGAACGCGGAACTAGTCGCGGCAGCGCCTCTCACATCATTATGATGTGCGGCCATAATGCGCGGTCCTATCGGCCGTGTTGTCGTTTCAATAAGGAGTCATTCCATGAGCATACGACCTGTCAAGGTTCCCGGACCTGATCATCCCATTACCATCACGCCGACTGCGGCCCGCGTCGTCGTCTCGCTGGCCGGCCGCACCATTGCCGACACACGCGCCGCGCTGGCGCTGAAGGAGGCGAGTTATCCGCCGGTGTACTACATCCCGCGCGCAGACGTCGACTTCAGTCTGCTCGAACGCACCGATCACCAGACCTACTGCCCCTACAAGGGCGAATGTTCCTACTACAGCATCCCGCTCGGCGCCGATCGTTCGGTCAACGCAGTCTGGAGTTACGAGGAGCCGTATGATGCGGTGGCGGCGATCAAGGGCTATGTTGCCTTCTACCCGGATCGCGTTGATGCGCTTGAGGTGCGCGACGTCGCCTGATTGTTCATGCACTAAAGATGTAGCGATGGCGGCCGTTACCTGAGGATCACAATAATCAGCGGGAGCAAGTCATGTTGATCGGCGCAAACGGTAATTTGCCGCAATCGGCGTACGCGGACAACGCAGCAGAAGTCAAAACTGCCAGCGTCGCGCCTGTCCCGGCCGCCGCTGCGCCGTCCGCGCCGCTCGACAAGATCACGCTCTCGGCTGCTGCATTGAGACTGATCGAGGAAAACAACCAGCTCGCCCAAATTGCTTCCGGCGCCAGCCAAATTCCGCCACCGGTAAGTTCGGACAGCCGCAAGGCAAAGAAGCGTCAACCCAGTGCCTCGCCGATGCTCGACGTCGATGCCTTCCGCCTGATCCGCGACAAGCTGCGCGCCGAGAATCTGGAGATCAAGGCGCCTGATCCGCAAAACCAGAAAAACAAGGACGACAAGGACCAGGCCACGGCGGTGTCGCTATAAGCCGCAGCCCATCGGTAATATCGATGATGGATGTTGGCAGAGACAAAACAAATTCCACTCTGCTATAATTGTCGGCTCGTCGGGGCGTAGCGCAGCCTGGTAGCGTACTTGCATGGGGTGCAAGGGGTCGAGTGTTCGAATCACTCCGTCCCGACCAATAGATCCAAACCTTGCGGAGCAATCCGTAAGGAAAAACAGCACTGAATCGGCATCGCCGGCTCAGTGCTGTTTTGCTTTGTGCAATCGAAAAATCATCTGCAGATTTGTGACCAACCAAGGCGCGTGAACTTCAGAACGCGTACTGCACCCGCATCGTAAAACTCTTCGCCGGCCGCCCGCTGTTCTTGCCGATCAGATAAGCGCTTTCGTACAGAATCTTGTGCCCGTTCGGCAGGTACCAGGTGCCGAACAGCGCGGGGCCGACGCGATGGGATTGGTCGGCCTTGCTGTTCCAGTTGTCCCAGCGGCCGAGTTCGCCGAAACCCTGCACGCCGAAGTTGAGCAGCGGTTTCCAGTGCTGGCGGACCTGCCACTGATACACCAGTTGAGTGGCGTTGTTCTGGCTTGTGCGGTAGTCGCGCTGCAGGAAGATGTTGGCGTTGAGTTGCGTGCGCCAGATCTCGGTCTGGAACACCGGACCCCATTCCAGGCCGTAGCCGTCGCGCCGCGTATATTGCTCGACGTTGGTGTGGATGGCAAGATCGAACCAGTATTGACCCTGTGTCAGCAGGTAATCGTTTTGCCAGTTGAGGCTGCCGAAGCGCGTGCCTTGCGCCGCAGTCTGTGTGTAGACGCCGTAGACTTCGGTGTACCACTGCGAGGTGACGCCATAACCGATACCGATTTCGGGCGAGCCGAACGGTGCACTGTCGTGTTTTTTTGCGTTCCAGTATTTGTAGTCGACGGAGAGCTGATTTTCGGCGCTGTAGACGGAGACGAGGTAGTAGCCGGTGGCGGCATGCGTACTGCCGCAGGTGATCGCACCAGCGGCAACCACCAGCGCTGCGGCACAAAGCCGTGTCGCGCCGGTCAGCGTTTTTACCTGCATCGGTATTTCCCCTTCCCGTTTCTCGCCTCCGGCATTGCGCCGCAGGCTGTCGCCAGATTATCTGTTTCCCCGTATATGTATTATCGCGTTCAAACGCTTATTGTCACGGGAGTATAGCGTGCCCGCGCATTTGCCTGCGCCGTTGGCGGAATATCTTTTCTGCATCTGAGCGCGCAGCTTTTCATGCTAGGATTCTGCGACTTTATGGAGATCGATATGGACACACCTGATGCATGGAAACTGCGCGCCGATGAACTTCGGTTGGAGATAGAGGCGCTGCTGGAAGCGCAACTTTGCGAGTACGAACTGTTGAACGCGAAGCTGGAAGAGTGGAAGAAGAATCCGGGTGCCGAGTGGTTGACGATGGCCGACTATGAACCTTGGCAGGCGGCGCTCAAATCGCTTGAGCTTGCGCAGCGCGCACTGGATGAGCACATCAGCGTTCGTCCCAGGTAATCATCCTGCATCATCCCGTCGCCCCGGCCTGATCGGCGGGCGGCGGCGACCTTTTCTCATCCCCTCATCTCCTCAAACGATCGCCTTGCATGCCTACCTGCGGGTATGGCGGCTGCGGTATACATTCCTCTAAGCGTTGTCCTGCCAGAATCCTCCACCAAACGGTTCGGCATAAGTTACGCGTAAGTTATCCCTTGTAAGCTGGGCCAAAAATAGGGGAAGGCTGCGCGCCGATTTTGCTCGAATCAGAACAACGGATAGCGGACGGCGCAGCGTAGTCAGACTTTCTTCCTGATAAAAGTTGTTCGGATGACATCCGTACATGCCAATAGACCAAGACCAGGCATGACGGCAACTCGTGAGGAGACTGCTGTATGTTCGAGAGGAAAAGCAGGGCGCTTTCGCGCTCGCTGGACGTGCTGATTCAGGTCGTTGTTCCCATCGCTGTCGGCGCCGGCATCTTCGCCGGTCTCGGCGCGCTGGCCTTGCCGTTGTCGCCGTTATGGCTGGCGGTGATTGCGACGGCGGCGGCGGTGATCCTGTCGCGCCTGGCGCGGCGCGGCGAATCCGACCAGGGCGGCGGCTTCGTCGACAAGATCGGCAGTGAGATCGACCACATCATGATCGGCGCCGCCGAGACCTCCTATTTCGTCGACTCCATCAAGAACAAGATCGCGCAGGACGTGCAGGCCGCCAACGGTATTGTCACCGGTTCGGAGCAGAACGCCAGCACCACCGAGCAGATTGCCGCGAATGCCGAGCGTGCTTCCAAAGTAGCCGCCGACGTGCGCGCCGAAAGCGTGGCCGGCCGCGCGGAAGTGGACCTCGGCCTGGAACAGATCGGCAAGGCGCGCACCGATGCGCAGAACGCGTCGGCGATGATGTCGGCGCTACAGGAAAAATCCAAGCGCATCCACGGCATCACCGAAGTCATCAGCGAAATCGCCGCACGCACCAACCTGCTGGCGCTCAACGCGGCCATTGAAGCGGCGCGCGCGGGTGAACACGGGCGCGGGTTTGCGGTGGTGGCGGGCGAAGTGCGGCAGCTGGCTCAGCGCACCAAGGAAGCCACCGACGACATCGGCGCCATGGTGCGTTCGATCACGGAAGAAGCCGAGCGCGCTTCCGGCGGCATGCAGTCTCTCAGCGCCAAGGTGCTGGAGGCGTCGCAGAACGTCGAGCGGGTGCATGGTTTCCTCGGCAACATCGAGCGCTCCGCCGGTATTTCGGAAGAAGAGATCCAGCAAATCGCACGCGCTTCCCGCGAGCACGTCGAGACCACCCATCGTATCGCCGAAGCCATCCTCAAAATCCGTGACGGCATGCTGGCGACCGACATTGAGTTGCCGCGCGTGGCGGCATCGGCCATGGCCTTGTCGGAGCGCGCCGAGCTGGTCTATGACGCCATCGCCGCGAGCAATGCCAAGACCCAGCACGACGACATCCAGAAAGTCGCGACTGCCGCCGCCAAGCGTATCGGCAAGTTGTTCGAGGAAGCCATCGGTGCCGGCCGGATCAGCGAAGCGGCCTTGTTCGACCGCACCTACAAACCGCTGCCGAACACCAATCCGCCCAAGCACACAACGCAATTCGACGCCTTCACCGATCGTGTCCTGCCGGACGTGCAGGAAGCCATCCTTGATTCCATGCCGCAACTGGCGTATGCCGGTGCTGTGGACAACAACGGATATTTTCCTACGCATAACAAAAAATTCTCCAAGCCGCTGACCGGCGATTACGACACCGATCTGGTCAACAATCGCACCAAGCGCATTTTCAGCGATCGCACCGGAAAGCGTTGTGGCGCGAATACAAAGCCGTTTCTGCTGCAAACTTATAAACGCGATACCGGCGAGGTCATGCACGATCTTTCGGTGCCGATTTATGTGAACGGCAAGCATTGGGGAGGCTTCCGCGTCGGCTATCGCTCCAGCCAGGCGCAGGAGGCAGCGCCCGTCCAGACGGTCACATTGGCGGCAGCGCCGACGCCAAAGCAGCTTAAGCAAACGGGTAAGACGGAGAACAGCAAGGGATTGGTGCGCCAGATCTCGGCTTGAACAGCTTGACCGGGCAGGGCAGGTTGATAGACTATTCGACAACGGGGGTAACCTATCGAGAATGCTGAGAATGCGATAGGTCCGGATTAGAAAAGGAACATCAACTTGAAACCTGCTCCGCAGAATAAGCTCGATTCTGTCAAAGAATTCGATTTTACGAATCGCGATTTTGACAGGGTGCGGGATCTTATCTATAAGCGCGCCGGCATTGCGCTGGCCGAAAGCAAGCAGGAAATGGTCTATAGCCGCCTGGCGCGGCGCCTGCGTGCGACCGGCATCGCTTCCTTCGTGCAATACCTGGACATGCTGGAACGCGGCGGCGACAGCGACGAGTGGGAGGCATTCACCAATGCGCTGACCACCAATCTGACGTCGTTCTTCCGCGAGTCGCATCATTTCCCCATCCTTGCCGATTTCGTCAAGACGCTCAAAGAGCCGGCCACGGTCTGGTGCTCGGCCGCCTCGACCGGCGAAGAGCCCTATACGATCGCCATGACGCTGTGCGAAGCCTACGGCACCCTGACGCCGCCGGCGCAGATCATCGCCACCGACATCGACACCAACGTGCTGGCGACCGGCGCCAACGGCGTCTATCCGATCGAGCGCATCGACAAACTGTCGCCCGAGCGCATCAAGAAATTCTTCCTGCGCGGCAAGGGCAACCAGGAAGGCTATGTTCGGGTGCGCCCGGAACTGCGCAAGCTGGTGACCTTCAAGCAACTCAACCTGCTGGGTGACAACTGGCCAGTGAGCGGGCAGTTCGATGTCATCTTTTGCCGCAACGTGATGATTTATTTCGACAAGCCGACGCAGAGCAAGATCCTGTCGCGCTTCGTGCCGCTCATGAAACCGCATGCGCTGTTGTTCGCCGGTCATTCCGAAAACTTCCTGTATGTCTCCGACGCCTTGAAGCTCAAGGGAAAAACGGTCTACGAGCTCGGTGCAGCACAACGCAAGGCGGGGAAATAAGTCATGAACCAGGACCAATTCGCTTCCAACGTCTATTACGACCGCACCTTCGATTGCGACGCGGCCAAGATATTGCCGGGCGAATACTATTTCACGCACAAGGACATGATGATCGTCACGGTGCTGGGTTCGTGTGTGTCGGCCTGCATCCGCGACCGCGTCACCGGCATCGGCGGCATGAACCACTTCATGCTGCCCGACAGCGGCGACGGCGACAGTCCGATTTCGGCATCGATGCGCTACGGCACTTACGCCATGGAAATTCTGATCAATGATGTTCTCAAGGCCGGGGCCCGGCGCGAGAACCTGGAAGCCAAGGTGTTCGGCGGCGGCAACGTGCTGCGCGGCTTCATCGCCATCAACGTCGGCGAGCGCAACGCACAGTTCGTGCGCGACTACCTGAAGGCGGAAAATATCCGTGTCGTGGCGGAAGATCTCAACGATATCTGGCCGCGTAAGGTATATTTCTTCCCCCGCACCGGCAAGGTGCTGGTAAAGAAGCTCAAACAATTGCATAACAACACACTGGTGAATCGCGAACAGGATTACGCCAGCAAGCTGGTCGCCAAACCGGTGGGCGGCGCGGTCGATCTGTTTTAAGGTCGGTTGAGTCGGCAGAGAAGGGTTTTTCGGCCCCGTGCGGAGACTGCAGGGGCCCGTTTCAGGAAAGTACGCATCGTATGAAAATAAAAGTATTGATCGTCGACGACTCGGCATTGATCCGCAGCGTCATGAAAGAGATCATCGGCAGCCAGCCTGACATGGAAGTCGTGGGCGTTGCCCCCGACCCCATCATTGCGCGCGATCTGATCAAGCAGACCAACCCTGACGTCCTCACGCTGGACGTCGAAATGCCGCGCATGGACGGCCTCGACTTCCTCGAGAAACTGATGCGCCTGCGGCCGATGCCGGTGGTGATGGTGTCGTCGCTGACCGAGCGCGGTTCGGAAATCACGCTGCGCGCGCTGGAGCTGGGTGCGGTCGACTTCGTCACCAAGCCGAAGATATCGATCCAGAGCGGCATGCAGGAATACACCGACATGATCGCCGACAAGATCCGCGCGGCGTCCAAGGCCAGCATCCGCCCGCGCACGATTCCGCATCCGGACGCGCCCAAGGCGAGCGGCGGCGAGACGTTGCCGCAGATGCGCAATCCGCTGCTGTCGAGCGAAAAGCTGATCATCATCGGCGCTTCCACCGGCGGCACGGAGGCGATCAAGGAATTCCTGATCCGCATGCCGTCCGACTGCCCGGGCATCCTGATCACCCAGCACATGCCGGAAGGCTTCACGCGCTCGTTCGCGCAACGCCTCGACAACCTGTGCAAGATTTCCGTCAAGGAAGCGGCCGGCAACGAGCGCGTCCTGCCGGGCCATGCGTATATCGCTCCTGGCCACTCGCATCTCAAGCTGGTGCGCAGCGGCGCCAATTACATGACCCAGCTCGACCAGGGGCCGCCGGTCAACCGTCATCGGCCGTCGGTGGACGTGCTGTTCAACTCGGCCGCCGCCTGCGCCGGCAAGAATGCGGTCGGCGTCATCCTGACCGGGATGGGCAAGGACGGCGCCCTGGGCATGCTGGAAATGCGCAATGCCGGCGCCTACAATTTTGCGCAGGACGAAGCATCGTGCGTGGTCTTCGGCATGCCCCGCGAGGCCATTGCGGTCGGTGCGGCACACGAGGTGCTGGCGCTGCAGGCCATGCCTGGCCGTGTGTTGAGTTATCTGAACGAGCACGGCAGTCGTGCATTGCGGGTGTAGTTCGAGTACCATTCAGCCATCCGGAAAATTTGACCGGTTGCTAGCTGTCGGGCCTTAAGTTTTGCCGAATTAGTGTCGTTATCGTCAACAATAGTTTCGAATCAATGGAGTAATAATCATGGCTGGCCCAAATACCAAGTTTCTCGTTGTAGACGATTTCTCCACGATGCGCCGCATTGTCCGTAACCTGCTCAAAGAGCTCGGCTACACCAATGTGGACGAAGCCGAAGACGGCGTGCAAGGTTTGCAGAAGCTGCGCAGCGACACCTTCGATTTCGTCGTGTCGGACTGGAACATGCCTAACATGGACGGCCTGACCATGCTGCAGGAAATCCGCAAGGATCCTGCGCTGTCCAAATTGCCGGTCCTGATGGTGACTGCCGAAGCAAAGAAAGAAAACATCGTTGCCGCCGCGCAAGCCGGCGCCAATGGTTACGTGGTCAAGCCGTTCACGGCTGCTACTCTGGATGAAAAGCTCGGCAAGATCTTCGAAAAGCTGGAGGCCGGAGGCTAACGTGGATACAGCATCCCAGGGAGCAGTGACGCCGGGCGCGCCGGTAGCTGAACAGCAGGATCAGTTCCTCGCGCGTATCGGGCACATGACGCGCAGCTTGCATGACAACCTGCGTGGACTCGGTTTTGACCGGTTGCTGGAAAAAGCCGCAAGCGACATGCCCGACGCGCGTGATCGCCTCGAGTACGTGGCGATGATGACCGAGAAGGCTGCCCAGCGCGTGCTGACGGCGACCGAAACCGCCGGCCCGATGCAGGATGCTATCGGCGACGGTGCGAGTACGCTGGCTGCAGAGTGGAAGGCCGTCACCGATGCGCCGTTTTCAGAGAGTGATTACCGCGCTCTGGCGGAAAAGACACAGGCTTACCTCGGTGCAACACGCGAAAATGTCAGCCTGACCAAGCAGCAACTGCTCGATATCATGATGGCGCAGGACTTCCAGGACCTGACCGGGCAGGTGATCAAGCGCGTGACTGAGGTCGCGCACGACATCGAAAGCCAGCTGGTGCAATTGCTGGTCGACTATTCACCGCCGGAAGCCAAGCGTGAAGATAGCGGCTTGCTGAACGGTCCGCAGATCAATCCCACCGGTCACAACGTGATCGCCAACCAGAGCCAGGTTGACGATTTGTTGGAAAGTCTGGGTTTTTAAGTTGTTTTAACGATAATTTTCATGCTTGCGGTGTTGTTGCGGGTGGTTTTTTACGACCGCTCAACAACACCGCAGATCGCCGTCCCGCCTGCCTTCACCCTCTGAAGGCAGATATGGCGCGCTTCCCCTGCTCCGAAATACGGGGCGTTTCGCCCCTTATTCCCGTGATGATTCGAGGCTTCCCTCGCCAATAATTCTGCCTGATAGTCTCAAAATTCCGCCTTCGTCAGCGGAAAGAAGCAATACAGGGGAACGGCAGTGGCCGAAGATAGCGATCAAGAACGGACCGAACAGCCCACCAGCAAACGCATTGAAAAAGCGCGTGAGCAGGGCGACGTGCCGCGCTCGCGCGAGATGGCGACGTGCGTCATGCTGCTGATCGGCGGTTGCACCCTGTGGATGTTCACCGGTCCGCTGGTGACCAGCCTGAACCGTTTCATGGTGTCGACCATGACCTTCGAGCGTGAAATGGCCTTCGATCCGGCCCTGCTGTTCGAGCGCATGAGCGGCCATTTCATGGAAGTGGCGGTCGCCTGCATCCCTATCGCCTTCCTGATGACGCTCGCGGCCGTGGCATCGCCGCTGATCCTCGGCGGCTGGCTGTTCAACGGCAGCTCGCTTGAGCCCAAGTTCGACCGCCTCAATCCCATCAAGGGCATCATGAATCTGTTCTCGCTCAATTCGCTGGTCGAGTTGGGCAAGGGCATCCTGAAGAGCGTGCTGGTCGGCTTCATCGCCTGGTTCGCCATGCGCAGCCATCTCGACGCCGTCCTCAACCTGAGCGTCGAACCGCTCAAGGTGGCCAGCAGCCACATGCCGAATTTGCTGTGGACCTGTTTCATCATGATGGTGTGCGCGCTGATCGCGATTGCCGCCATCGACGTGCCGTATCAACTGTGGAATTACACCCGCAAACTCAAGATGACGCGCCAGGAAGTCAAACAGGAACACAAGGAGTCCGACGGTGATCCGTTGATCAAGGGCAAGATCCGCGCTCTGCAACGCGCCGCCGCGCGCCGCCGCATGATGTCGGCAGTGCCGACTGCGGACGTAGTGGTGACCAACCCGACCCACTTTGCCGTGGCGCTGAAGTACAGCGAAGGCGGCATGTCGGCGCCGCAGGTGGTGGCCAAGGGCACCGAAGCGGTGGCGGCCAACATCCGCAAGATCGCTGCAGAAAACAACGTGCCGATCCTCGAAGCGCCGCCGCTGGCGCGCGCATTGCACTATCACACCGAAATCGGCGATGAGATCCCGGAGTCGCTCTACACCGCGGTCGCCGAAGTCCTCGCTTATATCTTCCAGCTGCGCACGTACAACAGCAATGGCGGCGTCCGTCCGGACGAGCCGAGCGACCTTGAGGTGCCGAAGGAGCTGGACGACCCACTGTACAAACGCAAGGCCGCCATGGCTGCCGCACAAGCTAAGGCTGCGCAATGAACATCAACAGCATGAAACTGCCGGCCTGGGTGCCGGTCAAGCATACCAAGGCGCTCGCAGCGCCGATCCTGATCGTCATGATGCTGGCGATGATGGTGCTGCCGCTGCCGGCGTTTGCGCTCGATATCCTGTTCAGCTTCAATATTTCGCTGTCCGTGATCGTGCTGCTGACCGCGTTGTACACCGTCAAGCCGCTCGACTTCGTGGCGTTCCCGGCCGTGCTGCTGGTGAGCACGATGCTGCGCCTGTCGCTCAACGTCGCCTCCACCCGCGTGGTGCTGACCGAAGGCCACACCGGTCCCGACGCTGCGGGTAAAGTGATTGAGGCTTTCGGCCACTTCCTGATCGGCGGCAACTACACCGTCGGTATCGTCGTCTTCATCATTCTGACGATCATCAACTTCACCGTCGTCACCAAGGGCGCCGGCCGTATCGCCGAAGTGGGGGCACGTTTTACCCTCGACGCGATGCCCGGCAAACAGATGGCGATCGACGCCGACCTCAACGCCGGCATGATCGGCGAGCCGGAAGCGCGCGCCCGCCGCAAGGAAGTGGCGCAGGAAGCCGAGTTCTATGGCGCCATGGACGGTGCCAGCAAGTATGTGCGCGGCGACGCCGTGGCCGGCATCATCGTGACCGTGGTCAACATCGTCGGCGGTCTCGTGGTCGGTATGATCCAGCATGACCTGGCCTTCGACATGGCGTTGAAGAACTACACGCTGCTGGCCATCGGTGACGGCCTGGTCGCACAGATTCCTTCGCTGATCATCTCGACCGCCGCCGGTGTGGTGGTCTCGCGTGTGGCCAACGACCAGGACGTCGGCGGCCAGCTGATCAACCAGTTGTTCGCCAAAGCCGAAGTCCTGTACCTGACCGCCATCATCATCGGCGGCATGGGCCTGATCCCCGGCATGCCGCACGTCGCCTTCATCATCATCGCTGCCTTGCTGGCGGCTGCGGGTTACTCGGTGAACAAGCGCAAGCAGGAGGCGGGAGCGATTGCCGAATTGCCGGCGCCGGTCACGACGCCGCAGGAAATCGAAGAGGCCACCTGGCAGGACATCCTGCCGGTCGATACGCTCGGGCTGGAAGTTGGTTACCGCCTGATCCCGCTGGTGGACAAGGGGCAGGGCGGCGAACTGCTGCGCCGGATCAAGGGCATCCGCAAGAAATTCGCGCAGGAAGTCGGTTTCCTGTCGCCGCCGGTGCATATCCGCGACAATCTCGAACTCAAGCCGTCGGCTTATCGCATCGCCTTGAAGGGCGTGGAAATCGGCAAGGGCGAGGCGACTTTCGGTCAGTTCCTGGCGATCAATCCAGGCATGGTCACCGGCCCGTTGCCGGGTCTCATGACCACCGATCCGGCGTTCGGCCTGCCGGCGGTCTGGATCGAAAGCAACATGCGCGAAATGGCGCAGACCATGGGCTATACCGTGGTCGATACCGGCACCGTCATCGCGACGCACCTGAACCATTTGATCACCATCCACGCTGCGGAATTGCTGGGGCGCCAGGAAGTGCAGCAGTTGCTCGATCACATCGGCAAGGATGCGCCGAAGCTGGTCGAAGATCTGGTGCCGAAGGCGTTGCCACTGGGCACCGTGCAAAAAGTGTTGCAAAACCTGCTCATCGAAGGCGTGCATATCCGCGATATGCGGACTATTATCGAAACCCTGGCCGAGCATGCACCGCGCGTGCAGGAACCGAACGAACTGACCGCCATCGTGCGCATCGCCCTGGGTCGCGCGATCGTGCAGCAGATTTTCCCGACCGAGAGCGAGCTGTCGGTCATGACGCTGGACAACAAATTGGAACGTCTGCTGATGCAGGCGATGCAGGCAAGCGGACCGGAAGGCGGCGGCATCGAGCCGGGCCTCGCCGATACACTGATTACGCAAACAGAAAACGCAGCACGTCATCAAGAGCAGTTGGGTTTAACCCCGGTATTGTTGGTCCCGGGTCCTTTGCGAGCATTGCTGGCGCGCTTCTTGCGACGCGCAATGCCACAACTCCGGGTGCTTTCACACGCTGAAGTTCCTGATTCGAAAACGATTAAAGTTACCAGCCTAGTTGGAGGGCAAGCATGAACGTCAAAAAATTTATAGCAGGTTCGTCGCGAGACGCATGGCGCCAAGTGCGCGAAGCGCTGGGTCCTGACGCCGTCATTCTCTCCAACCGGAATATCGACGACGGTGTCGAGATCCTGGCCATGGCCAACGAAGACATGTCGTCGCTGGTGGTGCCGGCCATGTCCAAGGACGCCATGCCGCGTCCGGCCGTACGCCGACCGCCTGCCCAGCCGGCACCGCAGCAGTCGCTGCAGGCCGCCGTGCCGCGCACGCGCGCCGAACCGCAACCGCAGGGGCCTGGCGCATCCATGCCGGTCGAACACAATACGGCACAGGCCGACGCCCGCGTTTGGCGTACCCGCAATGCCGCGCGCGCCAGCGCCAAGGAACAGCAGGCGCAAGCGCTGACACCGGCGCAAGTCGCTGCCGGCCCGAAGGCAGCAGTGGCCGCTGCAGCTGCAGCGCGTCCGCAGCAGGCTGGCGTGATGGCTGAATTCGACGGCAAGGACTACGACGAAATCCTGTCCGACGTCATGAGTGAAATCCGCTCCATGCGCGGCGTGCTGGAAACCCAGCTGGCGGAAATTTCCTGGGGCGGCACGCAAAAGCGTGAGCCGGCCAAGGCCGCGATCATGCGTGAAATGCTGGCCGCCGGTTTCAGCGCCAGCCTGTCGCGCCTGATCACCGAGAACCTGCCGCAAAGCCCGAAATCGCAAGACGCCATGTTCTGGGTCAAGTCGGTGCTGGCCAAGAATCTGATGACCATGGCCAACGAAAACGAATTGCTGGAAGAAGGCGGCGTCTACGCGCTGGTCGGTCCGACCGGTGTTGGCAAAACGACCACGACCGCGAAACTGGCGGCGCGTTGCGTGATGCGCCACGGTCCGGGCAAGCTGGCGCTGATCACCACCGACGGCTACCGTATCGGCGGCTACGAGCAACTGCGCATTTACGGCAAGATCCTCGGGGTGATGGTGCACTCGGTCAAAGATGAATCCGATTTGCGTATCGCACTCGACGAACTGCGCGGCAAACATACTGTCCTAATCGATACCGCCGGCATGGGCCAGCGCGACCAGATGGTGGCTGAACAGGCTGCCATGCTGTCGGGCGCAGGCACTGACATCAAACGCCTGTTGTGCCTCAATGCAACGGCGACCGGCGGCACGCTCAATGAAGTCGTGAGCGCGTATTCCGGCGACGGCCTGGCGGGTTGCATTATTACCAAGCTCGACGAAGCGGCAACCATCGGCAACGTGCTCGATGTTGTCATCCGTCAAAAACTGAATCTGTATTACGTGGCGAACGGTCAGCGCGTGCCGGAAGATTTGCATGTTGCCAACAGGTTGTATCTGGCCGACCGCGCCTTTAAACTGAAACGTGAAACTGCGCCGTTCGAATTCCAGGACGCCGAGTTGCCGGTTGTGGTCGGACCGACGGCCACGGCCATGAATGACAAAAGCCTGCGGGAGGTGATCCTTGGCTAGCTATGACGTTGATCAAGCGGAAGGACTGCGACGGATGCTGGAGCGTCCGACGCCGCGCGTGTTTACTTTCTTCTCGGTTCTTCCCGACGACGAAAAAGGCGCGATGCTGATCAATCTGGCAGCCTCTCTTGCCGCCGCCGACCACAACGCATTGTTGGTCGACGCTTGCATGACGCCCTCAGTGATCTTGTCGCGTTTTGGCGGTGTTGCCGTGGCGACACTGCTCGACGTCGCTCGTCAGGAGCGGCATCTGGATGAAGCGGTGCGCATGGTGCCGGAAGGTTTTGCACTGGCGCGCCTGTCGCGCAAGAACGTATCGGCCTCTACCCATCCGCAAGCCTCGCGGCTGGCGCAGATTTTCGACGGACTGACCGAAGAATCCGACATTACGCTCATCAACGGCGAATTGAATGACGAGGAGTTGCTGCCGGTCCCGGCCATGGAAATGGGCGAAATCGTGGTGCATATGTCGACCAGTCCGACCTCGATCAAGGCCGCGTACGTCTTGCTCAAGGGCCTCAGCGACAAGCTCGGTCGCCGTCCTTTCAATCTGCTCGTGAGCGGTGGTTCGGACGCGGAAGCGCAGATGGTCTACGCCAACATGGCGCAGGCGGCCAATCGCTACCTGGCGGCGCAATTGCATTTCATGGGCTCGATCCCGGCAGACGAACACATCCGTCGTGCATCCGGGCAGGGGCGCACCGTACTGGAAGCATTCCCGTTGGCCGGCGCTACGCTTGCGTTCAAACGCCTGGCGGATCAGTTTTCGTTATCCAATCTCACCAAGGGCACGTACGGTATGGCGACCGATGGTGCAAGTCTCGGAGTATGACGCGCCTGGCATTGCATGATCGTTCGTACTCACCATTATTGACGAGATGAGTTCTATGTATAACGTCAAAGGAAAGACGACCAAGAACGATTTGCTGGAGCTGCATGCGGCGCTTGTCAAAAAGCTGGCGCATCAGATGAAGGCAAAGCTTCCACCCAGCGTGGAAGTCGACGACTTGATTCAGGCAGGCATGATCGGTCTGCTTGATGCCGTCAATCGCTATGAAGAAACGCACGGCGCGCAGTTCGAAACCTACGCCGTGCAGCGTATCCGCGGCGCCATGCTGGATGAATTGCGCAGCAGCGACTGGCTGCCGCGCAGCATCCGCCAGAATACGCGCAAGATCGAAGAGGCCATCCATGTCCTGCTGCAGCAGCTCGGCCGTCCGCCGCAGGAAACCGAGGTCGCCACGCAGCTCAAGATGAGCCTCGTGGAGTACCAGGATATGCTGACCGAATGCGGCGGCCATCAGTTGATCTATTACGAAGACTTCCACGACGCCGACGGCGGCCACGAGCATTTCCTCGATCGCTACCAGACCCGGGACACCGACGACCCGTTGCAGAACCTGATCAACGGCGGTTTCCGCGACGCCGTCATCGATTCGATCAAGGCCCTGCCCGAGCGTGAAAAAATCCTCATGGGCCTGTACTATGAGCAGGAAATGAACTTGAAGGAAATCGGCGCCGTCATGGGCGTGTCCGAGTCGCGGGTTTGCCAGCTGCACAGCCAGGCCATCGCCCGCATGCGCTCGACTTTGAGGGAGCAGGCGTGGACTGGAGTAGCATAGGAGGGATACTGCTGGCGTTGGGATGCATCCTCCTTGGCTTGCTGCTTGAAGGCGGTCATCCCGGTTCTATCCTGCAGCCGACCGCTTTCCTGATCGTCTTTGCCGGCACCGTAGGCGCCGTTCTGCTGCAAACCAGGCTCGACAATTTCGTCCATGGCGTCAAATTGCTGTCCTGGGTATTTTCTCCCCCGGTTCACAACCACCGCAAACTGATCGATAACATCACGGTCTGGAGCGGCATCTCGCGGCGTGAAGGTCTGCTGCATCTTGAAGAGCACATGAACGACAGCAGCGACCCCTTCGTCAAGAAGGGCCTGCGCCTGCTGATCGACGGCATCACACCGGCCAAGTTGCTCGAGATCCTCGAGGTCGATACCACTGCTTACGAAACCCGCCAGCGCCAGGCGCTCAAGATATGGGAAGCCGCCGGCGGCTATTCGCCGACGATCGGCATCCTCGGCGCGGTGCTCGGCCTGATCCACGTGATGGAAAATCTATCCGACCCCGCCAAGCTGGGTGGCGGCATCGCCGTGGCTTTCGTGGCGACGATTTACGGTGTCGGCCTGGCCAACCTGTTCTTCCTGCCGGTGGCCAACAAGCTCAAGGAATTGCTGGCCATGGAAGTGAACCGGCGTGACATGGTCGCCGACAGTCTGTTCGGCATCGCCAGCGGCGACAATCCGCGCGTGATCCAGGAGCGCGCCGAATCCTATTTCACCACCGCATGACCTACTGACGCACAACGCACATCATGGCGCGCAAAAAACATGAAGAAGAGCATGAGAACCACGAGCGCTGGCTGGTTTCGTATGCCGACTTCATTACGCTGCTGTTCGCGTTTTTCGTGGTCATGTATGCCATTTCCCAAGTCAACGAAGGCAAGTACAAGATCCTTGCCGACTCGCTGATCAACGCCTTCGGCAAGGAGCCAGTCTCGACCGCGCCCATCGTTGTCCAGGCGGGAGGCCAAGGCGCCCAGCAATCTGTTGCCCCTAAAATTACCCTGCAAAAGCCGCGCAACAGCGAGGCGCTGCGCCGCGAAAAAGAGCGCATGACCGACATGGCGCGCGACATCATGCAGGTGCTGGCGCCGCTGGTGCAGGAGGGCAAGGTGCGCGTGACGCAAACCAGCGTGGGCGTCAACGTGGAGATCAATGCCAACGTCCTGTTCGCGCCCGGCGATGCGAAGGTGAGCAAGGAGTCGGAAGAAACCCTGATCGCCATTGCCCGGGTGCTGAAAAACGACGATCACGCTATCCAGATCGAGGGGCATACCGACAATACGCAGATCAACACCAGCGTCTTTCCTTCCAACTGGGAGTTGTCGGCGGTCCGTGCCAGTACGGTGGCGCGGCTGTTCAACAACCAGGGCATCGCAGACCTGCGCCTGACGGCGGTGGGGCATGGATCGAATCAGTCTGTGGCTTCCAACGATACGCCCGAGGGGCGGCTGCGCAATCGCCGTGTCGATGTGATGATCCTGTCGCGATTGGCGGAGCAGGCGACCGAAGTGCCGTTTGCGGAAGAGGGTGGCAAGCTCGTTCCGCCCGCTCAGCCCAAGCCTGGGCCATAAAGCAAAAAGCCCGTTCGCAAGAACGGGCTTTTTAAATTCCGGAGGGCGAAAAAATCAGCCGATGCCAAGCGGTCGGCCCGAGCTACGCAGGCTCGATTGGCCATCCGGGCCATAGAAGGAGCCGTTGCTCTTGCCTTGCAGGATGTTCATGGCGTTCTGGTTGATTGCCATTTGCTTGCCGATCAGCAAGCCGTTGAGGCGATTCAGTTCGCGCGCGGATTGCGCCAGCGCAAACAGTTCTCCCCACACTTGTTTGTCGCCGGCAGAGCCGTGTTGTTCGATCCAGGTCTGCATGCCGTTTTCGCCGGCGAGGAAGCCCAGTGCAGCCAGCGCCTTGTGGCGCTGATCGGCCAATGCTGCCATGTTGGCAACGATATTGGCCTTCTCGTTGATGATGTCGGGAATCTTGTCCGCATCGCCGTTGCCGCTGAGCAAATCCTGCTCTTGCTGCAACGCCGCCACCAAGCGCGACGTAACCAGCTTTTCATCGGCGAGTGTATGGGACGGCAGGAGCGAATTACTTGTCATTGCATTAAGCCTTGCGTGAACCGATCAGATCTTTGACTGTGTCGAGCAAGCCGTTGGCGACTTTCTCGGGATCAACCTGGAAGGTGCCATTGGCGATGGCAGCCTTGATTTCAGCAACTTTCTTTGCATCGAAAGTACCGCCGGCATTGGTGGCCTTCACGCCCAGCGCTTGATATTGAGAGGACAGCTGGACATTGGCCGCGGTGGAACTGTCGCTGCCTGTCTTTGCTGCGGTGGTACCGGCATTGCTGTTCGCGGGGCGCGCCTGGGGTTGCGCGATTTCCGGTAAGCCTTTGCCTGTTTTGAGGGCGTCATTAACGTTCACGGCATCATCCTTAATGGGTTAGGGTTCTGTGACCCGCCTGTTGCCTAGATTATCGGCCATTTTTCCGCAAACTTTAATTCTTTTATCACCCGTCAGAATGTTTCTTGTCAGTAATTGATTTCGAGGATGCCGCCGGCCTTCGCAATCCCGCTCACAACCTGGCCTGCAGCCGTTTTGGCTTGCACCATCTGGCCCTCGCTGCCGTTGGTCAAGGCGCGCGCTTCGGTGGAGATCTGGAAGCCGGGACCGATGGACACCACGCGTACTGCCTGGCCTTGCTGCACCACGCGGTTGCTGCGTAGTGCATCCTGGCGAATCGGGGCGCCCAGCGCCAGCGAAATGTTCGCGGTGCGGCCGACGGCCTGGGCGGCATCGGTAATGATGCCGTTGGGCAAATTCGACAGGTCGCCCTTCATCTTGGTGATGTCGTTCGGACCGATGACCTGGCCTTGCGCCAGCGGCGCTGCGGTGACGATATATTCGGCAATGACCTGCACGGTGGCGCGCACGTAAACCGTCCAGGGCGACGGCGCAATGCACTTGATGCCGATAGTGGTGCGGCCCCACAGGCGGCCGCCGTTGGGCATGAAAGCTTGCGGCGACGTGCAGGCGGCGAGGTTGAGGCGATTGTCGACCGGTTCGACGGCGATATTGACGGTGCCGGACAGGCCGGTCGTCTGCACTTTCATGAACTGTTCGGCAATTTTTTGCAGAGCGCCCAGATCCTGGCGCGGCGGCGTGTTCTGTTCGGCGGTTTGCGCCAGTGCGGGCAGCCCGAATGCGGGCAGCAACAACAGCAACGACAATAGCGCTTTTGACAATAATTTCATGACAACAACTTTTCAACCCGTGTGATCGGAAGCAGGGCCATCCTGTCAGCAATAGTACTGGCGGCCGATTCTGTCAAAAGGTCGAACAAGGCATAGTTTTCTCTCTTTCTCGGGCATTAGAGTTTGAGGGGGAGCCTTATGATCCAATGGTGTGTAAATCCCATTATCGGCGTAAAACGTACTTTATGAAGGGTACGTCAGGAGGATTAGATGGCTGCAAAACTGGATGATTATCTGCGATTCAATGAAACGGCGCTGAATTTGCGCGCCCAGCGTCAGCAATTGCTGGCGTCGAATATCGCCAACGCGGATACGCCGAATTACAAGGCGCGCGACATCGACTTCGCCAAAACGCTGCAGGGCGCCATGGCGGGCAAGTCCAGCACGGTGCCTCCGGTCGAACTGGCGCGCACGTCGTCGGCCCACATCGCCGGCAAGGCGACGGGCGACAGCGGCATCGGCGGCTCGCCGCTGCTGTATCGCAAGGAAACCCAGAGCAGTGTGGACGGCAATACCGTCGACATGGACGTCGAACGCAACCAGTTTACCGACAACGGGGTGCGCTATGAAGCAGGCATCACCGCCGTCAATGCGCAGATCAAAGGTCTGCTCGCTGCCATCCAACCAGGCTGATCATCATGTCTCTTTCCAATATTTTCAACGTCGCCGGTTCCGCCATGAGTGCGCAATCACAGCGCCTCAATACGGTCGCCAGCAACATCGCCAACGCCGACAGCGCAACCGGTCCGGACGGCAAGCCGTATAAGGCCAAGCAAGTGGTGTTCAAGGCGGTCCCGTTCGGCAGCATCGAAAACAGCGGCGTGCAGGTCAGCCAGGTCGTCGAAGACCAGGCGCCGCCCAAGCTGATCTACGATCCCAAGCATCCGATGGCCGACACCAACGGCTACGTCGCCATGCCCAACGTCAATCCGGTAGAGGAGATGGTCAACATGATCTCCGCATCGCGCTCGTATCAGACCAACGTCGAGACGATGAATACCGCCAAGAATATGTTGATGAAAACCCTCACCATCGGTCAATAAGGAAGATCTTAAATCATGACTACTGTCTCCAACGATCTGCTGTCGTCAATGAATGGCACGTCGACTTCGACCTCCAATACTTCGAGCCTGAACGACAACAGCCCGGAAGCGATTCAGAATCGCTTCCTGAAGCTGCTGACCGTGCAGATGCAGAACCAGGATCCGACCAATCCGATGGACAACTCGCAGCTGACCACGCAGCTGGCGCAACTGTCGACCGTGTCGGGCATCAGCCAGCTGAACACTACGCTGGCTTCGCTCATGTCCAATCTGGGTTCGGCGCAGTCGCTGCAAGCAGCCAACATGATCGGCCACAGCGTGCTGGCCGCGGGCAACAACCTGACTCTGACTTCGGATACGACCAAGGCAGCCGACGGCACCGAGACTACCACTCAGAAGGCCGTCTTCGGCGTGCAGCTCGGCGCCAACGCCGACAGCATTCAGGTCACCATCCGTGACGCGACCACCGGCGCCGTCGTGCGTCAGATGGATCTGGGCAGCCAAGCTGTCGGTACCGTGCCTGTCATCTGGGACGGCACCAACGACGCCGGCACAAAGGCTCCCGATGGTCAGTACACCTTCACCGTTGCAGCGACCAGCGCCGGCACCGCCGTGGATGCTACTGCGCTGTCCTTCGGTACGGTCGCCAGCGTCAGCACCGGTGCCGACGGCGTCAAGCTGAATGTATCGAATATCGGCACCATCAAGCCGACCGACGTTATCCAAATCCTCTAATCCACTGACGGCTTCCAGCACAAGGAGAATCAAATGAGTTTTCAACAAGGCCTGAGCGGTCTGGCAGGGGCATCGAAGAGCCTCGACGTGATCGGCAATAACGTTGCCAACGCCAGCACAGTGGGTTTCAAATCGGCACAGGCGCAGTTCGCCGACATGTACGCCAACTCGATGAACCGTTCCGGCAACTCGCCGGTCGGCATCGGCGTCGCGGTCGCGAACGTGCAGCAAGCGTTCACTCAGGGTAACGTCACCACTACCAACAATCCGCTGGACATCGCCATCAACGGCGACGGCTTCTTCCGCATGCAGGGCAGCCTGACTGACCAGTCGCCGATGTACGGCCGCAATGGTCAGTTCCAGCTGGACAAGGATGGCTACATCATCAATCCGAGCGAAAAGGGCGCGTACCTGACCGGCTGGCTGGGAAGTGTCGTTGGTGGTGATCCTGTTCCTCTGAAGATCGATACATCGAATATTCCTGCTACTGCGACAACCAAGATTTCTACCAAACTGAATCTTGATTCACGTCTGCCGGCTATTGACTCAACCGTCGTGCCTTTCAGTCCGACAAATGCGGCCAGCTACAGCAGTACGACCGGCGTCACCATGTATGACAGTTTGGGCAATAGCTATAACGTTCAAACGTACTACGTGAAAAAGACCACAGCAGCAACGCCTCCCAATACAGACTGGGATGTGTATGCGACCATTGACGGCAAGCTGTATCCCGCGCCGGCAGCTGCAGTGGCAACACCGCTGACGACGCTGTCTTTCAATACTTCCGGCGTATTGGTCGGCGGTGCGACTGCCGGCACATTTGCTGCAGCGACATTGAATGGTCCTTTCGTCAAACCGGGCGCGACATTCCCTGCCGCGGTTGCTGTCGATTACACCGGCACCACCCAGACCGGCCAGGCGTTCACTCCCGTCGCGCAAGACCAGAACGGCAAGGCGCCAGGCGTGCTGTCGAGCTTCTCGATCGGCAAAGACGGTCAGATTATCGGTAACTACTCCAACAACGACACCAAAGTGCTGGGTCAGGTTCTGTTGGTCAACTTCGCCAATCCGAACGGCCTGTCGCCGTTGGGCAGCAATCTGTACACCGCAACCGCCGACGCCGGCGAGCCGCTGGTCGGCAAGCCGACCACAGGTCAGTTTGGCGTGTTGCAGGCGCGCGCCGTGGAAGACTCCAACGTCGACCTGACCACTGAGCTGGTCAACATGATCGTGGCGCAACGCGTTTATCAGGCCAACTCGCAGACCATCAAGGTGCAGGATACCGTCCTGCAAACGCTGGTCAGCCTGCGCTAAGCAATTTGAAATAAGTGGGGAAGCGCGCGGCAGCGATGCCGCGCGCGCACAAAGGGGTAATTATGGATCGTGTGATTTACACCGCCATGTCCGGCGCCAAGCACACAATGGAACAGCAGGCCACCGCCAGCAACAACCTGGCGAACGCGACAACGACCGGCTTCCGTTCTCAGCTCGACACTTTCCGCGCCGTACCGGTGGTGGGCGGGGAAGGGTTGGCGACACGCACGTTCGTGGTCGATTCGACCGCAGGCACCAACTTCGCGTTGGGCCCGATACAAGACACCGGCCGTGCGCTGGACGTCGCTGTGGCGGGAGATGGCTGGATTGCGGTGCAGACCGCAGACGGCGGTGAAGCCTATACCCGCAACGGCAGCTTCAAAATGAGCGAAAACGGCATCCTGCAAACGCAGACCGGCCTGAGCGTGCTGGGCGACGGCGGTCCGATCAGCATTCCTCCCGACGTCACCGTGGCGATTGCTGCGGACGGCACGGTATCCTCGATCCCGACGATGGGTACGCCCAATGCCGTCAACGTGCTGGGCCGCATCAAGATGGTCAATCCGGATGAGAAGTCGCTCAAGCGCGGCGACGACGGCCTGTTCCGCCTGACTACAGGCACCCAGGCTCCGCCTGACGCCAACGTCCGCCTCGTCGGCGGCGCGCTTGAAGGCAGCAACGTCAACGTGGTCGATTCCATGGTCAACATGATCAACCTCGCGCGCCAATTCGACCTGAACATGAAGGTGGTGACAACCGCCCAGAGTGATGCAGACAAAGCCAACCAAATTCTGTCGTTGTCCTGACGCTAGACCGACTATTCAGGTACTGGAGAAAACATGATTCGTTCCCTGTGGATTGCCAAAACCGGCCTCGATGCGCAACAAACGCAACTCGACGTCATTTCGAATAACCTCGCCAACACCAGCACCAACGGCTTCAAGCGTTCGCGCGCCGTGTTCGAGGATCTGATGTACCAGACCCTCCGCCAGCCGGGCGCGCAGTCGTCGCAACAGACACAACTGCCGTCGGGCCTGCAGATCGGTACCGGTGTGCGTCCGGTTGCGACCGAGCGTATCCACACGCAAGGCAACACCAACCAGACCAGCAATGACAAGGACGTCGCGATTCAAGGCGCAGGGTTCTTCCAGGTGCTGATGCCTGACGGCACGACGCAATACACGCGCGACGGTTCGTTCCAGTCGGATGCGCAGGGGCAGCTGGTGACCTCGAGCGGCTACGTCGTGCAGCCGCCGATCACGATGCCTGCCAACATGACCAAGCTGACCATCGGCCGCGACGGCACCGTCTCGATCATGCAAGCCGGTTCGACGGCAACCACGCAGATCGGCACGCTGCAGATCGCCACGTTCATCAACCCGGCCGGTCTTGAAAGCAAGGGTGAAAATCTCTACGCCGAAACGGCCGCCTCCGGTACGCCTGCACCGAATACTCCGGGCACCAACGGCGCCGGCGCATTGTGGCAAGGCTACGTCGAAACCTCGAACGTGAACGTGGTCGAGGAAATGGTCAACATGATCCAGACTCAGCGCGCGTACGAAATGAACAGCAAGGCAATCACGACATCCGACCAGATGCTGGCCAAGCTGTCGCAGTTGTAATCTGTTTTTGTAATGTTTTGATGAAATGGGATGAGGCAAACATGAAAAGCCTGCTGAAACTTGCCGCCATCGTAGGGATGATTGCTCTTGCCGGATGCGAAACGGTGCCGGATTCGATCGTCAAGATGCCGTTGACGGCGAAGCCGCAGCCGGCTGCTTACGCACCGGCAACCAACGGCGCGATCTTCCAGTCGGCCGCATATCGTCCGTTGCTGGAAGACCGCCGTGCACGCCTGGTGGGCGACACCCTGACCATCGTCATCAATGAAAAGACCAGCGCCGCCAAATCGGCGGGCAGCTCCGGCAGCAAGACCGGTAGCGCCAGCGCCATCGCGCCGACGCTGTTCGGAACCAGCATCAAGGAACTGTCCGGCAGCGGCGGCAGCACCAACAAGTTTGAAGACAAGGGCGCGATCAGCTCCAGCAACAACTTCACCGGCACCATCGGCGTAACCGTCATTGAAGTAATGCCGAACGGGAATATGGTCGTCAGCGGCGAGAAGCAGGTGGCGCTGGACAAGGGCGTCGAATACGTCCGCTTCTCGGGTACCGTCAGTCCGGACAACATCGCGACCGGTAACACCGTGTCGTCGACGCTGGTAGCCGACGCCAAGGTCGAATACCGAACCAATACACGTGTGGATATGGCGGAATTCATGTCTTCTTTGTCGCGCTTCTTCTTTAGCGTGTCGCCGTTCTAGTCCCAAGGTGGTATCCATGATTTTCCGTTCGCTTTCTCAGTCTTTGACTCTGTTCCGCTTCAACCGCCTGGCGACCATGCTGGTGGCTGCGGCATGCCTGCTCAGCGCCGGCGTCAGCCACGCGGAACGTCTCAAGGACCTGGCCAGCATCCAGGGCGTGCGGCAGAATCAACTGGTGGGTTACGGCCTCGCTGTCGGTCTCGACGGCAGCGGTGACCAGACTACGCAAACACCGTTCACCGTGCAGAGCGTGATCAGCATGCTGCAACAACTGGGTGTCAATCTGCCCAGCACCTCGACCAGCAACATGCAGCTCAAGAATGTCGCGGCAGTGATGGTGACAACGTCGTTGCCGGCATTTGCGCAGCCGGGACAGACGCTGGATGTGACGGTCTCCTCGATCGGTAACGCCAAGAGCATCCGCGGCGGCACGCTGCTGATGGCGCCGCTCAAAGGCGCCGACGGCCAGATCTATGCGATCGCCCAGGGCAATATCGTGGTCGGCGGTGCGGGTGCTTCCGCGGCCGGCAGCAGCGCCACCATCAATCATCTGAGCGTCGGCCGCATCTCCGCAGGCGCCACCGTCGAACGTGCGGTGCCATCGGCGCTGGGACAGGGCGACACGGTCAACCTGGAACTCAACGACAACGATTTCTCCACCGCCAGCCGCGTGGTGGAAGCCGTCAACAAGCGTTTCGGCTTCGACACCGCAATGGCGCAGGACGGTCGCGTGATCCGGATCCGTGCACCGATCGGCAGCGGTGATCGCGTGGCTTTCCTCGGCGCGCTGGAAAACATCGACGTCATCCCATCACGCGTGCAAGCCAAGGTGATCCTGAATGCGCGCACCGGTTCAGTGGTGATGAATCAGGCGGTGACGCTGGACACCTGCGCGGTATCGCACGGCAATCTGTCGGTGGTGATCAACGCGGAGAACAGCATCAGCCAGCCCGGCGCCTTGTCCGGTGGCCAGACCGCTGCCAACCAGAATGCACAGATTTCCATCAGTTCGGCTCCCGGCAAGGTCATGTACCTGAAGGGCGGCGCCTCGCTGGCCGAAGTGGTCAAGGCGCTCAACGCCATCGGCGCAACGCCGCAGGATCTGCTGGCGATTCTGCAAGCCATGAAGGCTGCCGGCTCCTTGCGCGCCGAGCTGGAAATCATTTAACCGGGGTAGTACATGATCAACAACATCAAACCGGGTAATCCAACCGAAAGCCTTGCCGCCGACGCCAACAGCCTTAACAGCTTGCGTTCCGCCGCGGCTACGCAATCGCCGGAATCGCTCAAGGGTGCGGCCAAGCAGTTCGAAGCGCTGTTCCTGAACATGATGTTGAAGAGCATGCGCGATGCGACACCGCAGGACGGCATGTTCGACAGCCCGCAGACCAAGATGTTTACCAGCATGCTCGACCAGCAGTTGAGCCAGAACATGGCGCAGCGCGGTGTCGGCCTGGCCGACATGCTGGTGCGCCAACTATCCAGCAGCCTGAATAAGCCGTTGCCGACCGACGAAGACGGCGCATCTGCCTTGCCGCTCGACATTCCGCTGGCCAACACGCTGAGCGATCTGGACAAGTCGCGTCTGGTGCAGGGCCTCGCCAATGCGGCCACTTACGACAGCACATCTTCGCAAGGCGGCAGCAAGCGCAAAGGCGGTCAGCAGCGTCCGGCGCACGTTGAAGCCTTCCAGAATCGTTTGCAGGCCGATGCCGAGGCCGCCAGCCGCGTCACCGGCATCCCCGCCAAATTCATGCTGGCGCAAGCCGCGCTGGAAACCGGTTGGGGCAAGAAAGAAATCCGCTCCCGCGACGGCAGCTCCGCGCACAACCTGTTCGGCATCAAGGCGACCGGCAACTGGACCGGCAAGACGGTCGATGCGACCACGATCGAATACGTCAACGGTGTGGCGCAGCGCAAGGTGGAGAAGTTCCGGGCCTATGATTCTTATTCGGAAGCCTTCCAGGATTACGCCAAGCTGCTGCGCAGCAACCCGCGCTATGAAAAAGTGTTGGCCAATGCGCAAGACGCCCACGGTTTTGCCTACGGCCTGCAACGCGCAGGCTATGCAACCGATCCACACTATGCGGAAAAACTATCGCGCATCATCCGCCAGTCGCTGTCGGCCTGATACGAGGTTTGCTACCCGAGTCGCTCCATGGGCTGATATCGGCCCGGACGGGATCTTTCCAAACGCTGCGGGGAACACCAGGCGCTTCCTGCACTCTCAAAATCATTGGTAACGCGTCCTAAAGTTTCCCTGCAGGATGCCGTTCACTAGGTTATTCCGTTAAAGAACAGACAGATAGCATGGCAACCAATATCTTCAGTATCGGGCAAAGTGCACTGGCCGCAGCTCAGGCGGCCCAGGCGACCACCAGCCATAATATTTCCAATGCGACAACCCCGGGCTATAACCGCCAGGTAGTCGTGCAAAGCACGGCCGGCGGCATCAACTACGGCTACGGCTTTATTGGGCAGGGTACGCAGGTTGCCGAAATCAAGCGCGTCTATAACGATTTCCTCAACAAGCAGGTGATGGCGTCGCAGACCACTGCGAGCTCGCTGGACTCCTACCTGTCGCAGATCAGCCAACTGAACAATCTGGTCGCCGATACGTCGGCAGGCCTGTCGCCTGCACTGCAGGACTTCTTTACGAAGATGCAGAACCTGGCGTCGACGCCGAACAACGACGCCGCTCGTCAGGCTGTGTTGTCCGCCGGTTCGACGCTGGCTGCGCGTTTCCAGAGCCTGAACGATCAGATGGCGCAGAGCCGCACCAGCGTCAACGCGCAGATCACGTCGAGTATCGGCACCATCAATTCGTTTGCCACGCAGATCCAGGAACTGAACCAGGCGATCATCAAGGCGCAGGGCAGCGGCGGCGGTGCAGCACCGAACGATTTGCTCGACCAGCGCGATCAGGCGATTGCCGATCTGAACAAGATTGTTAAAGTAACGACTTTGCCGCAAAGCAATGGCTCAATGAGCGTGTTCATCGGCAACGGGCAGCCCCTGGTGCTGGGTGATCAGGTTTCGCAATTGGTGCCGACGCCGGCGGACGACGATCCGACGCGTCTGCAAGTATCGATCAAGACCAGCAGCAACGCCACCATCCTGTTGCCGGACGGCGCCTTCACCGGCGGCAGCCTGGGAGGCATCCTGCAATACCGCACCGAGACGTTGGATACTGCGCAGAATACCTTGGGTCGGGTAGCGATTGTCATGGCCAGCGCGTTCAACGCCCAGCACAAGCTGGGGCAGGATCAGAACGGCGCGCTGGGCACCAACTTCTTCAATGTGCCTGTGCCTTCCGTTGTGGCCAATGCAAAGAATCACGTAGCGCCGCCTGCAGCAACCGCCACGGCAACC
The DNA here is from genome assembly GCF_044767365.1 of Herbaspirillum sp. NPDC101396. NCBI lineage: Bacteria > Pseudomonadati > Pseudomonadota > Betaproteobacteria > Burkholderiales > Oxalobacteraceae > Herbaspirillum > Herbaspirillum sp. NPDC101396. The sequence continues at coordinate 61,599 of NZ_JBIWNT010000007.1, read as the reverse complement.
ATCAGCAATCCTTCACTGCTGTCGACCAGCGACTACCGTCTTGATTTCGACGGCACCAATTATTCGGTCACACGTTTGTCGGACAACACCAAGACCACATCGGCGACGATGCCGGTTACGGTCGACGGTGTGGATTTCGGTTCTACCGGCATGGTGGCCAAGGACAGTTTCCTGATCAAGCCGACCATCAACGGCGCCAACGGCATCAGTGTGGCAATTACAAACACGCAGAAGATCGCTGCGGGAACACCGATAGTGACGTCAACCAATGCTGTCACCGACATGGGCCTTGTCACGGCAGGTAATACCGGTACCGGCGTAGTGACTTCGGCGACGGTCGACAAGGCAACCTTTACACCGAATTCGACGCAGACTTACACTTTTAGCAGTGGTCCGCCATCAACACTTCTGTTGACGCCGAATGCGAACGTGTCGGTCACAACCGCGGCAGGGGTGACGACGCCTTATGCTCCTGGTGCTGCGATTCCTTATTCGCCAGGCGCCACTATCACCAGCGGTGGTGTCAGTTTTGTGCTTAGCGGAACACCTGGTAATAATGACAAGTTCGTATTTTCTCCAAAGCCGGCAAATACGGGCACAGCGACAATTTCGCCGGGGACTGTCGATGCTAACTATGCGGCTACGCCGCTGGGACCGGCAGTCAAGTTGGGTTTCACGTTCAATTCGACGGGTAGCACGTTGACGCCTAACGGATCGGTAGGCGCTGTCGTGGTGACTCATACAGATGGCACTACTACTAACTACGCGGCAGGTGCGAATATCGGCTTTACGCCTGGCGACAAGCTCACCACCGGTGGCATCAGTTTTACCATCACCGGTCAGCCAGCCAATGGCGATCAATTCTATGTCTCACCGAATACCAATGGTGTGACAGACAATCGCAACGCGCTGGCCTTGAACGCGCTGCAGACCGCCAACACCATCGGCAATACTTCGTTCCAGGGATCGTATTCGCAGCTGGTCAGCCTGATCGGCAACAAGACCAACGAGATCACTGTCACCAACAAGGCTGAAAACGCGCGGCTGACCGCGATTCAGCAAGAGCAGCAATCCGAATCCGGCGTCAATCAGGATGAGGAGTTGTCCAACATGATCAAGAATCAAACAGCCTATCAGGCTGCGGCAAAAATCATTCAGGCTGCAAGCGACATGCTGAATGTCTTGTTCACGCTCGGCGGCTAGTTTTAAGGAAGATCAAAATGCGTATTAGCACAAGCATGCTCTATCAACTGAGCAACACAGAATTGACCAGCATGCAGGGTTCGATCCTGAAGCTGAACCAGCAGGTGACCCAGCAGCAAACCGTATTGCTGCCGTCCGATGATGCCGTGGCCGCTGCGCGCGCGCTGGACCTGTCGCAGACGCAGGCGCTCAACGATCAGTACAAGATCAATCGCAACAATGCCGACAGCTCGTTGTCGCAGGTGAACGCGGCCCTGACCAACGTCACGGCGATGCTGACCAAGATCAAGTCGAACATCACCCAGGCCGGCAACGCAGCATTCTCGAACAGCGAACGTGCCAACATGGCGACCGAGCTCAAGGGCAACCTGAAAGAAATGCTGGGGTTTGCCAACGCCACCGATGCGCTGGGCAACTACCTGTTCTCGGGTTTCAAGGCCACTACGCAGCCGTTCGACTACGACAGCATGGGCAACATCGTCTATAACGGCGACCAGGGCCAGCAGTCGTTGCAGGTGGATTCGACCCGCAACATGGAAATCAGCGTTTCCGGCCAGGCGGTGTTCCAAGGGGCGGGCCAGGATACCTTCAAGAACATGCAGGACCTGATCACGCTGTTGCAGGTACCGGTCACCGAAGCTGCCAACAACGCGGATACTCAGGCTGCCAATACGTTCAATTATCCTGTGGGTTCGATTCCGGCACAATATCCTATTCAAGCCTACAAGACGGCGCAGGCCGCTTTGGATGCCGCTTCTCCAACCGATCCGAATTACAGCACGTTGCTGACGCAGGCGGCCAACGCCAAGTTGTTGTCGGACAAGGCAGACGCTGCCCGCACGCCGATTCCAGGCAGCCAGGCGGCATTGACCCGCGGCCTGAACAAGCTCGGTGGCGCAATTGACCTGCAGATGAACAGTGTCGGCGCCGCGACGGCGTCGGTCGGTGCACGTCAATCTGAAATCGACAACCTGAACGCAACCGGCGACGTGCTCAAGGAGCAGTACACGCAAAGCGTCAATGACCTGTTGGGGCGCAATCCGTCGGACCTCGCGGCAAACATCAGCGCGCTGTCGCTGCAGCAGACTTACCTGCAGGCTGCACAAAAATCCTTCGTTACCACCAGCAGCCTGACGCTGTTGAACTATCTGAAGTAATCCTTCCCGGCCGGGCGAACTTAGGTTCGTCCGGTGTCTCAATCTTCTCTGTAACAGTCCTTCTCCCGCTTATTCATTTGTCCGCTATCAGGGCGTGATGATTCTTGCCCTGTGCCGAGCAGGATCCTTTGTCTGGTCAAGCTTGAAGTGTCTGTCGCGACGTTGCAAAACGCCGGCTCTCCCGCCGTATGGCTAGCGTTTGGGTATCGGCGGGATGGTCGCCATGCCGCCGAGCATGCGCACGGTTTCGATGGTGTCGTTGAGGAAGTGCTGCAGTGGCGTCAGCATGTAGGGCAGGCAGATTGCGATCAGCAGGAAGCCGGCGACCATCGTGATGGGGAAGCCGATACCGAACAGATTCAGCGCCGGCGCCGCGCGCGTCAGGATGCCCAACGCCATGTTGGTGATCAGCAGGGCGACGATCATGGGCAGCGACAACTGCAGCCCCATGCTGAAAATGCGTGCGCCGGAGAGCGCAATGTAATGGAAGCCTTCGGCAGTGACGGGGGCGGCGGTGATCGGCAGGGTGTTGAAACTGTCCGCGATGACGGCCACCAGCACCAGATGGCCGTTGATGCTCAGGAAGACCAGCGTGGCCAGCAGGGAAAACAATTGGCTGATGGCGGACGTGCGTCCTTGCGATTGCGGATCGAAGAAGACGGCGAAGCCCAGGCCCATGGTGTTGCTGGTCATTTCCCCGGCCATTTCCACTGCGGCAAAAACCAGGCGCACGGAGAATCCCATGGCCGCGCCAATGATGAATTGCTGGATCAGGATCAGCAGTCCCGTCATCGACATCGGGTCGAGCGCCGGCGGCACCGGCACGTTGGGTGCGATGACCAGCGAGGTCATGACGCCCAGAAGAATCTTCACCAGCATCGGCACGCTGGCGCTGCCGAACGGCGGCGCGACAGCCAGCAATCCGAGGATACGCGTCAGCGGCCAGATGAATGCGGCAATCCAGATGTAGAGCTGAGCGCTGGTGACGTTGATCATGATGTTGCGATTGCCGGTGGGCGTGGCAATCCTTGCATGCCTTACTGCACCATGGCGGGAATGCCGGTAAACATCAGGCGCATGTAATCGAGCATGATGCTCAGCATCCACGGACCGGCAATGATGAGTGCAAGGAAGACCCCGACCAGTTTCGGAATGAAGGTCAGCGTGGCTTCATTGATCTGTGTCGCGGCTTGAAAAATACTGACGATCAGGCCAATGATCAGCGCGGTGAACAACATCGGCGCGGCGATCATCAGAGTGACTTCCATGGCTTGGCGGCCGAGGGTCATTACGCTTTCTGGTGTCATGGCGGGGCCTTAGTAAAAACTTTCTGCCAGCGAGCCGATCAGCAACTGCCAACCGTCGACCAGCACGAACAGCATCAGCTTGAACGGCAAGGACACGATCGCCGGCGACATCATCATCATACCCATCGACATCAGGATACTGGCGACCACCATGTCGATGATCAGGAAGGGAATGAAGATGGCGAAGCTGATCTGGAATGCGGTCTTCAGTTCGCTGGTGATGAACGCCGGGATCAGCAGGCGCAGCGGCACGTCTTCCGGGCCTTGCAGGTCGGGGCTGTGCGACAGCTTGACATACAGGGCGAGGTCGGACTGGCGCGTTTGCTTGAGCATGAACTCCTTGAGCGGCCCGGCGCCTTTTTCCATCGCATCGATCATGGAGATCTTGTTTTCGGAAAATGGCAGATAGGCATCGGCGTAGATCTTGTCGAATACCGGGCCCATCACGAACAGGGTCAGGAACAGCGACAGGCCGACCAGCACTTGCGTGGGCGGCGTCGATTGCGTACCCAGGGCCTGGCGCAGCAGCGATAGCACGATGACGATGCGCGTGAAGCAGGTCATCATCAACAGCGCCGCCGGAATGAACGACAGCGAAGTGAGCAACAGCATCGTCTGGATGCTGAGGTTGTAGGTCTGTCCGCCGCCTGGCGCCGGCGTGCTGGTGAAAGCCGGCAATCCTTGTTGCGCCGCCGCCGCAAGCGGCAGGCAGAGCAGGAGAGCCGACAGCAGGCGCAGCCAGAGAGATGAGCGTACCGAAGAAGTTCTAACTGCTGCCATTACGTTTGTCGATCGTGTTTTTCAGCCAGGATGCAAAGTTGGCAGAGGCGGCCGAGGCCGGCGCTGCAACGTGTTCCTGACGAGGCATGGTGGCCAGTGTATTGACGCGTCCCGGCGCAACGCCGATGACGATCCATTGATCCGCGACTTCGATGACCATCACGCGCTCACGCGTGCCGACGCTGACGCCGCCAATGATCTTGGCGACCGCATTGCCCTGCGCGCGCTGCACCAGGCCGCTGCGCTTGAACAGCCAGGCGATGCCGGCCATGATCGCCAGCACGGCCGTCAACCCCAGCAGCATGGTGAACACGCTGCCGGTAGTGGAGGGCAATGCCGGGGCTGTTTGCTGTTCCGCCGCACGCGCTGCGCCGGCGGCAAGCGCTGCCGGCACGAGAGCGATGCTGCAGCGGATGCAGGTCAGCAGATTGCGGGGACGGCGCGGACGGATCATCTATTGAGTTTGCGGATGCGCTCTGCAGGAGTGATGATGTCAGTCAGACGGATACCGAACTTGTCATTGACCACCACCACTTCGCCTTGTGCAATCAGGCAGCCGTTCACGAGCACGTCCATCGGTTCGCCGGCCATGCCGTCGAGTTCCACCACGGAACCTTGCGCAAGTTGCAACAGGTTCTTGATGGCGATCTTGGTGCGACCCAGTTCCACCGTCAGCTGGACGGGAATATCGAGGATGAAGTCGATGTCGTTGGGCGTGTTGGTCTGAATATCCGATGCGCTGAGATCCTTGAAGATGGTTGCTTCGGCCGGCTTGGTTGTCAGGCCTTCTTCTTCAGGAATGTGTTTCTTCTGCGACTCTTCCGCTTCTGTTTGCTCGGCCAACGCGGCGCCCCACGGATCGTCTTCCGCCGCTGTTTGGTCAACGTTATCTTCAGCCATTCTGCTCTCCTTGAATACTTTCTGGTGTTTCGTTGTGCGTGATGGATAGCAGTTTTTCTACGCGCAACGCGTATTGACCATTCAATTTGCCATAGCTGCACTCCATCACGGGAACGCCATCGACTTGCGCGGTGACCGGGTTGGCGGTCTGCAGCTGGATGACGTCGCCGACTTGCATGTTCAGCAAATCGGTAAATGTGACGCGGGCGGTGCCGAAGTTGGCAATCAGCTCAACTTCAGCGGTCTGGATCTGCTGCTTCATTAGCCGGATCCAGCGTTTGTCAACTTCCAGGGCTTCACCTTGCATGCTGCTGGTGAGTTTGTCCCGGACCGGTTCGATCATCGAATACGGCGTGCAGATGTGGATTTCACCGCTGACGGGGCCGAGTTCGATGGTGAACGAGGTCGACACCACAACTTCATTGGGCGTGGCGATGTTGGCGAACTGGGTATTCAGTTCCGAGCGGATGTACTCGAATTCAATCGGGTAAATCGGCTCCCACGACTTGGAATAGTTTTCAAACACGATGTCCAGCACGCGCATGATGATGCGTTGCTCGGTCGGCGTGAATTCACGGCCTTCGATGCGGGTATGGAAGCGTCCGTCGCCACCGAACATGTTGTCCACCAGCAGGAACACGAACTGCGGATCGAAAACCACCAGGCCGATACCGCGGAACGGTTTGATGTGGACCAGATTCAGGTTGGTCGGCACCACCAGGTTGCGGATGAATTCGCTGTACTTCGAGACTTTCACCGGGCCGACCGAAATCTCAGCGGTACGGTGCAGGAAGTTGAACAAACCGATGCGGAACAGGCGGGCGAAACGTTCGTTGATGATTTCAAGCGTCGGCATCCGGCCGCGAACGATACGCTCTTGCGTTGCAAGATTGTAGTTGCGTACCGTCCCGGGGGTTTCTTCGACGCTTTTTTCTTCGTCTTCGTCCCCCGTCACTCCTCTTAGGAGTGCATCGACTTCTTCCTGCGATAGAAAGTGTTCTGCCATGATGCTACTGCTGTTGAATGACGAAAGAGGTGTAGAACACGTCGGTGATCGACGGGCCCTTGCCGCCGCCGGCAAACGGCTCGCCCAACTGATCGATGATCTCGTCGGTGAGGTTGCGCTTGCCTTCGCTGGTCAGCAGCTCGGAAGCCTTCTTGCTCGACAGGACCATCAGCAGACGGCTGCGCACTTGCGGCATGAAGACCTTGAGGCTTTCGGCGGTTTCCGCGTTCGGCACTTGCAGTGTCAAGGCGACTTGCAGGAACTGGTCGCCGGTTTCCTGCTGCAGGTTCACTACGAACGGTTCGATGACAACGAATACAGGCACCTTCGAGGTGGCCTTTTCTTCGGCGTGTTCTTCGTCGGCTTTCTTGGATTTGCCGCCCATCAGCATGAAGGCTGCGCCGCCGCCGATTGCCAGCACCAGCACTGCACCGATGATGATGAAGAGCATCTTCTTCGATTTCGCCGGTGCCGCCTCTGCAGCGTCCGCCCCCTTGGCTGCCGGTTTTGCTGCTTTTGTTGCCATCTAATTTTCCCTTTCGTGCGTGTTCGTTGAGCACATCACAATACTATCGGCAAGAAACCGCCGATATTGATACTGCCGGCTGAACACCTGTTTTTATTGAATGCTGTCCGACTTATGCAAATGTGTCCACGAGGCCTTGGCCGCCACGAGCGACCGGACGAGGCACGACGGCCACATTGACGTCTGTTTCATTGTCGCGGCCGCCAAAGTTCGACGAGTTGCCGCTGGTGCCGCGCGCCTGTTGTTGCTGGTTCGCGCCTTGTTGTTGGTTCGGGTTGCCGGTGTTGACGGTGGCCTGGCCCAACTGGATGCCCGCCTGGTCCATCATTTCGCGCAGCTTTGGCATGGCGGCTTCGAGCGCCTGCTTGACTTCGGGCTGAGCGGTGATGAAGGTCGCATCGGCTTGTTGATTGTTGACGTGCAGGACCACTTGCAATGGGCCCAGATCCGGTGGGTTCAGCGTCAGCGATGCACTTTGCAGGCCGCCGTTGGCCATCCACAGCACCTTTTGGCCGACGGCCTGATCCCAACCCTGGCTGCCGACGGCCGGCGTCAGGCGTTGCACTGCCTGGCCGCTGATGGCGGCTTGCTGGCTCAGGGACATCGCCTGTTGAAGGGCGGGGACCACGGTGGCGGCGGTTGGCTGCACGGGTGTTTCGATTGGTTTGACAGCGACTTCCGGCGTGACCTTGGCGGCGCGGGCTGCAGCGGCGGAGTCCTGCAAATCTGCCTGGAAGGACTTTGCGGTTACCGGCGATTCGGCCTGGCTCTTTTCGGTGGTGGCACGTGTTGGCAGCGCTGACTTGCCGTCCGTTGCGTCTTTTTCGCTGTCTTTCAACGCCGCCAGGTCGAGCGGGTTGTTCTTGCCCTTGCTCTTGTCGTCACCCTCAGTATCGGCCAGGGCAAGGTCGGTCTTCGCCTCGGTGCCGATCTCGCCGATCGGCTTCTTGCCTTTCTGGCCGGCCAGGACATCCATGTCCTGGTCAGTGGTTTTCTTGGACAGCGGCTGAATGCTCATCTGGCCCATGTTGGTGACCAGTGCCAGCATTTGCTGTGCAGAGGCGGCATCGGTAGCGGCGCTGGCGTCCTCGGCAGCCTGGTCTTCATCCTGTTTTTCGTCGGATGAAGCGGTCTTGTCCGTATCCGACTTTGGCGGCGTCGAGGCGGTTGGTGCAGGAGCGGCTTTGACCGGTTCCGGCGACTTGTCCTTGGCGGCATCGCTGGGCTTGCTTTGATTTTCGGTGTTGCGGTTGCTGACTTCCTTGTTCAACACCTGGTTGAACGGAACCTCGGCCGTGAAAGAGTCGGCTTGCGTGGCAGGGCGTGCAGAGTTCTGCAGGTTTGCGACGTTCAAGATCGGCAATTGTGTTTTCATCGTTTCCGCCAGTTCCTAGCCTACCGTTTGTAAAACGTGATCCGCGACGCTTGTTCATCCGTCTGCTTCTGATCACGTCGTGTTTCGCGCAATTGCGCCGTTTGTTTCGCCCGCGTCGCCAGTGTGTCATAAGACATCCGTTTGCGCTCGCATGCCTGCCATGCAGCCCGTGCTTCCGCCACGCGTTGCTGGGCGTTTTTCACCACATTTTGCTGCCCTGTGATGGCGCTGTCGATTTTCTCGATAAACAGCTGAAAATTCCGATAGCTCATCGCCGTCAAACCGGAGGACAGGCTTTCCTGAAAACGCAAGGCATAGTCGTCGCGGTATTGTTCCAGAATGACAAGTTTCTGCTGCGCCTCTTCACTCGTACGAACAGACCGGCCCAAGCGTTTTGTCGCTTCGTCGGTCTCTTTGGTCGCCAATTCGATCAGCGTTTCGAGTGCAGTGGTCGTAGCCATGGTAGCTTTGATTATATTTTCGGGGCGAAGTGCTCAATCACTGGAATAGAGCGGTAAGTTGCCCCAAGCTCTCGGAAACACCTGCGCGTTCCGGGATGCCCTGCTGCAAGAACGCCTCGATACGCGGCATCAACTGGATCGCCTGGTCCAGCACCGGGTCGGATCCGGCTGAATACGCGCCCACGCTGATGAGGTCGCGGTTGCGTTGATAGCGGGAGTACAACTGTTTCAGCCGACGTGTATCGCGCTGATGTTCCGCGGAAGTAATGCTGTGCATGGCGCGGCTGATCGATTGTTCGATATCGATCGCCGGGTAGTGCCCGGCCTCGGCCAGCACCCGGTTAAGCACGATGTGGCCGTCGAGAATCGCGCGCGCCGCATCAGCGATCGGGTCCTGTTGATCGTCGCCTTCGGTCAGGACGGTGTAGAACGCCGTGATTGAGCCGCCGCCGACGTCGCCGTTGCCGGCGCGTTCGACCAGCGCCGGCAGTTTGGCGAAGACGGAAGGTGGATAACCCTTGGTGGCCGGCGGTTCGCCGATGGCCAGGGCGATTTCACGTTGCGCCATGGCGTAACGGGTCAGCGAATCCATGATCAGAAGCACGTTCTTGCCCTGGTCGCGGAAGTGTTCGGCGATCGCAGTCGCATAGGCGGCGCCTTGCAGGCGCATCAGCGGCGGCGTGTCGGCCGGGGCGGCTACGACGACCGAACGGACCATGCCTTCATCGCCAAGGATGTGTTCGATGAATTCCTTCACTTCGCGGCCGCGTTCGCCGATCAGGCCGACCACGATGACGTCGGCGCTGGTGTAGCGGGCCATCATGCCGAGCAAAACGCTCTTGCCGACGCCGGAACCCGCGAACAGGCCCATGCGCTGGCCGCGTCCGACTGTCAGCATGCTGTTGATGGCGCGTACGCCGACGTCGAGGATGTCTTCGATAGGTGCGCGTCCCAGCGGATTGGCGGCGCGCACGCTGAGCGGGGCTGAATTTTCTGTATGCAGCGGTCCGAGATTGTCGAGCGGACGTCCGGCACCGTCGAGCACACGGCCCAGCAATTCATCGCCAACCGGGAGGCGGCGCGAGTGTTCGTCGGTACGGCGGATGTAGGCGATCGGGCCGGTGCGCGGCGGCGGTTTGACTGGCTCGACCGGATAGACTCGGGTGCCCGGCACGATGCCTTCGACATCGCTCTGTGGCATCAAAAACAGGCGTTCATCCTGGAAACCGACGACTTCTGCCTCGATCAGGGTGCCATTTGGCAGCGGGACGGTACACGGGCTGCCGACCGGCAATTTCAGGCCGACTGCTTCCATGACGAGTCCGGCGACGCGGGTAATGCGTCCGGAAAGCTGCGTCGGTTCAGTCATCGCCACCAGGCCGCTGCAATTATGCAGATAGGCCTGCCAGCGGCTGAAATGGGAGGGCATCGGCGAATTCATCGTTGCACCTTGTACACGTTGAGCGAGACAGCGGGGAGTGGTGCGCGCATGGCGCTACTCCAGCCAGTCAAGCTGTTTGCTGAGTGATTCGGCGATGCGGCGCCAGCGCGTCTGCATGGTGGCGTCAACCTGATTGGTGCCGGTTTCCATGCGGCAGCCGCCGCGTTGCAGTTCCGGGTCTTCGACCAGGCGCCAACCGTTCTGGCTGAGCTCTTCGCCGAGATGTTCACGCACCAGTGCAGCATCGTCCGGCTGCAAATAGAGCAGGGCGGGCAACTGCAAGCTTGGCAAGGAATGGATCGCGGCGCTGATGGTCGGCAGGATCAGTTCCGGCTTGACGGTGAGTGCCGTCTTGATCATCGCCTTGCTGATATCGAGACCGAGATTGAGCAATTCGGGCGCCATGGTTTCGCTGGTCTGCGAAACTTCCGTGCCGAACGACACCGCGATCTGGCGCAGGTGCTGGATGGTCTCGTTGATTTCCGTCTGGCCTAGCTGCAAACCGGCCATGTAGCCTTCCGAGCGGCCTGCCTGCATGCCTTGCTGCTGGCCTTCGGCGTAGCCTTCCTGGCGCGCTTGCTCGCGGATGGCCTCGATCTCTTCAAGGGTCAGCGAGGGCGGCGGCGGGATTTCTTCGACAAACTGTTCTTCGGGCGTCGGAATCTCTTCCTGCGGCTCATCGAAGGACGCCATTTCCCAACGCTGGTAAGGCGTCATCTGTTCTTTGGGAATGATGTTGTTTCTTGAAGCCATTTCAGATCCGGTGAGGCTGAGCCATGGATGCAATCGGCGTCATGCGGCCATGGGGGCAGCATGCGCCGGTCGCAGCGGCGTTAGACGAATGCATCTTCGCCCTTCGCGCCGAGCACGATCTGGCCTTCGTCGGCCAGGCGGCGGACGATTTGCAGGATGGCCTTTTGTTGCGCGTCGACTTCCGACAGCCGCACAGGTCCCTTGGATTCCAGGTCTTCCCGCATCATTTCCGCAGCACGTTGCGACATGTTGCCGAAAATCTTGTCGCGCAGCGCTTGCGAGGCGCCCTTGAGTGCGACGATGAGCGATTCCGATTGCACTTCGCGCAGCAGCAGCTGGATACCGCGGCCGTCGATGTCGATGATGTTCTCGAACACGAACATTTCGTCCATGATCTTTTGCGCCATGTCTTCGTCGTAGGCGCGCAGATTGCTCATCACCGATGTTTCGCTCTCGCCGGACATGAAGTTGAGGATCTCCGCAGCAGTGCGGATACCGCCCATTTGTTGCTTCTTCAGGCTTTCGTTGCCGGTCAGCAGCTTGGTCAGCACGTCGTTCAATTCGCGCAATGCCGTCGGCTGCACGCCATCCAGGGTTGCGATACGCAAAATGACATCGTTGCGCAGGCGTTCGGTGAAATTGTTGAGAATATCGCAAGCATGATCGCGTTCGAGGTGAACCAGGATCGTCGCAATAATCTGAGGGTGTTCATTGCGAATAAGTTCAGCGACCGATTGCGCATCCATCCACTTGAGGCTTTCGATGCCGCTGGCGTCGCGACCACCGAGGATACGGTTGAGCAGGGATGTGGCCTTGTCGTCGCCCAGCGCCTTGGTCAGCACGCTGCGGATGTATTCGTCCGAATCGAGGCCGATCGACGAAGCCTGGCCTGTCTCGGCCAGGAAATCATCGAGCACGCCGTTGATTTCCTCGAAACTGATGTTTTTCAAGGTGGTCATGGCCGCGCCCAGCTTCTGGACTTCCTTGGGGCCGAGGTACTTCATGACCTCGGCGGCCTCGTCCTCGCCCAGCGCCAGCATCAGGATGGCACCTTTTTGAACGCCTTCGTTACTCATTGTTCACCCATGCCTTAATGATGCTTGCAACCAGTTTCGGATCGGACTTGGCCAGTTGCTTGACGGATTCGAGATTCTTCTTGTACTCGGAGCGGGCGTCGGCCTCTGCTGCTTCGGGCGACAGCTCGACGATGGCGTCCGGATTGTCCGGATCGTACATCGCGGCGGCGGCTTCGGCGGCAGCCTTGGCTTCGGCTTCGGCGCGTTCCTTGGCTTCGCGTTCTTCGCGGCCGGAGAGCTTCCAGATGATCGGGCGCAGCACGCCGAAGTAGAGGTACAGCAACACGGCCGCCAGCAGGACGTACTTGCCGATTTCCTTGGCCAGCTGGATCATGTCCGGCTGTTTCCACAATGGCAATTCCGGTTCCATCTCGCTGCTGAACTGTGTGTTGACCACATTCAGCGAGTCGCCGCGATCCTTGTTGAAGCCCATGGCTTCCTTGACCAGATCCGATATCTGATTGCGCTCGGCTTCGGTCAGCGGCTTCATCACGACCTTGCCGGTCTGATCCATGGTGCGCTTGTAATTCACCACCACCGCGACCGTCAGACGCTTGACGCCACCCATTGGTTGCTGGACGTAACGTACGGTCTTGTCGACCTCGTAGTTGATCGTCGCGTCTTTATGCGAGGTGCCGGAGCTGGTTGCCGGTGCAGCTGCCGTACCGGCGGCGCCCGCAGTACCCGCTACCGCAGGCGGATTGACGATCGGTGCAGTGGCCGGAGCAGGCGGCTGGTTAGTCAGCGCGCCCGGGATACCGGATGTGCTTGAATTGCCGTTTTGCGATTCGCTGCTTTGCTTGCTGCGAACGGCGGCGGTATCGGCAGTTTGGTTAGGCTTGTAGGTTTCTGCCGCTTGTTCGCTGCGCGAGAAATCGACATCGGCGGTCGCTTCGGCGCGAACGTTGCCCGTGCCGACGATAGGAGCGATGATCGATTCGACGCGCTTGATGATGTCCTGCTGCAGATCCTGAACGTACTTGAGCTGAGTCGGATCAAGGCCGTTGGCGGGCTGCTTGGTGGTGTCCGACAGCAGATTGCCGTTTTGGTCGACGATCGTCACGCTCTTGGGCGACAGCTCGGGAACGCTGCTGGCCACCAGGTGGACGATGGCGCTGACTTGTTGGGCGTCCAGTCCGCGGCCAGGATACAGGCTGAGGATGACAGAGGCGGTCGGCTTTTGCTGGTCGCGTACGAACACCGACGCCTTGGGCAGGGCCAGGTGGATACGGGCCGCCTGCACTGCCGACAGTGATTGAATCGAACGCGCCAGTTCGCCTTCAAGGGCGCGCTGGAAGTTAACTTGTTCAAGGAACTGGGACACGCCAAGTTTCTGGTTTTCCATCAGTTCGAAACCGACGTTGCCGCCCTTGGGCAGACCTTGCGACGCCAGTTTCAGGCGTGCGTCGTGCACCATGGTCTCAGGCACCAGAATGGCGCTGCCACCTTCAGAGTACTTGTACGGCACGTTCATTTGCTGCAGGGACGCGACAATGGCGCCGCCGTCGCGGTCGGAGAAGTTGGAGAACAGGACCCGGTATTCGGTCTTCTGGCTCCACATCCAGATGCCGATCATCAAGGCGATGACCGCTGCTGCAGCGACCATCAGCAGGACGCGGCGCCCCTGGGGCGATTGCGCATAGCGAACGACGCCATTGCGCGGCGGCTCCTGGGACGAATGTTCTCCCGAAGTCGTGCCGTCCGTGGCTGAGGCATTGCTGTCGTTGGTCAGCGTGCCATCGGCTGCTACCGCCATGATTTCCCCTTGCATGTGCTGCCGAGCTTGTGGCTATGTATGATTTGCTTCACTGCTTCCCTACCCATATAGGTTTTTTGCTTAGTGTGGATTGTCCTGCCAGAGCGAAAATTTGATCTCTGGAACAGAATGGCTATTTCCCCGCTTATTGTTGCGAAATGCAGGGGATGGCATGCTAATCTGCCGTTGTAGAAGCGGGAATTGTGATTGCGAGGTGTAATCGCAGATGCTTGATTGAATTCGAAGAGGTGCAAAATTGGCAACGAGTATGATCGATACGAGCAGGATTGAAGCGATGGTGTCCCAGCTGAAGGCTGCTGCTGCGCGCGCTCAAGGAAATGTTGCTCCGGTGGAAAGTATCACCGGCGGCGAAAAACCTGCGTCCAGAGTAGATTTTGCCAGCGTTCTGAAAAATTCGCTCGATGAAGTGAATGCATCGCAAGAAAAATCCAAGAAGATGTCTGAAGCCTTCGCCATGGGCGACGACAACATCAATTTGTCGGATGTGATGATTGCCATGCAGAAATCAAGTATTTCCTTCCAGACCAGTATCCAGGTGCGCAACAAGCTGGTTTCGGCTTATCGCGACATCATGACGATGCAGGTGTGACCGGTATTTTTCCGGCGATTCTTTGCCGTTTATTGTCGGATGAAATAAAAAGAGCTGCCGCGGCAGCTCTTTTTATTGCGCGGCGCATTTTGCGACGCGGGATTACCTGACTTACATCATCCCCGATGCTTTGGCGTTTTGTTCGCGCTCCAGTTTGGTAATGAATCGCTGAACCGCCGCCAGAACGGCGCGGGGGAGATCGACAAACTCGCAGCCGAAGCGATTGACGGTCTTGCCGGAAGTCAGCTTGGCTTCCTTGCAGTCGCGCACCACCAGCTTCACGGTGACGATGGTGTTGTCAGTCATTTCGAGCGAAACGTCTTCGTAAACGCGGCCGACTGTGCTGTCCAGGATCTTCTTTTCATCAGTCAGGCCAACGCCGCCGGCGCTGATATTGTTCAGCAGCGTGACGATCGTGGTGAATGAGCCGTCATCCTGCGTCACGCGGAACGTGCAACGCAAAGGCTTGGCGATCGGCGTGGGAATGCGGAAATATTCGCGGCGCTGCAGGCGCACCAGGCTTTCCGGAATATCGATCTTGAGCGCCGGACGCGACTGGAATTCGCAGTGCTTCGCCCGGTCGACGTTGAACGTGATGCGGATATTGTTGTACAGCGCTTCAAAACCGATGCGGTTGCTTTGCAGGATGCTGAGATTGAGCGAGGCGCTTGGCGCCGCGTCGATGACGACGCTGTTCGCGTCTTCATCGATGTCCAGAATCGACGTGATAATAGACTCTGAGCCACCCTTGATGAGCAGGCTCAGCAGCTGATTGCGTTCCATCATGCTATTCAGCAGGGATACGATTTCCCGGCGCGAATGTACGCGGTACGGGCTGTCGTCTTTAATCTCGTCGTTGTTTGCCATCTGTGCGTCTATGCGTCTCAAATCAAAGGATAGAAGGGTAGACTTATATCCCAAAAGGGCAGTATTTAATCTAACCCCTAATCATACATCACTGCGGTCCAATTGCATATTTTCAATGCGGTACAACCAAGCCAAAAGTTCCGCCACCGCACGATAAAGAGCGGGAGGAATTTGCTGGTCGAGGTCCACCTGCATCAGCAGCGAGACAAGTTCCTTTGATTCGTGCACAAATACGCCGCTTTCCTTGGCGCGCGCGATGATGGCTTCGGCGACCAGGCCGCTGCCTTTGGCGACGACCTTGGGGGCCGCCTGATTGGTATTGTAGGCCAGCGCAACAGCATTCTGGTAGGGCAGCTTAGGCTTGTTCATCCCGTTTCACAATCAAGGAGTCGAGAGAAGAGCCGGCCGCTTCCATGGATTCGGACAGCATGCGGCCGTTGGCGCGCAAGGCCGCTGCGGTGACATCGTTGTCGGTGCGCACCTGCATGTGGATCTGCTGGCCGATAAGTCGTATCGAAGCTGATACCGCCCCCAGATGTTCGAAGTTGAAGCGCACCACGCTGTGCCAGGAGGGCGCGTGTTCGTCTTCCTGGGGGGCTTGCTGCTGCTGGTCAGGGCTATCCCGATGGATTTCCCATTCCATCTGCTGGCCTGGCCAGACTTCACCATGCCAGACGATGCGTTGTTGCTCCAGCGCATTGAGTTGGAGGTTGATCAACTGCCCCATTTGCGTATTGGCGGGGTCCGTGGTGTTGAGCAGGCTGGCCACTCCGGACTGCGTCTGCTGCGCCAGTTGCGCCTGGGGTTCTTTGAGCAGTTCCGCCATCGGTCGCTTGCCGTCGGCCCATTCGGCCACATGGGACTCGTAAAAAGCGCCGCTCAAGGCGACCGAGTCGCGCAGGGCGTCTGCCAGTTGCGGGGTGTTACTGGTCGGATTGGCGACCAGCGGGCGGCTCGGCTTGATGGCGCTGGGCAGGTCGCTTTCTTCGGAGGCGTGGAGCAGGGCGTCGACTAGCTTGCCGGCGCTGCTGAGTGAGGTTTTGGTGCTTTCGGGCGCAAGCTGGTTCGGCGCTGCATTCTTGGCGTCGCCCTCGTCGAGCTGATTGTCGCGCGCACCGACGTTGGTGAGGCCTTGCTGAGTCGCCTTGAGCGACTTCATGTCCTTTTCCATCGCCCGGCCGGCAGTGCTCAGCGAGACTTCCGTGCTCTCCTCATCCTCGCCGCGGAAACTTTCGGTCAGCAGGAAAGTAGGGCGCGGATCCTTGCCGACCATGGTCAGCTGGAGTGTGTCGCCGGTGCGCGTCGAGGTCGGCAAGACCATGCGCGCAGCAGTATTGGCGATGCGAACGAGATAGCTACCGTCGTTGTAGGTAGAGAGAACTTTGGCCTGCAGTTGCTGGCCGTTGGCGATTTGCGCGAGGCGGCTGAAGGCTTCCTGCTT
Organism: Herbaspirillum sp. NPDC101396; assembly: GCF_044767365.1. NCBI lineage: Bacteria > Pseudomonadati > Pseudomonadota > Betaproteobacteria > Burkholderiales > Oxalobacteraceae > Herbaspirillum > Herbaspirillum sp. NPDC101396. The sequence continues at coordinate 44,940 of NZ_JBIWNT010000007.1, read as the reverse complement.
TGCGTCGGCGACCGAGACTATCGCCGTTGGCGCATCGACGGCGGCTACGGGCTGGACGGTCATCGCTATGTCGGCCCGGGGAATCATTGCTAGCCTCGTTGATTCATGCCGTAGGTATTGGCCAGTTTTCTCTCAGTGCTGGTGCTCTGTATCAGGGACGAGAGTTTTTGCAGGCCTGGTTCAGTGAGCTTGCGGATGTCGCGATCGTCTTCCAGGATTTTTTTCAAGATCTCGATCTTGCGGTCACGTCGGTCGTCGCTGAGCACGACCTGCAGTTCGTTGCGCTTGAGAAAGTCGACGACATGCGCGCAGTCGGCTTCGAGCTTGGTCAGCAATGCCCAGTCTTCCTTGCGTGCTGCGGCCAACATCTGGTCGGTCAGATCGGCAATCGACTCGTAAAGGGAAATGACTTCTGCACCGTCCATGGTGTTTTGCTTTCGGGTGACTGTGAGTGAAGAATCGTCGATTGCCGCAATCAGGCAGCTGCCTGCGAGCTGTCAGCCGCATTCGGAGTAATTTGTTCCCATGCTTCGCGCAGCCCGTCGAGCAAGCCATGCACTTCATCCAGCGTTTCCTGCGAATTCTCGATATTCGCCGACAGCAGGCGGCGTCCCATGTACTCGTACAGCGCATCGAGGTTCATGGCGATCTCACCGCCGACATTTTTGTTCAGACTGGCGCGCAAGCCGCTCTCGATGATCAGAATGGCCTTGGTGATCGATTCGCCCTTGTTCTTGATGTCGCCGGCTTTCATGTATTTCTGGCCCATCGCGATCGCAACGAGGGCGCCATCAAACAGCATGGTGATCAGCTTGTGCGGACTTGCTGCGATCACACCGGTTTCAACGCCGATATTCGCATAGGCGTTTGCGCCTCGTTGCATGGTTCCGAACATTATCCTCTCCTGTGTTCGCTTAACGATCAGCTGCTGGCTTTGGGCAGGTTGGCCAATTGCTGCGTCAGATAGCTTTGCGTAGCCGCCATGCTGGCCAGCGTCAAGTTCAGTGCATTGAACTGATTGGTGTATTGATCCTGCATACTGGTCAAGCGGGTGTTGATGACAGTCTGGCGATCCGTGTTGATCTTCAGGCTGGCCTGCAATCCCTTGGTCTTGGTATCAATAATACCGCCATCGGCGAGGAAGCCGTCGACCAATTTTTGTACGTTGGTCAAAATACCATTGGTTCCGGTCGTCGTGCCATCGGCGTTGGTAGTCGCGGTCGATGTGAATAAATTGGCAATGCCCGCAAAATTCTTGGTGGTCGCAGTCGACAATTTGGTCGCATCCAGCGCCAGCGTGCCGTCTTTCTGGAACCCGATGCCGATGTCGGTCAGCGAGCTGATGCCGCTGCCGCCTGGAACGTTGCCCAGCAGCGCGCTGCGCAACTGGGTCAGGATGCTTTGTACCGAGCTCTCGCTTGCCAGTGGCGAAGAGGTACCAGCCTGGCCGAGCGTGGTCGCCGGCGTCTGTTGGGTGAGGGAGGTGATGGCCTTCGCAAGCGCGTTGTACGCGGAGACGAAGGTGGTCGCAGTGGACGTCACGCCGGTCGTGTCGTTGGAAATGCTCAGTGAGAAATTGTCCGCCGCCGTGGTGACCTTGGTCAGATTCAGCGTAACACCCGAAATGGCGTCCTTGACTGTATTCGACGGGCTGGTGACGGTGGTGCCGTCAATGCTCAGTTTCGCGTCTTGCGCAGCTTGCAATTGTCCCATCGTGCTGCCGGACAGATTGGCGAAGTCGCCAGTGCCCGTCAAGGACACCGGGCTGGTCGCGCCGGTGCCGGATGGCGTCAGGACCAGATGGTCTTGCGTGCCGTCATTGGTGATGCTGGCAGTCACGCCGGCATTGGCGGTATTGATCGCGTCACGCACGTCCTGCAGGGTTTTGCCTGCGCCGGACAGGGCGACACTGGTGGTCGTATTGCCGACTTTCAGCGTCAATGCTCCGGTACCTGCGTCATACGTCTGCCCTGTGGCGACACCTGGCGACGAATACTTGCCACTCGGGTCGAAGGTCAGCGCCGAATAGCTGCCGGTGCCGGTAACACGAATTGAGTTGGCGGAGCCGCTGTCCTTGGCTGTGAGAACCAGATGGGCAGCTGTGCCGTCGCTGACGATGGTAGCGCTCACGCCCGCATCACTTGCATTGATCGCATCGCGTACGCCGGCCAGCGTGTTGGTCGCCGGTTTGATGATGGCGGTCGAGCCGGTGCCGGTCTTGATTGCCAGAATGCCCGAGTCAAACGAGTAGCCGGCAGCAAAACCGGTGGACGTGATTTTTTGCGCCTGCGCCAATTGCGACACCGACACGGAATAAGTACCCGAAGCCGCCGCAGTGGCATCGCGTGGCGCTTGGATTTGCGTCACAGTGCTCGGCGTAGAGCTCGACGGATCGTAAGCCAGGCCGGCCAGGCTGTTGTTCGCCTGCACCTTGATAGTGTTGGCGGTCCCGGCAGTGTTCGATTCCATGACCAGGTGATCGCCCGTGCCGTCGGTCACGATGCTGGCGGTGACGCCGGCCTTGGAGGCATTGATCGCATCACGGACGCCGGCCAGGGTGGCATTGGCCTGCAAGGTAACGAAGGTCGGCGGATTGGTGCCGATTTTGATCGCGACAGAGTCGCCGGCAGCGAACTGTTGCGAGCTCGGGTAACCGGCAGACTGAATCTTTTGCGCCAATACCTTGGTGGAGTCGTCGGTGTTCACGTCGGCTGTGAACGGATCAGTCGTCAACGTCGTGCCGGTACCGCTATTGGACACAGTGGACTTTTGCGCAGCAAAACTGGCAGCAGTCAGGCCCTTCAGGGCGCTTTGGTATGTGGAAACCGCATTTTTCAGATTTCCGTAAGCGGAAATCAGACTGTTATAGCTGCTGGCTTGCGAGGTAAGCGGATCGAGAACCTTGGCCTCAGCACCCATCAGTTTGGAAACGAGGGTCGCTACGTCGAGGGGACCTGCCGAGGTTGAAATTGTCCCGGTAGAGGTGGCCATGCTATCTCCTGAAATCTATGCGCTGAGCGCAAAATGCGATGCTGAAATCAGACAAGAGTGATAAAGCTGGCTGGCTTCACATCAATTGAGTGTCAACTCTTGATGGGGTTCTGATGACATGCAACAGAAAAACAAAAATCTGTTATGAACTACCGGGGCGAAATATATCATGCGCAAATATGGCGCTTGCGCATGCATATTAAAATGCTCCAACAGTTCGTAGCAGACTTACGCCTTGTGATTGATCAGCAAACCTTGCATCTTATCAATCGACTTTGCGATAGCAACAGCTTCTTCGGTCGGAATCTGGCGAATGACGACGTCGGTTGCCGTATCGACAACTTTCACAATCGTTTTACCGGTTTCCTGATCGCGCGAAAAATTGAGGTCCGATGCATTCTTGCTTGCAAAGTCATTCAATTTATCAACAGCATCAGCCACATCGCTTTCGGTGGAACGTTGCGCTTGCGGGGTTGCTGCAGGCGCAACTGTCGATACCACTGGATCTGGTTTTGTATTGGACGGCTGCACCGGCGTGTACGAACCAGAGTCGCCTGCAGCAGTGATATTAAGCGGGGAAATCGACATGTTTTTACTCCTTCATCAAGGCATATGCGGAGAATACTTGCATATTCTCCGCATATTATCCTACATGGCTCTTAAGACTACTTCAACAGAGACAGGACGCTTTGCGGTGCGGAGTTCGCCTGCGAGAGCATCGCCGTACCTGCTTGTTGCAGAATTTGCGCACGTGTGAGGTTTGCAGTTTCTGCCGCGTAGTCGGTATCCATGATACGGCTGCGCGAGGCGGTGATGTTTTCGCTCGAAATCTGCAAGTTGCTGATAACGGCGCTGAAGCGGTTTTGGACCGCACCGAACTCTGCACGCTTGGACGAGATCAGGTTGATCGCGTTGTCCAGGTTCTTGATCGCTTTTTGCGCATCGCTTTGTGCCGATGGATCGGCGATCGCCTTGTCCAGGGACAGCTTGGCGGTGTCGATAGCGCTTTGCAGAGTCACAGCAGAAGCTGCCAGTGCTGTCGATGTCATTGTCGAACCTGTTGCGAACAGGTTGTCCAGAGCTGCCTTGGCCGAAGTGTAAGTCACTTGAGCAGCGTCAACCGAAGTTGTCACGCCCAGACCGATCAGACCCTTGGCGCTGGTACCGATAACTGTCGAGATGGTCTTGTCGTTGGACAAGTCGGACAGCGAGATGCTGATTTGGTCGTTCAGCTTGTTGTCGGTAACGTTGGCGCCGACTTGGAAAGTCAGTGTCAGGGAAGCCGAAACGTTGGCGTTATCGGAACCTGTGCCAGCGCTGGCGCCGGAACCGATACCTGTGAACAGGTTTTGACCGTTGAAGTTTGTACCGTTCAGAACGCGGAATGTTTCATCCGACAGTTGCTTGTATTCGTCGTTCAGAGTCTTGCGATCCTGAGCGCTGTTCGAACCGTTCGAAGCTTGGACAGCCAGTTCGCGCATACGTTGCAGGTTGTCGGTAACTGTGCTCAGTGCGCCTTCAGCGGTTTGAGCCAGGGAGATACCGTCGTTGGCGTTACGTTGCGCAACTGCCAGGCCTTTGACCTGAGCATTCATGCGGTCGGCAATTGCCAAGCCTGCAGCGTCGTCTTTTGCGCTATTGACGCGCAAACCGGAAGACAAACGTTGAATCGAAGTGTTCAACGACGATTGCGAGGTGTTGAGGTTGCGTTGCGTGTTAAGCGACGCAATATTGGTATTAATGACTGATGCCATGTTAATTCTCCTAAGATTTGAGGCCGATAAATCCGAGTTTCAGTGCTTAACTTTGGTTTTTACCTAAAGCCTCAGGCGTTCAAACCGCTGTTGTTAGCTATATCGGACGGTATCGGAAAAAGTTTAATGTTTATCGCAAAAAAATTTTTCCAATGCTGTCCGACCTAAAACTGCGTGCTTCTATACGTCAAGCAAATCTTATTTCGACGCTATTTAAGAAAACTTTAGCTGGTATTCCGGGAAAAGTTCCAATTTTGATGCTTCGGGAGATGGCGGGGGATTGCGGCGTGGTGTTTTTGGGGGCTTGCCGCATCGCTTGGATGCGGCAAGTGTTTGATTAGGAAGGATTTTTCTTTTTCTCTTGTGCCAGAATCGCAAGCTCTGAAGCCACTTTGTCGATAACGGTAGGCCAGTCGTTGCGGCTTTGCTGGCGGAACAGGCGCATGCTTGGATACCACGGCGAGTCCTCGCGGTCATTCAGCCAGCGCCAGTCCGGGGTGTGGGCCAGCAACGTCCAGGTTGGCCGGCCGAGCGCGCCGGCCAGATGGACCACCGAGGTGTCGACGCTGATAATCAGATCCAGATTAGCCATCGCTGCGGCCGTATCGGCAAAGTCGTTAAAGGCGTCGCCTATATTGTATACAGGCAGTTCTTTGGGAAGCTTGGCCAGTTCCGGTGTGGCCAGTCCTTTCTGGATGGAAAAGAATTGGACGCCAGGTGTATTGAATAGCGGTGCGAAGGTCTCCAGCGGAATCGAACGCTTGCGGTCATTGCCGTGCTCCGGATTGCCGGCCCATACGAAGCCGACGCGCAAATCGCCGGTATTGCCGGCAAGCGAGTCCATTTTGTCTTTCCAGCTCTTGACGTCCAGCGGATCTGCGGACAGGTAGGATGGATAGGATGGGATATCTTCGACACGATCAGTGCCGAGGGCGTGCGGCAGGCTCATCAGCACGTAAGCGCAGTCGCATTTGGGCAGCGGATCGTTCTCGCGCACCAGGGTCACCTGATCGGACACGCTGCGGAACAGGCGAGCGAGCGGATCTTTCACATGCAGGGCCACGCGGGCGCCTTGCTCCAGCAGCTTGTGGACGTAGCGGACGAACTGGATGCTGTCGCCGAAGCCTTGTTCGTGCATCAGCAGGATGTACTTGCCCTTGAGCGAGGATTTGCCGTCCCATTTCGGGATCAGGCCGAAAAGCTTGTGGATCAATTTATAGACGTAGCGACGCTCTTTGACTTCCAGCCGGCTTTCGTGATTGGCCCAGCCGTCTTTCAGGTCGCCGGCCAGAAGTTGTCCAAGCGCAAGATTGTGCTGCGCGGTCAGGTAGTTGGGCTTGAGCGCGAGTGCATCCTTGAAATATTGCAACGAAGACACCGTCTCGCCGTAGTCATACATTGTTGCGCCGATATTGTTGAGCGTCACCGGATGCTTGGGATCGACCTCAAGCGCCTGGTGGAACAGCGCCATGGCCTCTTCGTAGCGATCCTGATGGGTGAACAGGCTCGATGCGAGTTTGGTGTAGCTGTTCGGATCCTTGGGCGCCAGCTCCAGGACGCGCCGATAGTGCTCGTTGGCCTTGTCGTAGTCTTTTTGCTTGATGTACGTGTCGGCTATCTTGTTTTGCGCGTAGATGTCCGTGGGGTCCAGCAGCAGGGAGGTCTTGTGGCATTCCAGGGCATCCTTGAGCATGTCCATTTCCTGGAAGGCGATGCCCAGGTTGGTGTGTGCCGGAGCGAAATTGATTTGCAGTTGCAAGGACTTGAACAGGACGCCGACGGCCTCCTTGTATTGCTTTGCATCGATCAGGGCCTTGCCCAGGTGGGACAGCGGGCCGGGCGCATCGGGATTGCGTTTGACGGCGTCCTCGAAGTAGGCGATCGAGGCGTCAGGATCGTTCTTTTCGTGCAGGGCGTTGGCCAAGCCGATGCGTGCATCTTTGTTCTCGCTGTTGAGCTTGATGGCTTCTTCGTACAGTGCGATGGCATCATCGATCCTGTCCTGGTTGAGGACGGAGGTCGCCAGGTTGGCAACGTATTCGGAATTTTTCGGGTCTGCCGCCACGGCTTTGCGCAGGGCTGCCTCTGCCGTGACATAGTCATTCTTATGCATGGCGATCAAGCCCCAGGCATGATTGGCATAGACAAGATTCGGCGCGCGCTTGAGCACCTGGGCGCATAGTACTTTTGCCTCGTCGACCTTGTGATCGTCCAGCAAGCTCAGGCACTCTCTTACGGCCAGGAGATCTTTGACATTGGGTTGAGTGCTCTTGTTGGCGGGCTTGTTGCTGCTACGCGTTGACATTGTGATTCCTTGCCGGATTAAGTAGTTGTGCTGCTTTGCGAGCGGAAGAGTGTCTTGTAGTGCTTGATCCGGTCGCAATAAGCTGTGCATATCATATGATGCAATTCCGGTTTCGATCTTGCAAACAGACGTAAAAAAAGCCCGCGATTTAGCGGGCTTTATCTGGGTGCTGCTCGCGACTGGATCAATTCCAGCTGCGCAGCAAGCCGACGGCCAAGCCTTCCAGGGCGAAGTTTTCCTCTTCGGAAGAGACCTTGATCACCTTGAAGTCGGGATTTTCAGGCAACAATTCAATCAGTGAGCCGGTCTTGCGATAGCGCTTGACGGTAACGTCGTCACCAATGCGCGCCACGACGATCTGTCCGTTGCGCGCCTGATCGGCCTTTTTTACCGCGAGAAGATCGCCGTCCAGAATGCCGGCATCGCGCATCGACATGCCGCGCACCTTCAGCAAGTAGTCCGGCTTGGCCGAAAACAGCGCCGGGTCGACGTTGTAATTGCTCTCAATATGTTCTTGCGCCAGGATCGGCGAGCCGGCGGCGACGCGGCCGACCAGCGGCAGCTGCATGAGTGCAGGGTGGGGCAGCGCCATCTGGCGGCCAGGATTGGTAATCGATCCATCTCGCAGGCGGATTCCGCGCGAGGTGCCCGGAGAAATTTCGATGGCGCCTTTGCGCGCCAGCGCCTGCAGATGCTCTTCGGCGGCATTGGCGGAGCGGAAGCCCAGCTCATTGGCGATTTCTGCTCGTGTAGGCGGGAAGCCGGTGTTTTCGATGGCGTCTTTGATCAGATTCAGAATCTGTTCCTGGCGAGCGGTCAGTTTGAGCATGTCGGCTTTCGGGGAAGTTATGCTGGTTGCATAAACAGTCTGTATTTTTATACAGTTATAAAGCAGTGTCAATCTGCAATATTGAAATCATGTCATCGACCGTTTTCCGATCTGTGGGCGCTGTTCCACGGCAAATGCCTGAAAGCATTGAGGTTTTTGGCATTCTGGTATATGATTGCGGGCTTTCCTCTTCCCACACTCGTCTTGACGCCGAGGTGGGCGATTTGTTAATCAGTCCATAAAGGAGTCTACATGCGTCATTATGAAATCGTATTTATCGTCCATCCGGACCAAAGCGAGCAAGTTCCAGCGATGATCGAGCGTTACAAAGGCATCGTTACTGCACGCGGCGGCAAGATTCACCGTGTCGAAGATTGGGGCCGCCGTCAATTGGCGTACCAAATCCAAAAACTGGCAAAAGCACACTATGTTTGCCTGAATATCGAAGTTGACGGCGAAACTCTGGCCGAAATCGAAACCGGCTTCAAGTTCAACGATGCAGTGTTGCGTCACCTGACAGTCAAGATGAAGAAGGCCGAAACCGGTCCTTCGCCAATCCTGAAGGCTGTCCAGAAGGAAGACGCAGTAAAGAGCAATCGCGCAGAAGCACCAGCGGCTTAATTGCTGACATTGCGATAGAAAAGCATCAGGGAGCGTGAATCACTTTCAGTTTGTTGCCACCATCGCCGAGCGTGACGTCATACGTTACACCCCGGCAGGCATCCCGGTAGTGACTGCGAAGTTGCAGCACCAATCGGAGCAGACGGAAGCGGGCATCAAGAGGTTGGTCGAGTTTGAAATCACTGCATTCGCTGCAGGCGAAATTTCAGGTCGGCTTAACCGGGCCGGTCTCGGCGAGATGCTCAAGTTCAGCGGTTTCATGGCGCGCAGGAATCGCAACAGCAAAAGCTTCGTGTTTCACATCGTTGATTTTGAATCTGTAGTTTAGAACCACTCAATTTTAGATATCAGGAGCCGCAAAATGGCATTCGGTAAAAAGTTCGATAAAAGCAAGTTGAAGCAAAAACGCCAACAGCAAAACCCGCTGTTCAAGCGTAAAAAATTCTGCCGTTTCACAGCCGCAGGTGTTGAGCAAGTCGATTACAAAGACGTCGACACTCTGAAGGATTTCGTGCAAGAAAACGGCAAGATCATGCCAGCACGTCTGACCGGCACCAAGGCACACTATCAGCGTCAAGTTGACACAGCGATCAAGCGCGCACGCTACCTCGCGTTGCTGCCATACACAGATCTGCACAACGCGTAATTGACGACGAGATATAGGAGAAAAACATGCAAGTCATTCTGTTGGAAAAAGTCGTTAATCTCGGTGGTCTGGGCGAAGTCGTCCGCGTCAAGGACGGTTACGCACGTAACTTCCTGATCCCGCAACGCATGGCGCGCCGCGCCACAACAGCCGCTATCGCTGAATTCGAAGCGAAGCGCGCCGAGTTGGAAAAAGCCGCCGCTGAAAAGCTGGCAGCAGCACAAGCCCAAGGCGAAAAACTGGCCGGCCTGACAGTCAAGATCACCCAGAAGTCCGGCGTTGACGGTCGTCTGTTCGGTTCCGTGACCAACTTTGACATCGCTGACGCGCTGACAAAGCAAGGTTTCCCGGTCGAAAAGGCGCAAGTTCGTCTGCCACAAGGTCCTCTGAAGATCGTTGGCGATCACGCTGTGTCGGTTGCTCTGCACACCGACGTCGTGGTTGACGTGACTGTTGCTGTTGCGGGCGACCACGCGTAATTCATTACGCCAAGTCGTTCCATCTGTTTTGATAAAGAAGCCGGGTTCGCCTGGCTTTTTTATTTTTCCGGTCCCGTACATCATGCCGGGACCGGTGCAAGTCTGACCGTAGTTTGTAAAACCGCCGGCTAATCTGCCTCCGCACCTGTAGCGACTACTCTTAGCAGGTATAATGCGCGCCATGAACGCATCTCCCGATCCGCAACTAGAATCCCTGCGCGTCCCGCCGCACTCCATCGAAGCCGAACAATCCGTCCTTGGCGGTTTGATGCTTGATAATGCTGCGTGGGATCGTATTGCCGACTTCGTCAGCGCAGAAGATTTTTATCGCTACGATCATCGCATCATCTTCCAGCACATCGTTAAGCTGATCAATGAAAGCAAGCCGGCCGACGTGATCACCGTCTACGAGGCAATGTCCACCAGCGGCAAGGCCGAAGAAGTGGGCGGCCTGAGCTATCTCAACGCGCTGGCGCAAAACACGCCTTCTGCGGCGAATATCCGTCGCTACGCCGAAATCGTGCGCGACCGCGGCATCCTGCGCAAGCTGATCACGGTGTCGGATGAGATTTCAGGCGATGCTTTCCACCCCCAAGGCAAGAACGTCAAGCAGATGCTCGACGAGGCCGAATCCAAGATTTTCGCGATCGCGGAAGAGGGCTCGCGCGGCTCGCAAGGCTTCCTGTCGATTCAGCCGCTGCTGACCCAGGTGGTCGAGCGCATCGACGAACTGTACAACCGCGACAGCACCAGCGACATCACCGGCGTGCCGACCGGCTTCATCGATCTCGACAAGATGACTTCCGGCTTGCAGCCGGGCGATCTGATCATCGTGGCCGGCCGTCCTTCGATGGGTAAAACTGCGTTTTCCATCAACATCGGTGAAAACGTTGCCATCGACAGCGGCCTGCCGGTTGCCGTGTTCTCGATGGAAATGGGCGGCGCCCAGCTGGCCATGCGTATGCTGGGCTCGGTCGGCCGTCTCGACCAGCATCGCCTGCGCACCGGCCGCCTGATCGACGAAGACTGGCCGCGCCTGACGCACGCGATTCAGAAGATGAACGACGCGCAGTTCTACATCGATGAAACACCGGCCTTGAGTCCAATCGAATTGCGCGCGCGCTCGCGTCGCCTGGCGCGCCAATGCGGCAAGCTCGGTCTGATCATCATCGACTACTTGCAACTGATGTCAGGCAACGGCGGCGGCAACAGCGGCGAAAACCGCGCCTCTGAAATTTCCGAAATTTCGCGGAGCCTGAAGGGCCTTGCCAAGGAACTCAATTGCCCGGTGATCGCCTTGTCGCAGCTGAACCGCGCGCTGGAGCAACGTCCCAACAAGCGTCCCGTGATGTCCGACTTGCGCGAATCCGGCGCCATCGAGCAGGATGCCGACGTGATTTTGTTCATTTACCGTGACGAAGTTTACAATCCCGATTCACCGGACAAAGGCACCGCCGAAATCATCATCGGCAAGCAGCGTAACGGTCCGATCGGCAGTATCCGCCTTGCGTTCCTGGGGCAATTTACCAAGTACGACAACTATGTCGGCAGTCTGGCGTCGCCTTACGGCGGCGACTGACGCGGCGAAGTTCATCGCTCAGCCCCGGGCTGCGCGGACAATGCAGGCCGCCTCCCTGGCGGCTCATGTTGTGTAAGTGAAGCATTAATTATTCATAAGAGAGTGGAACATGTTTGGACGCCTGATGCCCACCGAGGGCAAGTTTTTTGATCTGTTCAACCAGCACGCAGAGCTGGGTGTGAAATGCGCCAAGGAAATGGTCGCATTAATGACCAATTTCGACGACCTGGAAATTCGCGTGCATGCGATCGAGACCCTGGAAAAGCAGGCGGACAAAGTCACTCACAACACCATCGAGCTGTTGCACAAGACCTTTATCACACCACTGGACCGTGATGACATCCATCAACTGATCACCCGCATGGACGACATCCTCGACCTGCTGGAAGATGGCGCGCAAACCATTTCGCTGTATGACATCAAGGCCATCACGCCGGAAGCCAAGCGCCTCGCCGAACTGTGCCTGGCCTGTGCCGAGAAGGTGAAGGCAGCCGTCGGCCTGTTGCACAACATGGATAACTCGCGCCAGATCCTCGCCATCTGCGAAGAGATCGACCGCTTCGAATCGGATGCCGACCATGTCATGCGCGCCGCCATGTCCAAGCTGTTCCGCGATGAGCCTGATGTGCGCAACCTGATCAAGCTGAAAGCCATCTACGAAATCCTGGAAACCGTTACCGATCGTTGCGAAGACGTCGCCAACATCATTGAAGGCATCATCGTCGAAAATGCCTGACCTTCGCCATTGACTGCGCCGGCGCTCGACACTGGCGCCGTCACGGTGCGATGTTGCCGCTGCTTCTCAAGATAACGGTTTATCCATGCATACAGTTCAAATTAGTTTTCACATTCTTGCCTTGCTGATTGTCCTGGCGCTGCTGTTCGATTTCATGAACGGTTTCCACGACGCTGCAAATGCCATTGCGACGGTGGTGTCCACCGGCGTGTTGCGTCCGCAAACGGCGGTGGCGATGGCGGCGTTCTTCAATCTGGCCGCGGTGTTTGTTTTTCATCAACTGCACGTTGCCGCTTCGGTGGGCAAGGGCACGATTGATCCCGCCGTGGTGGACCACGTGGTGGTGTTCGGCGCCTTGATCGGTGCGATTTTCTGGAATCTCGTGACCTGGTACTACGGCATCCCGTCGTCGTCGTCGCATGCCCTGATCGGCGGCCTGGTAGGCGCTGCGGTCGCCAAGGCCGGCACCGGTTCGCTGGTGGCTTCAGGCCTGATCAAGATCGTCATCTTCATCGTGCTGTCGCCGCTGCTGGGCTTCATCCTGGGCTCCATCATGATGTTGCTTGTGTCGTGGATCTTCGTGCGCTCGACGCCGCGCAAGGTTGACGGCTGGTTCCGCCGCGCGCAGTTGGTGTCGGCATCGATGTACAGTCTCGGCCATGGCGGCAATGATGCGCAGAAGACCATCGGTATCATCTGGATGCTGTTGATTGCATCGGGCAATTCCGGAGCCGACAATCCGCCGATGTGGGTGATCATCAGCTGCTATTGCGCGATCAGCCTGGGCACACTGTTTGGCGGCTGGCGCATCGTCAAGACCATGGGCCAAAAGATCACCAAGCTCAAGCCGGTAGGCGGCTTCTGCGCCGAAACAGGTGGTGCGATCACGCTGTTCATCGCCACCGCAATGGGTGTGCCGGTCTCGACCACGCACACCATCACCGGCGCGATCGTCGGTGTCGGCGCATCGCACAAGATGTCGGCGGTGCGCTGGGGCGTTGCGGGCAATATCGTATGGGCCTGGATCTTCACGATTCCGGCATCGGCGTTCGTCGCGGCGATCGCCTGGTGGATCGGTATGCACATCCTGTAAGCGGACGTCTCTGCGGACAATAAAAAAGCCACCTCGCGGTGGCTTTTTTATTTGCTGCATGCTTCTGCTCCGATGCTGCCTTACAGGACATCGCTGGCGTGATCCGCCAGACGCGAACGCTCGCCGCGCGCCAGCGTGACGTGGCCGCTGTGCGACCAGCCCTTGAAGCGGTCAACGACGTAGGTCAGGCCGCTGGAACCTTCGGTCAGGTAAGGCGTGTCGATCTGCGCGATGTTGCCGAGGCAGACGATCTTGGTGCCCGGACCTGCACGGGTGACCAGGGTCTTCATCTGTTTCGGCGTCAGGTTCTGCGCTTCGTCGATGATCAGGAATTTGTTGACGAAGGTGCGACCGCGCATGAAGTTCAGCGACTTGATCTTGATGCGCGAGCGGATCAGGTCTTGCGTTGCCGCACGGCCCCATTCGCCGGCGTCGCCGTCGGACTTGTTCAACACTTCCAGATTGTCGTCGAAAGCGCCCATCCACGGCCCCATCTTCTCTTCTTCAGTACCGGGCAGGAAACCAATATCTTCGCCCACCGGTACGGTGACGCGGGTGACGATGATTTCGTTGTAGTTCTTGGTTTCCAGTACTTGCGCCAGACCGGCCGCCAGGGCGAGCAGGGTCTTGCCGGTACCGGCCTGACCGAGCAGTGTGACGAAATCGCACTCCGGATTCATCAGCAGGTTCAGCGCGAAGTTCTGCTCACGGTTGCGCGCCGTGATGCCCCACACGCTGTTCTTGGTGTGACCGTAGTCGCGCAGCGTCTGCAGGACCGCAGTCTTGCCGTTGATCTGCGTGACCTGGCCGTAGAAGGCCGGTTCGCCGTTCTTCGGTTCGATGAAGACGAACTGGTTCATCAGCATGGAAGGTACGTGCGGACCGGTCACGCGATAATAGGTGTAGCTGGTGCCGTGCTTGTTTTCCTGCCACGACTCCATGCCCTTGCCGTGCTTGTTCCAGAAGTCGTCCGGCAGTTGCTGGATGCCCGAATACAGCAGGTCGGTATCTTCCAGCACATGGTCGTTGAAGTAATCTTCCGCCGGCAAACCGATGGCGCGCGCCTTGATGCGCATGTTGATGTCTTTCGACACCAGCACGACCGGACGGTCCGGGTATTGCTGGTCAAGCGCACGCACCACGCCGAGAATCTGATTGTCGGCCTTGCCTTCTGGCAGGCCATCGGGCAGCTTGGCGTTCTGCAACTTGGTCTGGAAGAACAGGCGGCCCTTGGCGTCCTTGTTGCCCAGCTTGGACAGCGGGATGCCGAGGTCGATGGCGTCTTCAGCGATATCGCTGACCAGCGCATCAAGCGAGCGTGAAATCTGGCGTGCGTTGCGGGCGACTTCCGACATGCCCTTCTTGTGGTTGTCGAGTTCTTCCAGCGTGATCATCGGCAGATAGATATCGTGTTCCTCGAAGCGGAACAGCGAGGTCGGATCATGCATGAGCACATTGGTGTCGAGTACGAACAGTTTCGACACGCCGAGCTTGTCGGCAATGCGACTGGTGGTTGACTTGGCGCGCGATTCCAGCACTTTGGGTGTGGCCGCACGCGGTTTCTCGGCCTGGCTCTTGCCGGTGATCTTGGCTTGCGGCTGCTGCGCCGCCTTGGCAACTGGAGCAGCAATGGAGGCAACCGGGGCAATCGGTGCAGCAGGTTCTACCAATGCGATATGGGGTTTGACGGTTTTACCGCGTTCGGCCTTCGGATAATCTTTGGGCGCCAATAAGGCAGCTGGTTTACTCGGCAGTTTGGGCAGGGGCATCAGAACCTCGGTAGTGAAGGGAAGAAAAATGCCGCTTTGTCAGAGCGTACAGGTCTTGCTGGAGGTGCAACAACGAACGACTGCCGCTAATAAAACCCTTCTTGGTACAGGCATGCGTCGCCGACGGACGCAGGAAAAGAGGAAGGAGGGCTTGATTAGTGGAAGAGGGGAAGGCGGCGGACAAGGCAATGCTGCGCGTACCGTCGGTACAGGTGTAGCGTGTTGCCGGTGCTTTCTCCGCAGCGCAAATTCGCAAAGTAAAAAAGCCGTTTTGGCAGGTTCGGGACCTGATCCAAAAACGGCTTCCAAAAAACGGTTTTCTATTTGAATTCAAAGGCTTATCTAAATTGACCGCAACTTTCGGCTGGCGGCTGCAACATGACTCTTGAGATCGATCTTGCTGCCGCTCGGGAAAACGTATGTCGTCGTGGGACTAACGTTTCTTAAGCAATTGTCTTCACAAAACTGAGCACCTCGTCGACATGCGATGGCACTTTTACTCCACGCCATTCTTTCACCAATGTGCCCGATCCGTCAATCACAAACGTACTGCGTTCGACGCCGCGGACTTTCTTGCCATACATGTTCTTCATTTTCATGACGTCGAACATGATGCACAGCGTTTCGTCAGGATCGGAAATCAGTTCAAAGGGCATGTCCAGCTTGGCCTTGAAACCTTCGTGCGACTTCAGGCTATCGCGGCTGATGCCGAAGATTTCCGTATTGTGCTTCTGGAATTCCGGATAGCTTTCGCGGAACTGGATGCCCTCGGTGGTACAGCCCGGCGTATTGTCTTTTGGATAAAAGTACAGCACCAGCTTCTTGCCTTTGTAATCCGACAGCGAGAAGGTTTTGCCGCTGGTCATCGCAGCGGAAAATTCCGGCACGGTCTTGTTCAGTATGGATGGTGTGTCGTCAGTCAAAATGGCGTCCCGAGGTAAGTGTTGGTGTTGTGTCGTCGAGAATCGTGCGATGTCGCGTGTCTGTCTTGCGCATGTCGCTTATGCGGCCTGCAGAATCATGTCGCCGGAACGTCCCGGCAACTCGCCCCATGCGATAGGCAGAATCGGCAGGACATCGTATTTCACGGTCTGGTAGTACTCGCCCATCGACACCAGATCGTAGCCTTGGGCGCGCCAGCCGAGCAGCAATTGCTCAAAGATGGGGGCAAGTTTCTGCCCTTCAAGCTCAGCATGCAAGGTAAAGACATGGTCGCGACGTTGTTCGGTCAGTCGCAACAGCATAGCGGCGACATTTGACGTATCCATGACAACGCCGTTGATGGTGCGGCCGAGCAGCTCGTCGAGCGTCGGCAGCGTGGTCGGCAATTGCACGCACGACAAAGGCTTGCCTCCGGAAGCGAGGCGATGCGGACCGGCGTCGAGATCCTGCAGCGAACCGTCTTCGTTGAGCAGCGCGCGACCGTCCGAGGAATAGGCGATGCCGAACTCATCGAGCTGGGCAAAGGCGTAGTCGTTCATTTGCCAGCCGGCGGCGCCGTGCGTCACCGGCGTATGGCCGAAGATGTCGTGGAAGCGCGCATAAGAACGCTGCATGGTCTCGCGCGTCCAGGCCGCATCGCGCGTGCGCACGTGGTCTTGCCAGACGCGGTGATCCCAGGTGTGGATGCCGCATTCGAAGCCGGCGTCGCGCACCGCGCGCATGTAGTTTGCACAGGTCTTGCCGATGTCCGGCGCCGGCAGCAGCGTGCCGTACATCAGCGTTTTGATGCCGTAGTGTTCGACCACTGACGTGCGAGACACCTTGCTGAAGAAGCCGGGGCGGAATACTTGCTTGAGCGCCCAGCCGGTGTGATCGGGCCCGAGCGAAAACAGGAAGGTCGCATTGGCGTCATGACGCAGCAGTTGGCGGACCAGATTGGGCACGCCTTCGCGGGTGCCGCGATAGGTGTCGGCGTCGATTTTGAGAGTGATCTGGGGCAAGGTTGCTTGCTTTCTTGAGGGGAGGGCGGTGGCGTCAACGGTCATGCTGCTGCGACGGCGACGCGCGCGATCCGGTTGCCTGATGACCAAATTGTGGCACGAAAGGCGCGACGAATAAACCCATTTTGAGGATTCATTCGTATTTTCCTGAGCGTTTCCGTGACGAGGCGATTGCCGATATGCTTATTCCAGCACAAAAAAAATCCGCCCGAGGGCGGATTGGTTTGGTGCGCCTGACGATGATCAGTCAACCAGTGCGCGGGCCTCCGCAACCTGGCCGCGATACGCGTCAAAAATATTGCGCAGCGTGTCGGCCATGGTGAAGGTCGGCTTCCAGTTCAGCTCTTCACAGGTGTTGGTGATCTTCGGCACGCGGTTCTGCACGTCCTGATAACCCTTGCCGTAGTAGGCGGTGGACGTGGTCTCCACCAGTTTGACCTGCTTGGCCGAATCGGCGTATTCCGGATACTCGGTGGCCAGCTTCAACATCATGTCGGCCAGATCCTTGATCGAGTAGTTGTTGGTCGGGTTGCCGATGTTGTAGATTTTGCCGGTGGCGATGCCGCCTTCGTTGGCGATGATTTTCATCAGCGCATCGATGCCGTCGTCGATGTAGGTGAAGGCGCGTTTTTGCTGGCCACCGTCGACCAGCGAGATGTTTTCACCGCGCACGATGTGACCGAAGAACTGAGTCACGACGCGTGAGCTGCCTTCTTTCGGTGTATGGATCGAATCCAGACCGGCGCCGATCCAGTTGAACGGACGGAACAGCGTGAAATTCAGGTTGTCTTCCATGCCGTAGCCCCAGATCACGCGATCCATCAGTTGCTTGGAGCAGGAGTAGATCCAGCGCGGCTTGTTGATCGGGCCACAGATCAGTTCGGATTCTTCGGAATCGAATTCGTCGTCATGGCACATGCCATAGACTTCCGAGGTCGACGGGAACACCAGATGCTTGCCGTACTTGGCGGCAGCACGCACGATCGGCAGGTTGGCTTCGAAGTCCAGTTCGAACACGCGCAGCGGCTTGTTGACGTAAGTCGACGGCGTTGCGATGGCGACCAGCGGCAGGATCACGTCGCATTTCTTGACGTGGTACTCGACCCATTCCTTGTTGATGGTGATGTCGCCTTCGAAGAAGTGCATGCGCGACTTGTATTCTTCGTTGTCCAGGATGTCGGTGATGCGATCGGTCATCATGTCCATGCCATAGACGTGCCAGTCAGTGGTTTCCAGGATGCGCTTGGACAGATGGTGGCCGATGAAGCCGTTGACGCCGAGAATGAGGACTTTTTTCATAATAATTGGACGGCTTAGACAGCCATGTATTTCAGATAATTGTTAAGAGAGACGTCCTGATCGTTGATCTGGATGCCCAGGATTTGCAGATAGTTGCCGTCGCCGCAGCGAGCGTAGAGGCGGCCGCCTTCAAAGAACTTGTCTTGCGTGCCGTGCGACCTCTCCAGCGTGGGGCGGGCGGAAGCCGGCACCAATCGCGTTCTCACCAGCGTGATTTTATCACCTGCGATTTCCTCGAAGGCGCCGGGATAGGGTGGCGCGACAGTGCGAACCAGATTATGCACGTATTGGGCAGGCTTTTTCCAGTCGATCCGGCCGTCTTCCGGCTTGCGGCCGCCGAAGTAGCTACCCTTGGTGAGGTCGTTGGGCAGCTTTGGCGTTCGTCCGGCCAGCATCAGCGGCAGCACTCGCCACAGGGTTTGCTCGGCGGCAACCACGACCTTGCCGAAAACCTCGAAAGCGGTGTCGTCAGGCAGGATCGGTACGGCAGTTTGCGCGACGATGGCGCCGGCATCCGGCTTGGCGGCCATTTCATGCAGTGTGGCGCCGGTTTCGGTTTCGCCGTGCAGCACCGCCCAGTTGATCGGCACGCGGCCACGGTACTTCGGCAGCAGCGAGCCATGCATGTTGTAGGCGCCGTGCTTGGCCAGCGCCAGCAGGTTGACCGGCAGCATGTGGCGATAATAGAAACTGAAGATGAAGTCCGGCTGTGCAGCCTGTACCTGCGTGAGCAGTTGCGGCGACTTCGGATCTTCCGGCGTGATGTACGGGATGCCGTATTCGCGGCAAACGCCGGCGACCGAACTGAACCAGATGTTTTCGGTGGCGCTGTCTTCGTGCGTCACCACCAGCGCCACCTTCACACCGCGCGCCAGCAGCACTTTCAGGCAGCGTACGCCGACGTCGTGATAGGCAAAGACGACTGCGTTCATGAGCTCTGCTTATCCTGCTCGTAAGACTGTTCGAGCACGGCCTGGACCACATAACGTGGACGTGCGCGCACCTGCAGGTAGATGCGGCCGATGTATTCGCCCAGCAAACCGATGCCGAACAGGATCACGCCGATCAGGAAGAAGGTGATCGCAAACAGTGTGAAGACGCCTTGCACTTCGGCGCCGAGGATGAAGCGGCGGATCACCATCAGGATGAACAGTGCCGCCGAGGCGAACGACAGGCCGATGCCGAGCAGCGAAAAGAATTGCAGCGGCACCAGCGAGAAGCCGGTGACCAGGTCGAAATTCAGGCGGATCAGGCTATACAGCGAATACTTCGATTCGCCGGCCGCGCGTTCTTCATGCTCGACGATGATCTCCGTCGGTTTGCGTGCAAAGGTGTACGCCAGCGCCGGTACGAAGGTATTGACTTCGCGGCATTGGTTGATCAGGTCGATGACGTTGCGGCCGTAGGCGCGCAGCATGTTGCCCTGATCGGTCATTTTGATGTGGGTGATCTTTTCACGCAGACGGTTCATGGCCTTGGAGGCCAAGGTGCGCCACGCCGAATCCTGGCGCTGGCGGCGGATCGAGCCGACGTAATCGTAGCCCTCGCGAATCTTGGCCACCAGATTGCCGATTTCTTCCGGCGGGTTTTGCAGGTCGGCGTCAAGCGTGATGACGATGTCGCCACGAGTGGCGTCGAACCCGGCCAGGATCGCCATGTGCTGGCCGTAATTGCCGTTGAACAGCACCACGCGGGTAACGTCCGGACGCAGGCGATACTGATCGGCCAGGATGGCGGCCGACTTGTCGCGGCTGCCGTCGTTGACGTAAATGATTTCGTAGGGCATGCCAAGGGCGTCCAGCGCCGGGTAGAGGCGGTCGAACAGTTTGGCGAGGCCGGATTCCTCGTTATAGACGGGAATGACGACGGAAATTTCTGGTTTCATCAAAGCCTGGAATGAAAAATTGCTGTACTGAAAGCGTTACTGTAAACCATGCAATGCAAGCCGCATACCATGCGCCGACTCGCGGCCGGTAAGGGCAATCATGCCGCCGGAGTTGCCTGGCGGACATGGATGCACCCGGTCAACTTATGCGAGCACGGATTTTACCGCGCCGACTGCGCGCTCGACATCTTCTTTACTCATTGCAGTAAACATCGGCAGCGACACGATCAGGCGACCGACGCGCTCGGCGATCGGGAACATGCCTTCGCGGAAGCCGCGGTCGCGGTACAGCTTGAGCAGGTGGATAGGCGGGTAGTGATAGCCGATGCCGATCTGGCGCTCCATCATCTTTTCCATGAAAGCGGCGCGCGTGATGCGCTCGGGCAAGACCAGCTGGAACATGTGCCAGTTTGAGTTTTCAAAGTCGGCCACCGGCAATTGGGCGCCGCTTTGTGCTTCGAAATCAGGGCCGAATACCTCGAAGTAATGCTTCGCCAGGCTGCGGCGCTTTTCGGTGATCGCGTCGATATGGGCAAACTGGCCCAGGCCGATCGCGGCCGCGATGTCGGTCATGTTGAACTTGCCGCCCAGCACGTCGACTTCGAGGCCGTCGAAGCCGCTGCGGGTGACGCCTTGCAGGCGGTATTTTTCCGCCAGGCGCGCTTCGTCGGCATTGTTGACGACCAGGCAACCGCCTTCGGAGCTCGTCACGTTCTTGTTGGCCTGGAAGCTGAACGAGACAAAGTCGCCGAACGCGCCGATACGTTTGCCTTTCCAGGTAGAACCGAGCGCCTGGGCGGCGTCTTCGATCACGCGCAGGTTGTGCTTTTTGGCGATCGCGTACAGGCGGTCCATGTCGACCGGCAGGCCCGACAGGTAGACCGGGATCACGGCCTTGGTGCGCGGCGTGATGGCGGCTTCGAGTTTGTCGAGGTCGATGTTGCGGGTGATTGGGTCGATGTCGGCGAAGACAGGCGTGGCGCCGGTTTCGATGATGACATTGGCGGTGGCGACCCAGGAAATCGGCGTCGTGATGACTTCATCGCCGGCGCCGATGCCGGCGATGCGCAGCGCGATTTCCATGGTGCAGGTGCCGGAATTGAAGGTGCGCACGATGCGGCCGTCCAGATAGTCGGACAGGGCCTTCTCAAATGCCTGGACCTTGGGGCCGCTGGTGATCCAGCCGGAACGCAGAACGTCGGCGACGGCGGCGATGGTGGGTTCGTCTATGGTTGGTTTGGAGAACGGCAGGAATGGCTGAGTCATGGGTTGCTCGCAATAATCTGGGGTAGTGAATTCAGTCGGCTGCACCGGCGATCATATCGCCTGCACGCAAGCCGCATATTGTAAATCAGCCAAGTCGGTGCATTCGGCTTGTTATCAGCTTCTTGTCAGCAGGATAACGCCGACGATGATCACGCCGATGGCCAGCAGGCGCTGCGCCGATACCACTTCGCCGAGAAAATACCAGGCGCCGACGGCATTGATGATGTAACCCAGCGACAGCAGCGGATAAGCGATCGTCACGTCCACGCGCGACAGGCCGATGATCCATACGCCGACAGAAATGACATAGCAGGTCAGGCCGCCGATGATTGGCAATTGCGTAGCCAGCTTGATGCCGGTGGAGAACCAGTTCTCCGCCGTCAGATGGATCGCGCCGACGGCATTGGTGCCGGCCTTGAGCAGCAATTGCGCGACGGCGTTGAGGCAGATGCCGACGAAGATGAAGCCGAAGGTGGTGAGGTTCATGGCGCGGCCTTCGGGTTCTTCTCAATGACATCAGGATTGTTCGCCACGATCACACGGCGCGGATCCTGGCCGATCATGCGCATCGGAACGCCGCGTTGCTTCAGGTCGGCATAGACCGAGGGATCGATGATGGCGATATCCTTCTTGCCGGCGGCGTGGTCGGCGACCCATTGCGCCACGAAGGCGTCAATGGTCGGCAGCCAGAGTTGCGGTTCCTGCTTCAGGCCGAATTCCATCTCATCGGCATGGCGCACCAACGTCATCGTACGTTGCAGATAGAAGGGCAGGGCTTGCTCGTAACGGCCGACCAGGTATATCGGGGTTTCCGGCGTCAGTTCAGCCTGCAGCGCGGGAACGTAATCGATACCGGCCGAATAGCGACCCTGCGGATCGTGACCCAACATCAGCAATTGGCCGCTGACAAAGGTCGCTGCCGCCAGGAACACGACTGCCAGGTCTTTTTGCGAGCGGGCAAAACGGATCGCCAGCACCGCACCGACAAAGGCGATGATGGTCGCGGCATAAATCCACGGCACGTGGGCGGTCACCAGCGGCAGCGAGTAAGCATCCTTGGCCAGCGAGGGCACGCGCGGGATGAAGGCCATCGCGATGGCGCAAGGCACGGCGACCACCGAGGCCGACCAGACGATCGCCTTGAACGATGCACGCTCCAGGTAGCTGCCGATCAGCAGCGCCAGCGTCGGGAAGATCGGCAGGATGTAGGACGGCAGCTTCGAGCCGGAAATGCTGAAGAACACGAAGATGAACACTGACCAGATCAGCAGCATCTTGCGCGGCTGGAATTTGCCGTTGGTCAGGCTGTTGAAGCTGCTGCTCCCTTGGTCTTCGCGCAACCCATGCAGCAGGCTTTGCACGAATACGCCCAGCCACGGCAGGATGCCCAGCAGCAAAATCGGGATGAAGTAGTACCACGGACCGGTGCGGCTGTGAATCTTGGTCGTGAAGCGCTGGAAGTGTTCGTGGATAAAGAAGAATTGCGGGAATTCCGGATTTTTCAGCGACACCAGCACGAACCACGGCGTGGTGATGGCGAAAAACAGGACCAGCCCCTTGATCAGATGCAGCCGTTTCCAGATCGCCCAGTCGCGCGAAAAGATCGTGTACAGCACCAGCACCGCGCCCGGCAGCACGATGCCGATCAGTCCCTTGGACAGGACCGCCAGCGCCATGCCGGCCCAGCACAGCAGCATCCAGTTGCGCTGTTCATCGCGATTGGCGTCGTTGCGTTGCGCCAGCAGCAGGGCGCAGACGCTCAGCGTCATCATCCCGGCCAGGCCCATGTCCAGCGAGTTGATGTGACCCATGCCGGCCCAGAAGAAGCTGGAAGCCAGCACCAGGGGGGCGTAGAACGCTACGCGCGCGTTGAACACGCGACGGCCGGTGAAGGCGACAAGGCCGATGCCGAACAGGCCGCACAGGCCGGTCCACAGGCGCGCCTGCCATTCACCGAGACCGAACAGTTCGAAGGTGACGGCATTCATCCAGGTTTGCAGCGGCGGCTTTTCGAAATACTTGATGCCGTTCAGGCGAGTCGTGATCCAGTCCTGGGTCGCGACCATTTCACGCGCCATTTCTGCGTAGCGGCCTTCGTCGGTCGGCACCAGGGTGCGCGCGCCAAGCATGTAGAACCATATCAGCAGGAAGAAGATAAGCAGCGTCCAGACGAACGCTTTGGATTTGTACAAGTCGCGCATCGCGGCGAGGTCCTTAAGCTGGTTTTTGTTCGAGAATCAATGCCAGCGCCACTTTGCGGCCTTCTGCCATGAGAATGTTGTACGTGCGGCAAGCTGCCTGGTTGTCCATGCACTCGACGCCGATGCGGCGCGCGGTCAGGACCGCCGTCAGCTTGGGATGGACAAAACGCTGGCGCGCGCCGGTGCCGAGGATCACGACATCGGGCTGGGTAGCATCGATCTGGTCGAAATGTTCGGCGGTCAATGCGTCGAACGATGTCACCGGCCAGGGCGCCGGCGGGGTTTCCGGCAGTACGATCAGGCTTTGCTCGAAGCGGATCGCATTGAGCTCGACGCCGGTATCGTCGTAGGAGGAAACGGTCTGATATTGCTGGGTTTCTGTGGAATGAAGCTTCATGGCGCGCAGTGCCGAAATGCCGCCGGCGGTGGGTCGGACCGGGCTATTTTCGGCAATAAGGTCTTAAAGTGCTGCATTGTAGCGTTTTCCGGTTCGGGGCTATGTTTTATTCATTGATAAAATGGAAGGCTTTCGGCAAAATGGCCGGTTCCGGCGGCTCCGCCGGGCAAGCCAAGCAAGCGAATCAGGCTCATTCAAAGGATTAGTACCGTGCGACCGATTCAAAAATCGAAAAAACTGGCGGATGTCTGTTACGACATCCGTGGCCCCGTGCTGGAAAAAGCGCGGCAAATGGAAGAAGAAGGCCACAAGATCATCAAGCTGAACATCGGCAACCTGGCCGCCTTCGGTTTCGATGCGCCCGATGAAATCGTGCAGGACATGATCCGCAACATGGGCAACGCCTCCGGCTACACCGACTCCAAGGGCCTGTTCGCGCCGCGCAAGTCGGTCATGCACTACACCCAGCAAAAGAACATCCAGGGCGTCACCATCGACGACATCTACCTCGGCAACGGTGCGTCCGAGCTGATCGTCATGAGCGTCAATGCCTTGCTCAACACCGGCGACGAAGTGCTGGTGCCGTCGCCCGACTATCCATTGTGGACCGCTGCGGTCAGCCTCTCGAGCGGCACGCCGGTGCACTACGTCTGCGACGAGCAGCAAGGCTGGCAACCGGACATCGCCGACATTCGCAAGAAGATCACGCCCAACACCAAGGCGATCGTGGTCATCAATCCGAACAATCCGACCGGCGCGCTTTACTCCACCGAGGTCCTCAAGGAACTGGTCGAGGTCGCGCGCCAGCATCAGCTGATCATTTTCGCCGACGAGATCTACGACAAGGTCCTGTACGACGGCAACACGCATACCTCGCTGGCTTCGCTGGCCGACGACGTGCTGTTCATCACCTTCAACGGCCTGTCCAAGAACTATCGTTCCTGCGGCTACCGCGCCGGTTGGATGGTGGTCTCGGGCGAGAAGAAGCACGCCAAGGATTACATCGAAGGCCTCAACATGCTCGCGTCGATGCGCCTGTGCGCCAATGCGCCGGGTCAGTACGCCATCCAGACTGCGCTGGGCGGCTACCAGAGCATCAACGACCTGGTCGCGCCGACCGGCCGCCTGGCCAAGCAGCGCGACCTCGCGCATAAGCTGCTCACCGACATCCCGGGCGTGACCTGCGTCAAGCCGAAGTCGGCGCTGTACATGTTCCCGCGCCTTGATCCGGAAATCTATCCGATCAAGGACGACCAGGAGTTCGCCTATGAGTTGCTGGCCGAAGAGAAAGTGCTGATCGTCCAGGGCACCGGCTTCAACTGCCCGACGCCGGATCACTTCCGCGTGGTGTTCTTGCCCAACACCGACGACCTGACCGAATCGATGGGCCGCATCGCGCATTTCCTCGAAGGTTATCGTCGGCGTCACGGCACCAACTGAACCCGACATGATTCACCGGCCTGCTCCGCACGTGGCGGGGCAGGCCGGCAATTCCGGTTTTACCGCAGCATCCGTCAGCAATCGTTGTGATTCCTGCCGACGGCTTTTTTTATCAACCACGAAGACAATATGAAATCCATCAAAGTAGGTTTGCTCGGCATCGGCACCGTGGGTTCCGGTACTTTCAATGTATTGAAGCGCAATCAGGAAGAAATTGCGCGGCGCGCAGGGCGCGGCATTGAAATTACCATGGTGGCCGATCTGAACACGGAGCGCGCCACCGAGCTGACCAATGGACAAGTCAAGGTTGTCAACGACGCCAATCTGGTGGTCAATGATCCGGACATCGATATTGTCATCGAGCTCATCGGCGGCTACGGCCTCGCCAAGGACCTGGTCCTGAAGGCGATCGCCAACGGCAAGCACGTGGTCACCGCCAACAAGGCGCTGATCGCCACGCACGGCAACGAGATCTTCAAGGCCGCACAGGAAAAGGGCGTGATGGTCGCATTCGAAGCGGCCGTCGCCGGCGGCATCCCGATCATCAAGGCCTTGCGTGAAGGCCTCACCGCCAACCGCATCCAGTGGATCGCCGGCATCATCAACGGCACTACCAACTTCATCCTGTCCGAAATGCGCGACAAGGGCCTGGACTTCGACGTCGTGCTGAAAGAAGCGCAACGCCTGGGCTACGCCGAAGCGGATCCGACCTTCGACATCGAAGGCGTGGACGCGGCGCACAAGCTGACCATCATGGCTGCGATCGCCTTCGGCATCCCGGTGCAGTTCGACAAGGCGCACGTGGAAGGTATCACCAAGCTGCAAGCGACCGACATCCGTTACGCCGAGCAACTGGGCTATCGCATCAAGCTGCTGGGCATCACGCGCCAGACCGAAAAGGGCATTGAACTGCGCGTCCATCCGACGCTGATCCCGACCGGCCGTCTGATCGCCAATGTCGAAGGCGCGATGAACGCCGTGATGGTGCGCGGCGACGCCGTCGGCGAGACGCTGTACTACGGCAAGGGCGCCGGTTCCGAGCCGACCGCTTCGGCTGTGATCGCCGATCTGGTCGACATCACGCGCCTGGCCACCGCCGATCCGGAGCACCGCGTGCCGTCGCTGGCGTTCCAGCCGAACGCCATGGCCGACACGCCGGTATTGCCGATCCAGGACGTCACCACCAGCTACTACCTGCGCATGCATGTGGCCGACAAGCCGGGCGTGCTGGCCGACGTCACGCGCATCCTGGCGGACTCGTCGATTTCGATCGACGCCATGCTGCAGAAGGAGCCGGCCGAAGGCGAACAGCAGACCGATATCATCATGCTTACGCACCAGACCCAGGAACGCAACATCGAGGCCGCCATTGCCAAGATCGAAGCGCTCACCACGGTCATGGGCAGCGTCATGAAGATCCGCCTGGAAGAACTCAACTAAGCACGTTGCACTTGCATGAAAAGGAGGCTTCGGCCTCCTTTTTCTTTGCTGCATTGCGCCTTCGCTTGTGTCGGGACAATGAAAAAGGGCGCCGAAGGCGCCCTTGTCCGTTGCAGAACCGAAGTCCGCCGAAAATTACTTCTTCGCGGCAGGAATCTCGTAGCCGCACACCAGTTGCAGCATGGCGTCTGCCACCGAATTGGGCGCCGCCTTGGTGAACTGCATGCTCTTCAATGCGTCGGAATGATCGCGCTTGGCGCCTTTAGCGTCGTTTTCCGCGTAGATCACTTCGCGCGTCAGCTTCAGCGTCTGCTCCTTGCAGTTGTACTGGTGCATGTCCTGGTACGATTTCAGGCTTGGAAAGCCGCTGTCATTATTGGGACGCGCTTCCTTGAAATTCCACATGGACCAGGCTTCGCGGATGCCCTTGCTTTCCTTGATCGAGTCGACGTCTATCGCCAATTCAGCCTGGTCGCTGCCGCCGACCGATTGCCAGTTTTCCGCGCGGGCGACGCCGGCGCACAGGAGACCGGGAACGCTCAGCATCAAAATCCATTTTTTCATCATGTGTCCATTTCTATCCGGTGGGGCGCGAGAGCGCTTGGAGTATGCGACGAAAGCCGTGCCTGCATACGCTTCAGGGCTGCCAGCATAACGCGCCGCCGGAGTGCTTACAAGCCTGGTAACGTTTTATTTCACTTCCCTGGACGGACGGAGAAGGGTGAGGGAGGATGGGGGGCGGGAGAATAAAAGCCGGCGCACAAGGGTTTGCACGCCGGTGGAGAAGGTCATTTGAAAATGACGGTCTTTTGCTCTTGTACGGTTTCCTGCTGGCGTTCGATGCGGCGCGAGCTGCGGCTGGAGCCGGCCGGATTGAACTGGGCTTCCATCTCGGCGGCGACGGCATCTCCCAGCGAGCGTGACACTTCCTGCATGACCTTGCTCTTGTTGAGCGAAATCACCGTGCCGGCGGCATTGGCCAGGCGCACGTCGGAGCCTTCACCCATCGCCGAGAACGCTGCCTTGATCTCGTAGGTGCGGGTATTGATCAGCGAAAATTCGCCTACCAGTTCCAGCGCCAGCGAGAACGACACCGCATTCGAACCTTGCACCGGATTGCTTTCCTGGCGGAAGTCGATGTTGTTGATCGTGCCGAACAGCACGTAGTCTGCGCCGGGGTAGTAACCTTTCTTGATGCGGTCGATGATGTCGAACAGCTTCTCGGTGTTTTGCTGGGTCCAGGGTTTGCCCTGCACCAGGCGGTACGATCCCGACTTCAGCAATTCGCCCTTGATGTCGGCGGTGAACTTGCGCAGTTCGCCGCGGCTGATCGTGGTGATGGTGCCGGAGGCGGCGATCACCGAGCTCTCGCCGCGGCTCGATGCGCGTTCCGACATCGAGGCCGAGGACGCAAAGTTGGAGTCACTAGCGCGAGCATTGGCGGAGTAGCTGTTGTTGTGTTTTTCGCGCGCTTCGAAGTATTGGAAATATTCCTTTACCTTCTCTTCGTACGACAAGTCGGTGACGGCGATCTTGGGCAGGTTCTGCGCCTGCGCAAGCGTCGGCGCCGCCAGTGTCAACGCGAACGCCAGCGAAGCCAGCAGCGCGTTGAACATCCGGGATGGCGATGTCGGCATGGGGAAATCCTCTCTCAACCTTGGTGAACGGGAATCAACGCTTGGACGTCTTGCGGATTTCCTTCTCGTCGGCCCATTCGATGGTGCCGGACTCGATGTTGGTCATGATCAGGCTGAACTTGTAGTACACGTCCGTGGTGTTGCTGGTGCGCTTGACGATGGAGGTGATGTTGCCTTCGATGCGGAACTGCGCGCCTTCCATCTTGCCGACCTTGGCGGTGGCGGATTTCTTGTACAGGCCGGTGTTGTTCTGACGGGTCAGTTCGTCGGTCTGATTCTGCATGCCGACGATGTCGGTGGCGAAGCGCATGGTGCCGCCCTTGAGCAATTGCACGCGGATCGAGTCGGTGATCGAACGGGTGTCGATGTATTCGCTGGTCTTGTTCTTGACATCGGCGATGGTCACCAGCGGCTTGCTCTTGTAGCCGGCAGCAGATTGGCCCAGCGAACGCGCCATCGATTCGGCGATGGTCTGCAGGTCGGTCGAACCGAATTCATTGGTGACTTGTTCGACGGCCTTGGCATCGCCGTACTGGACGTTGTTGCCGACAGTCGGCGTGCCGGTCTGGGCGCAGCCGAACAGCAGGGCGGAAATCAGGGTGAGGCCGGCGTAGCGGGCGGTAGTGTGCATCATGGCAATTCCTTGTGGTAATCAGTAATGTGAATCAAAGCGGAGACGGAGACCGGTGCGGTCTCAGCGTCCCATTAAAGGAGCGTCGCTGGTCGACAGCGATTTGTTGATGGTGGCGCTGAACTGGATCGCAAAGTCGCGCGCCTTGGTGGTCGGCGAGACCATCTGCAGCGTCAGCTTTTGTTCGCCGTTCACCAGCAGTGGTTTCCACGGTTCGTCGTCCCACACCTGGAAGCCGGTTTCGTCCATCCATTTGACACGGTAGTAAGCCGTGTGCTGGCGGTTGTCACGGTTGGTGAGTTCGGCCTGGACGTTGAGCAGGCCGTTCTGTTCGCGCATGCGCAGGCCGGTGAATTCCAGCGACGCCGGGGCTCCCAGCAATTCGATTTTGGAGGCGATGGTTTGCGCCTGGACCGGCATGGCTTGCATGCCGAGCGCGAACGCGGACGCCAGTGCGCCTGCGCGCAATGCGTGTTTGATGTTCATGTGGACGACTCCCTGTTTAATCCTGTTTCAGCGCCCGTGTGTTCACGGTGCGCTGACACTGGCCGATACCGGCACAATGGCTTTTTTCTTGGTGTTGCTGGCGATCGTCGCGGCTTTTTCCGCCGGTGCTGCGGCTACCGTATCGTTGCCAGCATTCTTGTTGTTCGCCGCCACCTTTTTGCCGGTGGTTTTGGCCTTGGCGTTCTTGGCTGCGGGGATCGGTTTTTCCGGCGCCGCCAACGCTAAAGCTGCTTGCTCGGCATTATAGGGGGTCTGCGCCAGATAGAGCGAGGGACCCGAAGTGCGCAGCGAGACCATGGCATACGCGCCGGAGACGCCGACTTCGCGCAATTGCGGACCGGTCGCGGTCGGCAGCAGGATCTTGTGCATGCCCGGTGCCAGTTTCACGCGCGCCACCGAGAAGAAGCCCGGCAGGGTGCGCCAGGTGCGTTCATCGGCGACTTCACCCAGCATCGTGCCGGCTTTGGCGGCGATGCTCAGCAGCGAACCGAACATGCCCAGCGAGCCGGAATTGTCGTCGATGGCTTTTTGCGCCACGCCCTTGGTGATGGCGCGGATGGACGAGCGCGCAATGATGCCCGGCATTTCATCCGACAGCGCGCGGCGCGCCATCTGGTCGACGCTGGTCAGCAGAGCGACTTGCACCGGCTTGTCGTCGACCGTGATGCTGGCGGGGACCACCGAATTGTCGGCGGCGCGGATGACCGGCCACGAAATCGGCGTGGCGATCAGGCTCAGGCCGCTGCGACCAGGGATCGGCAGGATGATCGGCAGGGTCATCGAACTGATCGCCGGCGCGCTGCCCGACTCAATCACGATGAGCGTATCGACCAGTTTCGGCGAACGGTTGCGTACGCGACCGTCCAGTCCTTTCAATCCTTCTTCCAGCGTGGCCTGGCCGGGACGCATTTCGATCGCCTTGCGATAGCCGGCAGCCGCCAGCGATGGCTCACCCAGGCCTTCGTACACGAAGCCGGCGAGGTAATTGGCGAACGCCGACTCGTAGGAATTCTTCAGTGCGCGCACGGCCGGGTCTTCCAGCGTTTCCACCGGATAGCCGTTGAGTTCCTTGAAGGAAGTGGTCTTCAGACCCTTCGATTCGGCGCTGCTCTTGGCGGCGTCGAGTTCCTTGCTGCGGAAGTCGGCGATGATCGCTTCGCGCTCGTGCATCTTCTTGATTTCGGTGCGCGCCGAATCCCAGTCGCCGATGGCCAGATGGTCCAGCGCCAGGCGCAGGTTGATGAAGACTTTTTCGTAGTCGCGGCCGTCATAGCGGCGCGTGGTGTCGTTGAGCACGAAGGAGCCGATGTCGCCCATCAGCTTGGACGGATCGGTCTTGACTTGGTCTTCCCAGCCGCGCACCTTTTCGTCGGCGGCCAGCCAGGTTTCCTTGCTGGCTTCATAGGAACCCTTCATGCGCAGCAGTTCGCCCTTTTCCATGAAGTAGAGCAGGTCCTTGTCCTTGTCGGGGTTCTGCTGTTCCAGCGCCTGCAAGGCCAGGTCCGCGCTGCCGGACTTCATGGCGTCGACGGTCGTGGTCGCCTTGCGGTCGTAGCCGTTGGTGGCGCAACCGGCCAATAGTGAAACCAGCGAGATCAGGCAGATGCCGCCGCCCATGTTTTTTCCGAGCCGCTTGATGGTCAATGCGACGGATTTGTTTTGTTCTTGCATTTTTTATCCTCCCCAGGATATGAGCTGCTGCCGAAAGATGCCGGCAGGCATTTTTTTGTTGCATTTATTGTAAAGACGGCCGTCGAAAAAAGCCTCATTCGTTTGAATGAGATGGCGAAATGTTCTATGCTCGGCCACAGGGATAGAAGTCGCGACAAAAAACGTCAAACAACGCGATTCAGGGGTTTCTTTATGTCAACGGGGAATGCGGAACAGCGCTTCGGCCAGCTGGTGGAGTTGATTTACGACTCCGTCCAGGATCTGAGCCGGATCGCGCCGGCCATGGAAATGATCTGCCGCGAGGTGGGCGCCATCGCCGGTCACTACGTCCACATGGATGTGGAAAGCCGCGAAGTGATCGCGTCCTGCGTGAGCAACAGCGACTATCAAGCCGGCGATCTCGAATACAAGGAATACTACAGCCAGGTCGACGACCGCCTCGGCTGGCTTGCCACCGGGCGGGTCGGCGAGTGGCGCGCCGACCATCAGCGTTTCGACGAGCGATTCGTGCGCAAGAGCGAAATCTACAATGACTTCCTG
This sequence comes from Herbaspirillum sp. NPDC101396, assembly GCF_044767365.1. Lineage (NCBI taxonomy): Bacteria > Pseudomonadati > Pseudomonadota > Betaproteobacteria > Burkholderiales > Oxalobacteraceae > Herbaspirillum > Herbaspirillum sp. NPDC101396. The sequence goes on along the minus strand of NZ_JBIWNT010000007.1, from coordinate 13,281 downwards.
TTCAAGTATGGCGGCCGCCACATGGTGGTCGGGCGTATCGGCGAGCGCACCACGCAATCCGAGGCGATCGCTTTCCTGCGTCCGCTGGGCGCGGATGAATACGCCGAAACCGAATACGCCTTCCTGCGCAGCCTGTCGCCACACCTGATCCGTTCGGCCACGCTGCGCGCACGCATGCAGACGCTGGAGCGCCAGCAGACGGCCAGCGAATCGGTGGTGGCGCATCTGCCTTACGGTACCTTATGGATCAACGCCGCTGGCCGCATCGTCTCGCTCAATCCGCAGGCGACCACCATCCTGGCCGCCGCCGACGGCTTGTCCGTGCGCAATGACAAGCTGGTTGTGTCCGAGCCGGCCGACGCCGAACGGCTGCAGCACGCGCTGCGCATGGCGACCACGACGGAGCCGCGGCAGGGACAATGGTTCGCCATCGCGCGCCGCAAGCAATCGACGCCGCTGCTGGTGTCGGTGATTCCGGCGACGATTCCTGCTGCGCTCGATCCCTTGTGCGGCGGTCCGTTTGCCCTGCTGATCCTGCAGGACATGACGCGCCAGCGCGTCTCGCGATCGGCGCAATTGCAGGTCATTTATCGCCTGACGCCGGCCGAGACACGCTTGGCCGAAGCGCTGCTCGAGAACGACACCATCGAGTCGTATGCGCTCAAAAACGACATCAGCCGCAATACCGTGCGTACCCATCTGGCCAGCCTGTTCGCCAAAACCGGCGCCAAGCGCCAGGCGGAGCTGATCCGTACCTTGCTGGCGTCGCAGCCGCACGTGATGCTTTAGCAAGGCAAAAACGCGGACTCGGTACGCGAGCCAGCTATAATGGCGGTCTCCGTGCAACATGTTGCAAGACCACTTCCACTCTTACTTACGCCATGCAATACGTCTCCACTCGCGGTCACTCTGCCACACCTTCCTTTTCCGAAATCCTGCTGGGCGGCCTGGCGCCGGACGGCGGCCTGTACTTGCCGGCGCAGTATCCGCAAGTCACCGGCGCCGAGCTCGATCAATGGCGCACGCTGTCCTATGCGGACCTGGCCTATCAAGTGCTGAAGAAGTTCGCCGGCGACATTCCCGACGCCGACCTCAAGGCGCTGACGCACAAGACCTACACCGCCGAGGTGTATCGCAACACGCGTGCCGGTGAAGATGCTGCGCAGATCACGCCGCTGCGCACGCTGGAAGACAAGGATGGCAAGAAGCTGGTACTGCAAGGCCTGTCGAATGGCCCGACGCTGGCCTTCAAGGACATGGCGATGCAGTTGCTGGGCAACCTGTTCGAATATGCGCTGGCCAAGAAGGGCGCTGAACTCAACATCGTCGGCGCGACTTCCGGCGACACCGGCAGCGCTGCCGAATACGCCATGCGCGGCAAACAGGGCATCCGTGTCTTCATGCTGTCGCCGCACAAGAAGATGAGCGCGTTCCAGACCGCACAGATGTTCAGCCTGCAGGATCCGAACATCTTCAACCTCGCGGTGGAAGGCGTGTTCGACGATTGCCAGGACATCGTCAAGGCAATCTCCAACGATCTCGGCTACAAGGCCGCGCAAAAAATCGGCACAGTCAATTCGATCAACTGGGCGCGTGTCGTGGCGCAGGTGGTGTATTACTTCCGCGGCTATCTTTCGGCCACGACCAGCAATGAACAGAAGGTCTCGTTCACGGTACCGTCGGGCAATTTCGGCAATATCTGTGCCGGCCACATCGCGCGCATGATGGGCCTGCCGATCGACAAGCTGGTGGTCGCCACCAACGAGAACGATGTGCTCGACGAATTCTTCCGCACCGGCGTCTATCGCGTGCGCAAGTCGGCCGAGACTTACCACACCAGCAGCCCGAGCATGGACATCAGCAAGGCGTCCAACTTCGAGCGCTTTATCTACGACTTGCTCGGTCGCGACAGCACACGCGTCAAGGCCCTGTTCCACAAGGTCGAGACCGCAGGCGGCTTCGACCTGACCGGCAAACCGGGCAGCGACGGCGATGAATTCGCCAGCGTGATCCGCTACGGCTTCGCCTCGGGCAAGTCGACGCATGCCGACCGCCTGGAAACCATCCGCTTCGCCGAAAAGAGCTACGGCATCACGGTCGACACCCATACTGCCGACGGCATCAAGGTCGCGCGTGAGAATCTCGCCGAAGGCGTCACCATGATCGTGCTGGAAACCGCTTTGCCGGCCAAGTTCAACGAGACCATCCGTGAAGCGCTGGGCCGCGATGCCGACCGTCCGGCGGGCTTTGAAAACATCGAAGCGCTGCCGCAGCGTTTCGAGGTCATGTCTGCCGACGCCGCCAAGGTCAAAGCCTTTGTGGCAACGCACACCGGGCTGTAAGCAAAGCACATGAGCAAGGTCGCGACCATCAGATTGCTGGTCGCGTCGTCGCTGCTTGCCGGCGTCGTCGCCTCTGCCGCGGCGGCTCCTGACGAAGACGCGCTGGGAAAATCTTCCGGCTATCCGGTCGCCTCCAATCTCCGCCAGGCCTATCAGCAGCACTACCTGGTGGGCTCCTTCAGCGCGATGGACAGCTTCAATCCCTCCTGTACGCTGGCGTCGTCGCGCGATCCGGTGGCGCTGGAAAAGAACGCTACCGAGACCGCTTTCATCTATCGCTTTCGCGGCGACACGTTCACGCTCGACGACTACATGACGCGCCAGCGCGCCACGGCCGTCGTGGTGGTGAAAGACGGCCGCATCGTGGCCGAGCGCTACAACTACGCGCGCACGCCCGACATGCGCATGTTGTCCAATTCCATGGCCAAGACCATCGTCGCGCTGGGCGTCATGAAGGCGCTGGAAGACGGAAGCATCCACTCGCTGGAAGATCCGGCGAAAACCTATGTCCCAAAACTGGCCGGCTCTCTCTATGGCGAAACGCGCATCGTCAATCTGCTGCGCATGGCCTCCGGCGCCAGGTATGTCGAAGACTATTCGGCGCACGATGACCGCGCCGCCTTCAACGACATCATGCGCAAGTCAGGCACGCTTGAAGCTGTACGCAGCGTCATCGAGCGCAGCGATCCGGAAGGCGAGCGTTTCAACTATGCCGGCGCGCAGACCAACGTGCTGGCGCTGGTGTTGCGCGCCGCCACCGGGCGCACTCTGTGCGACTACATCGGTGAAAAAATCTGGCAGCCGATCGGCGCCCAAGCCAAGGCCACCTGGATGCTCAATCCCGGCGACGGCATCGAAGTGGCGCAAGGCGGCTTCAACGCCACTGTGTACGACTACGCACGACTTGGGATGATGATGGCGGCCGACGGCGAGGTGCGCGGCAACGCCGTGGTGCAGCGCGAACATCTGCTCGACATGACCGACCCTGAGCGTCAGCCCGCGGCATTCCGGCCGGGGACCATGTCGTATCACGGCAGCAAGTATTCCGGCTACGGCCTGCAAACCTGGATCCTGCCCGGCAGCCGGCGTCGCTTTGCGCTGCTGGGGGTGTACGGCCAGGCGGTTTTCGTCGACCCTGAACTCAGGCTGGTGGTGGTGCACACGGCAGTGGGCAAGGACGCATCAGGCGACGCCAGCGGCGCGCATCTCGGCGCAGAGCGCGACGCTTTGTTGCGGGGGATCGTGGCGACTTACGGCAAGTGGTAATCGCCATCGCCCGATCTCGTCGAACTGCTCAGGCCGGATGCCGCCAGTAATTCGGCTGGGCATAGGTATGCCGCAAAAAATCCACGAAGGCGCGTATTCGCAGCGGCAGATGCCGGCGTTGGGCAAAGACCGCATAAATCGCCGGCGCCGGTGCATCGAACTTGTCCAGCACCGTCACCAGTTCACCCGATTCGAGCGCGGCGCCGACTTCCCACATGGAACGCCAGGCCAGCCCCTTGCCGTTGAGCGCCCAGTTGTGCAGCACTTCGCCGTCGTTGCAGACCATATTGCCGCCGACCTTGTAGACGCTGACCTTGCCGTGCTGTCTCAACGTCCAGCCGCGCTGGCTGCCTTCGCTGCTGATGGCCAGGCAGTTGTGGCGCGCCAGGTCGTCGGGCGTCTCGGGAATGCCATGGCGGCGCAGATAAGAAGGCGCCGCCACCACCACGCGGTGGTTCTCGGCCAGCTTGACGCTGATCAGGTTGGAATCGGTCAGCGCGGCGATACGGATGGCGACGTCGACGCCTTCGCCGATCAGGTCGACGATGCGGTCGTTGAGGTTGAGCGTGAGCGTGACGTCGCGATGTTCGGTCAGGAAGGAGGGCACCAGCGGCGCCACGTGCTGGCGGCCGAAACCGGCGGGAGCCGAGATCAGCAGGTTGCCGCTGGCGCGCGCGCTGCGTTCCGAGACCGAGGATTCGGCGTCTTCGAGGTCGGTCAGGATGCGCTGGCAGTCTTCCAGGAAGGCCGCACCTTCATTGGTCAGCACGATCTTGCGGGTGGTCCGCTGCAGCAGCTTGACGCCCAGGCGTTCCTCCAGGGCATCGAGCCGGCGCCCGATCATGGCGGGGGCGATGCCCTCGGCGCGGGCGGCGGCCGACAGGCTGCCTTTGGCGGCGACGTCAACGAAGGTGGAGATTTGCTTGAACTGATCCATGGCGGTACTCTCGAAGGCTGGAAAGCGGCACAGCCATTATCTCGTCACTTGTGACTAAAACGCAAAGATAAAGTGATAAAACGTTTCACTCATGTGGATTTAGTTTAAATATACTAAGTGCACAAAAATACAATTCGACAAGACATTGTCATCCGATTTTTTATCTACTTAGGAGCACAGCATGACGCAATTGACACTGCCGGCCGGGATGCAGATTTCTGGTGAAATCAAGCCTGGTTATGAACAGATCCTGACGCCTGACGCGCTCGCGCTGGTAGCCAAATTAAGCCGCGCCTTCGAGTCGCGTCGCCAAGAGTTGCTGGCCGCGCGCGTTGAGCGTGTAAAGCGTCTGGACGCCGGCGAGCGTCCCGACTTCCTGCCTGAGACTGCGAACATCCGCAGCGGCGACTGGAAGATCGCACCGATTCCTGAAGCACTGAAATGCCGCCGCGTCGAAATCACCGGCCCGGTCGAGCGCAAGATGGTCATCAACGCCTTCAACTCGGGCGCCGACAGCTACATGACCGACTTCGAAGATTCGAACTCGCCGGTCTGGGACAACCAGATCAGCGGCCAGATCAATCTGTTCGACGCCATCCGCCGCACCATTTCGCTGGAATCGAATGGCAAGAGCTACAAGCTCAACGACAAGATCGCCACGCTGGTGGTGCGCCCGCGCGGCTGGCACCTGGACGAGAAGCACGTCACCATCGACGGCAAGCGCATCTCCGGCGGCATCTTCGACTTCGCGCTGTTCCTGTTCCATAACGCCAAGGAGCAACTGGCGCGCGGCGCCGGTCCTTACTTCTACCTGCCGAAGATGGAATCGCACCTGGAAGCGCGCCTGTGGAACGACATCTTCGTGATGGCGCAAAACGAAATCGGCCTGCCGCAAGGCACCATCAAGGCGACCGTGCTGATCGAAACGATCACCGCCGCCTTCGAAATGGAAGAAATCCTGTACGAACTGCGCGAGCACAGCTCGGGCCTGAACGCCGGCCGCTGGGATTACATCTTCTCCTGCATCAAGAAATTCAAGAACGATAAGGACTTCTGCCTGGCCGACCGCGCCAAGGTTACGATGACCGCACCGTTCATGCGTTCGTATGCGTTGCTGTTGCTGAAGACCTGCCACAAGCGCGGCGCGCCCGCCATCGGCGGCATGAGCGCACTGATCCCGATCAAGAACGATCCGGAAAAGAACGCCATCGCCATGCAAGGCATCATCAACGACAAGCGTCGCGATGCGACCGACGGCTACGACGGCGGCTGGGTGGCTCACCCGGGTCTGGTCGAACCATCGATGAAGGAATTCGTGGCGGTGTTGGGCGACAAGCCGAACCAGTTCGAGAAGCAACGTCCGGACGTCGACGTCAAGGCGGCCGACCTGCTCAACTTCCAGCCTGAAACGCCGATCACCGAAGCCGGCCTGCGCTACAACATCAACGTCGGCATCCACTACCTCGGTGCCTGGCTGGCCGGTAACGGTTGCGTGCCTATCCACAACCTGATGGAAGATGCGGCAACTGCGGAAATCAGCCGCGCACAAGTCTGGCAATGGATCCGCAGCAGCAAGGGCAACCTGGAAGACGGCCGCAAGGTCACTGCCGACATGGTGCGCGCGATGATTCCGGAAGAACTGGCCAAGGTCAAGGAAGTGGCCGGTACCGGTCCGACCTACGACCGCGCCGCCAAGATCTTCGAAGACATGTCGACGTCGGAGACGTTTGCCGAATTCCTGACATTGCCGCTGTACGAAGAAATCTGATGAAGCGCTGATGCGGCGAGGCGGCGATCTGCACTGAGGTCGCCGTTTCTCCAGCATCGCTCTACACGCAAAAACGCCCGGTCATGCCGGGCGTTTTGCATTGGAGCAGGGCACTCACCAACGTGTCATCACAAATCTCCGGACGAAAAAAATCCCCGACAAGTCGGGGATTTTTCATCATCGAAGCAAACCGACGAATCGATTTGCTTATCTGCGCAATTATTGCGGGACGATGTTCGAAGCTTGCTTGCCCTTAGGACCAGTAGTCACTTCGAAAGAAACGCGTTGGTTTTCTTTCAGGGACTTGAAGCCGTTCGATTGGATAGCCGAGAAGTGAGCGAACAAATCTTCGCCGCCTTCGTCAGGAGTAATGAAGCCGAAGCCCTTCGAGTCATTGAACCACTTTACGATACCAGTTGCCATGTTAATTCCTAAATAAGTTAGTGTGGGCTTTTTGCCCGTTATTATCGTTTAAACCTAGAGAGGAATGACAGACTAATACCGCACTACCAACTCGAATCTTAACGACCGTTTAATTATACCGATTAAATCGCCAATGCAAGCGTTTTTCACTCTATGAGAATGATTTAATTTGCTGCCGTTTTGTATACCAAAACGACCGCTTCGGCGGCGATGCCTTCTTCGCGACCGAGGTAGCCCAGCTTTTCGTTGGTCTTGGCCTTGATGTTTACTTGCTCCGGTGCAATGCCAAGATCAGCGGCCACATGGGCCACCATGGATGGAATATGCGGCGCCATTTTGGGCGCTTGCGCGATGATGGTGGCGTCGATGTTGCCGATCACATAACCGGCGGCGGCCAGGCGCTTGACCGCTTCACGCAGCAGCACGCGCGAGTCGGCGCCCTTGAACTGCACATCGGTATCGGGGAAATGGCGGCCGATGTCGCCCAATCCCGCCGAGCCGAAAATCGCATCGGTGATGGCGTGCAGCAACACATCCGCGTCAGAATGTCCAAGCAGGCCGGTCTTGTGCGGGATGTCGACGCCGCCGATGATCAGCTTGCGCCCTGTCACCAGAGCGTGGCAATCGTAGCCCTGGCCGATGCGGAATGGAGGAGGGGAAAACGTCATGCGGTATATCCTTTATATCCTTATGTCTTCAGGAAGAGTTCAGCCAGCGCGACATCGTGCGCCAGCGTGACTTTAAAATTGCGCGGGCTGCCTTCGACCAGCTTTGGCTGCAGGCCCAGCATCTCGACGGCGCTGGCGTCGTCGGTGATGTCGCTGACGCGATTTTGCGCATGCGCCTGTTCCAGCGCCCGCATCAACAAACCGTAGCGGAACATCTGTGGCGTCTGCGCCGCCCACAGCGCATCGCGCGGCACGGTGGCCTGCACGCGCTCCCGCCGCTCCGGCGTGCCGCCGCTGCGCTTGAGCGTGTCCACCACCGGCAGCGCCAGCAGGCCGCCAACTTCATCGTCATGCAGCGAGGCGATGAGACGCTCCAGTAATTCAGCGGTCAGCCCTGGGCGTGCGGCGTCATGCACCAGCACCCAGTCGTCCGCGCCGAGCTTCGCGCTGATCGCTTGCAAACCATTCAGCACGCTATCCTGGCGCGTCGCGCCGCCGTTGCGCAGCACTGTCAGCTTGCCTGCCAGTTGCGGCTGCGTCTTCAGGAAGTCGCCGATGTAACCGTCGTCGGCGCTGACCACGAGGAAAGTGTGGGCGATCAGCGCGCTGGAAGCGAAGGTGTCGAGCGCATATTGCAGCATCGGTTTGCCGGCCAGCGGCAGGTATTGCTTGGGAATGGCGCCGCCCACGCGTGCGCCGATGCCGGCGGCGGGGATCAGCGCAAAATGGCGGGCCTGAGGTGACGATGCGGAAGCGGTCATGCCGGTGCGCCATGACGGCAAGAGCGCAGAAAATGCCTGCGTGCGGCGCCTTGGGGCGCAGCCTTGCCAGCAGAGGGCTTCGTTTATAATGTGAGGCTGAATTCTAAAGCCAAATTTGGCTTCTTTCGCAGTATTTTGCGCGCCCCAGGCGCCTTCCGATCCAGCTAATGTCTTTTGACCTGAAAAAATCCCTTCCCAAGCCGGGTGCGCGCTTTGTTCCGCCGGCGCCGCATGGTTCCGCCGACGCCTATCTGCTGGCGCAAGCCGCGCTTGCCTTGAAAGCCAACAAGCGCATGCTGACCGTGGTCGTCGCCAACGCCACCGATGCGCAGCGCCTGCTGGCGGAAATCCCGTGGTTTCAGCGTAGCGCTGAGGGCGAAGACAAGCTGCGCTGCCATTTGCTGCCGGACTGGGAAACGCTGCCTTACGACGCCTTTTCGCCGCATCAGGATCTGGTCTCGGAGCGTCTGGCCACCTTGTATGAAGTGCAGAGCGGCCAGTGCGACGTGCTGATCGTGCCGGCCACCACCGCTTTGTTGCGCATGGCGCCGCCGGGTTTCCTGGCCGCCTACACCTTCTTCTTCAAGCAGGGCGAGAAGCTCGACGAGGCGCGTCTGAAGTCGCAATTGACGCTGGCCGGTTACACCCACGTCACGCAAGTCATGTCGCCCGGCGAGTATTCGGTGCGCGGCGGTCTGATCGATATTTTTCCAATGGGCTCGGCGCTGCCGTATCGCCTCGATCTGTTCGGCGACACCATCGAAACCATCCGCACCTTCGACGCCGACACCCAGCGTTCGCTGTATCCGGTGCGCGAAGTGCGCCTGCTGCCGGGCCGCGAATTCCCGATGGACGAAGTTTCACGCACCGCTTTCCGCAGCCGCTGGCGCGAAGTGTTTGAAGGCGATCCTTCTCGATCTGCGATCTACAAGGACATCGGCAACGGCATCGCCTCGGCCGGCATCGAATATTATCTGCCGTTGTTTTTTGAAGAGACCGCGACATTGTTCCGCTATCTGCCCGAGGACAGTATGTTCGCCACGGTCGGCGACATCGATCAGGCCATCAAGCGTTTCTGGAGCGACACGCGCTCGCGCCACAACTTCCTCAAGGCCGATCGCGAACGTCCGGTGCTGGCGCCGGAGCAGGTGTTCCTCACCGACGAGGATTTCTTCACACTGGTCAAGCCTTACGGCCGCTGGGTATTGCAAACCGACGACGCGCCATCGGCTTTGTCTGCGCCGATTCCCAACGTCGCAGTCAATCGTCGTACTGACGATCCGCTGACCAACCTGCGCGGCTATCTGCTCAAAACCGGCAAGCGCGTCTTGCTGTGCGCCGAGTCCAACGGACGTCGCGAAACCTTGCAGCAATACTTCGCCGAATACGACCTGCATCCGGCGCTGTGCGACGGCTACGACAGCTTCATCGGCAACACCGAGCCGCTGATGCTGGGCGTGGCGCCCTTGCATGCCGGCTTCGAGCTGGAACAGGAGCAGGTCGTCTTCATTACCGAGACCGAACTGTATGCAGGTTCCGGTCGCCGCGTCGGCCGCAAGAAGCAGGAAAACGTCACGCAGGTCGAGCACATGGTGCGCGATTTGTCCGAGCTCAAGATCGGCGACCCGGTGGTACACGCCAACCACGGCATCGGCCGCTACATGGGTTTGCTCAGCATGGATCTGGGCGAGGGCGAGACTGAATTCCTGCACTTGGAATACGCCAAGGAAGCCAAGCTCTACGTGCCAGTTTCGCAACTGCATGTGATCGCGCGCTATTCGGGCGCCTCGCCGGAAGATGCGCCGCTCCATTCGCTCGGTTCCGGCCAGTGGGAAAAAGCCAAGCGCAAGGCGGCGCAGCAGATCCGCGACACCGCGGCAGAATTGCTCAACCTGTATGCGCGCCGCGCGCTGCGCCAGGGCCATGCCTTCCAGTATTCCGCACGCGATTACGAAACCTTCGCCGAGAGTTTCGGCTTTGAAGAGACGCCCGACCAGGCTGCCGCCATCAACGCTGTCATCGGCGACATGACCAGCGGCAAGCCGATGGACCGGCTGATCTGCGGCGATGTCGGTTTCGGCAAGACCGAGGTGGCCCTGCGCGCCGCCTTCGTCGCCGTCATGGGCGGCAAGCAGGTCGCCATCCTGGCACCGACCACCTTGCTGGCGGAGCAGCATGCGCAGACCTTCGCCGACCGCTTCGCCAACTGGCCGGTACGCATTGCCGAGCTGTCGCGGTTCCGTACCGGAAAAGAAATCACCCAAGCCATCAAGGGCATGGCCGACGGCACGCTCGACATCATCATCGGCACGCATAAGCTGCTGTCCGACGACGTCAAATTCTCGCGCCTGGGCCTGGTCATCATCGATGAAGAACACCGCTTCGGCGTGCGCCAGAAGGAAGCGCTTAAGTCGCTGCGCGCCGAGGTCGACGTGCTCACGCTGACCGCCACGCCGATTCCGCGCACGCTGGGCATGGCGCTGGAAGGTTTGCGCGATTTCTCCATCATCGCCACCGCGCCGCAAAAACGACTGGCGATCAAGACCTTCGTGCGCGCGGAAGGGGAGTCGACCATCCGCGAGGCCTGCCTGCGCGAATTGAAGCGCGGCGGCCAGGTCTACTTCCTGCACAACGAAGTCGATACGATTGAAAACCGCAAGGCCATGCTCGAAGCGCTGTTGCCGGAAGCACGCGTGGTCATCGCACACGGCCAGATGCATGAGCGCGACCTGGAAACGGTCATGCGCGATTTCGTCGCGCAGCGTTCCAACATCCTGCTGTGCACCACCATCATCGAGACTGGCATCGACGTGCCGACCGCCAACACCATCATCATGCATCGCGCCGACAAGTTCGGCCTGGCGCAGTTGCACCAGTTGCGCGGCCGCGTCGGCCGTTCGCATCACCAGGCCTATGCTTATCTTCTGGTGAACGACGTCAAGGGCTTGACCAAGCAGGCGCAACGCCGTCTCGAAGCGATCCAGCAGATGGAAGAACTCGGCAGCGGCTTCTACCTCGCCATGCACGACCTCGAAATCCGCGGCGCCGGCGAAGTGCTCGGCGACAGCCAGTCGGGGGAGATGCACGAGATCGGTTTTCAGATGTATTCCGACATGCTCAGCGAAGCCGTGCGTGCACTCAAGGACGGTCGCGAGCCGGATCTGGCGGCGCCGCTGGCCAGCACCACCGAGATCAACCTGCATGTGCCGGCCTTGCTGCCGAACGATTATTGCGGCGACGTCCACGAGCGCCTGTCGCTGTACAAACGTTTCGCCAACTGTACTTCGCAGGAAACCATCGACGCCTTGCAGGAAGAGCTGATCGATCGCTTCGGCAAGCTGCCTGAAGTCGCCAAGGCGCTGGTCGAGACGCATCGCCTGCGCATCGCTGCCAAGCCGCTCGGCATCATCAAGATCGACGCGCATGCCGAATCGGCGCTGCTGCAATTCGTGCCGAATCCGCCGGTCGACGCCATGCGCATCATCGAGCTGATCCAGAAGAATCGCCACATCAAGCTCAACGGCCAGGACAAGTTGCGCATCACTGCCAACATGCCCGATCTCAACGCGCGCGTGATGCAAATCAAGGCGACCATGCGCTCGCTGGTCGGCTGAAAAATTTTAAATACAAAGAAGACGCACCATGAATCTGATCTTGCAGGGACTGAACACCAATCGCGCCGACATCGAGGCCATCGTTGCACTCGCGCAGCCGCAGCGCGTGGTGGATATCAACGCGCATGCCTGGCGTTGCGAGGGTATTGCCCACAGCGCCGCGCTCAAGGCGCAAATCGACGCCGCCTGCCTGGCGCAACAAGTCGATTACGCTTTTGTCGAAGCGGGCCGCACGCTCAAGGATTTCAAGCTGGTGGCGATGGACATGGATTCGACGCTGATCACGATTGAATGCATCGACGAGATCGCCGACATGCAAGGCCTGAAGCCGCAAGTGTCTGAAATCACCGAAGCCGCCATGCGCGGTGAAATCGAATTCAACGAGAGCCTGACGCGTCGCGTTGCCTTGCTCAAGGGACTCGATGCCGGCGCCTTGCAGCGCGTCTACGACGAACGCCTGCAATTGTCCCTGGGCGCGGAGAAGATGCTGCAGGCGATCCAGGCCGCCGGTCTCAAGACCTTGCTGGTGTCGGGTGGTTTCACTTTCTTCACCGACCGCATGAAGAGTCGCCTCAATCTCGACTACACGCATTCCAACGAACTGGAAATCGTCGACGGCAAGCTGACCGGCAAAGTCGTCGGCGGCATCGTCAACGCCGAGGAAAAACGCCTGACCGTGGAGCGCGTTTGCGCCGAACTGGGTGTGCCGACCTCGCAAGCCATCGTCATGGGTGACGGCGCCAACGATCTGAAGATGATGGGCGTGAGCGGACTTTCGGTGGCGTTCCGCGCCAAACCAGTCGTGCGCGCTCAGGCAAGCGTGGCATTGAACTTTGTGGGACTCGACGGCATCTTGAACATACTGGCGTAATCACACGCATCTGCAAACAACCCGGGAGAAACGCATGGACACGACAAGTCAGGGAAATCAGGAACTGGTGTTCGACGCCAGGCTGCAATCGGCCAAGGACCTGGCGTGGTGGCTGTACATCTTCCACGGGCTGAGTCTGGTCTTGTCGCTGGGCATGCTGTCGTGGCTGCCGCTGATCGTCAACTACATCAAGCTCGGCGACGCCGCCGATACCTTCGTCTATAGCCACCACCGCTGGCAGATCCGCTCGTTCTGGTGGTATCTGTTCTGGATGTTTGCAGGCGGCCTGGCGTGGATCACCCTGATTGGCATTCCGCTGGCGGTGCTGATCTGGTCGCTGGCATGGATCTGGAAAGCCTATCGCATCATCAAAGGCTGGCTCGACCTCAACGACAACAAGGCCATGCCTGTTTGATCGGGTGGGGCGTCAAGCTCCTGTCATGCAGATGGATTAGAATGGGCCGGCAAGTTTCGGCAACAGCAGCAACCTCAGCAACATCAGCAACTGGAAATAATAGAAAAGAGAGGCGACAGCATGAATAAAGTCTATCCCGACGCGTCCAGCGCGTTATCCGGCATCGTCAAGGACGGCCAGACGATTGCCGTCGGCGGCTTCGGCCTGTGCGGCATT
>NZ_JBIWNT010000006.1:0-408949 GCF_044767365.1 Herbaspirillum sp. NPDC101396 | reverse complement strand
AAGATGCTCAAGCCTGCCATCGCGCCGATCATGAGCACGTCGCCGTGCGCAAAATTGATCAGGTTCAGCACGCCGTACACCATCGTGTAGCCCAGCGCGATCAGGGCGTACATGCTCCCCAAGACCAGGCCGTTGATGATTTGCTGGATGAATATGTCCATATGTCTCCTAAGCTCCCTTTTTTTCCACGCTGCTTGTTGCAGAGCGGTTCTGTGTAAATCTTTGTGGATTGAATTTCTGTCAGATCAACTTTGCAGCGAGTCACGCGCCACGCGCGCCGCCGCCAAATCCCATGACGCCTGGCCGACGGTCTTGAAGACCGGCAAACCCTGCGAAGGCTGCAGCTTTTCCCCGCGACCGGCCAGGATGTCGCCGATGGCGCGTACGCGGCTCCAGTCGACGCCGGCCTGGATCAGGTCGCCGGCTTCATGCTTCGCGCCGCCGAGGTCGTCGACGACGATGGTGCGTTCGGCCAGCAGCGCTGCCGGGAATTCCACCATGTCGGGCTTGAACGCGCCGACACCGATGGCCAGCGTGTGCGGTGCAAGTCTGGCCGGAATCACCGCGGTGCGCGAAGTGGTCAGTGCGATCAGCACATCGGTCGCAGGCACATCCTTTTGCATGGCGTCAGCCGCCAGCGGACTGGCGACGATGCCGCGCTCGGCATGACGCGTGCTGAGCTCGCTGCAGAACGCCTGCATGCGGGCAACGTCGCGCGCCACAATCCAGAATTGCGTGACGCCAAAAAACTCCACCAGCGCATCGGCATGCGCCGCCGCCTGCACGCCGGTGCCGATCAGCAGCGCCGATGTCGGCTTGGCCGGCGCGAGCGTCTGGATACCGAGCAAAGTCATTGCGGCCGTGCGACGTGCAGTAACGGTTGGACCATGCAGCAAGGCGATGCGGCGGCCGGTCTGGGTCTCGAAGACGATGACTTCGCCCTGGATCGCCGGCAGGCCATGTTTGGCGTTGTCGCCGTGGACTGTAATCAGTTTGGTGACGCTGAGATCGGCGCTGACGGCGGGCATGCTGAGCAGCACGCTGTTGGCGTCGATCGGCACGACCTGGCGTTCGGGCGCGGTGATGCGGCCGTCGGCGAATTCCTGTGCGGCCTGTGCCAGCGCGGGAACCAGGCGGCTGTACGGCAGCGCGGCGGCGGTTTGTTGGGCGTCGAGAATATGCATCGATTTACCTCAGGAAGAAGCCGGTCGGGAACGGGTCGGACTCTTCCAGCACCCACTGGTTGGTGCTCATGATGTGCGCCGAACCGGTGACTTCGGTGAAAGCCGCATCGAGCTCGCCGACCTTGGTGGTGCCGGTGACGCGCACGCTGAAGTTGCTGCCGACGATGCTGCCGTTGACGTAGTCCTGGTTGAGGTCCAGCTTGCCGCGCAGGAACAGTTGCGCCGCGCGGCCGGAGGTGCCGGTGCCGGTCGGCGAACGGTCGACTTCGCGGTCGGCGAAGATGCAGACGTTGGACTGATCAGCGCCGGGAAAATTGGGGGCGCTGTCGATGATGGTGCCGTACAGCGTATTCAAACCCGGCTCGAGCGGATGCTGGATCTGCACCTTGGCCTTGACCGCGGCCTTGGTCTCGGCGCCGAGCTGGATCAGCTGGCGCACTTGTTCCGGCTTGACGGTCAGTTTGGCCTGGTCGGCGTTGATGTAATAGTAGAAAGCGCCGCCGAAGACGATGTCGCCGGTGATCTTGCCGAAGCTCGGGGTATCGACTTCGACGTCGCGCTGATAGATGAAGGAAGGCACGTTCTTGAAGGTGACCTTGCCGGCGCGCTGGCCGTCCCACTCCACGCTGGCGTCGATGAAGCCGGCCGGCGCGTCGAAGCAGATGCGCGTCACCGGTGAAGTGCGCTCGACATAGCCCATTTCGACCAGCACTTTGCCCAGCGCGATGATGCCGTGGCCGCACATGTCGCTGTAGCCTTCGTTGTGGATAAAAATAACGCCGAAATCGGCATTCGGCGTCAGTGGCGGAAACAGGTATGCGCCGTACATGTCGGCGTGACCGCGCGGCTCGTTCATGAGGAACTGGCGCAGGTCGTCGCGGTTTTCTTTCAGCCAGGTGCGCTTTTCGAGGATCGTGGCGCCGGGCACTTGCGGCAAGCCGGACACCAGGATGCGCAAGGGTTCGCCGCCGGTGTGGGCGTCGATGGTCTGGACGGTGCGGGTGTAACTGAGCATGAAACTTCCTTCTGCGAAATACAGGAAACCAGTGCAAGGGGCAGTGTATTGCATTTCACCTTGCGTGCGCTGTATTGGTGATACGGATGCATCAATGCCGTGCCTGATCGGAAAGATGAGGCTATGGCGATCGCCGGCCCTGCTGCACTGCAGAGGGCCGGGGATGAACTACGGAAATTACCAGGGGATCATTTCAGGGAAGCAATCGCAAGGCTGCGATTGTTCCCTGGCAGAAATGAAATGGAACTGGCGATGAAACGACGCAGCGATCAGTAGCTGGTCAGAGCAACCGGCACGCCGTCCTTGAAGCGGAAGATCGTCACTGGCGATTGCTTCAGGTCATGCTTGTCGTCGAACTCGTACTGACCTGCCACGCCTTTGTATTTGATTTTAGCCAGCGCAGGGCCGTACACCTTTGGTTCGACGGAGTTGGCCGCCTTCATTGCCTGGGCGATGACCATCATGCCGTCATAGAACGAGACTGCATAGACTTCTGCGGGACGGCTGAATTTCTTTTGATAGTCGTCGGCGAATGCCTTGCCTTCCTTGGCCTTCTCGAGGATCGTGCCGCCTTGCGTACAGTAGACGCTTTCACCGATGGCGTCGCCGCCCAGACGGCCCATTTCAGGCGAGCAGATGCCGTCGCCGCCCATCAGCAGCGCGTCGATGCCCAGTTGCTTCATCTGGCGCTTGATCGGACCGCCTTGTGGCGCGTAACCGCCGATGAACACGGCTTGCGGCTTCTTGCCCTTGATCGAGGTCAGGATGGCGGTGAAGTCGGTTGCCTTGTCGTTGGTGAAGTCCTTGCTGACGACCTTGATGCCGTTGGCTTGGGCGATCTTGATGAATTCTTCCGCCAGGCCTTGGCCATACGCGGTGCGGTCATCAATCACGGACACGGTCTTGATCTTCAGTTCCTTGGCTGCGTACAGCGCCATCTTGCCGCCCAATTGGCTGTCGCTTGCTGCAACACGGTACAGGGTGGCGAAACCTTGCTGGGTGATCTTCGGATTGGAGGCCACGGTCGCTGTCACGATGCCGGCGTCGTTGTAGACGCGCGAAGCAGGAATGGTGACGCCCGAGTTGTACGGACCGACGATGGCCTTGACGCCCTGGTCAACCAGCTTTTGCGCTACGCCCACGCCCGATTTCGGATCGGCCTGGTCGTCTTCCGCGACGATTTCGAATTTGATCTTCTTGCCGCCGATGACGAGACCTTGCGTATTCAGACGCTCGACCGCCATTTGCAAACCGCCCTGGTTATCCTTGCCGGCCGAAGCTTGTGGCCCGGTCAGCGGACTGCTGAAACCGATCTTCACTGTTTGCACTTCCTGAGCAGATGCGAATGCCGGGATGATGGCAAGTGAAGCGGCGATGATATGCATGCGGTTATACATGTTGTTTCCTCTCTTGGTTGAAGGTCAGGCTTGCGTTAAAACACTGAATTCAAGCCGCGGCGGCAAAAAGGCAAGACGGTCGCAAGCGCAACTGCAGATAGGCATGGCGGGTGAGTCTCTCTTCTGTGCTTTGGTCGGCCCGTTGCGTCCGGTGGTCCGGCGCAACTACTTTTTATGGTGCTCGATTCTATTTACTCTTTGATGATATTAGTCCCGATAATTGCCCTTATAATCAGAATTTAATTCAGCAATTCTTCATTAAACAGAAGAAAATTCAGATTCTATGGCTACGCTTGATAAAATCAGCAAAAAGATACTCTCCGAACTGCAAAACGACGGCCGCATCAGCAACGTCGACCTGGCCGCACGCGTGAATCTGTCGCCGGCGGCCTGCCTGGAACGGGTGCGCAAGCTGCAAGACGCCGGCTACATCCTCGGCTATGCGGCCCAGCTCAATCCGGAATTGCTGGACGTATCGCTGCTGGTGTTCATCGAAGTCGTGCTGGACCGTACTACGGCCGACGTCTTCGAAGCCTTCAAGAAAAGTGTGCAGAGCATCCCCGAAATCATGG
The DNA here is from genome assembly GCF_044767365.1 of Herbaspirillum sp. NPDC101396. Classification (NCBI taxonomy): domain Bacteria; kingdom Pseudomonadati; phylum Pseudomonadota; class Betaproteobacteria; order Burkholderiales; family Oxalobacteraceae; genus Herbaspirillum; species Herbaspirillum sp. NPDC101396. The sequence goes on along the minus strand of NZ_JBIWNT010000006.1, from coordinate 404,781 downwards.
AATGCCACATGGTCGCGGGCGGCTTCGATTATCTGGTCAAGTCGCGCGTGAAGGATATGAACGCCTACCGCGAATTCCTCGGCAAGTCGCTGCTGCAGCTCAAGGGCGTGCGCGAAACGCATACCTACGCGGTGATGGAAGAGGTCAAGAATACGATCCGTCTGCCGATCAAATAAATCACGGACGAGCCGTCTCAAAAACTCGATAGCGGCGCCAGCTTGCCATCCTTGAAGCGCAGGATGGTCACGGTCGATTCGGTCATGTCGTGGCGTGGCGTGAACTCATAGGTGGCCGTCACCCCCTTGTAGCGCATGCGCGCCAGCACCGGCGCAAAGACGCGCGGGTCAATCGAATTGGCCGACTTCATCGCCTGCCACAGCAACAGCACGCCGTCGTAGAAGGTCGGCGCATAGACATCCGGCATGCTGCCGTATTTGCCCTGGTAAGCGGAGGCAAAGACGGCGCCGTCCGACACCCTGGTCAGCCACACGCCTCCCTGCACGCAGTAAGTACGATCGCCCAGCGCGCTGCCGGCCTGTACCAGCATGGCCGACGAACATAAGGCGTCGCCGCCCAGAAAGGCGATCGGCATGCCGCGCTGCTGCATTTGTCGCAGCAATGCGCCGGCCTGCGGCACGTAGCCGCCGAAGAAGACGCCGTCGGCTTTGGCGGCGGCGACGGCGCTCAGTGCAGCACCGAATTCCTCCACCTTGTCGCCGACCACTTCCTTGTACACCAGCTGGACGCCGTTCATTTTGGCGACCCGCTCGAACTCGTCGATCAGTCCGCGCGCGTAGAGCGAGCCGTCGTCGATGACCGCGATTTTTTTCAGTTTGAGATGGCGCGCCGCATACAGGCCCATCTTGCCGCCCATGTCGGCGTCGCTGGCGGCAATGCGAAACACGTACGTCAGCGCGGCCTGGGTGACTTTGGGATTGGAGGCGACGGTGAGCGACACCACGCCGGCGTCGTTGTAGATCTTCGCAACGCTCAGCGCCACGCCGGAATTGAACGGTCCCAGCACCGCCCGGACCCCGGCCCCCGCCAGCTCCCGCGCGATTGCGGCGCCTTCCTGCATGCTGGCCTTGTCGTCGCGCACCAGCAACTCAAAACGAATGACTTTGCCGTCCAGCTGCAGGTTTTGCTGGTTCAGGCGTTCGATCGCCATCTGCGCACCGTTCAGCGCATCCTTGCCGGCGGCGGCCTGCGGCCCCGACAGCGGGCTGCTGAAACCGAGCTTGACCACCTGTCGCTCTTGCGCAAAAGCACAGGCGGACAGCAAGGACAAGGCTGTTGCAATTGCAATGATGCGAACAGGTGGCATGCGCTCCTCGGGCCGGGACTGGCGGTGCCGGCGGCATTGCCGGTGACTCTGCCAAGAATAGCCCAATACGTCGCCGCGCATTGGTGAAAAACCGGCAAAAGAGCATGCCTTTTGCCGGTTTTGATTGGTTCAGGGGCCGTGCGCCACGCAAACGGGTCCGGTCAGAACTGCGTACGCACCCCGACGATCAGGTTGCGCCCCGACTGCGGCACGGTGTCCTTGAGCACGGCGGTGGAATAGCGGATGTCCTGGTTGAGCAGGTTCTTCACCAGCGCGAACCAGGTCACGCGCATCGCCTGCAGCTTTTGCGTGTACGACAGATTGGCGTCGAGCTGGGTGTAGGACGGCGTCTGGCTGGATTCGAAGGCGGCCAGGCGATCCTGCTTGAGGGCGCGCAGCACGCGTGCGCCGCTGGCCCACGGACCTTGCTTCCAGCCGAGGTCGACGCCGTAGCGCGTGGCCGGTTGCAGCGGCAGGCTGCCCTGATTGTCCAGCGTGCCGCGCGAGGTGTCGGCAAAGCCGCGCACCGAGAATCCTTCGTTGTTCAGGTTGTAGCTGACTTCGACTTCGGCGCCGTGGATGGTGGCGTCGCCCTGCGACCAGAAGCGCTGCAGGAATTCGCCGGCAGGATCGGCATTGCCGGTGGCGTCGACCTGGCCATTGGTGCGGCCGTAGACGTAATTCTTCACCTTGTTCTGGAACAGGTTGCCCTTCCAGCGCACCAGGCCTTCGGTCTTTTGCAGGCTCAGTTCGATGTTGTGCGAGGTTTCCTTTTGCAGGCTGCCGTTGCCGATGTCGAAGGTCGAGGTCGATTCATGCGGGCCGTTGGAATACAGCTCTTCCACGGTCGGCGCACGCTGCGCCACCGAATAGGTCGCGCCCAGGCCGTAGCCTGGCACGAAGCTCCACAAAGCGCCGGTGGACCATGAGAACAGGTTGAAGTCGCGGTTTTGCAGGCCTTCCGGACGGCGCTTGACGGACTCCAGGCGCAGGCCGGCGCTGGCCAGCACCGAGCCGAACTTGCGCTCCTCGACCAGGAAGCCGGCGAAGGTGCTGGACTTGGTTTTGGGCGTCAGCTGCGGCGAACCGTCGACGGCCGACAAGGCTGAATAGTTGTTTTGCTCGCTCTGGATGCCGAAATTGCCGCGCCAGCCGGCCAGCGGCTTGTGCGCCAGCTCCCAGCGCGTCTGCAGCGCGCGGTTGGAGAACACGGTGTCGGCGGTGCCGTCTTCCTTCTTCTCGGTATGGGTGTAGTCGGTATAGCCGAGCTTGAACTTGAAGGACTCTATTCCGGCAAACGGCTCCTTGACCAGACTGTCGATGTCGTAGCGAGTCTGGTGCAGGTCGATGAAGGATTTCTCCGCAGTTGGGATGCCGTAGTGATCGTCCAGCGACGATACCGACGCGCCGAGGTGGCCCCAGTCGGCGATGTAGGAACCGCCGACGCCGACGCTGCTTTCATGTGTGAAGGAATTCGGCAGGCGACCGGATGCGGTGGTGGCGTCGCCCTGTTTGGCGTTGCCGGGGATCTTGTAGTTGTCGGTGTCGCGATAGTTGCCGTCAACGTGCAGGCCGATCTGGCCGGCCGAACCGTCGACCGAGAATGACGTGTTCTTCTGGCCGTCAACGGTGCCGTAGCGCGCCTCGACCTGGCCGGTCGGCTTGCCCACCAGCTCGGTCGGGATGCGGTCGTTGACCACGTTGACCAGGCCGCCGATGGCTCCCGAGCCGTACAGCAGCGCGGCCGGACCGCGCAGGATTTCAATCTGGCGTGCGGTGGCGGCTTCGGTGGCGACCGCGTGGTCGTTGGAGACGGTCGAGACGTCGGCGGTCGACATGCCGTTTTGCAGCATCAATACGCGCGGACCTTCCATGCCGCGGATGATGGGACGCGACGCCCCCGCGCCGAAGGCGGAGGCCGAGACGCCGAGCTCTTGCGACAGCGTGTCGCCGAGCGAATTGCCGAGCTTGTTGCGCAGCTCATCGCCGGCCAGCACTTTGGCGGGGGTGAGGATTTGGGCGTTTTCTTCAGTGGCGAAGGGGCTGGCTGTGACGACGACTTCCTGCAGTTGCTGTGATTGCTGCGGCGGCGTGGTTTGCACGGTCTGCACGGTCTGTGCGAAGGCGGCGGTGGACATGACGGCGAGCGCGGACAGGACGGCGCTGGCCAGCAGGGTTGGCTGGGCTTGCATGGTGTTCCTTGACTGACAAATGAAAGAATGGCGTGCGTCCGGACGCGGATCCGCGTGAAGCGGTCCGGCCGGGAAATCATTGCGTTCATGTCAGCGCGGTGGCGCGCGTGAGGAAAAGTGGCAAACGGCCGGCGCATCCCAGGAGGCGAAGGCCTGCCACAGCGCCAGCACTTGCGTGCCGGGAATCAGTGGAGGAGAAAAGAAACCGGCGTGGATACCGGCAGCGCCGGCGGCGGCGTCGTATTCGACGCAGGAATGATGCGATTTTTCATGTGCGGCGTGGTGCTTGCCGTCGGCAGAAGAGGCTGAATTAGCGGTGCCGACGTCGACATAGTTGAACAGTGCGGCATTGAAGGAGGCAACCGAAGAAACATGTTCTTGCCCCGGCCAACCGGCGTGAGCGATGCCGTGCGACAGCCCTAGCCATTGCGAGAACAACAGCATCGCCGCCAATGCCAGCGCCAAACCCATGCGGCCGCTGCGACTGCGTCGGGCAAAGACGCCGGCGGGACGGGCCGGATGGTCAATACGCAGCAATGTGGCGGTGGCGACGGCCATGAGGTTCAGGTAGGTCAACGATGGTTCGGCGAGCGCGTGCGAGCGGCGTGCCGGAGAGCGCGAATTATAACACTAAATTGCAACACTGTTGCATTTACGAATATATCGCCCGCCGCCCGTGGACGCGCTGGTGAAACCGGGGAGGCTCAGAAAGAAACGACGAAAGGATGCCGCGAGAATAGCCAACGAGGCACGACGAGAACGCGATGACAGCGTCACCAACGCCGCGCGGAAACGACACGCACAATGAAAGACGTGGAAAACAAAAGCGAATGGCGCCGACTCGCGGCGCCATTGCTTTTGATCACAGCGGGAACTCAGTCGCCGTACAGCTTTTGCTTGAGTTCGCGGCGTTGTTGCGCTTCCAGCGACAGTGTCGCGGTAGGACGCGCCAACAGACGCGGAATGCCGATCGGTTCGCCGGTTTCTTCGCACCAGCCGTATTCGCCGCCGTCGATGGAGACGATGGATTGCTGCACCTTCTTGAGCAGCTTGCGCTCGCGGTCACGGGTGCGCAATTCCAGCGCGTGTTCTTCTTCGATCGTGGCGCGGTCGGCAGGATCAGGCACCAGCACGGTTTCGCGCAGATGCTCGGTGGTCTCGCCGGCGTTCTTGAGCAGATCTCGTTCCAGCTGTTGCAAACGGGCCTTGAAGAAAGCAAGTTGCGCTTCGTTCATGTAGTCCTTCTCGCCCATCTTGAGGATTTGTTCCTCGGTGAGCAAGGTTTGCGTATCAGGGGTAGTTTTGGGAGTTTTAGTTGCCACTTCGCTTACTTTCAATACTACGGGTTTTTCAATTTTATCCTTTAATCCGGCGCTTGCATCCTGCTTTTCTGCCTTGCTGCCGCTGGCTTTGCTGCCGCCAGGCTGACCGGATTTGGTCGCTTTTGAATCCACTTCCCTTGCTGCCGGTGTTGACGCTGTTGCGGGCGCTTTTTGAGACGCCGCGCCGACTGCCTTGCCGGCGCCCTTCCCTGTGCCGGACCCGGCGGTCGCCGATACCGTTTGTTTAACGGTCAGGGATTTTACTACAACAACATTGGCTGCCGATGAAGTTGTTGTCTTCTTCGGCGCAGCCTTGCCGGCCTTGGGCTGCGTGGCCGGTGCAGTCTTGACTGCAGCGGTTTTGCGGGCCGGCGTCGCCGCCCGGCTGGCTGGTTTCGGCTTCAGCTTTTCAGTTGCCGCCCTTGGCGTTTTGACCGCTGCGGCAGTGGCGCCGGCTTTCTTGGCTGCACTTTTGGCCGCGGTGGCTTTGGAACTATCCTTCTTTGCGGTGACGCCCATGTATCCTCCCCCCGAAACTCCCGGTTATCTGGTCAATCGACGATCGTGCCTGGCTCACGCCATGACACGCAGATGGGGAAGCGTGTCATCCGGCACGCAAATCCAATACAGTGTATACCAGAACTTGGCGCATAAATAGCACTTCACGCACTGCTTGCGCCTGCCTGAGGCCTGCCCGGTACGGTCAGGCTGGATGTACTGCGCCGCACACCGGGCAAGCCGGGTTGCGCGCCAGCCGGATGGTGGTCCATTCCATGTTGCGGGCGTCGAGGATCTGCAGCCGGCCGGCCAGCGATTCGCCGATCTCCGCCGTCAATTTGAGTGCTTCAGCCGCCTGCATGGTGCCGATGATTCCCACCAGCGGCGAAAACACGCCCATGGTCGAGCATTGCACCTCGTCGAATTTCTGGTCGGGCGGAAACAGGCAGGCGTAGCACGGCGCCGTCCCCGAACGCGGATCGAACACGCTGACCTGGCCGTCGAAGCGGATCGCCGCGCCCGACACCAGCGGCACCTTGTGGGCCACGCAGGCGCGGTTGACGGCGTGGCGAGTATCGAAATTGTCGCTGCAATCGAGCACCACCGTGGCGTTGCGCACCAGTTCACCCAAGCGCGCGTCGCTGACGCGCTCAGCCAGCGCAACGATGTCGATGTCCGGATTGATCTCCTCCAACGCCTGCTGCCCCGACAACACCTTGAGCTGACCCACGCGGCCAGTGGTGTGCATGATCTGGCGCTGCAGGTTGGTCAGGTCGACGCTATCATCATCCACCAGCGTGATCCTGCCCATGCCGGCCGAGGCCAGATACATGGCTGCCGGCGACCCCAGTCCGCCGGCGCCGATGATCAACGCATGGCCGGCCAGCAGTTTTTCCTGTCCGGCAATGTCGATCTCGTCGAGGAGGATGTGGCGCGAATAGCGCAGCAGTTGCTGGTCGTTCATGGCGTGGCGGGGCTGACTACCTTGTGGGGCGATGAAATGAAAGAGGGCTGCATCTCTGCAGCCCTCTTAATGTAACGCAATTCCTTGCTTTGCTTCTTTTACTTCTTTTCGATCTTTTCTGCTGGAGCCTTTTCAATCTTTTCCGGCGGCGCCTTGTTGTCCTTGCGGATGTCCTTGACCGGCTTGTCGTCCTTGCTGGACTCGTCGCGGATTTCAGGCTTGACCTTGGACACCTGGACCGGCTGGCCCTTCAGGTGGTTGAGCGCCTGCGCCAGCTGGAAGTCTTCCTTGCTGCCGAATTCCAGCGGCTTGCGCTTCTTTTCCAGCGCGATCAGGCGTTCTTCTTCCTTCTCGTCAACCGTGGAGGCCTTCACTTCCTTGGCGTCCTTGTCCTTGTCGTTGGTCAGGTGCTTGGTCAGGTCGGCTTCGCGCAGGCGCAGGCCGTTGAGGCCATCGCCGTCGGCGTATTCATCCACCATGATGTCCGGCACGATGCCGCGCGCCTGGATTGAGCGGCCGTTCGGCGTGTAGTAGCGCGCCGTGGTCAGCTTGACCGCGGTCAGCTTGTCCGGCGGCAGCGAGATCACCGACTGCACCGAGCCCTTGCCGAACGACTGCGTGCCCATGATGGTGGCGCGCTTGTAGTCCTGCAGTGCGCCGGCGACGATTTCGGAGGCCGAAGCGGAACCGGAGTTGATCAGCACCACCAGCGGCACCTTCTTGATCGCGTCAGGCAGTTTGGACAACGGGTCGTTGAGCGGGTTGGCGGCGTAGAACTCGCGCTTGGCCAGGAAGCTCGACTTGGAGCTCGGCAGTTGACCGTTGGTGGTCACCACCACGGCATCCTTCGGCAGGAAGGTGGCCGACACGCCGATCGCACCCGGCAGTACGCCGCCCGGATCGTTGCGCAGGTCGAGCACCAGGCCCTTGAGGTTCGGCTCCTGGGCGTAGATCGCCAGAATCTTCTTGGCCATGTCGTCGACCGTCGGTTCCTGGAATTGCGTCACGCGCAACCAGGCGTAGCCGGGTTCGACCACTTTCGACTTGACGCTTTGCACGCGGATTTCCTGGCGGGTGATGCTCAGGATGATCGGCTTGTCCTCGTCCTTGCGGGCGATGGTCAGCGTGATCTTGGTGTTCGGTTCGCCGCGCATCTTCTTGACGGCTTCATCGAGCGTGAGGCCCTTGACCGGCGTCGAATCGAGACGGGTAATCAGGTCGCCCGCCTTGATGCCGGCGCGGTAGGCCGGCGAATCTTCGATCGGCGAGATCACCTTGACGTAGCCGTCTTCCATGCCGACTTCAATGCCGAGGCCGACGAACTTGCCCATGGTGCCTTCGCGCAGCTCCTTGTAGGCCTTCTTGTCAAGGTAGGCGGAATGCGGGTCGAGCGAGGCGACCATGCCGGAAATTGCTTCGGTGAGCAGCTTCTTGTCTTCTACCGGCTCAACGTAATCGGACTTGATCAGACCGAACACGTCGGTCAGTTGCCGCAACTCTTCCAACGGCAACGGCGCCGTCGCATTTTTTTGCGCGATGGCGTCGAATTGCATCGAAGCCGCTACACCCGCAATCATGCCCAAACTGATAAGTCCAACGTTCTTGAGTTTGCTGCCCATTTTTCACCTAGTAGTTACCCAGCCCAGTGGGTCGAAAGCACGGCCCTGATGCCGCATTTCAAAGTATAAACCCGATTGCTCATTGCCGCCGCTATTGCCTGCGCTGGCGATGACATCCCCGGTTTTGACGAGATCCCCTGCCCGCTTCAGAACGGACTGATTATTGCCATAAATGGTCATGTACTGGTTGCCGTGGTCGACGATCAGCAGATTGCCGAAACCGCGCAGCCAGTCCGCATACACTACCCGCCCGGCCGCCACAGCCTTGACTTCCGTGCCTTCCGGCGCCCGGATGAACAAGCCTTTCCAGCTCGGTCCGTCGCCGCGCTTGCCGCCGAACTTGGCGATCAGGTCGCCGCGTATCGGCAGGCGCAGCTGGCCACGCAGGCTGGCGAAAGGTTTACCAAAATTTTCTTCCGGCGACGGCGTGGCTTCGTTGCGGCCCAGCGATTGCGGCGCTTCATCGTCGTCAATGGTGTCCGACGGCGCCGGCCTGGCCTTGGTTCCCGGCGCGGCCTTGGCTTGCTGAGCTGCAGCAGCCGCACGCCGTTCGTGTTCGGCCTTCGCTTTGGCCAATTGTTCCTGGCGGCGCTTTTCGCGCGCCGCGGCTTCAGCCTTCTTCTGGTCTTCGATCAGTTGCGCCAGCTTGTCGACCAGGCCGGACAGGCGCTGCTCGTCGCGCTGCAGGTTGCCGACTTCCTTGCGCTGCGAGTTCAGCTTGGTCGACAGTTGCGCCAGCAGCGTGCCGCGCTTGGCCTTTTCCTTCTCCAGCAGTTTCTTTTGCTCGTTCTCTTCCTGGGCGATTTCTTCCAGTTCGAACTTGGCGTTCTGGGTCGCGGCCTTGTTGTCCTTGATGGCCTGCAGGTTCACGCGCAGCGTTTCGATCAGTTTCGCCTGCGCCTGCGACACGTAGCCCATGTATTGCAGCTCGCGGTTGATGCGATTGGGATTGTCGCCCGACAGCAGCAGCTTGATGCGATCCTCGTTGCCGGCCACGTACTGGTCACGCAGCAGTTTGGACAATTGCGCCTGTTGACTGTTGACCACGCCGGACAGGTCGGCCTGCTGCTTTACCAGCACGTTGAGCTTAGCCTCGGTGCCGGCCTGCTCCTGGCTCAGTTCGCGCAGCGAGCGATTGGCCTTGGAAATCGCCTGCTCCGACTCGGCCAACGCATCGGCGGCGTTGCCCTTGGCGGTCTCGGTCTTGTCAATGTCGCGCTTGAGGTTGGCCAGCTTTTGCTGCAGGTCGGCGCGCTCTTTCTCGGCCGCCTGCTTTTGCTTGGCGCGCTCGGTGACCTGGGCGGCGACCGGCGACGGCAAACACAACGCTGCGGCCAATGCCGCAGCGCCGAGAACCGCCGGTCTGCCGGCGCGCCAGCGCCGCAATCCTTCAGTCATGCAAAAAAGCTTAGTTATTTCGATTTCCCTTGGTTTGCCACGGCCTTGAGCGCCGCGTCGATGGCCGACTGGTCGCCCAGATAGTAACTCTTGATCGGCTTGAGGTCGGCATCCAATTCATACACCAGCGGCTGGCCGTTGGGGATGTTGAGGCCGACGATGTCGTTGTCGCTGATGCCGTCGAGGTACTTGATCAGTGCGCGCAGGCTGTTGCCGTGAGCCGAGATGATGATCTTCTTGCCGGCGCGGATGGCCGGTGCAATGGTGTCGTTCCAGGCCGGCAGCACGCGCGCCACGGTGTCCTTGAGGCATTCGGTCAGCGGAATGTCTTCACGCTTGAGGCTGGCGTAGCGCGGGTCGTTGTAGGACGCGCGCGGATCGCTCGGCTCCAGCGGCAGTGGCGGCGTGTCGTAGCTGCGGCGCCAGACCAGTACCTGTTCATCGCCGTACTGGGCGGCGGTTTCCGCCTTGTTCAGGCCTTGCAGCGCGCCGTAGTGGCGTTCGTTAAGACGCCAGTCGTGCTGCACCGGCAGATACATCAGGTCCATTTCGTCGAGCGTGGTCCACAGCGTGCGGATGGCGCGCTTCAACACCGAAGTGTAAGCCAGGTCGAAGGTGAAACCGGCTTCTTTCAGCAGCTTGCCGGCCTGCTTCGCTTCGGCCACGCCTTTTTCGGTCAGATCGACGTCAACCCAGCCGGTGAAACGGTTGGCGAGGTTCCAGGTTGACTCGCCGTGGCGCATGAAAACGATTTTGTACATAGTGTGGATTCGTGAGAAATAAGAAGAAACGGGAAGCGATCAGAAAATAGCAAAGGAAGAATCAAATAGCGTGTCAGCTTCTATTTTATAATGCCAGGATTCAGTAAACCCATTGAGATCCCGTGAAATTCATCGTAGACAATATTTTCCTGATCGGCCTGGTCATCATTTCCGGTGGCGCGCTGCTCGTTCCCTTCCTGCAACAGCGCGGCAGCAAGCTGACGTTGCTGCAAGCCACCCAACTGATCAACACCGGCAAGACCCTGGTCCTGGACGTGCGCGACGTGGAGCAATTCAACGCCGCCCACCTGCGCGACGCCCGCAACATCCCGCTCAAGGACCTGTCGCAACGTATCGCCGAACTCGACAAGTTCAAGGGCAAGAACGTCATCGTGGTGTGCCAGTCCGGCACGCAAACAGCCAAGGCTGAAGGCATCCTCAAGAAGGCCGGCTTCACCGAAGTGCACGGCCTGACCGGCGGCATCGCGGCCTGGCAGGCGCAAGGCCTGCCGACCGCCAGCCAGAAGGCGGCAAAATGACAGCGCGCGTCCTCATGTACAGCACCGGCGTGTGCCCGTATTGCATGATGGCCGAGCGCCTGCTCAAGAGCAAGGGCGTCGAGGACATCGAAAAGATCCGCATCGACCTCGATCCGCAGCAGAAGGACATCATGATGGAGAAGACCGGCCGCCGCACGGTGCCGCAAATCTACATCGGCGACACCCACGTCGGCGGTTTCGACGACCTCAGCGCGCTGGACCGCGCCGGCGGTCTTGATCCGCTGCTGCAGGGCTGATCCGTTCCGAACTGATCCATTCGCATTTTTACCATCCGTATTAATCCAACCTGAAACGAGAGCATTCCATGGCGGAAGAGAACCAACAAGCTGAACAGCAACCCGTATTCCAGATCCAGCGCGTCTACCTCAAGGACCTGTCGCTGGAGCAACCGAACTCCCCGGCGATCTTCCTGGAACAGGACGCGCCAGCGATTGAAGTGGCAGTTGACGTCGGCGCCGAAGCGCTGGCCGACGGCATCTTCGAATCCACCGTCACCATCACCGTGACCGCCAAGGTCAAGGACAAGGTCGCGTTCCTGGTCGAAGGCAAGCAAGCCGGCATCTTCGAAGTGCGCAACATTCCTGCCGAGCAACTGGATCCGCTGCTGGGCATCGGTTGCCCGAACATCATCTATCCTTACCTGCGCGCCAACATCGCCGATGTGATCACCCGCGCCGGCTTCCCGCCGATCCACCTGGCCGAAATCAATTTCGAAGTGTTCTACCAGCAACGCCTGCAGGCGCTGGCCGAACAACAGACCGACGGCACGCTGGTCACCGGCACGACCACGGTCAACTGATCTCGCTCCATCCGCCGCACGCTGCTCCGCTCCGCGCGGAGCGCGCAGCGGTCGGCGCCTTACCAACGTCTCACCCTCGTCGTATCCTGCTATCCGATGCCGCGCACCGCGACCATCCGCGCCACGCACGGCCTCAACCTCTTCAGCGGAGCAAGTCCATGAAATTTTCCCCTCTCGTCCTTTCCGCTCTGATCCTCGGTTCGGCTGCAGCAGTACCCGCTTATGCGCTCGACTTCAAGTCGGTCGGTGCAGCGCCGGCCGTGCTGTATGACGCTCCTTCCGAAAAAGGCCGGCGCGTCTTCGTGGCGCCGCGCGGCATGCCGGTCGAAGTGGTGCTGACCTACGGCGAGTGGAGCAAGGTGCGCGATGCGGCCGGCACGCTGTCGTGGGTCATGTCCAAATCGCTGGCGACCAAGCGCAACGTCGTGGTCAATGTCGCCAATGCCAAGATTCATGCGGCAGCCGATGACAACAGCGCCACCGTCTTCAGCGCCGACAAGAACGTGCTGCTGGAATTGACGGACGCGACCCCGGTATCCGGCGGCTGGGTCAAGGTCAGGCATCGCGACGGCCAGAGCGGCTTCGTCAAGGCGTCCGAGGTCTGGGGCGACTAAGCCGGACCAGCGGGCGCATACTCACCCCTTTCCGGCCTCTACAAGCGAATCTTCATGAATATTTCCATACTCGGCGCCGGCGCCTGGGGCACGGCGCTGGCCATCGTGCTGGCGCAGCGCCATCAGGTCGTGCTGTGGGGCCGCAACGGCCAGGCCATGCAGGAAGCTTCCCTGCAACGCGAAAACATGGCCTATCTGCGCGGCTTCCATCTGCCGGAGTCGCTTGTCGTGACCGCCGACTTCACCCATGCGGTCGACCACGTCACTTCCAGCCAGGACAGCCTGCTGATCGTCGCCTCGTCGGTATCCGGCCTGCGAGCTTTGGCCGAGACCTTGCGCGCGCATCCGATCCCCAACATCGTCTGGCTGTGCAAGGGCCTGGAAGAACAAACCCGCCTGCTGCCGCATCAGATCGTGCGCGAAGTGTTGGGCGACAAGATCCCGGCCGGCGCACTGTCGGGCCCGTCCTTCGCCCAGGAAGTGGCGCGCGGCCTGCCCTGCGCCCTGACCATCGCCAGCCACGACAAGGCCCTGTGCGAACGCGTGGTCGGCGCGGTGCACGGCGGCAACCTGCGCGTGTATTCAAGCGACGATCTGATCGGCGTGGAAATCGGCGGCGCCGTGAAGAACATCCTGGCCATCGCCACCGGCGCGGCCGACGGCCTGCAATTGGGGTTAAATGCGCGCGCGGCATTGATCACACGCGGGCTGGCGGAAATCAGCAGGCTCGGCATCGCGCTGGGCGGCCGCGCCGAAACCTTCATGGGCCTGTCCGGCGTCGGCGATTTGATCCTGACCTGCACCGGCGACCTGTCGCGCAATCGCCGTGTCGGCCTCGGCCTGGCGCAGGGCAAGAAGCTCGACGCCATCGTGACCGAGCTTGGCCATGTCGCCGAGGGCGTGCGCTGCGCGCAGGCGGTGCGCTCGCTGGCGCAGGAGCTGGACATCGACATGCCGATCACCAATGCGGTGGCCGGGGCCTTGTTCGATGGGGTTTCGGTACAGGAAATGGTGGCGCAGCTGCTGTCGCGCGATCCGCGCGAAGAGAACTGAACAACTGAAAATTGACGCCGGGCAAAACCACGGGCCGATGAAAAACGGGACTGGCGCCTGGCGCTCAGTCCCGCTGCTGCGACGCTGAAAACTTAGCGTGCGACGATATCGCTCTCCATTTTGGGGCGCTTGAAACGCTTGGGCGACTCGCCCTCGACGATGTCGTCGATCTGCTTCGGCAGCTTGTCGTAGACCGAGCAATCGTCTTCGCGCTCTTTCGCGCGAAACGATTTTCCTGCCTTGCTGAAACGGCCTTCCTTGGCCGCAAGCACATATTGCTGGTGATGAGCGACGCCGTTCTTGGCATTCTTGACTGCGATATTGCGTTCGATTGCTTGCATGACCCTGTCCTTACACGTCTGATGACGTTCCCGTTCGTGGCGTTCTGCGACGATCAACACCTTGCGGCGCCATCGCAGTTGCGCGTTTTTGGCGCGCTGTAAGTCAACTAACGCACCAAATTCGATTTGGAATACGCAAAATCCGAATTTTTGTCAGGGAGTAGCAAGAAAAAACAAAACGCCGCCATGTTTGCGGCGGCGCAGCAAATTGAAAATTTCAGTCTTTACAAGGCTTTACGGCGTTTTTCTCGATTGGTATTTGAAGAACATACGCAGTAGCAGCAGAATCGTAACAATTGTTGCAAAAAGTATCGGCTGCGCCAGCAGGTTCTTGCCCGCCTTCATCCACCAGAAGTGCAAGATGCCCAGTGGCAAGATCATGTACATCAGCCGGTGCAGCCACAGCCAGCGTTTGGCGCCCAGCCGGCGCACCATGGCGTTGGTGCTGGTGGCCGCCAGCGGGATCAGTAGCACGAAGGCGATGAAGCCGACCGTGATGAACGGCCGCTTGAGGACGTCGCGCCACATCTCTTCCACATCGAAGAAATGGTCGAACCAGAAAAACGTCATGAAGTGCAGCACGACGTAAAAGAACGAAAACAGCCCCAGCATGCGGCGCAGCCGGATCAGCCAGTTCCAGCCGGTCAGGCGCCGCAGCGGCGTGACCGCCAGCGTGATGCACAGGAAATACAGGGTCCAGTCGCCGGTGTTGCGCGTGATGAATTCGATCGGATTGGCGCCGAGCCGGTCGAGGAAGCCGAAGGCGATCAGCCGCACGAACGGCAACAGCGCCAACACGAACAGCACGCCCTTGAGGATGCCGACCTGGCGCGGCTTGAGGTTACGCAGTGCATTCATGGGCGCGCTCAAAAGAATTTCTTCAGGTCCATGCCCGCATAGAGCGGCGCGACTTCGCTATAGCCGTTGAACATCAGCGTTTTGCGCTTGCGGGACAGGAAGCCGTCTTCGCCGATACGGCGCTCCGAGGCCTGCGACCAGCGCGGGTGATCGACGTTGGGATTGACGTTGGAATAGAAGCCGTATTCCTGCGGCGCCGAGACGTTCCAGGCAGTCTTGGGCTGTTCCTTGAGGAAGCGGATTTTGACGATGGACTTGGCCGACTTGAAACCGTATTTCCACGGCACCACCACGCGCACCGGCGCGCCGTTCTGGTTCGGCAGCACTTCGCCGTACATGCCCACCGTCAGCAGCGTCAGCGGATGATTGGCCTCATCCAGGCGCAGGCCTTCGGTGTATGGCCATTGCAGCACGCGCTCGTAGACGCCGGGCATTTGTTTCTTGTCGTCAAGGGTGACGAATTCGATGTATTTGGCGTTGCCGGTGGGCTCGGCCTTCTTGATCAGTTCGGACAGCGAATAGCCGATCCACGGAATCACCATCGACCAGCCCTCGACACAGCGCAGGCGGTAGATGCGCTCTTCCAGCGGCGCCAGCTTGAGCAGCGCGTCGATGTCGAGCGTCAGCGGCTTCTTCACCTCGCCTTCGATGGCGATGGTCCAAGGCCGTGTCTTCAGCGTGCCGGCGTTTTGCGCGGGATCGCCCTTGTCGGTGCCGAATTCATAGAAGTTGTTGTAGGTGCTGGCGTCCTTGAAGCTGGTCTGCTTGTCCATCACGACGTAGGCGGAATTGGCCTTGGCGGCCAGCTTTTGCGCGCCCGGCGTCTGCGCCAGCGCGGGTTGCGTCAGGGTTTCCAGCAAGGCGCCGCCGGCGATGGAACCGACCGCGACGTGGCGCATGAAACCGCGGCGCGACTCGAACAGCGCGCGCGGCGTGATCTCGGAAGACAGCGGGACGTCGATGTTGCGGATCTGGCGCTTGATGAACATGGAATCTCCTGTGACGGTCATTGACGACCGTTGGTCGCGTTGATCCGCACCATCTTACAGAAGTTCGCCGATTTGATTGTGCCGGCAGCGGCCGAGCTCAGGAGAATCTCAGGAAGGATGGACGACCGGCGCCAGGCGGCCCGGCAACTCCGCCAGTTCGCGGATCACGTGCACGCCGTCGGGCAAGGTCAGCACATGGTCTTCCGACTGCAGCGCAAACACCGTCATGCCTGCCGCCAGGCCGGCCTTGACTCCCGGGAGGCTGTCCTCGACCACGGCGCAGCGCGCCGGCGCCACGCCCATGGCGGCTGCGGCATGCAGGAAGAGGGCCGGATCGGGCTTCCATTTCTGGACGTCGTAGGCGCTGTAAATGCGCCCTTCAAAATACGGCAGCATGCCGGTCACGCGCAGGCACAGCTCGATCTTTTCACGCGGCGCATTGGAGGCCAGGCAGAACGATACGGCCAGCGACTGCACCAGTTCCAGCGCGCCGGCGATCGGTTGCAGGCGGGCGCGGAACATGATCGCCATGAGATCGCGCAGTTCGGTCACGAAGCTGGCCGGCAAGGGGCTGCCGGCGAGGCGTTCGATCTCGGCCACGCAGTCGGCCATGTTGACGCCCTTGAATTTCTCCAGCGCTTCGACCGCGGTGATGCTGACGCCGAAGCGTGCGCTGTGCTCGACCCAGGCATCGGCGGCGACGATTTCGCTGTCGACCAGGGTGCCGTCGCAGTCGAACAGGATCAGGTCAATGCCGGGCAGTGCTTTGCTCATAGCATGGTTCGCCTACAGTTCGCCGTAAGAATGCAGACCGGACAGGAACATGTTCACGCCGAGGAAGGCGAAGGTCGTGACCAGCAGACCCACCAGCGCCCACCAGGCCGCAACCTGGCCGCGCAGGCCCTTCATCAGGCGCATGTGCAGCCATGCCGCATAGTTGAGCCAGACGATCAGCGCCCAGGTTTCCTTCGGGTCCCACGACCAGTAGCCGCCCCAGGCTTCGGCCGCCCACAGCGCGCCGAGGATGGTGGCGATGGTGAAGAAGGCGAAGCCGACCGCGATGGCCTTGTACATGACGTCGTCGAGCACTTCCAGAGACGGCAGGCGATCTTCCAGATAGCCCTTGGACTTGAGCAGGTAGGCCACCGCCACCATCGCCGCCAGCGCGAAGGTGCCGTAGCCGATGAAGTTGGCCGGCACGTGGATCTTCATCCACCAGCTTTGCAGCGCCGGCACCAGCGGCTGGATCTCGGCGGCGTCGCGCGAGACCGTGTACCACAGCAGGAAACCGACCGCCGCCGTAATCACCAGCAGCACGAAGGCGCCAAGCTGGCGGGTGGCGTAGCGATCTTCGTAATACAGGTAGAACAGCGCCGTGATCATGCAGAACAGGATGAACACTTCATACAGGTTGGAAATCGGGATGTGACCGATGTCCGGGCCGATCAGGTAGGACTCGTACCAGCGCACCAGCATGCCGGTGAAGCCCAGCACCACTGCCGCCCAGCACAGCTTGGAGCCGAGTGCGGCGCCCGTGCCGGAACGCGCCACCAGGCCGACCCAGTAGAACAGCGTGGACAACACGAACAGCGCGCTCATCCACAGGATGGCCGACTGGCTCGAGAGCAGGTATTTGAGGAAGAATTTCTTGTCGGCCATCTCCAGCGCGCCGCCGTACATGGCGATCGCCGACAACGCCAGCACCGCCAGCACCGCCATCAGCCAGCGCACCGATTTCCAGTGCCAGCCGAGCCAGGCGAAGGTTGGCGCCGCCAGCAGCAGCACGGCCTTTTCGTAGTAATCCATGTGGCCGCCGTAGCGGCTCAGCGCAAACAGCGACGCCGCCACCAGCGCAGCCGCGTAAATCCAGTCAAGCACGCTGAGGCGCTTGAAAAAGCCGATATCCTGCGAATAGGCGTGGGTTTGGCTCAATTCCATTACGATCTCCAGTTCAATCCTGGGGCCGCCGCGCATCGTCGCGGCATCAGGCCCTCCGACATCCTACCCGTCTGGCGTGGGGGAGATATGTCGTTGCGGGCATAAGCGTTAAACGCCCATGCCTATATTATGTCCGACGCTAGCTTACGCCGTTTGCGTCAGCTTCGCCTTCAGTAATTCGAATTCCTTGTCGAAATCCATCGTCTTGCGCTGGGTGCTCATGGCCATCAGCGAATGCGATCCGCCGTCGTCTTGCGGGCGGATCCAGACCCACAGGCGACGTTCGCGGATGTACAGCATCGAGAACACGCCCAGCACCAGGAACAGGCAGCCCAGGTAGACCACTTTCTTGCCCGGCGAACGCGTGACCTGGAACACCGAAGCCTTGATCTCGTCGAAACCGCTCAGCTTGAGGTACACCGGCGCATGGTAGAAGCCGGCATCGGCCATCGCGTTGATCGCCAGTTGCAGGAAGCGTGCATGCTTCTCGTCAGTGCCCATGGCTTTGAGGCCGGCCTTCTCGCGCGCGACCTGCCATAACTCCCACATGCTGCCGTTGAGGATCTTCATGAAGATGTCGGCGGCCTTTTCCTGCTCGGCGGCGGGAATCTTCTCGATGAAGCGCGACACCGCGATGTAACCCGACTCCTTACCGTCGCCGGCAAAAATGCTCAGACCGCGCAAGGCCGACTGCTGCACCTGGTCGCGCAACTGCTGGGCGTTGGCGCCATCGCCTTTCATGGCCTGGCGCGCATAGCGTGCGGCGGCTTCCGTGCGCAACGCCGGGTTGGCCAGCGCGGCGCGCAGGCGCATCCACTCGTCGACGCTGTCTTCGTCGTCGGCCGGGATGCGCAGGTAGCGGAATTGCTCGTCCGGCATGTCGCGTACGCCCGCCAGGAAGACATAGGCGCCGTCGACCTGCACCGGCTGCATGTAGTTCAGGAACTCGCGCGCCTGGCCGGTCTTGTCGCGCAATTTGTATTGCACGCTCGGGCCGACGTTCTTGAGGTCCTTGCTGTTGGCGTTCTTGGCGCCCGAGCCGAGGTGCTTGTCGAGGCCTTCGGCGAACGATTTGTTCACACCCTTGTTGACGCTGCGGACATCGCCACCGCTGGCGCCGTTGCCGCCATTGCCGCTGTTGTTCATGTTTTCCACGTTGAAGGGACGGAAACCGCTCCACTCCACCGTGTACTCATTGTCCTTGGCCGCCGACAAGGGGGTGCTGCCGTTGACTTCACCGGCGATCTCGAAGCGCTTGTCGTCGGCGCCGGTCATGGCGTGACCGGTCAGGCGCAGCTTGCTGCCGCCGTCCTCGAAGCTCGACTGGTACACCGCAATGCCGTTGTAGATCAGCGGTTCATTGACCTTGATGGTGGCCGCGAAATCCTTGCCGGTGGCGTTGTCGCGCACGATCACGTCGCTCGCGAACAGCTTCGGCATGCCGGTCGAGTAGTAGTCGATGACGAAGCGTTTCAACTGGATCGTGAACGGCAGGTCCTGGATCATCACGCCATTCTGCTGCGGGATGATGGCGGTGCTGCTGCTGGCGCCTTCAGGGATCAGCGTGTTGCCGCGGAAGGTCGGATTGCCCAGGCCCAGCCGGTGCTCGGCCGGAATCTGCGAAATCACGCCGTTGCCGGCGAACGGCGTCTTGTCGTAGAACCATTGCTGGAAGCGGATCGGCAGGTCGGAGTCGAGCAAGCCGCCGAGACAGATGATGACGATGGCCGAGTGCGCGAAGATGTAGCCCCATTTGTTGGCCGCACCCTTCTTGGCGGCGATCAGCGTAGCCCCGTCTTTTTCCACCAGCTTGACCTTGTAGCCGTTGGCACCGATGCGCTGCGCCAGTTGCTGCGCCAGCCCGGCCACCGGCGTGGCGGCGGTCCATTCGGCCTTGTGGTGGAAATTGCGCAGCGATTGCTCGCGCACGTTTTCACGCCAGCTGCCGATGTCCTTGAGCATCTTGGGACCGTTGCGCGCGATGCACAGCGAGGTCGACAGCACCAGGAACCCCATGATCATCAGGAACCACCAGGCCGAGTACACGGCGTACAGCCCGAGCTTGCCGAACACCTCGAACCAGAACGGCCCGAACTGGTTGACGTAGTTAGGCATCGGCTGGTTCTGCTGCAGCACGGTGCCGATAATGGAGGCGACCGCGATCAGCGTCAGCAGGCTGATGGCAAAGCGCATGGAGGAAAACAGCTCGACGATTTCGGCGACCCAGCGTTGGCGGGTCTTCAATTGGATGCCTGCGGTACTGCCTGTCATAAGTGCTACCTTTATCGATGCTCGATGCTGCTTGCGGTGCTGTTTTTTGCGGTGCAATTCTCAGCGGCTGCCTCGCCTGCCGGGTTGAGTTTGCCTGACAGGGCGGAAATGCAAAGGGGGCGGCTTCGCAGCCACCCCCTCCAATTTGTTGCGACCGAATTTTTACATCGGATTTTTTACAACGGACTCTTTAAAGCGGATTCTTTACTTCAGGCCGGCGATGTAGTCTGCCACAGCCTTGATTTCCTTGTCCGACAGGCGATCCGCGATGGTCGTCATCTGCGGGCTGTTGCTGCGCGCGCCGCCGCGGAATGCCGTCAATTCGGTTGCCGTGTAATCCTGATGCTGGCCAGCCAGACGCGGATACTGTGCAGGGATGCCGGCGCCGTTCGGGCTATGGCAGCCGGCGCAGGCCGGAACGTTCTTGGAGGCGATGCCGCCGCGCCAGATCTGCTTGCCGAGGTCAAGGGTGTCCTTGCTCTTGGCGGCGCCCGGCTTCGGTGCCTGGGCATTGAGGTAGGCGGCGATGTTCTTCACGTCTTCATCCGACAAGGCCTTGGCCAGCGGCGACATGATGGGGTTGCTGCGGCCGGCGCTGCGGAAATCGGTCAATTGCTTGACGATGTAGGCAGTATGCTGGCCCGCCAGGCGCGGATTGGCGGTAATGGTCGAATTACCCGCGGCACCATGACAGGAAACGCAGGCGGTGATGTTGCGCGCCGCGTCGCCGTTGGTATAGAGCGTTTCGCCTTTGGCCGGATCAACCTTGGCGACGGGCTCGGGTTTTTTTTCTTCGGCTGCAAACGCTGCGGAAGATACCGCCAGCATTGCAATGAACAAGGATTTCAACAACGGCGAAAAGGCACGATTCATTCAAACACCCTGAGACTTGATTGTGATAATAAATTGCCAGGTTGGCGACGCGATTCCTCTTTCCCTAACTTTTCAGGCACGTTTGAAAGTGCACATCCGAAAAGTGTTTCCCCCAGTACAACACAACAAGAGACAACCCCTTATTGTACAATAGCTTTTCGGCATTTTTGCCCACTTTCAATGCATTTTCCTCCTACTATGTCCCAACTTTGGCAAGCCCGCTTCTTCACCACGGTGAATCATCTCCGTGATTTGCCAAATACTCAGGTGCCGGAGATCGCCTTTGCCGGCCGCTCCAATGCCGGCAAATCCACGGCCATCAACGTACTGTGCAATCAAAAAAAGTTGGCTTTTGCATCAAAAACGCCAGGACGCACACAGCATATCAACTATTTCTCGATCGGCGGCGCGCATGTCGCGCAGCATCGCAAAGATGAGACAAAAGTGGATGAAATCCGCGCGCTGCTGGTCGACTTGCCCGGTTATGGCTACGCCCAAGTGTCCGGGTCGGCCAAGCTGCACTGGCAGGAACTGCTGGGCGACTACGTGCGCCGCCGCGACCAACTCGCTGCGCTGGTGATGATCGTCGACTCGCGCCGGCCTTTCACAGACCTGGACATCCAGATGGTGGAATGGTTTGCGCCCACCGGCAAGCCGCTGCATTGCATCCTCAGCAAAGCCGACAAGCTCAACCGCAACGATGCGACCAATGCATTGCGGCAGGCGCATACCTTTTTGTCCAGCTACGTCGATGCGAACGGCCAGCCGTTTCCATTCACGGCGCAATTGTTTTCCGCACTCAAGCGCACCGGCCTCGAAGAGGCCAACGACAAGATTCTGGAACTGGCGGGATTGTCGAATGATGAAGATACCGAATGGGATGCATCGAATGCGCCCGACGATATCGGCAATGAAGAGAATTAGCAGCGAATTGACAGCGAATCAATACCGCAAATAAAAATGCCCTGGAAGGGGGGAAACCTTTCCAGGGCAAACGCCTATCGTTTGCACGATGAGCCCCGCTCAGGGAGGGAAGGGGAAGCGGGAGGCAACATACATTGCCTATGCGTCAGAACCCCTCCCGGGAGAAAAGTTTCAGAGGACGAATCGATTTTTTAA
Source organism: Herbaspirillum sp. NPDC101396 (assembly GCF_044767365.1). Classification (NCBI taxonomy): domain Bacteria; kingdom Pseudomonadati; phylum Pseudomonadota; class Betaproteobacteria; order Burkholderiales; family Oxalobacteraceae; genus Herbaspirillum; species Herbaspirillum sp. NPDC101396. Next base: position 383,288 of record NZ_JBIWNT010000006.1, on the reverse strand, counting down.
TTATCGTCTTTTGACTATTTTTTAATTGAAATTGTTTAAATTTGTCCGCAGTTAAAAGGCCGGCAACATCGTGCCGCGAAGGCTGGCAGATACCGCCAGCCATCTGTCCGTGGCAGCCTTTCCTTGCGGTTTAGCGAGCACTTACTATGTCATCGACTTCCACCTCCGCCCAGTTCCCCGCCATCCGCATGCGCCGCATGCGCAAGGATGCGTTTTCGCGCGCCATGATGCAGGAAAACGTCATCACGCCCGCCGACCTGATCTATCCGGTCTTCATCCAGGAAGGCCAGAACCTGCGTACGCCGGTCGGCTCCCTGCCCGGCGTTGAACGCCTGTCGATTGACCAGTTGCTGCACGTGGCCGAAGAGACGGTCGCGCTCGGGATTCCGGTGCTGGCGCTGTTCCCGGTCATCGACGTCGCGCTGAAAACGCCCGACGGTATCGAAGCCATCAATCCCGACGGCCTGGTGCCGCGCGCGGTGGCGGCGCTCAAGCAGCGCTTCCCTGAACTTGGCATCCTCACCGACGTCGCGCTCGATCCGTACACCAGCCATGGTCAGGACGGCGTGATGGATGACAACGGCTACGTGCTCAACGACGAAACCACCGCACTGCTGGTGCGCCAGGCCTTGGCGCAGGCCCGGGCCGGTGTCGATATCGTGGCGCCGTCGGACATGATGGACGGCCGTATCGGCGCGGTGCGCGACGCGCTGGAAGCGGAGCAATTCATCTACACCCGCATCATGGCCTACTCGGCCAAATACGCGTCGGCCTTCTACGGTCCGTTCCGCGATGCGGTCGGCTCGGCCGCCAATCTCGGCAAGGGCAGCAAGAGCACCTACCAGATGGATCCCGCCAACAGCGACGAAGCCTTGCGCGAGGTGGCGCTGGACCTGCAGGAAGGCGCCGACATGGTCATGGTCAAACCCGGCATGCCGTACCTGGACATCGTGCGTCGCGTGAAGGATGAATTCAAGGTGCCGACCTTCGCCTACCAAGTCAGCGGCGAATACGCGATGATCAAGGCGGCAGCGCAGAACGGCTGGCTCGATCACGACAAGGCCATGATGGAAGCGATGATGGCCTTCAAGCGCGCCGGCGCCGACGGCGTGCTGACGTATTTCGCACGCGACATCGCGCGCTACCTGAAGAAATAAGGCTGCAGAAGCAATCCCGCCGGCGTCGCCCTCAGCGCGACGCCGCATTCTCCCTTGCATGGATTTGCGACACACCGACGCGCGACTGTTGGCGCGCGCAGGACGACTCCACCAAGCTGAACGCCGCATAAAAAAAGCGCACCCCGACGTGAGTCGAGATGCGCTGAAATGCATCGGCTTGCGCCGACTTCTGCTCAGAAACGTTACTGCTTCAAATCTGTCTTTGCCAGGCTTCTGGTTACTTCCACAGCGAGCACTTCGACTCCGCCTTGGTCATGTACGCCTGGTCGCCGGGAATCGTCTGCACCAGCTTGTAGTAATCCCATGGGCGCTTGGATTCGGACGGCTTTTTCACTTCCATCAGGTACATGTCATGCACCATGCGGCCGTCCGGACGGACCACGCCGTTGGAGGTGAAGAAGTCGTTGATCTTGTTCTTGCGCAGGTAGTCCATGACCTTGTCGGCATCTGTGCTGCCGACTGCCTTGACTGCCTTCAGGTATTGGCCCACAGCGGAGGCGTCGCCGGCCTGGAACATGGTCGGCATCTTTTTCATCTTGCCGAAGTAGCGATTGCCCCATGCGCGCGCCTGGTCGTTCATGTCCCAGTACCAGCCGTCGGTCAGGTACATGCCTTGCGTGACTTGCAGGCCCAGCGAATGCGTGTCGGTGATGAAGATCAGCAGGCCGGCCAGCTTCATGGTCTTGTTCACGCCGAATTCATTGGCTGCCTTGATGGCGTTGATGACGTCGCCGCCGGCAACCGCGAGACCCAGGATCTGCGCCTTGGACGATTGCGCCTGCAGCAGGAAGGACGAGAAGTCGGACGTCGCCAATGGAGCGCGCACCTGGCCGACGACGGTGCCGCCGCCGGCCTTGACCACATCGCTGGTATCTTTTTCAAGCGAGGTGCCGAAGGCGTAATCGGCCGTCACGAAGTACCACGACTTGCCGCCTTGCTTGGTGATGGCAGCGCCGGTGCCGCGCGCCAATGCCGTGGTGTCGTAGGCGTACTGGACGGTGTAGGCATTGCATTCTTCATTGGTCTGGCGCGTGGTGCCGGCGCCGACCGAGATGAAGACCTTTTTCTTTTCTCCGGCCACTTTGCCCATGGCCAGGCTGGCTGCGGAGTTCACGCCACCGACCAGCATGTCGACGCCGTCGCGGTCAAACCATTCGCGCGCCTTGTTGGCGGCGATGTCGGCCTTGTTCTGGTGATCGGCAAAAACGAATTCAACCTTCTTGCCGTTGATGGTGCCGCCTGCATCGGCGATCGCCATTTTGATCGCTTCGATGCCGCCCTGGCCGTCCATGTCGGCGTAGGTACCGGACAAGTCGGTGATGAAACCGATCTTGATGGTGTCGCCGGCTGCATTGGCGTTACCGCTGAACGCAGCGCACATCGCGGCGGACATTGCCGCCATTTTCAGAAATTTTTTCAAACCCGTCTCCTCTGTTGTTATGGTCCTGCCGCGGCGCGCAACCTGGAATTGCGCGCCGCCTCCCTGTTCAATTCAAATTATTGTGCAGTACGCGGATCGTTCACCACCGCCTTGGTCGGCTCGCTGTCGACCAGACGCAGCAGGCCGAGCGGATTGGCGTTTTGCAGTGCAGCCGGCAACAACTCGTCCGGATAGTTCTGGTAGCAGATCGGACGCAGGAAGCGGTCGATCGCCAGCGTGCCCACCGAGGTGCCGCGCGCGTCGGAAGTGGCCGGATACGGACCACCATGCACCATCGCATCGCTCACTTCGACGCCGGTCGGGAAGCCGTTGACCAGCAGACGGCCGGCCTTTTGTTCCAGCAGCGCGATCAGGTCCTGGTGAGCGCGCAGGTCTTCCGGTTGCGCCTGCAAGGTCGCGGTCAGCTGACCGTGCATGTTGCGGGCGAAATCGATCAGTTGCTCGCGGCTTTCCAGTTCGACGATCACGGTCGCGGGGCCGAAGACTTCCTCTTCCAGCGGCGCTTCCTTGGTGAACAGCACCGACGCTTCCGCCTTGAACAGATGCGGCACAGCCTGGGTAGCGCTGCTGCCGCCGGCGGCAAGAACGACTACGCCGGGGACTTTGCTCAGGCGTTCCACACCGCCGCCGTAGGTCTTCAGACCGGCGCTGTTGAGCATGGTCTGGGGCGATTGTGCGAGTGTCGCTTCGCGCAGTTGTTCGATGAACTTGGTCAGTTCCGGCGAACGCACGCCGAGCACGAGGCCCGGGCTGGTGCACAGCTGACCGACGCCGACTACGACCGAGCCGATCAGGTCGCGGGCGATCGCGTCGCCGCGTGTGGCCAATGCTTGCGGCAACACGATGATCGGGTTGATGCTCGACATTTCGGCGAACACCGGGATCGGTTGCGGACGCGCCGCCGCCATGTCGCACAGTGCACGGCCGCCGCGCAGCGAACCGGTGAAACCGACCGCCTGGATACCGGCGCTCTTGACCAGTTGCGCGCCGACGCGATCGCCGTAAATCATGTTGAAGGTGCCGGCCGGCACGCCGCTGCGCTTGACTGCGCGCTCAATGGCGTCAGCCACCAGTTCGGAGGTGATCAGATGGCCGCTGTGCGCCTTGAACACGACCGGGCAACCGGCCGCCAGTGCAGCGGCAGTGTCGCCGCCGGCCACCGAGAACGCCAATGGGAAATTGCTGGCGCCGAACACGGCCACCGGACCGACGCCGATGCGGTATTGACGCAGGTCGGGACGCGGCAGCGGCTGACGTTGCGGCAGCGCCGTATCGATGCGGGCACCGTAGAAATCGCCGCGGCGCAGGACCTTGGCGAACAAACGCATCTGGTTGCTGGTGCGGCTGCGCTCGCCTTGCAGGCGACCTGCAGGCAAGGCGGTTTCACGCGAAACTTCCGCGATGAAGTCGTCGCCGAGGGCGTCGATTTCTTCCGCGATGGCATCAAGGAATTTGGCGCGCGCTTCGGCCGACAAGGCGCGATAAGCGGGATAAGCCGTGCTGGCGGCGTCGACCGCAGCGCTGACTTCGGCTTCGGTCGCGGTCAGGAATGGGACGGCGTGTGCCTCGCCGGTCGCCGCTGCGATGCTGAGCAACTTGACGTCGCCTTCGCCGCTGCGTCCGCCGCCGATATAGTTATGTCCGAGCAGAGTCATTTTTATCGTTCTCCTGTTACATCGATTGGGTGAGCATACGAGCGTAGTCGTCTTCCGACGCCACGCGCGGATTGGTTTTGTGGCTGTGGTCAGCCAGTGCGCCCTTGATGATCTTCGGATACATGTCTTCGGTCACGCCGAGTTCGGCCAGGCCGGTCGGCAAGCCGAGGCGCTTGCTCATGTCCTTGATCGCGGGGCCGATGTCGGCTTCGTTCGCCAGTCCCATGGCGTGCGCGATGCGCGCCAGTTTCTTTTCCTTGATGACCGATTCCGAATCCTTGTTGAATTCGATGATGGCCGGCAGGAAGATGGCGTTCAGGGTACCGTGGTGCAGGCGCGGATTGATGCCGCCCAGCGAGTGGCTCAGGCTGTGCACGCAGCCAAGGCCCTTCTGGAAGGCCATGGCGCCTTGCATCGATGCGCTCATCATGTTCAGGCGCGCTTCGCGGTCGTGCGGTTCCTTGGTGGCGCGTTCGATGTGCGCCCAGGCGCGCCACAGGCCGTCCAGCGCAATGCCGTCGGCCGGTGGGTTGAAGGACGGCGCCATGAAGGTTTCCAGACAGTGGGCGATGGCGTCCATGCCGGTGGCGGCGGTCATCATGGCCGGCAGATTCAGCGTCAGTTCGGGGTCGCAGATCGCCAGGCGCGGCACCAGGTATGGCGACAGCACGCCGACCTTGCGGCCGTCGTCGAGGATCAGGATGGCGCCGCGGCCGACTTCGCTGCCGGTGCCGGCGGTGGTCGGGATGGCGATCACGGGCGCGGTCTTGGCGGTGATGTTGGCGAGACCGCCTTCGATCAGTGCAAACGATTTGAGCGTGCCTTCGTGTGTGCCGCAGACAGCCACGCCCTTGGCGAGGTCGATCGAGGAACCGCCGCCGACGGCGATGATGCCATCACAGGCACCGTCGCGGAACAGTTTGACCGCAGCGCGCACGGCAGTTTCATTCGGGTTCGGCGGGGTCTGGTCGAACACCGCGACCTGGGCGCCGTCTTTCAGCTGGGCGACCACCTTGTCGAGGATGCCGGCATTGCGAATGCCCATGTCGGTGACGATCAGCGGCTTGCGGATGCCGATGCGGTCGCATTCCTGCTGCAGCAGCGCGAGTGCGCCGAAGTCGAACTGGACTTGGGTAATGTAGTTAATCAATGCCATCGTACATAGCCTTAAAGTTATAGATATACTTGCAGCGTGTTGCGGAGCCGGCAGCTTCAACAACACGGCGCATCAGGCGGTTTCCCTGAGCGATTCAAGCTTTAGAGGCAAAACTGTATGCCAATCGGCAGGCTTTGCCTAATGAGAGCTGCTGATACAGCTATAACCAACACTCATATCCATAATGCAAGAAATCCCCTCGCTGAGCTCCATCACTTCCCGCCTGCATCTGAAACAGCTGCGCCTGCTGATTGCACTGGCCGACCACGGTTCGCTGCTCAAGGCGGCGGAACAGGTCGCACTGACGCAACCAGGCGCCAGCAAGGCCTTGCAGGAGATCGAAACCACCCTGGGTGCGCAACTGTTCGTGCGCACCAACCGCGGCCTGGAAGCCACCGACCTCGGCCATTGCGTGATCCGCTACGCGCGCCTGATCCAGACCGACCTGGCGCACCTGCGCGAAGACATGATCGGCATCCTGCAGGGCCATGGCGGCCGGCTGGCGCTGGGCGTCATCATGGGCGCGGTGCCGCTGCTGACCGACGCCCTGACGCGGCTGCTGGAAAAGCGCCCGGCGCTGTCGGTGGAAATCGTCGAAGACACCAGCGCGCGGCTGTTGCGCCTGCTCGACCAGGGCCGGCTGGACATGGCGATCTGCCGCACCAGCATCAGCCAGCAGCCGCATCTGTACGACAGCATCGACATCCATAACGAGAAACTGGCGGTGGTGGCCAACATCCACCACCCGCTGGCGGGGCGCGAGACACTGCAGCTGACCGACCTGGCGGATTCGCGCTGGGTGGTGTATTCGGCCAACATGCCGATGCGGCTGCTGCTGGAGCGCGAATTCCACGAGGCCAACCTGCGCTTTCCACTGCATCTGCTGGAAACCACCTCGGCCTTCACCACCTTGTCGCTATTGCAAAGAAATCCATCGTTCGTGGCGCTGATGTCGGTCGACGTGGCGCAGTTCTGCACGCGCTTCGGCATGACCACGATCCTGCCGCTGCCGCTGCATTCGCGCAGCGAGCCGTATCAATTGGTGACGCGCCACGGCAGCATGCGTTCGTCGGTGGCGCAGCTGTTCATCGACGAATTCAGCGAGACGCCGAAGGAAGAGGCGTAAAAAAAGCGCCCCGCGAAGGGAGCGCTTTCGATATTTTCCGAACCTGCTTACTTGTTCGGCTGCGGCGTGATGCGCAGGTAAGGACGCGGTGAAGTGTAGCCCTTCGGATACTTTTGCTTGATCACTTCTTCATCCTTGACCGACAACGGGATGATGACGTCGTCGCCGTCTTTCCAGTTGCCCGGTGTCGCGACGGTGTAGCCGTCGGTCAGTTGCAGCGCATCCAGCACGCGCAGCACTTCGTCGAAGTTGCGGCCGGTGCTCATCGGGTAAGTGATGATCAGGCGCACCTTCTTCTTCGGATCGATGACGAACAGCGAACGCACGGTCGCGGTTTCGGACTGGTTCGGATGGATCATGTCGTACAGGCCGGCGACTTTCTTGTCGACGTCGGCGACGATAGGGAAACCGACCACGGTCTTCTGCGTGTCTTCGATGTCCTTGATCCATTGGGTGTGCGCTTCGGCGCCGTCGACCGACAGGGCGATGGCCTTGACGTTGCGCTTGTCGAATTCAGGTTTCAGCTTGGCGGTCAGGCCGAGTTCAGTGGTGCAGACCGGCGTGAAGTCGGCCGGATGCGAGAACAGGACCACCCAGGAGTCGCCTGCCCATTCGTGGAACTTGATTTTGCCGATAGAGGAATCTTGCTCGAAATCCGGCGCGGTGTCGCCCAAACGTAGTGTCATGTCAGTCTCCTTGGTAACAAAATTCAGGACGTCCACTATAACGTCAGTGACGTCACGACCCAACAATTATTAACGAGTAACCAAATAACGCCGCGCTATGAAAACGCCGCCGGCGGCGACCGATTTCAAGGCGCCAAAGCTTGCAGGCTTTGCAAGAACTGATCGGCGTTCTGGTAGCCGATCACGCGCTTGCCGGCCAGCTCGCGGCCCTGGCCGTCGAACAGGATGATGCCGGGCGGGCCGAACAGCTGGAAGCGCTTGAGCATGGCCTTGTCGTCGGCGTTGTTGGCGGTGACGTCGATCTGCAGCAGGACCATGCGGGCGAATTTTTCACGCACGCGCGGGTCGGTGAAGGTGAATTTTTCCATCTCCTTGCAGGACACGCACCAGTCGGCATAGAAGTCGAGCATTGCGGGCTTGCCGCCGGTCTGCGCCAGCGCGGCGTCGAGTTCGGCGACCGAGCGCACGCGTACGAAATCGGTATGCACCGCCGCTTTGGGGCCGCCCAGATGCGACAACGGCGCCAGCGGATCGCGACCGCCGGTAGTGACATTGACCAGTTGCAACAATCCCAGCGCAGCGAACGCCATGCCGCAGGCGCGCGACATCCAGTGTCCCCGCTTGCTCCACAGCAGGTAGGCGCCGTAGGCGATGCCCAGCACCGCCCAGCCGGCCACGAAGGCCCAGGCCGGGATGACCGGCGACACCATCCACAAGGCGGTGGCCAGCATCAGCACGCCGAAGAAGCGCTTGACCGATTCCATCCAGCCGCCGGCGCGCGGCAGCAAGGCGCCGGCGGAGGCGCCGATGACCAGCAGCGGCACGCCCATGCCGAGCGCCATCGCGAACAGAGCGCTGCCGCCCAGCACGACGTCGCGCGTCTGGCTGATGTACAGCAGCGCGCCGGCCAGCGGCGCCGCGACGCAGGGGCCGACGATCAGGGCCGAGATCGCGCCCATCACAAATACCCCCGCCAGCTTGCCGCCGCCCTGCCCGGACGCTTCCGTCAGTTTGGATTGCCATGCCGCCGGCACTTGCAGCTGGTAAAAATCGAACATCGACAGCGACAAACCAACCATCAGCAGCGCGAACGCCGACAATACCCAGGGATTCTGCAGCGCTGCCGACAGGCCTTCGCCGATCAGGCCGGCGGCGATGCCGAGCGCAGTGTAGACCAGCGCCATGCCAAGCACGTAATCGGCCGACAGCAAGAGGCCGCGGCCGCGTTTGGCCTGCGCGCCTTCGCCGACGATGATGGACGACAGGATCGGCACCATTGGCAGCACGCAGGGTGTGAACGAGAGACCAACGCCGAGCAGGAAGAACAGCGACAGGACGGTCAGCAGCTTGCCGCTCCTGAGTGCAGCGGTGATCCTGTCCATGTCCGAGCCGCTGGAAGCGATGACATTGCCGGATGCATCCGCCGGTCCTACGACCTTGCCGACAGCGCTGGCCGACATGTCCACAGCAGTATCCATCGGCGGATAGCACAAGCCCTTGTCGGCGCAGCCCTGTGCGGTCGAGACCAGTTTGAATGCGCCAGGGGATGTGGACACCTCAACCGGGATGCGGATGCTGACGCTGTTGCGATAGGTCTCGACTTCCTTCTGGAAATTCTCGTCGTACTTGACCTTGCCATGCGGAAAATCAGGCTGGCCCAGCGTGGCGCCGTCGGCCTTGAAATGGAAGCGATCACGGTACATGTAGTAGCCGTCGGCGATCGCGTAGGTGATCTGCAGCGTACCGGCATCGACCATCACGGCGGAAAAACGGAAGGCGGCTTCCGGCGCGAGATACTCTTCCGCCGACGCGCTTGCCGGCGCCAGCGAAGCGGCCAACACGGCGGCCAGCAATAATTTCATCAAGAAGCCGCCACGTACGGCGACCAGCAAACGCTTAAACATTCATCTCTTTCCCGGTTTCTGCAACGATCCAATTCAGGTAGGCGGGCAAGCCTGCGGTAATCGGCAGTGCGATGATTTCCGGCACGTCGTAAGGATGCGCGGCGACGATCGCCGCTTCCAGTTCGGCATAGCGCGCCTGCGTGCTCTTGATCATCAAGCTTATCTCGCTGGCATGCTCGACGGCGCCCTGCCACCGATATATTGACTGTACCGCAGGCATGATATTCACGCAGGCCGCCAGGCGGCGTTCCACCAGCGTGTGCGCCAGCGATTTTGCCAGCTCGGCGTCGGGCAGATTGGTCAGTACGATCAGCGCTTGTTCCATGGCATCTCTCCGGTTTTCTTCAATATTCAGAAGCGCCGCCGCGTGAAGATCACCGCGGCGTAGAATCCGCCGCAGCAGTAAAACGCCAGCACCGCCAGATCCAGCAACGGCGTCTGCGGCCAGCCCCCCAGCACCAGCGGGCGCACCAGGTTCACGGCGGCTCTCAGCGGCAGGAATTGCGACACTGTTTGCAACCATGACGGCAACTGCGCAACCGGATAATACACGCCCGACAGGAAGGTCATCGGCGTGAGCACCAGCGTGAAGTAATACGTGAAGAAATCGTAGCCCTTGGCAAGCGCGTTCATGATCAGACCCAACGCGCCGAACGTCATGCCAACCAGGAACAGCACCGGCAGCACCAGCACCACCTGCGGATGCAGGCCGATGCCGAGCGCGAACATCACGCACAGGATGGCGGCGCCGCTGAACAACGACTTGGTGGCGGCCCACAGCAGCTCGGCGAGAACGATATCGTCGAGCGCCAGCGGCGCGTTCATCAGTGCGTCCCAGGTGCGCTGTACGCTCATGCGCGAGTAGGCCGAATACAGCGCCTCGAACGACGCGGCAATCATCACCGACATGCAGATCGAGCCCGAGGCGAGATAGTGGATGTAGGGAATGCCGTCGATTTCCTTGAGGATGCTGCCGAGGCCGTAACCGAAGGCGATCAGCGTGATCAGCGGCTCGGCGATGTTGCCGATGATGCTGGCGGCCATGAGCTTTTTCCAGACCAGGAAATTGCGGCGCCAGATCGGATAGAATCGCAGCGAAAACACCGGCGGTGCGTAGATTGTCGTCATGTGATTTTCCTGAGGCCTAATCGCGCATTTCGCGGCCGGTGAGTTTGAGGAAAAGGTCTTCGAGATTGGCCGGGCGGTGCATGTAACGCACCCCCTGCACGTGCTGCAGGGTGGCCAGCAACGCCTGCGCATCGTTGGTATAGCAGAACACGGTCTCGCCGCTGTATTCGACGCGCGAGGCATGGCTGCGGCCGTGCTGCTCGGCCCATGATTTGGCATTCTCACCGTAGATCTCGAGCACCTCGGCTTCAATGTGTTGCGCGATCAGGTCCTGCGGCGAACCTTCCGCGATCATCTTGCCGTGATCGATCACCGCCAGGCGGTCGCACAGCCGTTCGGCTTCGTCCATGAAGTGGGTGGTCAGCAGGATGGTCTTGCCGCGCGCCAGCAGGTTCTTGAGGCGCTCCCAGATCATGTGGCGCGCCTGCGGATCGAGGCCGGTGGTCGGCTCGTCCATGAAGATCAGGTCGGGATCGTTGACCAGCGCGCGCGCCAGCGTCAGTCGCCGCTTCATGCCGCCGGACAGCTCAGCGATGCGGGCATCCTTCTTTGCCGTCAGGTTGGCGAACTCGAGCAACTCGGGAATGCGCTGCGCCATCGTCGCATCGGTGATGCCGAAGTAGCGCGCGAACACCAGCAGGTTTTCCTGCACGGTGAAGTCGGGATCGAGGTTATCGGCCTGCGGCACCACGCCGACGCGCATGCGTGCGGCGCGCGCCTGTTCCGGGATGGCCTTGCCGCCGAGCCGGATCTCACCGCTGTCGGGCGTGGCCAGCCCGAGGCACAGACGCAGCGTGGTGGTCTTGCCGGCGCCGTTGGGGCCAAGCAGGCCGTAGCATTCACCGGGACGCAGGGCGAAGCTCAAGTCGTTGATGATGGCGACGCGCTGGTCGCCGGCGCCGAATGCCTTGTGCAGCTTGCTGACCGACAGTATCGATGGCTCCGTCATATCGTTCCTGGCGCCGCGCGGGCGCTTCGTGGTTGGCGTATCGGCATGCCGGCTGGTTGCGCCGGGCATGCCGTTGATGTAGCTGCGACGGTTCGTCCGATCCGCCCGACTTGCAACAAGCGGTTCGACCGTGTTTACGTGTGCTTGTTGCAGTCGGGGCGGTCAAGTTCGGCAGAGCAAACTGCGCGGTATTGCAATGTCCCGGAAATGCAAAAAGCCAGGCATGGCCTGGCTTTTTTCTTCCATCGTGCTTGACGCGATGTCAGCATGCAGCAGCGTGATTACTCGACGCTTGGCGCTTCTTCCGAGACGTCCGGACGATCAACCAGTTCAACGAAAGCCATAGGAGCATTGTCGCCGACGCGGAAACCCATTTTCAGGATGCGCAGGTAGCCGCCGTTACGTGCTGCGTAACGTGGGCCCAGTTCGGAGAACAGCTTGCCGACGATTTCGCGGTCGCGCAGGCGGGAGAATGCCAGGCGCTTGTTGGCCAGTGTATCGGTCTTGCCCAGAGTCAGGATAGGCTCGACGACGCGGCGCAGTTCCTTGGCTTTTGGCAGAGTTGTCTTGATGGCTTCGTGGCGCAGCAGGGATACTGTCATGTTGCGCAGCATTGCCAGGCGGTGCGAGGAAGTACGATTCAGTTTACGGAGACCGTGACGGTGACGCATGATATTTCCTTTCAGATTACAGTTTTAATCCAGTTCTTCTATCGGCAGTGTCTATTTGCCGCGGACCGGTATCGATTGGGTTATTGCCTGTTGCCAGGACTTGGTGCTGCTCTACGGTGCTGCTTTTTACTGCTTCGCTTTGCACGGTGAGCGATCTTTCAACCGCTCACCATCATTGCAAAATTACTTTTCCAGGCCGGCTGGCGGCCAGTTTTCCAGCTTCATGCCCAGGGTCAGACCGCGGGATGCCAGAACTTCCTTGATTTCGTTCAGGGACTTGCGGCCCAGGTTCGGCGTCTTCAGCAGTTCATTCTCGCTACGTTGGATCAGATCGCCAATGTAGTAGATGTTTTCGGCCTTCAGGCAGTTTGCCGAACGGACAGTCAGTTCCAGATCGTCGACCGGACGCAGCAGGATAGGATCGACTTGCGGTGCGCGCGATGGAGCTTCGGCAGTCGCTTCGGTGCCTTCCAGGGCGGCGAACACGTTCAGTTGATCAACCAGGACGCGGGCCGATTGACGGATCGCTTCTTCCGGTGTGATCACACCGTTGGTTTCGATGTTGATGACCAGCTTGTCCAGATCGGTACGTTGTTCCACGCGTGCCGATTCGACAGCGTAGGAAACACGGCGCACTGGCGAGAACGACGCGTCCAGGATGATGCGACCGATGGTCTTGTTGGCATCTTCGGACAGACGACGAACGTTGCCCGGCACATAGCCACGGCCCTTTTCGACCTTGATCTGCATGTCCAGCTTGCCGCCTGCGGTCAGGTTGGCGATCACGTGATCCGGATTGATCAGCTCGACATCGTGCGGCAGATCGATATCCGATGCCAGAACAACGCCTTCGCCTTCTTTCTTCAGGGTCAGTGTGACTTCGTCGCGGTTATGCAACTTGAACACGACGCCCTTCAGGTTCAACAGGATGTCAACGACGTCTTCCTGCACGCCGTCGAGGGAGGAATACTCATGTACGACGCCGGCGATGGTGACTTCGGTCGGGGCGTAACCGATCATCGACGACAGCAGAACGCGGCGCAGCGCGTTGCCCAGGGTGTGGCCATAGCCACGCTCGAACGGCTCCATCACGACCTTCGCGTGACCGGCGCCCAGTGCTTCAACTTCGATGATACGTGGCTTCAACAAACTATTTTGCATGAAATGTCCTCTTCAATACCCTCGGTTCGTTACACCGATAAGGCTGATGGCATGTCGGAAAAATGCCCACCAAGAAGGTGGGCACAGGGAAAACGCAGGATACGGATTAACGCGAATACAGTTCGACGATCAGCGATTCGTTGACGTCGTTGGCGATTTCGTTACGGTCCGGGGAAGTCTTGAAAGTGCCTTCCAGCTTCTTGGCATCGACGGAAACCCACGATGGGAAACCGGATTGCTCAGCCAGCGACAGGGCTTCGGCGATACGCACTTGCTTCTTGGCCTTTTCGCGGACGGCGACGACGTCACCAGCCTTGACCTGGTACGAAGCGATGTTCACGACGATACCGTTGACGGTCAGCGCCTTATGCGAAACCAGTTGACGCGCTTCAGCACGGGTCGAACCGAAACCCATACGATAAACGACGTTGTCCAGACGAGCTTCCAGCAGCTTCAGCAGCGTTTCGCCGGTGTTGCCCTTGCGGCGGTCGGCTTCTGCGAAGTAGCGGCGGAATTGGCGCTCGAGCACGCCGTAGATACGCTTGACCTTTTGCTTTTCGCGCAATTGGTTGCCGTAATCCGAAGTGCGAGCACCGGAAGTGCGGCCGTGTTGACCTGGCTTGGAATCCAGTTTGCACTTGGAATCCAGCGAGCGGCGTGCGCTCTTCAGGAACAGGTCGGTGCCTTCACGGCGGGAAAGTTTTGCTTTAGGTCCGATATAACGTGCCACGGTATTTCCTTTAATTGAATGACGTTCCAAGACCGTCGCCGGCCTGAACGCTAGTTTGATCTGCGTGCAATCAAACAGTGGGCTTAAGAACAAAACCCGCCAAGGTCATTGGCGGGTGATTTCCAACGCTTTCGCATGTTCTGCGAAAGCGCAAGATTATACTACAGATTAGATACGACGACGCTTTGGTGGGCGGCAGCCGTTGTGCGGGACCGGAGTCACGTCCTGGATCTGGGTGATCTTGATGCCCAGATTGTTCAGTGCGCGCACAGCCGATTCACGACCTGGGCCTGGGCCCTTGATGCGCACTTCCAGATTCTTGATGCCGCATTCGATTGCAACCTTGCCGGCAGCTTCAGCAGCGACCTGGGCAGCAAACGGAGTCGATTTACGCGAACCCTTGAAACCGGCACCACCCGAAGTCGCCCAAGACAAAGCATTACCTTGGCGATCGGTGATCGTGATGATGGTATTGTTGAACGAAGCGTGAACGTGAGCGATACCTTCTGCAACGTTCTTCTTAACTTTCTTGCGCACACGTGCTGCTGCGGCGTTATTTGGGCTCTTTGCCATAATTATTTCCTTGAATCCGGTAATCGACTAGCGGGTGCCGGGATTATTTCTTCAACGATTGTGCGGCTTTACGTGGACCCTTGCGAGTACGCGCATTGGTGCGGGTACGTTGGCCACGGCAAGGCAAGCCCTTACGGTGACGCATACCACGGTAGCAGCCCAGGTCCATCAAACGCTTGATGTTCATCGACAGTTCGCGACGCAGGTCACCCTCGACGACGAATTTTGCAATTTCGTCACGGAGCTTTTCCAGTTCGTTATCGTCCAGATCCTTGACCTTTTTATTGGTCGGGACACCGGTGGCGACGCAAATATCTTGCGCGCGTGGACGGCCAATACCGTAGATGGCTGTCAAGCCGATTACAGTGTGCTGATGGTTGGGGATGTTGACCCCTGCAATACGTGCCATGCGTTATTCCTCGATCAATAACGTTAAATTAACCTTGGCGCTGTTTATGACGCGGTTCTGTGCAGATAACACGAACTACGCCTTTGCGCTTGATGATTTTGCAGTTGCGGCAGATCCGCTTGACTGATGCGAGCACTTTCATTGTGGCCCTCTTTCTTTCGATACTAGGTTCGTTTCACACTACTTGGTACGGAACACGATACGTGCCCGGCTCAAATCATAAGGAGTCAGTTCCACCGTGACCTTATCTCCTGGGAGGATGCGAATATAGTTCATCCGCATTTTCCCGGAAATATGGCCGAGTACAACATGTCCGTTTTCCAACTTAACTCTGAATGTCGCATTAGGCAGATTCTCCAGAATCTCGCCTTGCATCTGAATAACGTCGTCTTTTGCCATTCGATCGTCTGTTCCTTTGGGCGCTACCCTTCACCTATCGTGAAGTCATACCGCCCTTGAAATTTGCCTTGCGAAGCAACGATTCATACTGCTGAGACATTACATAATTCTGGACCTGCGCCATGAAATCCATGGTGACGACCACAATAATCAGAAGAGAGGTTCCACCGAAGTAGAAAGGCACCTTCCAACGTGCGATCAAAAATTCAGGCAACAAGCAAACCAATGTGATGTACACCGCACCGGCCAACGTCAAGCGCATCAAGATCTTGTCGATGTAACGGGCAGTCTGGTCACCAGGACGAATACCAGGAACAAACGCACCGCTCTTTTTCAGGTTATCTGCCGTTTCTTTGCTGTTGAAAACCAACGCAGTGTAGAAAAAACAGAAGAAAACAATTGCAATCGCATACAGCAGCGCATGAATCGGTTCGCCCGGCGCCATCGATGCAGCCAAATCCTTCAGGAAACGAATGAAAGGATTCGATGTATCGCCGGAAGTGAACCAGCTCGTGATCGTCGCCGGGAACAAGATGATCGACGAAGCGAAGATGGGAGGAATCACACCAGCCATGTTCAGCTTCAGCGGCAAATGACTGCTTTGCCCGCCGTAGATCTTGTTGCCGACCTGACGCTTCGCATAGTTCACCAGGATCTTGCGTTGGCCGCGTTCAATGAACACCACCAGGAACGTCACCAGCGCCACAATCACGCAAATCAGGATCGCCGACAATGCGCTCATCGAACCTGTACGAACCAGTTCAAACAAGCCACCCAATGCGTTCGGCAAACCAGCAGCGATACCGGCGAAGATAATGATCGAAATGCCATTACCCAAACCGCGCTCCGTAATCTGCTCGCCCAGCCACATCAGGAACATCGTACCGGTCACCAGCGTCACGACCGTCGTCAGGCGGAACGCCAGACCCGGATCCAACACAAGACCAGCTTGCGATTCCAGTGCAACAGCAATACCCAGCGCCTGAAACGTTGCCAGCACCAGAGTGCCGTAGCGGGTGTACTGGGTAATCTTGCGACGCCCGGCTTCACCTTCTTTTTTCAACGCCTCGAGCTGCGGCGATACCACCGACAGCAACTGCATGATGATCGACGCCGAAATATACGGCATGATCCCAAGAGCGAAAATTGTGAAACGCGACAGGGCGCCGCCGGAGAACATGTTGAACATGCCCAAGATGCCGCCCTGGTTTTGTTTGAACAATTGCGCCAACTGCGTCGGGTCAATTCCTGGAACAGGAATGTGAGCACCGATGCGATATACAACTAATGCCGCCAGCAAAAACCACAAACGGTTCCAAGGGAATCCTTTTGCAGCGCCTTTAGCAAGTTGAGGTGTAGTCGCCAATTAATGCTCCGCGTCAAACGTCAGATTAAGCTACCGAACCGCCGGCAGCTTCAATAGCTGCTTTTGCGCCCTTGGTAGCAATCAAACCCTTGACTGTTACTTTCTTGGTCAGCTCACCCGACAGGATGATGCGGACAACCTTGGCCAGTTCGCCGATGACGCCGGCTTGCTTCAATGCCAGGATATCGATCTCGGTAACCGGCAGGCTTTCCAGGTCGGACAAACGGACTTCAGCCTTGTACGGCGCTGCCAGCGACTTGAAACCGCGCTTTGGCAGACGACGTTGCAGAGGCATCTGACCACCTTCGAAGCCGACTTTATGGAAGCCGCCCGAACGCGATTTTTGACCCTTGTGACCACGACCGGCTGTCTTGCCCAGGCCAGAACCGATACCACGGCCGACGCGACGCTTGTAGTGCTTGGCGCCATCAGCTGGTTGGATTGTGTTTAATTCCATGATTTGCTCCGTTCGCAAGCCCAAGGCTTACGAAACCACTTTCACAAGATAGGACACTTTGTTGATCATGCCGCGAACCGATGGGGTGTCTTGCAATTCGGAGACCGAATTAACGCGACGCAGTCCCAGACCGCGCACTGTTGCACGGTGGTCTTGGCGAGTACCGATCAAACCTTTGACCAGTTGTACTTTGATTGTGTTTGCCATCTGTTTTACCTTAGCCCAGGATGTCTTCAACAGACTTGCCGCGCTTGGCTGCAATTTCTGCTGGAGTGTTCATTTTGGCCAAACCGTCGAGTGTTGCACGGACCATGTTGTAAGGATTGGTGGAACCATTCGACTTTGCAACAACGTTGGTCACGCCCATCACTTCGAAAATTGCGCGCATCGGGCCGCCGGCGATCACACCGGTACCGTCTTTGGCTGGCGACATCAGAACCGACGACGCACCATGCTTGCCGGTCACTGTATGTTGCAGAGTACCGTTCTTCAAGGTGACCTTGATCATCTTGCGACGGGCTTCTTCCATTGCCTTTTGCACTGCAACTGGCACTTCTTTCGACTTGCCCTTGCCCATGCCGATACGGCCATCGCCGTCACCAACAACTGCCAGCGCTGCGAAACCCATGATACGACCACCCTTCACCACTTTGGTGACACGGTTGACCGCGATCATTTTTTCGCGCATGCCGTCATCCGGCTTGTCGCTTTGCATTTTCGATTGCATTTTTGCCATGATGATTTTCCTTAGAACTTCAGGCCGGCTTCACGCGCAGCTTCAGCCAACGCCTTGACGCGGCCGTGATAACGGAAACCGGAGCGGTCAAACGCTACTTCGGTGACTCCAGCTTTCAGTGCCTTCTCGGCGACGCGCTTGCCTACCAATGTCGCGGCAGCAGCGTTGCCGCCCTTGCCCGATTGGCCAGCCAGTTGTTGGCGAACTTCCGCTTCCAACGTCGATGCCGAAGCCAGGACGTTTGCGTCGGGGCCGATGATGCTCGCGTAGATGTGCGTGTTGGTACGATGCACGGCCAGGCGATTGACCTTTAATTCTGCGATCTTGGCACGGGTTTGAGTCGCGCGGCGCAGACGTGATTGTTTCTTGTCCATCGTCAACCCCTATTACTTCTTCTTGGTTTCTTTGAGTACAACCACTTCATCCGAATAGCGAACGCCCTTGCCCTTGTAAGGCTCTGGCTGACGATATGCACGGATTTCAGCGGCGACCTGGCCAACTACTTGGCGGTCGATACCCTTGATTAAGATCTCGGTTTGAGTCGGGGTTTCACACTTGATGCCTTGTGGCATCTGGTGAACGATCGGGTGCGAAAAGCCCAGCGACAGATTCAGCTTGTCGCCTTGTGCTTGAGCGCGGAAACCCACACCAACCAAGTTCAGCTTCTTTTCGAAACCCTTAGTGACACCGTTGACCATGTTATTGACCAACGCACGCAGGGTACCGGACATTGCATTCGCTTCGCGGCTGTCATCTGCCACTTCGAAGTTCAGCGTGCCATTGTTGTTTGCAACTTTCACCAGGCCAGTCAATGGCTGGGAAAGCGAGCCCAACGGGCCTTTTACTGTGATCTGCGCTGCAGTAATGGTCGCTTCCGCGCCACCTGGCAGTGCAATCGGCATTTTACCAACACGAGACATATTGCACTCCTTAGGCCACGTAGCAAATCACTTCGCCACCGACACCGGTAGCGCGCGCTTTGCGATCTGTCATGACGCCACGTGGAGTGGAAACGATTGCCACACCCAGGCCGTTCATCACGTTAGGAATCTCGTCTTTGCCTTTGTAAATACGCAGGCCAGGACGGGACACGCGCTCGAGGCGCTCGATAACTGGACGACCGGCATAGTACTTCAGGCCGATTTTCAGTTCTGCTTTGCCGCCGGCTTCTGCCACGGCGAAGTCTTCGATATAGCCCTCGTCCTTGAGGACGTTAGCAATTGCGATTTTGACCTTCGACGACGGCATTGCTACGGTCGTCTTTTGCACAACTTGCGCATTGCGGATACGGGTCAGCATATCGGCGATAGGATCGCTCATACTCATTGCTTGTTCTCCTATTACCAGCTGGCTTTAGTCAAACCCGGGATTTCGCCACGCATGGCGATTTCACGGACCTTAATACGGCCCAAACCGAATTTACGGAATGTGCCACGTGGACGACCTGTCAGTGCGCAACGATTACGTTGGCGGGTCGGAGCAGAGTTACGTGGCAGCGCTTGCAACTTCAGGCGCGCTTCGTAACGTTCTTCTTCCGACTTGGATTGGTCGTCGATGATTGCCTTCAACTCAGCGCGCTTGCCGGCGTATTTCTTCACCAGATCTGCACGCTTTTGTTCACGGTTAATCAGTGCCAGTTTTGCCATGGCAGCCTCAGTTTCTGAACGGGAATTTAAATGCGGCGAGGAGCGATTTCGCTTCGTCGTCGGTCTTCGCGGTTGTCGTGATGCTGATATTCAAGCCACGCAGCGCATCGATTTTGTCGTATTCAATTTCGGGGAAAATGATTTGCTCTTTCACACCGATATTGTAGTTACCACGACCATCGAAAGCACGACCGGAGACACCACGGAAGTCACGCACACGCGGCAGAGCCACGGTGATGAAACGATCCAGGAACTCGTACATCTGGGCGCCACGCAGGGTCACCATGCAACCAATTGGGTAGCCTTCACGGATCTTGAAACCCGCAATCGCTTTACGCGCCTTGGTCACGACCGGCTTTTGACCAGCAATCTTGGTCAAATCGCCGACAGCGTGCTCGATGATTTTCTTATCCGCAACAGCTTCCGACAGACCCATGTTCAATGTGATCTTCAGAATGCGCGGAACTTCCATTACCGACTTATAAGCGTACTTAGCAGTCAAGTCGGCAACGACTTTTTCTTTATAGAACTCTTGGAGACGTGCCATGATCTATTAAACCTTAACAACTTCGCCGCTGGATTTATAAGCGCGGACTTTCTTGCCGTCCACGTTCTTGTAACCCACGCGATCTGCCTTGCCGGCCGTCGCATTGAACAATGCGAGGTTCGACACATGAATTGGCATCAGCTTATCGACGATGCCGCCAGTTGCACCAGTCATTGGATTAGGCTTGGTCGCTTTTTTAGCGACGTTAATGCCGTCAACAACAACGTAATCAGCGCTGACACGCTGAGTTACCACACCGCGCTTACCTTTGTCTTTGCCGGTCAGCACGATGACTTCATCGTTCTTACGAATCTTTCCCATGACCACTCCTTACAGAACTTCAGGCGCCAGAGAGACGATCTTCATGAAGCGCTCTGTACGCAGCTCACGAGTAACTGGCCCGAAAATACGGGTACCGATAGGCTCAAGCTTGGCGTTCAGCAGGACAGCAGCATTGCTGTCGAACTTGACCAAGGAACCATCCTGACGACGCACGCCCTTGGCGGTACGAACGACGACAGCGTTATAAATTTCACCTTTTTTGACGCGACCGCGTGGAGCTGCGCTCTTCACGGTAACTTTAATCACGTCACCGATGCCTGCGTAACGGCGCTTGGAACCACCCAAGACTTTGATGCACAAAACTTCGCGCGCACCGGTGTTGTCGGCCACTTCGAGCCGGCTTTCAGTTTGAATCATGATATTTTCTTTCCCAACTTAATCCGCTTAAATCACACAATGTGAATCGCGGTCAGTCTTGGTCCTGTTAGCAAGCGAACCTGCTAGTTAGGGGACGATTAAGCTACGTAACTGCATCTTGCCTCTCGGCCTTGCCAAACACCAAGAAGCAAAGGAGAGCTCAGCATTATGACGCCATAATGCTGAGTAAGCAAGCACTACTTAAACTATTTGTGCCACTTGTACAACGCGTGTCACGCTCCAAGCTTTGGTCTTGGAGATTGGACGACCTTCCTGGATCTCGACGGTGTCGCCAGTCTTCGCCTGGTTGGCTTCATCATGAGCGTGGTACTTGTTGGTACGCACGATGATTTTGCCGTACAGAGGATGCTTGACGTGACGCTCGATCAGAACGGTAACAGTCTTATCCATCTTGTCGGACACAACCTTGCCAATCAGCGTGCGCTTGAGCGCTTGTTTCACTTGATCGTTCATTGTTGACCCTTCGAATTGATGACTGTTTTCACACGTGCGATATCGCGACGTACTTTCTTCAGTTGCGCAGTATTGTTCAGTTGCTGCGTAGCCACTTGCATGCGCAAGCTGAAGTGAGCCTTCAGCAGCTCATTCAGTTCTTTGGCCAGAGCCGCTTCGTCTTTACCACGGAGTTCAGATGCTTTCATATTCCGCTCCTATTATTGACCGACTTGACGAACAACAAAAGTCGTCGACAGTGGCAATTTGGCTGCTGCCAAGCGGAACGCTTCACGCGCCAGAGCTTCGTCAACACCATCCATCTCGTACAGCATCTTACCTGGCTGAATTTCAGCCACGTAGTATTCTGGATTACCCTTACCATTACCCATACGCACTTCAGCAGGCTTTTGGGAAATCGGCTTGTCCGGGAAAACGCGGATCCAGATACGACCGCCACGCTTGATGTGACGGGTCATAGCACGACGAGCGGCTTCGATCTGACGCGCCGTGATACGACCACGGCCAACTGCCTTCAGACCAAATTCGCCAAACGATACGGCTGTACCACGCGAGTGCGAGATACCCGTATTGCGACCTTTTTGTTCTTTACGATATTTTCTACGTGCTGGTTGCAGCATGATTATTCTCCTGCTTTCTCAGCCGACACACCGGCATCGGCAGCTTGACGTGGAGCACGCTTGGCGCCCGCACCTGCTGGAGCACCGGCGGTCTTCGGACGAGGACGAGCACCTGGCTTGCCATCATCACGACGTGGACCGCGACGCTTCTTGTCGTCTTCTGGCTCACCGACCAACACTGGTGCATCGCCGTTAGCCAGACGATCGCCCTTGTAAACCCAAACCTTGATACCGATGATGCCGTATGTGGTTTGTGCTTCGCCGAAGCCGTAGTCGATATCAGCGCGCAGGGTGTGCAGAGGCACGCGGCCTTCGCGATACCATTCCTTGCGGGCGATTTCAATACCGTTCAGACGACCGGACGACATGATCTTGATGCCTTGAGCACCCAGACGCATTGCGTTTTGCATCGCACGCTTCATGGCGCGACGGAACATGATACGCTTTTCGAGCTGCTGAGCGATCGAATCGGCGATCAATTGCGCATCGGCTTCCGGCTTGCGGATTTCTTCGATGTTGACGTGCACGGGCACGCCCATCAATTTACCCAGCGCTGCCTTCAGCACTTCGATGTCTTCACCCTTCTTACCGATCACAACGCCTGGACGGGAGCTGTAAATGGTGATGCGGGCGTTCTTCGCCGGACGCTCGATAACGACGCGACCAACCGAAGCGTTCTTCAGTTTTGTCTTCAGGTAAGCACGAACCTTCAGATCTTCGTTGAGCATGTCGGCAAAATTGTTATTGCCTGCATACCAGCGCGATCCCCAGTTACGTGTAACCGCCAGACGGAAACCGGTTGGATGAATCTTCTGTCCCATCGTGACTCCTTAGTTTCCGACAGTCACGTAAATGTGACAGGATTGCTTGGAAATACGATCACCACGGCCTTTTGCACGCGCTGTGAAGCGCTTGAGGACCGTACCTTTTTCCACATAAATAGTCGTGACTTTGAGCTCGTCAATGTCGGCGCCATCATTGTGTTCGGCGTTCGCGATTGCGGACTCCAGAACCTTCTTGATGATGACCGCACCCTTTTTAGGGCTGAAGGCCAAGATATTCAGTGCTTGATCAACTTTTTTGCCGCGGATCAGGTCTGCAACCAGACGGCCCTTCTGGGCCGACAGATGCACACCACGCAGGGTAGCTTTAGTTTCCATCATAGGACCTTATTTCTTAGCCTTCTTATCGGCGGCGTGACCCTTGAACGTACGGGTCAGCGCGAATTCACCGAGCTTATGACCAACCATGTTTTCGGACACATACACCGGCACGTGTTGCTTGCCGTTGTGCACCGCGATCGTCAGGCCGATGAAATCCGGCATGATTGTCGAACGACGGGACCATGTCTTGATTGGCTTCTTGTCTTTAGTCGCTTGAGCGGCCTCAACCTTTTTGACCAGGTGAGCGTCGCAGAATGGACCTTTTTTCAATGAACGTGTCATGTTTTATCCTTATTTCTTGCCGCGGCGCGAGACAATCATTGAAGTCGTACGCTTGTTGCTGCGTGTCTTCTTGCCCTTGGTCTGTTGACCCCACGGCGAAACTGGATGACGACCTGCTGCAGTCTTACCTTCACCACCACCGTGCGGGTGATCGACCGGGTTCATGACCACACCACGCACTGTCGGACGAACGCCACGCCAACGCATGGCACCAGCTTTACCGATCTTGCGCAGATTGTGTTCGCCGTTACCGACTTCACCGATGGTTGCTCGGCATTCGATGTGAATGCGGCGCACTTCACCGGAGCGCAGACGCACCTGAGCGTAAGTACCTTCGCGCGCCATCAGCACAACGCCGGCGCCGGCGGTACGAGCGATCTGAGCACCCTTGCCTGGCAACATTTCCACGCAGTGGATTGTTGTACCGACAGGAATGTTGCGGATCGGCAGCGAGTTACCAGCCTTGATCGGCGCTTCCGAGCCGCTGATCAGCTGATCGCCGACTGCGATGCCCTTGGGAGCGATGATGTACTTGCGTTCGCCGTCTGCGTAGCACAGCAGAGCAATGTGCGCAGTACGGTTCGGGTCGTATTCGATACGCTCGACCTTGGCAACGATACCGTCCTTGTTACGACGGAAGTCGATAACGCGGTAGTGTTGCTTGTGGCCGCCACCGATATGACGGGTGGTGATGTGACCGTTGTTGTTACGACCAGCAGTCTTGGACTTCTTTTCGATCAGGCCGGCAAACGGACGACCCTTGTACAGGTCGCTGACGACCTTGACCATGCCACGACGACCAGGCGAGGTTGGTTTAACTTTTACGAGTGCCATTATTTAGCCTCCTCGGTGAAGTTGATCTCTTGACCAGGCTTCAGGCTGACAAATGCGCGACGTGTATGGTTGCGGCGACCAACCGAACGGCCGGAGCGCTTTTGCTTACCTTGACGATTCGCGACCTGAACGGACTCCACTTGGACCTTGAACAGCAGTTCGACCGCAGCCTTGACTTCCAGCTTGGTCGCATCTTGCGTCACCAGAAAAACGACTTGCTCGTTTTTCTCAGCGACGAAGGTTGCCTTTTCAGAGATCACCGGCGCCAGCAGCACTTTCAGCAAGCGCTCTTCGCTATGTTTAATTGCGTTCATGCCAGCAACTCCTCAATCTTGGCCAGTGCTTGCTTGGTGATCAGCACTTTCTTGTAGAACACCAGGGAGACTGGATCAGCTTGACGCGGCTCGACAATCAGCACGTTCGGCAGATTGCGCGATGCCAGCAACAGGTTTTCTTCCAGGTTGTCAGTAATGACCAACACGGAGTCCAGACCCATGACCTTCAGCTTTTCGGACAGCAGCTTGGTCTTCGGTGCTTCGACCGAGAAATTCTCGACGATCGACAGACGACCTTCGCGAGCCAACTGGGACAGAATCGAGCAGACACCTGCGCGATACATCTTCTTGTTGACCTTGTGCGAGAAGTTTTCGTCAGGCGAGTTCGGGAAAATACGACCACCGCCGCGCCACAGTGGCGACGACGACATACCGGCACGAGCGCGGCCAGTACCCTTTTGGCGCCATGGCTTCTTGGTTGTGTGGTGCACTTCTTCACGGTCTTTTTGCTTGCGGTTACCGCTGCGAGCATTGGCTTGATAAGCCACGACGACTTGATGAATCAGCGCTTCGTTGTAGTCACGACCAAAGATCGTGTCAGGGGCAGCGACGTTCGATGCGGCTTGACCTTGATCATTCAGGAGCTTGAGTTCCATGAATTAGGCTCCCTTCTTGGCTTTAACTTTGACTGCCGGCGACACGACCACTTGGCCGTTCTTCGCGCCTGGCACGGCACCCTTGACCAGCAGCAATTGACGCTCAGCGTCGATGCGTGCGATCTCGAGGTTTTGCACTGTGCAGGTAACGTCACCCAGGTGACCGGTCATGCGCTTACCAGGGAAAACACGACCTGGATCCTGCGCCATACCGATGGAGCCTGGAACATTGTGCGAACGGGAGTTACCGTGGGATGCGCGACCGGATGCGAAGTTGTGGCGCTTGATCGTACCAGCGTAGCCCTTACCGATGGACACGCCTTGCACGTCCACTTTCTGGCCAGCTTCGAACAAGCTTGCTGCGACGACGTCGCCAGCTTTCAACTCGGCAGCCTTGGCTGCGTCAATGCGGAATTCTTTCAGGACGGTACCAGCTTCAACGCCAGCTTTGGCGTAGTGACCGGCAGCAGCTTTAGTCACACGCGAGGCGCGACGCTGACCGTATGCGACCTGAACAGCGGAATAGCCATCCACTTCAGGCGTTTTGATTTGGGTCACGCGGTTGTTCGACACATCCAACACGGTCACAGGAATAGAATCCCCGTCTTCCGTGAAGATACGCATCATACCAACCTTGCGACCAACAAGGCCTAGGCTCATTGTTTTTCTCCATTCCCGCCTGCGATTGGGCGGGGCTGATGTTTGTACTACTAAAATATGTGAAATCGCCGAGACAAAAAGCCAGCGCGACTCCACCGAAGCCGATCAGTATAACCGGGTAAATTTTTATTTGCAATACCCGACAGTGTCGTGGTATGTCAAAGTCCTACCCGGTCATACTTTTTACAACACCTGCCGCAAAAGCTTATTGCAGCTTGATTTCTACATCAACGCCAGCCGGCAGATCCAGCTTCATCAGTGCATCGACTGTCTTGTCGGTCGGATCAACGATGTCCATCAGACGCTGGTGCGTGCGGATTTCAAATTGATCGCGCGAGGTCTTGTTGACGTGTGGCGAACGCAGAACGTCGAAACGTTGGATGCGTGTCGGCAGCGGAACTGGACCCTTGACGACGGCGCCGGTGCGCTTTGCCGTGTCGACGATTTCCTGTGCGGATTGGTCGATCAGACGGTAGTCGAATGCCTTCAGGCGGATACGGATTTTTTGGCTAGGAACTGACATGGTTTTCCTTTAAAGAACGAACCGCGGATGACAACCATCCGCGGCAATGATAAATAACTACGTATTACGCGTCTGGCAGGATCTTGGCAACCACACCGGCGCCGACGGTACGACCGCCTTCACGGATAGCGAAACGCAGACCTTCTTCCATCGCGATCGGGTTGATCAGCATCACGGTGATCGACACGTTGTCGCCTGGCATGACCATTTCCTTGTCCTTCGGCAACTCGATCGAACCAGTCACGTCCGTAGTACGGAAGTAGAACTGTGGACGATAGTTGTTGAAGAACGGAGTATGACGGCCGCCTTCGTCTTTCGACAATACATAGATCTCGCCGGTGAAGTGCTTGTGCGGCTTGATCGAACCTGGCTTGGCCAACACTTGGCCACGCTCCACGTCTTCACGCTTGGTGCCGCGCAGCAGCACGCCAACGTTGTCGCCTGCCTGACCTTGGTCCAGCAGCTTGCGGAACATTTCGACGCCGGTGCAAACTGTGTCTTGTGTGTCGCGGATACCGACGATTTGCAGGGCTTCGCCGACCTTGACGATACCGCGCTCAACGCGACCGGTCACAACGGTACCGCGGCCGGAGATCGAGAACACGTCTTCCACTGGCAGCAGGAAGGCGCCGTCAACAGCACGTTCCGGTGTCGGGATGTAAGTGTCCAGCGCTTCTGCCAGGGCCATGATCGCTTGCTCGCCCAGCGGGCCAGTGTCGCCTTCGAGGGCCAGCTTCGCCGAACCCTTGATGATTGGCAGGTCGTCGCCTGGGAATTCGTACTTGGTCAACAGCTCGCGCACTTCCATTTCGACCAGTTCCAGCAGCTCTTCATCATCAACCATGTCGGCCTTGTTCAGGAACACGATGATGTAAGGAACGCCAACTTGACGCGACAGCAGGATGTGTTCGCGCGTTTGTGGCATCGGGCCGTCTGCTGCGGAGCAAACCAGGATCGCGCCGTCCATCTGCGCGGCGCCGGTGATCATGTTCTTCACATAATCAGCGTGGCCTGGGCAGTCAACGTGTGCGTAGTGACGGTTTGCTGTTTCGTATTCAACGTGCGCAGTGTTGATGGTGATGCCGCGTGCCTTTTCTTCTGGCGCTGCGTCAATTTGATCGTAGGCCTTCGCTTCGCCGCCGAATTTCTTCGACAACACGGTCGCGATTGCGGCTGTCAGTGTGGTCTTGCCGTGGTCAACGTGACCAATCGTGCCAACGTTCACGTGCGGCTTGGTCCGCTCGAATTTACCTTTTGCCATTTTGCATTTCCTTCAAAAAGAACGATTTTCTCAACAATTAAAAGCGCATCCCTGCCAACGCAGGGAATGCGCAAAACTAAATTACTTGGTCTTGGAAGTAACGATCGCGTCGATGACGTTCTTCGGTGCTTCGGAGTAGTGCTTGAACTCCATCGAATATGTCGCACGACCTTGTGTTGCCGAACGCAACGAAGTCGAGTAACCGAACATCTCCGACAGCGGCACTTCAGCCTTGATGATCTTGCCGCCACCGCCGGCGATTTCATCCATGCCTTGCACCATACCGCGGCGGGACGACAGATCGCCCATCACGGTACCGGCGTAGTCTTCCGGTGTTTCAACTTCAACGGCCATCATCGGCTCCAGAATGACCGGGCTGGCTTTACGGCAACCATCCTTGAACGCCATCGAGCCGGCCATGCGGAACGCATTTTCGTTCGAGTCGACGTCATGGTAGGAACCGAAGAACAGAGTGACCTTGACGTCAACCACTGGATAGCCGGCCAACACGCCGGTGTTCAGTGTTTCACGCACACCCTTTTCAACTGCAGGGATGAATTCGCGAGGAACGGTACCGCCCTTGATCGCGTCAACGAATTCGAAGCCCTTGCCCGGCTCTTGCGGTTCGATCTTCAGAACCACGTGACCGTACTGACCACGACCACCGGATTGCTTGACGAACTTGCCTTCGATTTCTTCGCAAGTCTTGCGGATGGTTTCGCGGTAAGCAACTTGTGGCTTGCCGACGGTCGCTTCGACGTTGAATTCACGCTTCATGCGGTCGACGATAATGTCCAGATGCAACTCGCCCATACCGGCGATGATCGTTTGACCCGATTCTTCGTCGGTACGCACGCGGAACGACGGATCTTCTGCAGCCAGACGGTTCAGCGCCAGGCCCATCTTTTCCTGGTCAGCCTTGGTCTTTGGCTCGACAGCTTGCGAAATCACTGGCTCAGGGAAGACCATGCGTTCCAGCACGACCACAGCCTTGTCGTCGCACAGGGTGTCGCCGGTTGTGGTGTCTTTCAGACCGACCACGGCAGCGATATCGCCTGCCAGCATTTCCTTGATTTCTTCACGTTGATTGGCGTGCATCTGAACGATACGGCCAATACGTTCCTTCTTGGACTTCACCGAGTTGAACACGGTGTCGCCCGAATTCAGGGTGCCCGAGTAGCAACGAATGAAGCACAGCTGACCAACGAACGGGTCAGTTGCGATCTTGAATGCGAGCGCCGAGAACTTCTCGGTGTCTTCTGCTTTACGCACGACCGGCTCGTCGTCTTCATCCAGACCTGGAACAGGCGGGATGTCGACCGGCGACGGCAGGTATTCGATCACGCCATCCAACATGGCTTGCACGCCCTTGTTCTTGAACGCGGTGCCGCACATCATCGGAACGATTTCGCTGGCGATGGTGCGTTGACGGATCGCAGCCTTGATCTCTTCTTCGCTCAGATCACCGTCTTCCAGGTACTTGTTCATCAGTTCTTCGGATGCTTCAGCAGCCGCTTCGACCATGTTCTCGCGCCATTTTTGAGCTTCTGCCTTCAGATGCTCAGGGATATCACGGTAGTCGAACTTCATGCCCTGGCTGGCGTCATCCCAATAAATCGCACGCATCTTGACCAGATCGATCACGCCTTCGAAGTTGTCTTCGGCGCCGATAGGCACTTGCATAGGGATCGGGTTGGCCTTCAGGCGTGCACGCATTTGATCGTACACCTTGAAGAAATTCGCGCCGGTACGGTCCATCTTGTTGACGAACGCCAGACGTGGAACCTTGTACTTGTTCGCTTGACGCCAGACTGTTTCCGACTGTGGCTGCACGCCGCCGACTGCACAGTAGACCATGCAGGCGCCGTCGAGCACGCGCATCGAGCGCTCAACTTCAATGGTGAAGTCAACGTGGCCCGGGGTGTCGATGATGTTGATGTGGTGAGCCGGGAAGTTGTTCGCCATGCCCTTCCAGAAACAGGTCGTCGCAGCCGAGGTAATGGTGATGCCACGCTCTTGCTCTTGTTCCATCCAGTCCATGGTGGCGGCGCCATCATGCACTTCACCGATCTTGTGGTTCACGCCCGTGTAGAACAGAACGCGCTCAGTCGTCGTTGTCTTACCGGCGTCAATGTGAGCGGAAATACCGATGTTGCGGTAGCGCTCAATGGGGGTCTTGCGAGCCATGATTTATTCCTAAGTCTTTAATGCGCGAAACCGAGCGCCATTTTTGTAAAATAGTCGCTCGGCTCGAACAAATTTTAGATACAAGCGAAGTCTTTCCAAAAAGCCCGGAAAGCCCCGCACAGTCTTGTTAGAAGCGGAAGTGCGAGAACGCCTTGTTCGCTTCAGCCATACGGTGAACTTCGTCACGCTTCTTCATCGCACCGCCACGGCCTTCAGCCGCTTCGATCAACTCGCCACCCAGACGTTGCGGCATGGACTTTTCGCTACGCTTGTTTGCGGCTTCGCGCAACCAACGCATCGACAACGCCATACGGCGGACAGGACGCACTTCCACCGGCACCTGGTAGTTGGCGCCACCAACGCGGCGGGACTTCACTTCGACCAGCGGCTTGCAGTTGTTCAGCGCAGCGGAGAACACTTCCAGCGGGTCTTTACCGGTTTTGGTTTGGATATGGTCGAACGCACCGTAGATGATGTTTTCAGCGACCGACTTCTTGCCGGACAACATCAACACGTTGACGAACTTAGCAACTTCAACATTGCCGAACTTTGGATCAGGCAGGATATCCCGCTTGGGTACTTCACGACGACGTGGCATTTCAATTCCTTTCAGTCTTCAGTTGAGCGCGCAGATAAACTCTTGCCGCACTCGCGGACGGCCATCATAGCCAACCACTTACTCGGCCCGTTACGGACCGACACATTTCACCAGGCTTGCGCCCGACAAAAAACAAATTACTTCTTAGCGGCCTTGGCGCGCTTAGCACCGTACTTCGAGCGAGCTTGCTTACGATCCTTGACGCCTTGGGTATCCAGAGCACCACGAACCATGTGGTAACGCACACCCGGCAAATCCTTCACACGGCCGCCGCGCAGCAGCACGACACTATGTTCTTGCAGGTTGTGGCCTTCACCACCGATGTACGAAATCACTTCGAAGCCGTTGGTCAAACGCACTTTTGCAACTTTACGCAAAGCGGAGTTTGGCTTTTTAGGAGTCGTTGTGTAAACACGGGTACATACGCCGCGTTTTTGCGGGCTGTTTTCCAGCGCCGGCGATTTGCTTTTCACGGTCGCGGAGACACGTGGGTTGCGAATCAATTGATTGATGGTTGGCATCGTTTTATATCCAACAAAATTTACGACGTTAATAACATTAATTCCAGGAACGGTTGCTTGGAATTAAACAAGAAACTTGCACGAAAGAAACCTGTGCACACCGATTTTAGAGAAAACGAGAGAAGCGCCGAAGAAAGCCGGAAGCAGACCAAAGAACGCTTAAGCTCAGGAGAGCCCAAATTCGAGAACTCGCGAGTGTATGCCAAAAACGTAAAAGGGTCAAGGGCAGCTCCCTGCGCCCTGACCCCCGTGTCCGTTTTACGACGTTTCTGCCACTTTTTTCATCAAGCGGCATCCCGCGTCAAGACGATTTTGCCAGACTGGCAACAATATTGCGCCAGGCGGCTGTCTCCTCCTTGTTGCGGTCCCGGCGCGAGAAGAAGTTGACGACCTGCTCACCCTTGGCGTCGTAGAACTCCACCGAGGTGATCATGCCGTCCTTGGCCGGACGCTTGACCACCCAGCCATGGTCGATACCGGCCTGGCGCAGATGCAGGTTGAAATCCGGATCCAGCACGTTGTACCACTCTTCGGTCGCCTTCACTTTCGTGATCTTGCCGCTGAAGATTTGTGTCATGCCCGGATTGCTCACGAACACCATGATCGGCTGCCCTTGCGTAGCGGCGCTGTCGAGCAGGGTCTGCACCGACTGTGCACTGATGCGATAGGCGGCATCCTTGCCGATCAGGTCCAGCGCTTGCTCACGCGTAATCCCCAGGTCCTTGAGCAGACGCGGGAATTCATGCACGTCGCTGAGTTCGTTCCAGGTGTCGCGCAACTCCTTGACGTCGACTTCGCCGTTCGGCTTCTTGACGACCTTGGCCGGCGCTTTGTCGACACTCAGGTAGGCAGGCTGCTCGGGTGCCTTGAAGTCCGCCACCAGCTTGTCGAACGCCGCCACGCCGGCTTCGTTGTCGAGGTACACCTTGTTCACCGCGTTGCCATGCACGTCGAAGAACTGCAGACTGCGGCTGATCTTGCCTTCGCGGCCGGGCTGCACCACGGCGAACGCCGAGCGCCATTGATCGGTGCCGAAGCGTAGATCAATGGGGCCCCCGGCGAATCCGGTACCTGGAATCACGCGGCCGTCCGCATTGAGCTTTGCCTGCGTGACCGTTCCGACACGCTCCAGCACGGCGGTGTCATTGCGCGTGATGGCCTTGATCTGGCCAAGCTCATGCAGCCGGTCGTACACCGCCTTGTAGGAGACGCCGCCGTCGCGCAGGCGGGTCGCCCCCTTGCCGACATTGGTGGCGACCAGCTCTGCTTCCGAGACGTTGAGCTTCTGCGCGGCGTCGCGCGGTTGCAGCTTTGGCTGTTCCGCACGCAATGCCGACCAGCGCTCGGCCAGGTTGCTGTTCGGCGTGGTCGAACATGCGGCGATGCTGATGACGCCTGCCGCCAGCAGCAACGCGCCCAGTTTGGTGTATTTCATTTCATGCCTCTTTTCGGTTAAGTGCCTTGCGGCGTTTTTTTTGCTGATGTCAGTATTCGAACTTCATACTGACGTTGAAGCTGCGGCCCGGTTCTGTGTAGGCGTCCTTGTTGGTGGCGCTGTCGGCCAGCGACAGACCACGGATGTCGGTCCAATTCCAGTACTTGCGGTCGAACAGGTTGCGGATGCCGGCATACAGCACAGCGTTCTTGCTGAAGCGATAGCCGGAGCTCAGATCCATGACGAAGAAGGATGGCGAGACGAAGTTGGTCGGCGTCGCAATGTCTTCCTTTTTCTTGGCGGCGTTGTAGACCACGTCGCTCTGCACGAACCACACCTGGCTCGGCTCGTAGCGCACGCCGGCGACCACGGACAATGGCGCCACCGACTCCAGTCCGGTCTTCTTGCCCGTCCGGTCGGTGGTCGTGCCCTTGGTGTAGGCGAAGCCGCTCTTCAGCGAGATACCGTTTTCCATACGCCAGTCGAGGCGTCCCTCGAAGCCGTGGATGGATGCCTTGGCTGCATTCACGTATTGGAAGATGGTCGGGTTGAGTACCGTTCCTGCGCCTGCCACCGACACCGAGTCGATGAAGTTGCGATACTCGCCGGCATAGGCTGCGGTACTGTAGCTGAACAGGCCGGCTGAGGTCGGCAGCTTGCCGCGGAAACCGATTTCATACGAATTGCTGGTCTCCGGCTTGAGAGCCGGATTGGCGATTTGCGAATAGCCCTGCGACGCGTTGTTGAAGTAGGAGTTCACCTCGTGCGGGGACGGCGAACGGAACCCGCGGGCGTACTGGATGTACGGCGCAAATGCGGGTGCGACTTCGTAGATGAAGGCCAGGCGCGGCGAGAATGCGCTGTCCTTGCTGGTCGACGCCGGCTGGCCGTTGGCGACGGCCTGCGCGTCGTACTTGGCGCTGGCTTCCGGCTTGATCTTGTAGGCGTCGTAACGCAGACCCGGCACGATGCTCAATGCGCCGATGCGCATGTCGTCCTGCAGGTAGGCGCCGAACACGCTGTACTCGGTTTTCGGGAAATACTCGCAGTATTGCGTACCGGTGCAGGTCGTCCAGCCGGTGCCGGATGCCGCCATCTGCAACTTGGCCACGCTGAGGTCGACGCCATAGGTCATCTTGTGTTTGACGATGCCGGTGCTGAAGCCGCTCTCGGCCAGCACGCCGCCGCCGAGGATGTCGTCCTGGTAGGTGATGTCACGGAAACGAGGACGCGTCGGCGCAGCGCCGTTTTCGAAGGAGTATTGATTGGTCTTCGAATCGCGGTAGTAAATGTTGGCGCGCAATTTCTGGAACACCGGGTTGTCGACGTCGTCATGCTCGAATTGCAGTTGCAGCTTGTTGCTCTTGACGTCGCTGGTGCTCCGATAACCGGTGATCGTCGGCGCGGCGACGGCGGACAGGCTGTCGCCGCGCAACTTGTTTTCCACCGTTTCAAAACTCAGCTTGAGGAGGTTGCGCGGATCGATCTTGAACACCAGCTTGCCCAGCGCCGAGCGATTGTTGTAGGTCAGTGGATCGGCCTTGGTGCGCGCGGCGCCGGTGCCGCCGACGCTGCCCTTGGTTTCGGTCTCGTTGCCATGACGCGCATTGAGCACCAGCATGCCTTGCACGCGATCATTTCCAAAGGCCATGGTGCCGGTAGCGCCATAGCTGCTGTCGCTCGAATCATAGGAAGGACGCAGCGCAAAGTAGCTGCTCTTGCCGAAGACGTTGAGCAGATCCTGCGGGTCTTTGGTGACGAAGTTGACCACACCGGTCAGACCGTCGCTGCCATACATGGATGACGCCGGACCGCGCAGGATTTCAATACGCTGATACAGGTCGGTATCGGTGTAGGCGCCACGACCGGCGCTCAATGTGCCTTGGCTGAATGCACGCGGCAAGGCCACGCCGTCTTCCAGCAACATGACGCGATTGCCTTCCAGGCCACGGATATTGATGCCTTCGTTGCCGCCCCGCCCCATCGTGGCGGACGCACCGGTCACGCCGCCGACGCGATATACAGAACGGCGCACTTCCACGCCCGGTTCATAGCGCAGCGCATCCTTGATGTCCTTGGCGTTCTGTTGTTCGAGCTCTTCGGCGGTGATCACCGAAACGGTGGCGGCGACACGGTTCAGGTCACTGTCGACGCCGCGGGTGGCGGTGACGGTGATTTCATCGAGCGGGCGATTCAGCGCTGCCAGTTGCTGCGTGGCTTGCTGCGCGGTGGCGGGCGCCATGGCCCATTGTTGCAGTACGACAGCCGTTGCCAAGACCAGTTTTTTCTTGCATAGCTTCATGATAACCATTCCCCTGAGTGAGTTCGGTTACTGGCATGCTGCTAGCTGGCTACCTGGATGTTAGTACGAGATTTTTGCCTGCCCCGCGACTGCACCGCGACATGTTGATCGCGCAGAGTCGTTTTTGTTTTGGTCACGCGCGACGTCCGGTCCGATGAAACGGGTGGGAGTACCGTCGGGCATTCCTGAGGCGGATTATTTTTAATAAGAATAATTCTTATTCAAAGATTGTAGGACAAAACCTGAATCATCTCAAGTTGATTCGTCAGCATTTACACGGCGCTACATGACAGCCCGCGCTCAAGTGCGCTGCAATGTTTCCGTCCATAAAAAAACGGCGCCGGAATTTCTTCCGACGCCGCTCTTCTTTGCCACGTATCCACCCTTCAGGGCAGATGCGCTGCTATTGCATCATCACGCTTCGCCGTCCGCACCGCCGAAAGTCTCGGCAGGATGCGCTTCGGTTTCGGTCACACGCGCCACACGCTCGGATTCCAACAGCGCTGCGCGCTCGTCGGCTTCCCATGCGTCTTTTTCCTTGCGTGCACGGTGGAACGCCAGACCGGTACCAGCCGGGATCAGACGACCAACGATGACGTTTTCCTTCAGACCGCGCAGGCCGTCCTTCTTGCCCATGATCGCCGCTTCGGTCAGGACACGTGTGGTCTCCTGGAACGATGCAGCCGAGATGAACGAGTCGGTTGACAGCGATGCCTTGGTGATACCCAGCAAGACGTTTTCGTACGTTGCAGGGATCTTGGTCTCTGCATTGACGCGGTCGTTTTCGTCCAGCAGTTCGGAACGTTCGACCTGTTCGCCGGTGATGTAGTTGGTATCGCCCGGATCCACAACCTGCACGCGACGCAGCATCTGACGCACGATGACTTCGATGTGCTTGTCGTTGATCTTCACGCCTTGCAAACGGTACACGTCCTGAACTTCGTCGACGATGTAACGCGCCAGCGCTTCGATACCCAGCAGGCGCAGGATGTCTTGCGGATCGGCAGGACCGTCGACAATCATTTCGCCCTTGTTCACCACCTGGCCGTCATGCACCAGGACTTGCTTGTCCTTGGTGATCAGGAACTCATGCTTGGCGCCGTCCATGTCGGTGATTTCCAGACGTTGCTTGCCCTTGGTTTCCTTACCGAACGCCACAGTACCTGTGACTTCAGCCAGCATACCGGCATCCTTCGGCGAACGCGCTTCGAACAGTTCGGCAACGCGCGGCAGACCACCGGTAATATCGCGTGTCTTTTGCGATTCAGTCGGGATACGTGCCAGCACTTCACCAACGTGCACTTGCTGACCGTCCTTGACAGTAATCAGCGCGCCGACCTGGAAGCCGATCGTCACTGCGTGTTCGGTGCCGGCGATCTTGACTTCTTCACCTTGCTCGTTCAGCAGCTTGACCTGCGGACGCAACACCTTGGCAGCGGACGAACCGCGGCGCTTGGCATCGATAACCACCAGTGTCGACAGACCGGTCACTTCATCGATCTGCTTGGCGACGGTCGAACCTTCTTCGACGTTTTCGAACTTCACGGTACCGGTGTACTCGGTGATGATCGGACGTGTCAGCGGATCCCATGTCGCCAGTGCAGTACCGGCCTTGATGATCATGCCGTCCTTGACGATCAGGGTCGCGCCGTACGGTACTTTATGACGCTCACGCTCACGGCCGAGATCGTCGGTGATCAGCACTTCGCCCGAACGGGAAATGACGATCAGCTCGCCCTTGCCGTTGGTGACGTAACGCATGGTCGCCGTGAAGCGGATGGTGCCGTTCGACTTGGCTTCCACCGACGAGGCCACTGCTGCACGCGATGCCGCGCCACCGATGTGGAACGTACGCATGGTCAGCTGAGTACCTGGCTCACCAATCGACTGCGCAGCGATAACGCCGACTGCTTCGCCGCTGTTGACCAGCACGCCGCGGCCCAGATCGCGACCGTAGCACTTGGCACACAGGCCGTAGCGCGTGTCGCAAGTCAGCGGAGTGCGAACCTTGACTTCGTCGATGCCGAGGCGTTCGACTTCTTCAACGGTGTCTTCATCCATCAGGGTGCCGGCTTCGTACAGCGTAGCCTGGGTTTCCGGATTGATGATGTCGGTAGCTGCAACGCGGCCGAGGATACGGTCGCGCAGCGCTTCAATGACTTCGCCGCCTTCAACCATTGCCTTCATGGACGCGCCGTTGGACGTACCGCAATCATCTTCGATCACGACCAGATCCTGAGTCACGTCAACCAGACGACGTGTCAGGTAACCGGAGTTCGCAGTCTTCAGCGCGGTATCGGCCAGACCCTTACGGGCGCCGTGCGTCGAGATGAAGTACTGCAACACGTTCAGGCCTTCGCGGAAGTTCGCGGTAATCGGCGTTTCGATAATCGAACCGTCCGGTTTCGCCATCAGACCACGCATACCTGCCAGCTGACGAATCTGCGCTGCGGAACCGCGGGCGCCGGAGTCGGCCATCATGTAAATTGCGTTGAACGACTCTTGCGTGCCCTTGGTACCGTCGCGGCGGACCACGTCTTCGACCTTCAGCTGGTCCATCATGGCCTTGCCGACGTCGTCGCCGGCCTTGCCCCAGATGTCCACAACCTTGTTGTAGCGTTCGCCGGCGGTAACCAGACCGGACGAGTATTGCTGTTCGATCTGCTTCACTTCTTGTTCTGCAGTCGCAATGATGGTCGCCTTTTGTGGCGGCACCAGCATGTCGTCCACGCAAATCGAGATACCGGCGCGTGTCGCCAGGCGGAAGCCCGATTGCATCAGCTGGTCGGCGAACACAACGGTTGCGCGCAGACCACACTTGCGGAACGAAGTATTAATCAGCTTCGAAATTTCCTTCTTCTTCAACGCGCGGTTCAGCACGGAGAATGGCAGGCCCTTCGGCAGAATTTCCGACAGGATGGCACGGCCGACAGTCGTTTCGTAACGCTTGACGGTACGCACGAATTCGCCGGTGACCGGATCCTTTGGATTTTCGACGATACGCACGGTGACGCGGGTAGCCAGTTCGACTTCCTTGTTGTCGTACGCACGGATGACTTCCGAGACGTCCTGGAACAACATGCCTTCGTTCTTGGCGTTGATCGCTTCACGTGTCGCGTAGTACAGACCCAGCACGATATCCTGGGACGGCACGATCGACGGTTCGCCGTTCGATGGGAACAGAATGTTGTTCGACGCCAGCATCAGCGTACGCGCTTCCATCTGTGCTTCGATTGACAGTGGAACGTGGACCGCCATCTGGTCGCCGTCAAAGTCGGCGTTGAACGCGGCGCACACCAGCGGATGCAGCTGGATCGCCTTGCCTTCGATCAGGACCGGCTCGAACGCCTGGATACCCAGACGGTGCAATGTCGGCGCGCGGTTCAGCATGACCGGATGTTCGCGGATCACGTCTTCCAGGATGTCCCAGACGACCGGCTCTTGAATTTCGACCAGCTTCTTGGCTGCCTTGATGGTCGTTGCCAGACCCATCAATTCCAGCTTGTTGAAGATGAACGGCTTGAACAGTTCCAGCGCCATCAGCTTCGGCAGACCGCACTGATGCAACTTGAGCTGCGGACCCACCACAATGACGGAACGGCCGGAGTAGTCGACGCGTTTGCCCAGCAAGTTTTGACGGAAACGACCGCCCTTGCCCTTGATCATTTCGGCCAGCGACTTCAGCGGACGCTTGTTGGCGCCGGTCATCGCCTTACCGCGACGGCCGTTGTCCAGCAGCGAGTCAACCGCTTCCTGCAGCATGCGCTTTTCGTTGCGCGTGATGATTTCCGGAGCGCGCAATTCCATCAGACGCTTCAGACGGTTGTTACGATTGATGACGCGGCGATACAGATCGTTCAGATCGGAGGTCGCAAAACGGCCGCCGTCCAGCGGGACCAGCGGGCGCAATTCCGGTGGCAGCACCGGCAGCACTTCCATGATCATCCAGTCAGGCTTGATGCCCGAGCGTTGGAACGCTTCCAGCACTTTCAGGCGCTTGGCGTATTTCTTGATCTTGGCTTCGGACTTCGATTCTTTCAGTTCCACGCGCAGGGTTTCTGCATCGCGGTCGATGTCAATCGAGCGCAGCAGTTCACGGATGCCTTCGGCGCCCATGAATGCGGTGAAGTCGTCGCCGTACTCTTCGTACTTGGCGGCGTAGTCGTCTTCCGACATGATTTGGCACTTCTTCAGCGGAGTCATGCCTGGATCGGTCACGACGTAGGCTTCGAAGTACAACACGCGTTCGATGTCCCGCAGGGTCATGTCGAGGACCATGCCCAGACGCGACGGCAGCGATTTCAGGAACCAGATGTGCGCAGTTGGCGAAGCCAGCTCGATGTGGCCCATGCGTTCACGACGCACCTTGGCCAGCGTGACTTCAACGCCGCATTTTTCGCAGATGACGCCGCGGTGCTTGAGGCGCTTGTACTTGCCGCAGAGGCATTCGTAGTCTTTGATCGGGCCAAAGATCTTGGCGCAGAACAGACCGTCGCGCTCAGGCTTGAAAGTACGGTAGTTGATGGTTTCCGGCTTTTTTACTTCGCCGTAGGACCACGAACGGATTTTTTCCGGGGACGCCAGACCAATTTTGATCGCGTCGAATTGTTCGTTTTGCTGAACTTGCTTGAATAGATCGAGCAGTGCTTTCATGTATCACTCCAGGTTGGCGTGAGAACGCTAGGTAATGCTATGTATATCGAGACGGCCGCACCACAATCTGCGCACACCCTGTTCGCACCTGCGGGAGAGCCGTGGCTTGCGCCGGGTTCCGCATGTACCGGGACAGACTTGGTCGTCCTTGACTGCTTACAATTGCTTGTAGCTGCTTGCTGAACTGCTGTATTGCTTTACTTTACTGCGTTGCCGCCGTTGTTGCCGGCGGCAGGATCAGACGATGAAACAGGGCAAGACGGCCACGCCGCCTTGCCCTTGGGAACATCAGTCGCGTTCGAGATCGATGTCGATACCGAGCGAACGGATTTCCTTGACCAGCACGTTGAAGGACTCCGGCATGCCGGCGTCGATCACGTGGTCGCCCTTGACCAGGTTTTCATAAACCTTGGTACGGCCGTTCACGTCATCGGACTTCACGGTCAGCATTTCCTGCAGCACATACGATGCGCCGTAGGCTTCCAATGCCCAGACTTCCATTTCACCGAAGCGTTGACCGCCGAACTGCGCCTTACCGCCCAGAGGCTGCTGAGTAACCAGCGAGTAAGGACCGGTCGAACGTGCATGCATCTTGTCATCAACCAAGTGATGCAGCTTCAGGTAGTGCATGTAGCCGACAGTGACGGTGCGCTCGAAAGCTTCGCCGGTACGGCCGTCATACATGGTGACCTGATTCTTCGACGGCGTCATGCCCAGTTGCTTGGCGATGTGATCCGGGTACGCCAGATCCAGCATGCGACGAGTTTCGTCTTCGTGCGCGCCGTCAAACACCGGTGTGGCGAACGGAACGCCCTTCTTCAGGTTGGATGCCAGTTCCAGGATTTCCTCATCACTGAACTCGTCGAGCGCTTCCTTCTTGCCCGATTCGTTGTAGATGGTCGTCAGGAACTTGCGCAGCTCAGCGATCTTCACCTGTGCGGTCAGCATTTCGCCGATGCGCAGGCCCAGACCCTTGGCTGCCCAGCCCAGATGGACTTCGAGAACCTGACCGACGTTCATGCGCGATGGCACGCCCAGCGGGTTCAGCACGATGTCGGCTGGTGTACCGTCGGCCATGTGCGGCATGTCTTCGATCGGCAGAATGCGCGAAACCACACCCTTGTTACCGTGACGACCCGCCATCTTGTCGCCTGGTTGCAGGCGGCGCTTCACGGCCAGGTAAACCTTGACCATCTTTTGCACGCCCGGCGGCAGCTCGTCGCCTTGTGTCAGCTTCTTGCGTTTTTCTTCAAACGCCAGATCGAACTGGTGACGCTTTTCGGCGATCGATTCCTTGATCGCTTCCAGTGCAGTCGCCATGTCGTCATCCGCAGGACGGATGTCGAACCAGTGGTACTTGTCCAGATCGTCCAGGTACGCCTTGTCCAGCTTGGTGCCCTTCGACAGCTTCTTCGGACCGCCGTTGGCGACCTTGCCGATCAACATCTTTTCCAGACGCTGGAAGGCATCGCCTTCAACGATACGCAACTGGTCGTTCAGGTCCAGGCGATAGCGCTTCAGTTCATCGTCGATGATCTGTTGTGCGCGCTTGTCGCGTTGGATGCCTTCGCGGGTAAACACTTGCACGTCGATGACGGTGCCGACCATGCCCGAAGGCACACGCAGCGAGGTGTCCTTAACGTCCGAAGCCTTTTCACCGAAGATCGCGCGCAGCAGCTTTTCTTCCGGTGTCAGCTGGGTTTCGCCCTTTGGCGTCACTTTACCGACCAGCGTATCGCCGGCTTCGACTTCAGCACCGATGTAGGTGATGCCGGACTCGTCCAGACGCGCCAGTTGGTTTTCCGCCAGGTTCGAAATATCGCGGGTGATTTCTTCCGCGCCGAGCTTGGTGTCACGTGCAACAACCGACAACTCTTCAATGTGGATCGAGGTGTAGCGGTCGTCAGCCACGACTTTTTCGGAGATCAGGATCGAATCTTCGAAGTTGTAGCCGTTCCATGGCATGAACGCCACCAGCATGTTCTGACCCAGAGCCAGTTCGCCCAGGTCGGTCGATGCGCCGTCGGCGATCACGTCATGCTTTGCAACACGGTCGCCAACCTTGACGATAGGACGCTGGTTGATGTTGGTGTTCTGGTTCGAACGTGTGTACTTGATCAGGTTGTAGATGTCGACGCCGACTTCACCAGCCTGGGCTTCTTCATCGTTCACGCGGATCACCACACGGCCTGCATCGACGTAATCGACGATACCGCCACGCAGCGCTTGCACGGTCGTACCGGAGTCAACTGCAACGGTACGCTCGATACCGGTGCCGACCAGCGGCTTTTCCGGACGCAGGCAAGGCACAGCCTGGCGTTGCATGTTGGCGCCCATCAATGCGCGGTTCGCATCATCGTGTTCGAGGAACGGAATCAGCGATGCCGCCACCGACACGACCTGGCCTGGGGCCACGTCCATGTATTGGACGCGCTCTGGCGAGACCAGAATGGTTTCGCCGGCTTCACGCGCCGAGACCAGTTCATCGGACAGCTTCAGCGAGGCGTCGATGGTCGCATTCGCCTGAGCGATGATGTAGCGGCCTTCTTCGATTGCCGACAGATAGTCGATCTGGTTGGTAACCTTGCTGCCCTCAACCTTGCGGTATGGGGTTTCCAGGAAGCCGTATTCATTCAGGCGCGCATACAGCGCCAGCGAGTTGATCAGACCGATGTTCGGGCCTTCAGGCGTTTCGATCGGGCACACGCGGCCATAGTGGGTCGGGTGCACGTCGCGGACTTCAAAGCCGGCGCGTTCGCGGGTCAGACCACCAGGTCCTAGGGCGGAAACACGGCGTTTGTGCGTGATTTCCGACAGCGGGTTGGTTTGGTCCATAAACTGCGACAACTGCGACGAACCGAAGAATTCGCGGATCGCTGCCGAGATCGGCTTCGAGTTGATCAGGTCATGCGGCATCAGGTTGTCCGCTTCGGCTTGGCCGAGGCGTTCCTTGACGGCGCGCTCAACGCGGACCAGACCGGCGCGGAATTGATTCTCCGCCAATTCGCCGACGCAACGGACGCGACGGTTACCCAAGTGATCGATGTCATCGACTTCGCCGCGGCCATTGCGCAGTTCCACCAAGATCTTGATCACGGCCAGGATGTCTTCGTTCGACAACGTCATGGCGCCGGTCAGTTCATCACGACCGATACGGCGGTTGAACTTCATGCGGCCGACTGCCGACAGGTCGTAACGGTCTTCGCTGTAGAACAGGCCGTTGAACAGCGCTTCCACCGAGTCTTCGGTCGGCGGTTCGCCAGGACGCATCATGCGATAGATTGCCACGCGCGCAGCAGTCTGATCCGCTGTGTCGTCGGTGCGCAATGTTTGCGAGATGTAACCACCCTGATCCAGGTCGTTGGTGTACAGCGTCTGAATAGCGTCGATGTCTGCTTCACGCAGGCGAGCCAGCAGTTCTTCCGTCAGCTCGTCGTTGGCCGAGGCAATGACTTCACCTGTGTCGCCGTCGACGATGTTCTTCGCCAATACGCGGCCCAGCAGATAGTCTTCCGGCACGGAAATTTGCTTGATGCCTGCAGCTTCGATGTCACGCACGTGCTTGGCGTTGATACGCTTGTCTTTCGCGACCAGCGGCTTGCCGGACTTGTCGAGAATGTCGAAACGCGCAACTTCACCACGCAGACGCTCCGAGACGAATTCCATCTCGGCGCCTTCAGCGTGCAGCGTGAAGTTGTCGAACACGAAGAAGTTCGCCAGGATCTGCTCGGACGTCATGCCGATGGCCTTGAGCAGGATCGTTACCGGCATCTTGCGGCGACGGTCGACGCGGAAGAACAGGATGTCCTTCGGATCGAATTCAAAGTCCAGCCACGAACCGCGGTAAGGAATGATACGAGCGGAGAACAACAGCTTGCCGGACGAGTGAGTCTTGCCGCGGTCATGTTCAAAGAACACGCCAGGCGAACGGTGCAGCTGCGACACGATGACGCGCTCAGTGCCGTTGATGACGAACGAACCGGTCGTCGTCATGAGCGGCAATTCGCCCATGTAGACTTCCTGTTCCTTCATTTCCTTGATGACCGGCTTGGTCGGCGATTCCTTGTCCAGGATCACCAGACGTACTTTGGCACGCAGCGGCGACGCGAAGGTCAGGCCACGTTGTTGGCATTCCTTGACGTCGAACGGCGGCGCGCCCAACACATAGGACAGGAACTCGAGACGCGCAAAACCATTGTGCGAAACGATAGGGAAAATCGATGTAAAGGCCGATTGCAGACCTTCGTTCTTGCGTTGGGACGTTGTTTTGTCCGTCTGCAAGAATGTCTGGTATGACTCGATCTGAGTCGCTAGCAGGAACGGAACGTTGTGGACGTTAGCGCGTTTCGCAAAGGATTTACGAATACGCTTCTTCTCAGTAAATGAGTAGTGCATGGACACTCCGTGAGTGACAGGAAGGATAGAGAGTTCAGGACTCGCCCGGATTGCTTGTTGCCTTGTTGCTGCAACCCGTTAGCAGCGAAACCTCAAGTCTCAGCCCTTCAGTCTTGGTTGGCGCCTTCTCTTGCTTCACCGGCGAAGCTGGCAAGAAACTGCTGACCATTAACGAACTTGAATTCGACGCAAATTCGAATCGGACTCAAATTCACATACAAAATTACGAAACGACAAAGGAGCCAAAGCCGAATCCTTCTTTCAAAGGATTCTGCACT
Source organism: Herbaspirillum sp. NPDC101396 (assembly GCF_044767365.1). Lineage (NCBI taxonomy): Bacteria > Pseudomonadati > Pseudomonadota > Betaproteobacteria > Burkholderiales > Oxalobacteraceae > Herbaspirillum > Herbaspirillum sp. NPDC101396. The sequence goes on along the minus strand of NZ_JBIWNT010000006.1, from coordinate 339,554 downwards.
TTGACTCCGGTGGAACGATGCGCCGGCGAACCGGCGATATTCCAGCTCAAGTAAAACTTACTTGAGTTCAGCTTTCGCGCCAGCTTCTTCCAGCTTCTTCTTGGCTGCTTCGGCGTCTGCCTTGGCGATGCCTTCTTTAACTGGCTTCGGTGCGCCGTCAACCAGATCCTTGGCTTCTTTCAAGCCCAGACCGGTGATTTCGCGAACTGCCTTAATGACGCCAACCTTGTTCGCGCCGACTTCGGACAGAACAACGGTGAACTCAGTTTGCTCTTCAGCAGCAGCGGCGCCAGCGCCACCACCAGCAGGACCAGCGACAGCCATTGCTGCGGCGGAAACGCCGAACTTTTCTTCGAATGCCTTCACCAGGTCATTCAATTCCAACACGGTCAAGGCGCCTACGGCTTCCAAGATATCGTCTTTGCTAATTGCCATTTGAAACTCCTAATTTATTTCGGTAATAACATCTAATCGGTACTGACGCAGAGGTCAAAGCGCTCACGAACCACCGCCACATTGCTGCGGCCGGCGTTCTTAAGCTGCTTCGGCTTCTTTCTTGGCTGCCAGAGCAGCCAGACCACGCGCAAAACCAGCAACCGGAACCTGCATCATGCCCAGCAATTGGGCCAGCAGAACTTCGCGGGACGGGATATTTGCCAATGCAGTCACAGCAGCCTTATCCAGCGGCTTGCCTGCATAGTTACCTGCCTTGACAACCAGCTTGTCGTTGGTCTTAGCAAAGTCAGAGATGACTTTAGCTGCAGCAACGGCATCTTCCGAGATCGAATAGATCAGCGGGCCGGTCATTTCAGAAGCGAGGTCAGCAAACGCGGAACCTTCAACGGCACGACGTGCGAGTGTGTTTTTCAACACGCGCAGGTACACGCCCTGGTCACGCGCTTTGGCGCGCAGTTGCGTCAAGTGACCAACCTGGATGCCACGGTATTCGGCCACGACGATAGTCTGCGCAGTTGCTACTTTTGCGGCGACTTCGGCGACAACGGCCTTTTTGTCATTCAGATTGAGACTCAAGATCAACCTCCAAAAATGATGCTTGGCGACGACACAGGCGAAAAACCTGCTTGCCTTACATCGGTTCGAACACGGCGTCCGACGTTAGGAGTTCAGTGCAACGCTTCGTGAAACATGAAACGCTGTGTGAGACTGCAAAACTTGTTCGGGGTCACCATCTGCGCTGGGTAACCGGAAACGGAAGTTTCCGGCGTTTTAACTTTGTGCCTGCCTGCTGCACGCCGCCCAACGGTCTTTGATTGCCTGGAGCACTTCACAATTGCAAAATGCTCCAGCCCAAAGATGCGCCCCGCTTCCGTGAGGAAACGAGGACTTGATTCTTTACTTAAGCCGACAGGGTCGATTGATCCACGCGGACGCCAGCGCCCATGGTGGACGACAGCGACACCTTGCGCAGGTAAACACCCTTGCTGGTGGCAGGCTTGGCCTTGTTCAGCGCATCGATCAGCGCAACCAGATTCGACTTCAGATCTGCGTCGCTGAACGACTTGCGACCGATGGTGGCGTGAATAATGCCGGCCTTGTCGGTACGGTATTGCACTTGACCAGCCTTGGCGTTCTTGACGGCGGTAGCAACGTCAGGAGTCACGGTGCCGACCTTCGGGTTAGGCATCAGGCCGCGTGGGCCCAGGATCTGACCCAGGGTACCGACGATACGCATGGTGTCCGGCGAAGCGATCACGATGTCGAACGGCATGTTGCCGGCCTTGACTTGTTCAGCCAGGTCTTCCATACCGACGACGTCTGCGCCAGCTGCTTTAGCTTGTTCAGCCTTTTCACCCGAAGCGAACACGGCGACGCGGACGGTCTTGCCTGTACCAGCCGGCAACACCACGGAACCGCGGACCACTTGGTCCGACTTCTTCGCATCAACGCCCAGCTGGACGGACACGTCGATCGATTCGTTGAACTTCGCTGTTGCGAATTCCTTGATCAGCGCCAGTGCGTTATCGAAAGGATAAGCCTTGGTGCTATCGATCTTGCCTTCTTGCGCCTTAGCGCGTTTTGTCAACTTAGCCATTACAGACCCTCCACCGTGATGCCCATGGAACGTGCCGAACCAGCGATGGTGCGCACAGCCGCTTCCAGATCAGCAGCGGTAAGATCCGGCTTCTTCTGGGTAGCGATTTCTTCCGCTTGTTTACGAGTGATCTTGCCAACCTTGTCTGTATGCGGCTTGGCAGAACCCTTTTGAATACCGGCAGCCTTCTTGATCAGGATGGTTGCTGGAGGAGTCTTCATCACGAAGGTGAAGGACTTGTCCGCAAATGCAGTGATCACGACTGGAATCGGCAGACCTGGCTCGACGCCTTGAGTCTGGGCATTGAATGCCTTACAGAATTCCATGATGTTCAGACCGCGCTGACCCAGCGCAGGGCCGATCGGTGGGGATGGATTTGCTTTACCAGCTGGCACTTGCAGCTTGATAAAACCGATGATTTTCTTTGCCATGATGGCTCCTACGTTGATTGAGTGTTAGCGCCTGTTCATCTGCCTTGCGGCGTTTTACTGAGGCTCCTCTGCTGCTGCAGGATTTGGGGAAACTTGCATTTCGCCGCGCTCCTGCGGGCGCTTGACTTGTGCTGCTTAGACTTTTTCGACTTGGCCGAACTCGAGTTCGACCGGTGTTGCACGACCGAAAATGGTCACGGAGACGCGCACGCGGGATTTTTCGTAATTCACTTCTTCCACGTTGCCGTTGAAATCGGTAAAAGGACCATCCTTGATGCGAACCAGCTCGCCCACTTCGTACAAGACCTTTGGACGCGGCTTTTCGATGCCGTCCTGCATTTGCTGCATGATCTTGTCGACTTCATGCGGCGGAATCGGCGTCGGGCGATTGGACTTGCCGCCGATGAAACCGGTCACCTTGCTGGTGTTTTTCACCAGATGCCAGGTTTCGTCCGTCATTTCCATCTCAACCAGGACGTAGCCCGGGAAGAAACGACGCTCGGTCACCGACTTGTGGCCATTTTTCATGTCCACGACTTCTTCTGTCGGCACCAGGATCTGGCCGAACTGTTCTTCCATGCCGGCGCGGACGATGCGCTCGGTCAGTGCACGCTGCACACTCTTTTCCATGCCGGAATAGGCATGCACAACGTACCAGCGCTTTTTACTTGCGCTTGAAACGCTTTGCGCACCAATCGGTGCGCTGTCTTGTGTGCTATCGCTCATTTTTATTTCCAGCCCAAAATTACGTCATACAACAGGAATTCGAGCAACTTGTCCGTACCCCAGAGGAAGATCGCCATGATCAGCACGAAGGCGAACACGATCGCCGTGATCTGCGTCGCTTCCTTGCGGGTAGGCCAGACAACTTTTTTGGTTTCACGTACCGATTCTTTGGCAAAGCCGACGAAACCGCGACCCTGCGAAGATGTCCAGGCGAAACCTACCGCCACCAGCAAGCCGGCCACCAGGGCCAGTGCGCGCACCGGAGTCGATTGACCCGACAACACAAAAAAACCGACCACACCCGCGATGACCGCTACGATTGCCAGGACAACCTTGAGCTTGTCGCTTGATGTATTGACGGTTTGTACAGGCTGGTTAGACATTTATTTACTTTCAGTACCCTACTCACCTGAATCGGTGGCAGGGGCGGAGGGCATCGAACCCCCAACCTCCGGTTTTGGAGACCGGCGCTCTGCCAATTGAGCTACACCCCTACGATCAAAACACTGATCTGAACGGCTTGGCCAGCCAACTTATGCTTGCCGCTCAGACATCAACGCCGCGAGGCGGGAATTTCCCGAATCGCGGCGATTGCTACTCTTCTTATTACGCGTCTGGCAGGATCTTGGCAACCACACCGGCGCCGACGGTACGACCGCCTTCACGGATAGCGAAGCGCAGGCCTTCTTCCATCGCGATCGGGTTGATCAGCATCACGGTGATCGACACGTTGTCGCCTGGCATGACCATTTCCTTGTCCTTCGGCAACTCGATCGAACCAGTCACGTCCGTAGTACGGAAGTAGAACTGTGGACGATAGTTGTTGAAGAACGGAGTATGACGGCCGCCTTCGTCTTTCGACAACACATAGATCTCGCCGGTGAAGTGCTTGTGCGGCTTGATCGAACCTGGCTTGGCCAACACTTGGCCACGCTCCACGTCTTCACGCTTGGTGCCGCGCAGCAGCACGCCAACGTTGTCGCCTGCCTGACCTTGGTCCAGCAGCTTGCGGAACATTTCGACGCCGGTGCAAACTGTGTCTTGTGTGTCGCGGATACCGACGATTTGCAGGGCTTCGCCGACCTTGACGATACCGCGCTCAACGCGACCGGTCACAACGGTACCGCGGCCGGAGATCGAGAACACGTCTTCCACTGGCAGCAGGAAAGCGCCGTCAACAGCACGTTCCGGTGTCGGGATGTAAGTGTCCAGCGCTTCTGCCAGGGCCATGATCGCTTGCTCGCCCAGCGGGCCAGTGTCGCCTTCGAGGGCCAGCTTCGCCGAACCCTTGATGATTGGCAGGTCGTCGCCTGGGAATTCGTACTTGGTCAACAGCTCGCGCACTTCCATTTCGACCAGCTCCAGCAGCTCTTCATCATCAACCATGTCGGCCTTGTTCAGGAACACGATGATGTAAGGAACGCCAACTTGACGCGACAGCAGAATGTGTTCGCGTGTTTGCGGCATCGGGCCGTCTGCTGCGGAGCAAACCAGGATCGCGCCGTCCATCTGCGCGGCGCCGGTGATCATGTTCTTCACATAATCGGCGTGGCCTGGGCAGTCAACGTGCGCGTAGTGACGGTTTGCTGTTTCGTATTCAACGTGCGCAGTGTTGATGGTGATGCCGCGTGCCTTTTCTTCAGGCGCTGCGTCAATTTGATCGTAGGCCTTCGCTTCGCCGCCGAATTTCTTCGACAACACGGTCGCGATTGCGGCTGTCAGTGTGGTCTTGCCGTGGTCAACGTGACCAATCGTGCCAACGTTCACGTGCGGCTTGGTCCGCTCGAATTTGCCTTTTGCCATCTTAGACTCCTAACGATTATGAGAATGTTCAGGCAACGCGCCCGATCGACTTGCTGACTTGCTGCAGCGCTTACGGTGAAACACCTGCTACCTGCTATACAACTGGTGCCCTTGACGTGGATTGAACACGTGGCCTCTCCCTTACCAAGGGAGTGCTCTACCACTGAGCTACAAGGGCATACCTGCCGATCGCACCAACTGCCAAACGATGCAACCGGACAAAAAACTTTGGAGCGGGTGAAGGGAATCGAACCCTCGTCATAAGCTTGGAAGGCTTCAGCTCTACCATTGAGCTACACCCGCGAGGAACTGCCATCGAACACTTATCACTTCACAGCCGCAACAACTTTAAGACTGCTCCCAAAATGGTGGAGAGGGCTGGATTCGAACCAGCGTACTCGTAAGAGGGCAGATTTACAGTCTGCTGCCATTAACCACTCGGCCACCTCTCCGCGCAGGGAACTCAAAACTATAGGCGAACACTTTTCCCTTGTCAACTAAAATACGAAAGCCGACGCAATATTTTTAGCTGCCGGCTATTTAGGGATCTCGACTGTCGCTTCCGGAAGATGCTCGACGTGATTCCACGGAGCAATTTTGAGTAACATGACCATGCCGGGCAAGGCCAGGATGAAGCACAGGATGAAGAAATTGAACCAGCCCATATAGGCGACGATGTACCCGACCGAAGAATTGACGAAAGTGCGCGGCACCGCCGCCAGGCTGGTGAACAGGGCAAATTGCGTGGCCGTGTAGCGTGGATCGGTCTCGCGCATGATGTAGGCGACGAAAGCCGCCGTGCCGAGGCCGACGCCAAAGGCTTCGATGCCGATCACCACCGCCAGCGCCACGGTGCTGGCGCCGACATGGGCCAGCCAGGCAAAACCGAGGATCGCCACCGCCTGGATCACGCCGAACACCCACAGCGCCTTGTTGATGCCGAGCCGGATCATCCAGACCCCGCCGACAATGCCGCCCGCCACGCTGGCCCACAGGCTGGTGGTTTTCGAGACCACGCCGATCTGCGTCATGGAAAATCCGAGGTCAATGTAGAACTTGGTCGCCAGCGCAGTCGCCATGCTGTCGCCGAGCTTGTACAGGAAGATGAAGGCCAGCACCCACAGCGCCTTGTTCCAGCCGCCGCGCGTGACGAACTCGCGGAACGGCAGCACTACGGCTTCGCGCAGATTCTTCGGCGGCACGCCGTAGACCACCGGCTCCTTGACCGCCAGCGTGCACAGCAAACCCGGCAGCATGAAGCCGGCCGTGATCCAGAATACGGTCTGCCACGGCATCAGGTCGGCCAGCACCAGCGACAAAGCCCCTGGCACCATGCCCGACAGCTTGTAGGCGTTGACGTGGATGGCGCTGCCCAGGCCCAGCTCCTCTTCCGGCAGGATTTCACGGCGATAGGCGTCGATCACGATGTCCTGGCTGGCCGACAGGAAGGCCACCACCGACGCCATGAGGGCGATCGTACCGATCTGGGTCTGCGGATCCAGCATGCCCATGGCGCCGATGCCGACGAACAGGCCGATCTGGGTGAAGAACATCCATCCGCGTCGGCGCCCCATGCGACCGAAGTGGAAACGATCCATCAGCGGCGACCACAGGAATTTCCAGGTGTAGGGGAACATCACCAGTGCGAACAAGCCGAGCGCCTTGACGTTGAGCCCGGACTTGGCCAGCCAGGCCTGCAACAGGCTCAGCAGGATGAACAGCGGCAACCCCGACGTGAAACCGAGAAACACGCAAATCAGCATGCGACGGTTGAGATAGCTGTGCCACGAAATGCGGTTGTCGGTCATAAAAAGAGAAAGCGAGACGTCAGTACGGACAGGAAGAACTCCGCCCGCGGGACACCTGGGCGGAGACGTCTGCGGAGTATAAGGAATTTGCCGGCGCCGGTACGATTTTTCCTGCGGCGGCGCGGGCGATCGACAGGGCGGGTTACTTCTTCTTGAGACGGAACACTGCCAGGCTGCCGCGCCAATTGGGCAGGAAGGTCACCGGTTTGCCGTCGTGCAGCGCCACGCATTCCAGCACGTCGAGGCCGACCTCGTTGGCCAGCGCTTCGAAGTCCTTGATCGTGGCGCAACGCAGGTTGGGCGTGTCGTACCACTCGTAAGGCAACGATTTCGACACCGGCATGCGGCCGCGCAACAGCGCAATGCGGTGCGTCCAGTAAGCGAAGTTGGGGAAGGACACCGTCGCTTCGCGGCCGACCCGGGCGATTTCGCGCAGGATGCCTTCGACGTCCTTGACCATTTGCAGCGCCGACAGGCACAGCACGTTGTCGAAGGCGTTGTCTTCGAACATGGCCAGGCCGCCTTCCAGATCTTGCTGGATCACCGACACATCGCGCGCCACGCATTCGGGAATGCGGGCGTCGTCGATTTCAATGCCGTAGCCGCTGCAGGCCTTGTCAGTCTGCAGGTAATCGAGCATCACGCCGTCGCCGCAGCCGACGTCAAGCACCTGCGAGCCGGCAGGAATCCAGTGCGCGATGAACGCCAGGTCGGGGCGCAATACGCTCAGTTCAGGGAAATTCATGCGCTCTCCTCCATGGCGATTTCCGCCCAGACGCGTTGATAGTATTCGCGCAGCAACTTCATATAGCGCTCGTCGTCCAGCAGGAAGGCGTCGTGGCCGTGCGGCGCGTCGATTTCGGCATAGCTGACGCGGCGCTTGTTGCTGACCAGCGCCTGCACGATTTCACGGGTACGCTCCGGCGAAAAGCGCCAGTCGGTGGTGAACGAGGCCAGCAGGAATTGCGCCTTGGTGCCGGCCAGCGCCTTGTTCAGATCGCCGCCGAAGTCGCGCGCCGGATCGAAGTAGTCGAGCGCCTTGGTGATCAGCAAGTAGGTGTTGGCGTCGAAGTAGGTCGAGAATTTGTCGCCTTGGTAGCGCAGGTAGGATTCGATCTCGAAATCCACGCCGTAGCCGAACTGGTATTCGCCCGAGCGCAGGTCGCGGCCGAATTTTTCGGCCATGTCGTCGTCCGACAGGTAGGTGATGTGACCGACCATGCGCGCCACGCGCAAGCCGTTTTTCGGCACCACGCCGTGCGCATAGAAGTCGCCGCCGTGATAGTCCGGATCGGTCAGGATCGCCTGGCGTGCAACGTCATTGAAGGCGATGTTCTGCGCCGACAGTTTTGGGGTCGACGCGATCACCACACAGTGGCGCAGGCGATCCGGATACATGATGCTCCACGCCAGCGCCTGCATGCCACCCAGCGAACCGCCCATGACCGCGGCAAACTGGGCGATGCCGAGCTGGTCCGCCAGGCGCGCCTGGGCGTTGACCCAGTCTTCCACGGTCACCACCGGGAAGCTCGCGCCGTACGGCTTGCCGGTGGCCGGGTTGGTATGCATCGGACCGGTAGAGCCGAAACAGGAGCCGAGGTTGTTGACGCCGATGACGAAGAACTTGTCGGTGTCGAGCGACTTGCCGGGACCGACCATGTTGTCCCACCAGCCGACGTTGTCGGGGTCGTCCTTGTAGACGCCGGCGACGTGGTGCGAAGCGTTGAGCGCGTGGCACACCAGCACGGCGTTCGATTTGTCGGCATTGAGCGTGCCGTAGGTTTCATACATCAGCACGTAGTCGGCCAGCGCCGTGCCGTTCTTGAGCGGCAGCGGCTCGGGAAAATGCATGATTTGCGGCGATACGATTCCGATCGACATGGGCTCTCTTCGTTATCTTGCGGTTATGTCCGTCTACCGATTCAGGGGCCCGAAAACAAAAAAGCCCGGAGCTTACGCTCACGGGCTAAATTCTGGGCTTGTCTTGTATTGCACCAAGCTCGCTTTAGCCGTATTTAGATGGAACCCAAGGTTCCGGCGCCCGCAAGCTGAGGTTTGGATAAACCATTCAAATCGGCGCAGTGGTGTAAGAATAACCAAGTCGGGGCATGCCGTCAAACCACGGTGAAAGCGTATCCATTCCGAATCTGTTCACGACCTGTACGAGAGGCCATCAGCCGGCGGCGGTGGAACGGAGCTCAGTTACACGCCTTGGAGTGTACTTTAGTACATGAGGATTCCGAGTACCGCACGACGCCGGATCATGGCCTCGCAGTGAGATCGTGAACAGGTTTAGCGGCGCCGTGCGGCGGTGGCCTTCATTTCCGGTTCGCTGGTGATGGCGCGCAGTTGCGCCATGGCGGCTTCGATGGCGGCCGGCTCGGATGCCTTCAACACCTTTTTGACCTGCGGCTCCAGCAAGGTCAGGTCGCTGTTGAGAATTTCCTGCTTGACCGACAACAGTTGCGAAGGATGCATGGAAAACTCCAGCAGGCCCATGCCGAGCAACAGCCGCGTCCACTTTACGTCACCCGCCATCTCGCCGCACACCGCGACCGGGATATCGGCCTTGCGCGCCATTGAAATGACGCTCGACAGCAGGAACAGCACGGCCGGATGCAAGGGGTCGTACAGATGCGCCACCTCGTGGTCGACCCGGTCGATCGCCAGCGTGTACTGGATCAGGTCGTTGGTGCCGATCGACAGGAAATCGAGACGCTTGATGAACATCGGCAAGGCCAGCGCGGCTGCCGGGATTTCGATCATCGCGCCGATCTCAATGTCTTCATCGAACTTCTGCTTGCGTTGACGCAATTGTTCCTTGGCCTGCTCGATCAGCGCCAGCGTTTGGTCGATTTCGAACGCGTGCGCCATCATCGGGATCAGTAGCTTGATCGGACCGAAGGCTGAGGCGCGCAGGATCGCGCGCAGCTGCGTCAGGAACATCTGCGGCTCGGACAGGCAATAGCGGATCGCGCGCAAACCCAGCGCCGGATTCAGCGCAGTCTGTTCATCTTCGTCGAGCGGCTTGTCGGCGCCGACGTCGAGCGTGCGGATCGTGACCGGGCGCCCCTTCATCGACACCACGGTCTGGCAATATGAATCGAACTGTTCGTCTTCGGACGGGAATTTTTCCAGATGCCCGGCGCGGCCCATGAACAGGAATTCGGAACGGAACAGGCCGACGCCGTTGGCGCCCGCTTCCAGCGCGGGGGCGCTGTCGCTGGGCAACTCGATATTGGCCAGCAGCGTGATTTCGGTGCCGTCCTGGGTGATCGCCGGAGTCTTCTTGAGACGGCCGAGTTTCTTGCGGTCGCGCAGCATGCGCTCCTGGCGCGCGCGGTATTGCGCGAGCACCAGCGGCGACGGATTGACGATGGCCACGCCGGCGTCGCCGTCGATGATCAGCACGTCTTCCTGCTTGACCAGCACCGAAGCGTTGTTCATGCCGACTGCGGCCGGGATGTCGAGGCTGCGCGCGACGATGGCGGTATGCGAATTCTGGCCGCCGAGGTCGGTGACGAAACCGGCGAAGGCGCCGTCACGGAACTGCAGCATGTCGGCCGGCGAAATGTCGTGTGCGACAACGATGATGCTGGCGGCGGCGCCCTCTCCTGCCGCTGGCGGCAGACTGATGGCGCTGCCGGTCAGCACTTTGAGCACGCGGTCGCCGACCTGCTGGATGTCGGCCTTGCGCTCGCGCAGATAAGGGTCTTCAATCTCGTCGAACTGCGCCGACAAGCCGTCGATCTGCGTCACCAGCGCCCATTCGGCGTTGTAATAGCGGTGACGGATGATGTTGAGCGGCACTTCGGCCAGCATCGGGTCCGACAGGATCAGCGCATGCACATCGATGAAAGCACCCAGTTCGGGCGGCGCTTCCTTGGGCAAGTCGTCGCGGATGGTTTGCAGTTCCTGATGGACGGCGGCAATCGCGCTCTTGAGGCGCAGGACTTCGGCTTCGACCTGCTCCTCGGGAATCAGATAATGTTTGACGTCCAGCGCGGCCGGCGCGAGCAGATGCGCGCGGCCGATGGCGATCCCCTTGGAAACAGGAATGCCGTGTAAGGTGAAAGATGCCATCGCGTTTGTCTCCTGCGTTATTTTGTTATGCCGTCATCTGTGTTCATGCGCGGTAGCTCTCAAAACCTTACCGGACAACGCATCATTTAGCAATCGTGCGGCAAAACAAGAGGAAAACAAACGAGAGAAATTCGAAGACTTACGACTTTACGGGGATTACTGGCCTTCGCCGAATCGGTCCAGGATCAGCGCTTCCAAGGCATTGAAGCAATCCTGTTCGTCGGCGCCTTCTGTTTCCAGCAGCACTTTGGTGCCCTTGCCGGCGGCCAGCATCATCACGCCCATGATGGACTTGGCGTTGACGCGTCGCTTGTTGAAGGTCATCCAGACTTCGCACTTGTACTTCGACGCCAGTTGCGTGAATTTGGCCGACGCGCGCGCATGCAGACCGAGCTTGTTGATGATCTCAAGTTCTTTTTGAATCATGGCAATTCTTTCTTTGTGCTTTTATTGGGATGAAACGCGAATGCGGTTGTCGATCCGGACGGCGCCGCTCTGGCCGCCGGCCAAGGCCATTTCCATGACGACGTCAAGCGTGTCGTTGCGGTAGGTCAGCGCGCGCAGCAGCATCGGCAGGCTGATGCCTGCGATGATTTCGACATTGTCGATGGCGCACAGGTAACCGGTGCAGTTGGACGGCGTGCCGCCCATGACGTCGGTGATGACCAGCACGCCGCTGCCGTCGTCGAGGCGATGCACGGCGTCAGCCGCCATGCGCTGCACTTCCGCCGGGTTCTGGTCGGCGATGACGTCGATTGCTTCGATGCGTTCCGGCAAGCCGCGGAAGACATGCGTGGCCGCTGCGATGAAAGCCTGACCCAGCGGGGCATGCGTGAGGAGAAGGATACCGACCATGAATTTCTGCTTGCTTATATGTACGTTGCCAGACCGGGCGCCGGATTGATTGCTTCAGCTGCCTGCGACCGCAGCTTCCAGCGCATCGACGAACATGGCGGCAACATCGAAGCCGCTTTGCTGCGTGATTTCCTGGAAACAGGTCGGGCTGGTGACATTGATTTCTGTTAAATAATTGCCAATAGCGTCCAATCCTACCAGCAACAACCCCCGCTGCGCCAATACCGGCGCCAGTGCTTCGGCGATTTCCAGCTCGCGCGGCGAAATCGGTTGCGCCACGCCGAGACCGCCGGCCGCCAGATTGCCGCGCACTTCTCCGCCTTGCGGAATGCGCGCCAAAACATGCGGCACCACTTTACCGCCAATCAGCAAAATGCGCTTGTCGCCCTTGGAAATTTCCGGGATGAAACGCTGCGCCATGATGGTCCGGTTGCCGTTGTCGGTCAGGGTTTCGATGACCGAGCCGAGGTTCATGCCGTCCTGGCCGATGCGGAAGATGCCCATGCCGCCCATGCCGTCCAGCGGCTTGAGGATCACGTCCTTGTGTTCGTCGTGGAATGCGCGCAAGCGCTTGGCGTCGCGCGTGACCAGGGTCGGCGCGGTGTATTGCGGGAACTGCGCGATCGCCAGTTTTTCGTTGTGGCTGCGGATCGCCTCGGGCTTGTTGAAGACGCGTGCACCCTGCTTCTCGGCGAGCTCCAGCAGATACGTCGTGTAGATGTATTCCATGTCGAACGGCGGATCCTTGCGGATCACGATGGCGTCGAACTCCGACAGGAAAGTCGAGACCGGCTTGTCGGCGCGGTACCAGTCGTCGGCCTCGCCGGTGAGCGTGATCTTCGCGACGTTGGCGGTGACCAGGCCGCTTTCCAGCACGACGTCGGTCTGCTCGAACGCGTAGATGGCGTGGCCGCGGCGAGCAGCTTCACGCATCATGGCGAAGGTAGAGTCCTTGTAGGTCTTGAAGGTATCGAGCGGGTCGGCGAGGAAAGCGATTTTCATGAAATGTCCGTCAAAAATGTCAGCCAAATAAGATTAATAGACTTCCGGATTCGGATCGGTCTTTTCCATTTCCAGCGACGCCGCCAGCAGCGCCAGTCGCGCCACCACGCCGTACATGTAAAAACGGTTCGGCGCCGCGGTGCCGGGCTTGGCTTGCAAGTCCGGCAAGGCATGCTGCTGCTGGAACGCCAGCGGCACGAAATGGGCGCCGGGGGCGTTCAGGTTTTCGTTGATGTCGCGGTCGGCGTGGACGCGATAGAAACCGCCCACCACGTAGCGGTCGATCATGTAGACCACCGGCTCGGCGACGGCTTCGTTGATGCGTTCGAACGAATGCACGCCCTCCTGGATCACCAGTTCGTTGACTTCCAGGCCTTCCTTGCCGACCGCCAGCTTGCTGCGCTGCTTGCGGTTGAGATCCTTGACCTCGCTGGCGTCCTTGACCGTCATGATGCCCATGCCGTAGGTGCCGGCATTGGCCTTGACGATCACGAACGGCTGTTCCTTGATGCCGTATTCCTTGTACTTCTTGCGGATCTTCGACAACAGGCTGCTGACGTTGTCGGCCAGGCAATCGGAGCCGGCGTCTTCCTGCAAATTGAGCTCGCCGCATTTGGCATACAGCGGATTGAGCATCCATGGATCGACGTCGACCAGTTTGGCGAATTTCTTCACGACGTCGTCGTAGGCGGAAAAGTGGTTGCTCTTGCGGCGCACCGCCCAGCCGGCGTGCAGCGGCGGCAGGACATTTTGCTCGTCGAGGTTTTCCAGCACCGACGGGATGCCGATCGACAGGTCGTTGTTGAGCAGCACGGTGCAGGGATCGAAATTCTTCAGACCCAGGCGACGGCCGTTCTTGGAGCGCTCAAGCGGCTCCAGCGTGATGGTGCTGCCGTCGGGCAGATCGATCTGCTTGGGCTTCTTGATGTCTTCCAGGGTACCGAGGCGCACATTCAGGCCGGTCTGGCGGAAGATCTGCATCAGCCGCGCGATGTTTTGCAGGTAGAAGCTGTTGCGCGTGTGATGCTCGGGGATCAGCAGCAGGTTCTTTGCGTCAGGGCAATATTTTTCGATCGCGGCCATCGCGGCCTGCACGGCCAGCGGCAGCATTTCCGGCGACAGATTGTTGAAGCCGCCCGGGAACAGATTGGTGTCTACCGGCGCCAGCTTGAAGCCGGCGTTGCGCAGGTCGACCGAACAATAGAACGGCGGCGTGTGCTCTTGCCACTCCATGCGGAACCAGCGCTCGATCGCGGGAGTTGCGCCCAGGATTTTCTTTTCCAGGTCGAGAAGCGGACCGTTGAGGGCGGTGACAAGATGCGGAACCATAAAAGACCTTCTGCGCGTGCTGGGTAGCGATTGGACGAAATAGCGGCCGGTGATCGATGGAAACAACCGATAACAAAACCGACAGGAACCGGCCATTTTAGCGGGATTCTGGCTATTACGTCGCCCGCCACACGGCAATATCTGGTGGAGAGGCCTTTTACATGGCGGCGTTGTCGTTTTTTTAAAGAGACATAAAAAAAGCGCCCGGACCGGAGTCGCGGGCGCTTCTGAAAGGGGCGCAAGGCCCCCGGGAAACAATCAGGAGTGGTAAGCCGATTCGCCGTGGCTGGAGATGTCCAGACCTTCGCGTTCTTCTTCTTCCGTCACACGCAGACCGATCACGATGTCGACCAGCTTGTAGGCGATGAAGGAGACCACGCCCGACAGGATCACGGTAGTCAGCACGCCCTGGAACTGAATCCAGACCTGACCGCCGATCGAGTAGTCGGGAGCGACTGCGTTGGCGACGTAGTCATAGATACCTGTGCCGCCCAGGCTAGGCGCAGCGAACACGCCAGTCAGGATCGCACCCAGGATACCGCCCACGCCGTGCACGCCGAAGACGTCCAGCGCATCGTCCGAACCCAGCAGCTTTTTCAGACCGGTGACACCCCACAGGCACAGCAGACCGGCCAGCAGGCCCATCACAACCGCACCGCAGACACCGACGAAACCGGCTGCAGGAGTAATCGCCACCAGACCGGCGACGGCACCCGACGCTGCACCCAGCATCGACGGCTTGCCCTTGCCGATCCATTCACCGAAGCTCCACGACAGCACTGCAGCAGCAGTTGCCAGGATGGTGTTGACGAAGGACAACGCTGCACCGCCGTTGGCTTCCAGACCGGAGCCGGCGTTGAAGCCGAACCAGCCGAACCACAGCAGCGAAGCGCCGACCATGGTCAGAGTCAGGCTATGCGGCTTGAAGGCTTCCTTGCCGTAACCGACGCGCTTGCCGATCACATACGAACCGACCAGGCCGGCGATCGCAGCGTTGATGTGCACCACGGTGCCGCCGGCATAATCCAGCGCGCCCTTCTGGAACAACCAACCCGAAATCGCAGTCGCCTTTTCTGCAGCGGCAGCGTCGGTGAATGCATCCGGACCAGGCCAGAACCAGACCATGTGGGCCATCGGCAGGTACGAGAAGGTGAACCACAGGATCGAGAACACGATCACGGCGGAGAACTTCACGCGCTCTGCGAAGGAACCGATGATCAGCGCCACGGTGATGGCTGCGAACGCGCCCTGGAAGGCCACGAACGACAGTTCAGGAATCACGACGCCCTTGCTGAAGGTGGCAGTGGTCGAGTCGCCGTTGAGGCCATGCAGGAACAGACGATCGAAGCCGCCGAAGAACGCGTTGCCTTCAGTGAATGCGATGCTGTAGCCGTAGACGAACCACAGGATGTAGATCAGCGAGAAGATCACGAAACATTGCATCAGCACCGACAGCATGTTCTTGCTGCGGACCAGGCCGCCGTAGAACAGGCCGAGGCCTGGCAAGGTCATCAGGATCACGAATGCAGTACATACCAGCATCCAGGCCGTGTCGCCCTTGTTAGGGACCAGCACGGGTGCAGCTGCGGCAGCAGCCGGGGCTGCAGCGGCGGCAGGAGCAGCAGCGGCGGCAGCCGGAGCTGCTGCAGGTGCTTCGGCTTTCGGTGCGTCAGCCTTCGGCGCTTCCGCCGCAGGAGCAGCTGCAGCTGCAGCTTCCGGCTTCGGTGCGTCTTGCGCCTGGACCGGTGCGGCGAAACTTACCGCCAACAACAAGGTGCCAATTGCAAGCGCACTTGAAAACATTTTTTTAATACTCATTACTGTTCCCCCTTAAAGAGCGTCTTTGCCGGTTTCGCCGGTACGGATGCGGATAACGTCCAGCAGATCCTGTACGAAGATCTTGCCGTCGCCGATTTTGCCTGTGCGTGCTGCAGCCTCGATCGCTTCCAGCGCGCGCTCAACGATGGAATCGTCGACTGCGGCTTCGATCTTGGTCTTCGGCAGGAAATCCACAACATATTCCGCACCGCGATACAGCTCGGTGTGGCCTTTTTGGCGGCCGAAACCCTTGACTTCCGTCACGGTAATGCCTTGCACGCCGATTGCCGACAAGGCTTCACGCACCTCGTCGAGCTTGAATGGTTTGATGATCGCTGTAATCAGTTTCATACCGACCTCAATTAGAAAGTTTTGCTGAGGGAAACGACGAAGCCGCTCTTGCCGACATTCTTGGAACCATCGGAAACAGGGGTTGTTTGCACGCCATCCTTCAAATTGGTGCCCAGATACGCAACGCCCAAGGTAACACCGGCCAGTTCGTCAAACGACTTGCTCAGACCGATTTTCCAGTCGGTGTAGCTGTATTGGTCATTGGAGACGCCGTTGTTGCTGCCCTTGACGTTCTGACGACCGACATGCAGACCGAGGATCACGCCATACCAAGTGTCGATGTTGGCGCCCAGATCGAAGTACTGGCTGTACTTGCTGCTAACGTTGCCGAACAGATTGGTCAGCGATTGCGAGTACTTGAAGTACGCTGGACCGTAGCCCACCTGGCCGTAAAGTTCGAATGTATTGGCGTTCTTGGCGCCGCTGTTGGACAGCGTGTTGCCTGGGTAGTAGTAGTACAGACCGCCGACGTCATAAGTGAAGCCACCGCCGATATCGCCGCGTTTGCCGCCGTAGATATCCCACTCGACATTGCCTTTGGTGTTAGTGCCGGTCAGCGTGCCTGCATCCTTGATCCATTTGATGTTGGTCAGCCATGTGCCGAGATACAGACCGGTTGGATTGTGCGTGTAATCAGCTCCAACTTGCAAAGCCGGGTCGAAGCGCGTCTGAGTCAGGCCGCGATAGCGGTAGTCGTTGACGACGGCAGCATTGAAGGTAACTTCATTGTCTGGCTTAGGTGCGTCTTCCGCATGGGCGAAGCTGGCGACTAACGATGCTGCGACTGCTGTTGCAAGAATCAATTTTTTCATGGCGTCCCTCTAGGTTTCTGTTAAACAACAAATTGTTCATTTCTGCACAACTTGTATAGCAGGAGCCATGCCAACCCTTTTTTGGCGGTTTGCGTTACTTTTTTTAGCGCAAATCAACATTCCAATTAGGCATTTTTTCTTTTTTTCCCAAAAACAGTGCATTAGAGTGAAACACAAACCTTGGCGCACAACAATAGTGCGCAACAATTTCAACATAACATTTTCCACTGGGAAATTTTTGTTTTTTATGGTGCATGGCTGGGCGCGGTTTTGCCACCCAGTTGAGCACGCAAGAAACTGTTGCAAAAATGCAATGCCCTGCAACGATCTTACGCGGGATTTTCGGTGGTCGCCTTCTTATATTTGGACAGGCCGTCAACCCTTCGCAGGACCGGTGATGAACGTTTCCGCGCGACGCGATTCTGACAGGTAACGCCATCACGCCGATCACATGGCCGCCTTTTGCGCCGCTTTGTTTTCCCGCAGGACAACGAAAGCGCTACACTTGTCGGATCGTCACTACTAATAAAAGGAAGCATCATGGATAAGCCACAATTCTTCGAAGATATTCAATCCAAAATCAACAAGGCTATCGAGAACTCTCCGGCCAAGGATATCGAAAAGAACGTCAAGGCCATGCTGAGCCAGGGTTTCTCCAAACTGGACCTGGTCACCCGCGAAGAATTCGACATCCAGGCGCAGGTGCTGGCCAAGACCCGCGCCAAGTTGGAAGAGCTGGAAGCCCGCGTGGCCGAACTCGAAGCGCGCCAGAAAGCCTCCTGATCCGGTCACGATGAGCCTTGCTGTATTGAAGAGCCGTGCGCTGGCGGGCATGCATGCGCCGCAAGTCACGGTGGAAGTACACCTGGCCAACGGTCTGCCGTCCTTCACCATCGTGGGCTTGCCGGAAACCGAGGTCAAGGAATCCAAGGATCGCGTGCGCGCCGCATTGCAGAATGCGCGCTTTGAATTCCCCGCCAAGAGAATCACCGTCAACCTTGCGCCGGCCGATCTGCCCAAAGAATCGGGCCGCTTCGATCTGCCGATTGCGCTGGGCATCCTGGCTGCTTCCGGACAAATGCCCGGCGACGGCCTCGACGAGTACGAATTCGCAGGCGAGCTGTCGCTGTCGGGCGATCTGAGTCCGATCCGCGGTGCGCTGGCCATGACGTACGCCATGCGCACCTCGCATCACAGCGACGGTCGCCGACGTATCTTCATCCTGCCGCGCGACAATGCCGACGAAGCTGCGCTGGTCGCCGACGCCACCATTTTCCCCGCCGATTCGCTGCTGCAGGTATGCGCGCATTTCGCCGCGCGCGGCGCCGACAGCGATGCCCGGCTGACGCAGCACCGGCCGGCGATCAAGCCTGCCGCACCTGCCTATCTCGATTTTTCCGACGTCAAAGGCCAGTTGCAGGCCAAGCGCGCGCTCGAAGTCGCCGCGGCCGGTGGTCACAGCGTGTTGCTGGTCGGCCCTCCCGGCACCGGCAAGTCGATGCTGGCGGCGCGCTTTCCAGGTATTTTGCCGCCCATGACCGATGAAGAAGCGCTGGAATCGGCAGCAGTGCAATCACTGACCGGCGGTTTTTCCGCCGCGCGCTGGAAGGTGCGTCCTTACCGCTCGCCGCATCACACCGCATCGGGCGTCGCGCTGGTGGGCGGCGGCGGTACGCCGCGTCCGGGTGAAATTTCGCTGGCGCACCGGGGCGTGCTGTTCCTTGATGAGCTTCCGGAATTCGATCGCAAGGTATTGGAAGTATTGCGCGAGCCGCTGGAATCGGGTCAGATTACAATTTCACGCGCGGCGCGCCAGGCTGATTTTCCGGCGCGCTTCCAATTGATTGCCGCCATGAATCCCTGCCCCTGCGGCTACCTCGGCGCGCTTCATCGCGAATGCCGTTGCACGCCAGATCAGGTGACGCGTTACCAGTGGCCATCGTCAAAATTAAGCGCACAAATCATTAAAGTTAGCGCCTAACTGTGACGATCCAATGCCAAACAAACAATGCTCGTAGAAAACTCTACAAACACATTTTCATCTGGGAGTCTCGAAACGACCGTGGGAATGCTGGCGCTTAGATAGAAGGCACGCGCCTTCGGGCTGGAGTGCATCGTGTGCATCCGGTTGATATTTAAGTTCAATGCACGGAGTCGATAATCGGAATCCGGAGGGAATGTCGATACATGCCATATTCAAAATCGGTTGGCCGATGAACTTAAAAAGGGCGACTGTGACGAGCCTCTCCGCTTTTTAGCATTTCATCGCCTTGAAACGCCCGTGCTACTGTCACGAATAAGCACCATCTCTTCCGTAACGATACAGCACGTAGTTACGTGTTATAAATAGCGCAGTGTGACACCCAGTTGTAAATAGCGCCGAGTGACAGTCATGAGGGGAACTGATGGACGTCGTAGAACTGGCTTTAGACAAATATGGGCCCTGCGTCAGTACGACACTTGTTTCGATTTTAGTGGAGAAATACGGTGTTACTGCCGTGAATGCCCGCCAAAAGGTCTCGCGAAACAAGACCGTCAAAAAGTTGGCATACATCAAATTTCCTCGCAATGCCCACTTTCTCTATTTCCAACGCGATTACGCCTCTCCTATATTTTGGGATGCTTTAATCCGCGACTTACTTAAGAACAGCGTTTCATATGGCGGTGCCCTAGCCAGCCTCCTTGCCCGCCGCGGAATCATGCCACGGAAACATTTCGAGATTGCCTGCGGCGCGCCATTGGCCCAAAAGGGCCATCTTTCGCCTGCTAAGATATTGGAAATTCTTCTTGCGTCCAAACTTGTTCAGTTGGTCGATGTACCTGGTGTCGGCCAATGCATTGAACTTGGCAATCAACGTCCGCCAGATGTTGTAGAGATTGCGAGAATGCGTGCACGCTTACGCACCGAAGAAGTTCTTCTCGGGGCCGTGCGAGATTGGGCTAGAGACCTGGGATTTGTGAGCTATCAAAAAGTGGCTGTGAGAGACCAGAGCGAAGATGAAAAGCAACCGCGCGTCGGCACCTTTAGCTGGGATCTGACTGGTCCGTCCTATCTATCCCCGATGGTGCAATGGAATGGAACTACACCGAAGCCAGGATTTCTGGCGTGCGACGTTCTACTCGGAACCAATATCCGTGAAGAACACATTCGTCCCTTCATCAACAAATGCAAGACCCTCCGAAATCTGAAAAATGTGGGTCGATGCCTGCACTTCTTCGTAGCTGATGGCTATCACCCAGATGCGTTCTTGCTTGCCAGGTCGGAAGGGATTGTACCGGCAACGACGGAAACTCTTTTCGGGAAAGAGGTAGCCGCTGCTCTGACAAAGCTGGCCAACTTATTGGCTGATATATATCCCAGCGCAAGCGGGCTAGAACGGCTGGATGAGATTTTCACGAACTTGTCTCATATTGAAGGAGCAGCTGTAAATCTCAGAGGAGCTCTTTTCGAGTATCTAGTCGCAGAGTATGTACGCACGAGTGAGGCGAGCTCTGAAATCACGATGAATCAAGTCGTTCGAGACGAAATGGGAGCCAAAGCCGAAGTGGACCTATTGGTCAGACATTACAACAACCCCATCCGCTTCATCGAATGCAAGGGTTATAGACCAGGGGGCACTGTTTCCGATGCTGATGTGGAACGATGGCTAAACGACCGTATCCCATTAATTCGCCGTGCTGCGGCTGTCACATCAGATTGGCGTGACGCCCCCCACATTTTTGAGTTCTGGACAACCGGAAAATTGTCTGAAAACGCACTAGCAATGATTGCCGCAAAACAGAAGGAGGTCAGAAAATTCAAGTTGCTGCTCGTGAGTGGTGGCGAACTAGCCAAGCGTGTTTCTCAATCGAACAACACCTCGCTCAAAAATACCTTTCGGCAGCACTTCTTCGACCATCCTCTTGAGAAGGTCGACAAGGCCATTGAGAAGCGCAAGCGCCGCATCGCGGCACCAGAGACAAAATGGCCGACCGCGCGTACTACCGATGGGTGAGCTTGATTAACTCAGCTCACCGAATTAGCTCCTGAAGATAATCCTCATACGTGATCCTGAAATCGAAGCTGTTCAGAGAAAATATATCGCGTTCTCCATGCCCAATAAGGTGGCGGAACTGAAACACTTTCTTGAGAAAATGCAGCGCGCAGATAGCCCCTGTATCAAAGGCGATTGAATCGCTGAATAGTGAGTACGCTGCATGTATTAGATAAATGCAAAGGAAACGATGGAAAGAAGAGGAATCACCACCTGCTTTTGCGGAAAACCCCGTGCACCGAGCAAAAGACAGCTTACTTAATTCTTGAAATCTCCTCCTTGAAAAACCAACCGGTTTTCTGTACGGCCGCCTCGGCAGCATCAGGATTACTGGCCCAAAGGACAAGTAGAAGCGTCTCTTCGGCCCGACTGCACGTAACGTACAGGAGCCTCAGTGTTCTATCGACAGTAGTTTCTTTGCCTTCCTCAATGTTTTTCCGGTCATTCTTGCTCAACTCCATTCCACCAATGACCTTGTCGTAGGCAAACAAGAATCCACCGGCCTCGCCGTCGTCCATCACCACCATGACATGTTTGAATTCGGAACCTTTGACGACCTGATGAGTAGCAAGCTCAGCATCTCCGTTCAAATAGGCTCGATACCTTTGAACTTCCACCCATGGCGCTTTGAATAGTGCATGCCATCCACGCTTGCGTCGATTTTCGACTGTTTCCTGGGACTTTTTTTCTGGTTCAGGTGGCGGTTCCTCTTTGTCCTGATAAGCTTCGACCAAGCGACGATGGGAGTCAAATACCTCGGCATCCATAATTGGCGCCAAGACGCCTCGTACTGTTGCCCCATCAACCGATATCTCTGCGACAAATGCCGTGATTGCGTCATGAATCTTGTTGACTGCAGCCCGGCGTTCTTCATCTCGCTGAGGCAATCTGGCCAACACGCCCTCGCCGCGAAGTACTTCCATCGCTGAACGCTCGTCCAAAGCTTGGTCGTCGTGTATGCAAGAAGCCAAGTCGCAGATTGCTCCCAGCAACGGGCGCACCATGCTTGGACCAGACCGCTCTCCGTTCGGCTTTGGCGAGGATGAATCAGGGTCTAGTAAATCCATCGCCTCGTAAACGTCGAGAAAGCCCCCACGCTTAGCCGCGAGCTTATGCTCCAAGGCTAGTGTTTTATAACCACGGATTTTTGGTAACCACGCGACCTCACCTGTCTCTCCAGACATAACAGCAGCACACTGCCGCTCTAGCTCGATTTTCTCTAGCGGATTTCTATCTGTGTCGCCGATGAAAATTCGAACCTTACCGCCATTCTTCTCAGTCCGCGAATGTTGTCGAACACCATCCTTCGCCTGGGTTCGTCCATCTATATCAGCCTCCCATATGTCATTAATCAGGTCAACAATACGTTTCTGGCTGCGATGGTTCATCTGCAATGCTGGGCGCTCCCACCCCTTGGGTACACGTGATGGTAAGTCCGCATGACCATCTGGGTAGATACGCTGCCGATGGTCCCCCAACAGCCCCAATATGATTTTTCCGGGGTAAGCCTCTGACAGCTCGAAAAGAGCATCCAAGATGCCCTTCATCGTATCCTGCGATTCATCGATAAGAATCAATGGGTGCTTGTCGACAAGAATCTTCTGAAGGGTCTTCCGATTTCTTATAAGCCACGCCGCCGCATCAATAACATGACTATGTGCAAGAGCTCCAGGGCCATAGGTATTCCGGTCAGGGTGATAGATGAAGGTCTCTACGGCACGAATCTCGGCAGCTTCTGCATCCAGTTCTGCGTATTTTCTTCTATCGGTATCAGTCTCTTTTCCCTTTTTTGAATTTGCATGGTTTATTGCTTCTTGGAGTTTCTCAGCGATGTTTGCGAGGCGTGCTTCCTGAATATCGGAGTCGAATCCCTTTATAAGCTCCCAGCAGAATGCGTGGATCGTCGAGACCTCCGTCAGAAAGTTCTCTCCCAAACGTCCCCTGACCACTGCGGTTGCATTCTTTGTGTAAGTGATGACACGAACAGATTGACCCCGTGACCGAAGTTGCTCAGCATAGGAGCCTCCAGCATCATGACTGACTACCCCGGTTATTCTGCGCAATACTTCGATTAGCGTCCTGGTTTTTCCAGAGCCAGCGCCCGCAAAGAGAAAGAAGCTGCGTGGTGGAGAGGCGGTAACATAACTACAGATTGCCTCGACTACCCCTGTATCGCGCTCGTTACCAGCATCCAGAGGCGCGTTCATTGCTCCTCCACTGCAGGCGCAGTCAGCTGTTGGGTCATCCATTTAAGTGCGCTCGCGATGTATTCGGGGCAAATAATTGGAGCGCCGGCATTGAGCTTCTCAAATACGGTGGCGGCAAAGTCCCCTTTATCAAAACTGCCGTGCAACATTTCGTGAAGCTGGGCTAGCAGTTCCTTGTGGTCTTCATAATCAGCGACTAAACCTACAACCTTTCCCAAGGTTCCCTTATAGATGTCTCTATTGGCTTCTTTCTCTTCATTTATTAACTGCTTAATCCAATTGAGATTGGATAAAACTAAGGAATCCTCAAACGAACTCGGCCATTGATTTTCCGCGGCAGCAACGGGTAGCTGCCACGAAAATCGAACTTTAAGGCCAGATTCCAAGGTCAAAACCAAATCCTTTTCCTCGGGCTTCGCAAAGGCAGAAAATTCCTCAATCCTCGGATGCCATCCTGTGAGAGTGTCGTTTCCACATTCGATATCCTTACGATTGTCGATATATGCCGCCTTCTTTACCGCCCGCCCCTTCTTACTCACTGCTGGCACGACAGGGTCAATGTCCGTTATAACTACCGTAGGGATGCCCAACCTCTCGACAAGAGGCTTGAGACGATGGGCGTGACTGCCACCAATATCAAGGAAGGAAATGTATTTCGACGCGAGATTTGCGAAGTATTTGTTGATGAAGAGAGGGACCAGCATTCTCTCAGCCGTTCCTTCGACGAAGATAGCTCCATCAGCAAAGAGCAAATCAGTGTGCTGGATTTGGAAATAGCGCTCAGCAAATATCCGCGTCTCGATATCGTTACCGAAAACATCACCCAAGTTGATAACCTCGGTGCTCGGCTTAATGCCGGCACCATTTCCTGGAATCCGCTTGACGTAGCGGAGCTTCGTGAAACTATCGCCATGCGCTAGATGGCTAGAATGCGTACTTATTAGTAGCTGGCTACACAGGTTGCTATGTATCGGGTCCCGTGGACAAATCAACGAATGAGCATTCTTTGCGAAACTGCGCTGAACTTGGACATGTAAATGAGCCTCCGGCTCCTCGACCATAACCAGATGCACCGCCGCGGGTGGCCCCTTCTCGTCATTGAGCCGTGCTGTGCGGAAAGAAACGAGCATGAAGCTAAGCGATTGAAGATTCTGGTAACCAAGTCCAATGGAGTATTCTGGGAGAGATTCATCCTCTGCCGTATTGTCCAAGCGATATTGCACCGCCGTTCCATCTGAAAGAAGGTCCGAAGTTTGAATTCGGGTCCGGAAATGAATATGCTGCGGGTCGTGCAATCCTGGATAACCTAGGACTTCCACATCCTCCATGGCGGGTTTGAGTGCATCATGAATCGTCTTATCTAGGTCAGACTGGGCTTTAGCAATGGCGCTGACCAACTCCTCTCTATTACCCTGGCCAGAAGGAGTTACATTCAAATGCTGCCGAGCGAACTTGAGGAGCTGCGCCGAGAAAAGACCAGGCCGTACCGCCGCTCCTGACGATTTCGATTCCCCTTCTTCCGTACCTAAACCACGTTGTGCCGGAATAAAATCCACGCGAAGAATTTTTCGCAAAAGGGTCATTTCAATAGGCAGCGCATTTGCAGGCAATTCCTGTACGTCTCGACGCATCTTGTCGACCAGCGGCCCCTTTGCAGGGTCTAGGCGATATGCCACCGCTCGACGGAGGTCCATGGCACTACGAAGCCAAAAGTCTAGCAAGTCGGTGGGCCACGCATGCCCGTCCTTCGCCAGGCCTTTAACCGGCAAACGAGCCTCCCGATAGTCCCAGGCCAGTTTGCGCAGTCCATCTATATCGACAACCGGTTCAAGTCTGACTCGCGCACCTACGGCACCACCGGCCCATTTCAGCGAAGTGATGAATGGGGCAACCAAACTATATGCACCTTCTTGGGCATCGAACCACAGGTCGATATAGGGCATGCAGGACAAAAGCTCTTTGTAATGATGCTCCCAGAGCTCGACGTCCCCAACATCGATAGTTGGATTCTGCTCCAGTAACTCCCACTGCAACCCGAGCTCACGCAATTTTGCCCATTGTCCAAGGCTAATATCGAATGGCCGAAAGCCTGGGGACTCGCTCAAGAAATTCCGCAGCACCGTCAGAATCGAAGTTTTTCCGCTGTTGTTAGCACCGACGAGCGTTGTGGTCGTCTCATCGAATTCAAGGCGTGTCTTCGATAGACGTCGAAAATTACACACCTCAACACACGCCAAGCGAATTGGTTTTGTCATGTATCCCCCCGGAAACGACTGCAGTTGATATTTCTCTTGTGGCAATCTAGTTAACCAATTGTAGTGTAACTAACCCGTACGCAACCGGGACTGCATCAAGAAACTGGGAGCATATTCATGATTTTATCGGCGGAGTCTCGGCGTTCGCTGTAACGACGAATGAATAGACATCGCGATTCAGAAGCAAGGACGTTCGCGTCTACTACACGCTTATCGTAAGACGAAGGCTTTTTGTCTCCACACAGTTTTTTATTGGGCGGTCGATTGGCGAAAATTTTTAGAGGCTGGATACCGATGGACTTGCCAAATCCTTCAGCAGATCTGCCCCCCACCGAATCACATCTCGGGATAATGAATATTGAAATCGATCATCCCGTGCGTAGACTTGCCTATTGCTGTGAGCAATAATTGCCCCATTGATCACTGCCATAACCTTGATGTTCGCATCGATAACTTCATTGTTTACTTCAAAGCTACCAATCATTGCGAGCTCATTGGAAATTGGAAATATTACTTCCGTGTCTCGAAGAGCGAATCCAGGCGAGTTAAAAAATCCTCGTTCTCTATGGCTACTCCATTGCAATACAACCGGATGATCAGATGTCACAAAGCCGCTCGTATTGGCTGGCGCTCTCAGGAGAAGCCAATTCCGCTCACCCAACAACGGTAGGATCGTATCAACTAATCTAAGCTCCTGTTCGATGTGCCGCGTGGTTGGAACTTCAATCGTGTATTGATCGTTCTTAACGAAGTCACGTATCGTCTCATACGCAATATCATCGTGAGACGTCATGAAGCCAGCTTCAATCGCCTGTTTATAACTAGCTTCGTAACGCTCCTTCTTTGCGACCGTCAGTCCCATCATCTGTTTGATGACTTTCTCCTGGAATTGCCGCGAATTTTCACGCGTCCGTGGATTGCGTGCAGAGAGTAGTGCAATCAGATTTAGAATGAGATTGTGATCTTCTGTATTGCCTAGTTGGCGACTTTCAATTACTCGTTGAAGTGCCCTATCCACATTTCCCTCAAAGTGTGAAAAATCGGATTCAATTTGGTCTGGCGATACACCATCGATTTCAATTCGATTGAAATCACGTGCTGAGGCAATATTGCGCGGCACAGTGTTGAAAGTCTTCCGGCCGATCGCATCGACGACGAACAGTTTGGCATTCTTGCTGCGACTTCTAGAAAAACCCTTGAGATAACATTGGGGAATCCAGTGGTGATTTCGCGACGTGCTACCTATACTCATAAACCTATCCTCTTTAAATGAGTAAACAGTCGGCAATCATCCTCGGTGCCGGTATCACCGGATGATAGACTTTTGGTCATTTAATCACGACTCAGGGACCACCGCGAAATGGATAAGAAATATCAGGTGTTTATCTCGTCCACCTATATGGACATGAAGAACGAGCGCCAAGCAGCTGTTTCGGCCATTTTGGAGGCCGGCCACATCCCGGCCGGCATGGAGTTATTCGCGGCTGCCGACAAGAAACAGATTGAAGTGATCGAGCGATGGATCGATAGTTGTGACATCTTCATGCTCATACTTGGTGGGCGCTACGGCAGTATTGATCCTGACTCCGGCAAGAGCTACATTCAGCTTGAGTACGAGTATGCGGAGAAGACGGGCAAACCATTCTTCGCGTTGTATCTGAATGAAAATGCGATTCAAGAGAAGGCCCGCGGGTCGCTGGGACTGGATGCAATCGAGCGTAACGATTCTAAAATGTTGACTGAATTTCGCAGGACCGTTCTGAGTAAGATGTGCAGCTCAATTGAGGATCTTAAAGATATCCGCATACAAGTGGGGAACTCGATTCGCCAGTTGTCTGCGACTAACAATCTAGATGGATGGGTTCGGGCGTCGAGCGTGAACGCTATTCACGGCCTCCAATCTACGCTTCCGCCGAAGATCGAGATGTTCAGCGACACAAGCGAGCGCTATCATATGAATGAAATCCAATCTGGTCGCAGATTAAGCACAGTTAAAATCGGAATCAGGAACACGGGCGGCAAGACTCTTTCTAACTGCAAAGTCTACGTTGAGCAAATAGAACCGCCGCCGGACATACCTGGAGCAGGAAGTACAAAATTGCTCGATACAGGCGTATTTCAACTGAGACACGACGATCCAGAGCGGCTGATTGAAATTGCTGCGCACTGGGACCATATTGATCAGTTCCGTTTTGTTACACCGCTTCCAGGCGGCGCGTTTGGCAATCCCTTCGACCTAAAAGACATTGGCAAGCGTACGTTTGCGATTCGAGTCAAGGCGACGGAATGCGAGAGATCCGCTAAGTTCGAGCTTATAACGGATGATCTGAAGAGGTTGCATCTCAAGTTTCTCTGCTACATCGAATAATAGATTTTCGACCGAAAATACTCTCAGGAGATTTTTTGCTATCGAATACTTGCGGTGCCATAGATTGAATGAACATAGACGCAGACATGCTCCGTTCATCTGAAACTTAGATCTAGGTGTTTAGACACTTAGTCTGTCTTTAATGTGCTGGATGATGCTTTCCGCCTGTTGGGCATTAAAGCGCCGGTACTTTATGTGATGTGAGGCCGTTTGTACCACTAGAACACATCGACTAACGCATTCATCAATCTGCTCGTTAATTTGTAGGCGATCGATGTCGAAAATACACTCTAAACCTTCACCGAAAGCAATCAAATTGGTGGGATTACTGCGCCGCTGAATAGGTGTGACGGAATGACATACGACATAAATGCCGATGATACGACGAAATAAAACTGGTATCTGGCGCGTTGACCAACCCAAGTCCCATAAAAACCATCGCCACTTCGTTCTAGCGGTGGGTTGATAAATATCTACCCTAGCAATTTCTACAGGGCGCTGGCCTATATTCGTTATCCTAGTCACCAGATTAAGACGAGCACTTGCGCCCCGCGCTCCCACGCCTATAGTGATCTCGTGATGGCTTATGGTCGTTAGGTCAAGTCGCTCGCGCTCATTTCGAGAGGCTAGTCGAAGTGCGACCATTACAGACGCTGCAGTCGCTATCGCGGAAATCACTTGAGCCCAATCGACAAGTGTTTGTGGCCAAAAGCTTGGAGTCACACATCCCCTCTTATTTTTTAGTCCGAATGAGAAATTCTACTTCAGCTTGCCCAAAGATCTCTTTGCACTATCATTTGGATCAGATCGTATGATCAACCGGCTACCGTATCTCGTTTTGAATCGTCTTTAATCCCAAGGCTATGATTTTATTTTTGGATTTTGATGGCGTTTTGCATCCGCTAAATCGAGAGGATGGAGCCCTGTCACGCCTTCCACAACTTGAGATCACTCTTCGAAAATTTAATGAGATAGACATAGTTATCTCCAGCGCCTGGAGACAAGAATACTCGCTGACTCAATTGCGTGGATATTTCTCCGATGACATACAGAGGCGAATCATAGACGTGACACCAGTTTTGGATCATTTGGATAATCGATATTTACGCCAGGCCGAGATCGATCTGTGGCTACGCAATGCAGGGCGTGAGTATGAGGGCTGGATCGCTCTAGACGACAGCGAGTGGCTTTTTCCTCCAGGATGTCGAAATTTAATCTTGGTCGATCCCGAGGTCGGATTCGATGAAGCTGTTGAAGATGCTCTACACCGCAAACTCACTCGCTGAACGAATTTCATCCCTCCTAATAAAAGAACATCTTAATTCGCCAATTACGTATCGCACTAACGATACGAACTAAGTAATTGATTTTAAACGATTATTTGCAACATTCATTCGTTTCAGTTACGATTCCCAGATCGTTAACATACCCACGCATCGGCACGCAAAATGAGCCACCGCGACCCCTCTTCCGAATTGGTTAGCTTTAGCGGCGAGCTTTTTAGACTTCGAGTTATTAGAGGTCTGACTCAAGCAGACGTAGCGAATGATGCTCGATTAAATCGAGGTTATTACTCACAGATAGAGAATGCTCGTCGTGCGGCGCCTCCGCCAAATACGTTGAAACGTATTTCGGCGGCACTTCGGCTTACGGAATTGGAAAGACAGAAATTGTTTGAATTGGCCCGCACGGATTGGTTAAAACCATATCGACTTGATGCCACCGAGAGTGCGGCCGAGCAATTCGAGTTTATAAGCAGTGCGTTAAATCTGCCGGCGGCCAAGCTACATCGGATCCGCGCAATATTGGAGGAAAAATAATTATGTAAAAAGTAAAAAGCGACGAACCCCACAATTCGAGATCCGCCGCCTTTTGGTCAAAGATTGATATCTAAGAACCCGCAATTCGAAGATATCGTTCTCTAGCCCGAAGGTCAACCCCTTGCTTGCTGAAATGCCGCATTATTCCGCGCCTGCCGTGGAAGGGAGACCCTATGCCTAAAGAAATCCATTCACTTGGTTCGCCAGGTTGGCTAGACCATGTTTTTCACACCCCACCGGTGCGAGCCCTCAAGGGCCGTTCCAAATTTACTCAATATCATCAGTTCTGGTCGCGTAACCTCGGACGCTACGTAGGTGGCCAAGGAAGAAATGAAGCACTCGCTGCATTGACTCTGGAATACCTCATTACCCTCGGTTACATAAGTAAATTTAAAGAACAACCCTTCAAAACAGAACCTCAGACATTTGGCGCACAGATCGTGCCTGACTTCATTGCGGTAGCTCCGTGCAAGAAGATATATGTCATTGAGGTAAAAAGCGCTCGTTTTATTACGCGCTTCATACAGGCCTCATTGGATAGGAATCGCGAAGTCTTTCAGCAGGCTGGTCTTGCCTATGTTTGTTGGACAGACCAACACCCTCTCAACGTAGCGACGCGGCACAACCTGATTAACATGCACCGGCACTCCAACAGTGTGCAACCAGATGAATGCGTTGCGTTTGCGAAGCATCTTGAAGCACTTGGCACCTTGTCTGTCGAAGAACTCCAACATCATGGTTACGACTACGGAGTCATTTACGCCGCAACTTGGTCAGGGAAAACGTTCTTCCCGATCACAAGGGAATTCACAGCAACTACCTCTGTCTCGACGCGACCGATTATCGATATTCCCGCAGTTTTCTTGGATGCCAGGTGTGAGGTTGATCGTTGGTGGGATTCGTTGGAGGGATGTTAGTCATGACGATATCTTTGACAGCCGGCGCCCTCCTCCGCGGCCTCTCTTCAAACGATTTTTCCTTCTCTCCGGGCCAAAAGTTTGAACGAGATCTCACTGTCTTTATGATCGTAGAGAGACGAGAGGCACATTGCGTAATCGAGAACTTTCGATCTCTAGAGAAGAAACTCATTGCTATGGATCAGCTTTACCAGATGTATCTATCCCAAGAGATCATTCCTTTGAGAGAGGCTCCTGCGGACATGCATCTCTCAGAAATCCAGATCCATGAGAATACATTTAAGAAACAACAAATAGAAAGTCAGAGCTCTGCGGCAATAAAACATGGAATTTCGGTGTCCTACTTCATAAAAGCACTTCGCGCCTTAGGCCATGCGAATCTAAGACCGACACCATTGTTGGCACTCGACTATGCAAAAATCTCAGACGCAGTGATTAAGTCCGAGGCCACTCTCGATATCACAATCCCTTCGCTCGATACCATCTATCGATGGTCACGTAAGCTGGATGCTGTTGATGGAGACATGCGGGTTGTTATTCCTAATTTCGCCAAGCGCGGAGGCCCTGGCCGACGGCGTATTTCAACGGAGGCGATGAATGCCTTAGAAAATATTTGGAACCGAATCAGAAATGATCCTGAAAGCAAAATTCGGTTCTTTGAGATCGAAAAAGATCTCAAGAAGCAACTACTCAGTACGGGAAATCAAACGCACATTTTTACAATGATGCCAAGTCGCTCGACCATTGAGCGGCTCACAAGGAGAGAATTCGGTAATTACACGATCTGCTTCCGCAATCATGGTGCCCGATATGCAAAGAAGATCTTCCATAGCTGGTTTCCCAGGGATCGAGCTCAATCGCCTTTAGAGGTTGTTGAGTTTGATGATAAGGATACTAGAGTCTTTCTGATAGACGACCGATCTGGACTTCCTTATGGTCGCGCCTTTGTCACTTCAGGTGTCGATCAATATAGCGCTGTTCCACTTGGCCTGTCGATCGGAGACAAGCACAGAAGCACAGTCTCCGCTCTAGATGCCTTTAGGCGAGCAATACTACCGAAGTCCTTATCGGATATCGAGTTCGCTCATCTTAAGAACTCCCCAGAATTCTTCGGCATCTGTTCCGTCGCAATTTTTGACAATGCGCTTTATAACCATTCAAAAGCTATTGAGCGGGCGACGTTGGAATCATCCGGATCTATTTCCGCCTGGGCGACACCAGATACAGGATCTGAAAAATCTATTGTTGAAGATTTCAATAACAGAATGAGTTCGGGGCTGTTTGCGGAGACGCCAGGTTTTATTGGAACAAAGCGTTCGCTTGATGGAGAACAGCACGCACTTGCCAGCGCAAATATGAGCCTGCAGGTTTTTAAGCAAAGGCTGCAAAAGTGGGCATACGAAATCTACTGCAATACCCCTCGAGATGGCGGATTAACACCTCGTCAAATTTGGCATTCAGAAATGCGTCATGTACACCAAAGACTCCCCAGTAATCTGGACCAGTTTGATTTCATTTTCACTGTCGAGCATAGCGTTCGGTTACGCCCGTCAGGATTGGAGTTCACAGGTCTTTGCTATCAGAGCCAAGAACTAATTGAATTGCAACGGAGCTGTGGAAGTAAATTCAAAGTGACATTTCGCTTTCACCCGAATGTGCTTTCCAGAGTCTTCATTTTAGATCCCCGAAGCAAAACC
This sequence comes from Herbaspirillum sp. NPDC101396, assembly GCF_044767365.1. Lineage (NCBI taxonomy): Bacteria > Pseudomonadati > Pseudomonadota > Betaproteobacteria > Burkholderiales > Oxalobacteraceae > Herbaspirillum > Herbaspirillum sp. NPDC101396. The sequence goes on along the minus strand of NZ_JBIWNT010000006.1, from coordinate 307,185 downwards.
TATTTCATCGTTAATAGCACCACACCCAACTATACGAATGCCCTCACCCTGTCGCAACACAAATTGATTCGCAAGATGACGCGAGATAGAGGTCTCAGAAATCCGGCGATCATTCAGCTATTGGATGCGCGAGAAGAATTGCGGCTACTGACGTCTCAAGCCGGTATGTCAAAGAATAGAAAAGACCGACGCTGGGCCAATACGATTGGGCCGATCCCAGCTTCAGGAGGCTCATCTGATGAGCCGATTGGCGAACATGAATTCGTAAGTGAGCTTGAATATCAAATCAATCAAATCTCTCAGATCGAGCTTGGAAAACTCGATGATGCGTGGGATTTTCCAGAGGATTTCTAATCGTGGATCAAATATCTGAACCTCGAAATTGGCGAGGCGTCTCTATTTTAGAGAGACAACACTACATGGCAAATTCAATGCATGTAAATCACCCTGATTTTGTTCTGGCAGCAAACGAAATCCGACGTCGCTCCCTCAGGTGTGAAAATGAAAACACCGGTGCCGGCATCCTTGTTTTAGCACCGTCCGGCGCCGGGAAGACGCACCTCTGCCGTTTTCTCAAGTCACGGTGGCCAGATGAGATCGGCGACGCCATCACGCGTGTACCGGTCGTGAAATTTGATATACCTCCAAGCCCATCAGATCGATCGATGGGACGAGCCATGCTGGCTGCCATGGGAGATCCAACATGGAACGTAGGTACCGCGATAGAACTTGATTCAAGAATTCGAACACTGCTCCCTAAAATTGGGACAAAAGTTATCTTGGTCGATAACGTTCATGATGTCCCTGACAGACGGGGAGTCAAGGGCATACAACTGATCGGAAACTGGATACGTAATTTAATTGAGTCGAGTAAGCGCACAGTCGTTTTGCTGGGAACGTCTGCCGCCATGCCGATTGTGTACTCGAATAGTCAACTAAGACGGCGAACGGTAAAGCAGCTCCATATCGACTACTTTTACACAAACACGGATCGTCACTTAGCACTGTTCACACGCTTCCTGCGCCATCTCTATGCCGCTCTTCCTCTAGCGAATCCGGCGAGCGATCTAGATGAGTCTCTCGTAAAGGAAATTCACTACGCGACATTTGGCATACCTGATTACATCTTTCAGCTATTCATCGAAGCAGTAGCACTGGCGGTGGCTTCTGGGCGGGAACATCTTTGCCAAGAAGACTTTGCCAACGCATTTCCCCTCATTCACAAGGATGCATTGGCTTTGGGTCTCAATCCTTTTCTTCCCACGGGCCCAAAGCGACCTCTAACACAGGAATATGAACCATTTTTCAATTGGTTCGATAAATCCAATCCCCCCCTGCGCTCACCGAGAGGGTTACATCCATGAGAGATTCAAGAATGCCCTACCGTTCTCGTCCCAAAAAACAACCAAACCGAAAGCCACTCTTAGTCAGACCTCGTCCACTCGAAGAGCAATGTCGGCAAGACTACTTGATGACTATCGTCGAAGACAATCATCTCCCCAGTTTTCAGATGCTGAATAAGATCCTGGGCGTAAGCTACGCCGATTTGGTAACGACACCTACGGAGATTCTTGTTGCTGCAATTGACGGCAAATGCTCTCTCGTTGAAGGCAAACTGGTAGCGCGTGCACATGGGTACGATTTAAATCGAATCGGCTTGGGAGGGCGCTCAAAAATCTGCCCCGAATGCGTTGCCTCAAGAATCCCAACTCCCCCATCGTTCAACCTAGGTTTCGAATTTTTCTGTGCAGCTCATCAACTCCTTCTACACAACACGTGCCATGCGTGTTCCGACTATCTTTTTTATCGACGGACAAAACGTCAGTATTGTCCGTGCGGCGCCGACCTAACGACCACCGAACGCATTGGTGTGCCCGAATGGCTTCCGCAGTTCTTTAAAATTTTTGCCCCTTGGCGGCTGCCAGGGCAAACCATGCCGGCGGGTATTGCAGAACTCGAATATGAAATCGGGCGATTTCTTCAAGGAGTGCTAGTTGACAGCCCCTCTGTCACAGCAAAGGTGGCGTATCCGCAGTTTGGGCCGAAAGATTTGGGCGAACTAGAAGTGTTGATAGAGAACTGGCCAAATAATTTTATGGAGAAGATCTGCTTGAGATTGAAAAACTTCAATGTAGACCGCGCGATGTATCTAAATTCCCCTTGGCAAAAGTCACTACCAGCTCTGGCCCCCGTCATAGAAGAACTTCGGTCTGCCCTTTCTTACGTGCCGGATTGAGCTCGCCATGTTCTTGATACGGAAGTCACCGTTGCTCGGTGAATCGCTCTCATCATGGCGGCAGCGCTCGGGCCTCGAGAATGGATTTCATCGATTCCCGCTGAATCGGAATGAAAAAAATAAAGATCCTGACAGGCTTCCAGAAGAAGGAGATATCGATTGGATCCAACATTCGCTCTCCGTGGAGCGTCAATCGTTAGAAAGAATGACGGCCGACTATTGGATTGGCAATGCAAAATCTCGACTCTCCGGAAAAATTCGGTGGCTAATTGCACTAGAGGCCAATGGCAATTCGATCTCTTCCGGCTCAATGTTTTGTCCAATGTGCCTGAGAGAAGATGTAACTCCTTACTATCGAATCGCTTGGCGATTTGCCTTCGTTACCTCTTGTCACACACACGGTAGAACACTTCTTGATCGGTGCCCGCAATGCCGAGAACGTATATGGCCGACAGCAAGTGAATTTAAGCGGCGCAAGGGATGGCTCCCGGTTCATTACTGCTCAAGCTGTCGATCTGATCTGAGCACCTTTTCCTCTATTGAACAGCCAGGTAATTTCCGGTCTGTCTGGCCGGCACTGCGCAGCGATCAACTGCCCGATAGCATAGCCCAGGCATCGAACAGATATGATTATCTTCAAGGTCTTTGGGTTGTCTCACAATTCCTTATGCGGCGCCGATCCGAGAAACTTCGCGACAAACTAAGGCAGTCCGTTTTCCCAGAACTAGCCATCGATTACTTTAAAGCGCACACGATCGAGCAACTAAATGTTATACAAAGACAACCTGTAATTCAGGCCGCAACCTGGCTTCTTGAATCTTGGCCTCACCGTTTTGTAGAAGTCGCTCAACATTCCGGTGTACAGCGACATCATTTCGGAGAAATTCTTCATATCGCGCCGGCCTGGTTTCAGACCATCGTTAGCGAAAAGCTGACCGTCCGCCACTACCGGGCAATCAGTCTGAACCAAGCTACAGAGATGATCGACCGTCTCAAATCCACGAATCCCAAGACAACCAAAGCCGATGTCAGAAGAGCGTTGGGGATTTCTGAAAGCGCGGTGCTAAATGACTTGATGAGCCAGCGCCGCCACGCCACTCAACAAGATCTTTTGGCAATGCGGGATATATTTGAGGAACTCACTCTTACGACCCCAACCCGCAGAACCGCATTGGCCTCCGTTAAACGTGACTACCTCATCTTTTTACTGTCAGTCTTATTTGGCGGCACTATTGAGGAAATATGTGAACTTACTAAAGAGAGGGTACTTAGCCGGCTCCAAGCAGAACAACGCAGGGACAATGGCCTCTACAGGTCTCTTTTGGCCAAGGCATATGATCTTCTTCAAGAGTACCCCTGGAAAATGAAACCCAACGGGACTCAAGGCTTCGCTTCAAGATTCGGAGCAGAATTGAAGGGACACTCTGTTCGGTCACGCATCACCTTGATGATGGCGCCATTGGATCAAACTCTTTGGCGGAGCGTCGATGTCTTTCGATTTCTTTTCTCAACTCAACCTTTAGGACGAAGAGCAAAACGATTGAAGAAATTCACTGGAGATAAACATTGATTGCGGCAGGAATGCTCTTAGTCTGCAAAAATTATATCGTTCGAGGCAGGATAGCGAGAGCCAAGTCAAAAACTTGAGTAGCTCTGCTTTTAGGTGGATACAAGACTTGCCTAGTCGTTTCCAGTTGGGTCCGAAATTCCGAGAGAAGCTCTTCAGGGATTTCTCCAACCGCAATGCGGAATTGATTGCACGCATCGAAAACTGCCCTACGTACCTTTTCGTCGACCTGATCGCCTTCTTCGGCAACGATCGCGTATGTTTGGATCAGCGCGACAGATCGCCGCACGATCGATATATCAGACATCCACTCTCTCCCACACGATGATCTCAGTTTTGTTTTCATTATAGAGAACGAGAGAAATCGTGGCGCATGAGGAGCGATTAATATGTTTGGCAAGCCCACGACCGCTCTAAAAATCCTCGCGCTGCAGCCGTCAAATGAATTGTTGCCGCCTGAAAACCCGTGATATAGATTGGAATTTCGCGTCTGATCGCGGGTTCGTTTAGGTTGGCACTCGACTATCGTTGTCTTAGCTGTTCCCCAACAGCCGGCCATCCCCTCATGGCCAAGCCCCTAGGTCTCTTCCCAATCGGAGATCTGGGGGCTTTCTAATTTTGAAAGAAGATACAGTCGATTCATAAAAATCGAATAGCTAAGCGCCATCACAGAGCTAGCGTAAACTCTCCGCCATTTTCAAACGATGGAACTCGAGATAGTCAAGATGCTCTTGCCAATACTCTCAGCCTACGCAGTGTATGGAGTTCACTCAGCCTCTGCAGGCATTTTGTCGATCCATTTCTTTGCTGCTTCGATACCAAAACGAAGAGCATCTTCTTTATAGCTCATGGGGCTTCGTTTGGCAGTTGGGCGCCAGCAGTTATCTATTGAAATTCGGTAGAGCCATTTTCCTGTTTGAGGTTGTACAAGCTGAATTAGGACTTTCCTGTCCTTGTAGTTAAATTCCTCTTGTTCCATGTGGCTCTCTCCTTATGTGTCAGATCTTTCTTTCACCAACTGCTGGAGAACATTTCCCAGCTGAGCAAATAGATGTTCTGCTACATGCGTAAATGTGTGAGCAATAGGCTGCTAAGCGAGGCCTCCCGGCAAGGTGGTGAGCGTGGTGGCTTTGCCGGCGTGGGGAAGTCACGATGCCAGCTGAGCACGACGTGCGGCAATCTTCTCAATCTTGTCGTTCAATGTAGAGGCATTGAAGGGCTTCACGATATAGCCATCCGCACCTGATTCCGCTGCCATGACGATGTTCTCTTTTTTGGCTTCGGCAGTAATCAGCAGAACGGGTAAATTCGCAAACTTTGGGGTGCTGCGAATTTTCTTGAGTAGCGTAAGCCCATCCATGACGGGCATATTCCAGTCTGTGATGACAAAGGAAACCGGCACCGTACCTGACTCCAGGAGCTTCCAAGCACTTGATCCGTCATCCGCGTCGATCATCTTGGTGTACTCAAGCTCCTTGAGTAGGCCCATTACAATTCGGCGCATCGTCGAAAAATCATCGACGACCAAGAAGTGTTGTTCAGTCTTAGGCATCCTCTTTCCCCCAAGTATCTCTCACGGCCCCACCGAGCTCTGTCGTATTTAATTTAACCGAAAAAGAAGTCTGCCGCAGAAGAATAAATAATTTTCCTCACGGAAATTAGAATCGGGAAATGGACGGGCATTACTTAGGAGAGCTGCGAGACAGCTTGAAGCCAAAGGACGACGGCTATAGCAAGGACTAGTCTTTGTTTGCCTCGAGATCTTAGTCGACCATCTGATGCTAATGAATAAAAGAAAATTGCGTCGTCTAGCACTTAGTGCAATTATTCATTTTGCACTGATTTGAAAACGCCTAAATTTAGATAAGGGGTCGAGGAATGACTAACCTGGAATGGGATAAGGTACGAGGAGAAATTACCGGTCTAAAAGCAGTGCTTTACTCGCTATGTGCAGTACAGACGACGGAGCAATCGCGACAGTTTCATTCAGTTTTGCAACTACAGCTTGACACGATTGAAGCCAATCTTGTTCCGTCAGCAGACGCCACCGTCTTCATGGAAAAAACCGTCGAAGTAATCAGAGACTTCATACAATTGAAAAAAACCTAACCCCAGGGAGGGTGACCATGTCAGAAGAAGAATTTGAATACAAAGGTCAACAAGTCAAGATTCAAATGGTTCAGCCACTGACTGGAGGATGGCTGTGGCAGACCGATGTTAATGGAACTCGCCTAACGTCCGAACGGCGTGCACCAATCAAATATCGACAGGATGCCCTTCAGTATGCTGTTCTGGAAGCAAAAGAATCGATCGATACCAAAAATTGCGGCACAACCTAATTTAGATCGCTGATGATAGCTTGCTGGTAGAAGACAAGAAGTAGAGTCACCGGAAGAATGACCGCATGGAAGTTAAAAATGAATGAAAAATATAAATCAAACTTTTTGCAGGCCAGTGAACAATGGTTATGTGATGGCTATTCACTCATCGTTAGATACACCGCAGTGGATATAGCTGATGCACATCGGCTATTAAATGCGTCCTTCACTTTCGGCCCTCGCCAGGTTGCCGAGTACGCGGAATTTGATTTACGGGTGGAGAATTTCCGTGCCGGCCAATTTCAAGGCCCGGCGCAGACAAAGGATGAGCTGCTCAATATTGTTCAGTTGGCGATTGAGGGAAAGATCGACCTGAATGGAACAATCTACAACCTCGAAGAGAATTTCGCTCCGGATTTCTATTCCGAAATGATTCATCGAAATCGTCTGACTCACGATTTGCATTTGCGGATAGGCACCAATAGTCTCTCTCATACTATCGACATAGATTTCGACAAAGTTAACAACGGACTGAGGAAGTCTGCCATCCCATTTGACGGCCTAGACGATTTGTTGAGTTGGCTAAATCTCAAATCCCCAGAGGAAGGTATTCGCTCTCCGTTTATTGAAATTCGAGTATTGCCACCGATGGACCTTCTCGACTCCCGCCTATCAATGAATACGCTGAGTGTGGACTTAACTGCTCATTTAAATACAGAACTTGGACACCTTAGCTGTGGACTCCGTGTTTTTCCAGGAAATGGTATAGCAGCGCGCAAACAGGTATCCAATCTCTTTACATGGATGCCGTCGACCGACGCACTCCAAACAGGACACGCCGAGATATCCGTCGAGAATGCGGACAGAGTTTTGATAATGCTTACGATGGGCGATCATACTGTACGAAGATACTGGGTCAGCGATCCTCAAAAAGCTAGAAATACCCGTCTTTTAGCTACCCAGGAATTTGATTCTAATCTCAGCATGATCAGGCAAGCGTTGTTCGAGCAAAGAGAATCCAGAAAATTCGAGAAGGCCATTTCAGCCCTACTCTTCATGATGGGTTTTTCTTGTGGAATGCAAGTCGAGGATGATTCTCCAGATCTCATAGCGTCCACTCCCAGTGGACGATTAATACTGGTGGAATGCACATTGAAGATGGCTGATTGGGCACGGAAGGTTGGAAAACTCGTAGATCGTCATCGTAGTCTGGTGAAGTCTCTGGACTTGAGTGGAGTGCAGGAAGAAATTTATAGTGTCATAGTCTGCGGACTACCCTCCGATCAAATCATGCACCGACCCGAAGATCTTCAGTCAAGCAAAATCATCTTACTTACGAAGGAAGATCTTCTGAAAGCCCTTGAAGACATTCATTACCCTATGCATCCTGATGAGCTTTTAGATAACCTTTCGGCCAAGCTAACCCAGAAAGATTTTTTTAAATGAGATTCGGACAGAACAAAAAAAATGAAGATTCCATTGATAGTTGGTGGAACTCGAAATGGTGGACTCAAGAACAGCCTTCGCTTTTTCCTGGAAAGTGTGCATTGGTCGTCGGAGCAGGTATATCCATGGATGCGCCAACTTCATTGCCAGACGGAGTCTCTCTTACTTCCGCAATTCTCAATCATCTTTTGGACGAAACGGCGGCTTCTGAAATTCAGGCTGTATTCATTGAATGTCAGTCTGTAATAGGAAAAACTATTCCAAGGCTAGAGCACGTCCTCGACAAAACATGCAATCCCCTGCCAGATGAGGATTTCGGCCGTGCTGGAGACCCCAAAAATCTCTTGAATCTCTTCGCCGATAGAGTGCCAAATAGCCATCATGAGTCGATCGCGCAATACGTACGCTCTAACAAGACTTGGTGCATAACGACGAACTTCGACAATTGCATAGAGAAAGCTGCCGCTTTTCAAATACCCGTCCACATATTCGACGCGAAGAAAAATGAAATCGAGGTACTGCATTCCGCACATGGAACGGACTGGGGATTAATAAAGCTTCATGGCACCATCGAACGAGGACCTGAAAATCTAGCGACCACCCTCTCGCAGCTACAGCATGGATTGCCGGCTCCCATGAAGAATTTGTTGAATGATGTAATGAAAGAGGTTCATATGGTCGCAGTCGCAGGATATAGCGGCACCGATCACTTTGACGTAAATCACTGGATTCGCGCGCGCTCCAATCAGAAAGAACGCCCAAAGCTTATCTGGATATCACATAGTAACGACGATAAAATTACTCAAATCTCTGATGACAAAAAGGAGCCAAATATATCCTGGAATCGAGCATTTTACGGATCCATTACTCTCGAAGGAAAAACAAGTTCGATTCTGAAAAAAATGCTCGGATTTGCGAAAATTGAAGTCACGCCATCTTCATCTAAAAGGACAAATTTAGATTCGCAGTTAAACGATCTCTACATTCCCACCCAGGCGGAGAAATATCTAAATGGGGCTCGACTAGCAGCGGCTATCGGGATGGGGCAACTTGCAGAGGAACAGTTGAGGCTGTTTAGAAGTAAATTGCGGCGAAAAGATGTAGCACTGAATATCGAGCCCGGTATTTATTTTGCCCGAGGTATGAAAAAAGAGGCACTTCATCAGTACGCCTATTTAGAAGAGTTGAATATTCAATCTGAGTCTCTATCCCGAATGAAGTTACTGCGACATGGCGGTAAACGTCTATCAACAGTGATAACTCTATTGAGAACAAAGACAACAATCCAAAATGGAGTAGACAACACTTCTGCGGCTTTGGTGGAAGCGCTTGCCTCGGCATTAGATATTATTGAAGACCTTCAGCGATTTTCTCTGTTTCGTTCGCGATTTCTCCGAGCTTTCTCTACGAAAATCATGGATTTCTTATGGCATAAATCTGAACTTAAAGACATGAATCTGCCCATTGCTGTTCAGGGGAAATTGCAAACTCAAGTGATACGAATGGAAGCTTTGCTAGTAGACGACGATAACGGTCGGCAGTTAGCGGAATTAAGAAATAAGATTCATGAACAATATTCGTATGGAGGACCTCTGGCATACAACTACTATCTCATTGAGAAAAGTACGGCCAAAGAAGAAGATAGGCTGTCAGACCTAGTTGAAATAAATATAGAACTCGCCTCTATACTGTTATCGGCTATGAGGCGCCGGTGGCCCGACGGCATTCAGAGTGTGTGGAAAGAGAAGCAAGGCGCACGTAGGTATCGTTCTGATGCGGATTTCATGAGCGGGACATACACTACAACGGTTATTTTTGGCCTTCTCTTTGAGGCAACTCGTATTGCCACTGCACTACAGGAGCAGGGGTTACAGGTTTTGATAGCAAACTGTTGGATCAAAGCGGATACGATTCTTAAAGGTGTCTCTTATTGGAAGCCGCAACGCCTCTACGAACCAAGCTTCCCGATCGACGATGAAAATGTCGATCCACTTCAAACTCAAATGTGATTGTGGGACAACTAGGTGTATTAATGCTCAACTCATTGGCGGTATAAATAGGCATCTAACCAAATACGTTGCGATATAATCTTGGAGGTGCAAGTGAGAGTGGGCTTTCTCTCACCGCTTCTTATCAATGACCTTGTCATGCCAAACACGCGGGTAGTCGGTTCGAGTCCGGCCTGCACCATATGGATAAAATCAAAATATCTAGAACTGCTGCACTCGGGAGGTTGCGTAAGCGTCTATCGCATCCCGTGAAGCATCTCAATACCATCATCGTTGGATTGGACGGGGTTCGGAACGGCTCGGTTGTGAAATCTGAAGATTTATCGGTGAGGTGGGAGGTCGGTGATCCAGTTCGAACGACCGATGAGGCAAGAGGTTTCGCTATTGTTTCTCTTGTAGTTGCTGCTTGCGACTCTCTTGATCAATATCTTCGAGGTCTAGGTAACGCCCCCAGTCCCATTTCCAATCCTGCACTCAGATCGTTGCTTCGCGGTGAAAGTCAATATGACGGCCCCTCGTCGACACAGCCGAGTAAGGAGCATCTTGAACAATTGATAGTCAAACTGTCACCGCTCCGTGGCAAGGATGGTCGAGATGCGCTTAAAGAATTTTCCAATACACATTACGGGCAATCTAAAAAACCTTCACTTCGTGCCAGGTTTGATGCATTAAAAGAATATATCGATGATCTGCCGCGCGATGCATCTGCGCCTGCAGAGCTTAAAGACAGTTACGCCGCTGCCATCACCTTATTGATTGTGTGGCGTAACGTCGTTGTGCATGAAGAAAGTAAAGACGGACTTGATAGCGCCAAGCGCAAACTTCTCACCGACGACGCACAGTACTTTAAGACAAATCATGCCGATATCGATATATCAAAAACTCTCGCTCAATTTGAGAAACGTCTACCGCCGACCTTAAAGGACGCGTCAACACTAGTGTCGGTTTTACTACGGACGGTGGCCTCGCTTGATGCTTCATTGATTTACCACACCAATACTTCTGATTATTTTCGGGAAATCGCTTGGTCGAGAATCAAAGTTTTGAACCAAAAAGTCGACTTTGTTGACCGCCTGAAAGGTGCGTCTCTGGCTGGAAGAATGAGAAGACTGCTCCCATATCTTTCTGGATGTGGTTTTGTCCCCGAAAAATTTATGGACAAGGCGGATTCTCCACCAGCCATAACTCTCGAGCTGAAAGATACGTTTCTTGCCGAGAAAGATGCCTTAGATTTTCTGCTTCAGAATGAGTATGTCTTAGGGGAAAAGCGTGACAAGAAATAGAAATTGCCCATTAATTTTCGGCGAAAAATGATCCATTAGCCGCATAATTTGCACCGAGAATTGACCCACGCATAGAACACAATTCTGCTTATGACCATAAACAGGAGACTGCGGCCTGATCGCGGTATTGTTAGTAAAACGAGCCCATCAATATCATCGCGACTTAGGCCCTCTATCGCAAGCAGCTATCCGAAATCGATTCGTCATTTATAGAATTGAACTACAACGCCATCGATGAGATCATCAAATGTCATAATCTCGAAATCGTGGTAGTCGGAAATGATGTCACGCCAGACACTGGATTCAAAATCTTGACGTCGGCCAACTATCAACCATCGCTTAGGTTTATGCACCTTGAAGCCATATTTCTCCTCAAACCATCTTCTATTATTCGGATCGTCGAAGTAAGTTTGATAAACACGTGTTTGGGAAATATAAGATTGAAGCCACGCTGAGAATGTTTCTCTATTTTCGATCCCTACGACGACATTCTTGCCGAGATGAGGCAATTTGAATTCGACGATATCAGCGTACCCATTTGGCTGTACAACGAAGTAGTCGGGTTGAATACTATTTTTCTGTTCGCTTTGCCATTCACAGTTCAACTGCGCGTGAGCTCTAAGCGCGCCAAACTTCATCGTTAGAATGAATTGATTTTCGGGGAGCCCTAGGTGAGCTGTAATCATCGGTTCGGTTGTATCTTTGCTCCCCCAAAGTTCGATAAATCGATTGATAAGCGGCAGCTTTCCATACTTGTAATCGGTAGGGATTGGATAGGAATAATTTGCGTCGTCTTCTACAGCTTTTTGCATGTATTCGAGGCTAAACGAGAAGCTATCTGCCTCACTGTCACTCCCATCAAAACGGATGGGAAAGAGATCCAGCCACTTTATCCGCCTTGACTTGAGTCCCGAGCTTTCATCCGCGTCAAAGAACATTCCGTTAACTACTCGACAGAATCTCCCTTTCGGTACACTCATTGCAGGCGTATTTATACCCATAATGAAATTTTGCGCAGCAAAATTCCACCCCAATTTCGTCAACTCGTCCAGCCCCCTATTAGTTGGCATGACAAGGTCTTCACTGAAAACGGGAAGAGGCAGAGTTATGTCCAGAGTAGAGTCGTATTCAAGACCGACGATCTTTTCGAATAGATTGCAATCTTCTTTTGAATAATCGTAGTACTTCATCTGAAGAGCGAAGCCATCTTCCATGACAGAGCTAACTAACTCTGGTCCCAAATATTCAACGGCGATATGAGTTCTTCCGACATAAACAATGAGCATCTCTGGTTGCACTAGAAAGCCAGGCATTGTCTTAATTAGATGCGGATTCTTTTCGAGGAATGCATGGAGTGGCCCAAAATAGTATTTGGCCAGCATGTTCAAGAAAGTCATGGCTACCGGCTTAATGTCTTGAAGGATTTCTCTATTTTCCACAATGTGTTCTTTGATATTGAATGAAGTGATCAGGAATCTTCAGAGGACTAGACGAGTTCGATAGTTTCAGGGCGCATTTACCGTCTAACGGTATTTCTTGAAATGCCTAAGGGTCTAGATATCTCGCTCAGTGAAATTTGGTCGCGAATGTGTCAGCGTCGAATAATTCCAAACCACATTGATCACTCCAAACTCCTACCTAAAAGCTTAGGTAGGATTGTGTCGTAAATGTGTGACAATTTTCCATGCAACGATACGACCAAAGTGAGTCAGATTTCAGCCCAAATCAATACTTTCCCACAGCGCCGATTCAGGGCTCGCTGTCCATAAAGAGATCCCAATTAATTTTGCGCTGCCCTTGAGAGACGAGCCAAACAAAATAGTCTGCAGCCATGTATCTACTTTTGAAAACAGATATAGGTGATTTGTGGCCTCGCTCCTCGACCCATATATAAAATTTGTCGCCGATCCTACTAAAGCAATACGGTTCGATATCGTTCCGCGAATAGAAACTACGCTGACCTACGTCCCAATCACGATGCTCTAGTCCCTCCAGCGCTGCATTGATCAACCGATAAACTCGTTCAACACTTCTATCAACAGCATCTGGCGCAGGATTGGGATGACGCAGCGGCTGTTGAAACTCATCAGCGACGAAATCAGGTACCAATATAGATTTTTGAATCATGCTCCAACCTTTTTTAAATAACCTTGCTTTACCAGTTCCTCGATCGTCATTTGCACTCCCTTGCTAGTATCAAATTGGACTCCCATACCTGGCTGTCCAAACCATGGCATTACATTGCTTTGCTCGACTGGCAATGGTTTTATAACTATAAACTCATCTCGAACCGCTAAGTTAGTTCCCGGTGAAAGCGCACGTTGTTCAAGAGAGGTACCAACAGGTGCCAAGAAACTTGAACTTGAAGTAGTTCCACCATATCGATCCAGTTTTGTGCCAACTGTTAAGGTCGTCTGAAAGGCAGTACCGGGAACGTCTCCGCTCCCCGGTGGCCACCAAGTACGTCCACTAGAGTTAACCCATCCCGCTTCTTTAGCAGCCGCCATTTGAGCCACAGCAGCAGTAAAGCTATCACCATCTCTTCCAAAATTGTTCGCAATTCGAGCAGCTGCATCTAATGGAATATTAATTCCTTGAGATGCAAAGAACTCAGTAACACCGACCTTCCCAGCTAGCAGGCCTCTTAATGCCATACCAAAAAGCACTTGCGCTGCTTGGCCTTGCGCCTCCAACAAAAGCGCTTGAGAAGTACTGTTTGCAGCCTGATCTTGAAAGGAATCGGGTCGAACAGGGATTCCAATTGTTGCAGTATTCAGATCACTCGGAAGTGGACTATTCGCATAGGTAAAGTTGCTGCCTGGAATTGTCGTAACGATATTCCCTTGAGCGGATGCTTCTCGCGCCATTTGAGTACATAAGTCGGACGCCGGATCTGAACATGCTTTTGCTAGTGCGGCATCCCTACTATACGAAATCTGAGTAAGTTTAGTTTTGAGATCGCAAGCAGATGCATCCCCATTTTTGCATGCAGCTACTGCGGCATCGTATTGCTGCTGCTCAGACAATGACGCTAGATTGGGAGGGATATGTTTAAGCCAGTTATTAACCACTTCGTTCAATGCTGTGGCGGCTCCTGCTGCCCCTCCCACGATAGCGCCAGCTACGGTACTCGCAATACCTGTTAGTACATTGCTGAGCGCGGGATCAATTCCTGCTTGTTGCAATGCTAAAGCTACGTTAGGTGCAGTCAATGTTCCTATCGCGGCGCCGGCAGCGCCAGCCGCCCCGCCTGTAAGGCCGCCCACGATCGTATGCGCCAATAACCGCATCGATCCGTTCGGCCCCCAATTACTTTCAAGCATGCTGGCCTGAGCATTTAACTGCTGGGATAACTCAGCGTCCCCCGTCGCCGCGGCCTGCGCTCTCAAATCGTCTGCCTTTTTTATTTGAGAAGCAGCATAATCCCCAATCGCCTGAGATGCTTGTTGTCCAAATGCTTGCGTTATCTGCGCCTGGGCCTGAACTTGTTGCTGAAGCTGATGCCCGTCCCATGACTTGGTAAGTGCACCGCTAGTGTCTTTGTCGGTATTCACGTCACGATTCAAGTTTGCGACTGTTTCCGCGGCAGTTTGTCCAGTTTTAGCTTGTTGCGCAGTATCGTTCGTAATCGTGACTCCACCACCACTAATACCCGACGATGTTGTGCTGCCTTGGCTTCCGCTTTCACTGCTGAAACCAGCACTGCCACTCGGGTTAGTTGGGCTCTTGGCCGCTGCCTTATCTTTGTCCGACATTTCATTGGTCGGACTTTGATCACCCATTTTTCCAGATGCACTGCCACTGACACTAAAGCCGTCCGCATCGTAATTGTCACGATTTTGGATAGCGCTCTGCGTCAACGTTCCGGTCGTAAGACTATTTTTGTTATCGTCGATGGCTTTTTGGGTGCTTTCAATAACTGCTCCTTTTAGATCTGTATTTCCACTCACTACGACCTGAAAGCCTCCATCTCCAGCGCTAATCCCAGACTGTTGCGTCACGCTAGCGAAGTCTCCATTGACCTTTGATCCAGCGAGACTTCCACTAGCAGTGCTTGCGCCATAACAAAACGGTGGAATGCAAAGACTTACGCTAAGGCCTGCGCTACTTTGCTTGCTGTCGAATTTACTGGTGTCTTGCAAGCTCTCCAGATTCAAGTCTCCGCCCACGTTAGCGACGACATTGTTACCGGAGACATTTGCACCTTTGATATTGGTGTCACCACCGCTGACCAACGTGGCGGTATTACCGGCATGAACAACGGTGTTGACGTTTGTAAGATCTTTCCCGTCCGCGTTGCCGCGCGCAATATTGACCCCCGCTTCTAACGTAAAGCCGTTCTGGCTTCCGCCCATAGCAAAGCCGATACCTAGGCTGGCACCTCCGGAACGATTGCTGCTGGTCTGACTACTGGTGTTTTGCGCCGCCAGTAAATTGACTTGATTGTCAGCCACTAGACTAACATTGGAGCCTCCGCTGATATTGCTGCCGACAGCGGTGATATTGCTCTGCTGGCCGCCACCGGTGGCCACAATATTGACGTTTCCGCCAGCTCCGACATTGCTGCCTTTGGCCTGTTCCGCAGTTTGGACAACTGTATTTTCACTCTTGGAGGAACCGATACTGAGCGTAATTTTTACTCCGCTCATGTCTTCCGGATTCTGCGCCATATTCTTGACACTGTTGTATCCGTCCTTGATCGCGTTAGCCGCCGTCGCCGCTGCCATGGCCAACATGCGTGGGTCGTTGGTCTGCTTTGATGCTACAGACATCTGCTGTACCGATTGCAAGGCCGAGATTGCAGGTGCCGTCAGCGCGAGCGTCAAGCCACTTTGATGCATTGATTGTTTGTCGCTAGATGACGACGTATCGTAGGCAGCATTGATATCGACTGTCTTGGCTTTGATTGTGATGTCGCCTCCCGGTGCCATCACATCGCTACCGATCTGCGTATAACGATTGGTTGCCACGATTGTGACATTACCACCCACGCTGCCGATGGTGCTTCCGACGTTGGTTGTAGAGGATGTGTTGGTATCGCGATCTTGCCCGCGGCTACCCAATGTCACACCAAAGCCGCTGCTCATCAGGCCAGAGGTTGTTTCACGACTGGTCGTGTCGCGAGTACCAGTGTTCTGAGCGGTGGTGATGGTGACATCGGTGGCAGATAGTGCGACGTTCTTAGTGCCAACTATGTTGCTGCCAACAATATTCAAATTGCTACCCGCTTGTACCAAGACGCTATCACCTGACAATGTTGAACCGATGGAGGTGGTAGTTTCGGCCCTGGCGGTGGAAGAGCTGGTTGACGAATTAAACAACCCTTTTGAAGTCGTATAAATTGCCTGGTCCAAACTTGTTCCCTGTCGCGCCACGCCAAAATTGATATCGTGTCCTGCCAATGCTGCTAGCAGCCCTCCAGCATTTGCATACACGGCCTTGGCATTGATATCTTGTCCCGCTGATAGCGTCAGCGCATCACCTGTATCAATATTTGCTCCCACCACTTGGGTAGAACTTTCGTTTAGATGGTTGCGGGTATCGTAGGTGACGTTGTAAGTTTCTTGCGTCTTAACTTCACTGATATTTAAATTGCGTCCGGCCACAAGACTTGCATCCGTTTGAGCAGTGACAGCGGCTGCGACGAGATTGACATCACGCCCCGCCTGTATTGCCAATTGTCCGGCGTCAATACTGCTGATCCGATCCACCTTGGTATTGAGCCCATCGGTTGCCATATTCGACGCCGTGGTCGTTTCCAGTGTTACATCGCGCCCAGCCAGAATACCAACGCGGTTGCCGTTGATACTGCCGCTACTAATTACATCATTGCTGGCAGTCAAAGATACGGTACCTGCTGCGCCCGAGCTTTGAATGCTGCCGGTATTTTTGATGTCTGTCGCTTGCACAATTAAGCCGTTCGATGCCAATAGCATTCCACCGTTATTCAGGCTGCCATTGACGGTCAGATTAATGTCCTTGGCGGAGACCAGACTACCGGAGGGAGAAATGTCTTCTGTGCTCACCCGGCTCAGATACACCACCGGCACAAGCGCCTGACTCTGTGTACCGTCCGGCAGTGTCACTTGTTTATCCACCAGCCAGACTATGTCCGAAGTCAACGCCGCCATCTGCGCATCGGTCAAGCCGATGCCCGGAGTCAGTTGGAAGCGAGCTGCGCTGGCAACGCCAGCGTCCATCAGTGCCTTATATTGGTCCTCGGCGGTGGAATAAGCTCCCAGAGTGCGCTTGCCGGTCAACTCCGTAATCTGATCGCCGATTATTTTTTGTTCATAAAAACCGTCGCCCAGACGTTTCTGTATCGTTTGCGGGTCCAACGCCAGGCGTCCCAGCATGTAGTCGCTAGACACAAATGATTTGTAGTCGGTGAACTTGGGATCGGTCTCGACCAGATAATTTTTCCCCGGCTGCGACTGTATGGTGAACAAGCCGTTGTTAGGAATAGTCAAATGTGGCAGCACGGCAGTCAGACTATTGCCGGCATTTGGCGTGCCGGTGATGACGGCGCCATTGGCGATGCTGGTCGGCACAGTATTCTGCTGGACACTCGCCACCGACAAATCCATCGTAGTCGATGCCTGCACATTGTCGTACGCAGCGCCGCCCTGGTTGTAGGTGTAGTGGTTCTGATGAGGATGGCCGTCGACCCAGTGGTAGTAATTCTCTCCACCGGTCATGTGCCAGATTGTGGTCTGCGGACCGCTGGCGCCGATATTATTGATTGCGCCTACCGAGCCGCTCAAGGTGCCTCCTGCGACCATCAAGCTTTTATCGTTGGTTACGGCACCCGACAACAGCATGTTGCCGCCGGAACTGATTCGACCAGGATCGCTACTGAGCACGACCGTCTTTTGAACCACTTCCGTATAGTCACGTTTGTAGAATTTTTCAAACCGGTCACCATTCGGTAACACCAGTACAATCCCACCGTCGCCACTATCGCTCCATGTCACGCGGTCCGCCGTGTACCAGACATCCGGTTGATCCCAATAGGCGTACTCCGTCACGTGCTTAGTCAACGCAGGATCATCCTGCACCGTCGTGCTGAAATGATTGTTTCTATTGATCAGCGACGCTGTTTGCAGACTCAATGAACCGCCGGCATCGATCGTAGCCGACTCATTGATGATGCTCGTCGCATTGCCTACCGCCTGATTGTTGCTATCCAACGCACCGGCGATGATCATGTCACCCAGACTTTGCAGCAACGCATGTTCACTATTTGTTACCTGAGCGGCGCCGATCTGCATGCTGTTGCGAGCCGCCACTACACCGGCAATATTGTCCACGTTGTTGGTGAAGGTCTGCGCGCCCAGCGCTACGTCTTCACCGTAAATGCGTCCCGTATTGTTCAGCGTCGTATTCGAGCGCACCACTGTCGTCGCGCCGCTGTTGATCAGGCCTTTATTGTCGACACTGTCGGCGGTGAGAGTCAGGTTGCGCACCGCATTGAGCGATCCGGTTCCACTGTTGGCAAAGCCATTCGTCACTGCAATGCTAAGGTCTCGGGTGGCGCTGATGTCACCGCTATTGTGCAGGGATGACACTTGCAGAGAGAGATCGCTACCTACCAGAATCTGCCCGCCCGGATTGTTGTTTAGCGCTAGGCTACGCAACTGCACATTACCATTGCCGCCAATCACGCCGCCGTTCGCCACCTGGGCCGCATTGGCGTTGACAATCTGCGCACCGCCGTCAATCTGTGTCAGGCCGGTTCCACTATTGGCGATGCGGCCGCCGCTGTTGTCGAGGCTTGCAGCAGCCAGCGTCAGGGCAGCCGTGCTGTTGTTTGCTTCGATGCGCCCGGCGACGTTTTTCAGCGCACCCACGGCAGAAATATCAACATTGTTGCCGCTGTATATCACGCCGTTGTTGTTCGTCACGTCAGCGCCTGCGCGTGCCGTCAGCGTGTCCCTGCCGTAGAGATTGCCGCCGGTGTTATCTATGCCTGCCGTCGCCGTCAAGCTCAGGTTGCCGTTGGCAGCAGCGTTGCCGGACGCGTCAACACCGGCCGCTATCGAGTTGGATGAAGTGATGTTGCGCGCCTGCACCGTGACATCCGTCTGCGCAGCCAGTACGCCGGTGTTGCTGACATTGCCCGCCGCATTGACTTTCACCGCCTGCTGCGCATACAGATTGCCACCATTGCTCACGTCGCCCTGGCTGTTGATGGCAATGTTGCCGCTTGCGGTGGTGCTTCCATTGAGCGTGACTTTGCCACTGTTGTCGATGCTGATATCGCCGGCTTGCGCGGCAATCGTGCCGAGACTGCGCACACCGACGCCGGCTTCCGTGCCGATCAGCCGGATCTTGTTGGCGTACATCCCGCCCAGCTGCGCCAGGTCGATGCTCACCGTGGGCGCACTGCCTTGTCCTTGAATCACTTGCACGCCGAGGTTGGCGTAGTTCACCAGATTGGCGCCTGTCACGACGTTGAGTTGATCGCCCCACAACTGGCCGTTGACTTGCACGCTGCGTGCAATCAGATCAACACGGTCGATTCCCGCACCATTCATGCCGCTGCCATCGATCGTGATATCGCCGCGTGTCACGCGCAGATTTGACAGACTACCGTCTGCGGCGAATTCCGGTGTGCCGGTGGTCAGCACCCCGCGACTGGTATTGATAAAGCCGCAACCGCTGCAGGAGATCCCGTTAGGATTAGCAACAATGACTTCCGCTCTTTGGCCTGCAACCTCAATATATCCATTAAGCTGGCTTCGGGAGGAGCCCGTCACTTCGTTAAGAATCAGACGAGCGCTACCATTGGTCAGTGCCGCGTTGCCTGCGATGTAGCCGGCCTGCTGCGTCTGCGTCAAGGTACTTGAGTTATTCAGGATAGCGCCACCCTGACCGACGTTGAACTGGTCGTAGCGATTGTGCGAAACGCCTGCAGCGTTGGGCGTCACAATTTGCACCACGGGCTTGCCGTTGGCCGATTGATCAACGACCGGACGACTGGCGGCATTCCGATCGGCAACGATCTGCCCATGCACCACTGTTACCCCGCCGAACAAGATGGCAATCATCACGCCTAGTTGCGCTAGCCGCATCAGGCCGGCTCCTGCCGAAGTCGACGAGGCGCCTGCAGCAGCACATTCCGATGGGCTTTTTCCTTGACTGGAAACGTTCTCTGCGACTGCCATGAGTGCGCCGCGACGCACGTTGAAGATGACGCGGTATGCTTGCTTGTTCATTCTATTCTTAGACTTGTTTGATTAATCAATACTGATAGCTCACGCTGAAGCCGGCTGCGGGTGTAGCGGTCTTGAGTCCATCCGGTTTCACTAATGCCCAACTGAGAAATGCGTCGTAACGCAGGCCGGCGGCTCCACCGCGTACACCTGCCGCTGCACCGACCATCTTGTTACCCAGTAGGTATTGGGCACTGGGTCCAAATACACGTCCGGCATCAAGCCCGACATACAAAGCCTGGCGACTTTGGGCCAGCGGCATTTCAAGCTCATTTCTCACATAGAAACCACGCTCTGCGGCCAGCGTTTGCTCTCCATCGAAACCGCGCACGGTATAGCGATTACCGATAGAGAATTGTTCTGACTGGAACAACGCAGAGCGTGTGGCCTGAGCCCGCAAGGCACCGATATAGTTGAATGATTGGCCAAACAACTTGAATGGCGCATAGAGACTTGCATCGAGCGTCTGCAAGGTGTAGCGATAGGTGGGCGCATCAGGCTGACGCGGCTCCAAGTCCGGCTGGCCGTTGAACCACGACACGCCCCAGCGATTGGCCAGCGTCAGATTGAGTTGAGCATCACCGATATAGCGCGTGTGCACCCATGCCAGTTCTGCAAAGGTCGTATTGCGTCGTTGCACTTCAAGCTCTGTGTCGTCGACGTACGAATGGCTCCAGCGCTTTCCTACCTTGAATTGCCAGCTGTGTTTTTGATACTGGTCACGATAGAACAGCTGCTGCGTCGTGAACTCGAGGCTGCGCGATTTACCGCTTGAGACGAAGGTTTGATACAAACCTGCGATTTGTTGGTGGTAGTCGTAGCTACTGGCATAGACCGAGAAGGTCCAATACCCATATGGAATGGCGTAATAGAGATTACCGCCTGTGGTGCCACGCTGCCCGCCCTTGCGATCAGCATCGGTATTGATACCGAAATTGAAGAGGTCATTGACGCCGAGCGTGTTATCCAGTGCTGCGTTCACGCTTGTCTGCAATTTGCCGGTGCCTTTGGCGCCGCTGTCATCCAGAGAAACGGTTACCTTCCACGGCTTGACGCGCTTGACGGTGATCACAACGTCGCTCTCCCCGGGCAAGGCGCCGGGCACGATCTCCATGTCAACTTCCTGGCTCGGCACACGCTTCATCTGCTCAAGTCCTTGCTCGATGTCATGCAGGTTGAGCAGTTGGCCGGGCCCGGTTGGGAAGGCATTTTTCCACGTACCGGGCAGAGATGGATCGGCAAAACGGATGGCGTGGATGACACCCGGCACCAATGTCAGCGTCAGCGTGCCACTGGACAAGTCCTGCGCTGGGATCCCCAAGCGAGTTGTGCTGTAGCCCTTGGAGAGAATCAGCGCCGTCAGACGTTTGACGATCAGATTGAGACCTTCTTTTCCGATACAGGCTCCCTTGTAATCCTCAAGGTATTCCTGCGCGAATCGGAAAGGATCCTGCGATAGCGCACTGGCTCCCAATGCGCGCATCGAAGCGGGCAGCTGTTCAGGAACATGCAAAGTGAAATGATCGATGGCGAAACAGGGCGATTCGATTGGAAGCACCAGCGAATCCGGCGCAGCTTCGCTTTTTTGCAGCTCGACTTTAGGCGCGCGCGCTAAACGCTCGCGCTCGGCGGCCTCTGCGCGGGCACGCCGGCGTTGCTCTTCGCTCTCGGATGTTTGAACAGTCTGGGCGACAGTACTAAGGTGTACTGTGCCTATTAGTAAAAAGCTCGCGAAACACTTGCCATAGAAAAACTTCTTATTCTGATGTTGCACAACCCCACCCCGGAAATTCTGATTTGTTCTTCGAATTTGTTGCCGGGCGGGATTTTATCTGCAGATCACACTCCTGATTTATGGGAATGTTAGTTTGTGTGAAGAAACAATAAAAATACAACAGCTCGCATTATTTTTATTGTCATTTACTCATTACTTATCGACAATAATTTGGAATAAAAACGGCAAAAATGTATTTATACCAATAGAAACAATATACTAACCAGTATGTTTTAAATCCAGAATGCTACTAAAAGCTATGACCGCTTGAATGACCATAGGACATTTTTAACAATTTACTCGCATTTAAATCTTAGAAAAACTGACTCTCCTCACTACATATTTCTTAAAATTTTGCCAAATGGTAATTAATGTTCTTTTTGAGGCTGTAACTATGACGATAGCGCTCGCTCATTAAATAAAGTTCATCCCTGTAAGTGATTGAATCCACATGAATTGGGCGAGGGTCTAATTGTGACGATGGCCACCAGGGCAAGATTTCAGGTCCGCTGCTGGACCGCATCGACATGCAGATCCAGGTCGGCGCCATCGCCCACGACGATTTGCTGCAGCAAGCCGCAGGCGAAGCGTCGGCGCACATCGCCGCGCGGGTGGCAAACAGTTTCGAGGCGCAGCAACAGCGCCAGCGCAAAAGCAACCATCTGCTGTCGACCAGCGAAATCGACCTGCACTGCAAACCCGACGCTGCCGGCGAAGACTTGCTGCGTACCGCGATGACGCGCCTGAACTGGTCGGCGCGCGCCTATCATCGCGTGCTCAAGGTGGCGCGCACAGTAGCCGACCTGGCTGCCGAACCGGTGATCGGCAAAACCCATATCGCCGAGGCGATTCAATATCGGCGCGCGCTGCGCGAACAATAGCGCGCCCCCTTCTCAGGCCGCCTTGAGCAACCTGCGCACGAACCACGCGATCACCAGCCCGAACACCGCCAATCCCAGCCATTGCGCCGCCGGGGCAAAACCGGCGCCGACCAAGGCCAGCGGATCATCACGTCCGGTGGCGCCGATCACGGCCGCCAGGATCACACCCATGAGGCTTTCGCCGACGATCAGCCCGGAGGTGACGAGGACACCACGCCGCTCGATGCGCTCGGCCCCGACCTTGTCGCCGGACGCCTTGCGTTTGGCCAGATGCAGCTGCAAGCCCCAGGCGATCAGTGCGCCCGCCACCAGCGCCATGCCGACCGAGGGCGGCAGGTAAATTCCGAGGCCGACCGCCAGCGCGGGTACGCGCGCCTTGCTGCCGCCTCTTTCCAGGACGATATCAATGACGATCAGCACTGCACCGATAGCTACGCCGATCAGGATCATGGTCCAGTTCAGCTGATGCGTGAAGATGCCGTTGGCGATCGCCGTCATCAGCGTCGCCTGCGGCGCCGCCAGCGCATGCGCAGCATCCATGCCAGGTCGCGGCAGCGCGCCGACGAAACCATAGGCGTTGTAAAGCAGCTCAAGAATCGGTGAAATCACCGCAGCGCCGACTACGCATCCGATCAGCAGTGCGATCTGCTGACGGTAAGGAGTCGCGCCCACCAGCCAGCCGGTCTTGAGGTCTTGCAGGTTGTCGTTGGCGATGGCCGCGATGGCGATGATGGCCGAAGTCACAAAGATCGCCAGCGCAATCGGCAGCTTGCCGGCACCGGGCGCATTGAGCAGGTGATCGACGCTGCCCGAGGCCAGCAGCAGCAGCGACACCAGAATCATCGCGATGATGCCGACGCCGGAAATCGGACTGCTCGACGAGCCCACCAGCCCGGCCATGTAACCGCAGGCCGCCGCCACCAGAAAGCCGAATACGCACGAAAACACCAGGCTCATGGCCACCAGTCCGCACAACAGCGGCAACGACAGGGGCGCATCGATCAGGAACATCGCAAAAATCAGCGTCAGCAACGCCATCACGCCGACGCCGATCAGGGCGATCGCGCGCACCGGCAAATCGCGGTCGGTCAGCGGCCGCTCGCTGCCGTCGTCAAGCGTGCTGCGGCTGCGCAGCGATTCGCGCACACCGGCCACCATCGGCCGGAACAAGGTGATCAAGGTCCACACCGCCGCCACGCCGATGGTGCCGGCGCCCATGAAGCGCACCTGGCTGCTCCACAAGCCCGTGGCGTAGGTAGCGATGGCGGCGCCCTGCGGCGCGGGCGTGAGCATGCTAAGAATCGGTACGGCGAACGCCCAGCTGATGATCACGCCGATCAATACCGCCACGCCGGCGACGATGCCGATCAGGTAACCGGCGCCGAGCAGGGCCAGAGAAAAACCCAACGGCAGCCGGAATATAGCGTTGCCGACGCCGGCCCAGATATTCAAGCTCTCCGACAACAGGCGAAAGCCGCCGGTAACCAGCGCCACCCCGGCTGAAACGATGCTGCCGGCCCAAATGTCGTTGAGCCCCTTGCGCACATCGTCACCACCGCCGGCGGTGTCGGCGTTGCCGACGCGCAGAATCTCAGCAGCCGCCAGTCCTTCCGGATAGGGCAGTTCACTCTGCACCACCATCACCCGCCGCAATGGAATCGTAAACAGTACGCCGAGCATGCCGCCGGCTGCACAGATGCCGAACGTCTGCCAGTAGGGGAAACCCTGCCAGTGGCCGATCATCACCAGCCCGGGCAAGATGAAGATCACCGCCGACAGCGTGCCGGCCGCCGAGGCCTGGGTCTGCACCATGTTGTTTTCGAGGATGCTGGCGGAGCCGAACAGACGCAGCACCGCCATTGAAATCACCGCCGCCGGGATGGCCGACGAGAAGGTCAGACCGACCTTCAACCCGAGATAGACATTGGACGCCGTAAACACGATGGTGATGAGCGCGCCGAGAATGACGCCGCGCACCGTCAATTCCGCCATGTTGTGTTGCGCAGAAGCGGGATGATTGGGATAAGGCATGGGGAATGTCTCCTTCTTGAGTTGCGGTTGGTCGGTTGGAATGATCTGTCGTCATTTCTCCCCGTCTGCCGCTGCGGCGCCGTTTGCTATCATGAGGTTCTTCGTAAAAATTCCGCCGCCATGAATCAGTTCGCCCGCCTTGCCGTTGCCTCCCTGTTGCTGGCTTTGACCAGCGGCGCCGCATTCGGTGCCGCAAGTTCAAACGCCGCCGACAGCATCGCCAGTGAACGCGACATCGACAAGGCCATGAATCCCTTGCCGCCCGGCGTGCAAAAAGGCCTCAACCTCGACCTCGGCAACAGCGGTAAAAATCCTGCTGACAAGGGGTCGCCCCCGCCCTTGAGCCCGCGCTGCCGCCAGCTGCGTGCCGATATCGACCGCGCCCGGCATGCCCCGCCCGAAGCGCCGCGCGACGTCTATCCGGAAGGCCCGCGACGCGACGGCAGGCGAGCGGCGCCGATGCCGCCGCCGTCACCGATGCCCGGCCTGCAGGTACAGTCTTCCAACAGTTTGGGAGGCCGTCCTTCCGGCGATATCGAATACGGCCGGCGCGCCAAAGCGGAAGAACAATTCCAGCGCGAATGCCAATAAAAGACGACACTTGCGGGTTACGCCTGCGGGCTTTTACCTGATCCCGACCCATGTTCATTGGAATACTTTGCGCGCTGTGCGCCGGCCTGATGTGGGGCCTGGTGTTCGTCACGCCGCTGCTGCTCGGCGACTATCCCGGCGTCGTCTTGTCGCTGGGACGCTATGTCGCCTTCGGCCTGATCGCGCTGGTGCCGGCCTGGTTCGACCGCCGCCGCATCGGACTGCTCAGCCGGCAGGACTGGACCGTCGCTTTCAAGCTCGCCCTGGTGGGCAACCTGTTGTACTACGCCATGCTGGCCACCGCGATCCAGCTGGCCGATGCGCCGTTGCCGACGATGCTGATCGGCACCTTGCCGATCGTGATTTCGGTGTGCGCCAACTGGCGCCCCGGCCACGTCTCGGAATCGGTTGCATGGGGCCGGCTGGCGCCGTCGCTGGTGATCCTGGGCCTGGGCCTGACGCTGGTCAACAGCAGCGAACTGGAACACCTGCGCAACACCATCGGCAACGCGCGCTCCACGACCGACTATGCGCTGGGCTGCATCATCGCTGTCTGCGCCGTCGCCGCCTGGACCTGGTATCCGATCGTCAATTCACGCTACTTGCGCACCCACACCCACATCAACTCGGTCACCTGGGCTACCGCGCAAGGACTCGCCACGCTGCCGATGGCGCTGATGGGCTTTGCGCTGTTCGGGATTTACGGTGCCGCCGCAGGCAGCGAATACGCGTTCCCGCTGGGCCCCCGCCCGGGCTTCTTCGTCGCCATGATGCTGGTGATCGGACTGTCGGCGTCGTGGCTGGGTACGCTGCTGTGGAACAAGGCAAGCCAGCTGCTGCCGACCGCGCTGGTGGCGCAGCTGATCGTGTTCGAAACACTGGCCGCCTTGCTGTATGCTTTCCTGCTGCGTGGCACTGCCCCGGACCTGCGCGTGTTGGCCGGTGCGGTGCTGCTGTGCATCGGCGTGGTCTACGGCGTGCGGACGTTTTCGCGCCGGCCTGCGGTTTCCCATTCATCCTGATTCTTCCATGACCATGCGCCAGGTATCCTCCGCCTTTTCCCTCGCCCTGCTCGCTGTCTTTGTCTGCGTATTGACGGCCTGCTCGCCAAAATACAACTGGCGCGAAGCGCACGGCGAAAAGATCCAGTTCACCGTTCTGTTGCCGGCCAAGCCGGCCTCGTTCACGCGCCAGATCGACCTGGACGGCCTGCCGGTATCCATGACCATGACTGCAGCCGAGATTGACGGCGTCACCTTCGCGGTCGGCGCCGCCGAGCTGGCCGACGCGGCACAGGCGCCGAAGGCGCTGGAAGCGATGCGCACTGCGCTGCTCAACAATATCGACGGCACGCCGACAGCGGCGACGATTCCCGGCAAACCCGCCGGCGACCGCACGCTCGACGTGGTTGCCGCCGGCGTGGCGCGCGGCCAGCCGATGCGGCTCATGGCCCGGCTGCTGGCGCGCGACAAGCGCATCTACCAGGTGCTGATCGTCGGCCCGGAGAAGTCCATCGAAGCCGAACACGCTGAAACCTTTTTCACCTCGTTTGCTCCAAGCTGACACGCCTGAGGCGGCGGCGCAGATGACAAGGGCGGCGCGTCCGAGGTATTCTGTCGGTCTGCAGTAAACCATTAGGCAATAGTCAAGCACCAAAGTTAAGCAACAATGCGTTATCCGGAAGGAAACAGGCGGATACGCTCTCATCAACACCAATACCCTGAGGAAATATGCTGGTTACGTTCAAATCAAAAGCGGCTGCAGATGTTGTCATGTATGAATCCCATGCCAAGCCCATCCTCGACCTGCTGCACAAGGACATCAAGCGCGGCGTGATCACTGCAGCCGAAAGCGCCGACGCGGTCGCGCTGATCGAGAAGCAGATCGACAACAGCAAGTCGCATGAAGCTGCCGAGGCCCTGGAGCGCGATGTGCACGCGCATCACAACGCCAACGGCGACGACAACGGCCATGAAAAGATCGAGCCGGTGACGTTTTCGGCGCGCGCCTATCCGCTGCTGGACATGCTGCGTGAAGCGAAGAAGGGAAATTACGACGTGCTGTGGGGCGTCTGAGTCAGACAGACCCATTGCCGTAGGACCACACTGCAGGAGCCGATGGCTCCTGCAGTCGTTTCAGCGGGCTGAAGAGAATTACTTCCGGCGAGCGCCCAGTTCAGTGCAGTAGTACAGCAAGGCCAGCGCGGGGAACGCAAAACCCAGCCAGGTAGTGGCGCTCCAGCCGCCCTGCGCATAAATCCATCCGCCCAGCGCCGAACCGAGCGCGCCGCCGCCGAAGAAAGTCGCCATGAACAACCCGTTGAGGCGGCTGCGGATTTCGCCGCCGAGCGCGTAGATGGCGCGCTGGCTCAGCACCAGGTTGGCCGAGACGCCGAAGTCGAGCAGGATCGCCGATGCCAGCAATACTGCCAGCGACGATTCACGTCCGCCGTTCCAGAAATGCGTCATCAGGAACGAAGCCGCCACCGCCAGCATGGCCACGCAGGTGGCCGGACGGCTCCAGCCGCGGTCGGCCACGCGCCCGGCAATCGGTGCCGCAATCACGCCGATCACGCCGGCGAAGGCAAACAGCGCAATGCCCTTTTGCGACATGTTGAAGGTCGGACCGGCCAGGAACAGCGGCGAAGTGGTCCAATACAGGCTGAACGCCGCGAACATCATGGCGTGGTAAGCCGAGCGCCGGCGCAGGATGGGCGTGGTCCGCACCAGATGCCACATCGACGCCAGCAAGGCGAAATAATGCATGCCGGCCGGCGGACGGCGCGCCGGCAGGTAGCGCGCCAGCACCAGGGCCAGCAAGGCGATGACCACGGCCGACATGCCGAAGATCGCGTGCCAGCCGAACAGGTCCGCCACCAGGCTCGACAACGGCCGCGCCAGCAAAATCCCCATCAGCAAACCGCTCATGACGTTGCCGACCGCGCGACCGCGTGTCTCCGGCAGCGACATGTGGGCGGCGTACGGCACCAGCACCTGGGCGCCGACCGAACTGACGCCGATCACGAACGCGGCCAGGAAGAATTGCGCGGCGCTCTGCGCATAAGCGGCGCCGACCAGCGCGACGCAGGTGATCGCCAGCAGCACCAGCACCATCTTGCGGTTCTCGATCAGGTCGCCGGCCGGCACGATGAACAACAGCCCCAGGCCGTAGCCAATCTGCGCCAGGGTCACGATAAGGCCGGCGGCGCCCGGCGAGATGCCGGTGGCGACGGCGATCGGGCCGATCAGCGGCTGGGCGTAATAGAGATTGGCGACGATGATGCCGCAGGCGGCCGCCAGCAGCGTGATCATCCAGCCGGCGATATCCTGTTGCTTGCTTTGCAAAGCTGCTGCGGTGCCCATGAGACGGTGCCTTTGGTCGAAAACGAGGAGCACACTGTAGCCGAATTGACCGGATCCTGCCGAGGCCGGCTTTTCGCGCCAGTCTGACTGCTGTCGCGGACTTTTTGCTGCCTGGCCGGACTTTCTCGTCATGTCGACGTTCTGGAATAGCGCCACCGCCTTCGCGGCTGGTACACTGACGCTCCGCATGGGCGCCCGGGCATCGTCAAGTTCGCGTCTCAAAACATGGCTGGAACGCGTGATCGGCGGCGCCTTCATCGGCCTCGGCGTCAAACCGGCCCTTAGCAAGCAATAATGTGAACCACCTTTCCCTGAAAATCGATTCCCTGGCCCATGGCCTGCACGGCGCTGCGCGCGCCATCGTCGACGTGCGCGCAGGCACCGCGCTGCCGCAAGCCCTGGCGCGCCAGTTCGCCCGGTCCGACATGACGCCGCAGGCGCGCGGCGCGATTCAGGACCTGTCCTACCTGTCGATGCGCCGGCTCGGCATGGCCGACGGCGTGCTGGCCTTGCTCGCCGACAAGCCGCCGCAACCGGAAATACTGTACGGCCTGCTGACCTGTGCACTGAGCCTGCTGCTGGACGAAGAGAATCCGGCCTACGACGCCTTCACCGTGGTCAATCAGGCCGTCGAAGCCGCTGCCGCCGACGCCGAAATGAGCCATGCCAAGGGCGTGGTCAATGCGATCCTGCGACGCTTCCTGCGCGAGCGCGCGGCGCTGCTGCCGCAGGTGGAAAAGACGCCGCCCGGCGCCTGGAATTATCCGACCTGGTGGGTCGACCGCCTCAAGGGCGCCTATCCGGCTCAGTGGCAAGACATCCTGCGCGCCGGCAACGTCGCGCCGCCACTGACACTGCGCGTGAACCGCCGCAAGTCGAACGTCCCCGATTACCTGCATCTGCTGGCCCTCAACGGCATCGGTGCACGCCAGGTCGGTGCTGACGCCGTGCGGCTCGACAAGCCGCTGCCGGTAAGCCAGATCCCCGGCTTTGCCGACGGCCTGGCGTCAGTGCAGGACGCCGCTGCGCAAATGGCGGCGCCGCTGCTGGACGTGCACGACGGCATGCGCGTGCTGGACGCCTGCGCGGCGCCGGGCGGCAAAACCGGCCATCTGCTGGAATGCGCCGAACTCGATCTGGTGGCGCTGGACCATGATCCCAAACGCCTGCGCCGCATAGAGGAAAACCTGCAACGTCTGCAACTCAAGGCCCACTTGCAGGCCGGCGATGCCCGCAACGGCGATGATTGGTGGGATGGCAAGCAATTCGACCGCATCCTCGCCGATGTTCCTTGTACGGCCTCGGGAATCGTGCGCCGCCACCCCGATATTCGCTGGCTGCGCCGCAAAACCGACACGGCGCAACTCACAACACTTTCCGCCCAAATACTCGACAATCTTTGGCAGATGCTAAAGCCGGGTGGTAAATTGTTGCTGGTGACATGCTCGTTGTGGCCGCAGGAATCGGAAGAACAAGCGGCTGCGTTCGCCCGACGCCACCAGGGTAGCGAAGATGATGCCGGCCCGCGCGCCGTCCGACTGCCAGCTCCAGGTCAATTGCTGCCGACCGCCAGTGCAGAAACCGACCATGACGGCCTGTTCTATGCGCTGTTTCAAAAAACTGGACCTTGAATTGACGCAATCGGCTCTTATTTCCACGCATCTGCCGTCATTCCGCCAACTTCCACCGGCGGCCCCGGCCGCATCCTTACATCCGTCCCGATGGCTGCAGCGCGTGCTGCTGGCGCTGGTATTGCTGTTCTGCCAGGCCGGTGTCCAGGCTGCGGAAATCGACATCACCCAAGCCAGGCTGGAAGCCACCGACGACGGCTACCGCTTGTCGGCATCGTACGCCTTCGAACTTAACCGCAGCCTGGAAGACGCCCTGGTGCGGGGGGTGCCGCTGTATTTCACCACCGACGTCCAGCTCACGCGGCGACGTTGGTACTGGTTCGACGAGGTCTCCATCTCGGTGTCGCGCACGGTGCGCATTTCGTATAACGTGCTGACGCGGCAATACCATGCATCCACCAGCGGCCAGCTGCAACAGAGTTTTGCCTCGCTGGAAGACGCCATGTCGCTGATCCGCCGGCCGCCGCGCTGGAACATCGCCGACAAGAACACGCTCAAGTCCGGCGATATCTACAATGTCGGCCTGCGCATGCGCCTGGATGTCGCGCAATTGCCCAAACCGTTCCAGATCAACGCGCTCAACAATAGCGACTGGCGGCTTTCCTCCGACTGGCGAGAATTCACCTTCAAAGTCGAATGACCCGTACCTTGCGCTATTTGCTGGTGGTGGGCGGCGGCGTCATCAGCATCCTGCTGTTCCTGCTGGCCTCCGCCTCTGAAAACTCCGCCCTGTTCGACCAACACTACCCGTGGCTGCTGGGCCTCAACGCGCTCGCCGCGGTGGCCCTGCTGCTGCTGGTGATCCTGCTGTTGACGCGGCTCTACAAGCGCTACCGGCGAGGCAAGTTCGGCTCCAAGTTGCTGGCGCGGCTGGTGATGCTGTTTGCGCTGATCGGGATTTTGCCGGGGGCGGTCATCTATCTGGTGTCGGTGCAGTTCGTGTCGCGCTCGATCGAATCCTGGTTCGACGTCCGCATGGAAGCCGCGCTGGAGTCCGGCCTCAACCTCGGCCGCAATGCGCTCGACTCTTCCCTGACCGAGCTTGCTGCGCGCGGGCGTTCGATGGCGCAGGAACTGTCCGACATGTCGGAGTCGGAACAGGTCACCTACCTGTCGCGCCAACGCGACCAGAGCATGGAAATCACCGTGGTCAACGCCAACGGCCAGGTGCTGGCTGCCGTGGGCGGCCGTATCGGCGTGCTCACGCCCATCCTGCCGACCTCGGCGATGATGCGCCAGGCGCGCCTCTCGCGCGGCTTCTCGGTGGTGGAAAGCGACGACTCGCGTCCGCTCAACGGCGAGTCCGACGCCGACGGTAACCTGCGCCTGCACGTGGTCATTGCGGTGCCGGCCTCGTCCAAGGCCATGGGCCTGCAAAATGACAACCGCTTCCTGCAGATCCTGCAGCCGGTGCCGGACTACCTCGCGACCAACGCCGAAACCTTGCGATTGGCTTACAGCGAATACCAGCAGCGCTCGGTGGCGCGCTCGGGGCTGCGCAAGATCTATATCGTCACGCTCACGCTGACGCTGCTGCTGGCCATCTTCGGCGCCATCGCCAGCGCCTTCCTGATCGCCAGCGACCTGGCCAAGCCGTTGCTGCTGCTGGCCGAAGGCACCAAGGCGGTGGCCGAAGGCAACCTCTCGCCGCGCCCCATCGTCAGCACTTCCGACGAACTCGGCACCCTGACGCAGTCGTTCAACACCATGACGCGGCAATTGCTGGAAGCACGCACCTCGGTCGAAAAGAACCGCGCCGAGCTGGAAAACGCCAAGGCCTACCTGGAGTCCGTGCTGGCCAACATGTCCGCCGGCGTGATGGTGCTCGACAGCGAGTTCAGCATCGTCAGCGTCAACGACTCGGTGCGCCGCATCCTCGGTTACGATTTCAGCGGCAGCACCGGCACGCCGCTGCACACCATCGACGGCCAGGCGCTGTTTGCCGAAGCCATCATCAAGGCCTTCTCGGAGCAGCGCGCCCACCTCGCCGACAGCGCCGAAGACGGCCTGCACTGGCAACAGCAGATCGAGCTGCCGCACCGCGGCAGCAACAGCAATGGCGCCGGCAACGCCGGCGACAACACCGAAAGCAGCAAGGACGGCAGCAAGACCATCCTGCTGGCGCGCGGTTCGCACCTGCCGGTGCAAAGCGGCGTCGGCTACGTCGTGGTGTTCGACGACATCAGCAAGGTCATCTCGGCGCAACGCTCGATCGCCTGGGGCGAGGTGGCGCGGCGCCTGGCGCATGAAATCAAGAATCCGCTCACGCCGATCCAGCTGTCGGCCGAGCGCCTGCAGATGCGCCTGGCCGACAAGCTGCTGCCGGCGGATGCCGCCATCCTCGACAAGAGCACCACCACCATCGTCAACCAGGTCAGCGCCATGAAGCGCATGGTCGACGACTTCCGCGAATACGCCAAGACGCCGCCGGCCAAGCCGTCCGCGCTCGACCTCAATGCGTTGACCGAGGAAATCCTGCACCTCTACCTCGCCGGCGACGGCCGCGACACCATCCATGCACGCCTGGCGCCGGACCTGCCAAAGGTGATGGGCGACGCCACCCAGCTGCGCCAGGTCATCCACAACCTGCTGCAGAACGCCCAGGACGCGGTCGCCGAGAACGGCGACATTGCGCCGCACATTGACGTGGTCACCGAGCTGGTCAAGTACCAGGGCTCCGACGGCGCCGCGCGCAGCGCGGTTCGGCTGTCGATTACCGACAATGGCCCGGGCTTTAGCCAGAAAATCTTGGCCAGCGCGTTCGAACCTTATGTAACATCCAAACCTAAAGGTACGGGTTTGGGCTTGGCAATGGTCAAGAAAATCGTCGACGAACATGGAGGCCGTATCGATATCCAAAATCGTAGCGATACAAGAGGCGCAAAAATACTGATTTTGCTGTTAAAGTTAGCGTCCGATGCATAAGGATTAAGATTTTTCTCATTGCTGCCGTTGATACATGGGTCTTTACCAAGTAAGGTTGCGGAATTAGCCCGGCGTTATTGTGTGTCTGCGTGCCGTACTTCATGTACTGTCCAGTCATACACCCAGCCAGATTGATTTTTGCAGCAGTGCTGTAAAGAGTTCAGCGGTTGCACGGAAAATCTCAAAAAATATCTAGTGAGGAAAGCAGGCACATGGCTAACATCCTGGTCGTCGATGACGAAATGGGTATCCGCGAGTTGCTCTCGGAAATTTTGGGCGATGAAGGACATGTCGTAGCAACCGCCGAGAACGCGCAACAAGCGCGCGAATTGAGAGCGGGCAGCGTTCCCGATCTGGTGCTGCTGGATATCTGGATGCCCGACACCGACGGCGTTACGCTGTTGAAGGAATGGCAGCGTGACGGTTTGCTGACCATGCCCGTGATCATGATGTCCGGCCACGCCACCATCGACACGGCGGTCGAAGCCACCCGCATCGGCGCCCTCAATTTCCTCGAAAAGCCGATTGCCCTGCAAAAACTGCTCAAGGCAGTCCAGCAAGGCTTGTCGCACAGCCGCGAACCAGCGCGTCCGGTGTCGTACATCCGACCCACCGTCGCCGCCAGCGCCGACAGCATCGATCATCACGCCAGCCCGCTGTCGTCCTATGCGCCGCCCAGCGCAGCCGACACGCTGCATCATGGCCACGGCCTGACTGCCGCGCCGGCCTACGCGCCGATCGTCGACAATGCCTCCAATATCTCCTTCGACCTGCCGCTGCGCGAAGCGCGCGACGCCTTCGAGCGCGCCTATTTCGAATACCACCTGGTGCGCGAAAACGGCAGCATGACGCGCGTGGCCGAGCGCACCGGCCTGGAACGCACGCACCTGTACCGCAAGCTCAAGCAACTCGGCGTCGAGCCGGGCAAACTGTCCAAGAAACACGTGTAAGCAGTCTGCGACCGACGGCGCAATGCCGTCGGACGTCCACTTACAGTTTCGCCGATACTTTCCTGCCGGCTCTGTTTCCCCGCTTGCCTTCCCTTACCGTAGTTTTACTGCCGTCTCCGCGCCCGGCCTGATTGCCGGCAGGCTTGCCCTTGCCTCTGAGGAACCTTCTCGCGTCCATTCCATCCATTCCTGTAGGGCCGGTCGCTTTCGCCCTGCAAGCTCGCCCGTTCTTCATGTCATTTTGTCATTCGGGCAAAAGTTATCGCTGATTGCGCCGTAACCATATGCAGGGGAAACGCAACAGCGAAACCGTCCAGGGCCGCCTTGGGGCGACTCTTGAAATACCCCGATATGACGCCACTTCCTTTCCAAAGCTTAAGCATTTGCACAAGGAGCCACTATGAACCTGATCTACAACAGTGAGCAATACAGCGTCGTTGAATTCGGTGCCGACCGCGACCACGAAGCCCTGCGTTTCGGCGGCTATGAAATCATGGACAAATCCGGCCAGCGCGAGATCTACATCGACGGCCCCGCCGCCGAACTGTTCCGCAAGGACGTACAGGACCTGATCGCGACGGAACCGTCGATGGAAGACATCGACACCTTCCTCAGCAAGTACGACTTGATGATGCGTCACCCGATGACGCTGCACTGAACCAACCACGCTGCGACCTGCCGGCGACGGCAGCGTTGCGGTTTGCCCGGGTCCGCACGCGGCGCGGTCGGGGCCTTGCTTCCTCCTATAGCTTCTCCCTTTATAATTTCAGGCTTGCGGCGCGTGCCGCGGCATCCTTTCGCCTGAAATCCGCCTCAATGAATTCCTTGCCCATCACCAGCAGCCAGACCGGCGTCCACGAGCACTTGTCGGCGCTGCTGACGCGCCATGCCGCCGCGCCGTTCCGCAAGCCGGTGACCGACTACAACCGACGCGCATTCGAGGAGAGCATTGACGCCTGGCATGCTGCCGGCGGCGTCCCCCTGATCCTCGACACCGGCTGCGGTGTCGGCCTGTCGACGCTGAACCTGGCGGTGCAATACCCCGATCACTTCGTCATCGGCATCGACCAGTCGGAAGATCGCCTCGGGCGCAATACGCAATGGGACGGGCCACAGCCGGACAACCTGTGCTTCATCCGCGCCGACCTGGTCGACTACTGGCGGCTGCTGCTGGAAGCAAAAATCTTCCCGGCGCGCCACTACCTGCTGTACCCCAATCCCTGGCCCAAGATCGGCCACCTGGCGCGGCGCTGGCATGGCCACGCGGTGTTCCCGAGCATCGTTGCACTGGGCGGCGTCATCGAATGCCGCAGCAACTGGCGGATTTACGTGGAAGAATTCGCTGCCGCCTTGACGCAGGTAAGTGGGCACACGACTGCCTGCGAAGCCTATACCACCGACGCGCCGATCACGCCGTTCGAGCGCAAGTACCTCGCCTCGGGACATGCCTTGTGGCGCTGCCGCACCGAACTTCCTGCGCAGCAAAGTCATTCCCGCTGAGGGCGGGTTTGCGCTCGGCGCAGTATCATAGGGCCTTTTTTCCCGCCCCGATTCCGGCATCCTTCTTCATGACCCACCCCATCGGATTGCCCGCATGAGCCTCGCCGTCGTCGCCCTGGTGCTCTGCGCCGCCCTGTTGCACGCATCCTGGAATGCCTTGCTGAAAAGCAGCGGCGACCGCCTCGCCTCGCTGACCATCATGACCATCGGCGCCGGCATCGGCGCGATTCCGCTGGTGCTGTTCACGCCGCTGCCGCACGCGGGCGCGTGGCCCTACATCATCCTGTCGGCGATCCTGCACACCGGCTACAACCTGTTCCTGATCCGCGCCTACCGCATCGGCGATTTCAGCCAGTCCTATCCGATTGCGCGCGGCTCGTCGCCGATGCTGGTGTCGATCGGCGCGGCAATCTTCGTCGGCGAACAGATGAGCATCTACACCTGGCTCGGCGTGGTGCTGGTGTCGATCGGCATCGTCAGTCTGGCCAATATCAAGGACCGCCATAATCTGTCCGGCCCGATCGCAGCTTTCACCACCGGCGCCTTCATCGCCGCCTACACCGTCACCGACGGCATCGGCGCGCGCGCGGCCGGCAACGCCTTGGCGTATTCAGGCTGGCTGTTCGTGCTCGACAGTTTCCCGCTGGCGCTGATCTTCATGTGGATGCACCGGCGCCTGCCGATGTCCGCCGAGCGCAAACAGAACTGGCTCAGCCTGGCGGGCGGCGTGATGTCTTTGGTGGCTTACGGGATTGTGATCTGGGCCGTGACGCTGGCGCCCATGGGAACGGTATCCGCCTTGCGCGAAACCTCAGTGCTGTTCGCGGCCCTGATCGGCACGCTGTTCCTGGGAGAGAAACTGACGATGCGGCGCATCCTGGCCTGCATCGTCATCACGCTCGGCGCTATCGTGCTGGGTTGGCACAGATAGCCCAAGCGGTTTTCAAGGACGACTAGATCTCGACTTTGGTGCCCAGCTCCACCACGCGGTTGGCCGGGATGTGGAAGAAGTCCGACGGCTTGGCGCCGTTCTGGTACATCCACGCAAACAGCTGTTCGCGCCACAGCGACATGCCCAGCAACTTGCTCGGCACCACCGTATCGCGCGCCAGGAAGAAGGACGTGTCCATCAGTTCAAACTCGATGCCGAATTGCGAAGACGTCAGGTCCAGCACCTTGTTCACTTCCGGCGCTTCCTTGAAGCCGAAAGCCGCGCGCAACAGGTAGACGTTGCCGCCCAGGTCCTTGAGCGTCAGGCGTTCTTCGTTGGAGACGTAAGGCACGTCCCAGATGCTGATCTTCAGGAAGAACACGCGCTCGTGCAGGATGCGATTGTGCTTGAGGTTATGCAGCAGCGCCACCGGCACGGTGTTGATGTTGCCGGTCATGAAGACTGCGGTGCCGCCGACGCGGTGCGGCGGATGCGCCAGCAAGCCTTCGACGAAAGGCTCCAGCGGAATGCCGTCATCCTTGATGCGCATGCGCAGCAGCATGCGGCCCGAGTACCAGGTCATCAGCAGGAAGAACGCCGCGCCGCCGAGCAGCAGCGGGAACCAGCCGCCGTCGGCGATCTTCAGCAGGTTAGCCGTGAAGAACGCCAGGTCGACCGTGATGAAAGCGCCGATTACCAGCGTCACCAGCACCGGATGCCATTTCCATTCGGCGCGCATGACCACCCCCGCCAGCATCGTGGTAATCACCATCGTGGTCGTCACGGCAACGCCATAAGCCGCCGCCAGGTTGTCCGATTTCTTGAACGCCAGCACCACTGCCACCACCAGCACCAGCAGCATCCAGTTGATCAGCGGAATATAGATCTGGCCGCGCTCGTCTTCCGAGGTATGCAGGATGCGCATGCGCGGTACGAAGCCCAGCAGGATGGCCTGGCTGGTCAGCGAGAACGCACCCGAGATCACTGCCTGCGACGCAATCACCGTGGCGAACGTAGCCAGTACCACCATCGGCACCAGCAGCATGTCCGGCACCATCAGGTAGAACGGATTCTTGATTGCCTCCGGATTGGCCAGCAGGTTGGCGCCCTGGCCAAAGTAGTTGATCACCAGGCAAGGCATCACGGTGTACAACCACGCGAAGCGGATCGGCCGGATGCCGAAGTGGCCCATGTCGGCGTACAGCGCTTCGGCGCCGGTCAGCACCAGCACCACCGAGCCGAGCACGATGAAGGCCTGCAGCGAATGCTCGATCATGAAATGCACGGCGTAATACGGATTGATCGCCACCAGGATGTCCGGTGCCTTGAGGATGTGATACAGGCCCAGTGCGCCCAGCGAAATGAACCACAGAAACATGATCGGCCCGAACAGCTTGCCCACCAGGTTGGTGCCGTGGCGCTGGATCAGGAACAGGCCGGTCAGGATCACCAGCGTCAGCGGGATCACGTAGTGGGAGGTACCCGGCACCGCGATGTCCATGCCTTCCACCGCCGACAGCACCGAAATGGCCGGCGTGATCACCACGTCGCCGTAGAACATGCAGGCGCCGAACACGCCCAGCATCATCAGCAGCTTGGCGCGCGGCGAGCCGTTCACGGCCGTGCGCAGCGACAGCGCCATGAGCGCCAGCACACCGCCTTCGCCGTTGTTGTCGGCGCGCATGACGAACAGCACATACTTGAGTGAGACCACGATCGTGATCGACCAGAACAGCATGGAGATGATGCCCAACACGGCGTCGGGCGAAAACGCGATGCCATGTTCGGGGCTGAAGCACTCTTTCAGCGCGTACAGCGGACTGGTGCCGATGTCGCCGAACACGACGCCGAGGGCTGCCAGGGTGATGATGTGGAGTTTTTGCGACCGGAAGGAATAATTTGGTCTGACCTGAGTTGAACTCATTGTTTTCCCGTATTTGATTTGATGCTCATGTCTGCAGCGAGCTTGTCGTCGTTTTTTCGTCGTGCTGACCTGCAGCTTTGAATGCGCGTTACGCCGGTGAAACCGGATAGCGCGTACTTTATCGCACTATCCCCCTGCCGGGATGCTGCGTTGCGCAAAGGCATCTACCCGGTGCTGCGGCCTTGACATCGGCGCGCCGGCGAGCATCGCGGCCCGGAGGCGCGCCGCAAATTTCGCCGAAAAACGCAAGTCGCGGCTATGGCTCCCAAAATGCAGCGAAAACCGCATAAAGATATGCGATAAACGCGTTTTTCATTCTGCGAACGTCTTTATATACTCCTAGCTCATAAAGAACAGCCATTTCCACCCATGTTTGTTCTTAAGCCCTCTTCCATCAGAACGAGGTCCCCGCTTTTACCGGAGCATCCATGTTTGCCAAACGACTTCTCTCCGCCGCGCTGAGCCTCGGCCTGCTGACCGCCGGCCTCGCCGCCACCGCCCCCGCACGCGCCGAAGGCCAGCTGCAGCTACGTATTGCCGAACAATTCGGCGTCGTCTATTTATTGCTGAATATCGCCCAGGACCAGAAGCTGATCGAAAAGCACGGCAAGGCCCAGGGCGTCGACATCAAGGTCGACTGGGTTAAGCTGTCGGGCGGCTCGGCCGTCAACGACGCGCTGCTGTCCGGCGCGATCGACATCGCCGGCGCCGGCGTCGGCCCGCTGCTGACCATCTGGGACCGCACCCACGGTCGCCAGAACGTGCGCGGCGTGGCTTCGCTGGGCAACCTGCCCTACTACCTCGTGAGCAACAACCCCAACGTCAAGACCATCGCCGACTTCACCGACAAGGACCGTATCGCGCTGCCAGCCGTCGGCGTCTCGGTGCAATCGCGCGTGCTGCAACTGGCCTCGGCCAAGCAATGGGGCGACGCCCAATACAACAAACTCGACAAGATCAGCGTGGCCGTGCCGCATCCTGACGCCGCCGCCGCGATCATCAACGGCGGCACCGAGATCAGCGCACACTTCGGTAATCCGCCGTTCCAGGACCAGGAACTGGCCGGCAATCCCAAGGCGCACATCGTGCTGAACTCCTACCAGGTGCTGGGCGGTCCGTCGTCGGCTACGGTGCTGTACGCCACCGAGAAATTCCGCAAGGACAATCCCAAGACCTACAAGGCCTTCTTGGACGCGCTCGATGAAGCCGCCAAGTTCATCGCCGCCAATCCCGACAAGGCCGCCGACACCTACATCCGCGTCAGCAACGCCAAGATCGACCGCAACCTGCTGCTGAAGATCATCAAGAATCCCGAAGTGCAGTTCAAGATCGCGCCGCAGAATACCTACCCGCTGGCCGAATTCATGCACCGCGTCGGCGCCATCAAGAACAAGCCTGCCTCGGTGAAAGATTACTTCTTCGACGACGCCCACATCAACGGAGGCAGCTGAGATGCGCGCCACTTCCCTCATCGCGGCAGCGGTTGTTGCATTCAGTGTTAACGTCGGCGCCCACGCCGAAGGCCAGATCCGCATCGCCCAGCAATTCGGCATCGGCTACCTGATCCTCGACGTCGTACAGGATCAGAAACTCATCGAGAAATACGGCAAGCAGCAAGGCGTCGACATCAAGGTCGAATGGAACAGCATCTCCGGCGCCACCGCCATGAACGAGGCGTTGCTGGCCGGCGCGCTCGACGTGGTCTCGGCCGGCGTGCCGCCGATGCTGACGCTGTGGGACCGCACGCGCGGACGCCAGAATGTCAAGGCGATCGCCTCGCTCGGCTCCATGCCCAACTATCTGCTGTCCAATAATCCCAAGGTGAAAACGCTGCAGGATCTCAGCGACAAGGACCGCATCGCGGTGCCGGCCGCCGGCGTCGGCTACCAGTCGCGCACCCTGCAGATCGAAACCGCACGCGTGTTCGGCAAGGCCGACTACAAACGCTTCGACAATATCTCGGTGAGCCTGTCGCATCCAGACGCCACGGTCGCGCTGATCTCCGGCGGCTCGGAGATCAACACGCACTTCTCCAGCCCACCGTTCCAGTACCAGGCTTTGGAAAACAAGAACGTCCACAAGATCATCAGCTCCTACGACATCCTCGGCGGACCGGCGACCTTCAACGTGCTCTACACCACGCAGAAATTCCACGACGACAATCCGAAGACCTATAAAGCCTTCTACAACGCCCTGGTGGAAGCGGCGCAATTCATCCGCGCCAACAAGGCCAAGGCGGCCGACACCTTCATCCGCGTGCAGAAGTCCAAGCTGGCGCCCGAGTTCGTGCGCAAGATCGTCGAAGATCCGGAAATCGACTTCACCGTCTCGCCGCAACGCAGCTACGTCTATGCCGACAAGCTGCACGACATCGGCGTACTGAAGAACCGCGCGGCGTCGTGGAAAGATTACTTTTTTGAAGAAGCCTATGCCCAGCCCGGCAGTTGACCTGCACATTCCGCACAATCCAGACACGCCGATCCTGCGCGCCGTCGGCGAACACACGCCGCTGCTGCAGGTTGACCGTGTCGGCCTGCAATACCGCAGCGCCACCGCCGTGGTGCAGGCCACGCACGACGTCAGTTTCGACGTCTATCCGGCCGATCGATTCGTGCTGCTGGGACCGTCAGGCTGCGGCAAGTCGAGCCTGCTGAAAGCCGTCGCCGGCTTCCTCAAACCGGCCGCCGGCGAGATCCGCCTGGACGGCGCGGCAATCCATCAGCCGGGTCCGGACCGCATCGTGGTGTTCCAGGAATTCGACCAGCTGCCGCCGTGGAAGACGGTGAAGCAGAACGTCATGTTCCCGCTGCTGGCCTCGCGCACGCTGGGCAAGCGCGAAGCGGCCGAACGCGCGCTGCACTACCTCGACAAGGTCGGCCTCGGCAAATTCGCCGACGCCTATCCGCACACGCTGTCGGGCGGCATGAAGGCGCGTGTCGCGATCGCCCGCGCCCTGGCCATGCAGCCCAAGATCCTGCTGATGGACGAACCCTTCGCTGCGCTCGACGCGCTGACGCGCCGCAAGATGCAGGAAGAACTGCTGATCCTGTGGGAAGAAGTCCGCTTCACGCTGTTGTTCGTCACCCACTCGATCGAAGAAGCGCTCGTCGTCGGCAACCGCATCCTGCTGCTGTCGCCGCATCCGGGCCGCGTGCGCGCCGAAATCAACAGCCACCAGTACGACCTGCAAAGCCTGGGCGGCGTCGGCTTCCAGGAAACCGCGCGGCGCATCCATCGCCTGTTGTTCAATGAAGGCCAGGAAGAACCGGCGCAGGTCAATTTCAAGGACGTGCGGTTTTCGTACTAGACGGGTGGCAGGCAGGGGGGTTTTGTAGTGCTATGCGGGTTCGCATATACCGCTTATCACTGACGGCGCTGTACACGACGACGCCGTTCACGCATCATGGGCGACTTCAATCAGGAGTCCGCCCATGACCACAGCCACAACATCGTCCCCGCCAACCTTCAGCGCCGAACAAGCCGAAGTGCTGGTCCCCATCGAACAATATTTCCTCGGCCATGCGCGCGACGACGCCGCGCACATGCGGCAAGCCTTCCTGCCGACGGCACACATCGAATCGATGCGCGAAGGCGTATTCACGTCATGGCCGCTGGAAGTCTACTGCGAGCGCTTCAAGGGCACGCCGGCCGCCGACGAGGCAAGCCGCCGCCGTATCGTGGAGTGGATCGACGTGGGCGGTCTTTCGGCCTGCGCCAAGATCACGCTGGTGCACGGCCCGGTCACCTTCACCGATTATTTCGTGCTGCTGAAAACAACCGACGGCTGGAAGATCGCCAACAAGGCTTTCCACGGTCGCCCGAGCTGAGCTTCCGCCCAACGTCCCTGTCCTGCTGTACCGCATTCTTCCCGCCGGTCCGGCCATGCGCACGCATGGCGCCGGCGGTGATTGACGCCCGCCTATCTCCCCGTCGCTTTCATCCTTGCAGCCATATACGAAATTCGCATTTGTTTGTGCGAAATGATTCGTTTCCGGCATATTCGACTTCCGTTATGTTGGACAATTTTTAACAAGAGTCGACAATCGACAGGGTTGAATCCGCCATGCACCTCTCCCCTCCCATCCGCGACGAATACGAAATCGCCCTGACGCCGCTCGACGACGTTCCGCTCGAACGCACCTTGTCATTGCCGCAACGCATCTGGCAACAAAGCTGGGTGCGCAAGGCAGTGATCCTGCTGGTGCTGGCGCTGATCTGGGAAATCATCGCGCGCATCCAGGACAACGATCTGCTCTTGCCGAGCTTCGTGCAGACTGCGCACGCTTTTGTTGACGGTGTCGTCACGGGCGAACTGATCGGCAAGGTCTGGATTTCGCTCAAGGTGCTGGTCAAGGGCTACCTGATCGGCATTGCGCTGGCGTTCGCGCTGACCACGCTGGCGGTATCGACCCAACTCGGCCGCGATCTGCTGAGCACGCTGACGTCGATGTTCAATCCCTTGCCGGCGATTGCGATGTTGCCGCTGGCCTTGCTGTGGTTCGGACTCGGCGAGAACAGTCTGATTTTCGTGCTGGTGCATTCGGTGTTGTGGGCCCTGGCTCTTAATACCTATGCGGGATTTCTGGGCGTGTCGGATACCTTGCGGATGGCGGGGCGCAATTATGGTTTGCGCGGCTTGCGGTTCGTACTGTTCATGCTGGTGCCGGCGGCCTTGCCTTCGATCCTTGCCGGATTGCGCATCGGCTGGGCGTTTGCGTGGCGTACCTTGATTGCTGCGGAGCTGGTGTTTGGGGCTTCGAGCGGCAAGGGTGGACTCGGCTGGTATATCTTTCAGAATCGCAATGAACTGTATACCGATAAGGTGTTTGCGGGGTTGGCGATGGTGATTCTGATTGGGTTGGTGGTGGAGAATTTTGGGTTTAATACTATTGAGAGGTTGACTGTTAAGCGATGGGGCATGCAGCGGTGAGTCTTGTGTTGTTCCGACTACCGTATTAACTCATCTCGTCTTTTCTTTCTTCGATCAACCCTTCGCCGGGGGTAGCCCGGCAGCTACTCACTTTTCTTGTCTCGCCAAGAAAAGTAAGCCAAAGAAGGCGACCGCGATTCGCCGCCCCGCTGCGCGGGGTACCCGTTGATGCCACGCACAAATCGGGAAGGGAAACAAACTCGCTTCGCTCAGACAAGTTTCCCTTCTTTTTCCGATTTGTGCGCGTCACCAACGGCGACTCATAAGCGGACCGGCCAGACTGGCTCGCTGCGCATCGCCAAGGGTCGCTCGCCTTCGGCATCGCAATTGTCACGTCTGTGAAGGTAGCGAAGAACGTAGACCATCACTCCACCTCCCTACCCTGGCGAGGCGCAGCGAGCCAGTCTCGAATTCCCGCTTGCGAGCAGCCGGTGGCGGCAGGTGCAAATCGGATAAAGAGGGGAAACTTGTCTGAGCGCAGCGAGTTTGTTTCCCCTCCCGATTTGTGCCTGACGACGCCGGGGACCCCGAAGGGGCTGCGAACTTGCGGTCGCCTTCTTTTGCTTACTTTTCTTGGCGAAGCAAGAAAAGTGAGCGGCTGCCGGGCCGCCCCCGGCTTGGTCGTCCGAAGACACACACAACTTATTAAACGACCAGCCCGAAGGAACAACCGACGCCATCACCAGGCCGCCAAAATTCCACCCTTGAACTCCGAATCAATAAACTTCTTCACCTCATCCGACTGATAAGCCTTCACCAGCTTGGGCAGCCAAACCTGATCCTTATCCTTCTCCCGCACCGCAATCAGGCAAGCATAAGGACTATCCCCATTCTCCACGACCAGACTGTCGC
Source organism: Herbaspirillum sp. NPDC101396 (assembly GCF_044767365.1). NCBI lineage: Bacteria > Pseudomonadati > Pseudomonadota > Betaproteobacteria > Burkholderiales > Oxalobacteraceae > Herbaspirillum > Herbaspirillum sp. NPDC101396. The sequence goes on along the minus strand of NZ_JBIWNT010000006.1, from coordinate 262,829 downwards.
GCACCGGATGCAAACCAGCCTTCGCCGCATAGTCGGCATTCACCGCCGACGCATCCAGATCGTCTAAAGTGCGCGGCAACTGTGCCGCATCGATCTCGATGAATTTCCACTTCTTAGGATTCTCGACAATATCGATCGGCGTCGCATTGACGCCGGTCAAGGGATCGATCCCCGCACGCAGCTTGATCACCCCATGCTTCTGCAACAGCAACAAGACCCGACTCTCGTTAGCCGGATCATTCGGAATCCCGATCTTGGCACCGGCCGGAATGTCATTCAGACTGCGATATTTCTTGGAGTAGATCGCCATCGGCCCGATGAAGGTGCGCCCGGTGCCGAACAGCTTGTAGCCGCGCGTCTTGATCTGTGCGTTGAGGAAGGGACGATGCTGGAAACTGTTGGCGTCCAGCTCGCCGGCATCGAGCGCGGCGTCCGGCTGGATGTAGTCGTTGAACTCGACGATCTGGATCTTGTAGCCGGGATTGCTACGCTCGAAGACGCGCTTGACCACTTCAAAAATCTGCGCGTGCGGACCGCTGGTGACGCCGACCTTCAAGGTCTTGTCCTGCGCCGCGGCAGTCGCGGAAAAAATTGTTGCAACGCTCGCCAACAATAAACCGTCAAAACCAGCCGTCAGCACACGGGTGAAAAATCGCGCCATGAATCATCCTCAAATAGCGCTAATTTATCTGCCGCCCACCACGAACAAAACGAATCTTTTGGCGCTTGAATATGCGCTTTCCAATCGCGCAAAAAGTCAGACGATCAATCAGGCGATCAGCAACTCGCGTGGCGCTTCCTGCACCTGCCTGCGCGCGGCGGCAGAAGGCACGGCGGCAATCAATGACCGCGTGTAGTCATGCTGCGGCGACTGCCAGATGCTGTTGTGATCGCCCGACTCGACGATGCGCCCGCCGTTCATCACCAGCACCTTGTCGGCGATGTAGCGCACCACCGACAAGTCGTGCGAGATGAACAGATACGATAGGCCGAATTCACGCTTGAGGTCGACCAGCAGGTTCAGGATCTGCGCCTGCACCGAGACGTCGAGCGCCGATACCGGCTCGTCGCAGATCACCAGCGCCGGCTTCAGCACCAGTGCACGCGCGATGCCGATGCGCTGGCGCTGGCCGCCGGAGAACTGATGCGGATAGCTGCGCAAGGCGCGCTGCGGCAGGCCGACCAGGTCGACGATCTGCTCGATGCGGCGACGACGCTCGCTCTTGTCCCTGACGTCATGGATCACCAGCGCAGCATCAAGGATTTCGGCCACCGTGTGGCGCGGATTGAGCGAGGCGTACGGGTCCTGGAAAATCATCTGTACGCGGCGGCGATACGGACGCAGGCGTGCGCCGTCGAGCTGGGCGATATCGTCGCCGTCGAGCAGGATCTTGCCGGCGCTGGAATCGACCAGGCGCACGATGGTCTTCGACAGCGTCGATTTGCCGCAGCCGGATTCACCGACCAGGCCCACCGATTCACCGGCGGCGATATCGAACGACACGCCCTTGACCGCGTGCACCACGCCGTTGCGTGAACGGTAATGAGTATGGACATCCTGCAGCGACAGCAAGGCTTTTGCATCCGGATCCAGCGGCGGCAGCGGCTGCGCATGCGCTCGCTCGGTCAATGTGAAGATGCGTTCGCCGTCTTCGATCTCGGTGCGGATTTCGGGCAGGCGGCCGTCGCGGTAGTGGTAGTCCTGCTCCATCTGCAAGGACGCGCCGAGCAGGCCGCGCGTGTAAGGATGCTGCGGACGTTCAAACAGGATGGCGCTGTTCGCCTCCTCCACTTTGCGGCCGCCGTACATGACGGCGACACGGTCGGCCCATTGCTCAACCACGGCCAGGTCGTGCGTGATCAGCAGCACCGCCATCGACAGGTCGCGGCGCAGCTGGCCCAGCAACTCAAGGATCTGCGCCTGGATGGTGACGTCCAGTGCGGTGGTCGGTTCATCTGCCACCAGCAAGCGCGGGTGGCAGGACACCGCCATCGCGATCATCACGCGCTGGCGCTGACCGCCGGAGAGATTATGCGGATAGTCATTGAAGCGACGCTGCGGCTCCGGGATGCGCACCAGCTCCAGCAACTCGATCGCGCGCGCTTTCGCGGCCTGCGGCGACAGCGGTTGATGCAGGCGGATCGCCTCGACCACTTGCTGGCCGATGGTCAGCACCGGATTGAGCGAGGTCATCGGCTCCTGGAAGATCATCGAAATCGCATTGCCGCGCAGCGCGCAGATCTCTTCCTCCGGCAGCGCCTGCAAGTCGCGTCCTTCGAACACGATGTTGCCCGACACCTGCGCGCTCGCCGGCAGCAGGCGCAGCAGCGACAACGCCGTGGTCGACTTGCCGCAACCGGATTCGCCCACCAGCGCCAGCGTCTCGCCGGCGGCGATGCCGAAGCTGAGATCCTTCACGGCGTCGTGGCCGGGGAAGGACACGTTGAGGTTGCGGATGTCGAGGAGCTGGCTCATGGGGTTCTTTCTGTGGTGATGCTTGTGCTCATGCAGGCACGTCGGTGCGTTTATTCGTACGATAGCTCGCACCTGCGTGCTGCTGCGGCAGGCGTGCGCCGCTGCCGGTAAACAACTTCTCGCGCAAAGTGCCCGGCGCATACTCATGCTTGTAGGAACCTCGCGTCTGCAGCTCCGGAATCACCAGGTCGACGAAGGCTTCGAAGCTCTCCGGCGTGACCGTGCGCGTGAGATTGAAACCGTCGATGTCGGTCTCGCGTATCCACGCTTCCAGTTCATCCGCCACCTGCTGCGGCGAGCCGACGATGGTGGCGTAGCGGCCGCCCAGTTCCAGTTGTTCCAGCAGCTTGCGCTTGGTCCAGTTGAGCTCGGGATTGGTCACGGTCTTGACCAGCGATTCGATGGAGTTGGTCTTGACCTGGCGGATCGGCTCGTCCAGTTCGTACTGCGAGAAATCAATGCCGGTGCCGCTGGAGAAATGCGCGAGTCCGGCTTCGGGACTGGCGTAGCGTGCGTATTCGGTGTACTTTTCGCGCGCTTCCTTTTCGGTCGGCGCAACCACCACGGTCAGGCCCATGAAGATCTTGACGTCATCCGCCCGGCGACCTTCACGCACCGCGCCTTCGCGGATGCCGGTGACCAGCTTGCGCACGGCCTCCTTGCTCTGGCCGGACACGAACACGCATTCCGCATGGCGCGCGCCGAAGGCCTGGCCGCGACCGGACGAACCGGCCTGGTACAGCACCGGCGTGCGCTGGCGCGACGGTTCGCTGAGGTGGTAGCCCTCGACCTTGTAGTAGTCGCCGCTGTGGTGGATCTTGTGCACCTTGTCCGGCTGCGCGTAGATGCGCTTCTGGCGGTCGCGGATGACGGCGTCGTCTTCCCAGCTGCCTTCCCACAACTTGTAGACTACCTCCATGAATTCGTCGGCACGGTCGTAGCGCTGGTCGTGTTCCAGCTGCTCCGACAGGCCCATCGCGCGCGCGGCGCTGTCGAGGTAGCCGGTGACGATGTTCCAGCCGACGCGGCCCTTGGTCAGATGGTCCAGCGTGGACATGCGCCGGGCAAACAGGAACGGCGCTTCGTAAGTCAGATTGGCGGTGATGCCGAAGCCAAGATGCTCGGTGACGAAACCCATCGCCGAAATCAGCAGCAACGGATCGTTGACCGGCAACTGGATCGACTCGCGCAGCGTGATGTCGACCGAGTTCTGGTAGACGTCATAGACGCCGACGATGTCGGCCAGGAACAAGCCGTCGAACTTGCCGCGCTCCAGCAGCTTGGCCAGGTCGGTCCAGTAAGCGATGTCGGTGTAATCCTGCGAGCGGTCGCGCGGATGCGTCCACAAGCCGTGGTTGATGTGGTTCACGCAATTCATGTTGAATGCGTTGAGGCGAATTTCCTTTTTACTCATGCTGCATCCGCGGTCACGTATTCGGGTTCGAGCTGAACGTCGAGCGCTTCGTTGAAGCGCGCGAAGAAGGCGCACAGTGCGGCGCGCAAGGTCAGTTCGACGATCTGCGATTCCGAGAAATGCTCACGCAGGCGCGTCACCAGGCTGTCGCCGACGCGTTGGCGCGTGACCGCCAGCGCATAGTCGCGCACCAGCAATTCAACCGCGCCGAGGCCAGGCACGTCGGCGTCGAGGATGTGCTCGACCGTCTCCGCCGACACGTGCTGCGCTACCAGCTTGGGTGCATGGTGCGAGACGCAGTAGCTGCATTCGTTGGCCTTGGAGGCGGTGACCAGCACGATCTCCAGATGCAGCTTGGAGATATTGCCTTCGGCGGCAAACTGCAACAGCAGGCCATAGATGTGCTCGATCGAGGCCGGACGATGCGCCAGCACGCCGAGCATGTTGCCGAAGGCGCCGTATTCGTTTTCGACCTTCTCGAAGATCGTGCGGGCCGGCCCCTCGGGCAGTTGATTGGAAAGCAGAGTGGATACGCGTGCCATGGTGTTTCTCCTATTTTCTGTCGCGCGGATCGAGCACGTCGGCCAATCCGTCGCCTAATAAATTCAATGCCAGCACCGTGATCACGATCGCGATGCCCGGAATCGTCGTGATGTACCAGTCGGTGCGGATCACTTCACGGCCGGAGCCGACCATGTTGCCCCAGCTCACCGCATTGGGATCGCCCAGGCCGAGAAAGGCCAGGCTGGATTCGGTAAGGATGGCGGTGGCCACCATCAGCGAAGTCGACACCAGGATCGGCGTCAGCGTGTTGGGCAAGATGTCACGCAGCATGATGCGCAGATCGGTGGCGCCGAGGGCGGCGCTGGCCTGCACCATTTCGCTGTGGCGCAGCTTGAGCACTTCGGCGCGCACCAGCCGCGCCAGGCTCGGCCAGGCGGTCACGCCGATGGCCAGCGCAATCGTCACCAGGGTCGGCTGCACCACCGCCACGATCGCCAGTGCGAACAGGAAGGACGGAATGGTCTGGAAGAATTCCGTCACGCGCATCAGCACCGCATCGGCCAGGCCGCCGTAGTAACCTGCCAGCAAACCGCCGCTGATGCCCAGCACCAGCGCAAGCAGGGTCGACACGACCGCGATCAGCAGCGACACGCGCGCGCCATGGAAGATGCCGCTCAACAGATCGCGACCGAGCATGTCGCTGCCGAGCAAATGCGCAGCGTCGACGCCGGGATGCAGGAAAGGCTCGGCCACCATGTCCAGCGGATCGCCCGGAAACAGCAAGGGCGACGACAGCGCCATCAGCACCACCAGCAACAACAGCACGCCGCCGACCAGCGCCGACGGCGAACGCAGCAGGCGCGCGAACCAGCCGCGCGTGGTCGGTGCGGCGATCAGGCTGGCAGGTGCGTCGGCGGTAGTGGCCGGAGTAATCGCCAGCGTGGAAACAAGTTCGCTCATTGCAGATTCACTTTCAGCTTATTAGGCAAAACCATTCAGGCAAAACGGATGCGCGGATCGAGACGGGTATAGACAAAGTCGACCACCCAGTTCACCACGATCACGACGATGGAGCTGCACAGCAAAATGCCGAGCAGCAGATTGAAGTCGCGCTGGAACAGAGCCTCGAACGCCAGCCGTCCCAGACCGGGCCAGGAAAACACGGTTTCCACCAACACCGCGCCGCCGATGATGGAGCTGACCTGCACGCCCAGCATCGTGACCAGCGGCAGCAAGGCGTTCCTCAGCACGTGCGCGAACAGCACGCGCGGCGGTCGCGCGCCCTTGGCGACGGCGGTGCGCACGAAATCCTGACGCCGCACTTCGACCATGGTGGCGCGCATCAGGCGCGTGTACACCGCCATGTAGAACAGGCCCAGCGTCACCGCCGGCAATACCAGGTGACGGGCGACGTCGACGATGTATTTCCAGCCGGTGTAGCCGGCCTCGATCGTGAACATGCCGCCGACCGGCAGCCAGTCGAGCCAGACCGAGAACACCACCACCAGCATCAGGCCGATCCAGAACAGCGGCGTGGCGAAGAACACCAGCGCCAGCGTCGAAATCACGACGTCGGCAATGCGTCCCGCACGATAGGCGGCGATCGCTCCCAGCGTGGCGCCGGCCACGACCGCGAACAGAATGCTCGCGCCCATCAGCAGCAAAGTCGCCGGCACGCGTTCGGCGATCAGTTGCGCCACCGGCATGCCATGGCGGAACGAGTAGCCGAGATTGAAATGCGCGAGGTTGAGTAGGTACTTCCAGAACTGCACCGGCAGTGGCTGGTCGAGGCCGAACTGCGCCCGCAGCGCCGCCATGTATTCCGGCGTCGCCGCACCGGCCTCCCCTGCCAGCACCTGAGCGGCGTCGCCCGGCGCCAGTTGCAGCAGGAAGAAATTGATGATGGTTACGCCGAGCGCCACGCTGACCAGTTGCAGCAGGCGGCGCACGACGATGTTGCTGATCTTCATTTGGCGGCCTGTGGTGTGGCCGATGCTGCAGCTTGCGCCGCGTTGGCGACCTTGGGCGCGCTGTCGAACCAGGCGTTCTTGAGCGAGCTGTAGATCTGGTCGACGCCGGCAACGGTGTCCTTCAGGTTGGCGGCCTGGATGGTGAAGAAGTGCAGCTCAAGCAGCGGGATCGATGGCAGATCGGTCTGCACGCGTTGCTGCAGTTTCTTGAACAGCGCGACGCGTTCGCTCTGGCTGGCCGAGGATTGGGCTTGTTCGATCAGTTTGTCGGCTTCGGCGCTGCGGTAACCGGAGCCATTGCTCCACGGGATGTTCTTGCCGACCGAATCGCTCCAATAGGCGCGCGTCACGCCCACCAGCGGATCGGCAAAGCCGGCGAACCACACCACCGACAAGTCATAGTCACGGTCGCCGTAGACGCGCTTGGTGTAGGTCGGCGTGTCTTGCGCACGGACGTTGACGTCGATGCCGATGCGTTTGAGCGCTTGCTTGATGTATTCGCCGCTGCGCTTGTAGTCGTCGCCGTAAGGCAGGTAGTCGAGGTTGATGCGCAGGCGGGTGCCGTCGGCGCCGCGCTTGAAGCCGGCTTCATCGAGCAGCGCTTCGGCCTTCTTCGGATCGTAGCCATACTTAGGCACGTCGTCGGTGTGGAACTGCTTGAGCGTCGATACCACCGGGCTGACCGCCGGTTTGCCGAAGCCGTACCAGACCACCTTATTGAAGGCGTTCAGGTCGATCGCGTAAGCCAGCGCCTGGCGCACGCGCGCATCCTTGAAGTAAGGACGATCGACGTTGACGTCGAGGAACAGCCACGGCGAGATCCAGTCGTAGCCGCGTGTTTCCAGCTTGAGGCCGGGCAGTTTGGCGAGACGCTCGGCGTCCTTCAGCGGCACCGGCGAGAACGGCGCATATTGCGCTTCGCCCTTTTCCAGCGCAGCGGCGCGCGCGCCGGCATCAGGCACGACCTTGAAGATGATCTTGTCGAGGTAAGGCTTGCTCACGCCCTTGGTCTTGTCCCAATAGTTGGGATTGCGTTCCAGCGTGATGTAGTTGCCGCGGCTCCATTCCTTGAACACGAACGGGCCGGTGCCGACCGGCTTGTTGTTGTACGGATTGTTAAGGATGTCGGTGCCTTCGTACAAATGCTTGGGCAGCACTTGCGCGCCGTTGCTGTTGAGCGAGCTCAGCACGGCCAGCGACGGTTCGCTGAAGCGGATGATGACGGTGTAGTCGTCCGGCGTGTCGACGCTGGTGACGGTGCCGTAGATGATCTGGTTGCGCGGGTGGAATTTTTTCCAGACATTCTCCAGCGTCCACTTGACGTCGGCCGACGTGAACGGCTTGCCGTCATGCCACTTGACGCCCTTGCGCAGATGGAAGGTCAGCGTCTTGCTGTCCTTGGAGACGTCCCAGCTCTCCGCCAGCGCGGGCCGCAGCTTGAAGTCGTTGTCGTATTCCACCAGGCCGTCGAACACGTTGGCGCTGAAGAAGCCGGTCGGCGCTGCGGTGTTCAATGCCGAGGTCAGGATCACAGGCTCAGGCTGAATGATCGCGGTCAGCGTGCCGCCGCGCGTCTGGGCAAACGCGCTCGCATTGAAGGCCAACGTGATGGCCGTGGCCGCCAGCAGTTTGAATACAGTCTTGTTCATGTTCTGTTTTCCCTCGTTGTTTTGTCGTTGTTTTATTGTTATTGCGCAGCCTTGGCCGATTCCAGCCAGGCGTTCTTCAGCGAACCCTGCGACTGGTCGCCGTCCTGCGTGATGCCCTTGAGACGCGGCGAATGCACGGTGAAGAAGTGCAGCTCGATCAGCGGCAGGGTCGGCAATTCGGTCTGCGTGATCTGCTGGAATTTCTTGAACAGCGCAATGCGTTCGGCTTGCGTGGCGGCACCCTGCGCCTGTTCGATCACGCGATCGACCTCCGGATTGCTGTAGCCGGAGCTATTGGTCCACGGGATGTTCTTGCCGACCCAGCCCGACCAGTACATGCGCGTGAGGCCGATCTGCGGATCGGGGAAGGACGCGTTCCACGTAATCGCGGTGTCGAAATCGCGGTCGCCGTAGACGCGCTTGGTGAAGGCGGCCGTGTCCTGGCTACGGATGTTGACTTCGATGCCGACGCGTTTGAGTGATTGCTTCAGGTACTCGGCGGTGCGGCGATAGTCGTCGCCGTACGGCAGGTAGTCGTTGCTGATGGTGAAGCGCACGCCGTCGGCGCCGCGCGGGAAGCCGGCTTCATCGAGCAGCGCCTCGGCCTTCTTGGTGTCGTACGGATAACGCGGCACGGTGTTGTCGAAGAACTGCGACAGCGTGGTCGGCACGATGCTCACCGACGGCTTGCCGTAGCCGTACCAGACCACCTTGTTCAAGCCTTCCAGATTGGCCGCGTGGGCAATGGCGCGACGCACGCGCACGTCCTTCAGGTATTTGTTGCCGAGGTTGTAGTCGAGATAGAGCACCGGCGACGACCATTGGTAGCCGTTGGTTTCGACCTTGACCTTGCCGGAGTCGGCCAGGCGTTGGGCTTCTTTCGGCGGCACCGGGCTGAAGACGGCGTATTGTGCGTCGCCGTTTTCCAGCGTGGCGGCGCGCGCGCCGGCGTCAGGCACGACCTTGAAGATGATCTTGTCGAGGTAGGGCTTGCCCTTCTCCCAGTAATTCGGATTGCGCTCGAGCGTGATGTAGTTGCCGCGGCTCCATTCCTTGAACACGAACGGACCGGTGCCGACCGGCTTGTTGTTGTTCGGATTGTTCAGCACGTCGGTGCCTTCATACAGATGCTTCGGCAACACCGGCGCGCCCCACGAATTGAGCGTCGACAACAGCGCCAATGAAGGCTTGGTGAAACGGAAAATGGCGGTGTTGGCGTCCGGCGCATCGACCTGAGTCAGATTGACCAGGATGGCCTTGTTGCGCGGGTGGATGGTCTTCCAGACGTTCTCCACCGACCACTTGACGTCGGCCGAAGTGAACGGTTTGCCGTCGTGCCACTTGACGCCTTTGCGCAGGTGGAAGGTGATGGCGAGGCCGTCCTTCGACACTTCCCAGCTTTCGGCCAGCTGGCCGTGCGGCTTGAGGTCGTTGTCGTAGGACAGCAGGCCGTCGTAGACGTTGGTGGCGATCAGCGAGGTCGGCTGGGCGGTGTTGACCGCGCCGGTCAGCGTGACCGGTTCGGGCTGGACGATGGCGACCAGGGTGCCGCCGGACTTCGGTGTCTGTGCCGCCACCAGGAACGGCAATGCCGCAGCCAGCAAACCCGGGATCAGGGAAACGATGAAGCGATTACGCATGGAGGTCTTTTCTTGTTGTGTAGACGAAGAATTCAAAATCAGAACGTTCAGAGCGCGCCGTGACGCGGCGGCTTCTTGTCGTTGAGGTAGTAGTTGCCGATGGCGTGATATTTCCAGCGCACCGGATCGTGCAGCGTATGGGTACGCGCGTTGCGCCAGTGACGATCAAGATTGTTTTCGGCCAGCGTCGACTGCGTGCCGGCCAGTTCGAACAGCTTGCTGCCGGCGGCCAGCGAGACATTGTTGGTGAGCACGCGCGATTCGGCCACGGCGATCGATGCAGCCGCTACGGTGTCGGCATTGGAATCGGCGGCGGCGATGTCGACCCTGGCGCCGGCGCGGTCCACCAGCGCTTCTGCCGCGTGCAATTGCACGGTGAGATCGCCGACTTCACGGATGGTCAAGGGGTCATCACTGGCGCGTTCGACCCCGCTGTCGATCCATGGGCGCGAACGCGTCGAGACGAAGCTGATCAGGTCGGCATAGGCAGCGCGCGCGATGCCGAGATCGATGGCCGCGTGCAGCAATTGCGCCAGCGGACCGACTGTGGTCGGACGATCGAACGAAGCCTGGAATCCCAGCACCGCACCGCCGTCCACACGGACGTTGTCGAAGATCGCCGAACCGCTGCCGGTGGTGCGCTGGCCGAAGCCGGACCAGTCGTCGACGATGCTCAGTCCCTGCGCATTGCGCGGCACCAGCGCCAGTTGCTGCACGCCGTCGTCGTCGATGGCCGAAGTCGGCACCCAGTCGGCGTACAGCGCGCCGGTAGCGTAGAACTTGCGGCCGTTGATGCGGTAGTCGGCGCCGTCTTTGGTCAGGCGCGTCTTGCGCTCGGCGGAATTCTTGGTGCCGATCTCGGCCAGTGCGTTGCCGAAGCGGTCGCCCTGCAATACACGCTCGAAGTAGAAGCGCTTCTGTGCATCGCTGCCGTTGACGCGGATGATTTCGACCGCGTAGAAATGGTTTTGCGGAATCTGGCCGAGCGAGCCGTCGGCTTCGGCAATGATGGCCGTGACCTGGGCCAGCGTGACGTAGGAGACGCCGGCGCCGCCGTATTCCTTCGGCACCGAGATGCCCCACAGGCCGGAGCGCACGTAGCGGTCCAGCTCCGCCCATGGCAGCCGGCGTTCGCGGTCGCGCTGCGAGGCTTCACGCGCCAGTTCGACGGCCAGCTTGCGGGCGACGGCCAATGCTTCGGCGTCATCGCGGATGCGCGCGACGATGCGTGGCTCGGTGGCGTGTTCCGTGGAGATTGCTGCTGCGGCAGCGATAGCGGATTGGCTCATGGGAATGCTTTCGGAGAGATGTTCTGAAAACGGAATCAGGACCAGTTATGACGCGGCGGCGGCGCGTCGTTGAGGTAGTAATTACCGACGGCGTGGTACTTCCAGCGCACCGGATCGTGTAGCGTGTGCACGCGCGCATTGCGCCAGTGACGGTCGAGATCGTGTGCGGACAAGGTCGATTGCGTGCCGGCCAGCTCGAACAATTTTTCGCTGGCGTGCAACGCGATTTCCGTCGTCAGCACTTTGGCTTCCGCCACGGCGACCGAGGCTTGCGCCATCTGCTCGTAGCTGATCGGCAGCGGCGAGTTGTCGAGCGTGCGTGCGGCGCGTTCGAGCAAGGCCTCGGCGGCGTGCAGGCGGATCTTGAGGTCGCCGATCTGGTTGATCGTCAAGGGATCGTCGCCGGCGCGCTCGACGCCGCTGTCAGCCCAGGGGCGTGAACGTTGGCGGATGAAGGCGACCGCATCGTCCACCGCCGCTTGCGCGATGCCGGCGTCGATGGCGGCCTGGATCAGCTGCGCCACCGGTCCGATGTTGTTGGCTTGTTCAGCCAATTGATGCAGAGGCACGACGTGCCCCGCAGACAGGCGCACGTTGTCGAAAATCACAGTGCCGCTGGCGGTGGTGCGCTGGCCGAAGCCGGACCAGTCGTCGACCACGCTCAGGCCCGGCGCATGGCGTCCGGCGAACACGAACACGCTCTTGCCGTCATCGTCGAGCGCACGTGTCGGCACCCAGTCGGCGTACAGCGCGCCGGTGGAATAGAAGCGCGTGCCGTTGAGCAGATAGTCGACGCTGCCGGGATCCTTGGTGATGCGGGTGCGGATGTCGAGCACGTTCTTGCTGGTGCGCTCCGGCCCGGCGTTGCCGAAGCGTGCGCCGTTCAGGACTTCGCTGTAGAAGTAGTGCTTCTGGCTTTCCGTGGCGGTTTGCGCCAGCACGTTGAGGATGCCGAAATGGTTTTGCGGAATCTGCCCGATGGACGGGTCGGCGGCGGAGATGATCCTGACCACTTCGGCCAGTGTCACCCACGACGCGCCGATGCCGCCGTAGGCCTTGGGCACGGTGATGGCCCACAGTCCGCTGGAAGAGAAGCGCTCGATCTCCGCATGCGGCAGACGCCGTTGCTGGTCGCGTTCAGCCGCCTCGACGGCAAATTCCTGCGCCAGCTTGTGCGCGGTCTCGATGGCTTCTGTTTCACTGAGTATGCGGTGCGCCGGCGCACGGGAAGTAGAGACGGCTGCGCCCGCGATCGACTGGTCGATGACCGCTGACATGATGGAATGGCTCCGCGAGATTGACCGCGCCGCAGAAAATTGCACAGAGCGCGGCGAGCGCAGACAAGATTAATGATGGGCCATTAAATCAAAATCCGTGTTTTTGCAGAACGAAGCATTTCGCATTTCTTAGTTCGTAAATTGCATGAACACGCGCATCATCATGCTGATTTGACCGACCGTCTGGTCAATCTCCGAACGCTCACGTTTCGGCCCAGAGGCGCAACAGGTTGTGATAGTGGCCCGCCAGCACCACGGTTTCATCGCTATCGCCATGCCTTTGCCGCAACGTGTGGATGGCCTGATCCAGTTCGTACAGCATGCCGCGCCGCTGGTCGTCGCGGATCATGCTCTGGGTCCAGAAGAAAGCACTCATGCGGCAGCCGCGCGTGACGGCAGTAACTTCGTGGCGGCTGCTTGAGGGATACAGGATCAGGTCGCCGGCCGGCAGTTTTACTTCGTGCGCGCCGTAGGTGTCATGCACCACCAGTTCGCCGCCGTCGTAGTCCTCAGGCTCGCTCAGGAACAGCGTCGACGAGACGTCGGTGCGTAATTGATAGTCAATGCCGGGCGCCGTGCCCGCCACGTTGCGGACGGCGCCGTCGATGTGCACGCCGTACTGCTCGCCGCCTTCATAGCGATTGAACAGCGGCGGCATGGTGCGCGCCGGCAAGGCGGCGGCGAAGAAAGTCGGATGAGCGGCCAGCGCCGCCATGACGATGCGGGTCAGTTCCCCGCCGACGGCGGATTGTTCGGGCAACTGCCGGTTGCGCTTGACGCGCGCGCCCTGCGAACCGACCGTGGCGCGTCCGTCGCTCCAGTCGGCGGCGTCGAGTTGCTTGCGGATCAACGCCACTTGATCGGCGCTGAGAACTTGCGGGATGTGCAGCAGCACGCTGTGCTCCTTTTATCGTGATTGAAGAAGAGGCGGTTTAATGACAAACCCCGCCGTCACCGGCGGGGCTGTTGCTCCCGAAACGGATAGGCGACTCAATACGCCAGATTCAGGCTGAGCTTTGCGGAGCGCTCCGTCCCGGGGATGTACCGCGCACCGCTGTTGTTGATGGAAGCCGCATAACGCTGGTTGGCCAGGTTGTACAAGTTCAGCTGCACCGTGGCGTTCTTGCTGAACTGATACGCGGCCATGGCGTCGGCCACCCAGTAGCTCTGTGCATACGGCGTGTTCGTGGCGCCGCTGATGGTAGTACTGGCGGTGCGCGCCATCGTGTCGACATAACGCACGCCGCCGCCGACGGTAAAGCCGGACGGCAGCAGGTAGGTAGTCCACAGCGTCAGGGTCTTTTTCGGCGAGAAGCTCATGGCGGCATTGTTCTGATTCGAAGTCGCAGCCGGGTTGGTGGTGCCGCTGATGATCTTGGCGTTCATCAGCGCAGCGCTGGCGTTGACCGACCAGGCGCGCGTGATTTCTCCCGAGGCCGAAAGCTCGATGCCGTCGACGCGCTTCTTGCCGGTTTGCGTATAGAGCGTGGTGGTGACCGGATCCTGTTTGACTTCATTGCTGACTTCGGTGCGGAACAACGCCGTCGCGAGCAACAGCTTCTTGTCGAACACTTCCCATTTGCTGCCGATTTCCGTGGTGCTGGTTTTTTGCGGCGCGAAGTTGGGGTTGTCGGCGCTGGCGCCGCTGCTGCTCAGTGCAAATGCAGCGCCGCCGGGCGGCTGCTGCGAGGTCGCGTAGGCGATGTAGATGCTGCCATTGGGCGCCGGCTTGTACAGGGCGCCGATTTTCCAGTTGAGCAAGGTGTCGGATTTGCTCAGTGTGGTCGGCACCAATGTCCCGACCGGCAAGCCGGGATTGCTGGCGAGGGTGGACAACGCGATGCTGCTGTAGTCGGTGCTGTAGCGATCCAGACGAATACCTGCGTTGATCTGGAAGGCCGGATTGAGCTCCAGCGTGTCGAACAGATAGACACCGATGGTGTTGGTGCTGCCATCGACGCGCGTACCGTTCAATACCGGATTGCCGCTGGCCGGCGCGTTGGGATTGGGCGCATAGACATTGGAGGCCGCGACTGCATTCAGACCTGTGCCACCGTAGCCGATGCTGGTCTGCTTTTCACGAATGAACTCGATGCCGGTCGTGACTGCGTGCTTAACGTTGCCGGTCTCGAATTTGATCACCGCGTTGGTCTGGTTGGTCAGGATTTCGTTTTCCCTATCGACGATTTGCAGGATGCGCGACACCGTCCAGTTGGCTGGATTGACGTTACTGCCGTCGACGATGTACGGCGCCGCCATCAGCGAGTTCTGTTTCGTTTTGCCGTAGCGCGTGGTGTTACGGATGCTAAGACCAGGGTTAACGTCATGTTCGATACGGGCGGTGAACATGTCGCTGGTGCTCTTGTCGTAGTCCGAGGCCAGGCCGTAGTAATTGCTGCGCGCCACCGGCGGTGCATTCTTGCCGGCGGTCGTGGCGTTGAAGAAGCCCGGCGTGCCGATGGTCGGCAAACCCGTGTCGGGCACGTTGTCGCGGTCCAGATGCAGATAGCTGAACACGACCCGCGTCGGTGTGCCAAGCCCGAAGGCAAACGACGGCGCAACGCCCCAGCGATTGTTCTGCACGCGGTCGCGGCCGGGGACGCCGCTGTCCTGCTTGAGCAGATTGAGCCGGAAGGCGGCGCCGTTGAGACCGTCGATATGCCGGTTGAGATCGGCGGTGATGCGCTTCTGGTCGCCGGTGCCGTAGGTCGCGGTTCCGGAATAGGCGTTCTCCGGCATCGGTTGCTTGGTCACCATGTTGATGTAACCGGTCGGTGCACCGCGACCGTTGTCGGCGCCAGCCGGGCCTTTGACCACTTCGACCTGCTCGATGTTGAACAGGTCGCGCGACACGCCGCCGAGGTCGCGGATGTTGTCGACGAAGATGCTATTGGCGGTGCTGAAGCCGCGCATGAAGATCGAGTCGCCCGTGGCGGTGCTGCCGTTTTCACCGGTGCTGAAGGTGCCCACGCCCGCGCTGTTTTGCAGTGCTTCGGTGAGCGTGGTCGCCAGTTGCGATTGCAGCAGTTCCTTCTTGATGACGGTGATGGTCTGCGTAGTATCGACCAGCGGCTGCGTGAACTTGGGTGAGCTGACGCGCTCGGCCTTGTAAGACTCGTTGCGCTCGTTGACATTGACCTCGGGCAGGCTTTCTGCGGCGACGTTGAATGGTGCGGCCAGCGCCAGCGTCGACACCGCCAATGACGAACGTAAAGTGACCAGACGGCCGGCGGCGCCGTATTTCTTGCTCTTGATGTAGATAGACATGGAAATCCCAGTGGTGAGTGACGATCAGGACCGACCACGCCGGAACGATGGCGCGCTGCGCGAAACTGACTGGCTGTCTGGATAGAGGGGCGGGCTGCTGCGGACGGGAACATCGCGATGCGGTGATCGGCGCTGCGAATATAGTTTTGCGGCATGGTGTGAGGCAATGCTTTCGGGCCGGATTGTGCAGATATTCTGCTTTCCTTGACGGATGCCAAGCGGCCGCTCGAAAGTCATCGGCATGGACCGCGACGAGTCTCGGGATATTTATCGTTTGCTAAAAATCGGGGCGTCCGGCGACGGCCGAATCCTTGCGCTAAACTGTCGAAATTATTTTAATAACAGATAGCCGAGAGACGACATCATGTTCCATTCCGAGCGCGCGCCCGATTTCAAAACCGTCTTGCTTGCCAGCGGCCTGGTGCTGACGCTGGCCATGGGTGTGCGTCACGGCCTCGGCTTCTGGTTGCAACCGATTTCGCAGGCGCACGGCTGGACGCGTGAGACCTTCTCGCTGGCGATCGCCCTGCAGAATCTGATGTGGGGCGTGTTCGGTCCCTTCGCCGGCATGGCGGCGGATCGCTACGGCACTGCGCGGGTGATCATCATCGGTGCGCTGCTGTATATGGGCGGCTTGCTGTGGATGGCGCTGGTTGACCAGCCAATGCTGTTCGCGGTCGGCTCCGGCGTGTTGATCGGCGCGGCCTTGTCCTGCACCGCCTTCGGCGCGATCAGCGGCATCGTCGGCCGCAGCGCGCCGCCGGAGAAGCGCTCGCTGGCGTTCGGGATTTCGTCGGCGGCGGGTTCCTTCGGCCAGTTCGTGATGATGCCGGTCGAGCAACAATTGATTTCCGTGACCGGCTGGCAACAGGCGTTCTACTGGTTGTCCGCGCTGGTGGTGGCAGTGATGGTGCCGATGGCGTTCCGCCTGCGCGAGCCGAAGCTGGTGCACAGCGGCAAGCATGAGCAAAGCATCTGGGAGGCCACGCGCGAGGCATTCGCGTACCGGCCGTTCCAGTTCCTGATCGCCGGCTATTTCGTGTGCGGCTTCCAGGTGGTGTTCATCGGTGCGCATCTGCCGTCCTATCTCAAGGACAAGGGTCTGATGGATCCCAATATTGCGGTAGCGGCGCTGGCGCTGATCGGCCTGTTCAATATCTTCGGTTCGTATTACGCCGGCAAGCTGGGCGGCTTCCTGCCCAAGCGCTATCTGCTCTCGACCATCTATTTCTCGCGCACCATCGCCATCAGCCTGTTCCTGCTGGCGCCGCTGTCGTCGTGGTCGGTGTATATCTTCTCGGCGGCAATGGGCTTGCTGTGGCTGTCGACGGTGCCGCTGACCAACGGCATCATCGCCGGCATTTTCGGGCTCAAGCATCTGTCGATGCTATCGGGCTTCGTGTTCCTGTCGCATCAGGTCGGCAGCTTCCTGGGCGTCTGGCTGGGTGGTTATCTGTTCACGCGCGAAGGCAGCTACAACACGGTCTGGATGATCACCATCGGGCTCGGCCTGTTCGCCACGGTGATGAATTTGCCGATCAGTGAAAAGGCCATCCGGCGCGCGCCGCTGGCGGCATCTTAAGGTTCTCGCGCCATGAACGCCTTCCTCCGTCCGCGCCTCAAGCGAATCGCCATCCTGGCATCGCTGGGCGTGGTGCTGGGCGCGACCTTCCTCGCGTACCTGCGGCCTGATTTCATCTTCGACGTCGCCAACCGGATCGTGCTGTGTTTTTGAGCCCGATGGCGGCGGGCGTACAATGACCGGCATGAGCGAACCCACTATTTCCCTGACGGAACTGGAAGAAGCAATCAACTACTGGCGTATCCAGCGCCCCGCCACCGGCGAGGAATGTGCGCTGTCGCCTGAAGTCAATGCGCTGGCCGACGTCTACGCGGTGATGATCATCGAGCATCTGCACAGCATCGCCGCCGAGGTCATCGGCAAGGAGCCGCGCCAGCTGCTCGACGCATGGCGCCAGGCGCGGGCCGGCCAGGGCGCCTGATCCCCCACCCGGCATCCGCAACGCGCCCGTCGCATTTGTGGCGTATGATTTTTGCATGACGCGCTGCGGAACGATCTTTCCGGCGCGCAGTCTCTCCGTACTCTCACCGCAAGGATCCCGATGCGACGCAAACCCGACGCCAATAGTCTCCCTTCTCCGCGTTCTTCTTCGCGTTCCTCTTCCTCCCCCAAGCCGCGTATTGCGCTGGTGCTGCAAGGCGGTGGTGCGCTGGGCGCCTACCAGGCCGGGGTCTACCAGGCCATGCATGAACACGACCTGACGCCCGATTGGGTGGTGGGTACCTCAATCGGCGCCATCAACGCCGCCATCATCGCCGGCAACCGCCGCGAAGACCGCATCCCGCGCCTGCGTGCGTTCTGGGAAAGCGTGTCGCACGACGACGCCATCGACATGCGTGCCGTGCCCGACGCCACCCGCCAGCTGATGACCTGGGCCACCACCATGGACACGTTCGTCCGCGGCGTTCCAGGCTTTTTCGCGCCGCGCCAGTTCAGTCCTTTCGCCATCGGCTTGCCGGTGCCGCCCGAGGAAGCCAGCTTCTACAACACCGAGGATCTGCGCACCACGCTCAACAAGTACGTCGACTTCGATTATCTGAATGACAAGTCCGATGGCGTCCGCCTGACCGTCAGCGCGGTCAAGGTGACCTGCGGCTCGCTGGTCAGCTTCGACTCCTCGCTGCAGACGCTGGGCGCCGAGCACGTGATGGCCAGCGGCGCGTTGCCCCCGGGCTTTCCGCCGGTGCGGGTGGACGGCGACCTCTATTGGGACGGCGGCCTGTATTCGAACACGCCGCTGGAAGCGGTTCTCAGCGACGAGCCGCGCCAGGATACGCTGTGCATGATGGTCGATCTGTGGCATGCGGACGGCCCGGAGCCGCGCACCTATGAAGAAGTGCAGACGCGCCAGAAGGACGTCACCTTCGCCTCGCGTTCGCAGCGCCACATCGACGCTTACCTGAAGCAGCACCAGCTGCGCAAGATGGCGCGTGAGCTGTATGAACGCATGCCGGCGGATTTGCGCAAGCCGTCCGACCGCAAGCAATTAGCCGAGCTGGGTGCCGACACCACCATCCATATCGTGCGCCTGCCATATGCCGGGCGCGACTGGAACATGGCGTCCAAGGACGTCAATTTCTCGCGCGGTTCGATTGAATGGCGCTGGGAACAAGGCTATCAGGACGCCCTGCGCGGCATTGAAGTCAGCCAGGGCTGTCCGTTCAAGGTATCTGACACCGGTGTGGTGGTGCACGAATTGCCGCCCGTGGTGGAGGTTGCGACGGGTTGAGGACGCCGTTGCAAGGGGGAAACAATTGGTGCTGTGCAATAACAAATTATGTTGTTAAAATTGCAATTCTCCGACATTTTGTGCGCCGCACAAAAAGTTCTTGACCTCACCAAATAAGTGCGTAAAATAGTAATTGTTGCGGCGCACAAAAATAGTAATTCGAGACGTAAGCCGCCAGTCCATCACTGTTTTTGAAACCAAAGGAGAAGTCCATGTTTTCGTACCAAGATCAATTTTCCGCCGCAACCAAGACCCACTTCCAAGCTCAACTGGATCTGATCAACACCATCACCACCAAGACTTTCGAAGGTCTGGAAAAGATTGTTGAACTGAACCTGAGCGCCGCCAAGGCATCGCTGGAAGAGTCCGCCGCTACTGCCCAGCAATTCGCATCCATCAAGGACCCGCAAGAACTGCTGGCCCTGGCGCAAGCGCAAGCCCAACCGACAGCTGAAAAGGCTGCCGCTTACGGTCGTCACCTGGCCAGCATCGTGTCGGCTACCCAAGCTGAACTGACCAAGGCTACTGAAGCGCAAGTCGCTGAAACCAGCCGCAAGGTCACCGCCCTGGTTGAAGAAATCGCCAAGAACGCACCAGCCGGTTCGGAAAACGCAGTCGCCCTGTTGAAGTCGGCCATCGGCAACGCCAACGCCAGCTACGAGCAACTGACCAAGAACACCAAGCAAGCCGTGGAAACACTGGAAGGTCACCTGAGCAACGCTGCCAAGCAGTTCACTCAAGTCGCTGAAAAGACTGCCGGCCGCAAGAAGTAATCAGCAGTACCAGTAGCACCAGCAGCAAGCATTCACGGACCGCCCATGCGGTCCGTTTTTTATTGGCCGGCCGGTTTCATGTCGGGCCTGAAAATGCAGGCTGGAACTGCAAGCTCGAACCGCCCGCTTAAACTGCAGGCGCCACCCTCACACTATCGCGCCCGCCGCGCTTGGACTCATACAGCGCCGTATCCCCGCGTTCCAGCAAGGTCGCCAGATCCGCCGGCGGCTGGCCGAACAGCGTTGCGCCCACACTCAGCGTCACCGCCGACGGCGTCGCAAACGTCTCGCGCGCCATTCGCCCGAACGCTTCGCGCAAGCTGTTGCCGAGCGCCACGACGCTGTCGCCGCTGGTCTCACGCAGCAGAATCACGAACTCGTCCCCACCCAGCCGCGCCGCCAGCGAACCGCGCGGCAAAGCGTCGCGGATCATCTCGCTCAGCGCCACCAGCAACCGGTCGCCGGCACTGTGGCCATGCAGGTCGTTGACCTGCTTGAAATTGTCGATATCGATCAGCAGCAAGGCGCCGGGACTTGCCGGCGTGGCCTGCTCCAGCAAGGCGGGGGCGCGCATGTCGAGCGCGCGGCGGTTGTACAGCGCGGTAAGCGGGTCGCGCGCGGCCAGTTGTTCGATGCGCTCTTCGCGGCGGTGGCGTTCGGTCCCGGTCATGGACAAGGCGATCAGCATGATCGCCATGGCGCCCTCCACCAGCGAGATCTGGATCACTTCGCCGCGGAAGGCCGCCAGGTCGACGAACGCACCCAGCGCCACGGTGGAACCGGCCTTGGCGACATAGAACAGTCCGTGCACCAGCAGGACATAGCGCAACTGCACCGCGCCCACGCTCAGCGACACGCCATGCGGACGCAGCAGGAAACTCGCGCGCAGCGTGACGCCCGCAACCAGCAATGACTGAATACACAGCATGGCCCTCGACCACCAAGGCTCGGCCGGCACCAGCAACATCGCCAGCCAGACCACGCCGATCAACCACCAGCCGCGCGACAGCCGGGTGTTGGTAAAGCGGGACACGCCTGCAAGAAACAACCAATGCGCGACGATCAGCAGGCCGTTGGCAAACCAGATGCCGATCAGCAAGAAGCCGCTGGAGCGCAGCAGCGCCAGCGCCGAACCCACGGTGATGACCGCAAAGCCGGCGCTCCAGAACAGCAGCGATTTTTCGCGCACGCTGTTCCACTCCACGGTCAGGTAAAGGGCGGCCGCCGCAGACAGGGCGGTGGTAAGAATGAGGATGCTGGAGGGATCGAGTGCCATGGATAACGAGGGGTGCTTAAGCTTGCCCAAAGAGACTTGGTGAAAAGGGGCCCGGCTATTTTAACGCCGCTCACCGCACCCGGCTTGCAGGGCGGCAGTATCCCTCCCATCGGATTGCCAATCATCGCTTGACGATCTACCTACTAAAAGGTAGGCTATGCACATGACTGATTCTTCCAACACTGCCGACAGCATCCTGCGCTGCGCGCAAACCCTGATCATCGCCGGCGGCTACAACGGCTTCAGCTATGCCGACATCGCCAAGGTCATCGGCATCCGCAACGCCAGCATTCATCACCACTTCCCCGGCAAGGCGGTGCTGGTTCGCACGCTGGTGGCGCGGTATCGCGAGGAAATGCAGGCCGGCGTCGCCAAGCTGGAGCAGCACGTCTCCGATCCGTTGGAACTGCTGCGCGCCTATGCCGGATTCTGGGAGGGTTGCATCGCCGACGCGGCGTCTTCATTTTGCGTCTGCGCCCTGCTGGCAAGTGAGATGCCGATTCTTCCCGAGGAAATCGCGCTCGAAGTGCGCGCGCATTTCAAGGCGCTGGCGGCCTGGCTGACCGGCATCTTCGCACGCGGCGCAGAGCAAGGCCGCCTTGCGCTGACCGCATCGGCCGAAGCCGAGGCGGACATCTTCATGGCCACCGTCCACGGCGCGATGTTGTCGGCGCGAGCCTACGGAGATGCAAAAATGTTCGGCGCCATCGTCAATCCGGTGTTGGCGCGCGTCGCACATCAGGCCTGATGGCTGAAGGCTGAAGGCTGAAGGCTGAAGGCTGGATGAATCAAACTTGACGGATAGAGTTTAAGAAGCGCATTGATTGTTTCAACGTTCGGCCATTTTGCCTACCGATTAGTAGGTAGTTCATTTGCAGGAATTGCACTTCCGGAACAAGGTCGATGCACTCCTCAACCATTTTTAATAAAGGATAGCTCCATGTTTGGAATTTCTCATCTCGGCTGGGTGCACACTCTGGGCAGTTTGCCGGCCATTCCGGCGGCGGTGTACATGTTCGCGCGCCATGGCCGCATCGTGCCGCGTTCCACCGCCGGCGGCATTTATTTCGTGTCGATGCTGATCGGCGCCGTCAGCGTTTTCCTGGTCGCGCATCAGGCGGTCAGTTACGGCATCGCCGTGGCCACGCTGGTCTTTCTCCTTGCCGGCTACGGTGTGGGAAGATTGCCGACGTCGCGCAGCGCAGCGGTCTATGCGGAAACGATCTTCCTGAGCATCACGGCGTTCCTGCTCATGGTGCCGACCGTCTCGGAAACGCTGCGCCGGGTGCCGGACGGCCATCCGTTCGTGACCGACCTGAAGTCGCCGCTGCTGCTTGGCTTCCAGGGCGCGCTGTTCGCCACGCTGGTCGGCGGACTGATCATCCAGATCGTGTATTTGCGCAGACAAGGCAAGGCCGCACGCATACGAGCATAATCAAGCTGACGCCGTGCGGCGTCGGTTTTGCCTGAGGAGAAACAGATGGCACGCAATCCCGTAACACCGGTTCAACCCGTCGACGCTGTCGGCGCGATCAGACGCGTCGACAGCGGCTCCACCTACTTTCGTCATCTGGATCAGTGGCGGCTGGTCTCCGAGGTTCAGGCCGCCGAACGGCGCGCAAAGAAACAGCAGCAGATATCACAAGAGCCGCAGGCCGGGGACGGCGAATTCTCCCGCGCGCTGTCGGATGCCGCAAATGCCGACGCGCCGGATCGAAAACGCTAAAGCCATCCTCAAAGCCGGCGCCCGTTGCCGGCTTTTTCAATGGCGGGATACCGAAGAGACTTCTTGATATAGTGGCGTGGCAGCATTTTTCGCAACCAACCTGGAAGGATCGACATGGACTTGCAATTGAAGGGCAAGACGGCACTGGTCAGCGGCAGCACCGCCGGCATCGGTTACGCGATCGCGCAGACGCTGGCCCAAGAAGGCGCGAACGTGATTGTCAACGGCAGGACGCAGGCCAGTGTCGACGAGGCGGTGGAGCGCATCCGTTCGGAAACCGGCGGCACGGTCCAGGGTTATGCCGGCGACCTGAGCAAAGCCGAAGCCGCAAATGAAGTCATCCAGCGTCATCCCGGCATCAACATCCTCGTCAACAACCTCGGCATCTTCGAGCCCAAGGCCTTTGAAGATATTCCCGACGAAGACTGGCTGCGCTTCTTCGACGTCAATGTCCTCAGCGGCGTGCGCCTGGCGCGCCTGGTGCTGCCGGAAATGAAGCGTACCAACTGGGGCCGCATCATCTTCATTTCCAGTGAAAGCGCGGTGCAGATCCCCACCGAAATGATCCACTACGGCATGACCAAGACCGCGCAACTCGCGGTGTCGCGCGGGCTGGCGGAATCCGTCGCCGGCACCGGCATCACGGTCAACAGCATCCTGCCCGGTCCGACCAAATCGCGCGGCGTGGGCGACTTCGTCGAAGACATGGCGCGCGCGAGCGACAAGACCTTCGAACAGGTCGAGGCGGAGTTCTTCGACCACGTTCGTCCGACATCGCTGATCAAGCGCTTCGGCACGCCGCAGGAAGTGGCGTCGCTGGTGGCCTACGTCGTCAGTCCGCTGGCATCCGCCACCACCGGCGCGGCGCTGCGTGTCGATGGCGGCGTGATCAAAAGTGCATTCTGATAAAGGGATCGCCTGCTAAACACGCAGGAGCATCAATCAAGCCGGCGCCCGACGCCGGCTTTTTTCATTCCAATCATTGTTTCAGCAAGGCAGGATTTTCTGCTCTCCCGGCCCGTCAGGTAAGCTCCAGACGACCCGGCGTGATATCGATACTCCCCTTCAACATCGGCAACGTCCCCAGTTTGAAAATGCCGACCAGAGCAGACAACTTTGCCGCCTGCTCTTGCAAGGATTGTGCGGCTGCGGCGGCTTGCTCGACCAGCGCAGCGTTTTGCTGGGTGACATTGTCCATTTGTGCGACGGCATCGTTGATTTGTTCAATGCCTTCGCTTTGCTGGCGGCTGGATTGTGAAATTTCGGCCACCATGCCATTGACCTTCCTGACGCTGCCGACGACCTCGCCCATCGTCGTACCGGCCTGTTCAACCAGAGAGCGCCCGATATCGACTTGCTTCACGGAGTCGGTGATCAGCATCTTGATTTCCTTTGCCGCAGTCGCACTGCGTTGCGCAAGGTTGCGCACTTCCGACGCGACAACGGCGAAACCACGCCCCTGCTCGCCGGCGCGCGCCGCTTCCACGGCGGCATTCAGCGCGAGAATGTTGGTCTGAAAGGCAATGCCGTCAATGACCGAAATAATGTCCACGATCTTGTGCGACGAGTTGTTGATCAAACCCATCGTGTTGATGACTTGCTGAACGACTTCGCCGGCTTTGGACGCGACGTCCGATGCCGACACCGCCAGTTCGTGCGCCTGGAAAGCACTGCCGGAATTCTGTTTCACCGTCGACGCCAGTTCTTCCATGGACGATGCCGTTTCCTCCAGCGAACTCGCCTGCTGCTCCGTGCGCGACGACAAGTCCAGGTTGCCTTTGGCAATCTGGCTGGACGCGGTCGCAATCGTATCGGTCCCGGCGCGTACCTGGCCGACGATTTGCGCCAGCGCGTCGCGCATGCTCTTGATTGAAAACAACAGGCTGTCCTGATCGCTCGGCTTCGTTTCTATGTTGACGGTGAGATCTCCATGCGCGATCTGGGTCGCGATCTGATTCGCATAGGAAGGCTCTCCGCCGAGCTGGCTCAATACGCTGCGCGTGATCAGATAGGCCGCCATGATGCTGACGACCAGCGCAAGTCCGCCGAACAGCAGCATCATGAAACGTGCGTTGACGTAGGCAATATCAGCATTGTTCGAAGCGTCCTCGTTCTGCTTGTTTTCCAGTACGATGAAGTTATTGAGCTGATCCCACCATTTCCGCTGGACAGGCCGGAATTCATTGCGCAGGACCGCGTACGCCTCCTCTCGCTTGCCCGCCAGGATCAGTTCCGTTACCTGTTTGACATAGCCGTTGGCGACCTTGGCGGTTTCGCTGATGGCGGCGAACAGTTGTCGCTCTTCCGGGCTTGTCGTGCTTTCGCTCTTGAGCATCGCCTCCAGTTTTTTCTCCGCCGCGGCATATTTCTTTGTCTGCGTATCGACACGCTTCATTTCGGCGTCGATTTCCGGTGGATTCTCGCCAAGCAGGATCATGTTACGCAAAGCCAGCGCGCGTTCGGTGATGGAAAGGTACATCGACGAGGCTTCGCTGGCTTCAACATTGTTGATCTTGGTGATCTCATCCATGCGCTGCTTCTGTTGCGCCATCTGGATGATGCCGAGCAGTGTGACGACAATAAGCAACACGCAGACCAGCGTGAATCCGATTGCCAGGCGCGCGGAGATTTTTAACTGTGAGAGTTTCATGTTGCCCCCAAAAGGTGACGTGATGTAGCTATTCATATTCCTGCATTTTTCGCAGGCGCCGCGCCCGGTCTGCCCAGGATTCCCCACGGTGATGCAATATCGAAATACTTGTAAATGAACAGATGCGCTTATCGAAGTGGCAACGAAACGCCTTCCCTCCCACGGCATTTCCCGGATGCGGCAACATTTATTTTTTTGTACATCGTTGACGTAATTTGCAGTTACGAGATTAGCATTCTTTGGCTGGCGTCAAAGGTGTATCTCCATTAAAACGCACGGATGTTGACGGTCTGGTAAGCAGTCGTCAGCCAAGCCGCAACAGAATCCCTCCTCATGTTGGCCGCCCCCCAAGCTTGTCTCGGAGAGAGGCAGGATCCCTCGTGGCCCCCCCCGTGAAGCGACTGGTGCCGGCGCGTCCTCTTAAACCTGCGGCATGGCGGTTTCCTCGTCGAATCTGCGAATGACATCTCGTCGTTATGAGAAATTTCTCGCTTTTAACCAACCTTCCACACCACGTCGCCTTCCCCGGATTTACAATTAAATTCCCGCTTTGTGAGAATTCAATTTCTGAATATGAGAAAAATGAGGAATCATCCGGCCATGAACTCTCCCGCCTCATCTCATCTGACGCAGCCGCCCGCCGTCGCCACCAGCGAACGTTCGCTGATGGTGTTGTCGGTGATTGCCCGTCACGGCAAGCCGATCGCGGTGCGCAAGCTCAAGGAACTGACCGGCTTGCCGCAGAGCACGCTGTACCGCCATCTGCTGCCGCTGAAAAAATGGGGCTTGGTGCAGGAGCAGGACAATTTCTACGCGCCCGGCCCGCTCAGTGTGCAGCTGGCCTGGGGCTTCGACCATACCTCTTACCTGGTCAGCAACGCCCAGCCCGAAATGCTGCAACTGGCCAAGAAATGCGGCGAGAGCGTCGGCCTGATGGTGGCGGTCAACGACCAGGTCACCTGCCTCGACATGGTCGACAGTGAGCAATCGCTGCGTTGTTCGTTCTCCAAGGGCCGCTCGCACCCGCTGTCGCGCGGCGCCTCGGCCAAGGCGGTACTGGCGCATCTGCCGCAAGCCATGGCCGAGAACATCGTCGAGCGCCAGCTGCACGGCAAGGACGACGACATCGCGCGCCTGCACGGCGAACTCGCCGCCATCCGCAACCAGGGTTATGCGGTCAGCGAAGGCGAAGTCGACTGGGGCGTGTGGGGCGTGAGCGCCCCGGTGTTTTACAAGCCCGGCCAGGCGGCCGGCGCGATTACCCTGATGGCCCCGGCGATCCGGGCCGAAGAGCGGCAGCGCGAGCTGATTGCCGCCACGGTCCAGGCGGCGGCGACCATCAGCGAACGTCTTGCCTTGTTTTAATCCGTTCACCAGAAGTCTGTTGCAGGTCCATTACAAGTTGTCCATTAAGTCGTCCATAAGTTGTCCATCTGAGGGAGAAACCATGAACCACCGCCGCCGCCTCATCCGCATGCTCGCCGCCGTCAGTCTCGCCGCCGGTTTTACCGTTGCCCCGGCGCTGGCCTGTGCGCAGACCGTTGACGTCATCCGCGTCGCCACCGATGCCACCTTCCCGCCGTTCGAGTTCTTCAAGGACGGCAAGCGCACCGGCTTCGACATCGAACTGATCGAGCTGCTCGGCAAGACCATGGGCAAGAAGGTCGAATGGACCGACATCGATTTCAAGGGCCTGATTCCCGGCCTGGTGTCGCGCCGCTTCGACGTCGCCTCGTCGGCCATCTACATCACCGAAGAACGCCGCCGCGTGGTCAACTTCACCGATCCGTACTATCCGGGCGGCCTGGTGGTCTTGACCAAGGCCAGCAACACCGCGATCAAGCAGCCGTCGGATCTGGCCGGCAAGAAGGTCTCGGTGCAGGTCGGCACCAAGTCCGCGAACTACCTGAAAGAGTATTACCCGCAAGCCGAGCGCATCGAAGTCGAGAAGAACCAGGAAATGTTCAACCTGGTTGAAATCGGCCGCGCCGACGCCGCCGTCACCGGCAAGCCGGCCGCCATCGAATACGCCAAGACCCGTCCCGGCATGAAGGTGCTCGACAAGCAGGTCAGCATTGAGCTGTACGGCTACGCCGTGCGCAAGGACCTGCCGCAGCTGACAGAAGAAATGAACGCCGCGCTCAAGAAGGTCAAGCTCGACGGCAGCTACGACAAGCTGGTGCAGAAGTGGCTGTCGTCGTCGGCCAAGTAATTAACGAAAAGCAAGAACCTGTTTGCGATCCGTAGCGAGAGGCCATCAGCCGGTGGCGGATGGAGCGGAGGAACCGGAGTGTGCTTGAGCACATGAGGATTCCGAGCACCGCCCGACACCGGATCATGGCCTCGCAGTAGGATCGCGAGCAGGTTATAGACGTAAGGAGATCAGATGAGTTTAGATTTTGTGCCCGTATTCGAGGGCTGGCCGGACCTGCTGCATGGCGCCATCGTGACGGTGGAAATTACCGCCATCTCGCTGGTGCTCGGTTGCTTCCTCGGCCTGCTGGTCGGCCTCGGCCGGCTGGATCGCAGCAAGCGCCTGGTCTACGGCATCTGTACTGCTTACGTCACCTTCATCCGCGGCACGCCGCTGCTGGTGCAGTTGTTCCTGCTGTTCTTCGGCTTGCCGCAATTCGACATCCTGCTGCCGGCTTTCCTGTGCGGCGTACTGGGCCTGGGCATCTATTCCGGCGCCTACGTGTCGGAAATCGTGCGCGGCGCCATCCAGTCGATCGACAAGGGCCAGATGGAAGCGGCGCGCTCGCTTGGCATGTCGTCGGGCAAGGCGATGCGCACCATCATCCTGCCGCAAGCCATCGTGCGCATGATTCCACCGCTGGGCAACGAGTTCATCGCGCTGATCAAGAACTCGGCGCTGGTGTCGTTGCTGACCATCGCCGACCTGATGCACGAAGGCCAGAAAATCATCAGCGTGTCCTACCGTTCGCTGGAAGTCTATATCGCCGTCGCGCTGGTCTACCTGGTGCTGACCAGCCTCACCAGCATGGCCCTGCAGCGGGTCGAGAAACACCTGCGCGCAGGGGGAGCCGTCTGATGTCCACGCCTATGTCTGCACCCATGATCAACGTCTCCAAACTCGGCAAATCCTTCTCCGGCCATCGCATCCTGCACGGCATTGACCTGGAGGTCGCGACCTCGCAGGTGGTCGTCATCATCGGCCCCAGCGGCTCCGGCAAGAGCACGCTGCTGCGCTGCTGCAACGGTCTCGAAGTAGCGGAAGAAGGCAGCATCTCGATCTGCAATCAGGACCTGCTGGTGAACGGCAAGATGATCGCCGACCACGCCCTGAACGAGCTGCGCACGCAGGTCGGCATGGTGTTCCAGTCGTTCAACCTGTTCCCGCATCTGTCGGTGCTGGACAACGTTACGGTCGGTCCGCGCAAGATCCGCGGCACGCCCAAGGACGAAGCCGACAACCTGGCGCGCGCACTGCTGGCCAAGGTCGGCCTGGCCGCCAAGGCCGACGCCATGCCCGCCACCCTGTCGGGCGGCCAGAAGCAGCGCGTCGCCATCGCCCGCGCATTGGCGATGCAACCGAAGGTCATGCTGTTCGACGAACCCACTTCGGCGCTCGATCCGGAACTGGTCGGCGAGGTCTTGCAAGTCATGAAGGCGCTAGCCAACGAAGGCATGACCATGATCGTGGTCACACATGAAATGGGCTTCGCGCGCGAGGTCGCCGACGTCGTCGTGGTGATGGACCAGGGCCGCATCGTCGAGGCCGGCAAACCCGAACAGATTTTCGTCAATCCGGTGCAGGAGCGCACCCGCGGCTTCCTGCAGGCGGTGTTGACCCGCAATAACTCAACGGCAGCATAGGATTTATCTGAGCATGGATCACACTCTCTGGAACGGCCGCATCGATCATGACAGCGCCGGCGACACCCGCCGCCTGCATCAACTGGTGGTGCCGTTCAGCAATGACGTCAAGGGCGGCGGCGCGCTGATCGGCTTCGCCAGCGATGAAGGCGTGCGCCGCAACCACGGCCGCGTCGGCGCCGCGCAAGGTCCGGACGCGATCCGCCGCATGCTGGCGAATCTGCCGGCCCATCGCATCACGCAACTGGCTGACGCCGGCAACATCGACTGCAACGACGGCGACCTCGAACAGGCGCAGCAACGGCTGGCCGGCAAGATCGCCGACGTCATGGCGCAAGGCGTGTTCCCGCTGGTGCTGGGCGGCGGCCATGAAGTGGCGTACGGCAGCTTCCTCGGCATCATGCGCCACCTCGGCCGCTCGATGCCGCAGCGCAAGCTGCTGATCATCAACTTCGACGCCCATTTCGATTTGCGCGAAGCCGAACGCTCGACCTCGGGCACGCCGTTCAAGCAGATCGCCGAATGGTGCGAATGGGCCGATGTCGGTTTCCACTATATGTGCTTCGGCATCAGCCAGCTCGGCAACACGCCGGCGCTGTTCACGCGAGCGCAGCAACTGGGCGTGGAATACGTCA
Organism: Herbaspirillum sp. NPDC101396; assembly: GCF_044767365.1. Classification (NCBI taxonomy): domain Bacteria; kingdom Pseudomonadati; phylum Pseudomonadota; class Betaproteobacteria; order Burkholderiales; family Oxalobacteraceae; genus Herbaspirillum; species Herbaspirillum sp. NPDC101396. Next base: position 233,135 of record NZ_JBIWNT010000006.1, on the reverse strand, counting down.
GCGACACCGACGTCGCCACCCGCAGCCTGGCCGAACTCGACGCGCAATTGCGCCTGCGCCTGGAAGACGTCACCGACGTCTACCTGACCATCGACCTTGACGTCTTGCCCGGTGAAAAGGCGCCCGGCGTGTCGGCCCCGGCCGCCTTCGGCATGGCGCTGGAGAAGGTCGAAAAGCTGGTCTCCTCCATCCGCGCCAGCGGCAAACTGATCGCTGCCGACATCGCCGAATGCAATCCGGTCTACGACCGCGACGGCATGACCGCCAAGGTCGCGGCACGACTGGCCCACCTGATCCTGCAACCGGCATAGAATAGAGCGTGCTGCGCGCCTTGCGGCCGCAGCACCCCTGTTCCACCTATCGCCTACCCTCTTTCCAACCGGCCTCATCCATGTCCGTCCTGATCCCGCAATCGCAACAACGCCTGATGCGCTGGAAAAACGGCGGCGGCATGACGTGCGAAATCCAGCGTTTTCCGCAGGACAGCTCGCTCGACTCCTTCGATTGGCGCATCAGCGTCGCCACGGTGCAGCAGGCCAATGAGTTTTCCTTGTTCCCGGGCGTGGATCGCTCGCTGGCGATCCTGGAAGGCAAAGGCATCCTGCTCGACGTCGCCGGCGAGCTTGGGGTCGAGCAACGCGAGTTGACGCCGCGCGATCCGGTCTACCGCTTCGACGGCGAGACCGCGATCCACTGTACGCTGATCGGCGGCGGCATCGTCGACTTCAACGTCATGACGCGCCGCGCCGCGTTCACCCACACGGTGGAACAGCTGACCATCACCAAAACCACGGTGCTCTCGGCGGCGGGCGACACCGCGCTGGTCTACGTCGTCAACGGCAATTGCAGCCTGGCCAACGAGACCAGGGTGCACGCCGGCGATGCCGTGCTGTTCCGCGACGCGGACGAAGAACGCCTGCTGATCTCGGATGCGGCGGAACTGATGCTGGTACAGTTGTACCGGCAGCCGCGCTAAGGCTATATCACCTGCCTCCCTCTCCTCTTGCTGCCGGTCCCGGCGGTGCGTATTCAGGCATTCATTACACTGTGTATTAACTCAATTGCAGTGCTCCGTATTTATCAATGCGGAGGGCATCGGTATAGTCCGTCGTGAACCTGATGATTCCCATCACCTCACGACCCAAGGAGTTCCGCCATGCCCTACGTCAACATCCGCGTCACCCGCGAAGGCGTCATCACCGCCGCACAGAAACTGGAACTGATCCAGGGCACCGCCGCGCTGCTCGAACGCGTGCTCAACAAGCATCCCTCCTCCACCTTCGTCGTCATCGATGAAGTCGATACCGACAATTGGGGTGTCGGCATGGAAAACGTGACCAGCTTGCGCCAGCGCCAGGCCGCCGAAAAAGCCGCAAAGTCCATCGAAAATCAGGACAAGAAATGAAGCTCGTGTATGTAGGCGATCCCATGTGCTCATGGTGCTATGGCTTCGGCAAGGAGCTCACCACATTGACCGAACGCCATCCCGATCTGCCGGTCGAAATCGTGGTCGGCGGCCTGCGCGCCGGCGCCACCGATGTGCTTGACGAAGCCGGCAAGCAATTCCGCCTGATGCACTGGGCGCGTGTGGAAGCCGCCAGCGGCTTGCCGTTCAATCGCGAGGGCCTGCTGGCGCGCGAGAACTTCGTGTACGACACCGAGCCGATCTGCCGCGCCGTGGTTGCCGCCCGCATCCTTGCGCCCGAGGCTGATCTGCTGGCGGTGTTCCGGGCGCTGCAACATGGCTTTTATGTGGAAGCGGTGGACACCACCGACGGCCCGATCCTGAGCCGGCTGGCCACGGATGCGCTGGCGCTCGACGGCCATGCGATCGATGCCGGGACGTTTTATCGCGTGTGGTCGGAGGAAAGCACCATCGCCGCTGCGCGCAGCGATTTCCGCCAGGCCCGTGCGCTGGGCGTGCAGAGTTTCCCGACGCTGTTCCTGGAAAAGGACGGCGAGCTGATGAACCTCAGTCCGGGTTATGTCTCCGTCGATGAACTCGACGCGAGTCTGCAGTCAATCCTGCAATCGGCGCTGCACTGACTTAGGCAAGGCCCCGGCGTAATCTCATTGCGAGATTACGCGCCCACCTTCCCCACAATCGCCAGCGCCACCGCTTCGGCCACCTTGATGCCGTCGATGGACGCCGACATGATTCCGCCCGCATAACCGGCGCCCTCACCGGCCGGATACAGACCCTTGGTGTTGAGGCTTTGCAGCGTGTCGTCGTTGCGACGGATGCGCACCGGCGAAGAGGTGCGCGTCTCGACTCCGGTCAGCATCGCATCGTGCATCGCATAGCCGCGGATCTGCTTGTCGAAGAACGGCAGCGCTTCGCGGATGGCGTCGATGGCGTAGTCGGGCAGCGACTGATCGAGCTCACCCAGCAGCACACCCGGCTTGTACGACGGCGTCACGCTGCCGAGCTGGGTGGATGGTTTCTTCGCCAGGAAGTCGCCGACCAGCTGGCCGGGCGCGTCGTAGTTGCGGCCGCCCAGTTCATAGGCGCGCGACTCCCATTTGCGCTGGAATTCGATGCCGGCCAGCGGATGGCCGGGATAGTCGGCCGGTGAAATGCCGACCACGATGCCGCTGTTGGCGTTGCGCTCATTGCGTGAGTATTGGCTCATGCCGTTGGTGACCACGCGCTCCGGTTCCGAACTCGCCGCCACCACGGTGCCGCCCGGGCACATGCAGAAGCTGTAGACCGACCGGCCGTTGGAGGCGTGATGCACGAGCTTGTAGTCGGCCGCACCGAGAATCGGATGGCCGGCGCTGGGCCCGAAGCGGCACTTGTCGATCAGCGACTGCGGATGTTCGGCACGGAAGCCGACCGAGAACGGCTTGGCTTCCATGTAGACGCCGCGGTCGTACAGCATCTGGAAGGTGTCGCGCGCGCTGTGGCCGATCGCCAGCACGACGTGGTCGGCTTCGATGTGTTCACCGCTTGCCAGCGTCACGCCGCGCACCTGGCCGTCTTCGATGACGAGGTCGTCGACCTTTTGCTCGAAGCGGAATTCGCCGCCCAGCGACACGATCTTTTCGCGCATCAGCTGCACCATCTTCACCAGGCGGAAAGTGCCGATGTGCGGCTTGCTGACGTACATGATTTCCGGCGGCGCGTCGGCGGCGACGAACTCGGTCAGCACCTTGCGGCCGTAATGTTTGGGGTCCTTGACCTGGCTGTAGAGCTTGCCGTCAGAGAAGGTGCCGGCGCCGCCTTCGCCGTATTGCACGTTCGATTCCGGCTTCAGTTCGCGCTGGCGCCATAGGCCCCAGGTGTCCTTGGTGCGTTCGCGCACGGTCTTGCCGCGTTCCAGGATCAGCGGGTTGAAGCCCATCTCGGCCAGGATCAGGCCGGCGAAAATCCCGCACGGGCCGGTGCCGATGACGATCGGGCGCTTGCTCAGTCCGGCCGGTGCTTTCGCGACGAAATGGTAGTTGGTGTCGGGCGTCGGCACGATCGGCGACTTGTCCTTGAGGCTTTGCTTTTGCAGCACGGCCGCTTCGTCGCGCACTTCGACGTCGACGGTGTAATTCAGGGTGACGGCGGATTTCTTGCGGGCATCATAGCTGCGGCGAAACAGGCTCACGCTCAACAGGTCCGCGTCGGGCACGCCGAGGCGCGCGAGGATGGCGGCGCGCAGGTCGGCTTCGGGATGGTCGAGGGGGAGTTGTATTTCGCTTATTCGCAGCATGTGCAGTCTTTCAGTTGAGAAACGCTGCATGGCCGTCGCTTCAGGCTTTTTTTGCAGCAGCCGGCATTTTACTCCAAGGGCCCCATCCACCCTTGCCCTGCCGGCATCGCGCGGCGCCATGGGATCGCCGCAATCTGACATTTTTGTCATGCAAATGTCATCAGATTGGCAGCCAGCTTGCCTACCATGACCTTATCTCAACCCACCGGTCCCACTCCCACCTATGAATGCCTCCCTCCAGAAGCGTCTTCGCGGCGCGGCAGTCTCCATCCTTGCAGCTGGTTTCATCGCCCCCGCCGTCTTCGCACAGACGCCGGCGCCGGCGCCGACCGGCGTGCGCGGTGCGATTATCTCGGTCAGCGGCGACAACCTGGTCGTCAAGACCAATCGCGGCGCCGAACAGGCGGTCAAGCTCGACAAGGACACCCGCGTCGCGGCGATTTCCCTGGCCAACATCAACGACATCAAGCCCGGCAGCTACATCGGCGCGGCCGCCATTCCGCAGCCGGACGGTTCGCAAAAGGCGCTGGAAGTGCACGTGTTCCCGCCGGCCCTGGCCGGCACCGGCGACGGCCATCGTCCGTTCGACCTGGCGCCCAACAGCACCATGACCAACGGCACCGTCGGCGATGTGGTCGCCAGCAACGGCCGCACGCTCACGCTCAAGTACAAGGGCGGCGAAAAGAAAATCATCGTTCCTGAAGACGTGCCTATCGTCAACATCGAAGCCGGCGACCGCTCCCTGCTGGTGGTGGGCGCCAAGGTGGTCGTGCGCGCGCGCAAGAATCCGGACGGCAGCCTGACCGCCGCATCGATCAGCGCCGGCAAGAACGGCGTCGCGCCGCCAATGTAAGAAGGTCTCCGATGCGCAAGACCGTGCTGCTTCACCCGCTGGCCGTGCGCATCGCGCACTGGCTCAACGCCTTTGCCATCGGCTGCATGCTGATGAGCGGCTGGGCCATCTATAACGCCTCGCCGCTCTTCGGTTTCAAGTTTCCACTGTGGGCCACCCTGGGCGGCTGGCTGGGCGGCGCGATTGCCTGGCATTTCGCGGCGATGTGGCTGCTGTTCGCCAACGGCGTGTTCTATGTCGTCTATGGCGTGGCCAGCGGGCACTTCCGCAGGCATTTGCTGCCGCTGCATGCGCGCGACGTGGTCGGCGATGCACGCCAGGCGCTGCGCTTCAAATTGCCGCACCGGCCGGGCGTCTATAACGCCGTCCAGAAGTTGCTGTATTGGGGCGTGATCGCGCTGGGCCTGCTGGCCGTGCTGTCGGGACTGTCCATCTGGAAGCCGGTGCAACTGGATACCTTGTGCGACCTGCTCGGTGGTTTCGACTTCGCACGCAAGGTGCATTTTGCCGCCATGGCAGGCATCGCGGCGTTCGTCGTGATTCATTTGCTGCTGGTGGCGCTGGTCCCCAAAACCCTGCTGCCCATGATCACCGGGCGGGGACGTGTCAACGGGCACGCGGAGAATCTGCCATGAGCCGACAGGATGACAAACCGCCGCGCAAGCCTGACGGCATCCGCCTGGCGGACCACCGTACCGCGCTGGTAAAACTCGAACGGCGTTTGTTTTTGCGATCGTCCCTGCGGGCCTCCTTGTCGGTGGGCGCGCTGTCGATGCTGTCCGGCTGCGATCTGCAGGACAACGACCAGGTGGACAAAGTCTTGTGGGCCATGTCGCGCTGGAACGACCGGGTGCAGGCCGCACTCTTCCGCGGCGACAAGCTGGCGCCGACGTATGCCGCAAGCCAGATCACCAATCCCTTCCCTTTCAATGCTTTCTATGACGAGGTCAACGCGCCCGACATCGACGTCGCCGACTGGCGCCTCGAGGTCTCGGGCATGGTGAGCGACAAGCAGCCATGGACCATGGAACGTCTGCGCACGCTGCCGCAGGCGGCCCAGATCACCCGCCACATCTGCATCGAGGGCTGGAGCGCCATCGGCCAGTGGTCGGGCATACCGCTGCGGACCTTCCTGCAGGCCATCGGCGCCGACATGACGGCGAAGTACGTCGGCTTCAAATGCGCAGACCGCTATTACTCAAGCCTGGACATGCCGACCGCCCTGCATCCGCAGACGATACTGGCGCTCGACTTCGGCAACGAAGCGCTGCCCACGTCCTACGGATTTCCACTCAAGGTGCGGGTGCCGACCAAGCTCGGCTTCAAGAACCCGAAGCACGTCGTCGCCCTCTACGTGACCAATCAGAATCCGGGCGGCTACTGGGAAGACCAGGGCTACAACTGGTTCAGCGGCGTCTGACGCCGGTACATCAGCAGATCACCACATCACCACATCACCATTGAGAGGCGTGCTCGTCCTGATACGCCAGCGCCGTCTTGCGGCGTGAGCAACTTTCCCAGGCGGCGGTCAGGATCAGGATCGCCGCCGCCAGGCCGCCCACCATCAGCAGGTCGGTCACGAAGCCGAATGCCGCCAGCAAGGCCAGCAGCACCATCCCGGCCAGATGCGACAGCGGCAGGCGGCGATACACCACCTTCTTGTAGACCGCGTTGCCCAGCAGGTACAGCGCCGGTCCGGCGATCAGCACCAGCAGCGAAGTCGGTGCGATGCGCTGGTCGGGATGCGCAATCACCAGTTCGGCGCCGACCGCCGAGACGATCACGCCGGCCACGATGATCACGTGGACGTAGTGGAAATACGCGCCGATGCGGCCCGGATCACTGGAATGCACGATGGCGTCGCTGCCATCCTTGCTGCTGGTGTCGAAGTACAGCCACCACATCGCCAGCGCACTCGCGAAGGTCACCACGAACGCCACCATCACCGGCGCCTCCCACTGCGCCGCATGCGCCACGGTGGCGCCGGTGACCAGCAGCGCTTCGCCCAGCGCGACGATGACGAACAGCTGGCAACGCTCGGCCAGGTGGCCGCCTTCAATGGTCCATTCACGCGTGTCCGAACGGCCCAGTCCGGGCAGCGCGAAGCCGATCATCGGCGAGAAGTATTCACAGGCCACGGCAACGATCCACAGCGCCAGCCGGTGTTCCTGCGACAGGCCGCCGGCGATCCAGAACACCGCCGAGATGAACAGCCAGCCGAACATGCGGCGGAAATTCGGCGTCAACGCGTGATCCTTGCCGAGGCAGCACAGCACGAACAGCGTGCGCCCGACCTGGATTGCAGCATAAGCGATGGCGAACACCAGGCCGCGCCCGGCGAAGGCTTCGGGAATCGCCGCCGCCATCAGCAGGCCGACCAGCATGATGGCGAACAGCAGCACGCGGATCTGCAGCGTTTCGGGATCGAACCAGTTGGTGACCCAGGAAGTGTATTGCCACGCCAGCCACACCGCGAACCACAGCACCAGCGTCTCGACGGCGCCGGCGAGGGTGAGGTTTTCCAGCAGCCGGTGCGACAGCTGGGTCACCGCGAAGACGTAGATCAGGTCGAAGAACAATTCCACGAAGGAGACGCGCGCCTCATGTCCGTCGCGTACGCGCAGCAGGCCGGTGAGCGGCTTTTTTGCCGATGACTTGTTCATGTTCCCTCCCTGGATCAGATGCATCTATCGTCGCACAGGCACTCGGCTATGGACAAGGCGCACGGCTTCCGAAACGCCGTAACGACCTGCGACAGTTGCTTATATCTGACAGACGGCTGAAGGCGAATTTGTTTCGAGGCGTTTCCGTTTTGCGGTTTCGCGCCTGCGGCGAAACACAAAATTACAGTTGCCGCGCGCACCCTGATCTACATTGAAGCCATCGCGACATGCTTGCACACGTCGCTTCACAAGGGAGCACATCATGCGTTACAAGAACATCATCCTCGCCGTCGTCATCGCCGCCGGCGCAGCCTCATCGGTCCTGGTGGCGCCGGTCGCGCAAGCGCAGGCACGCACCTCGGTCGACATTCGCATCGGCACGCCGCCGCCACCGCCGCGCTATGAACGCATGCCGCCGCCGCGCCGCGGCTACGTCTGGGCGCCGGGCTACTGGGCCTGGAACGGCCATCGCCACGTCTGGGTCGGCGGTCATTGGGAACGCGTACGTCGCGGTCGCCATTACGCGCCGCCGGGCTGGCACCAGGAACCGGACGGCTGGCGCTTCAACCGCGGCGGCTGGGGTCGTTGAGTCGGCATCACCCATGAAGAAAGAAGAAAGGCCTGCTTTTACTGCAGGCCTTTTTTTATTCTTCAGGACGTATTTCAGAAGATCAATACAAGGTCGTGCGCACCCGCTCCGGCAACGCACTGTCATAAGCGGCGCCATCAATGGCGGCGCGGCTGGCCTGTTCGAGGATCTGCCCCGGCGTCGGCAGGCTGCCCTTTTCGACGTGGCGCGCGGCATCCCACAAACCCGCGCGCACCACCGCCCGCGAGCATTGGAAGAACACCGTTTCCACCGCCACCACCAGCGCCACGCGCGGCGCTTTGCCGTCCACCGCATAGCGCGCCAGCAGGGCCGGATCGCTGCTGATGCGGGCGCGGCCGTTGATGCGCAGCGTCTCGCCCTGGCCCGGAATCAGGAACAGCAGCGCCACACGCGGATCGGCCACCAGGTTGCGCAGGCTGTCGATGCGGTTGTTGCCGCGCCGGTCCGGAATCACCACCGTATGCGCATCAACCACGTCGACGAAACCGCGCGGATCGCCGCGCGGCGAACAATCGAGGCCGCCCTCGCCCACCGTCGCCAGCGCCAGGAACGGCGAGGCTGCGATCCAGCGGCGGTAGTGGTCATTGATGTGGTCCAGTTCCTTGGCCAGCGAAGCCTGGGCCGGCTGGCCGAACAGCGCCTCCAGCGCGGCCACGGAAGTGATGTCGAATTGCGCGTCTGCCAACATGATGCGGCTCTCCCTGTACTTGGATTTTCCTGTGCTTAATTCTTCCTGTGCGCCTTGAGCGCAAATCGCGCCGGATCCAGCAAGGCCAGCAAGTCCTTGCCGAGCGGCGCCGGTTCGTCCTCCAGCGCGCAGGCCACGATCTCGGCCGCCAGCGGCGCCCAGATCAGTCCGCGCGAGGCGTAAGCCAGCAAGCCGTACAGCTGCGGCCAGCGCGGGGCATCGCGCAGCTGGACTTCGCCGCCCGCCGCGAGTTTTTCCTGATCAGGCAAGGCGCCCACGAGCGGCAACCGGTCGGCCGAGACGCAGCGGAAACCGACGCGTCCCGGCAAGGTATCCGGGTCGATCTCAGGCGACACACCCGGCAGCAATTCCCGCAACTTGTCGAGATTGCCGGCGTGGCTGTCGGCGCGCAAGGCCGTATCGTGATCGTCGCGATCATAACTTGCACCGACGCTGATCAACCCATTGACTGCGCCGGTCAGGTAACCGTCGCCGCACAGCACGAACGGCAAGTCCGGCAACGACGCCGCCGGCAAATGACTGACCTGTCCGCGTATCGCCTGCAGCGGCAACGCGGCCGCCTGCTCCAGTGCGGCCGACTGTATGCCGGTGGCTAGGATGACCACCGGTGCTGCGGCGATGACGGCGCCGTCGGCGGCGAGCGCCTGCCATTGGCCGTCGGCGCGGTGCAAAGTGCTGACTTCGCTGGCGAAGCGACGTTGCAGGCGATCACCGCAGGCACGCAGCATGGCGTCGCACACCGCCGCCGGACGCAGCCAGCCGCCGCGTGGAAAGAACCAGCCGCTGCCGGTCGGCATGCCGAGCCGTGAGCTTGCTTCCTCTGCCGATAACCACTGCGCGTAGTCATGCGGATAATTCCAGTGTCGCGCCGCCTGCACGAATGCCTCGGCCTGTTCAGTGTCGCGCGCGACCTGCAGCACGCCGCAGGCTTTGCCGTTCTTTTGCTCATCGTCAAACACGCCGGCGCGGGCCCACGCCTGCTGCGCAAACAGGAAGGCCGCCCGCGTCAGGCGCGCGGCCGGATTGTCGTCGCGTGAAATCGCCGGCATGTAGACACCGGCAAGATTGCCGGAGGCCTCCTGCGCGGCGTGCGCATGCCGCTCGAGCAGCGTCACCTGCCAGCCGCGCGCGGACAGCGCCTCGCAGACGGCGCTGCCGGCCAGGCCGGCGCCGATCACGAGCGCGTGGCGGTCTTGCGGAACGGCGCGCTCGGTTACCTTCCAGCGTGGGGTGAAATGCGCGACCGACTTGTCGTCTTCATCGGCCGTGAAACCTGCGGCAACCAACTCGATGGATGTCGCATGCCACGCGCCCACGCGCAATTGCGCGCGCGGCGTAGCCAGTCGCGCCAGTCGTTTCAACTGCGGCGCGGTCCACATGGCATCGTCATGCAACAGGAACAGATCAACCCGTGCATCGAGCTGCGCCAGGCTCGCAGCGATGTCACCAATAATCAGGGTCAGCACCACGCGGCCCTGCTCCAGCAACAACCGGTGATAGCCGGGCGTCAACGGCGGCCAGGCGTTGGCCAGTTGGTCGGCCAGTGCATTGGTCGGCGCCATCACACGCAATTGCTGCGCCGTCGGCGGTGCAGCATCGATCAGCACATAGTGCAGCCGCTGCGGAGCATCAGCGCCATCGGCACGGCCGGCCTGCTCGCGCAACGCCGCCCAGGCTTGCAGGAAAGCATTGCTGTAACCGGTCTGCAAAATTGTATAAATCGCATGCCCGCACCAATGCCCACGCAAAGCGTCATCGGTAAAACCGGCGGAGGGAAAAGCGACTGAAGTCATGCAGGCATTCACGGTTCGGGAGCGGCCATCGGCCGCAGCAGCAATATGATACGCTGTCCCTCCATCACGTTGCGGCAGGCGCCGGCCGGGTCTATCACCTTCGCCTCCGCCAGACCGCCGTTGGGGACACCTGTCATGCCGCTTCGCCTGCCACCGCTTTCTTCCCTGCGCTTCTTTGAAGCCGCCGGCCGCCACCAGAGTTTCAAGCTCGCCGCCGCCGAACTCAACGTCACTCCCAGCGCCGTCAGCCACGGCATCGTCAGCCTCGAACAAACCCTGGGCGTGGAATTATTCATCCGCGCGCCGCGCCGCCTGACGCTGACCCCGGCCGGCGCCGATTACCTGCGCTACATCTCCAAGGCCTTCGAGCTGATCGCCACCGGCACCCAACGCCTGCCCGACCGCCACGGCCGCAGCATCTCGGTGAGCTGCGCGCCGACGCTGGCGTCGCGCTGGCTGCTGCCGCGCCTGCAGGATTTCCGCACGCTGTGGCCGGACACCAACGTCACCGTAGACACCTCGCCGCGCCAGGTCAATCTGCCGACCGACGGCTTCGATTTCGCCATCCGCATGAGCCGCGCGCCGGTCGCCGATCCGGCATGGCGCAAACTGTTCGGCGAGCAGTTGGTGCCGGTCTGCAGTCCTGCTTGTCGCGACAGCCTGCGCGGACACGACGGCAAAATCGACCTGCGCCGCGCCACGCTGATCCACGTCACCCAGGCCAGCGAAGACTGGCAAACCTGGCTCGCCCGCACCGGCACACCTACCGGCGCCGGCGGCGTCGACGCCCTTCGCGGCTTGCATCTCGACACCATCCAGCTGGCTTTCGAAGCGGCCATCAGCGGCCTCGGCGTGGCGCTCGGCCGGCGTCCGCTGGTCGACCGCGATCTCGCCAGCGGCGTTCTGGTGGAGCTGAGCAAGGAGCTGCACACCGGACTGGTCGACGCCGAAACGGCCTACTGGCTGGTCAGTGCCGAGGACGCCCCTGAGCGTGCCGACGTGGTCGGATTCCGGCGCTGGCTGCTGGCCGAGGCGCAGGGGGCGGCGCACGCGGATTCACCTCACTGAACGAGGGTGCGCGGCATGAGTGAGCCCCGCTCACTCATCGTCAAAATCCTTTCCTTTGTCGCCGGATTGCGCCGCTGCTAATGTGCGGTTCTGTGATCGCAACGGAGACATCCATCATGTCAGCATCCATCGGGCCAATCGAGCCAACCCCGGCTCCCCTTTCCCGCGCCGGCAATCCCGCGCTGTGGGTCGTCATCGCTGCCGCACTGGTGCTCAGCGTCGTCATGGGCACGCGCCAGACCTTCGGTCTGTACATCAATCCGTTTTCCTACGATCGCGGCTTGCCGGTGACGGTGATCGCCTTCGCCATCGCTTTGCACAATCTGGTGTGGGGCTTCGCGCAGCCGTTCGCCGGCGCCGCTGCCGACCGTTACGGCGCCACGCCGGTGGTGGCGTTCGGCGCCGTCACTTTTGCCGCCGGCCTGGCGCTGGCGGCGGTGGCGCCGTCCGGCCTGCTGCTGATCATCGGGCTGGGCCTGCTGGTCGGCATCGGCATCAGCTGCACCAGCTTCGGCGTGGTGCTGGCCTCGGTCGGCCGCGTCGCCACGCCGCAGCAGCGCAGCATGGCGATGGGCATCGCCAGCGCCGGCGGTTCGCTCGGCCAGGTGTTGCTGGTGCCGCTGGCACAGACGGTGCGTGAAAGCGCAAGCGTGTCGGTCTCGCTGTTCGTGCTGGCCGCCATCGCGCTGGCGATTGCGCCGGCCGGGCTGATCCTGGATCGGGGTCGCAAGAAATCCTCTGCATCTGCAGTGCACACTGTCGCCGAACCGGCCACGTCGTCGCTGAAAGAAGTGCTGGCCCTGGCCGGTCGCCACCGCGGCTATCGCCTGCTGACCATCGGCTTCTTCACCTGCGGTTTCCAGCTGGCCTTCATCGGCACCCACCTGCCCGGCTACCTGACCCTGTGCCACATGCCGCTCGGGCTGGGGGCGACGGCGCTGGCGCTGATCGGCCTGTTCAACATGGCCGGCAGCTGGGGTTGCGGCTGGCTGGGCGGACACTTCCGCCAGCAGTATGTGCTGGGCTGGCTGTACCTGATCCGCAGCGGCGCCATCGCCGCGTTCCTGGCGCTGCCCAAGACCAGCGCCTCGGTGATGGTGTTCGCGGCCGTGATGGGCCTGACCTGGCTGGGCACGGTGCCGCTGACCAGCGGACTGGTGGCGAAGGTGTTCGGCACGCGCCACCTCGGCACGCTGTTCGGCGTGTGCTTCCTGAGCCACCAGATCGGCTCCTTCCTTGGCGCCTGGCTGGGCGGCTACATGTTCGACCTGACCGGTTCGTACACGATGGTGTGGAGCGCGACGGTGGCGGCCGGCTTGCTGGCGGCGCTGCTGCACTTCGCCATCAACGACAAGCCGGCCGATAACAGCCCGGGCATGCTGACGGCGGCGCTCAGCTGAAAGCAGGCGTGTAGAAACGCAGTGCGCGCAGTACTCGCAAGGTACTTGCGCGGCGGTGGAAAAACCGGGTGCGGCAAAACCCTTTAAAATCGTCCGCACCCGTCATCCATGCAGCCAGCCGCCCTGCGTTCACTTCATGCTCGCCATCTTCAATGTCGTCTTCCCGGTCTTTGCGCTGATCTTCCTCGGCTATTTGTGCCGCAAGCGCAATATCCTCAGCGTCAACGCCGCCAGCGAGCTGAACCGCTTCGTCATCTACCTGGGCTTGCCGGCGCTGCTGTTCGACTCGATTGCGCGGCTGACGCCGGCCGACTTCAGCAACCTGCGCTTTATCGCCGTGTTCGCCATCGGCATTGCGGTAGTGTTCGTGCTGACCGCCTGGATCAAGTATCGCCAGGGCGCGGCGGCCGGCGACATCATCATCGACAGCCTCGGCACGTCGTACGCCAACGTCGGCTTCATCGGCATTCCGCTGTGCCTGCTGGCCTTCGGCCGCGACGGCATGCCGCCGGCCGTGATCGCCATGGTGATGACGGCCTGCCTGCTGTTCGCCATCGCCATCGTGCTGCTGGAAATCTGCCTGCACGCCGAAAAGCACATCGGCCGCAGCCTGCTCAAGACCGGCAATTCGCTGATCCGCAATCCCATCCTGATCGCGCCGATCCTCGGCAGCCTGGTGGCGGCCGGCGGTTATGTCTTGCCGACCGGCGTGCAGCAATTGTTCAAGCTGCTGGGCGCCGCCGCCAGTCCCTGTGCGCTGGTGTCGCTGGGCCTGTTCCTGGCGCAGCCGATCGACAATAAGCAGACCGGTTCGGTGAGCCTGCTGGTCGGCTTCAAGTTGCTGCTGCATCCGGCCATCACGGCATTGTTCGCCTACTGGATTTTGCCGCTGCCGAAGATGTGGGCCGACACCGCGCTGCTGTTGTCGGCCATGCCGATCGGCACCGGCCCGTTCATGCTGGCCGAGCTGTACCGGCGCGAAGCGGCATTGATGTCGCGCGCCATCCTGATTTCCACCACCACGTCGCTGCTCACGATCTCGCTGATCCTGGCGTGGATCGCACATTGAGGAATTTCTTTCGCATGAAAATCCAGATCGCCTCCGACCTGCATCTCGAACGCATGACGCCGTCGTTCCCCGGCTATCGCGCCATAGAGCCGACCGACGCCGACCTGCTGATCATCGCCGGCGACATCCACAATGGCGATGCAGCGATTGCCGCCTTCGCCGGCTGGCCGGTGCCGGTGCTGTATGTGCACGGCAACCACGAGGCCTATGACGCACAGTACCCGCAAGTGGTCGAAGATATCGGCCGCAGCGCGCAAGCCTCGGACGGGCGCGTGCGGCATCTCGAAAATTCGGTTGTGATGGAAGACGGCATACGCTTCCTCGGCTGCTGCCTGTGGACCGACTATGCCCTGCAACAAGAAGGGACGCCATCGCTGACGCTGGACGCGGCGATGGAACAAGCCGGCAAGATCCTGTTCGACCATCGCGTGATCACCATGCCGGGCGGCGCGTTGTTCACGCCGCAGGATGCCTTGCAATTGCACCGGCGTTCGCGCACCTGGCTGGAGCAGCAACTGGCGCAGCCTTTCGACGGCAAGACCGTGGTGATCACGCACCATGGTCCGCATCCGCAATCCATCCATGAGCGCTTCGCCGGCTCGGCGCTGAACCCCGGCTTCATCAGCGATCTGACGCCGCTGCTGGCGCAGGCGGATCTGTGGGTGCACGGCCATGTACATGACAGTTTCGATTACACGGTGGCAGGCTGCCGCGTCGTGACCAACCCGCGCGGCTATGCGCTCAACCTGAAGCAGGCGGCGACATTGGAAGATGTTGAGTGGGAGAATCCGGCCTTCAATCCGCAACTGGTGGTCGAGATCTAGGCGAGAAGAAGAAGAAGAAGAAGAAGAAGAAGCGGATGGCCGGATTCAGCGCGCGCTGAACTCCAGCGTGGTGACGAGCGTGTCGTTCTTTTCCTGCAGCAGCTCGGCGAAGCGCTCGGCCGGCACCGGCGGGCTGAACAGATAACCCTGCATCTCGTCGCAGCCGTGCTGGCGCAGGTAGGACAGCTGCTCCTCGGTTTCCACGCCTTCCGCGATCACGTGCAGCTTGAGGCTGTGCGCCAGCGAAATGATGGACACCGTGATCGCCGCATCGTCGGCGTCGAGCGTGATGTCGCGCACGAAGGACTTGTCGATCTTGAGCACGTCGATCGGGAATTTCTTCAGGTAAGACAAGCTTGAATAGCCGGTGCCGAAGTCGTCGATCGACAGATGCACGCCGAGGTCCTTGAGTTCGCGCAGGATGCCGATGGCGTGTTCGACGTCAGTCATCACCAGGCTCTCGGTCAGTTCCAGTTCAAGGAAATCAGCGTCCAGCCCGGTCTCCTGCAACACCTTGGCGATCGACGAGACCAGGTCCTTCTGCACGAACTGGCGCACCGACAGATTGACCGAGACGCGCAGATTTCCCAGCCCGGCTTCCTGCCATGCGCGCGCCTGTGCGCAGGCGGTGCGGATCACCCATGAGCCGATCGGCAGGATCAGGCCGGTCTCTTCGGCCAGGCTGATGAAGCGCGCGGGCGACACCATGCCCAGCTCCGGATGGTTCCAGCGAATCAGCGCCTCCATGCCGACGATGCGGCCGCTGCGCAGATTGATCTTGGGCTGGTAATGCAGCAGGAATTCATTACGCTCCAGCGCGATGCGCAAATCTCCTTCGATGCGCAAGCGCTCCAGCGCCTGTGCGTTCATGGCCGGCGTGTAGAACTGATAGTTGTCGCGGCCGCTTTGCTTGGCGCGATACATCGCGATGTCGGCGTGCTTGACCAGCACCTCGGCTTCGCGGCCGTCATCGGGATAAGCCGCCACGCCGATGCTGCAGGTCGGGAAGAAGGTATGGCCTTCGATCGTCATCGGCGCCGCCACGGCTTCCTGGATGCGATGCAAGTGGCGCGTGTCGAGGCCGATGCCGGTGTACTCGGACATGACGATGACGAACTCGTCGCTGCCCAGCCGTGCAATGGTGTCGGTGTCGCGCACCGCGGCGCGCAGGCGGCCGGCGATGGTTTTCAGCAGCAGGTCGCCGGCCTTGTGGCCGAGCGTGTCATTGACAAACTTGAAGCGGTCGAGATCGACGAACACCACCCATAGCGAACGCTGGTAACGCTCGGCGTAGGCCATCGCTTCTTCCAGCACCTTGCGCAGCATGTTGCGGTTGACCAGGCCGGTCAGGACGTCGCGGTTGGCCTGGAATTCCAGTTCCGCTTCGTAGCGCTTCATCGACGTGATGTCGTACAGCGCCGCGACGAAATGCGTGACCGTGCCTTGTTCGCTCTTCACCGGCGCGATGTACAGATCGTTCCATACCTCGGCGCCGCTCTTGTTGTGGTTGCGCAGCACGACGTTGCCTTCGCGCTGCTCGCGCATGGCGCTCCAGATTTCCTCGAAACCGTGGGCATGGCCATCGGCGTTGTCGCTTTCCAGCAGGCGGATGCTGTGCCCGATCACTTCGCCGGCGCTGTAGCCGGTGATGCGCTCGAACGCCGGATTGACGTATTCGATCGGGTAGTCGGGCGCAGTCGCCTGCATGATGATGATGGCGTTGGCGCTCGCTTCGATGGCGCGCTGGCGCAGCTGCAGCGCGTGCTCAGCCTGCTGGCGCGCCTGAATGTCTTCCTTGAGCAGCACATTGGTCAGGCGCAGCTCGGCGGTGCGTTCGTCGACGGTGCGCTGGATGCGCCGCGAGCGCATCGACAGCGTGTACAAATAGGCCGCCGCCAGCAGCGTGAGCAAGGTACCGGCGCCGAGGATCAGCAGCGAGCTGGAATGATTGGCGGTCAGCGGGATCGGCGCCGATTTGGCTTCCAGATGCCAGGGCTGGCCGGCGATGTTGAAGGTGCGGCGGATGCGCACCGGCTTGCGGTAACCGAGCCACGACGGCAGCAATGTTTTGGCGGCGGTGCTGTCGCTGCGGTAGACCAGGTCGGCCGGATCGGCGTGCTCGCCGATGTAGACGCTGACGTCGACGTCTTCGCGGCGCAGCGGGCCGACCGCACTGAAAATCCGTTGCAGCAACACGCGTGCATGGAACACCGCCGTGGTGTCGCCGATCACCGCCGCCTGGCGCTGCGCCAGGGTGTCGAGCGGCATGCCGGCGCGGTACACCGGCATCAGCACCAGCAGGCCGCGTTCATTGGTGGATGCCTGAGCAAGCCGGAACGCGCCGGTCGATACCGGCTTGCCGCTGTCGATGGCTTGCTGCAGCGCCTGCATGACGGTGGCGTTGGCCGACATGTCGAGGCCGAGCGCGGGACGGTTGCCTTGCAGCGGTTCGAGGTAGTCGACCACCAGGTAGCGCTCGCGGATCGGCGAAGGCACAGTCTTGCCTTCCACCAGCGCGCTGATGCCGAACCCGGGGTAGCGCGCCTGCATGGCGTTCTCGAAACCGGCGCGCTCGCCGCGTGTGACGAAGCGCTGGAAGCTGAACGCCTGCACGTGCGAGTACTTCTCGATCAACGGCGCGGTGAAGGTGTGGAATTGCTCGCGGGTGGGATTGTCGACGGTGGCGAACAGGCGGTTGATGACGGTCAGCACCTGTACCGCTTCTTCCAGTCCGCGTTGCAGCGTGGTCACGCGCAGCAGCGCGCGCCGCTCGAAGTCGAGATTGAAGGCATCATCTTCCAGCTTGCATGTCGCGAGGAACAGCAAGGCGGTCACGCCAAAGCCGATGACCAGTGTCAGCGACACCGAGATCGAGGCTCCTACGCGTTTGATCGCTTTGTACATGCGGGGATGACATTTTTCGTGACCGGTATGAAGCCATCATAAACGCGCCACCCTCTGCGCAGACGCATTATTGATTAATTTTTTTCCAACTTTATTGAAGGAAAGTTTACCGCGATGGGAGCGCCGGAAGGCTTCACTAAAACTGCGCAGGGCTGTCCTACAGAGAAAACTCCGGGCCGGCGCAGCACCTCACCAGAACGGGGCGCGCCGCAATGCAAAACGCGCCACAAAATGCGGCGCGCTGTTGTGTCCTGCAGGAAAGTTTACTGACAGGCGCAATGCTGCAACTGCGGCATTTTTACCACGCAGCGTGCTTGCCTTAGGGCCTGTTAACAATCAATTTACGAATGCGAACGCGCGGCAGGCGTTGACTGCCTGGGCGCAGCGACGCGTCGTAGCGGTGCTACCGAAGTTGCAACACCTTGGAGTTGCAACTTCGGCAGGCGACGCCTGCAACCGTTCCCGAAGGGTTGTTATCAGGCCCTAGTCTGCCGTTGTTCTTGCTCGATCGCCTGCGCCTGCATGAATGCCTTGAAGGAACGTTCGATGGTGGCGCGCTCGATGTCCTTGGTGATGAACACGATGCGCGTGCGGCGGTCTTCCGACGGCCAGGCAGGCAGCGTCACGGTCGGGTGGAAGATGTGCTGCACGCCATGGATCACGGTCGGCTTGTCTTCGCCCTCGAGATTGATGATGCCCTTGATGCGCAGGATGTTCTGGCCCTTGAAACCGACCAGCAGACTCAGCCATTCGTCGAACAGATGCGGCGCGATCGGCTGGTCGAAACTGAAGCAGAAGGCGCGGATGTGATCGTCGTGGCGGTTGATGTCGTGACCGTGGTCGTGACCGTGGTGATGATGGCCGTGCGCATGATCGTGGTCGTGCGCATGCGGCGGCTCGTACGCTTCTTCGCTGAGCCAGCGTTCGACGTCGGGGGTCTTGTCGGCGGCGCGGAACAGGCCGGCGTCGAGCAGTTGCTGCGGCGCCACCTGGCCTTGCTGCGACAGGATTTGCTGCGCACCCGGATTGATCTGCTGCAGGCGCGCCTGCAGATCCTGCAACGCGGATGCATCGGCCAAATCGCTCTTGGTCAACAGCAAGCGGTCGGCGACCGCGGCCTGTTGCACCGCTTCGATATGGTTGTCCAGCGTCTGGTTGCCGTTGACGGCGTCGACGGTAGTAATGACGCCGTCGAGCCGGTATTTCGACGCGATGAAATTGTCGGTCATCAGCGTGTGCAGGATCGGGATCGGCGAGGCCAGTCCGGTGGTCTCGATGATGACGCGGTTGAACTTGCGCTTGCCGCCTTCGGCGAAACGCCAGGTGATGTCCTTGAGGGTCTTCTTGAGGTCGCCGCGGATGGTGCAGCACAGGCAGCCGCTGCTCATCTCGACCACGACTTCATCCTGGCTGTGCGCCACCAGCAGATGGTCGAGGCCGATCTCGCCGAACTCGTTGATGATGACCAGCGTGTCCTTCAATTCGGGCTGGGCCACGAGGTAGTTCAGCAGCGTGGTCTTGCCGCTGCCGAGAAAACCGGTCAGCAGCGAAATCGGGATCAGTGCGGGCGTGTCTTGGGTCGTTTGTGTCATGCGCGGGTCCGCTTCAGTCATTGTCGTGCGACGGCAGCAAATGGCCCAGCTTGGTGGCCTTGGTGCGCAGGTAGCGGATGTTGAACGGATTGCGGTTCTCCACCAGCGGCACGCGCTCCAGCACCTCGATGCCGTTTTCCACCAGGGCGTTGACCTTGCGCGGGTTGTTGGTCATCAGGCGCAGGCCCTTGATGCCGAGATGTTCGGCCATCGGCACCACCATGGTGTAGCGCCGCATGTCGGCCGGGAAGCCCAGCTGCAGGTTGGCTTCGACCGTGTCGGCGCCGCCGTCCTGCAGATGGTAGGCGCGCACCTTGTTGAGCAGGCCGATGCCGCGGCCTTCCTGGCGCAGGTAAAACACCACGCC
The DNA here is from genome assembly GCF_044767365.1 of Herbaspirillum sp. NPDC101396. Classification (NCBI taxonomy): domain Bacteria; kingdom Pseudomonadati; phylum Pseudomonadota; class Betaproteobacteria; order Burkholderiales; family Oxalobacteraceae; genus Herbaspirillum; species Herbaspirillum sp. NPDC101396. The sequence goes on along the minus strand of NZ_JBIWNT010000006.1, from coordinate 213,582 downwards.
GCGCTTTTCCCTGGCGATGCGGCGCAGGGCGGCTTCGAGTTGCGCGCCGCAATCGCAGCGCTGGCTGAACAAGGCGTCGCCGGTCAGGCATTCGGAATGCACGCGCGCCAGCACCGGTTCGCCGTTGCCGACGTCGCCCAGCACCAGGGCCAGGTGTTCCTTGCCGGAAACGTGGTCGACGAAGGCGTGCAGTTGGAAAGTGGCCCACGGCATCGGTAATGCGCAGGAGCTGACGAATTCCAGGTTTTCTTCCGGAATGACGACGTCTGTTTCGATGTTTTCTGGTGACGACATGATGAACCTATGTAATTGCCTGGCGCCGTAATTTGGCGCAACCGCCTATCTTACAACGGGGCTCCGTTTATTTCAGGCTGGCCCGCGGTTCTTCAAGCCCGGAGCGGCGTTTTTTGTTGTAAACGCAAGCGCGGCCCGAAGGCCGCGCTTGCTTCACCACTGTATGGAACCGCTCAACGGTCGCGATTCTTGCCCGGCAGCAAACGCACCAGCAAGGCGCCCAGCGAAGCCACCGTTGCCAGACCGACCACGCCGATCCAGCCCCATTGCGCCAGCAGCAGGCTGCCCAGCGCCGCACCGGCCGCCATGCCGACGAACATGCCGACAAACAACACGGCGTTAAGACGGCTGCGGGCGCCCGGTTCGATGCTGTAGACGATGGTCTGATGCGCCACCAAGGTGGCCTGCACGCCGAGGTCGAAGCCGATTGCCGCCAGCGCCAGCAACCACAACTGACCGCTGGTCGAGAAGGCCGGTCCGAACGCCATCGCCACGAAGGACAGGATCGCCAGGCCGATGCCAAGGCGGGTCACCAGCTCAGGACCTTTCTTGTCCGAGATGCGGCCGGCCAGCGGTGCAGCCAGCGCACCGGCCGCGCCTGCCAGGCCGAAGGCGCCGGCGGCGGCGCTGCCCAGATGGAATGGCGCGGCATGCAGCATCACCGCCAGCGTCGACCAGAAGGCGCTGAAGCCGACCGACAGCAAACCCTGCGCCAGTGCGGCACGACGCAGCGCCGGATGCTTTTGCACCAGCTTGCCGAGCGAGCCCAGCAAGGCGCCGTACGACAGGTGCGTGGTGGCCTTGAAGCGCGGCAGGCCGCGCCATGCGGCGACGCCGATCAGGGCGATGCTGACCGAGGCGGCCACGAACATGCTGCGCCAGCCGAAATGCTCGGCGACGAAGCCGCTCAGCACGCGCGACAGCAGGATGCCGAGCAGCAAACCGGTCATCACGGTGCCGACCACCTTGCCGCGATGTTGCTCCGAAGCCAGCGTGGCGGCGGCCGGGACGATGTCCTGCGCCAGCGTGGCCGACAAGCCGATCGCCAGGCTGGCGACCAGCAGCACCGCGATACCCGAGGATGCGCCGGCCAGCAGCAAGGCGCCGGTCAACACGGCGGCCTTGATCAGGATGATGCGGCGGCGATCGTAGCGGTCGCCCAGCGGGGCCAGCAGCAGGATGCCGAGCGCGTAACCGAGCTGGGTCAGCATCGGCACCATGCCGATGGCGCGGTCGGAGGCGCCGATGTCGGCGCCGAGGATGCCCAGCATGGGCTGCGAGTAATACAGCGAGGCCACGGCCAGGCCGGCGCCGGACGACAACAGCAGCATCAGCGAGGCCGGCAGCTGGTTGACAGGCGCGGCGGGCACGGCCGCCGCGCTGTGACTTGTATGCGTGTTCTGAATGGAAGACATGATGGCTACCCCTTTATTGGTTTGACGGAGTGGAGTTTGCGCGCCATTGCTGCGCTGCGGTAGTGGCATCGCATGCAGAATTGTTATACGCTCTACGTATGAGCAAAGCGACCCTTTCGGCTCCGGCCGCCCTTCCGCCGTCTTCCAGCACCGCCGACCGCATCGAGCTGATCCAGACCTTCGTGCGCATCGTCCAGGCCGGCAGCCTGTCGGCTGCTGCGAGCCAGCTCGGCACCACGCAGCCGACCATCAGCCGCCGCCTGCAGCTGCTGGAGCGCTCGCTGGGGGTGCGTCTGTTGCAACGCTCCACCCATGCCATGAAGCTGACCGAGGACGGCGAGCGTTGCTATGAGCGCGCGCTCGACCTGCTGGCCGGTTGGGAATCCTTCCAGTTCGACGTGCGCGGCGCCGGCGTCGAGGCCGAGGGTTCGCTGCGCGTAGTGGTGCCCAATGCCTTCGGGCAACGGCAACTGATCGCGCCGCTGGCGGAATTCATGCGGCGCCATCCCGGCATCACGGTGGAATGGCTGCTGTACGACCGCGTCGCCGATTTCATCGCGCACGGCATTGACTGCGCGATTCAGGTCGGCGAAGTCAGCGATCCTTCGGTGGTGGCAATCCGGCTGGCCGAGGTGCCGCGCATGATGGCGATTGCGCCGGCGCTGCTGGCGCAGTATCCGGCGCCGGCTCACCCGCGCGACCTGGCGGCGATGCCGTGGCTGGCGATCCCGCAGTTCTACCGGCGCGACGTCACGCTGAAAAATACCGTCACCGGCGAAGTCGCCGAGGTGGCGTTCCAGCCGCGCCTCAGTTCCGACAGCCTGTATGCGCTGACCAACGCGGCGGTCGAAGGCGTGGGACTGCTGCTCGGCTCGGCCTGGCTGCTGGCGGAACACATGGAGCACGGCCGGCTGGTGCCGCTCTTGCCCGAGTGGGAAGCGGCGCCGCTGCCGGTCTCGATCATCTATCCGTATGCGCGCTTCTATCCGGCGCGGCTGCGCTACTTCATCGACACCATGCGCGAGGCGATGCCGGCGGCGGTGGGCAGCGCGGCACGCTGGCCGGCGCGCTGAGTTATTTTTTTACGGATGGGACGCCTGGAATGCCGACGCGGATCAATTCCGAAAAGCGCGCATCGTTCCCTGCCGCCAGCGCACGCTCGGTAATGCGGCCGCGCGCATGCAGCGTGGCGTAGTCGAATCCCGGCGCCAGACCGCCGACGTCATGGGCGTATTCCGCCAGGTAGCCTGAAGCCAGCAGGCGATAGTCGAACGGCAATTGCGGATTGATGGCGCGCGCCAGATCGAACACGATGGTCGTGCAATTGCTGGTCAGGGTGTTGTAGAAGGCCGGCTCGCGTTCGAGCTTGGCGGCTTCACCGGCATAGCCGACGAACAGCTTGCGCAAGGTGGCCGGCTCGACCTGCAGGCGATAGAAATACACATCCTCGCCGCGTACATTGCTGCGCACGCGCACGATGTCGCGCTCGTCGCTGGCCACCAGCACCGTCTCGAACTTGCGGAAGAAGCCGCCGAGCGCCGAAAAACTCTCGCCCTTTTCCTTGCGGATCTCCACCGAAAACGTCAGGTAGCGGCCGTCGTCGAAACCGAACGACACCAGCGTGTGCGCAATCGCCGGTCCCATCCAGTACGACAGCACCAGATCGGCCGTGACCAGGCGGTTGAGATCGTAGTCGCGGGTTTCCCAGCGCACGGTGTAATCGGTCTCGCTGCGCCAGTCGAAGTTGCGCACGTTGGTCAGGCGCGCGTGGTTGCCGTCGATGTCGATATGCAAAAGGCGTGCAACGTCGTCGGCCCAGACGCGCTCATGCGAGGGCTTGAGCGTGCTCCACCAGCCCAGCATGCCCGCGAACAGCACGGCAAAGCCGAGCAGCGGCCACCAGCGTCGCCGCCACAAACCATTGAGCGCAGCCAGCACCGCCAACGCCAGAACGACGACCGCGACCGTCCGGATCTGCGCCGGCGCCTGCAACTGATACCACAAGGCGAAGCCGGCCCACACGCCGGCCAGCGTGGTCAGCACGCTGAGCAGGAGACACAGCGCGATGAAGAAAAATGTGCGGACGCGACCGCCCTGCTCGTTCATGCGATTCACTGCCGCCGCATCACCATCTGCACCGATCCCTGGCCGTGGCATTCGAACGCCAGCGAGACGTCGGTCAGCAGCTTGGCAGTACACGTGGTCTGCTGGTCGAGCCAGCTCAGCGTGCTGCCGCTGACGGTGCCGCTGGCGCTGATCGGCACGGTCGGGAAGTTGCCTTCCATGGTGCCGGTGATGGCGGCCTTGCCCGCCGCGGTAGTGGCAAAGCTGAGCGTCCAGCGCTGCGCCGAGCCGAATGAATTGTTGCCGGCGCCGGCCCACTGGCCGTCAAACTGCGTCGGCTTGAGTTCGGGGTTCTCGGGCTTCTTTTCCACCGGCACGGGCGTCATCGCGACCTGCTTGCATACCTGGCAAGTGATCTCGGTGATGTTGGCGCGGCTGATCTGCTTCTGGCCCCAGATGGTGTCGACGCCGGTATTGCCGTTGACCAGCACGTTGAAATACGGCGTGCCGTCGACGTAATAGTTGACCTTCGAACAAGCCGGTGCGGACGAGGTAAAGCGCAACTCCGACGCATACGAACCGAGGGTGGTCGCCTCCACCGGCTTGACCGCAATTGAAGCGGAGCACGTGCCCACGCTCTGCTGGCAATCGCAACTCGGTTCGGCGGCGCGTGCAGAAGGCGCCGCAAACGCGGCGGCAACCAACAAGAACGGCAGCAGGGCCGTTTGAACGCGCCTATGAGATCGCTTGATCTGATAAAACAATTCCATCATCGTTGACTCCCCCTTTTTGGATGCCGGCCCTCCGAGGCTGACACTTTTTGCTTGCAACACCGTCGGGCCATGGTACACCGCCGTGTCGCGGACACCATGCGCCGCGTGGGCGGCTGCGGCGGATCGCATGATTCCGGACGGCATCCCCAAGCTGAACACATGCTGAGAAAAACCTGACGCCCGCATGACCGGATTGTCATATGTTCGTCATGCTTCTGTCCGACAGCGCGGCGCAGAATGTGTTCCACGATGACCGCGGCCCCCCTTCACATTACCCCCTCTAGCCCTGCAGTCTGCATGGCTGACTGCGGTCGTCGCCTGACTTTTTGGAGAACACACCATGCGTAAATTATCCCTCGCCTTCGCCGCCCTGGCCCTCACTACCGCTGCCGGCGCCTACGCCGAAGCCCCTTATCCGGTCGACCAGCCCTTCGTTTCCAGCGTCAGCCGCGCCCAGGTCAAACAGGAACTGATCCAGGCCGAGCAGCAAGGCCAGATTGCGGACGGCGACAACTATCCCGCCACCACGCAAGCGTCATCGCATCTGAGCCGCCAGGACGTGCGCCAGGATTTGCAGCACGCGCAGAACATGCATGACGACGCCACGTACGCCGGCGCCTGATGACTGATCAGTAACGGAAGACTCCGGCTTCGCGGTACGTGATGCGAAACCGGCAAAGGCAACACCAGCGGCTGTGGCGCGCGTGATGGGTAGACATCAGCGCGCGCCGGCCGCATCATCCATCCTGACCGTCGCCTGCCGGTCACGGCGTCACAGAATCACAAACATGCCTCCCGATCCAATCCGGATTCCGGCTACCTATACTTTGGTTTAAGTCGTCTATCGCCGGCGAATTGCTTGCTTTATACTGGCCCGCAACACTGACCGCCGGCGGACTCCTGACTCGTGTTTCCCAAGAGCAGCGCCAGCTTCGCAAGCGTGCAGACAACAATAAATCCCAGAGAGTCTCCTCCATGTCGGAACCGGAACGTATGTCGCTGCTGCAGCTGATGGCCGGTGTGCTCGCGCTGGCGATCTTCCTGGTCGACGCGCTGACGCCGCTCGATATTGCCATTGCCGTGCTGTACGTCGCCGTCATGCTGATCGCCGTGACCGCCTGGCCGCGCCGCGGTACGCTGGTGGTGATGGCCGGGTGCATGTTGCTGACGGTGGCGGCCTATGTCATTTCCTACGGCTTCGCGATTGTCGGCGGCTCCTTCGCCCGCATGCTGGTGAGCATCGTCGCCATCGCCGTCACCACTTTCCTGGCGCTCAAAGGCCAGGCCGCCACCAGCCGCCTGCTGTTGCGCGAGGAGGCGCTGAGTCGCGCGCAAGCGCAATTGACCCATGTCACGCGGGTGACCATGCTGGGCGAACTGGCCGCCTCGATCGCGCATGAAGTCAATCAACCACTGGCGGCCATCAACGCCAACGGCGAAGCCTGCCTGCGCTGGATCGACCGGCCCCAGCCGGAACTCCAGGAAGTACGCGCCTCGGTGGTCGGCATGCTGGAAGACGCCACCCGCGCCAGCGAAGTGATCCGCCGCGTGCGCGTGCTGTCGCGCAAGAGCGAGCCGAGTTACGCGCCGCTGGCGATCAACGCCATCGTCGCCGAAAGCGCGACCCTGGTGCAGCGCGAACTGGCGCGCCACGACGTGCGCCTGACGCAGCGCCTGACCAACGGCCTGCCGCTGGTGCACGCCGACCGCGTGCAGCTGCAACAGGTCATCATCAATCTCATGATGAACGGCATGCAGGCCATGGAAGACATCCCCGCGCCTCAGCGCGAACTGGTGCTGGAAACCTCGCTGATCGGCGACGACCGCGTCGCCGTCACGGTGCTCGACTGCGGCCACGGCATCGCGCCGGCGCACCGCGACAAGCTGTTCGATCCGTTCTTCTCGACCAAGGCCGAAGGTATGGGCATGGGCCTGCCGATCTGCCGCTCGATCATCGAATCGCACGGCGGCCGCATCAAGGTGATCGACGGCGTCGACCACGGCGCGGCGCTGCAGTTTTCGCTGCCGTCCATCTGATTTCATTGTTAACCTGACCGCCATGACCGCCGTGACTACCTCCGACAAGCTTGCCGACAGCGCCATGGTGTTCGTGGTCGACGACGATGCCGCGATGTGCAAGGCGGTCAGCAACCTGCTGCGCTCGTGCGGTCTGCAGGCCGAAACCTTTTCTTCCGCCGCCGAGTTCCTGCAACGCCAGCCCCACTCTTACCCTGGCCCGGCCTGCCTGGTGCTCGACGTGCGCCTGCAGGGCGTCAGCGGCCTCGACTTCCAGGTGGAATTGCAGCGCAGCGGCAACGCCCTGCCGATCATCTTCATGACCGGCCACGGCGACATCCCGATGAGCGTGAAAGCGATGAAGGCCGGCGCGGTCGACTTCCTGTCCAAGCCCTTCCGCGACCAGGATCTGCTCGACGCCGTGAACCACGCTCTTGAGCGCAACCGCGCCAGCCTGGCCGAGGACAAGAACAGCGCCGACCTGCGCGGGCGCTTCGCCACGCTGACCGCGCGCGAACGCGAAATCATGGGCCTGGCCGCTTCCGGCCTGATGAACAAGCAGATCGCCGGCGAACTCGGCACCAGCGAAATCACGGTCAAGATCCATCGCGGCAATGCGATGAAGAAGATGCAGGCCAGGAGCTTCGCCGATCTGGTGAAGATGGCGCAGGCGCTGGGACTGCCTTCCTGACCAGCACGGCCCACCGCAAAGCCACGCCGGAAGCGGCTTTTCGGTCCTAATACCATCGTATGATTTCGCCGCCGTAGCAAACCCTCTATTCTGATTGCAAGCGATGGAGCTCTTCAGCTCCGTCCATGCAACCGGATGCTTCAATTGACCACACCCAACCTACGTACCATCGGCATAGTGGATGACGATCCCTTTGTGCGCACTGCCGTTTCCCGCCTGGTGCGCTCGCTCGGCATGCAGGCGCAGGCGTTCGCTTCGGCCGAGGAATTCCTGCAGCAGCGCGGTTTCGAGATCGTCGACTGCGCCATCACCGATGTCCAGATGGGCGGCATGAGCGGCCTCGAGATGCAGGACCAGCTGCTGGCCGACGGCTGCCGGCTGCCGCTGATTTTCATCACCGCCTTTCCCGAGGAGAGCATACGCCGGCGCGCCATGGCGGCCGGCGCCAGCGGATTTTTCAGCAAACCCTTCAACGCCGGCGAACTGGTCAGTTGCATAGAACGTGCACTGGCCGCGGCTACCGTTGCAGATACAGTTGCGCCGGACCGGCAACATGACAAGGATCCATCATGACTTTCGACGTCCAGGCGCGCAGTTTCCTGTCCACTACTCTGGCGCCGCGACGCCTGCCCGGCCGACGTTTTCAGGCGGCCGCCGCCGGACTGTCATGGCAGTTCCTGCGGCGTCATTCGCGCTGGTCGATCTACGCGCTGCTGCTGCTGGTAATCGGCGCCAGCATCGCCTTGTCGGTGGTGATGGAGCGCACCGTCGGCGACATCCGCCACCGCACCGAACAGATCGCCGCAGACCATGCGCCGGACGGCGCCAGCCTGGAAGACAACAGCGCCAGCGCCCAGATGATGGGCACCGCCAATGACGTCATGCGCATCACGCGCCTGGTGCATCTGTTCGACCTGCTCGCGGTGCTGACTGCCGGTTTCATGATTTATCACATCCGCGCGCGCCTGCGCACCGAGTCGCAGCTGGCGCACCAGGCCGATCACGATCCGCTCACCGGCCTCGCCCACCGGCGTTCCTTCGAACGCCGCCTGCGCCAGTTGCCGGCGCATGCGCACACCGTGGTGCTGGGCACCATCGACCGTTTCGAACGCGTGGTCGGCGGCTTCGGCCATGCCTTCGGTGACCGCATGATGCAGGACGTGGCCGAACGCATACGCGTGTGCGCCGAGAACTTCGGCGCCGAAGTCTATCGGCTCGATGGCGCGAATATCGCGATCCTGTTCCGCACGTCGCAGAGTCATCCCTCGTTCGAGGAAGCGCTGCATGCCTTGCAGGTACAGATGCGCACACCCTTCATCAGCGAGCGCCATGAAGTGGTGTCCAGCCTGAGCCTGGGCTACGCCGAATATCCGCGCCACGGCGCCGAGGCCGCGCGCCTGCTGAAGAACGCCGATGCCGCTCTGCAGGCGGCGCGCCAGTCGGGCGGCGATGCGCGGGTGGGCTATTCGGAAGACCTCAACGCCCAGGCCGACCTGCGCCTCGACCTGGAAGCGCAACTGCGGCACGCGGTCGAGCGCGGCGAACTGGAACTGCATTACCAGCCGCAGCAATCGCTGAGCAGCAACCGCCTGGTCGGCTTCGAGGCGCTGGTGCGCTGGCGCCGCAACGGCGAGCTGGTGGCGCCGGACAAGTTCATCCCGCTCGCCGAAGAGACCGGCCTGATCATCGGCATCGGCGAATGGATCCTCTACGAAGCCTGCCTGCAAGGGCAGCTGTGGAAGCGCATCACCGGCAACGACCTGACCATGGCGGTGAACATCTCGCCGCGCCAGTTCAATCATCCCGGCTTCTTCGACATGGTGCGGCGCGCGTTGGCCGACACCGGCATCGCGCCGCACAACCTGGAACTGGAAATCACCGAAGGCGTCATGATGGACAACGTGCAGCGCTCCATCGAGCTGCTGTGCAAGTTGCGCGGACTGGGCCTGAAACTGTCGATCGACGATTTCGGCACCGGCTATTCGAGTCTGGCCTACCTGAAGCGCTTCCCGATCACCAAGCTCAAGATCGACCAGTCCTTCATCCGCGAACTGCGCCCGCAGTCGGAAGACGCCGCCATCGTGCAGGCCGTCATCGGCCTCGGCCACAACCTCGGCGTCGAAGTGATCGCCGAAGGCGTGGAGACGCCCGAGCAGCGCGAATGGCTGCGCCAGTGGTCGTGCGATGAAGTGCAGGGTTATTTGTACGGTCGTCCGCGTCCGGCCAATGCAACGCCGCAGGAATTGTTCGCCCTCGCGGCGTGAACAAGCCGGCGCAGCGAATAACGCGGAGAGAATAAAAAAGCGGATCTGCCGTACTGCGCAGATCCGCTTTTTTTCGCCTTGCTTCAGCCCGGCTTCGGGCTGATGTCAGGCTTGTTTCAAACGTGTTTACTTCACCGAAGCCAGTGCCGCGTTGAGCGTGGCGCTCGGACGCATGACTTCGCTGACCTTCTTCGGATCGGCCAGGAAGTAGCCGCCGATGTCGACCGGATTGCCTTGCACTGCCTTGAGTTCGCCGGTGATCTTGGCTTCGTTCTCGGTCAGTGTCTTGGCCAGCGGCGCAAACTTCGCCGCCAGTTCGGCGTCTTCCTTTTGCGCTGCCAGTTCCTGCGCCCAGTACATCGCCAGGTAGAAATGGCTGCCGCGGTTGTCCAGCTCGCCGGTCTTCGGCGAAGGCGACTTGTTGTTGTCCAGCAGCTTGCCGGTCGCGTCGTCGAGCGCCTTGCCCAGCACTTGCGCCTTCTTGTTGCCGGTCTTGATGCCCATGTCTTCCAGCGACACCGCCAGGGCCAGGAACTCGCCCAGCGAATCCCAGCGCAGATGGTTTTCTTCCACCAGTTGCTTGACGTGCTTCGGCGCCGAACCGCCTGCGCCGGTTTCGTACATGCCGCCGCCGGCCATCAGAGGCACGATCGACAGCATCTTGGCGCTGGTGCCCAGTTCCATGATCGGGAACAGGTCGGTCAGGTAGTCGCGCAGGATGTTGCCGGTCACCGAAATGGTATCGAGACCGCGGATGACGCGTTCCAGGGTGTAACGCATGGCGCGCACTTGCGACATGATCTGGATGTCCAGGCCCTTGGTGTCGTGATCCTTCAGGTAAGTCTCGACCTTCTTGATCAGTTCAGCTTCGTGCGGACGGTACGGGTCGAGCCAGAACACGGCAGGCATGCCGGAGTTGCGGGCGCGGGTGACGGCCAGCTTGACCCAGTCGCGGATCGGGTCGTCCTTGACCTGGCACATGCGCCAGATGTCGCCTTGCTCGACGTTTTGCGTCAGCAGCACTTCGCCGGTGGCGAGGTCGACGATGTTGGCCACGCCGTCTTCGGCGATTTCAAATGTCTTGTCGTGCGAACCGTATTCTTCCGCCTTTTGCGCCATCAGGCCGACGTTAGGCACGGTGCCCATGGTGGTCGGATCGAAGTTGCCGTTGGTTTTGCAGAAGTTGATGACTTCCTGGTAGATGCGGGCGAAGGTGCTTTCGGGGATCACCGCCTTGGTGTCTTGCGGCTTGCCGTTGGCATCCCACATCTTGCCGCCGATACGGATCATGGCCGGCATCGATGCGTCGACGATCACGTCGTTCGGCGCGTGCAGGTTGGAAATGCCCTTGGCCGAGTCGACCATGGCCAGCGACGGACGGTGTTCGTGACAGGCGTGCAGGTCACGGATGATTTCTTCCTTCTTCGACGACGGCAGGGACTCGATCTTTTCGTACAGGTTGACCAGGCCGTTGTTGACGTTCACGCCCAGTTCGTCGAACAGCTTGCCGTGTTTGGCAAACGCTTCCTTGTAGAAAATCTTGACGGCGTGGCCGAACACGATCGGGTGCGAGACCTTCATCATGGTCGCCTTGACGTGCAGCGACAGCATCACGCCGGTCTTGCGTGCATCTTCGAACTGCTCTTCATAGAAGTCGCACAGCGCCTTCTTGCTCATGAACATGCTGTCGATGATTTCGCCGGCTTTCAGGGCAACCTTGGCCTTCAGGACCGTGGTCTTGCCGCTCTTGCCGATCAGTTCCATCTTGACGTCGCGTGCGGCGCCGATGGTCATGGACTTTTCACCGTGATAGAAGTCGCCGTGGGTCATGTGCGCCACGTGCGAACGCGATGCCATGCTCCATTCGCCCATGCTGTGCGGGTGCTTGCGGGCGAAGCGCTTGATCGATGCTGGTGCGCGGCGATCGGAATTGCCTTCGCGCAGGACCGGGTTGACGGCGCTGCCGAGCACTTTGGAGTAGCTCTTCAGGATCTCTTTTTCTTCGTCGGTCTTCGGATCTTCCGGCACATCAGGAATGGCGTAACCGCGCGATTGCAGTTCGCGCACGGCGGCTTGCAACTGCGGCACCGAGGCGCTGATGTTCGGCAGCTTGATGATGTTGGCGCTTGGATCCTGGGTCAGCTTGCCCAGTGCGGCGAGGTTGTCGGGAACGCGTTGTTCAGGTGTCAGACGGTCCGGGAATTCGGCCAGAATCCGCGTGGCCACCGAGATATCGCTTTCAACAACGTTGACGCCGGCCGGCGCGGTGAACGTTCTGATGATGGGCAGCAGAGAGTAGGTCGCCAGCAGTGGCGCCTCATCAGTCAGCGTATAGATGATGGTGGAATTATCAGTAGTCACGGTGATGTCCTTGCGGGGTTGGTGTTTGATGAGCCGTCTGGGAGGCTGCCGCACCATCAAGGGGGCCGGACGAGGCGAAGCGGACGATACGGGTAGTACCTGGCTTGCCTGCCCGACGGCGCAATGCGTCGGATTGATGTTGCAACAACTTCATATTGTATTGGCACTTCCTTTCATGAACCTGTAAGGAAGCAAGGGCGTTTCCTGCTGCCACTGCCTGAGCACCAACACAAAAACAACCGGTATTTTAGCCCGAAACCGTCGAAAACCGTTGAAGACCGGGCCTGAAGGCTTCGAAGAATGCCTTGCCGGACTGCATCTTTGGCGTCCGGTTGCCCGACGAAGCGGTCATCGGCGTCCAAATCCTGCCAAACCACCGCCATTTCCCGCCCTTGCGCCCACTCAGAAAAACTTGCCGCCGCCGCTGTCCGTATAGCGCGCCAGAATGGCAGCAATCCGCGCCAGGCCTTGCTTGAGCAGGCGCGGCCCAGCGCCGAGAATGAAATCTCCAAAGCCCGTCCGACTCAACCTGACTTTTCAACCGGAGCACATCATGACCCTCAACATCGGCGACGTCGCCATTCCCGACAGCAAGCTGGCCCGCGAAATCACTGAAGCCGTGCGCGACACCGTGTCGCCACTGCTATTCCACCATTCCAGCCGCGTGTTCTATTTCGCGGCGCTGGCCGGACGCCGGCGCGGCCTCAGGTTCGACCCGGAACTGCTGTATTGCGGCTGCATGTTCCATGACATGGGCCTGAGCCACAAACACAGCAGCGCCTGCGAGCGCTTTGAAGTCGACGGCGCCAACGCCGCGCGCGACTTCCTCGACAGCCGCGGCATCGGGCAAGGCGACATCGACACCGTGTGGAACGCCATCGCCCTGCACACCACGCCGGGCATCCCGCAGCATATGCATCCGGTGGTGGCGCTGGTGACGGCCGGCGTGGAAATGGACGTGCTGGGCATGAAGTACGAGGAATACAGCGACGCCGAACGCGAGGCGGTCGTGCTGGCGCACCCGCGCGGCGGCAATTTCAAGGAAGACATCATCCAGACCTTCTACGACGGCATCCGCCACAAACCCGCCACCACTTTCGGCAACGTCAAAGGCGACGTCATCGCCGACAAGGAACCGGCATTTGCACCCGGCAATTTCTGCGGCGTGATCCGCGGCTCGGCCTGGGCGGCCTGACCCTGCTCAGTCGTTCAATCGCCGGCCGGCAGCGCCGCGACGATGCTGCGGAAGGCCGCTACCGTCAGTGCCTCGTCCTGCTCGTTGCCGTGGTCGCTGAGCTTGACGATGATGGTGTCGCTGACCGGATCGATGTAGACGTATTGGCCGTGAATGCCGATCGCGGTGTAGTCGCGCGGTGCGCTGCCGCCATCACGCGCGGCGGGTTGACGCGGCAGCCACCATCCGCGGCCGTAAGCGAAATCGGCATCGGCCGCGCCGACTTCCGGCGGCCGTTGCATCCATGCCGCCGGCAATACCTGGACGCCACCGGCGCGTCCCTGGCGCAAATGCAGCAGGCCGTAACGGGCGAAATCGACGGCGCGGGCATTCACGCAGCAAAAGCTTTTTTCCACGCCATGCTTCTTGTTGTCGACGCTCCAGCTGGCGCCGTAGGCCGCACCCATCGGCTGCCATAGTTTGCGTTCAAGATAGCGCGTGACCGACTCGCCGGTGGCCGCCGATAGCACCATGCCGAGCAGCAGGTAATCGACGCTGCGATAGGTGAATCCCTGTCCCGGCGTGAACGCAGTCTTGTCCAGCCCACGCACGAAACGCTTCAGATCCGTGGTGATGTACATGAAGGCGATCTGCGAAAACACGCTGTCGTACTTCTCTTCGACGCGCACGCCGGAACGCATGTTGAGCAGGTCGTCGACGGTGAGCGTCGCGAATTTCTCCGGCAGGTCCGGCACATACTTGCGCACCGGATCCGACAACGCCGTGATCTTGCCTTCGGCCAGCGCCACGCCGACCAGGTCCGACAGCATCGACTTGGCCACCGAATACGACGGGAACACCGTGGCGCGCTGCGCGCCCAGCGGATAGTGCTCGTAGACCAGGCGACCGTGCCGCACCACCAGCAAGGCATTGGTGTGGGTGTCGCGGAGGAAGCCGGCAAAGTCGATGCGACCGCCGTCGCGCCACGCCACTTCGGGCGCAAGATCGATCTTGCGCTCGTCAAACACGGCCGGCACGGGGGCGGCCGCCACCGGCGCAGCGTCGAAATATTCCCAGCTGCGCGAAGGCGGCTGCCAGTCCAGCGCCAGCCCGATCAATGCCGGCGGCGATGGCAGGCGCGCCACGCCGGTGGCGGCGTAGGACAAGGCAATCAGGACCAGGGCGGCGCCGATGGTGCGGGTGGTTCTGGTAATGCCGGAGGAAGTTTGCTTTGGAACGGGCTGCGATTGCCTTGTTGTGCTCATATCGTACTTACCTTGATCCCATCAATTCAAGCAGCTCCGCCCGACGCTATCCTGAATGAAAACGTCGTGTGTTCCGCCGTCGATTCGACGTTCAGCGTGCCGCCATGGGCGCGCGCGATTTCGGCGACGATGTACAGGCCAAGGCCGAGACCGAGGCTGTTTTTTTCGGTGCGGTCGCTGCCGCGCACGAACGGCTGGAACAGGCGGCGCTGGATGTCCGGCGCGATCGGCACGCCCTGGTTGCGCACGCTCAGCGCGAACTCGCCGTCGCGGCTGGTCGCCGTGACCGTGATCACGCCATTACGCGCACCGTGGGTCAGTGCGTTGGACATCAGATTGGACAACAGCTGGCAGATGCGCGCACTGTCACAGCAGACCGGTTCGGCCAGCGCAATGTCGGCGCGAATGTCGCGGCCGGGCCAGACCTGGCGCATTTCGGTGAGAATTCCTTCAAGACTCTCTTGCAACGTATTGTCGACGGTCTGGTCCAGCACGAACCCGCCGCCCAACCGCGCACGCGAAAAATCGAGCATGTTGTCGACCAGGCCGGAAATGCGCGTGGCGCTGCGCTCGATCTGGCTTACGGTCTTGAGTCCCTGCTCGGTCGCCTGGACGCGCAGCAGGCGCGTCGCCAACAGGATCGCCGACAAGGGATTGCGCAAGTCGTGACCGAGGATGGCGATGAACTGCTCGCGCAAGTCGGCGGCTTCCTGCGAGCTGAGCAAGGCGGCTTCGCTGACGACCGTACGCTCATGATTGTCGAGATGCGTGCCGATCAGTTGCGCGAACAGCTTGAACATGTCGATCACTTCGGGCGTATTGACTTTGGCCGGTTTCGGATCGATGGCGCACAGCGTGCCGAAGAATTCGCCGTCGCGCCAGTAGATCGGCACGGAGATGTAGCTTTGCAGGCCGTACATGCGGGGCGTGTGGTGATTGCAAAAGCGCGCATCCTCGGCCACATGGTCGATTGCGACCAGTTCGCCGCTGTCGCGGATCTCGTCGCAGATGGTGGTGTCGACCTTGAGTTCGCCGCCCACCGGCAAACCGAAGGCGACCTTGTCGAGCACGCCGGCGGCGATCCAGCGATCCTTGGTCACGCGTGCGACGGCGGCATAACCCATGCCGGTGGTGCGACACACGACGTCGAGAATCATCGGCACGGCGTCGATTCTGGCGACAGCTGCAATGTCGGCTAGCAATGTATGGTCTTCAATGGCGGACAACGTGCATCCCTTTCTTCCCTGATTCAACGTCGCAGACGAACTTCTGCGCACGTGCGCCAGCTTAATCGAATCGGCAAATCCGTGACAGTGCCGGACCATCTCCACGGTAAAAAATGGCGTCAGGCGGTCCCGGCATAGCTGGCGATGGCGCGCCGGGCGATGGTCAGGGCGGCGTCCAGTTCGGCCGCCTTGACCCTGCAATCGGAGGCGGAAGCAGCGCCCGACAGCAGGCCCTCCAGTTCACCGGCCAGCCGGTGAACGTCGATCAGCGCCAGCGTGCCGGCGCTGCCGCGCAGCTTGTGCGCCAGGGTTTTGGCTTGCGGCAATTCCTCGGCCTGGAGATGGGCCAGGATGTCGCTGCCGGTCTTGCCGTATTGCTCGGCGAACTTGCCGAGGAACTTGCGGTAGATGTCTTCGCTGCCCCAGGCTTCCAGGCCGACGGCGACGTCGATGCCGGACAGGTCCTGCGCCGATGCAGGGGAGACTGCGGCAGTTCCCATGCCGACGGTGGCGCTTGGGAAGACGGTGGAGACCGTCGCCGACGGATACGCGGCCGGCGCGGCCCGGCGTCGTTCCAGTTCATCCGCAGACAAGTGCGCGATGTGCTGGCGCACCACCGAGATGATCTGTTCGACGTTGTAAGGCTTGGACAGGAACCCGTTCATGCCGGCCGCCATCGCCGCTTCCTGCTGCGCCTTGAAGGCGCCGGCGGTCAGTGCGATCACGGGCAGCTCGCGCAGTTGCAGCGTATCGCGGATTTCATGGGTGGCGGTGTAGCCGTCCATGACCGGCATCTGAATGTCCATCAATACCAGGTCAACGCCCTGCGGGCGTTCGCGCAGCCAGTCGACCGCCTCCTGGCCGTCGGCGGCGGCGAACACTTCGGCGCCGTCGGCTTCGAGAATGCGCTTGGCGACTTCGCGGTTGATTTCGCTGTCGTCGACCACCAGCACGCGCACGCCGGTGATGCGGTTGTCGCGCGCGGCGGACGCTTGCGGCGCGGCTTCATTATTGCCACGGTCCTTGGCTTCGCTGCGGTGCCGGCGCACGTGGATGATCGTGTTGTACAAGGTCGACGGCGTCACCGGTTTGGTGATGACGGCGTCGACCATTTCGGCGTCGGGCGCATTGAGCACCTCGTCGCGCGCATGCGCCGTGACCATGATCACGATGGGCGGCTGGCCTTGCGGCGAGGACGCTTCGCGGATCGCCCTGGCCGCCGCCAGCCCGTCCATGCCGGGCATCTTCCAGTCGAGCAGGTAGAGGTCGTAATACAGGTTGTGACGCAGCCGGGTCATGGTCTTGGACACCGCGTCCTGGCCCGAGTCCACCACGTCGACCTGCCAGCCCATCGACTTGATGGTGTCCGACAGCATGGCGCGCGCGGTGGCGTTGTCGTCGGCCACCAGCACGCAAAGCGGGCCGTCCGCCGGCAACTGGACGGCGGCGGGCGGCATCGCCTGGAACGGCAGCATGAACCAGAACTGGCTGCCCTTGCCCGGCTCGCTGGTGAGGCCGATCTCGCCGTTCATCAGTTGCACCAGATGGCGGCAGATGGTCAGGCCGAGTCCGGTGCCGCCGTAGCGACGCGTGGTCGAGGTGTCTTCCTGCGTGAAGGCCTGGAAGATGTCTTGCTGGCGTTCCGGCGGGATTCCGATGCCGCTGTCGGTGACGGCGAAGCGCAGCATCACCTTGTCGCCGATTTCGCTGACAACAGAGACATGAATGCTGATCTCGCCGCGCGCGGTGAACTTGATGGCGTTGCTGGTCAGGTTGGTGAGGATCTGTTCCAGCCGCAGCGCGTCGCCGTACAAATGCTCAACGCCGACATCGTTGAAGCCGACCACCAGCTCGACGTCCTTGTCGCCGATGTTCGGCGCGGTGACGTTGACGACGTTTTCCAGCACCGCGCTGAGGCGGAACGGCACGTGTTCGACTTCCAGCCGGCCGGCCTCGATCTTGGAAACGTCGAGGATATCGTTGATGATGCCCAGCAGTGAATGACCGGCGACGATGATCTTGCGCACCAGGTCGCGCTGGTCGGATTGCAGCGACGTCTTCTCGAGGAGGTAGGTCAGCCCGAGCACCGCGTTCATCGGTGTGCGGATTTCGTGGCTCATGTTGGACAGGAAGCTGCTCTTGGCGCGCGTGGCCGACTCCGATTTGCTCAGCGCCAGTTCGAGGTTCTGGTTGGTGTCGCGCAGCGTGCGGGTCTGCTGCTCGACCAGGCCTTCGAGATGCTGGCGGTACTGGCTGAGCTCTTTCTCGAGCCGCTTGTGATTGGTGATGTCGCGCGCGATATAGGAGATGCCCGCGATCTTTTTGTCGCCGTCGAGGATGGGCGAAACCGTCACCGAAATGTCGAGCAGGCGGCCATCCTTGTGCCAGCGCACGGTTTCGAAGTTGGCGACGGTCTTGCCTTCCATGATCTGGTCGGTGATGTGGCGCGCCTCGCCGTTGCGCTCCGGCGGGACCAGGATGTAGGCCGACTGGTTGAGCACCTCGCGCGACAGGTAGCCGAACAGTTTTTCGGCGGCCGGGTTCCAGCTGTTGATGACGTCGTCGAGGCCGCTGCCGATGATGGCGTCTTCCGACGACGCCACGATCGAGGCCAGGATGGAGCGGGTTTCCTGATGGCGCAGTAAATCGGCCACGCGCTCCTCGCTGGCGCTCAGCTCGGCCTCGGTCTTGAGCCGGTCGTGCACGGCTGCCTCTCGACGGCGGCGGTTGATCGCCAGTTGCCAGCTCAGCATGGCCAACGCCAGCAGGATCAGTCCAACAAACAGGCACAGGCGCAGCAGGATGTTGGAGTTGTCGACCTGGACGCGCTTCTCGGGCAGGTACAGCACCACCGTCCAGGGCGATTGCTGATGCAGTCCGTAGCGGCCGGTGCTGGCGTCGAGGTCGACACGCTGCCACGACCAGATGCCGTCTTCGACCATGGTGCCCGTCGCTTGGGCGGAAATGGCTTTCCAGACGTTGGGAGTGCGTTTGGCAAGAGTCTCTTCACGCTTGAACATGAAGGCCCACTCATCGGCCGAATTGGTGCTGTACAGCCAGTAGCCGTCACCGTTGAGCAACATGGCGCGATTGGCGCCGCGTTCCACCTGGTTGGAAAATCGATCCAGCAGCGGCGCCATCAGCACGTTGATGATCACGATGCCGCGGGGCGTGCCGTCGGCGGCGGCGACCGATACCGACATCCGCACGGTGGGCTTGTGCGGCACTTCGATGCGGTTGTTCTCGACGTTGAGGTCCATCGGCGACACCAGCATCTGGCCGCGCTGGAGCGCTACGGTATCGTTGAAATACGGCCGGTCCTTCTTGCTCTGGAGCAGCGTCGCAGGCAACGCCGCCGGCCCCATGCTGGTCATGTTGATGCGTACCTTTTCCATGCCGTCCTGATCGATCCAGCGCACCTGGTCGTAATAGGGGTTGCGCAGCATCAATGTGGAAAAATTCTCCGCCATCAGCGCCAGATTCTCGGGCGTGGGATTGTTGATGGCGCGCGCGATCGGCGCTTCGCTGGTGAGGATGCTGAGATGGCGCAGCGGCGCGTCGAGGTCGTTGGCGAGCGAGGCGGCGCCGAGCGATACGCGTTCGCGCTGCTCCAGTTGCAGGCGGCGCATTTCGGCGTCGATGCGGTTGTGATAGAGAAAACCGGCGGCCACCAGCACCAGCGCTGCCAAGGGCAGGAATTGCGCCAAAAAGTAATGCGGATTTCCCTTCGCCCTGCGCATGCATTCTCCTGTCGGCAATCCTGTGGCGGGGTTCGGCTGCGGGTATGGCCATGGCGGAAGCCTGAGGCTTTGTGGATATTGCGCCAAGACGCCGGCCCTGCTCTGCCCCTTATCCGGCCCATTATGCCCATGAACTTTGGGCGTGGCAATTTGACTTGCGTGCCAGTGGCCGGCGCCCGGATGGTCAGATGCGCAAGTGCTGGCTCAGGTGGTCAATGAAGACGCGCAACTTGGGCGACGCATAACGGCTGGCCGGCCACAGCATCCAGAACGTGACCGTGCGCTCAAGGTAATCGTCCAGCACCGTGCGCAGCTGCCCGGTGCTGAGCGCCTCGCGCACCAGGAAGGTCGGCAGGAAGGCGATGCCGCGTCCTTGCAGGGCCGAATAGGCCAGCGGCTCGATGGTGTTGACCGTGATGGTCTCGGGCAGCGCCAGTTCCGGTTCCGACTCTTCGCGCCGCAGGGGCCAGCGCTCCAGTTTGCCGGTAGCAGGAAAGCGATGCTGCAGGCAGGCGTGATGCGTGAGTTCGCTCGGATGGGCCGGTTCGCCGTGGCGCGCCAGATAGCCGGGCGTGGCCACCAGCACATGCGGACAAGCGCCGATGCGACGCGCGACCAAGCGTGAATCATGTTGCTCGCCGGTACGGATGACGATGTCGAAACCTTCTTCGATCACGTCCACCATACGGTCCGACATGTCGATGTCGAGATCGATGTCGGGATAGCGCTGCATGAAGCTGTCGAACACCGGCATCAGCAAACCGGTCAGTTGCGGCGCGCCGACTTTGAGTCGGCCGCGCGGATTGTCGGCGACGTCCGACAGTTCGGCCTCGGCGGCGTCGACTTCGCTGAGGATGCGGCGGCAACGCTCGAGGAACAGGGCGCCTTCCGACGTCAGCGTGATGCTCCGCGTGCTGCGATGAAACAGCCGCACGTGCAGGCGCTCTTCCATACGGGCAATACTCTTGCCGACCGCCGACGACGACACGCCAAGCAGGCGCGCCGCCTCGGTGAAACTGCGCGTTTCCGCGACCTGCACGAACATTGCGATGCCGCTGAGGCTATCCATGATTCCCTGTTGTTTTAAATGATTTACCTGCCCTGAGCGCACCTTAGCCGATTTATCGCCGGCCCACAATTTCACTGCATGTTCCGATCAACACCTGTCGATTGCGGAATGCTTGTCCGATATGTTGCGAACTGCGGGCTATTTTTCTTGTGAGGACGAAGACCTATATTGGCTACACCGGCGAAACAGATTGCTTCGCCTTCGTAGCCTCTTCAATCTCATTTACGGAAAACATCATGTCCACCCTGCACACCCCGCTCGTCATCGGTCCGCTCCACCTGTCCCATCGCGTCGTCATGGCGCCGCTGACCCGCATGCGCGCCGAAGCCGGCGCCATACCCGGTCCGCTGATGGCCGACTACTATGCGCAACGCGCCTCGGCCGGCGGCCTGATCATCGGCGAAGCCACCATCGCCGCCGCCAACGGCAACGGCTACCTCGGCGCACCCGGCCTGTATGACGACAATCAGATCGCCGGCTGGAAACTGGTCACCGACGCCGTGCACGCCAAGGGCGGCCGCATCTTCCTGCAGCTCTACCATGCCGGACGCCAGTCCAACAGCCAGTTGCAGCCAGGCGGCGGACAACCGGTCGCGCCATCTGCAATCGAACACGGCGGCGTCGCCTACACCGAATCGGGATGGGTGCCGAACACGCCGCCGCGCGCATTGCGCACGGAAGAAATCGCCGGCCTGGTGGAAGACTTCCGCAACGCAGCCGTGCGCGGCGTCGCCGCCGGTTTCGACGGCGTTGAAATCCACGCCGCCAACGGCTACCTGTTCGACCAGTTCCTGCAGGACGGCAGCAACAGGCGCACCGACCAATACGGCGGCTCCTACGAAAATCGCAGCCGCTTCCTGCTTGAGGTCACGCGTGCCCTGATCGGGGTGTGGGGCAACAAGCGCGTGGCGGTGCGACTCGGGCCGAGCGGCACCTGGGGCGACATGTCCGACAGCAATCCGCAGGAACTGTTTTCCTATGTCGCCCGCCAACTGGCGCCGCTCGACCTCGCCTACCTGCATCTGATCGAGCCGCGCGTGCTGGGCAACGTCGACGACGACAGCAAAGATCCGGCGCCGGTGGCCGCGCAACTGATGCGCCGTCACTATCCAGGCCTCATCATCGCCGCCGGCGGCTTCAAGCGGGACAGCGCCGAAGCGATCCTGCAAGCCGGCGACGCCGACCTGGTCGCCTTCGGCCGCGACTTCATCGCCAATCCCGATCTGCCGGAACGCCTGCGCAACGGCTGGCCGCTCAACGCCTACGACCGTCCGTCGTTCTTTGGCGGCACCGAAGTCGGCTACACCGACTATCCGTTCCACCAGCAGGCTCTGGCGGCGTAAGCGTACGGGATTGTCGGCGGAGGAGATTACGTTCGCATCGCGTGATATTTATAAAAATATAGCGATGCCGTTAACGTGCCATTACGCGCCCTCCGGCAGCGGTGCGCAGTCAGACAAAACAGCATCTTGACGTCAGCGCAATGCCCTATCGCGCAGCATTGTTTTTTACACGGCCTGGTTGAACTTTCGTTGTAAGCATGCGGCCAAACTGGTCTGCTTCCAGCCAATTTTCGATGAGTCCATCATGAATGAAAACCAGCAAGAAGAAGCCCGCGGCGAGTCCGATCGCCGCCCTTCCCCCTCTTCCTCCCCTCAAGGCAATTCCCCTTCCGTACTTGTCGAATCCACAAGCGCGCACCGGGATGAAAACGGCGCACCGCAACTCACGCGCCGCTCCTTCCTGATGTGGGTCGGCTCCAGCGGCGCGCTGGGAGCCTTGCCGGCGGCGGCGCTGGCGGCCCCGGTCGCGGCCTCGGCGCCGGTCGGTGCAGTGGACGACTCACTGGTCACGGTGCGCCTGACCGTCAACGACATCGCGCAGGAAGCCAAGGTCGACGTGCGCACCAGCCTGCTCGACTACCTGCGCGAAAACCTCCAGCTCACCGGCACCAAGAAGGGCTGCGATCACGGCCAGTGCGGCGCCTGTACGGTGCACGTCAACGGCCGTCGCGTGAACTCCTGCCTGAGCCTGGTGGCGATGCACGAGGGCGACAGCGTTACCACCATCGAAGGCCTCGGCACGCCTGATCGCCTGCATCCGCTGCAAGCGGCCTTCGTCGCCCACGACGGGTTGCAATGCGGCTATTGCACCTCGGGCCAGATCATGTCGGCGGCGGCGCTATTGACCGAACCGTGCGGGCGCGCCGATGCCGACGTCAAGGAAGCCATGAGCGGCAACATCTGCCGCTGCGGCGCGTACTCCAACATCGTCGCCGCCATCCGCCAGGTGCGCGACGCCGGCTGATTCTCGCCACACCCTTCTCACCACCTCATTCAGGAGCCGCCATGCACACCTTCCAGATGCTGCGCGCACAAAGTCCCGACGAGGCCGTGCGCCTCGCTTCATCATCGATGGATACAGCGCCGCAGCCGGTGCGTTTCCTTGCCGGCGGCACCACGCTGGTCGACCTCATGAAGCTCGACGTCGAGCAGCCGCAACAAGTCATCGACATCAATCGCCTGCCGCTCAACCAGATCGAGCAGACCGCCGACGGCGGTCTCAAAGTCGGCGCGCTGGTACGCAACAGCGACCTCGCCAATCATCCGCTGATCGTGCAGCGTTATCCGATGCTGAGCATGGCGCTGCTCTCGGGCGCGTCGGCGCAGCTGCGCAACATGGCTACCACCGGCGGCAACCTGTTGCAGCGCACCCGTTGCGTTTACTTCCGCGATACCGCCACGGCCTGCAACAAGCGCCAGCCCGGCAGCGGTTGCGCGGCGCAGGAAGGATTCCACCGCAACCTGGCGATCCTCGGCACCAGCGCGCAGTGCATCGCCTCCAATCCGTCCGACATGAACGTCGCGCTGGCCGCATTGGAAGCCATCGTCCACGTGCAGGGTGCGAACGGCGCGCGCATCGTGCCGATCAATGAATTCCATCTGCTGCCGGGCAGCACGCCGCAGCGCGAGACCGTGCTGGCGCCGGGCGAACTGGTGACGCATGTCACGCTGCGGCCGCCGCCGGCCAACGCCGGATCGACTTATCTCAAGCTGCGCGATCGCGCTTCGTATGAATTTGCGCTGTCTTCGGCGGCGGTGCAGCTGAGCATCGATGGCGGTCGCATTTCGCGGGCGCGTGTGGCGCTCGGTGGCGTGGGCACCAAACCCTGGCGTTCTCTCGAAGCTGAAGCCGTGCTGCAGGATGCGGCGCCGACGGTGGACGTGTTCGCCCGCGCAGCCGCCGCCGCGGTGCGCGATGCGCGTCCGCTGCGCGACAACGTGTTCAAGGTAGACCTGATCCAACGCTGCCTGGTGCAGGCTCTCCGTACCTGCACTGCCGCCACCCCCGACGCCAATCGAAGGAGCGCATGATGCCCTCACCCGTCCAGTCCCAGAATCCTTCTCTCCAGACCGGCGTCGGCGCGGCGCTGCCGCGCATCGATGGCCCGCTCAAGGTCACCGGCCAAGCGCGCTACACCTCGGACCATCGCTATCCCGACATGCTGATCGCGGTGCCGGTGTGCGCCACCATCGCCCACGGCGACATCCGCGCCATCGATACCGCGACGGCCGCGAAGATGCCAGGCGTGCGCATGATCTACACGCATGACAACATCGGCCGCTTTTTTCACACCAATCCGTCCTCGGGCGTCAAGACCGACGAAAAGCGCCCGCCGCTGGAAGACGCGACGGTGCGCTATTACGGGCAATACGTGGCGCTGGTGCTGGCCGATACCTTTGAGCAGGCGACCGCCGCCGCCGCCGCGGTGCGCGTCGACTACCGCAAGGAAGCACACGATGTGCGCAAGGAGTTGACGGCCGACGGCAAACCCAAGGTCGACAGCGAACGCGGCAGTCCCGATGCGGCCTTTGCCAATGCGGCGGTGCGCATCGACCAGGTCTACACCACGCCGGTGGAGACGCACAATCCGATCGAGCTGCACGCCTCGGTGGTGCTGTACGACAGCCTGTCGCAATCGTTCACGCTGTACGAGACCTCGCAGGCCATCGTCAACCATCGCGGCGTGATGAGCCAGATGCTGGGCGTACCGCCGGAAAACATGCGCATCATCACCGAATACCTCGGCTCCGGTTTCGGCGGCAAGTTGTGGCCGTGGGGGCATAGCCTCCTGGCGGCGCAGGCGGCGCGCAACCTGCGCCGGCCAGTCAAGCTGGTGGTGTCGCGCGACATGATGTTCCACAACGTCGGCCATCGCACCAACACCCAGCAACGCGTGCGCCTGTCAGCCACAGCGGGCGGCAAGCTGACCTCGGTGCAGCAGGATTACCTGTTCCACGTGGCGCAGGTCGAAGCCAGCGTCGAACACTGCGGCGAAGCCACCGCCTATCTGTACGGCACGGACAACCTGCGCGTCACCGGTGCGCCGGTCAAGCGCCACATCGCGCCGAACACCTCGATGCGCGGCCCGGGCGCGGTGCCGGGTCTGTTCGCCACCGAATCGGCGATGGATGAGCTGGCCATTGCACTCAACATTGATCCGGTGCAGTTGCGCCTGCTCAATGAACCGGCCACCGACCAGAGCATCAACGCGCCGTTTTCATCACGTCATCTGCGCGAAGCTTTGCAGACCGGCGCCGAACGCTTCGGCTGGGAGCGCCGCAATCCTGCCGTGGGCAGCATGCAGCAGGACGGCGAAATCATCGGCTGGGGCGTGGCGGCGTGTTCGTGGATGGCCAAACGGCTTGGCGCGGAAGTATCGGTGACGCTGGGCAGCGACGGCAACGCGCGCGTGTCGTCGGCGGTGCAGGACATCGGCACCGGCACCTATACCGTGGTGTCGCAGATGGTGGCGGAAACCACCGGCATCCCCATGTCCAACATCATCGTCGCCATCGGCGACACCAGGCTGCCGCCGGGACCGATGTCGGGCGGCTCGATGGCCACCGCGTCGATGGTGCCGGCCGTGGCGCAAGCCGCACGCGCCGCCATGCAGCAAGCAGTGGCGCTGGCGGCGGAAGATCCGTCTTCGCCCTTGCGCGGGACCCGTGCGGAAGAACTGACCTTCTCCGGCGGCCGCATCCACCGGCGCGGCCAGTCGCCGCAAAGCGGCGTGGCGTTCGCCGACGTGCTGCGCGCGGCGCAGCTGAGCGGCGTCGAAGGCAAGGGCAAGTCCGGCGCCAGCAGCAGCGATCCGGGCGCCGACAAGATTTCCATCCACTCCTACGGCGCGCATTTCGTCGAGGTCCGCTGGCAACCCGACATCGCGCGCCTGCGCGTGAGCCGCGTGGTGACCGTAATCGACGCCGGCCGCATCATCAATCCGCGCACCGGGCGCAACCAGATCGAGGGCGCGGTGGTGATGGGCTTGGGCATGGCGCTGTTTGAAGAGACCCACTACGACCAGCGCAACGGCAAGCCGGTCAACAACAACCTCGCCGATTACGTGATGGTGACCAATGCCGACTCGCCGGACATGGACGTGGTGTTCCTCGACTATCCGGACAAGGCGCTGGACGAACTCGGCGCGCGCGGCATCGGCGAGATCGGCATCGCCGGGTTGGCGCCGGCGGTGACGGCAGCGGTGTATCACGCCACCGGCGTGCGCGTGCGCGATTTGCCGGTGAAGATCGAGGATCTGCTGAAGGCGCCGTTCCGCTATCGCGCCTGAGGAAGGAATGCCGCAGCGTTAAAAACTGCGCTACATTTGGCGTTCCCCCAATTCATTGCAAGGAACGTTTATGTCCATCCAGATCAAGCGCGACCAGTCGCTCGCCATGCGCCACATCGTCCACGTGCGCAACCACGTGATTTCGGTCGACGGCGCGGTGGACGAAGGCGGCGTCGACGCCGGTCCCAATCCGCATGACCTGTACGACGCCGCCCTTGGCGCCTGCAAGGCGCTGACGATGGTGTGGTACGCCAAGCGCAAGAACATCCCGGTGGAAGACATCCAGATCAGCATCGACCGCGACAATAGCGAAGAGCGCCAGGGCGTCTACCGCCTGGCGGCATCGATCAGCCTGGGCGGCGACCTCACCGAAGCGCAGCGCCAGGAATTGCTGGCCGTGGCGGAGAAATGCCCGGTGCAAAAACTGATGACCAGCGTCAAGACGGAAGTCACCACCACGCTGGCCTGATACCGCTCCTGTAGCGACCGTCGTATTGAAGCAAGAACCTCCATCCCACAGCCGCTGGCATTCCGATGCCGGCGGCTCGCCTCGATAAAAATCCACCGAATCCCGGATAAAACTCCATCGCGTTGGCCGCATTGGCCGTGCATGCAGACTGAATTTTATCCAGATGCGACTGTTTCTTCCGACCATGGCCACACGTACAAAAATGTGCGTACTAGCCTGATCTCAGATGCGACATTAGAATCCGCAACGCTTGGCAAAGCGATGTTTTTCTTTGGCTTTGCAAAGCTGCGCAAAAGAAAAATTTCTCATCCCCCAAGGAGTTCAGATGTTCGATACCCGATATAAAAAAGTGACCGATCCCAGTCAGATGAGCATGGCTTTTGCGGAGATATTCAACAACGGCCGCGACCTGGACGCCTGGATTTCCCTGTACGAGCCTGATGCGATTCTTTACTTCGGCGGTCCGGACCCGGTGGTCGGCCATGAGGCGATTCGCAAGGCGCTGACCCCATTGGTGGAGATGCCCGGCAAGATTGAAACCAGGATCAATTTTTGCGCGGTCAACGGCGACATCGCCGTGGTGCGCGGCGATTGCATTGGACGGCATGAGGGCGAAATAACCTTCGCAGCCAGCTCTGTCGAAGTGGTGCGGCGTCAAGCCGACGGATCATGGCTGTATATGATTGACCACGCGGCCGGCGCAAGTCTCCCGTCTGCGTGGGAAACACCGTCCGCCTGATTTTCCTGCTGCTGCGGGCCTGATTAGCCGGCACCTTCAACATCGCTGCACAATTCCCGCACCAGCCCGCGCAGCCATTTATGCACCGGGTCGGCGTGGCGGCGCGGATGCCAGCTCTGCGAGACCTCCACTTCCGGCGTCGCCAGCGGCAAGCGGAACGTATGCAGGCGCAAATGCTGCATGGCCCAGCGAGCGAACAGTTCGGGCGCGGCGGCGACCATGTCGGACGAGGCTGCCATCATCATCGCCGACTGGAATCCCGGCGCCACCAGCCTGACCTTGCGTTGCAGGCCGCGCGCTTCCAGCGCATCGTCGATCGGACCGCTGTCGTGGCCGTGGCGCGAGGCCGAAATGTGCGGCCAGGCGATGAAGTTGGCGAGGCTGATTTTCTTGCCTGCCAGCGGATGATCCGCGCGCACCACGCCGACGAAGGGCGTGCGGAACAGCACCTGGCGATGCAGCTCTTCCGAGGTGTCGTCGCCCTCATGCAGGGCCCCCACTTCCAGATCGATGAGACCGTCGCGCAGGCCGGCCACGTGCTTGTCGGTGCGCGGCGAAAAGCGCAATGAAATACCCGGCGCCTCCTGCGCCACGCGCTGCGCCAGCTTGGCCGCCCAGGCGCCGGCAAAGCCGTCATTGGTGCGCAACACCATGGTGCGTTCCACCGTCGACAGGTCGACCTGATCGGTCATGAAGACCTTGCGCATTTCCTGCGCCAGGGCGTCCACTTTCTCGCGCAGTTCCAGCGCACGCTGGGTCGGCACCAGGCCGCGCCCGGCCGGGACGAACAGGGGATCGCCGACCGCAGTGCGCAGGTTGGCCAGGCGCCGGCTCATGGCCGGCGCCGACAGATGAAGGCGACGCGCGGCGCCGACCACGCTGCCTTCGCGCAGCAATGCTTCGAGGTCGAGCACCATGTTGAAGTCGAGATCGCGCATGAGAGATGCTCCTGCAAAAAGTGAATGCTGCCGCGGTAATGATGCTGAATGAAATGCTGCATCAATTGCACTGATGAACTGCAACAATATCACTTTATGCATGCATGGAAAACGCGCACGATGGTGCAACACTTCCAAGGAGCCATCATGTCGAATCGCACTTCCACGCTGGCTGCGCCTGCGCAAAACACCTCCGCCGCTTCCGCTCCATCCGCGAACGCCGGCGGCAAGTTCTACCTGCTGCCCCTGCTGGCCGTCTGCATCTGGTCCGGCAATACCATCGTCACCAAAGCTGCCTCGACGGCGATCGAGCCGGCCGCCATCGCCTTCTATCGCTGGGTGCTGGCGGTGCTGGTGATGACGCCCTTCCTCGGCCGCGTCGCATGGCGGCAGCGCGCTGCTATTGCCGCCGACTGGAACTGGGCGCGCTTGATGCTGCTCGGCGCGCTGGGCATGGCGATGTATCAGGGACTGGCGTATGAAGCGGCACACAGCACCTCGGCCGTCAACATGGGCGTGACGGTGGCGCTGATGCCGCTGATCTCTGCATGCCTGAGCAGCATGCTGTCCGGCGAACGGCTGTCGACGGCGCGTATCGCGGGCGGCCTAGTGTCGCTGCTGGGCCTGGTCGTGCTGAGCACGCACGGTGCGCCGGCCAAACTGTTCAGCGGCGGCCTGCATACCGGCGACGCGCTCATGCTGATCGCGGTGGCGTCCAATGCCTTGTATGGCGTATTGCTGAAGCGCTGGTCGCTGCCGTTGACGACGTGGACGCAGCTGTACGTGCAGGCCATCTTCGGCAGCCTGATCCTGTTGCCGTTCTGGCTGGCGGCGCCGGCCTCGCCGCTGACGGCGCAGAACCTGCCGATGGTGATGTACGCCGGCCTGCTGGCGTCGATCGGTGCGCCGTTCCTGTGGATGAACGCCATCAAGCACCTGGGCGCGCCGCGCAGCGCCTTGTTCGCCAACCTGTTGCCCTTGCTGGTGGCGCTGGCGGCATGGGCGCTGCTGGGCGAACAGCTGCACGCCTATCATGCGCTGGCCGGTGCGCTGGTGCTGGCCGGAGTGATCTGGGGCCAGCGCAGCGCGCGCTGAGGCGACCTGGTGCGGCTACCAAACTTCGATGGCAAGGCGCGCCGACGAAGACAGTACGAAAGTACCTCAGTTAAGTTGAACCGGGAGAAGCAACGCCGCCAGCGGCGTTTTGTTAGCCGCTCTTAAGCTGCGCGGGCAATCAGTTCACGCAGCACGGTATCCAGTTCGACTTCACCTTTGCGCGAACCGGCGCGGCCGCCTTCGAACTCGATCCAGCCTTCGTTGAAACCGTCCAGCATCTGCATGCGCGGCAAGGGATTGCCCATGCCCTGCGCGCGGAAGAGGTCGGCCCAGGTGAAGCGCGGCACGATCTGCGCTTCGACCTCGCGGCCGAGCAACTTGCCGAAGCCTGCTGCGAGTTGCAGCGGTGTGATGCGCTTCGGTCCTTCCAGTTCGATCACGCGTTTGCCCGCCCAGTCTTCCAGCAGCAACTCCGCCGCGACGCGACCGACATCGGCGGTGGCGACCATCGGCACCGGCTTGTCGAGCGGCTGCAGGTAACTCGGCATGGCGCCTGCGCGCGCGGCGGCCACATCCCACAAGGCATTCTCGATGAACCAGCCGGCGCGCAGAAAGGCCACCGGCATCGGCAAGTCGCTCAGCGCTTCTTCCAGCAGGCCGAGCTGGTTGAGCAGGTTTTCCTGGCTGGCCTGGGCGCCGACGGTCGAGAGGCAGACTACCTTTTTCGGCTGCGCGGCCAGCAAGGCCTGGCGAATGGCGGCGATACAGCCGCGCGCTTCCGGGAAGCCCGGCGTCGGATCGAAGGTCGGCGGGAGCAGGATGAAGACGCCCTGCGCACCGTGGAAGGCGCGTTCCAGCGCGGCTGCATCGTTCATATCGGCCAGCGCCAGGCCGCAGCCCTGCGCCGCCCATTGCGCGCCCTTGGCGGCATCGCGCACGACCGCGCGCACGCCCTTGTGCTGCGCCAACAATTGGCGCGCGACGACGCCGCCGACCTGGCCTGTGATTCCGGTAATTGCGTACATGGTGTTCTCCGTTGATCCGTTGATGAATTGATTGACGGAGTGGATTGTGGCGCTTCGGTGCCCGCATTAAAACAGCATCAATGTCATTTCATCCATGAGTTAAATGCAAGAATAGGCAAACGCGTGTTCCGGCCGCCACGGACGTCGCCACGCGCGCGGGAATTTGCCCTACACTCATCTCAAAGCGGAGCAGCTCCAGACAACAACAGCGGGGAGAGCGGCCTTGAAACGATCGCGCGTCATCCTTATCACCATGGTGCTGACCATCCTGTGCGCCGTGCTGCCGCTGGCCTGCATGCTGTACCTGTCGTGGACGCGCGCGGTCAGCGAAGAACAGACCCGCCTGACCCAATATGCCGAGCGCGCCATTGCGCGCGCCAACATTTCCTTCACTGAAATTCGCTCGGCGCTGCATGCGATCGAGCCGCTCAACCTGCCGCCCTGCTCCGACGCGCACATCGCGCGCATGCGCCAGCTGACCGTCAACACGCGCTCGGTGGAAGAGATCGGCTACTTCCGCAACGGTTTGCTGCAATGCACCTCATGGGGCCGCACCAATGTGCGCGTGACGGTAACGCCGCCCGACTTCGTCACCCTGGACGGCCTGCAGGTGACATTGCGCATGCTGCCCGTGGTCACCCAGAGCAGCGCGATGATGTCGGTGCAGTACGGCTCGCACAATGTGCTGACGGTGCCGTCGCGCTTCGCCGACGTCATCGTCGATCCGGGCATCCAGCTGGCGACCGCGACCGACCAGGGCTTCGTGCTGGGCGAGCAGAATTCGCCCGATCCGATGCTGGTGCGCGACATCATCGCCAACCCGGTCAACAGCGTTGACGACAGCTATCTCGTTGCGACCGCCCATTCCGCCGGGCTGATCGCCATCGCCATCGAGCCGCGCAATTTCCTGTTCAAGCGCCTGCGCCAGGAGCAATTGCTGCTGGTGCCGGTCGGCATCCTGGTGGCGGCGCTGCTGGTCGGTGCGCTGATCTGGGGGGTGCGCCGGCGCCTGTCGCCACTGGGCGAACTGAGCCTCGCGGTCAAGCGCGCCGAGTTCGTGGTGCATTACCAGCCCATCATCGAACTCGCCAGCGGCCGCTGCGTCGGTGCCGAAGCGCTGGTGCGCTGGCGCCGTCCGGACGGCACCATGGTGCGGCCCGACCTGTTCATCCCGCTGGCGGAAGAAAGCGGCCTGATCCTGCCGATCACCGACCAGGTGATCCGCAGCGTGGTGAGCGAACTCAATGCGCTGCTGGTGGCGGATCGCGGCCTGCACATCGCAGTCAACCTGAGCGCTGACGACATCAAGAGCGGACGAGCCTTGAACTCGGTCGCGGCGGTACTCAAGCACACCGGCATCGAGCCACGGCAGATCTGGCTGGAAGCCACCGAACGCGGCTTCATGGACGTCAATTCGGCGCGCGTCACGCTGACCAATGCGCGCAACACCGGCTACGCGGTCGCCATCGACGATTTCGGCACCGGCTATTCCAGCCTGTCGTATCTGCAAAGCCTGCCGCTGGACACGCTCAAGATCGACAAGTCCTTCGTCGACACCATCGGCACCGACTCCGCCACCAGCAGCGTCACGCCGCACATCATCGGCATGGCCAAGACGCTCGGCCTGAAGATCGTCGCCGAGGGCGTCGAGACACGGGAACAGGCCGACTACCTGCGCAAGCACCGGGTCGAATACGTGCAAGGCTGGCTGTACGCCAAGGCGATGCCGGCAGCGGATTTCATCGCCTATTACCGGCTCAACCGCGCCCAGGCGCCGGAAGTCGTGGACGACGAGGACGACGGCCTGGCGCGGCCCTGACCGGCCTGGCATGCGCGGTTCGTCGGTGGTTTAGCAACACATCGATGTTGCCAACAAGACAACACCCGGGATTTGTGCCTACACTGGGAGACAGCAGGGACATTTGCCCCTGCCATGTCCATGGAAGGAGCTCATCTTGGACCGTTCCCGCGCCATCGTCATCGCCACCGTGCTGGTCATCGTTTCCATCGCCGCGCCGCTGGGCAGCGTGATGTACCTGGCCTGGACCCGCGCCGTCAACGAGGAGCAGGCCCGCCTCGAATTGTTCGCCCGGCGCGCCATCCAGCGCGCCACCATCTCCCTGCGCGAGATCCGCTCGGCGCTCTACGCGGTCGAGCCGCTCAACCTGCTGCCCTGCTCGCCCGACCACATCGCCCGCATGCGCCGCCTGACCATCAACACCCGCTCGGTCGATGAAATCGGCTACTTCGAAAACGGCCTGCTCAAATGCACTTCCTGGGGCCTGGTGAACGAGCGCGTCCAGCAGACGCCAGCCGACTTCGTTACCGAAGACGGCCTTGAAGTCACGCTGCGCATGCAGCCGCTGATCACCCAGGGCAACGCCATGATGGCGCTGCAGTACCGCTCGCACAATGTGCTGACCGTGCCGTCGCGGTTCTCCGACGTGATCGTCGACCCCGGCATGCGCCTGGCGGTCGCCACCGGCAGCGGCCTCATCCTGGGCGACCTCAATGCGCCAGACCCCGAGGTGGTGCGCCGCGTGGTCGCCAATCCGGTCAACGGCATCGACGACGAGCGCCTGATTGCAGTGGCGCGCGGCGACAGCCTGGTCGCGGTGGCGATGGAGCCGCGCAGTTTCCTGTTTGAACGCATGCGCGAGGAAGAACTGCGGTTGGTGCCCATCGGCGTGGTGCTCAGCGTGCTGATGGTCGGCCTGGTGATGTGGAGCCTGCGGCGCCGGCTGTCGCCGCTGGGCGAACTGGAGATCGCCGTGAAGAAACGCGAATTCATCGTCCACTACCAGCCCATCATCGAACTGGCCAGCGGAAGCTGCGTCGGCGCCGAAGCGCTGGTGCGCTGGCTGCGTCCCGACGGCAGCCTGGTGCAACCCGACCTGTTCATCCCGCTGGCCGAAGACAGCGGCCTGATCATGGCCATCACCGACCAGGTCATCGACCACGTGATGGAAGACCTGCGCGAACTGCTGATCAACGACCGCAGCGTGCACATCGCCATCAACCTCGGCGCCGACGACATCCGCACCGGCCGCGTCATCGATGTGTTGCAGCACGCGCTCGCCCGCAGCGGCGTCGAAGCTCAGCAGATCTGGCTGGAAGCCACCGAGCGCGGCTTCATCAACGTGCTGCCGGCGCGCCTCACGCTGGGCAACGCGCGCGCCCTCGGCCACGCCGTGGTGATCGACGATTTTGGCACCGGCTACTCCAGCTTGTCGCACCTGCAAAGCCTGCCGCTGGACGCACTCAAGATCGACAAATCCTTCATCGACACCATCGGCACCGACTCCGCCATCAGCAGCGTGACGCCCCACATCATCGGCATGGCGCGCACGCTGTTCCTCAAGATCGTCGCCGAAGGCGTGGAGACGGAAGAACAGGCCGAGTACCTGCGCCGGCAAAAAGTCGACTACGCGCAAGGCTGGCTGTATGCGATGCCGATGCCGGCGGAGGCGTTCATGGCCTTTCATCGGCAGAATCGCAGTGCGCAGGAGGTGGTGGCGCAGGCGGCTCAAGGGGAGGCTGCCGTTCAGCGCGATCCCGGTTGAGGAATCGCCTGCTCAGTGCATCGCCCCATCCGCCTGCAGATGCCTGAGCTTGTCCGGATTCCGCACCACATACACCTCCGCGATCTTTCCCTCCTCAATCCGCAACGCCGTGCTCTGCAAGATGTCATCCGCTTCGCGCGTGATGAATCCCGGCAGGCCGTTGATCAGCCCATACATGACCACGTGCGAGCGGTTCAGCGCGAAAATGTGCGCCAGGTCCTCGTGCAGTTGCAGCACGTCGGCGATGCCGTGGATCGGGAAGGCGGAGGCCGGGCGTTTGCCGCCGCCGTCCGCGTGCAGGGTGACGTCGTCGGCCAGCAAACTGCGCAGTCCGGTGAGGTCGCCGCTGCGTGAGGCGGTAAAGAAGGCGGTGGCGATTTCGAGGCCGCGCTCGGGCGGCAGGTCGAAGCGCGGACGTTGCGCCCGGACGTTGGTGCGGGCCCGGCTGGCGAGCTGGCGGCAGGCGGCCGGTTCGCGGCCGATGATGTCGGCGATGTCGTCGAAGCCGACGTCGAATACGTCGTGCAACAGGAAGGCTGCGCGCTCCAGCGGCGACAGCCGTTCCAGCGCCATCATCAGCGGCAGCGTGACGTCTTCGAGCTCATCCTCGGCGCTTTGCACCACCGGCTCCGGCAACCATGGCCCGATGTAGGTTTCGCGCTGGTGGCGCGCCGATTTGATCTGGTCGAGGCATAGCCGCGTAACGACACGCCGCAGATACGCTTCCGCGGATTGCACTTGCGTGCGGTCGGTGGCCAGCCAGCGCAGGAAGGCGTCCTGCACGATGTCTTCGGCGTCGGCCACCGAGCCGAGCATGCGATACGCCAGCCGGATCAGGCGCGGGCGCAGCGGATCGAAGGAATCCACTGCCTGCTGTTCCGGCGTGGCGTCCATGCGGTCCACTAGGCGGCCTGCTTCAGTTCAGCGTCGCCGAGGCGGAAGCCCACGCCGAAACGGTTGAAGGTGTTGATCACGCTGATCATCAGCGTGAGCATGACCTGTTCGGCCGGGGTGAACTGGCGCTCGACCTGCTGATAGACGTCGTCCGGCGCGCGGCTTTCCTTCAACAAGGTCAGCGCATCGGTCCAGGCCAACGCGGCGCGTTCACGTTCGGTGTAGAGCGAGGATTCGCGCCAGGCGTCGAGCATGTAGATGCGCTCTTCGGTTTCACCGTTCTTGCGGGCGGCGGCCGTGTGCATGTGCAGGCAGACGGCGCAGCCGTTGATTTGCGAGGCGCGGATTTTCACCAGTTCCATCAGGTCCGGTTCCAGGCCCATGCTTTCAACGGTCTGGGCGAAACTGATCAGCGGTCGGACCAGTTTCATCTCGGTAGCGTAGGGGTTCATTCGGGTGTGCATTGTCAGTCCTTTATCGTCAGGGAAGATTCCCGTTGATAAGACGAGGCAGCTACTGCCGATTGTGACATCGCGGCGAAATTTTTCGTGTTCGCCGGCGATCTTCTTGCCGGAAATTCAAGTCTTCAATCTGAACTTCGCCAGCAACGGCGCCCCGAACAAATTCACGATCAGCCCCACCATCAGCAAGGCGCCGCCGATCAGGTGCACCGCCTGCAGCTCTTCGCCGAAGGCCAGCCAGCCGGTGGTCAGACCGACCAGCGGCACCAGCAGCGTGAACGGCGCGATGCGGTTGACGGCGTAGCGCGACATCAGGAAATTCCACACAGCATAACCAAACAAGGTCGAAGCCCACGCGATGTAAGCCACTGCGACAAAAGATTGCAGGCTGAAATGCTGCAGCGCCGAGCCGATGGCGGCCGGTCCTTCGATCAGCCACGACAGCGCCAACAGCGGCAGCGGCGGCACCAGGCTGGCCCACACCACGAACGCCACCTGGTTCATCGGACCGTGGCGGCCGACCGCACGGCTGACGATATTGCCGCATGCCCACATGGCCGCCGCCGCAATCGTCAGCAGGAAACCGTTGAGCGGCATGGTGGCGCCGTGCGCGCTGCCGATCAGCACCAGCCCGGCGGCGGCCAGCGCCAGTCCGGCCAGTTGGTTGGCCTGCCATTTTTCGCGCAGCCACAGCACCGTCAGCAGCAAGGTGAAGAAGGACTGCGACTGCAGCACCAGTGAGGCCAGTCCGGACGGCATGCCGACATGGATGGCGCTGAACAGGAAGGCAAATTGTCCGACCGACATGGTCAGTCCGAACGCCAGGTAAAGGCGCAGCGGCAGCTTGGGCGGACGCACGAACAGCAGTGCCGGAAACGCCGCCAGCAAGAAGCGCAGCGCCCCCAGCAACAGCGGCGGCACGCCGTTCAGGCCAACCTTGATGATGGCGAAGTTGACGCCCCAGACCAGGATGACCAGCAGGACGAGCGCCACGTGGGCGGGACGCATGGGTTGAGCGAACATGTTTTTACCTTATGAGCATGACCTTGTGAGCATCGCAAAAAAACGACGGCTGCTGTCCTTCAGAGGCAGACATTTTATCGTTTCGTCACGCCTCGGGCTGCCCATCTTAGAGTGGTGCGGGATGACGTCAAGACTGGCGGCGGACAAGCGACGGACAGAATGCGCCATCGTCGCCCGGTGACGGCGGTTACCTATTCGATATCGGGCGATGCAGCCTCCTTCCCTCAAAGATCTTCGCCCGTTGAATTGCAGGAATCAGAGTTTTAGCACAATAGTGCACGGGCCACAGCCATTCGCGGGCGCGCTTCATTACAATCCCGGCGCACACATCGTGTCCGTCACCCCCGCAGCAATATCAACGCGCCAGCCGCAGCCGCCAGGCGCGTGGGCATGACGCCGGCAACCGCCAATCATCTTCTTTGGGAAGTCCTCGCTCCATGAATCTCACCACCATCCGCTTTGCGGTCCTGGGTCTGCTCGCCTGCGTCCAGACCAATCACGTGCGCGCACAGACCAGTACAGCGCCGACGGAACTGCAAGCCATCACCGTCACCGGAAGCAACGAAAAAGAACAGTACCGGCAGTCGCGCAGCGCCAGCGCCACTCGCACCGACACGCCCCTGCAGGAACTGCCGCAGTCGGTGCAGGTGGTGTCGCGCCAGCTGATGGACGACCTGCACGCCACCCGCCTGGACGACGTGCTGCTGTACGTCAGCGGCGTGGCGCGCCAGAACAATTTCGGCGGACTGTGGGACAACTACTCTGTGCGCGGTTTTTCCGGCAATGAAAACGGCGGCATGAATATCCTGTGGAACGGCTTCGCTTCCAATCGCGGCTACTCGCCGCCGCGCGACGTCGCCAATGTGGAGCGCATCGATTTCCTCAAGGGTCCTTCGGCGGCACTGTACGGCAGCAGCGAGCCCGGCGGCACACTCAACGTCGTGACCAAGAAGCCGCAGTTCAAGGCATCCAACGCCCTCGACCTGTCGATCGGCAGCAATGACTTTTACCGCAGCGCCATCGACTCGACCGGCACGCTCAGCGGCAACGTCGCCTACCGCCTCAACGCTGCCGCCGAGAGCAAGGGCGGCAGCCGCGACTACGTGCGCAGCAAGCGTGAATTCGTCGCACCGGCATTCACCTGGCTGCTCGACAATCACACCACGCTCAACTACGAGGCCGAATTCTTGCGCCAGATCGCGCAGATGGATCGCGGTATCGTGGCGGTCAACGGCCGCCTTGATGCATTGCCGGCGTCGCGCTTCCTCGGCGAGCCGAACGACGGCAAGCTCAAGATGGACAACCAGAACCATCTGCTGACACTGGAACATCAGATCAACGAGCAATGGCATCTGCGCACCGGCGTGTTCCACAAGCAAGGCACGCTGGACGGCTACTCGACCGAAGCCTCGTCGCTGCGCGCCGACAACGCCACGCTGTGGCGCCAGCGCCGTTACCGTGATTTCTCTTGGCACGATACCTCGCTGCAGGCAGAGATCGGCGGCAAGTTCGACACCGGCGGCATCGGCCACGAGATCCTGACCGGCGTCGAAGCCGACCGCATGACGCTGGACCAGCGCTTGCTGCGCATCAATCCGAGCGCCGGCGCGCCGTATGCGATCAACGTCAGCAATCCGCTCTACGGCCAGTTCCAGCCGACGCCGCGGCCCAACACCGACACCGCCGAACGCCAGATCAGTACTGGACTCTTCCTGCAAGACCAGATCAGTCTGGCGCAACGCTGGCGCCTGCTGGCCGGCGTGCGATTCGATGGCTTCCGTTCGACGCTGGACAACCGCCGTGCGGGCACCAGCACACGCCAGGACAAGAGCGCGAGCTCGCCGCGCCTCGGCCTGACTTACCTGGCGACGCCGTCGATATCGCTGTACGCCGGCGTCGGCAAGTCGTTCCGTCCCAACAGCGGCAGCGATGCGAGCGGCAACGCTTTCAGCCCGGAGACCGCGCGCGCCGCAGAAGCCGGCCTCAAATACGAGAGCAGCGACAAGCTGGCCGGCGCCACGCTGGCGGTGTTCAACATCACCAAGCGCAACGTGCTGACCGTCGATCCGGCCAACGCCTCCTACAGCATCGCCGCCGGCGAAGTGCGCAGCCGCGGCGTCGAGCTCGACTTCAACGGCAAGCTCGCGCGCCACTGGCGCGTTACCGGCAACCTGGCGTATACCGACGCGGCCGTGACCAAAGACAACACGCTCGCGGTCGGCGCGCGCCTGATCAACGTGCCGCGCACCTCGGGCAGCCTGCTGACGGTGTATGAAGACGTCGACGCGCGCGGCGGCGCCTATGGCCTGGGCGGCGGCGCCAGCTATGTCGGTGCGCGCACCGGCGACGCCGGAGGCACTTTCATGCTGCCGGCTTACGTGACGGCGAAGGCGCTTGCGTACTGGCAAGTCACACCGGTCGTGCGCTTGTCGCTGGATGTCGGCAACCTGTTCAACAAGCGCTACTACGCCAGTTCCTACAGCAGCGTCTGGATTGCGCCCGGCGACGAGCGCACGATCACGCTCGGGCTGAATGCCAGGTTCTGATGTCGGGCTTCAGGATCCTGCCATGAACAGAGCCGCTGGCGCTACACCAGGCCGCCATTGGCGCGCAGCGTTTGTCCATTGACCCAGTTGCCCGGCGCCGCCAGGAAGGCCACCGTCGCCGCGATATCCTCCGGCGCACCCAGGCGTTCCAGCGGCGCCGCCTTGGACATGCGCTCGACGACTTCCGGTGATTTTCCGTCCAGGAACAACGCGGTGGCGGTCGGTCCCGGCGCGACGGCGTTGACGGTGATCCGCTTGCCGCGCAATTCCTTGGCGAAGATGTTGGTCATCACTTCGATGGCGCCCTTGGTGGCGGCGTACACCGCGTAGCCGGGCAACGCCAGGCCGATCACGCTGGTCGAGAAGTTGACGATGCGGCCGCCCTGTTGCAGGTGGGCGGCGGCGGCGCGCATGGTGTTGAAGCTGCCCTTGAGGTTGACTGCAGTCAGGCGGTCGAAGGTCGCGTCGTCGGTGTCGGCCAGCATCGGCAGGTTTGGCGGCATGATGCCGGCGTTGTTGATCAGCACGTCGACGCGGCCGAAGGCGGCGATGGCTTGTTCAAACAAGGCGTTGACGGCCTTGGGGTCGGCGACGTCGGCCTGGACGGCGATGGCTTTGCCTTCGCCGCTTGCGATGGCGTCGACCACCTTTTGTGCCTCGGCCGCGTTGCCGGCGTAGTTGACGACCACGGCGTAGCCTTGCTTGCCCAGTTCTTTGGCGATTTCCGCGCCGATGCCGCGCGAGGCGCCGGTAACGATGGCGACTTGCCGTGCTGTAGCGATGTTGGTTTGTTCCATGATGTGCTCCTGATGAATGATTGAAGTCGGGATGAGCTGGCTGTGAATGCGATCCAGCCGTTGAAGCTATTGTGAACCTTGGCCCGGATTGGATAAACAGTCTTAATTTGCTATCACTATTCGAAAATCGCCAAGAATGACATCGCCCCTCGCTTCGAAAAATTGATATTGCCAAGTGCCGGTCTCGCTTATATGATGTACGACAACATATAAGTGTGAGCAGGCCGGCTACCCGCCGCGACCTGCCACCCAGGAGACCGCATCACCCCTTCTTTGCGACATGCCGTACCGGCATTTCCCCGTCGCAGCCCACGCCTATATGGAACAAACCTGATTTCTTCGCATGCTGCGGACCTGCTCCGGCAGCCGGCGAGATCGGTATTTTTCCCACATGGAGACAACGATGAATCAAGAAGACAAGAAAAAAACACCTGGTTTCGACGCAACTCGTCGTACAACATTGCTCGGCGGCCTGGCGATGGCCACCACCGCCCTGACCGCCAAGGCGCAGAGTTTCGACTTCAAGGCCAGCCAGCGCTATCCCGATCCCAACGTGCAGGTGCTGGACAACAGCTTCCTCAAATACCGCCTGTACAGCTCGACGGTGGAACAGCTGGCGACCGGTTTCCGCTGGGTGGAAGGCCCGGTCTGGTTCGGCGACGGCCGCTATCTGCTGTTCAGCGACATCCCCAACAACCGCATCATGCGCTGGGATGAAGTCACCGGGACCACCTCGGTGTTCCGCAATCCGGCCAACTTTACCAACGGCCTGGCGCGCGACCGCCAGGGCCGCCTGATCGCCTGCGAACACCTGACCCGCCGCATCACGCGCACCGAATATGACGGTCGCATCACGGTGCTGGCCGACAACTACAACGGCAAGCGTTTCAATTCGCCCAACGACATCATCTGCAAATCGGACGGCTCGATCTGGTTCACCGATCCGCCGTTCGGCATCGCCGGCGAATGGGAAGGCGACAAGCAGACCTCGGAACTGCCGCACGCGGTCTACCGCATCGACGGCCAGAGCGGCAAGCTGAGCCTGATCACGGATGCGCTGGCCGGCCCCAACGGCCTGGCGTTCTCGCCCGATGAAAAAGTCATCTACATCGTCGAGTCGCGCGCCACGCCGAACCGCCTGATCTGGGCCTATCAGCTGACCGACAACGGCACCAGACTCGGTTCGCGCACGCTGGCGGTCGACGCTGCCGGTCCGGGGGCGATCGACGGCTTCAAGGTCGACGTCGACGGCAACCTGTGGTGCGGCTGGGGCAGCAACGGCGCGCTCGACGCCAAGCCGTCCGAGCTGGATGGCGTGCGTGTCTTCACGCCGCAAGGCAAGGCCATCGGCCACATCCACCTGCCGGAGCGCTGCCCGAACCTGGTGTTCGGCGGGGCAAAGAAAAACCGCCTGTTCATGG
Source organism: Herbaspirillum sp. NPDC101396 (assembly GCF_044767365.1). Taxonomy (NCBI): domain Bacteria; kingdom Pseudomonadati; phylum Pseudomonadota; class Betaproteobacteria; order Burkholderiales; family Oxalobacteraceae; genus Herbaspirillum; species Herbaspirillum sp. NPDC101396. The sequence goes on along the minus strand of NZ_JBIWNT010000006.1, from coordinate 172,666 downwards.
CCAGCAGCCATTCGCTGTATGCGGTCTACGTGGATACGCGCGGCGCGGTGTAAAGCTCGGCCACAACCATGGTCGGTTGTGCTGCGTCGCCTGATCGGCTGATCGGGCGGCGCTTCTTCTTGTTCCCTCCTCCATTCACGGCTCACCATGCGCGTGAATAAATCCCCGCGCCTCAGCGCAGCGTCAGACGGATAAACTAGAATGATTGCCTGTGCCGCGTCTGCGGCCTGATCTCCGTCAGATTCGATTCCCAACCTGTATTTCCCCACACCACACATGCTGCGCTGCCCCCCATTCGGCTTGCAATCCCGCCACCGGCGTCTGCGTTCAATTTCTGTTCTGCTGCTTCTCTCGATCTGCGGCCTGCTTGCCGCCTGCCAGCGCGCACCGCAAGTCTTGCCGCAGCAGGCGTACATCTGGCAGCGGCAATGGAGTCCGGCCGTTGCTGCCGCCATGCAGGCCAGCGAGCAACTGGTCGGCGGCTGGCGTGTACTCGCGGCCGAGCTCACGACGCAGCGCCATTGGAAGACCGCCAGCCCTGACTGGCAGGCGCTGAAAACCACGCAGCACGCCATCGTGATGGTGGTGCGGCTGGACGGCCAGACCGAGTCGCTCGATGCCGCCACGCATGCGCGCATCAGCGATCTGCTGGCGCGCTGGCGGCAACAGGGCGTGCCGGTAGCGGGCGTGGAAATCGACTACGACTGTCCGACCTCGCAGTTGCCGGCGTACCGCAATTTTCTTGCCGGGCTTCGGCAAAGCCTGGACCGCGACACCACGCTGTCGATCACGGCCCTGCCGACCTGGCTCAACAGCCCTGAGCTGGGCAAGCTGCTGGCGGTCGCCGATGAATCGGTGTTGCAGGTGCATGCCGTGATGAATCCGCGCCAGGGCCTGTTCGACGCCGAGCGCGCGCAGGCGTGGCTGAAAGCCTATGCAAAACAGACCGCGCATCCCTGGCGCGTCGCCCTGCCGTCGTACGGCACGCGCGTGAGCTGGGACGACAATGGCCGCATCAGCACCGTCGAAAGCGAACGTCCGCTGCTGGCATCCGGCAACACTGCGCAGGAACTGACGGCCTCGCCGGCGGTGGTGAGCGCCTTCCTTGCGCAGCTGGACAAGAATCCTGAACCCGGCCTGATCGGTGTGGTCTGGTTCCGCCTGCCGACCGAAGACGACGTACGTAACTGGAGCCTGCCGACCTGGCAGGCGGTGCTGGCGCGCCAGCCGCTCAAAGCCGCCGTGACGGTGGAAGCGCAGGCCAGTAGCCAAAATACGCAAGCCGGCCTGCACGACCTCACGCTGCGCAACAACGGCAACGCCGACAGCGCGCTGCCGTTGATCGTACGCATCGATGCGGCATCGGCCTGCGACGCCGCCGACGGCATCAACGGCTATGCGCTGGAAGCCGACGCGCAAGGAAAATATTTACGACGCACGCACGAAGGTCTGCTGCGTGCCGGCTACCAGCGCAACATCGGCTGGGCGCATTGCGGACAACATCCCATCCAACTCCATGTGGAACACTGACATGCATATCAAGCATCTGCGTATCGCAGTCGCGCTCGCGATCCCCTTCAGCGCTGCCGTGGTGATCGCCTGCGGCCCCGACTTCCCGCTGCAGGTGCTCGACGATCGCGCCGGCACGCTCAAGGCGACGCCGGCCAATTCCTTCGCCTACGAAGCTGCGCATCTGGTCAAACCCGCCGATAAATTGCTGGCCAACGAAAGCGACAGCGCGCCCGATCCGTCCGGCAAACCCGACGCCGCCGATGCGGCCTTCATGACGCCGGCACAGCTGGCGCAGCTTAACGCTGTGCGCGCGCTCAAGGATGGCGACGCCGCTTACGCGCAAGGCACGGACTTGCCGCCGGCGGTACGCCTGTATGCGGCCGGCGCGGTGGATTATCTGGCCGGCAGCGACAGCGCGACGCGCGCGCTGAAACGCTTCCAGGCCGTGCTCGACCTGCCCAAGGCCGACGGTGACAAACGCGCCGTACCGGCGGCCTACATGCTCGGACAAAGCCATGCCGGCGCCATGACAGCCGCCGGCAACAAGCCCCGCGATGAACGCGCCAAAGCCATCCAGGCCTATGCACTGACGCGTTCGCGCGCAATTGCCGGCGCCCCCGATCCCAAGGGACTGGCGGTGGCGAGCTACGGCGAGCAGGCGCGCGTATTTCTGGTCAGCGGCGCGAGCAACGGCACGACCATGTGCGGCTATCTTGATTTCGTCAACGCCATGCCTTGCGCCGACGAAGTCTCCGCCGCCGACCTGAAGCAAGCCGTTCGCCTGTACGCCGAACAGGCCGCGCGCAATTCCAACAGCGGCGTGCAGTCGCTGCGCATTCTCGCGGGGTGGGCGCTGAGCGATCCGGAGCGCGCGCAAAAGCTGATCGACGATCCGGTCGCGCAACGCCTGCTGGTCAGCTACGCACTCGCGCGCGTGGGTGACATGAGCGGCGCCGACGCCAGCCGGCCAGCCGAATACGATACCTGGGGCGGCGGTTACGGCTACGCCGACGCCGGCCGCGGCGGCAAGGACGTCAAGGTCAATCCGGTGCTGCCATCGCTGGTTGCAGCGTTGCAGAAACGCGGCATCGCCAACATTGCCGACGCCGACCGTGTGGCGGCTCTTGCTTACCGCAGTGGCTTGTATGAGCTGGCGCAGACGCTGGCGGATAAACAACGCAGCGCATTGGCCAGCTGGGTGCGCGCCAAGCTGGCCTTGCGCAAGGGCGATGTCGCGGCGGCGGCGCAAGCCTATGCCGAGGCGTCCAAGGCCTTCCCGCAAAATGACGCCAGCGTCGAACCCGCCTCGCTCGGCCTGATCAAGGCCGAGCAAAGCGTGCTGTCGCTGTCGCGCGGACAATATGTTGAAGCCTTCGACCAGTTGTACAACGTCACCAAAGCCAGCCAGACGCGCGGCAAGGACGGCAACCTCAGCCATCCCCTCTACAGCGACTACAGCGGCGACACCTGGTACCTGGCCGAGCGCGTGCTGACGGTCGATGAACTCAAGACCTATATCGACGCGAAAGTCCCGGCGACGCCGGTGCCGGCACCGCCGCCAATCATCCCGACGACACCCGACCAGCCGTATTACGAATGGCTGAGTGCGCATCCGGCGCAACAGTCCGACTATCTGCGCCGGCTGCTGGCGCGCCGCCTGGTGCGCGAGGGACGCGTCAGCGATGCGCTGTCCTACTTCCCCGACGACCAGGATTGGCGCTACGTCGATGTCGACGAGAATTACTACACCGACGGCAAGCGGACGCTGGCCTCCTGGCGCTATCGCGCCACGGCGAAGGAATACGGCGACGCGCTCGACGACGCCAAACATGCATGGCGCGCGGTGACGCGCGCCGAAGCCTGGTACAAGGCGGCCACGCTGGCGCGCCGGCGCGGCATGGACATCATGGGATACGAAGAAGCGCCCGACTACACCGGGCTCGGCGGCATGCTGGCCTTCGGCATCGGCCGCATGGAAGTCCAGGAATATCCGCGCGGCGACACCAGCAAGGCAGCCTTCGTCAAAACGCCTGAACAACGCGCCGCCGCCGACCTGCCCGGTCCCTTCGTCACCGACGACGAGCGCAAGCGCTACGCCGCCAGCGAGAGCAAACCCAACCAGCGCTATCACTACCGCAACATCGCCGTCGACTACATCATGAAGTCGGCCGACGAACTGCCCGCGCGCTCTCAGGCTTTCGCTGCGGTGCTATGCAAGGGTACCGGCTTCGTCTACTACGACGCGGCGCTGGCGCCGGTACCCTACCGCCGCTACGTGAAGGAAGGCGCCGCCGTGCCGTTCTCGGCGGACTTCGGCCAGAACTGCGCGGAGCCGGATTTCAAGGCGGCGGGACGCTTTCCGTATGTGCAGGCGTGGAAGAAAACGCGCCACTGGGTGGCGACGCATCGCAATGCGGCCGTCGTCACTGCGGCACTGGCGCTGATTGCGGCGGCGGCCGTCGTCGCCGGGCTGGTGCGGCGCCGGCGACGTCGTATGCCCACGAACAAATCGTAGTCATTGCAATTTTAGCAACTCGTTTTTTGAGAGTTTTCTCATATAAATCCGATCTTTAAATCGTCAAAATGGCTTCACTGCTTAAGCAAACACAAGGCGCTCAGGCACAACGAATGCAAACCGAATTGAACCCATGTTGACTCTTTAAGGAAACGATCATGAACAAGCAAATCGCCCTCTTCTCCGCCCTGGCTGCTTCACTGTCTGCGTCCCTGCTGGTGTCCTTCGCTGCGCAAGCCGCCGACACGGCTGAACTGAAGGTCAAAGGCGTGATCCGCCCTTCGGCCTGTACACCTAGCTTCACCGGCACCAACGTGGTCGACTACGGCACCATCGCCGCCAAGAGCCTGAGCGCCACCGCGCCGACTGCGCTGGCGGAAAAGACCATCGCCTTCACCGTCACTTGCGATGCAGCAACCAAGGTTGCCGTGCGCGCCATCGACAACAAGGCCTCCACCGTCGTTCCCGGCCTGATGACTGCGATCAACTCCAATCTGGCCGACAAGCATGCCTACGGTCTGGGCGCAGCAGGCGGCAAGAACATCGGCGCCTACAGCGTGCGCTCCATCGTCGGTTCGTTCACCGCTGATGGCGCTACCCCTGATGTCGTCGCCGACGCCGCCAACAACAACACCTGGGCCAAGTCGACCTACGGCCGCTTCAACGCTGACGGCACCGGCCGCCAGTCGTTCTCCGCCAGCGGTTCGACCGTGCCCGGTTCGTACAAGACCATCTCCGGCAACCTGGGCGTCACCGCTGTTCTGGACAAGGGCGCCAACCTGCCGCTGACGCAGAACATCGACCTCGACGGCTCGGCCACGATTGAAGTGCAGTATCTGTAATTGACTTGAGGAGGCGCTGTGGTTGGCGCAAGGCCCGTCCCTGCATTGCGCGGTGGCGGGCTTTTTACATTGCACCCGGCGATTATTGCCCGCGCAGAACCCGCCGCATGTCGTCCAGCACCGGCACCAGCGCGACAAAGACCAGCGTCGCCGCGAGCGGCAGGGTGAAGACGAAGCCGATGTGCCTGAATCCGAGCGCGCCGACAGCGCCGCCGATGAAGAACAGCGACACCAGCGTCGCCAGCGTGCGCAGCTTGACGAGATCCGCGCGCACCTGCATGTCGGGATGGCGGCCGCTGTTCCAGTAGAGCGCCTTGCCCAGTTCGATGCCGATGTCGGTGACCATGCCGGTGACGTGGGTGGTGCGGATTTCAGCGCGCGAGAGCTTGGTGATCACGGCGTTCTGCAAGCCCATGATGAAGCACAACAGCAGCACCGTGACCGGCACGAACAGCCATTCAATGCCGGCGATATTGCCGCCCAGCAGGCCGAAGCACAACAGCAACAGCGCTTCGGCGATCAGCGGCATGGCGTATTCGGCCTCAAGGCGACGCTTGCGCGCCCAGTTGATCATCACCGCCGAACAGGCCGCGCCGGCGATGAAGAACGACATGCTGGCCACACCTGCCAACAGCAGCCCGATCGCGCCGATGGCCAGGTCCTCGGCCATCATCGACAGGATGCCGGACATGTGCGAGGTGAACTGCCCCACCACCAGGAAGCCGCCGGCGTTGATCGCGCCCGCAATTGCGGACAGGACGAAAGCCAGGTGCCGGTTGGCGGTGACGGTGCGGTTCTTGCCGGCGAGGCTGCGCAGATAGGAGACGGGCATAGAGGCTTTCTGATGCGGTGATTGGACGAGAAACCACCTTGCCCGATGAGTATAGATCAAGCGCCGACGAAAAAAAGCCGCCACTTGGGCGGCCGGTACCGGCTTGGACTTGACTGGCTTAGCTGTCGGTGTTGCGGATGAAATACTCCGGCACGTCCGGTCCCCACAGATACAATGAATCCTCCGGCTGGTAATTGCCCGCATCCCATTGCGCGCCGGCCGGGACGTAGTCGATGTCGGCCGAGTACTCGGAAAACGATCCCCAGGGATCGCGCACATAGTGGAAATAGTTGGAGCCGAGCACGTGGCGGCCGGTGCCCCAGCCTTCCTTGTAGCCGGCCTTGGCCATTTGCGACGCACCGATGCCGACGTCATCGATGCGCGCCACATCCCAGGCGACATGGTGCCAGCCTTTCGCGTGGCTCTTGGCGAAGGCGACCAGGTGATGGTCGCTGCCGTGCGGACCGTGCGTGAAGGCGATCACATCGAGCGATCGGTCCGACAGCTGCAGTCCCAGGGCGCGATGGTAAAAGTCGAGGATACGCAACACGTTCGGCGAGAACATCAGCACATGCGACATGCGACGCGGCCGAATGAACGGCGCTTCGGCGCGCGTGACCGAACCGCGCGCATTGGCCGGCGCCTGCTGCTGCACCAGCGGCAGCTTGCTGTCGGGCGTGGTCTTCACACCCGGCTTTACCTGCAGCAGATTGCCGTCGGGATCATGGAACCAGATGCCCTCGTTCACCGCGCCGCGCAGCGCGCGCGGATTGACGTCGAAGGAAGCACCCGCCGCGCGCGCCTGGCGCTCGATCTGCGCCAGGTCGGCGGCATAGCAATTGAAGGAGAGATAAGCCAGCGACTTGCCCGCCGCCGGCAGCACGCGGGCCCAACGATGACCATCCTGCGCGCGCAACTCCAGTTCATCGGAGCTTCCGTTCACCTCCAGCCCGAAGCTGCGGTAGAAGCGATCCGCCTCGGCCAGCGACGGCACGTTGAGTGCGAAGTGATCGATCGAATGTACGCCTGCCGGGCGTGTCTGACTGCTCATCCCTGTCTCCTTGCCTGTTACAAAAACGCTAGCAAACAGCGGCGTCGCTGCGCCGCTTGTTATTGTTTTACCGATCAGCGCGGCGCTTCGTCGACGATCTTGTTGGTCAGCGTGCCCATGCGTTCAACCGTGACTTCACAGACGTCGCCGTGCTTCATCAGCAGCTTCGGCGTACGCGCCCAGCCCACGCCCGACGGTGTGCCGGAAACAATGACGTCGCCCGCTTCCAGCGTGAAGGCTTCACTCAGGATGGAGATCAGCGATTCGACGTCGAACACCATGGTGTCGGTGTTGGCGGATTGCACCACTTCGCCGTTCAGGCGCGTCTCCAGCAGCAGACCCTTGGCGCCCGGCGGCAGTTCGTCGGCAGTAATCAGGTCGGGACCGAACGCGCCGGTGCCGTCGAAGTTCTTGCCGACCGTCCATTGCGGCGACTTGAACTGGTATTCGCGCACCGAGCCGTCGTTGAACAGTGCATAGCCGGCGACGTGTTTCAGCGCGTCTTCCTTGCGGATGCTCTTGCCGCCCTTGCCGAGCACCACCGCGATCTCGCCCTCAAAGTCGAGGCTGTCGGACACGGTCGGACGGATCATCGGCTGGTTGTGCGCGATCAAACTGGTGTGCAGGCGCAGGAAGATGGTCGGATAATCCGGCTGGGCAAAATTGCTTTCCTTGGTGTGGTCGGAAAAATTCAGGCCGACGCAGATGATCTTCGGTGGACGGCGCAGCGGCGGCAGGAGTTTCAGGCCGGCTTCTTCGACCGTTCCCTTGCTCTCCGTATCGCGGCCATAGGCTTGCAGGTCGACGCCTCGCGCCAGCAATTGCTCCAGCGTTTCTTCGCCGAGCACGCGGATCTGTTTGCCGTCGCGCACGCCGAGCAGGGCCTTGCCGTTTTGTTCAAAACTTACGTATCTCATTTTCACTCTCCAGACACACCGCCGGCACCATGCCGGCGGCATTAAAACTATTTCACTACCAAACTCAGAACGCGTGACGCATGCCGATCATCGTGCCCCACTGATTCATGCCCTTGCCCGGACTCGCGCCGGCGCCGCCCTGGCTCAGCGTGTAGGCGGCCTGCGCACTGTTGGACAAATAGGCCGTCTGCAGGTAGACCGACGTGCGCTTGGACAGCGCATAGGTGCCGCGCACCACGCTGATGGTGCCGCGTGCGTCCTGCTGCTTGTTGATGATGCGGTAGTAGCCGCCGTCCAGCGTGAACTGCGGCGTGAACAGATAGGCCGCGGTCAGGTAGTACTGATCGGATTTGACCTCGCGGTTGCCGATGGCTGCGGCCACCTTGCGGCCCAGCCAGCCGCCGCCGATCTTGAAATCACCGGCCTTGACATAGCCGTTCAGCTGGGTGCGCGCATCCTTGTCGCCCGACGAGGTCAGCGCCAGCGGCGCGACGCCGTTGTAGAAGTTGGCAGCCGCACCGGCGCCGCCTTGCTGGCGGTCATAAGCGGTGGCGATGCCGAAGTTGGCGCCGTCGTAGCGCAGCATCGCCGACCAGTCGCGGCAGGCTTGCGTGTCGCCGGCGACTTCACCGGCGCAGGTGCCCTGGCCCGGCGAATTGCCGGTGCCGGTGCTGTCGCGGCCGAAGGAATACGTCGCGCCGACGGTGACGTTGTCGAACTTGCCCTTGTACGCCACGGTGTTGTCACTGCGCGCATTCGGGATGTAGGCGTCGAAGGAGCCGACGCCGCCATAGATGTCCGGGCCGATGATGTCGGCGTCGAGAATCGCCCAGAACATCATGTTGTATTGGCGGCCGACCGACACCAGACCGTAAGGACTGTTGATGCCGACCCAGGCCTGGCGACCGAACAGCCGGCCGCCCTGGTTCATGTCGCCGGCGCGGACGTTGAAGCCGTTCTCCAGCGTGAACTGCGCGGCCCAGCCGCCGCCGAGATCTTCGGTGCCACGAAAGCCGATGCGCGACGGCATGCTGCCGGTGATGCCCGGCATGCGCAGCACGCTGTTGCCGGCGGCGTTGGCGTGGGTGATGTATTCCACGCCGGTGTCCAGAATGCCGTAGACGCTGACGTTGGTGGTATTGGTGACTTGCTGCGCCAGCACCGGAGCGCCGCCCGCCATGGCCGCCGCAGCCAGCATGGCGATCGAAAAGTGGTTGAGTTTCATGTCTCCTGCCTCGTGTTGTTTATGGAAATCGGTCAGCCTGTGGCGGCTGTTTTTAAATGGCTTTGGCCTTGCCGTGATACAGGCGGCCGGCGGTGAACATCGACAGTCCGGCGATCACCGCCGGCACCGCGAACACGATGAATGCCATCTGCGTCGACGGCAGCGCCGCCAGCAACAGGCCGCCCGTCATCGAGCCGATGATGGAACCGATGCGGCCCACTGCCAGCGCCCAGCTCACGCCGGTGGCGCGGGCTACCGTTGAATAGAATCCAGACACCAGCACGTTGGCGCCGGTCTGCGCGCCGGACAGGCCGAAGCCGGCGCAGAACACCGTGACGTAGAGCCAGCCGGCGTGATGCACGGCCGGGCCGATGCAGACGATGGAAATCGCCGCGATCAGGTAAGACACGCTCAGCACCGCGAACGGGTTGTGACGATCCATCAGGCGCGCATTGATCAGCGAACCGATGGTGCCGCCGACCGGCATCATGGCGCCGATGGTGGCGGCCTGCGTGACGGCGATGCCGCCTTCGGTGATCACGGTCGGCAGCCAGCTGCTGATCTGGTAGTAGACCCACAGCGTGCAGAAGAAAGCCAGCCACAGCAGCATGGTGCCGGTGCGATAGTGACGGCTGAACAGCGTCGCCAGGATGCCGGCTTTCTTGTTGTCGTCGTTGCGGACTTCATCGGGAATCGCTTCCGCCAGCGCGGCGTTCGGATTGCCGGTCAGGCGTTCCAGCACCTTGCGTGACTCGGCTTCGAATTTCTTTTTGCCGGCCATGAAGCGCAAGGACTCCGGCAGGAAAATCCAGATGATCGGCGTCAGCACCAACGGCACGATGCCGCCGAAAATGAAAACGCCCTGCCAGCCGTAAGACGGAATCAGCAAGGCGGCCAACGCGCCGCCGCAGGCCAGTCCCAGCGTGAAGCCGCAGAACATCAGCGTCACCAGCAAGGCGCGGTTGCGCTCGGGGCTAAACTCCGACGACAGCGTGATCGCGGTCGGCATCGCGCCGCCCAGGCCGACGCCGGTGAGGAAGCGCAGCAAGGCCAGCGAACTGGCCGAATCGGCGTAGGCGCAAGCCAGCGTACCGAGTGCGAACAGCAGCATCGACATCACGATCACGCGCTTGCGGCCGATGCGGTCCGCCAGCGGACCGAACACGAAACTGCCGACCGTCAGGCCGAACAGGCCGGCGCCGAAGATCGGACCGAGCTGCGCCGGCGTCAGCGTCCACGCCTTCCTCAGCAACGGTGCGACGTAGCCGACCGCCGCCAGGTCGAAGCCGTCGCAGGCCACCACCATGAAACACAGAACCAGCGTCAGTATTTGCAATCCCGATGTCTTGCTGCCGTTCATGACGGCGTCCGACGTCACTGCTTGTGCGTGCATTTTCCTTGTCTCCTGCAGGTGAAGTCCGCTCAGCGGATCTTGTAGTTGGTTATGTTGGAAAACCGATGTGGCAATTCTTTTACCGTTGTCTTTTCTATTCTGTCGTTGCGAGCCGTTCCGGTTCGGTCAGGTGCACCGGCGCGGTGTCCCGGATGTGCCCGAGCGCACGCGCCGCGATAGTGGCAAAGCTTGCATCCAGTACGTTGCCGCGCCACACCACGTGCTGGTCGGGACGGATCAGCGCGAAGTCGGCTTGATACAACTCACGCACGGCGCGGTCGGCCACCGTCACGCAGGTCAGTCCGGGCAAATCGGCGACAAGCCTGGCCGGATCAGCTTGCGTGGCGTTGTCGGCATTGAGCGTGAGCAGCGTGAAGCCGGCGCCGAACAGCGCGTACAGTGAACGCCCGTCACGCAGCCAGGCATGCGGCGCACGATGTCCCGGCCGCGCGCACGGCAGATACAGGTTGGCCGCGTCCAGACCGGGGCTGCCGGCTTCGGCAACCAGCAGCGGCGATTGCTCGTAGCGCGTGCCCAGGTGCACGCCGGGGATCATGAATTCCCGATACGCGTGAAAGTCGAGATAGCGCCCGGCGGCGTCGCGTGCGGCGTCTCCTTGCGGGCCGTCTTCAAACGCGGCGGCCGGCAACTGCACGTGGCCGATGCTATCGGCGAACTCGCGTGCAAAGGCGGTGTTGCGCAAGGCCGCCGGATGGCGTTCGGCGTGATAACTCTCGGCCAGCGCCGGGCCGCCGCTGCCGTCAACCAGCGCCGCAAGTTTCCACGCCAGGTTGGCGGCGTCGTCGATGCCGGTGTTGTAGCCGAGGCCGCCGGTCGGCGTGAACAGATGCGCGGAGTCGCCGGCCAGGAACACGCGGCCCTGCGACAGCCGTTCCGCCACCAGCGCAAAGCCGGCGGTCCATGACGAAGTGCTCTTGATCTCGAACGGGATGTCGGCGCCGATGGCCGCGGCGATGCGCTTGCGTACCAGTTCCGGATCGAGCGGCTGGTCGTCTGGCGGTTGCACGTTCATGATGAAGTCGCCGCGGCCGTCGACGGCAATCAGCAGCGCGCGCTGGGTCGGACTGAAGGTCCAGTACTGCCATGCGGGACGCTTGCGGCTGGCGCTGTACAGCGACGGCGCATAGAAATACACCGCTTCCATCTGGCCGCCCATGAAGCCGCGCTTCTCGCCGGCCACGCCGCTGTAGCGGATGCCGAGCGCCTTGCGCACGCCGCTGCGCGGACCGTCGCAGCCGACCAGATAGCGTGCGCGCACTTTGCGTTGGCGTGCTTCGCGGCTGGCGGTCTGTTCCATATTGACGACGGCGGTGACGCCGTGTGCGTCTTGCTCGAAGGATTCCACCACGGCGGAAAAATGCACGTTGCAACCGCGATGCTGCAACGCAGCCTTCAGCAGGATCGGCTCGACGAAGAGTTGCGAACAGCGATGCGGCGGTTCCGCGGTGGGCCAGGTGAAGTCGTGTTGCTTCGCCCATTCGACGGCCTCGGCGGAACTCGGCTGCGACAGGCGCGCCAGTTCGTATTGGCCGATCGAGGTGAAGTAGGCGATGTCGGGAGAATAGTCGGCCGGCAGGCCGGCGGCGCGCACTTCGTCGGCGATGCCGATGCGGCGGAAATGTTCCATCGTGCGCGCGCTGTTGGCGTTGGCGGCCGGATGGCGCGCCGTGCCGGGCTTGGCGTCGAACACCTGCACGCTGAGGCCGCGCTGGCCGAGTTCAGCCGCCAGGAACAAACCGGCGGGACCGCCGCCGACGATGAGGACGTCGCAATCAAACACCTGTGTCTCCTGAAAATTCTGTTTTATTGAATGTCTTGTTGAGGCTCATGTTAGTGCCGGTAAAACTATTAATCCATAGAATGAATTTCATACATCACATGCATTTGATTCATAAAACCGAGATTGGCCGGGTGGCAAAAAAATGGTGCAGCGTGGAGGAGAGAGTCGCACGCCGCACCAGGGAAGAACCTCAAGACCATGTGTTGCCGTCACTGTTGCAATCACGCATTCGGTGCACATCAAACGCGCAATTCAGCGCGTATAAAACCCGCAGGACACCAGGCAGTCGCCCAGCCGGCGCACATAGGCCGACTTGGTCTTGATCTCCTGCGTGACCGGATGAGCGAACTTGAAATCGACCCAGCCGGTGCCGTGATTCCTGGCGATGTCGACGATCTCTTGCCCGAACGGCTTGCCGCCGGGGTCGCGATGCTTGCGCGTGTCGACGCCGACCAGGCGCGGATTGCCGCCGTGCGCAACGATGCGGCCGTCGGCGATGGCGACCACCACCAGATACAGGTCGCGATCCGCGAAGTCCCGCGCGACCAGATCGTTGACCTTCTCTATCAGACTCGGCAAGCCTTCCTCTTGCGCATGGGCGACGGCGGTGTCGACCAGCGCCACGGCATCCTCGCGCGTGCCAAATTCATCCGATCCGAGATCGAAATGCGAGACCACGTTGGTCAGCGTCACGGCCTGCCGGTGTAGATTGGCGGCGGCAGCGGAGATCTCGTCGACCAGTTTGGCGTTCTCTTGCGTCATCTGGTCGAGCTGCGAGATCGTGTCGTTGATGGTCGCCACGCCGCTGCTCTGCTCGCGGCTGGCGCTGCTGATTTCCTGCATGATGGCGGCCGCGCTGCTGACCGACGAGACGATCTTGCGCATGGTGGCGCCGGCCAGCAGCACTTGCTTGTCGCAGCTCTCCACCATGCTGACCGAGTCGCTGATGAGCGCCTGTATCTCTTTCGACGCGGCGGCCACGCGCTGCGCCAGCACGCGCACTTCAGTCGCCACGACGGCAAAGCCGCGTCCGGTCTCGCCGGCGCGCGCCGCTTCGACGGCGGCGTTGAGCGCAAGGATGTTGGTCTGGAACGCGATGCCGTCGACCACGTTGATGATGTCGGCGATGCGGTGCGAACTGTCGCGGATATCGGCCATGTTGGTCTCGACATTGCCGACCACTTCCCCGCCCTGTGCCGCTGCCTGCGCGGCAGTGGCGATCAGCTCGTTGGCCTTGTGGGCATTGTCGGCGTTCTGCCGCACATTGGACGTGATCTGCTCCGTCGATGCCGCGGTCTGCTGCAACAGCGCGCCCTGTTTGTCGGTGCGTTCCAGCAGCGCCCTGTTGTCGGTCGACAGCAGGCCCGAGGTCATGGCGAAACCGACGGTGCCGTTGCGCACCTTGATGACGACTTCACTCATGTGTTGGCGCAGGGTGGAGACTGCGCTGTCGATCTCGCCGTCGGTGTAGCGACCGGCGGACGGGGCGAGGCGGCCGGTGCCGAGCGCGCGCATGTCTGCCAGCAAGCGCGCGTTGTGCCGGCCGGCTTCGCGCGACAAGCGCCAATTGCATATCAGTACACCCAGCAGCGCGGCGCTGGCGATCCCCATCATCCATTGCTGATGTTGCGCCCCCGACGTCGTGCAGGCCAGTCCGAACATCGTCCCCCACGCCAGCAGGACATAGAGAAAGACGACCAAAAATCCGGTATTTGATTTCATGTGATACGCCCGCTGAAATGGCTACGGCCGGGCGTCCCGGCCCGGGTTGTCTCCGCAATCGTTCTGGTTTTTATGCATCTCCATGACGGGGTCCCGGAAACGGGAACAGCCTCGCCTTATCGACGCGATTGATTCTAGGGATGTGATCGGTGTAACACCATCCAATGAAACTCATAGACGGCATGCACAGCATTCATGGAACAGAAACCGTGTACCACCGGGGAGATGCGGCATGTCATCCGGAAGTCCTTGCAGCGCCTTGTTTTCCGGAAGAGATCGGGGGCATACTAAGCAAGAGACCGCTGACAATGCGCGGAAAGAATTCAAAATTACTATACATCCGGCTCATATATGAATACCCCCGACCTGAACTTCCTGTACGTGGTGCAGGCGCTGTTCGAAGAGAAGTCCGTCTCGCGCGCCGCCGAGCGCCTCGGCCTGACGCAGCCGGCGGTGAGCCATGCGCTGAGCCGCCTGCGTGTGAGTTTCCAGGACGACCTGTTCGTGCGGGCCGGTTCTGTGATGGCGCCCACGCCCACCGGAGAACGCATTGCGCAGGGCGCGATTGCAACACTGGAGCTGATCCAGCGCGAGATCTGGGATGTGAAGGCGTTCGATGCCCGGACCACCGCACGCACATTTTCGGTCTGCCTGAGCGACATGGGCATGATCGTGCTCCTGCCCAAACTGCTCGGCGCAATGCGCGCGCATGCGCCGCACGCCACGCTCAAACCGATCCAGGTGCCGTCGTTGGAACTGGCCTCGGCATTGCAGGACGGTGCCATCGATCTGGCCATCGGCTACCTCGGCAAGATGGGCGACAACCTCTACCAGCAAACCCTGTTCCGCCGTTCGCTGGTGGGTATCGTGCGCGCCGGCAAGCTCAAGGGAAAAGGCGTGAAAGGCCAGCCGATGAAGATGTCGTTCGAGCAGTTCGTCGACAGCGAACATGTGCTGGCGGGCACGCTGTCGCTGACCAACCAGTTGCTCGATGAAGAATTGCGGCGCCAGGGCGAGCGCCTGAAAGTCGGCGTCAGCGTGCCTTATCTGCTGACCGTGCCGGGCCTGGTGGCAACCTCCGATTACATCGCCTGCGTACCGAGCGAACTGGCTGAATTGTTCGCCCAGCTGGCCGACATCCGCATGTTCGAGATGCCGGTGAAACTGCCCGACCTCACCGTCAAGCAGTTCTGGCATGCGCGCTTCCACAATGACGCTGCGCACCGCTGGTTCCGTTCACTGGTGGCGCAGACCTTGGGTGACCTGAGCGACAGGCGCAAATAATTGTTATGCCAGCGCGATCTGCTCCGCGAGGTGATTGAACACCGCCGATACGCGACGCAGATGGCGCGACTCGGTATGCGTGAGCAGCCACAGCTCGGTCTGGCATTCATTGATCGTTTCGGTCAGCTGAACCAGGTCGTTGCGACGCTCCGCCAGGAACACCGGCAACAGGCCGATGCCAAGACCTTGCGCCGTCAGTTCGGCCACGGTGAGGATGCTGTTGACGCGGAAAGCCGGCACCGCCTTGGGGAAATGCTTCTTGCGCCAGATCACCGAGGGGTGTTCGGGCAACGCGTCGTCGGGCGCGATCCAGCTGCCTGCGGCGATGCCGGCGTCGACATCTTTGATTCCACTTTTCTTGCCCGCATACAATGCCACGCGGATCGGCCCCACGTGCTTGCCGATCAGGTGCTGCGGCGGCCGCCGCGTGGCGCGCACGGCGATGTCGGTGTCGCGCCGCGTCAGGCTTGCCAGTTCATTGCCGGCATGGATGTCGTAGGTCAGCAGCGGATGGCTGACGCGCAGCAATTTCAGCGCCGGCGCGAGCAGGCCGTGCAGCACGGTGTCGGTGGTGCTGATGCGCACGATGCCGGATACCTGGTCCGGCTGCAACTGCACCGCTGAACGCGCGGCCTCCAGTTGCGCCTCCATCTGCTCCGCATGCACCGCCAGTTCCTGCGCCAGTTCTGAAGGCCGGTAGCCGCTGCGCGAGCGTTCGAACAGGCGGATGCCCAGCCCCTTTTCCATACGCTGCACGGCGCGAAATACCGTTGACGCATCCACGCCCAGCCGTTCGCCGGCTATCGCCAACGTCTGTGCACGCACCAGTGCGAGGATGATTTCGAGGTCCGTTTGGCTGATTCTGTACGCCGGTTTGTATTGCAGCTTTGCATTCATGGTTTGCGCTCTTGCCTATTTTCATTGCATTTCTGTCGCCCTATATTACCCCTGTCTTTTCATTCTTCAGGAGTATTTCATGTCTTCTGTTTCTTCCCCGCGCGCCCATGCCGCGGAGCGCAGCGCTGCCATTCCCACCCCCACCCCTGCCTGGGGCGCGCTGCTGTTGCGCGTCAGCCTCGCGGCCATGTGGATTTCGCATGCGCTGCTCAAGCTGCTGGTGTTCACGCTGCCGGGCACGGCGCAGTACTTCGAGAGCGTCGGCTTTGCCGGCTTCCTGGCATACCCGGTGTTCGCGACGGAAATCATCGGCGGCGTCGCTATCCTCCTTGGCGTATATGCACGCCAGGTTGCGCTGGCGTTGACGCCGATCCTGGCGCTCGCAACAGCAGTGCATTGGAACAACGGCTGGGTGCATACCAGCCAGGGCGGCGGCTGGGAATATCCGGCCTTCCTGATCACCATGTCGGTGGTGTTGTGGCTGACCGGCGACGGCGCCTATGCCCTGGTACGTAGCCGGCGCTTCGTGCCGGCGGCATGAGGAGATCGTCATGACTTCACCTCTCACGTTGATCAGCCATCATCTGTGTCCCTACGTACAGCGCGTTGCGATCGTGCTGCAGGAAAAAGGCCTGCACTTCGAGCGCATCGACATCGACCTGGCCGACAAACCTGACTGGTTTCTGCGGGTGTCGCCGTTGGGCAAGACGCCGGTGTTGCTGGTGGACGGCGAGGCGATTTTCGAATCAGCCGTGATCTGCGAATACCTCGACGACAGCATGGCGCCGCCGCTGCATCCGACCCACGTGCTGACGCGTGCACGCCACCGCGGCTGGATGGAATTCGGCTCCTCGCTGCTGAACGCCATCGGGGGTTTTTACTCGGCGCCGGATGACATCGGCTTGCAGCGTCGTGCTGAAGACATCCGCGGCAGGTTTCTGCAATTGGAAGATGTGCTGGGCGACGGTCCGTATTTCGCGGGCGACAAATTCTGCATGGTCGACGCGGTGTTCGGGCCGGTGTTCCGCTACTTCGACGTGTTCGACGCCGTTGCCGATTTCGGCTTCATGGCGGCGACGCCCAAAGTGTGCGCCTGGCGCGAGGCATTGCGGATGCGTCCATCGGTGCGCGCTGCGGCGCCATCCGATTACGAGGCGGCGCTGCGCGACTTCCTGCTGCGGCGCGGATCAGCGCTGAGCGCGCTGATGAAATCTGAAACTACGTGAACAGATGCGCCGCCATGAAGTCCACAAACGCACGCAGCTTGGGCGAGAGATAGGGACTGGATGGCCACAGCATGCGGAAGGTACCGGAGTGATGGATGTAGCTGTCGAGCACGCTCACCAGCGTGCCCTTGCGTTCCTGCTCGCGGATGGAGAAATCCGGCAGGCAGGCAATGCCCAGGCCGGCCTCGGCCAGGTGGATCAGCGGCTCGATGGTGTTGACCACCGCGGTGGTGGGCAAGTCGAGCGTGAAGTCTTTGCGGCCCCGGCCTGCACGTAACGGCCAGCGTTCCAGCTTGCCGTTGGTGGCGAAACGGTGATGCAGGCAGGCGTGCTGCAACAGATCGTCGGGCGTGCGCGGTACGCCTGCGCGCTTGAGGTAGGCGGGAGACGCCGCCAACCGAAACCTGAACTTGCCGAGCGGTCGCGCCACCAGGCGCGAATCGGCCACGTCGCCTGAACGCACCACGGCGTCGAAACCTTCGGCGATGACGTCGACCAGCCGGTCGGTGAAGTCGAGTTCCAGTTCGATCTCCGGATGCGCGCGCATGAAGGCGCTCACCGCCGGCATCATCAGCATGCCGACGATGGGCATGCTCACGCGCAGCTTGCCGCGCGGCGCACCCAGGCTGTGCGCGAATTCCTGCTCGGCCGCTTCGACCTCGCCGAAGATGCGGCGGCAACGCTCGAGGAAGGCGGCGCCTTCCGGCGTCAGCGTCACCGAGCGCGTGGAACGATGGAACAGGCGCACGCCGAGCCGCTCCTCCAATCGCGCGATAGACTTGCCGATGGCCGACGACGACACGCCGAGCTTCTGGCCGGCGGCAGTGAAGCTGCGCGCCTCGGCTACGTGGACAAAGGCGTTGAGCGAGTTGAGGCTGTCCATAATGCTCCTTCGCGCGAGGCTGGCTGATTTCAATTACGGACATTTCAGTCCAATGTGTTTGGAACTATAGCCCAATTGTCCGCAGTCGCTGAAAGCCTTATCTTGGTCGTTCATGCAATGGCGCTTGCCGCTGCTTAAAAAATTGGACCACCGATATGACTTCTTCAACCAGCTCCAACACCGCCGCACCGGCATCTGTGCGGCCTGATCCGACAAACAAGATGATCGACAATGGCGTCGACAAACTTCCGCTGGCAGGCTTGCTGGCGCTGGCCATGGCGGCCTTCATCACCGTCCTCACCGAGGCCATGCCGGCCGGTTTGCTGCCGCAGATGAGCGCCGACCTGCGCGTGTCGGAATCCCTGATCGGCCAACTCGTGACCCTGTATGCGATCGGTTCGATGATCACCGCCATTCCGCTCACGGCGACGACGCAAAGCTGGCGGCGCAAACCCTTGCTGATGACGGCCATTGTCGGCTTCGTGATCGTCAACACGATCACCGCGGTATCGACCAGCTATCCGCTGACGCTGGCGGCGCGCTTCTTCGCCGGTGTGTTCGCAGGCGTGGTGTGGGCGTTGATCGCGGGCTATGCGGCACGCATGGCGCCGACCCACCTGCAGGGCCGCGCCATCGCCGTCACGATGGCCGGCATTCCGATTGCGCTGTCGCTGGGCATCCCTGCAGCAACCTTTCTCGGCGCGAGCGTGGGTTGGCGCCTGAGCTTCGGCATCATGAGCGCGATGACGCTGATTCTAATCATCTGGGCGATTGCCAAGGTGCCGGATT
Organism: Herbaspirillum sp. NPDC101396; assembly: GCF_044767365.1. Classification (NCBI taxonomy): domain Bacteria; kingdom Pseudomonadati; phylum Pseudomonadota; class Betaproteobacteria; order Burkholderiales; family Oxalobacteraceae; genus Herbaspirillum; species Herbaspirillum sp. NPDC101396. The sequence goes on along the minus strand of NZ_JBIWNT010000006.1, from coordinate 153,777 downwards.
TTCCGGGCCAGAAAAGTGAAAATCGCTTGTCGATCGTCGGCGTGTTCATGCTGCCCGGAGTGCGTTCGGTGTTGTTCGTGACGCTGGCGTTCGTGCTGGCGCACAACATCCTGTACACCTACATCGCGCCCTTCCTGGCGCCGGCCGGCATGGCGGACAAGGTCGGCGCGATCCTGCTGATCTTCGGCGTGAGCGCACTGGTCTCGATCTGGGTCACCGGCGCCCTGATTGACCGCCGGCTGCGCACGCTGGTGCTGATCAGCATCGTGCTGTTTGCCTTCGCTGCCGCGACACTGGGCGTGTGGGGCCACAACCCGGCGATGGTGTATGCCGGCGTGGCGGCGTGGGGACTGGCATATGGCGGCGTGCCGACCCTGTTCCAGACGGCGTCGGCCAAGAATGCAGGGGAAGCCGCCGACATCGCCCAGGCGATGATCGTGACGGTGTGGAATCTGGCGATCGCCGGCGGCGGGATAGTCGGCGGGGTGCTGCTCGATACCGTCGGGGTCCAATCGTTTCCGTGGGCCTTGCTGGTGCTGCTGGCGCCGACGCTGGCGGTGGCGTGGCTGGCCAGGCGCAGAGGCTTTCCGGCGACAGTCGCTGATTGAATTTTTCGCAACAACGCTCAGGTATAATCGGCCCGCCTCTGTGCGGCTCGTCCTTGGATTTGTCGACACCGAAAACCATGACAGGTCCGCCGCTTGAAAACGATCTCTTCCATTTTGTCAGCAGTCGCCATGGCGCTTTCCCTGAGCGGCTGCATTGCGCCGCCCATCGTGCTGACGCCGCTGACCGAGCAGCGCCTGAGCGTGCAGGCGCCGATTCGTTTTCTGCTGACCTTCGACGATGGTCCGAGCGCTTCCGGATTTGCCAACCCGACAACGGCTATCCTCGACGATCTCGCCAACAATCCGCACCTGCCCGGCGTCAAGGCGGTGTTCTTTGTCCAGACCCGCGCCACCGGCGCAGGCGGCAGCGATCTCGGTCGCGAGATCATGCGGCGCGAGCATGCGGAGGGGCATATCCTGGGCTTCCATACCAGCACCCCGGGACACACCAACCACCGCGACCTGAACCCGCAGGCCCTGGAAAAATCGCTGACTGACGGCAGCGCCGACATTGCCGCCATCACCGGCGCCGCGCCGGTCTTTTTGCGTCCGCCGTTCTGGAACTTCGACCGGCGCACCTTCACCGCTTATCAGCAGCACGGCTTTCACGTGCTGATGACCGATGTCAGCCTGAACGACGGCAAGATCTGGGGCTACAACTTCAGCCTGCGCCGCCGCTCGAATATCGTGCGCCAGTTGTCGGAAGTGCGCGAACGCATCGCCGACGGCGAACTGCCGACGGTGGATGGGGTAATCCCGGTGGAAGTCACGTTCCACGATCTGAACCGCTACACCTCGCGCCACATGCTGGAGTACATGCAAATCCTGCTCGACAGTGCACAGGAAACCGGCCTGAGAGTGGCCGCCAAGCCGTTCTACGACGACAGCGCGGCGTTGCAGCGCGCGGTGATGGCGCGCACGGTCACGGATCGGTCCAAACCGCTGCATTTGCCGGGATTGTGGGCCTGGATGTGGGATGGGAATTCTCACTGAGCACACTGTGCACTCACTGAATATGGTGATGTGAAGCGCAATAAAAAACGGCCTGGTTCATCGAAGAACCAGGCCGTTTTTTTACGCCGATGCTACCGGCGAAAACTGCTTATCCAATCAGGCCGTGCGCCTGTTGATCCGCGTGGTAGCTCGAGCGCACCATGGCGCCGACGGCGGCGTGCACGAAGCCCATCTTGTAGGCTTCTTCTTCGTACATCTTGAAGGTGTCGGGATGTACGTAGCGGCGCACCGGCAAGTGGTCGCCGCTTGGCATCAGGTATTGGCCGATGGTCAGCATATCGACGTTGTGGGCGCGCATGTCGCGCATGACTTGCAGGACTTCTTCGTCGGTCTCGCCGAGGCCGACCATGATGCCGGACTTGGTCGGGGTGTTCGGATGCAGGTCCTTGAAGCGCTTCAACAGGTTCAGCGAATACTCGTAGTCGGAACCGGGACGCGCTTCCTTGTACAGGCGCGGTGCAGTTTCGAGGTTGTGGTTCATGACGTCCGGCGGGGCCATCTTGAGGATCTCGAGGGCGCGGTCCATGCGGCCGCGGAAGTCCGGGGTCAGGATTTCGATGCGGGTCTCGGGCGACAGTTCGCGCACGCGCTGGATGCAGGCGGCGAAGTGGCCGGCACCGCCGTCGCGCAGGTCGTCGCGGTCGACGCTGGTGATGACCACGTAGCTCAGCTTGAGCTGGGCGATGGTCTTGGCCAGGTTTTCCGGTTCATTGGGGTCGAGCGGATCGGGACGGCCGTGGCCGACGTCGCAGAACGGGCAGCGACGGGTGCACTTGTCGCCCATGATCATGAAGGTCGCGGTGCCCTTGCCGAAGCATTCGCCGATGTTGGGGCAGGACGCTTCTTCGCATACCGTCACCAGGTTGTTGGCGCGCAGGATGTCCTTGATTTCGTAGAAGCGGGTGGTCGGCGAGCCGGCCTTGACGCGAATCCAGTCGGGCTTCTTGAGCTTTTCCGCCGGCATGATCTTGATCGGGATCCAGGCCGTCTTGCCGGCGCCCTTTTGCTTGTCGGTGGCATTGCGCAGCGTCGGCGCGGCTGGAGTGATTTCGGTAGTCATAGTAGAGTGATTTCTTTGGCCATCAAGCCGATGGCGGTAAGGCAAAGTGCGCAACGAGTTGGTCGGCAAGCAGCGTCTGCACGTCGCTCAGTGGCGCATCGACGTTCAACGTTTGCATGTCGACGGTGGCGAGTCCTTCGTAGCCGCACGGGTTGATCCAGGAAAACGGCGTCAGGTCCATCGCCACGTTGAGCGATACGCCATGATAGGTGCAACCGCTGGCGCGGATTTTCAAGCCCAGCGCGGCAATCTTGGCGCCCTGCCACGGCCCTGCGCTGACGTAGATGCCGGGCGCGCCCTGCTTGCGCTCGCCAGCGAGATTATACGCCGCCAGCGTGTCGATCACCGCCTGTTCGATCTTTTGCACGAATTCGCGCGCGAACAGTCGTGCACCGGGATGGTTGCGGCGCAAGTCCATGAGCAGGTAAATCACCACCTGGCCGGGGCCGTGGTAGGTGACTTCGCCGCCGCGGTCGGTCTGGACCACGGGAATCGCGTGGGGATTGAGCACGTGGGCGATGTCGGCGCCGAGGCCGAGCGTGAACACCGGCGGGTGTTCGACGATCCAGAGCTGGTCGGGGGAGTCTGCGGTACGGCTGTCGGTGTACGCGCGCATGGCGTCGAAACTGACCTGATAGTCTTCAACGCCGCGCCGGATGATCTGCGGCGCCGGGGGGGCCAAGGGTGCTGATGCCGCCAAGGCTGCTTGTGGTGCGGTATGCATAGCCGCAAGTGTAACGAAAATCGCCGGATCGCGTCGAGGTGCGCCGAACGCGGCACCCAACGAATTACCTCAAGGAAACTTCAAGACTGCCCGCAATTGTTTGCGGTTCCGGCTGCAGCGGGCGATACCGCGCGACGACCGCGCAGGCGCAGGGCCAGCATATGCACGCCCGAGGCCAGTCGCATCAGCCAATGGCGGCGGCACAGCCCCACCTGCAGCTTGCTGGCCGTATTGACCGACTCGATCACCACCAGGCCGTGGCCTGGAATATCCAGGCTTTGCCCCCCGGCCAGCCAGTAATCGGTGCGACCGCCTTCGACTGTGATCCACACACGGCCGCTGCCGACTTGCAGGCAAACCGGGCGCGTGACCTGCAGCGACATGACGTCGCCGGCTTGCAGCCGGATGTTCCTCTTAGTGAATATATTTTGCATGATGTCCTCTCTCGGTTGTGCCGGGGAAAGGTCGGGCGATATGCCCGATATGTTCTGCCATCCCGACTTGCGTGCACTGTTGTGTGATCCGTGAAGACATTCTAGTCAGCGCCACAGGCAAACCAAAACGATATATATTGACGTCTCTTGCTAGTTTTACTCACATGCCATGGCCGACTTCCGTAAATTGCCCAATCTCGCCGCCTTGCGCGCCTTCGAGGCGGCGGCGCGCCATGACAGCTTTTCGCGCGCGGCTGAAGAGATCCACGTCACGCCAGGCGCGATCAGTCATCAGATCCGCGCGCTGGAAGAAGAACTCGGCCTGCCGTTGTTCACGCGCAACGGCAAGCGTATCGCCATCACCGAGGCCGGCCAGCGTTTCGCCGCCGCCATCCGCCATGCCCTGACCGAAATCGCCGCAGCCGCCGAAACGCTGCAGGAGCAAGGCCGTCAGCAACGTCTGGTGGTGTCGTCGCCGCCCTCGTTCGCCTCGCGCTGGCTGGCGCCGCGGCTATGGAAGTTCATCGACCGCTATCCGGACATCGAAGTCATCCTGCAATCCAGCAGCCATCTCAACGACCTTGCGCGTGACGGCATCGACGTCGGCGTGCGCTTCGGGCTGGGCAATTATCCAGGCCTGAAAACCGAGTTGATCATGGAAGATTTTTACTACCCGGTGGCCAGCCCCAACTATCGCCAAGGTCGCCTGCCTTCGTCGCCGCAGCAATTGCGCGACTGCGTGTTGCTGCGCATGGACGGCCTGCAGGAATCCTGGTTGCCGTGGTTCAAGCTGGCCGGGCTGGACCTGCCGGACCCGGCCGGCGGACTGGTGACGCAAGACTCATCGCTGACCTTGCGGGCGGCCGCCGACGGCGCCGGCGTAGCGTTGACGCGACACGCCATTGCTTCCCAGGAAATCGCCGCCGGCGAGCTGGTGCGCCTGTTCGACATCGCCTGGAAAAGCGAGCGCGCCTACTATTTCGTGTGCCATGCGGAAACGCTGGGCAAGCCACAGGTGGAACATTTCCGCAACTGGCTGCAAGAAGAAATTGCGCTGTTCAAATCGAGCCCCCGCTGGCCCGGTCGCTAACGCGTAAATACAGCCCGAAAACCTCTCTGTTCGACTGCTTGGAAAACTCTGTATGCCCTATCGTTCAGGTATGGAGCGGCGAACGATATAAAACAATTGCCGACAGGTATCCGCCGACCGCGGCTGCCGATGAAAACCCCCTCCCCCAAATTGCTGCATGGAGTTGCTACCCGCAACGTGTGCGCATCACCCCGCGCAGGCGACGTCTGATCTTGCCTGCACGCTTGAAAATTTCCGCCGGCCTTGCCGGTCGGTATCTGCATTCGCTTTGCCTATTGTCTGTTTCCGCTCGGAGTCTCTTATGAAAAATCTTAAAATCGGCGTACGCCTCGGCATCGGCTTTGTCGTCATCCTCATGCTCATGGTCGTCATGCTGGGCATCAGCGTCTGGCGTCTGCAGCAGATCAATACCGCCGTGGTGTCGATCACCACCGACTCGATCACCAATGAACGCAACGCGGTCGAATGGCTGGCGGTGATCCGCGAGAGCGGCATTCGCACGCTGGCGGTGATCAAGACTGAAGATCCGGATGCGCAGCAATACTTCACGGCGCAGATCGCTGCGGAGTCGGCGCGCATTGCGCCGATGCGCAAGAAGATCGAAGAGATCAATACTGCGCCGCAAGAGGTCGCGCAACTGGCCGAGATCAACAAGGTGCGCGACACCTACCAGGCAGTGCGCAACGACATATTCAAGCTCAAGAAGGCCGGCAATCTCGACGAAGCCAAGAAGATGACGGCGGAGAAATTCATGCCCTTGTATGCCTCCTACACCGGCGCGGTCGCCAAGTTCCGCGACATGCAGCGCCAGGAGATCAGCACCTCGGCCGAAGCGGTCGCCGACTATTATTCGTCCAGCCGCAACATGCTGATCATCCTCGGCATCGTCGAGCTGGTGCTGGGCGGCGCGCTGGCATGGCTGCTGACGATCAGCATCACACGCCCGCTCACGCAGGCGGTCGGCATCGCCGAAACGGTGGCGGCGGGCGACCTGAGCTCGGACATCGTCGCCGGCGGCAAGGACGAAACCGGCCAGCTGCTCACCGCGCTCAAGACCATGAACGACAACCTGCTCAATATCGTCAGCCAGGTGCGCGTCGGCACCGACACCATCAGCACGGCCTCGAGTGAAATCGCCAGCGGCAATCTGGATCTGTCGGGCCGCACCGAACAGCAGGCCGGCTCGCTGGAAGAAACCGCGTCGGCAATGGAAGAACTGACCTCGACCGTGAAACAGAATGCCGACAATGCCCGCCAGGCGAATCAACTCGCGGTGTCCGCTTCCGAGGTCGCGCAACAGGGCGGCGCGGTGGTGAGCCAGGTGGTCGACACGATGGGCTCGATCAACGACTCTTCGCGCAAGATCGTCGACATCATCAGCGTGATCGACGGCATCGCCTTCCAGACCAATATCCTGGCGCTCAACGCCGCGGTGGAAGCTGCACGCGCCGGCGAACAAGGCCGGGGCTTTGCGGTGGTGGCGAGCGAAGTGCGCAGCCTGGCGCAACGCTCTTCCGCTGCGGCCAAGGAAATCAAGACGCTGATCGACGATTCGGTGTCCAAGGTCGACATCGGCAGCAAGCTGGTGCAGCAGGCCGGCGAAACCATGAACGAGGTGGTCGCCAGCGTCAAGCGCGTGACCGACATCGTCGGCGAAATCAGTTCGGCCAGCCAGGAACAGAGCGCCGGCATCAGTCAGGTCGGCCAGGCCATCACGCAGATGGATGAAACGACTCAGCAGAACGCCGCGCTGGTCGAGCAGGCGGCAGCTGCAGCGCAATCCTTGCAGGACCAGGCCGGGCGACTGGCGCAGGTGGTCAGCGTATTCAAGCTGGATCGGACGTACACCGCAGCCCTGCGCTAAACGCTGCGCCGCAAATGAAAACCGGTTCGCCTCCTGCGAGGACGAACCGGTTTTTTTATGCCCGCATGGCGGACGCAATCCCTGGCTTACAGCACGAACTTGACCATCTCGTGCGACGACAGCGCACGGTACAGATTGTCGAGTTGCTCGCGGCTGGTGGCGCGGACGGTGACCGTCAGCGACAGGTATTTGCCTTGTGTCGAAGGCCGCATTTCGACCTTGCCGGCGTGGAAGGACGGATCGTGTTCGATCACCATGTTGACGATGCGGTCGGTGAATTCGTCGTGCATGATGCCGACCACCTTGATCGGGAAATCGCTGGGATATTCAATCAGCGATTCTTCCGGAGGAATGACGGGCATAGCAGGAGCGGCGGGATCAACAGGATCTTTGGGTGATGACATGGCGGTGTTTTGAAAACTTCTGTGGCGATCTGCGTATTTTACGCCACTCGCCGCCCGCCTGCGCATGTCTTGCCGCGTGACAAGACATGCGTTTATTCAAATACAACGATCTTCAGAGCGCCGCCTTGGCCGCCTGGTAGGCCGCGTACAACTTGGCGAACACCGGGCCCGGCTTGCCGTCGCCGACGCGCTGGTCATCGATGGTCACTACCGGCAGCACTTCCTTGGTGGCGGAAGACAGCAGCACTTCATCGGCGCCGAAGACTTCCTCGCGCGTGATGCGGCGCGCTTCGAACACGATGCCCTGCGACTTGCACAGCTCTTCGATGAAGCCGTAACGGATGCCTTCGAGGATCAGGTTGTCCTTGGGCGGCGCCGACAGCTTGCCGTCCTTGACGATCCAGACGTTGGACGACGAGGCTTCGCTGAGGAACTCGTCGCGGAACTGGATCGCTTCAGTGACTTCGTGCTCGGCCGCATATTGCGCCGCCAGCACGTTACCCAGCAGCGAGGTCGACTTGATCTGGCAATTCAGCCAGCGCTTGTCTTCCAGCGTGACGCAGGCCACACCCTTGGCGCGCACCTCGGCCGACGGCACTGCCAGCGGGCTGGTCATCATGAACACCGTCGGCGTGACCGGATCCTTGGGGAATGCGTGGCCGCGCTTGGCGACGCCGCGCGTAACCTGGATGTAGACGATCTGATCGTTGAGATCATTGGCCTGCACCACGCGCTCGATCAGCGCCAGCCATTCGGCTTCGTTATGCGGATTGGTAATACCGATGGTGGCAAGGCTGCGGAACAGGCGCGCAATGTGATGGGTGCCGCGGAACGGCTTGCGGGCGTACATCGGGATCACTTCATACACGCCGTCGCCGAAGATGAAGCCGCGGTCCAGCACGGGAATGCGGGCTTCGGAGAGCGGCGTCATTTCGCCGTTGAGGTACACGATGGGGTCGTTCATGGCTGCGTCTTCTGGTGGAATTCAAATGTTATGGGAAATGCGACAGGAACATTCTTGCATACGTGCGCGCGCGCCGCTATGCAAAGTAAGCATCGGGCGATGCCCTCGCCTCATGACGCCGCAGCCGCCTTTGCCGTACGTTTGCCCACCGCCTTTGCGGCAGCGGTCACGGGCTGCACCGGCCATGCCGACATTGCGGCGACGACCGCCGCCTTGAGCGATTTCTTCGAGGTGCCGTCGCGCGCCTGGATCGACATGCCCTGCAGCAGCGTGGCGTAGAAGGTGGCAAGTCCGCGCGTGTCGGTATCGGCCGGCAGTTCGCCTTCCTGCACCGCACGTTCGAGGCGGCGGCGGATGGCGTCGTTCCTGCTCACACGATTTTCCTGCAGGTAGAGGTCGACGGTTTCGTTGGCCGCGCCGCATTTGGTGGCCGCGGTCACGACCAGGCAGCCGCCGGTGGCGCCAAGGTTGACGGCGGCGCCGTTGAGCATTGCCTCGATCGCTTCGCGCGCACTGGTATCGGCTTCCAGCGCTTCGCCGGTGAAGCGCCCTTCGTTGGCCTGGTAGTGTTCCACCACTTCGCGGAACAAGGCTTCCTTGCAGCCGAAGGCGGCGTACAGGCTGGGCGCGGTGATGCCCATCACCGCCGTCAGGTCGGCCAGCGAGGTTCCTTCGTATCCATATTTCCAAAACAGCATCATCGCGCGCCTTAAGGCGTCGGTGCGATCGAAGCTGCGCGGACGTCCTCGCTCAGCCATGCCCCTTCCTTTCCATAGCGATCATTACAAAATTGATTGACAAGCATATTATGCCTGACACACTATTATGTAACGATCACTATATAAAAGGAATCCCCATGACGCATCTTGCAGGAAAAGTCGCCCTCGTGACCGGCGGCAGCCGCGGCATCGGCGCAGCAATCGCACGCCGCCTGGCGCGCGACGGCGCCGACGTCGCCTTCACCTACGCCAGCGCCGCGGACAAGGCGCAGGCCGTGGCCGAAGACATCCGCAACGGCGGCCGGCGTGCGCTGGCGCTGGTCGCCGACAACCGCGATCCTGCAGCGGTGACCGGCGCGGTGGAACGCACGGCGGCCGAGTTCGGCCGGCTCGACATCCTGGTCAACAATGCCGGCATCTTCATCGCCAAACCATTCGAGGACTATTCGCTGGACGACTTCGAGCTGAGCAACGCGATCAACGTGCGCGCGGTGTTCGTCGCCTCGCAGGCGGCGGCCCGTCACATGCAGCAAGGCGGACGCATCATCACCATCGGCAGCAACCTGGCCGACCGCGTGCCGAAGCCTTCCATCACGCTCTACGCGATGAACAAGTCGGCGCTGGTCGGCCTGACCAAGGGCATGGCGCGCGACCTCGGCGCGCGCGGCATCACCGCCAACCTGGTACAGCCGGGCCCGACCGACACCGACATGAATCCTGCCGCCGGTCCCAAGGCGGCCGGCTCGCTGGCCTTCATGGCACTGCCGCATTACGGCGAAGGTAAGGATATCGCCGGCCTGGTGGCGTTCCTGGCCGGCGACGAAGGCCGCTTCGTGACCGGCGCCGCGCTCACCATTGACGGCGGCTATAACGCCTGAGAGTGCGCATTCAGCGCGGCCGGTTCAGCACGATCAAAGCGGCTGGATGTTGAGACGGCTGATGCTGTCGCCGGCAGCATTGTTGCGGTTGGAAAAATGCCAGCGCTGCTGATGGTAGCGCGCCACGGTTTCGCGATGAGCGATGCTGACGATGGCTGACTGCGGCAGCTCTTCGTGCAGCAGGGAGTACAGCGCTTCTTCGGTCTCGCCGTCCATGGCGCTGCTGGCTTCGTCGAGGAACACGACTTCCGGTCGCGTCAGGAACACGCGCGCAAACGCCAGGCGCTGTTGCTCGCCCGGCGACAGGCGATTGCCCCAGTTGTTGTAGACATCGAGTTGGTCCTTGAGATGCGGCAGGCGGCACAGGTCGAGATAGTGGCAGATCGCCAGGTCGGTATAAGCGCTCTCATCGGCCGGATACGCCAGCGCCGAACGCAACGTGCCGATCGGCAGGTAACTCGCTTGCGGCACGAACATCAGCTTCGCCTTGTGCGGGATCTGGATGTCGCCGCCGCCGTACGGCCAGATGCCGGCGATGGCGCGGAACAGCGTCGACTTGCCGCAACCCGATGGGCCGCTCACCAGGATGCGCTCGCCGGGATGGATTGCGCCATTGACGCCGCCAATCAGCGCGCGTCCGTCGGGTAGTGCAAGGTCGAGCTTGTCGAACAGGATGGCGCCGACGTTGTTGCGTTCCACCGAGATGCTGGCGGGTTGCTTCTGGGCCTGTTCCACCGCGAGGTTGAAACCAGCCAGACGATTGATGCTGGCCTTCCAGTCGGCCAGCGTGGTGAAGGCGTTGATGAACCATGACAAGGCATCCTGCACCTGGCCGAAGGCGCTGCTGAGCTGCATCAGCACGCCCAGCGACATGGCGCCGGAAAAATAGCGCGGCGCCGCCACCAGCATCGGGAAAATGATTGCGAACTGGCCATAGAAATTGCTCGCGATGTTGAGGCTCTTGGTGGTGCGCATGATGTCCCACCAGTTGCGGCGGATATCTTCGAAACGCAGGTCGAGCTCGTCACGCTCGCGTCGCTCGCCGCGATACAGGGCGATAGCTTCGGCATGTTCGCGAATCCGGATCAAGCCGAAACGATAGTTCGCCTCGAAGCGCTCCTGGTTGTAGCTCTGCACCACCAGAGGCTTGCCGATCCACCAGATGATCCACGAGCCGACGCCGGCATAGGCGATGGCGAACCACACCATGTAGCCCGGGATGACCCAGTCGTGCTGCATGAAGGCGAACGAGAGCGGCCCGCTGATGGCCCACAGGATGCCGACGAAGGACACCAGCGTCACCAGGCTGGAGATGAAGCCGAGCACCAGGCTGATGGTGTTCGAGGTCAGCGAGCGCAAGTCCTCCGCGATACGCTGGTCGGGATTGTCGGCAATGCGGCCCTGCTCCATGCGGTAGTAGGCGTGATGGTCCAGCCACTTCCCCATGTACTTGTCGGTCATCCAGGTGCGCCAGCGGATCTGCAGCGATTGCGTCAGGTAAATGCGCGCCGTGGCGACCACGATATAGGCAAAGGCCAGGTAACTGAACTGCCACAGCAGGCCCTTGAAGGCGGCGTAATCCTTGTTCTGCAGGGAATCGTACATGGTGCGATTCCAGTCGGTGAGAAGCACATTGATGTAGACCATGACCAGCACCAGCGCAATGATCACCGCCATCAGACCCCATGCTTTCGAGCGTTCTTCCGAAATCCAGTACGGTTTGATGAGTCGCCAGACGGCGTGACGGTTGAAGGGCTGTGCGATGGCTTTTTTCTTGTTGGCTGTCATGAATTTTCCGAAGGAGTTCTGTGCAGGATCATCCGCGATGATAAGCAATCCGGCGGTTTTCGGCTGCGGAATAAATGCAACCAAGTGCAACGAAGGCTGCAATCAAGGCGCGCCGGCGGTATTCGTCAGCCTGCAGCAAGCTACCCGCCCTGTTTTGGTGAACGGGTTAGAATCTCTGTTCTTCGCCGCACCGCCGCCCGATTTCTTCTGCGCCATCCTCGCACACGACAAGAAATGTGCACCGGTCCACCCGGCGACACTCTGGAGATTGCATGCTCGCATGGTTTGAAAAACTGGTTCACCCCTACCCCGACAACGTCATCAAGCCGCCGCCGCGCGGCTTCACCGCCTTCATCTGGGCCTGTACCAAGGGTCTGCGCCGCTACATCGTGGCGATGACCACACTGACCGCGATCATCGGCGCCTTCGAAGCGCTGCTGTTCGCGATGATGGGCCGCATCGTCGACTGGCTCAGCCATATCGCGCCGGCGCAGTTGTGGACGCAGGAACGCGGCAGCCTGATCTGGCTGGCCGTGGTGCTGGCCGGCAGTCCGCTGCTGATCGCACTGCAGACCTTCTTCAAGCACCAGACGCTGGCGGGCGCGTTCCCGATGATGCTGCGCTGGAAATTCCATCGCCTGATGCTCAACCAGAGCATGAGTTTCTATCAGGACGAATTCGCCGGCCGCGTCGCCGCCAAGGTGATGCAGACCGCGCTGGCGGTGCGCGACGTGTGCATGATCATGGGCGACATCCTGGTGTTCGTGATGATCTACTTCGTCACCATGGCGGCGGTGGTCGGCGGCTTCGACCTGTGGATGCTGGCGCCCTTCTTCGGCTGGCTGGTGCTGTACATGGCGGCGTTGCGCTACTTCGTGCCGCGCCTGTCGAAGGTGGCGCGCAACCAGGCCGATGCGCGCTCGCTGATGACCGGACGCATCACCGATGCCTACACCAACATCGCCACCGTCAAGCTGTTCTCGCACGCGGGTCGCGAGGCCGGTTATGCGCGCAGCGCGATGCAGGATTTCCTGCTCACGGTGAATCGTCAGATGCGCCTGGTCAGCGGTTTTGAAATCGTCAATCACTCGCTCAACATGGTGCTGATCCTGTCGACGGCGGGCGTGGCGCTGTGGCTGTGGACGCAGGGCCAGCTCGGCATCGGCGCGGTCGCCGCAGCCACCGCGATGGCGCTGCGCCTGAACGGCATCGCGCATTGGGTGATGTGGGAAATGGCGGCGCTGTTCGAACACGTCGGCACCGTGCAAGACGGCATCAACACGCTGTCGCGCGCGCATGATGTGAAGGATTTGCCGGACGCGCAACCGCTTGATGTCAAACGCGGTGAACTGGTCTTCGAGAACGTCAGCTTCGCCTACGGCGCCACCGGTCCGGATGCGCGCCAGGTGATCGACCAGCTCAACCTGAACATCCGCCCCGGCGAAAAGATTGGCCTGGTCGGCCGTTCCGGCGCCGGTAAGTCAACCATCGTCAACCTGCTGCTGCGTTTCTATGATGTCGAGCAGGGCCGCGTGCTGATCGACGGCCAGGACATCGCCCACGTCACGCAGGACAGCCTGCGTGCGCAAGTCGGCATGGTCACGCAAGACACTTCGCTGCTGCATCGCTCGGTGCGCGACAACATCCTGTACGGCCGCCCCGACGCCGGTGACGACGACATGATCGCCGCCGCACGCCGCGCCGAAGCGCACGACTTCATCGGCAACCTGGCCGATGCGCACGGCCGCCGTGGTTACGATGCGCACGTCGGCGAGCGCGGCGTGAAACTGTCCGGCGGTCAACGCCAGCGTATCGCGATTGCGCGCGTGATGCTCAAGGATGCACCGATCCTGCTGCTGGACGAAGCCACCAGCGCGCTCGATTCGGAAGTGGAAGCAGCAATCCAGGAAAGCCTGTATCGCCTCATGGAAGGCAAGACCGTGGTCGCCATCGCCCACCGCCTGTCGACCATCGCGGCGATGGACCGCCTGATCGTGCTCGACCAGGGTCGCATTGTCGAACAAGGCAGTCACCAGGAACTGCTGGCACACAACGGTTTGTATGCACGCCTGTGGTCGCATCAGAGTGGTGGTTTCCTGGGTGAGGAAGCGTGACGGGCTGATCGTGCAAATCGCATTCCGGCGCTGCAGATTTTTCGCGACGCCGGGATGCACATCTTCTTTTTTCGTTCAACCCGCCAGTGTTTCAGCGCGGTGAAAAAACTTGGCGGCAATGGTCCATTTGCCGTCCACCCTGAGCAGGTTCAGGTAGTCCTCCATGATGTTGTCGAACAGGCGCAGGCGCACTTTGGCCAGCGCCATATCGGGCGACAGCACATCAATCATCAGAATCTGATCGGCACGCCCAAAGCCGCGCGACTGCGGCGATTCACGCCCCTGCACCATCTTGCGATACTCGTCGAACGGGCGCACGACGACCACGCCGTCCTGTGCCGAATACAGCACGCAACCGCGATGGAAGACGCGATCGAATTGCTCAATATCCTGGCTCTGCAGGACGTCGAAGTACTCTTTCAAAAAACTCTGGATTTCTGCTACCGGCATGTCGTTTCCTTTGATGATGGATGGCCCTCCCATCTGCCGCAGCGCGCCGACATTTTTTCCTTTCTTCGATCTTCTCTGCTGCGGCAAGACGCCATTATGCGGACCGCGGACCGACAGACAAAACGGAAAATAATCACATCGCTTGCGAGAAATTCTCATATCGCAAGATGTTGACGCGAGCGTCGCAAAGCAATCAGGAGCAGTCACGGTCATCGCGCGGCGGGTGCTCGAAAAATGCACCGAGCCTGTGATCAGGGAGGCCGCATCACCACATTGTCAGGACGGCGCTATGATGGCGGCTATCGTTTCCACTGCCGATTGCTGCCATGCCTACTGTCGCCCTGCTGGTGTTCCCCGGAGTCCAGGCGCTCGATGTCTCGGGCCCGCTCGACGTATTCGCCGAGGCCAACCGTTTCTTGCCGCCGCAACAGCACTACCACCTCAGCGTGATCGGCAGCACGCACGAGCCCATCGTCTGTTCCAACCGCATGCAGATCGTGCCGCACCTGCACTACAGCGATGCGCGTGAGAACTACGACCTGCTGCTCGCCGCCGGCGGTCCCGGCTTGCCTCAGCAGGAGCGCGATGCCGAGTTGAGCGACTGGCTGGCCGATGCCGGGCAACGCGCCGGTCGCCACGGCTCGATCTGCAACGGCGCATTTTTGCTGGCGCATGCCGGCCTGCTCAACGGCAAACGCGTGACTACGCATTGGAATGACGCCGCTGTATTGGCGCGTGATTTCCCCGAGGTCGAAGTCGATGCCGATCGCATCTATCTGCGCGATGGCAAGCTGGTGACGTCGGCGGGCGTGACTGCCGGCATCGACCTGTCGCTGGCGTTGCTGGCGGAAGACGCCGGCCAGGAAGTCGCACTCAACGTCGCCAAACGGCTGGTGGTGTTCATGCAGCGCAGCGGCGGACAATCGCAGTTCAGTCCTTACCTTACGCCGTATGCGGAAGAAACTTCATTGGTCGGCCAGGTGCAGCATTACGTGCGCGAGCATCTGCAGGAGAAGCTCAGCGTCGACGTGTTGGCCAAGGTGGTGTCGAGCAGTCCGCGCAACTTTGCGCGCGTGTTTGCACGCGATGCGCGCATGACGCCGGCGGAGTTCATCGAGAGTGCGCGCGTCGATGCGGCGCGCGTGATGCTGGAGAGTTCGGCGGCGCCGTTGAAGACGGTCGCCTGGCGCTGCGGCTTCCGCGATGCCAGCCACATGCGCGTGGTGTTCCAGCGCCGGCTCGGCATCAGTGCGCAGCAGTATCGGGATAATTTTTCGACGAGTGCCGATACAAGGTAGTCAGTACGGTTATCAGCGCTGTGATCAACTCTCCGGCGCGGCTTCGCCGGCGGACCATTCGGGACTGTAGCCACCCAGCGTCGGGTGGTACATTTCATCGCCGCTGTGCTGAGTGAACTCGACGTTGAGCCGGTCTTCGCGCAAGCCCAGCACGTCGATGCAATCGCGGCACAAGGCCTTGGCGACTTCCATGCGCAGCTCCGGCGTGCGGCCGCGGCGGATGTCGCACATCAGCACCGAGACCGGCTCCACTTCGCCACCGTCAACCGTACGCCACACACTGCCTGCGCCGCACTCGCGGATGACGATGCTGATGCGGCGGATATCCACTGTCATCATGTCGGCATAGGTTTGCGCCATGCGCGTGGCGAGCTGCTTCTTTTGCTCCGCCGGATAGCTGTCGTTGACGTCGAGTTGCAGGTAAGGCATGGCGCTTTCCTTTCATTGCGGCGGCAGCTGCTGCTACACGTGCTGCCGCCGGAGCTTGCAGCGTTACTGCTCGACCGCTTCGCCGCGCAGGCGTGCGATCACGCCGTCGAGCGCATCGAGGTCGGAGAAATTGATGACCAGCTGGCCGCGATTCTTGGCGCCGGTCTTGATCGACACTTGCGTGGCCAGGATGTCGGACAGTTCTTCTTCGAGGCGTGTGATGTCGCGTGATTTTTCCTTGCCGCCGTCGCGTGGTTTGTTCGATGCCGCTTGCTCGGCGGTGGTGCGCACTACCAGCTTTTCCGCCTCGCGCACCGACATGCGCTTGGCGACGATCTGGTTCGCCAGCGTGATCTGCGTCGCAGAATCCACCGCCAGCAAGGCGCGTGCGTGACCCATGTCGATATCGCCGGCCATCAGCATGGTTTGCACCGGCTTGGCCAGGTTCAGCAAGCGCAGCAGGTTCGACACCGCGCTGCGCGAACGGCCGACTGCCACTGCCGCCTGCTCATGCGTGAAGTTGAAATCGGTGATCAGGCGATGGATGCCCTGCGCTTCTTCCAGCGGATTGAGATCCTCGCGCTGCATGTTTTCGATCAGCGCCATCGCGGCGGTGGTCTGGTCGTCGACGTTCTTCACCAGCACCGGAACTTCGGTCAGGCCGGCGATCTTGGCCGCGCGGAAGCGGCGTTCGCCGGCGATGATTTCGTAGATGTCCTTGCCGTTCTTCTGGCCGATGGCGCGGATCAGGATCGGCTGCAGCAGTCCCTGCTCCTTGATCGAGGCAGCGAGTTCATTGAGCGCGCCTTCGTCCATGCGGCTGCGCGGCTGGTACTTGCCGGCCTGCAGATCCGTGACCGGCATCACCGATGGCGAACCCGCAACGACCGGCACGTCTTCGGTGATATCGGAAGATCCGCCGAGCAGTGCGTCGAGACCGCGGCCGAGGCCTTTTGATTTTTTGGTTGCCATCTTTTACCTGCCTGTTTCTGAAATACTGATTACTGAAATTGTTTATATCGTTTATACGATTACAGCGTCTTGATGCGTTCGACCATCTCGGCGCCGAATGCGATGTACGCCTGCGCGCCCTTGGACGCTGCGTCGAAGTTCACACCCGGCATGCCGTACGACGGCGCTTCGGCCAGGCGCACGTTGCGCGGGATCACGGTCTTGAATACCTTGTCGCCGAAATGCTGTTCCAACTGGTCGGACACTTGCTGCGACAGCGTCATGCGCGGATCGAACATCACCCGCAGCAAGCCGATGATCTTGAGATCGGGGTTGAGCTTGGCGTGCACTTTCTTGATGGTGTTGACGAGGTCGGACAGGCCTTCGAGCGCATAGTATTCACACTGCATCGGGATCACCACGCCATGGGCCGAGCACAAGCCGTTGAGCGTCAGCAGCGACAGCGCCGGCGGACAATCGATGAGAATGAAATCGTAGTCGTCGGCGACGGCGGCGAAGGCATCCTTCAGCCGCTTCTCGCGATTCTCGAGTTCGACCATTTCGACTTCGGCGCCGGCCAGTTCGCGGTTGGCCGGCAGCACGTCGAAGTTGCCGCTTTCGGAACGCTTGCGTACGCTCTTGATGTCGGCCATGCCGAGCAGCACTTCATAGATCGAGCCCTTAAGCTCGGCCTTGTTGATGCCGGAACCCATGGTGGCATTGCCCTGCGGATCGAGGTCGACGAGCAGCACGCGCTGATTGTGCTGTGCCAGGCCGGCAGCGAGATTGACTGCTGTGGTGGTTTTGCCCACACCGCCTTTTTGATTCGCAACGCAAAAGATTTTAGCCATAGGTTTTTCTAGTTAGTGTTCCGTCGGGATTACAGTGAATCGTTTGTCGTTGAGTTTGTCGTCGATACAGCTTAGTGCGTGCTCAGCTTGATGCCGAAGCCGATCAGGAAAACGCCGGCTGCGCGCGAGGCCAGCGTGGCAATTTTGCGATTGCGCGCGAGCCGTTTTGCGGCGGCGTTGCCGGCCAGGACCAGCAGACTGCCATAGATCAGCGTGCATGTACAAATCACGGCGCCCATGGTCAGGAAAGTCGCTGCACCTTTTTGCGTGGCAGGATCGATGAACAGCGGGAAAAATGCCATGTAGAACACGATGGCCTTCGGATTCATCAGCGTGACGAAAAAGCCGCGACGGAAATCCGCCATGTTCGAGAACGGCACCACCGAAGATCCACCCTCTTCCTTCGCAAACAGCAAGCGTGCGCCGAGATAAGCCAGATAGGCCGCGCCCACATACTGCATGCCCTTGAACAGCAGAGGATTGGCGTGCAGCAGCGCCGCCACGCCGATCGCCGCGAGGAACATCAGCACGATGTCGCCCAGCATCAGGCCTGCGATCGCTGCGAAGCCGCCGCGCAAGCCGTGCTTGGCCGAGCAGGTCAGCACGCAGAACGTGCCGGGACCGGGCAGCATCAGGAACACCACCGTCGCGGCAATCAGTTGCCAGACATCGGTAATGCCGATCATGTGAAACAGTGCTTGCATGGCGTCTCCTTGATTGGAATATCGGTCGTGAATTATTCTTGCGGCGTCTTGACCAGCTTCGACGTGTCGAAACCCTGCTTGGTGGCGTTGTTGACGGCGGCTTCATATTCCGCGGTCGACAGCGCCGGCTTGCGCGCCAGGATCCACAGGTAGTCGCGCGATGGCGTGCCGACGGTCGCGACCGAGTAGTCGGCGTCCAGGTCGATCACCCAGTAGTCGCCCCACACCAGCGGAAACCATGCCAGCCAGGCTGGTGCGAAGCGTACCTGCAGTTTGGCGTTGTGGCTGCCTTCGATCACACGCGCCAGGCCGTCGGCCTGGTCGAGCACCCCGCCTTCGACCTTGCAGCGATTGGTGACATCAATGTCGCCGTCGGTGCGCGCGCGGTATTCGGCGGTCACGTTGGAAATGCATTTCTTCTGGAAGCTGTTCGGGAAGCGGGCGATTTCATACCATTTGCCGACGTAGCGCTTCAGGTCGACCGAGGGTACGGTGACGACTTCCTGGGCCAGGACCGGAGCGGCCGTGGACAAGACTGCGGCCGCGAAGGCAAAAACCGATAATGCGCGAGTGACTGGCAAGTGCTTCATTCAGGACCTTTCAATAAAGATCAGATGACGTTCTGCATCGAGTCCGGGCACCTCCAGTGCCTGGGTCTTTTCCACCTTCCATCCATCCGGCAGGCGCGCGATTTCGTCCTGCGGCATCACGCCCTTCATGGCGATGTAGCGACCGCCGGGTTGCAACAGATGGTTCGACCAGTTGATGAAGTCGTTGAGTTCCGCAAACGCGCGTGAAGTGATGACGTCGAATAGTTGCTTAACTTGCAACTGTTCGACGCGCGCCGTATACACTGAGATATTGCTTAATTGCAATTCCGCCTTGGCTTGCGTGAGGAACGCGGTCTTCTTGTGCACGGTGTCGATCATCGACACCTTCATGCCGGGACGCGCCTCGGCCGCCCAGATGGCCAGAACGATACCGGGCAAACCGCCGCCGGCGCCGACGTCCAGCACATTGTCGGCTTGCGCGAAGGCCGATACCGCAGCCAGCGAATCGAGCAAATGATGGGTCATCATCTGCGCCGGATCGCGCAGTGCGGTCAGGTTGTAAGTGCGATTCCACTTGGCCATCAGGGCCAGGTAAGCCAGCAGCTTCTTGTGCTGGCCGGCGCTCAGCGTCAGGCCGAGCGCTTCGGCGCCGGCGCTGAGGGTGCTGCCCAGTTGCAGGTCGGTAGGCGTGGTGGTGGTCGTATTCAAGATGCTCAGGCCGCTTCGTTATGATTATCGGAAACGGCGGCGTGCCTCAGGCCGCCTTTTTTCAGGTGGACCAGCAGCAGGGACAAGGCCGCCGGCGTCACGCCGGAAATGCGCGAAGCCTGGCCCAGGGTTTCGGGCTTGTGCTTGTTGAGCTTCTGGCGCACTTCGATCGACAGCGCCTGGACTTCCATGTAGTCGAGGTCGGCCGGCAATTTCAGGCTTTCATTGTGTTCCTGGCGGCCGATTTCCTTGGCCTGGCGGTCGATGTAGCCGGCGTACTTGATCTGGATCTCGATCTGTTCGCGCACCGGATCGTCGCTCACGCCCGGACCCGCCAGCGCCTGGCCGTCGGTGCCGGTCAGCGTCATCAGGCTGTCGTAGGTAACGTTCGGGCGGCGCAGCAGATCGACCAGGTTGTATTCACGCTCGATGGCTTTGCCCAGCACGCGCTCGGCTTCGGCGTCGGCGAGGATGCGCGGGTTGACCCAGGTGGATTTCAGGCGCTCCATTTCACGTGCAACGGCTTCGCGCTTTTTCTCGAACATTTCCCACTGGGCATCGCCGACGCAACCAAGCTGGCGGCCGATTTCGGTCAGGCGCAGGTCGGCATTGTCTTCACGCAGGCTCAGGCGATACTCGGCGCGGCTGGTGAACATGCGGTAAGGCTCCAGCACGCCCTGGGTAATCAGGTCGTCGACCAGCACCCCGAGGTAAGCCTCGTCGCGACGCGGGGTCCAGGAATCACGGCCCTGTGTTTGCAGTGCAGCGTTGAGACCGGCCAGCATGCCTTGGGCTGCCGCTTCTTCGTAACCGGTAGTGCCGTTGATCTGGCCGGCGAAGAAGAGACCCTGGATTTGGCGGGTTTCCAGCGAAGACTTGAGGCCGCGCGGGTCGAAGTAGTCGTACTCGATGGCGTAGCCGGGGCGCAGGATGTGGGCGTTTTCCATGCCGCGCATTGAGCGCACCAGTGCCAGCTGGACGTCGAACGGCAGGCTGGTGGAAATACCGTTGGGGTAGAACTCGTTGGTCGTCAGGCCTTCCGGCTCCAGGTAGATCTGGTGCGAATCCTTGCCGGCGAAGCGGTGAATCTTGTCTTCGATCGACGGACAGTAGCGCGGGCCGACGCCTTCGATCACACCGGTGTACATCGGGCTGCGGTCGAGACCGGCGCGAATGATGTCGTGGGTCTGGGTGTTGGTATGGGTAATCCAGCACGGCATCTGTGCCGGATGCATGCCGACATTGCCCATGACCGAGAATACCGGGATCGGATCGAGGTCGCCGGGCTGCTCTTCCAGCACCGAAAAATCGATGCTGCGGCCGTCAATGCGTGGCGGCGTGCCGGTTTTCAGACGGCCTTGCGGCAGCTTGAGCTCTTTCAGGCGCGCCGACAGGGAGATCGCCGGCGGGTCCCCGGCACGGCCGGCGGAGTAATTATTGAGGCCGACGTGGATCTTCCCGTCGAGGAAAGTACCCGCAGTCAGCACCACCGCCCTGCCCGCAAAGCGGATCCCGGCCTGGGTCACGGCACCGATCACGCGGTCGCCTTCGACGATCAGGTCATCCACCGCCTGCTGGAATAGCCACAGGTTTGGTTGGTTTTCCAAGCGTGAACGGATCGCCTGCTTGTACAGGATGCGGTCGGCCTGGGCGCGCGTGGCGCGTACGGCCGGCCCTTTGGAAGAGTTCAGGATACGGAATTGGATGCCCGCCTCATCTGTCGCAATCGCCATCGCGCCGCCCATGGCGTCAACCTCCTTGACCAGGTGACCCTTGCCGATACCGCCAATGGAAGGATTGCACGACATCTGACCGAGGGTCTCGATGTTGTGGGTCAGCAGCAAAGTCGTTTGACCCATGCGGGCGGATGCCAAAGCAGCTTCGGTTCCGGCGTGACCGCCGCCGACGACAATGACATCAAAGTGTGTGGGGAATAGCATAATGCGCCTCGTGGAGACGGTGAACAGAGGCGAGATTATAAAGTCTTTTTGGACAGGTATCAGGGCCTACCCCTGTTATTCGCTTTTTATTCACGCTTTTTGTTTCACGTGAAACAATTTGAGGTTGGATTAGTATGCGCTGGGTATGGGCCGACTTGCGACGGACAAACAAAAAGGGAGGACTTCGACTCCCTTTTCAACTACACCGATACCCTCCAGCGATTGTTTCACGTGAAACAATCGCTGAAAACTATGCGTCCTTCATTTTAAAAATGCGTCGTAGCCGGTCTTCAGAATTAGCGCGCTCACCACTAACAGGAAAAGTTTGCGGACAAAGCTGCTGCCATGCTTCATCGCCAGGCGGGTACCGACCAAAGAACCGCCGATATTGAACACCGCCATCAGCAGACCCAACTGCCAGATCACGTGGCCGCTGTACGAGAACCACACCAGCGCCGCCAGATTGGTCGCAATGTTCACGACCTTGGACACCGCCGACGCACGCAGGAAATCGTAGCCAAAGATACGCACGAAGAGGAAGACGAAGAAGCTACCGGTACCCGGTCCGAACAACCCGTCATAGAACCCTACCCCGGCACCAACCAAAATGGCGTAGAGTCTTTCCTTGCCTCCGGACAATAGCGGTGCATGGTGCTGGCCGAAGTCCTTCTTCTTCAAGGTATAAATCGCCACCGCCAGCAAGATAAACGGCAAGGCCTTGCGCATCAATTCAGTCGGCACGTGGGTAACCAGGTAGGCGCCGCAAAAGGACAAGGCAAATGCCGCCAATGCCGCCGGCGCCGCGGCAGCCCAGTGGATGCGGACCTTGCGGGCGAAATTGATCGCAGCCGCACTGGTACCCATGACGCCTGCCACCTTGTTGGTGCCGAGCAGCGTGGCCGGTGCAACGTTGGGAAAGACCGAGAACAAGGTCGGGATCAGCACCAGGCCGCCACCGCCGACCACCGCATCCACCAGGCCGGCGACGAATGCACCGATGCAGAGAATCACATAATTGGAAAAGAGATCAGGCATGGACATCTGCCTGCGTGGACATACAGCGCGGGAAAAACAACGACATGGGAGGCTTTCGCAAAACGGGAGAAGGGAAATAACTTGTCGACGCGGCACCGACAAATGCGCGTGTAGCAAGCAGGAGGCAACGTCAGAGCGACAAGCATTTTACTCCTGCGACCCGCCCTTCTCCACTCCTATCAGATACAGGTATCCGACACCGTGCGAAGCGAACGACGTTACTTGCGCACGCGATCCATCAGGACGCTGCGCTGCCCTGCATGTTCTTCATCGGGTTCAAACAAGGAGAGGCTGGAGATGGCCCGCGTCATCGCCACATAAAAATGGCGTACCTCTTCGGCGATATCCCGCAAGCGAGGGAATTCATGCTGCTGCAGATAAGGCACCAGCACATGCGGCCACTGCCGCCCTTTCGCTGCCTGGATGGTTGTCAGTGTCAATTGCCGGCGCGACTGGATGGCGTTCCGATTCTTGCTGACCTTTTGCTGGCGCAGATGCAACTCGGCGAGGAAGTCCGCCGCATTCATGTCGGGGTGACGTGCCGCAAAGGCGATGAAGGTCTGGATCGACTTGGCCGCCGACGTCGCACGGCTGCGATTGATGAAGGCCCGGCTGGTGGCGTCGACCAATGACAGCTGACGATTGGCGAAGTTGAGCAACTCCGCCGCGCTGCTCTCCTCGTTCAGCTTTTGTAATTCTTTCACGACATCGGTGAAGCGCTGCTTCCAGCGCAGCGTCATGTCGTCGTCCGTATCACGCGGTTTGCAGAGCACCGCTTCAAAAAAATCCTTGAGCGCGTTCGGCTGTTCCGCAATCATCCGTTGCGCTTCCTCGAACCAGGTACCTTCGGCAAAGTAACCACGCTCCCAGTCTTCGGACGACTCCCCCACCGGCAAATACAGGGAAAATCCCATGACCATGCGCTTGATGCTTTCCTTGTCGCCTTGCAGTGTCGCGAACGTGTTGCCGGCCATATGCAGCAGACCGCGCAGCATCAGGATTTCGGGACGGTGGAGGTAAGACTCGATGTCGTCGCAGTAATACGGAATGTTCTGGTCGAGCAGCAGGTTTTCGATCTCGATGGTCTGGTCCGGCTCGCGCACGATGATCGCGATGTCGGAGTAACGCGTGTCGGCCCGTGCCTTCACCAGCGCTTGCACCTGCTGCGTCACTTTCGCGGCGCAATCACCGGGCAAGGTCGGGTCGTAAGTCAGGCGCTTGATTTCTGTGTACAGATCTTCATGCGAGGCGCATTTGCGCGCCGTCAGGCGCTGCGCGAGCTTGGACAGTGAAGACCCGAAACGATAGGATTTCCCCAGCGGCAGATACTGCGCATTGGGGAAGGCCATTTCAAAACCGGCGGTGGAATAGACAATATCGGCGCCGCGTGCGGAGTTGATAATTTGATAACGATCGCCTACTGCAACCAATTTATTTCCCCGCAGCAATAACTGCAACAAGCGAAATTCCGCCGCATTGATGTCGTGCCATTCGTCGAT
Source organism: Herbaspirillum sp. NPDC101396 (assembly GCF_044767365.1). NCBI lineage: Bacteria > Pseudomonadati > Pseudomonadota > Betaproteobacteria > Burkholderiales > Oxalobacteraceae > Herbaspirillum > Herbaspirillum sp. NPDC101396. Next base: position 129,700 of record NZ_JBIWNT010000006.1, on the reverse strand, counting down.
CAGATACAAGGCCTTGGCCGGCAGGATGTCCAGTGCAGACGGATGATTGCTCAGCAGCTCAACCAGGTCCGGCACCAGATCCGCGGCGCTGCGCCATTTGTACTCGCCGGGATAAGTTTGCCGTTGCCTCTCATAGGCGATGCCGATTTCAACCGCTTCGATCTGCGTGCCGAACTGCGTCGACAGTTGATCGAGGTCGTCATAATCCAGCTCCTCGTCATGGAAGCGGTGCGAGGCCAAGCTCGCCTTGAAGCGGTACAGCAGCGAGAACATTTCCTCGGCGTTGGCGCTGTTTTTCTCGAAGGAAAAATCGAAGCCGTTGTCGCTTCGCCCTGCTCTTCCCTCATTGCGCGCCAACACGCTATTGGCAGCGGCGACCAGATGCGGGCGCAACTCTTCATCCGAGGCATAGTAGCGCGTCTTCTCCAGCGTCAGCGCTTCGCCCAGCTGCGCCAGGCACTCACGCGCGTACGCTTCTACCGTATTCAAAGGCACCGGCCTGGCGACGCCCTCCTCGTACAGCTTTTCACGGAAGCGCTTGTTTGCGCCTTCCGAGAAACACAGGCATTGAATCTGATGTGCACCCATTCCCCTCGTCAGGGCCTGCTTCACCAGCATCGCCAGCGTCGTGGTCTTGCCCGAGCCGGCAACCGCCTCGATCATGACGATCTGGGCGTGACACTTCAAAATCTCAATCTGCTCGTCGGTCTGGGGCACTGCCATTCAATTCTCCGGGATACGCTTGTCTGCATCATTGCGCGTGGCGACACTGTACAAGCAAACCGGCCGGCGTCAAATGAAAACTGCCGCCGGACAGCTGAGCTGTGCGGCGGCAGTTGCCAGGTTCGCTGTAATCAGCGCATCAGTGCATCAGTGCATCAATGCGACGTGCTTGCCGAACGTTTGTTGAACAGGTTCAGGATCTCACCCACGATGCCGCGACGGAAGGCCAGCACGCAAACGATGAAGATGAAGCCCGTCACGATCGTCACCGAATCACCCAGCGTATTGAACCACTCGATGTGCGTCACGGACGCCAGCCAGTTGCCGATGTCGCCCAGCTTGTTCTCCAGCATGATGATGATCACCGCGCCGACGATAGGACCGATGATCGTGCCCAGGCCGCCGACCAGCGTCATCAGCACCACCAGGCCTGACATGCTCCAGTGCACGTCGGTCAGGGTTTCAAAGCCCAGCACCAGCGCCTTGGTCGAACCGGCCAGGCCGGTCAGCGCCGCCGACAGCACGAACGCCAGCAGTTTGTAGCGGTCGACGTCATAGCCCAGCGAGATCGCGCGCGGTTCGTTTTCCTTGATCGCCTTGAGCACCTGGCCGAACGGCGAGTGGATGGTGCGCACGATCAGGGCGAAGCCGGCAATCGCGATCGCCAGCACGACGTAGTACAGGGTCATGTCGCTGGACAGATCGATGAAGCCGAGCAGCTTGCCGCGCGGGATGCCTTGCAGGCCGTCTTCGCCGCCGGTGAACGGTGCTTGCAGCGCAACGAAGAACAGCATCTGCGCCAGCGCCAGCGTGATCATGGTGAAGTAGATGCCCTGGCGGCGAATCGCCAGCAGGCCCATGACCAGGCCGATCAGCGCGCCCGTCAGGGTGCCCAGGATCAGGCCGATTTCCGTCGGCACACCCCAGGCCTTGATCGCCTGGCCGGCCACATAGCCGGCGCCGCCGAAGAAGGCCGCATGGCCGAACGACAGCAGGCCGGTGTAACCGATCAGCAGATTGAAGGCGCACGCGAACAGCGCGAAGCACAGCATCTTCATCAGGAACACCGGATACAGGCCGAACGGCGCCAGCAATGCCAGGATCAGCAGCACAACGTAAAAGAGTTTCTTGTTCAATGGGTTGTTCATCTTGTGCGCCTTATTTCTCTTTACCGAACAGACCGGCCGGACGAATCATCAGCACGATGGCCATGATGATGAAGACGACGGTTGCCGACAGTTCCGGATAAAACACGCGGGTCAGGCCTTCGACCACACCCAGGCCGAGGCCGGTGACGATGGAGCCGAGGATGGAACCCATGCCGCCGATCACCACCACCGCGAACACCACGATGATCAGGTTGGAACCCATCAGCGGCGACACCTGGATCACCGGCGCTGCCAGCACGCCGGCGAATGCCGCCAGCGCCACGCCGAAGCCGTAGGTCAGCGTGACCATCAGCGGCACGTTGATGCCGAAGGCTTCCACCAGCTTCGGGTTCTCGGTACCGGCGCGCAGGTAAGCGCCCAGACGGGTCTTTTCGATCACGAACCAGGTCGAGAAGCACACCACCACCGATGCCAGCACAACCCACGCGCGGTAGTTCGGCAACACCATGAAGCCCAGGTTGGTCGCGCCCTGCAGCGCGTCAGGCACGGAATAAGGCTGGCCGGAGACGCCGTAGATCGAGCGGAACACGCCTTCCACCATCAGCGTGATGCCGAAGGTCAGCAGCAGACCGTACAGATGGTCCAGCTTGTAGAGCCAGCGCAGCATGGTCTTTTCGATCACGATGCCGAACGCGCCGACGATGAGCGGCGCCAGGATCAGCATCGCCCAGTAATTGATATTGAAGTAGGTCAGCCCGATCCATGCCGTAAAAGCGCCGAGCATGTAGAGGGTGCCGTGTGCAAAGTTGATCACGTTGAGCAGGCCGAAGATGACCGCCAGTCCCAGCGACAGCATCGCGTAGAACGAGCCGTTCACGAGGCCCAGCAGCAGCTGGCTCAACAAGGCTTGCAGGGGTATGCCGAATAATTCCATAGAAACTCATTCATTCCGATTGACCGGATGTCGTGCGGCGGACCGCACGTTTCCGGCTGATCAAATACAACAAGAAAAATCTGTCATCCCCGATTCTTCAACAGAAATCAGAAATGACAGATCCTTTTGGTGCGTTGATTGCCCGTCGATTACCGGCGGATTATTTCCAGGCCGAGCACTTGGATTCAGCCTTGGTAGTCCAGGCTTGTTCCGCAGGGATGGTCTGGACCAGCTTGTAGTAGTCCCATGGATACTTGGACTCGGCCGGTGTCTTGACCTGGTACAGATACATGTCGTGGACCACGCGGCCGTCGGCGCGCAGGTAGCCGTTCTTCTGGAACACGTCGTTGAACTTGGTCTTGCGCAGTTGCGCCATGACCTTGTCGGCGTCATCCGAACCGGCGGCCTTCACGGCTTGCAGGTACTGCAGCGCGGAAGAGTAGTCGGCGGCTTGCAGGCTCGACGGCATCTTCTTTTGCTTTTCGAAGTAGCGCTTGGCGAACTTGCGGGTCTCGTCGTTGGTGTCCCAGTACCAGCTGTCGGTCAGGTACATGCCCTGGGTCAGCTTTGGCGTGAGCGAATGCACGTCGTTGATGAACACCAGCAGGCCGGCCAGCTTGGCGGTCTTGGTGATACCGAACTCGTTGGCTGCCTTCACCGAATTGATGAAGTCGCCGCCGGCGTTGGCCAGGCCGATGATCTGGGCCTTGGAAGTCTGTGCCTGCAGCAGGAAGGACGAGAAGTCGGATGCGCCCAGCGGATGCTTGACCGAACCCACGACCGTGCCGCCGGATGCCTTGACGACGGTGCTGGTGTCGGCTTCGAGCGAGTGGCCGAACGCGTAGTCGGCAGTCAGGAAGAACCAGCTCTTGCCGCCTTGCTTGACGACTGCCGAACCGGTGCCCTTGGCCAGTGCGACGGTGTCGTAGGCGTAGTGGACGGTGTACGGCGAGCATTCTTCATTGGTCAGGCGGGCCGAGCCGGCGCCGTTTTCGATGAAGACCTTTTTCTTTTCGTTGGCGACTTTGGCCATTGCCAGCGCGGTGCCGGAATTGGTGCCGCCGATCAGGACGTCAACGCCCTGTTGGTCGAACCATTCGCGCGACTTGCTGGCGGCGACGTCAGCCTTGTTTTGGTGATCGGCGACGACCAGTTCGATCTTCTTGCCGTTGATCGAGCCGCCCATGTCGGCGATCGCGAACTTGATCGCTTCCGCACCGCCCTGGCCGTCGATGTCCGAATAGACGCCGGAGATGTCGGTGATGAAACCGATCTTGATCACGTCTCCGGAAATCTGCGCCGAAGCCGGTGCCGCGAATGCGAACGCTGCTGCCGCAGTCGACACGGCGAGTGACATTGCCTTTAACTTCATTTCCATCTCCTTTTGTTATAACGCCAGTGATGCTGGTAACGTTGTGATGCCCGCTCAGTAGTAAATAATACAAATACCCAACACTGATTTTTACAAACGCGCGCATGAATGATCACGCGACCGCTCGTCGCACCATGATCCGAAAACCATGGTGCATTCTTTTTATGACTGCTTTATTAATTCAGAATAATGATGCGACAGCTTGAACCGCTTGAATAGCGAAACCTGGCTTATGCGCTTGTTCGCTTATACGCCCAGCAGCTCATTGAGCTTCTGCGTCTTCGACTCGAGTTCCGAAGAAGCGAACGACTCGACGATCTGGCCGTGTTCCATCACATAGAAACGATCAGCCAACGGCGCTGCAAAGCGGAAGTTCTGTTCCACCATCACAATCGTGTAACCCTTGGCCTTGAGCATCAGGATCATGCGCGCGAGCGCCTGCACGATCACCGGCGCCAGGCCTTCGGAAATCTCGTCGAGCAACAACAGGCGTGCGCCCGTGCGCAGGATGCGCGCCACCGCCAGCATCTGCTGTTCACCGCCGGACAAACGTGTGCCCTGGCTGTTGCGGCGTTCCTTGAGGTTCGGGAACATGTCGTAGATCTCGTCGATCGACATGCCCTTGTCGGTCTTCGACACGAACGGCGGCAGCATCAGGTTCTCTTCCGCCGACAGCGACGAGAAGATGCCGCGTTCTTCCGGACAGTAACCGACGCCTTGATGCGCGATCTTGTAGGTCGGCATCGCAATGGTTTCATTGCCGTTGATCTTGATCGAGCCCTTGCGTGCACCGACCAGGCCCATGATGGAACGCAAGGTGGTGGTGCGGCCGGCGCCGTTGCGGCCCAGCAGCGTGACCACTTCACCCTTGTTCACCGACAGGTTGACGTTGTGCAGGATGTGCGATTCGCCGTACCAGGATTGCAGATCGGAAATCTCAAGCGCCGGAGTACCGCCGGTTGCGGATACAGTACCGCCTTGTTGCAATGTCGCGGTGCTCATATCAGTGTGCTCCTTCCAGCGCGCCGGCGGTGGTGCCCATGTAGGCTTCCATCACTTGCGGATTCTTCGATACCTGGTCATACGTGCCTTCGGCCAGCACGGCGCCGCGTTGCAGCACGCTGATGCGGTCGCAGATGCCGGCGATGACGTTCATGTTGTGTTCCACCATCAGGATGGTCCGGCCGACCGAGACTTTCTTGATCAGCGCAGTCACGCGATCGACGTCTTCGTGGCCCATGCCCTGGGTCGGTTCATCCAGCAGCATCAGTTCGGGTTCCATCGCCAGCGTCGTGGCGATTTCCAACGCGCGCTTGCGGCCGTACGGCAAGTCGACCGTCAGCGTGTCGGCGAAACTGGTCAGGTCGACTTCGTCGAGCAAGGCCATGGCGCGGTCATTGAGTTGCTTCAGGCTGTCGCTGCTCTTCCAGAAATGGAAGGACGTGCCGAGCGTGCGCTGCAAACCGATGCGCACATTCTCCATCACGCTCAGGTGTGGAAACACCGCCGAAATCTGGAACGAACGGATGATGCCCTGGCGCGCAATCTGCGCCGGTGCTTCCATCGTGATGTCGCGACCATTAAAAAGGATCTGGCCCGAGGTCGGCACCAGGAATTTGGTCAGCAGGTTGAAGCACGTCGTCTTGCCGGCGCCGTTCGGGCCGATCAGCGCATGGATGTGGCCGCGCTCGACTTGCAGGTTGACTTTGCTTACCGCTGTAAAACCCTTGAATTCCTTCGTCAGGTTTTTTGTCTCCAGAATGACATCTGTCATAGTGTCTCTTCTCATTCTTCCCATGAATACCCTGCGTGTGTCCGCAGGGCCGCCTTGTGTAAATCGCTACGCTTCTGGCGCCGCAATCTGAGCCTGTGAGGCTCTCGTGCGAGAGTCTTATTTTTTTAATATCTGGCGCATAGTAGCCGAGTCGTACCATTACTACAATACGTATAAGTACCGTATTGGAGAAAGGTCGAAATTTTTATTTTCGGCGCAACTTTCAAGGCGTTCCGCGACGTGCTGCGCGGATCAATTCTGCTGCCTTTTCGGCAATCATCAGGGTGGGAGAGTTGGTATTACCGGATGTGATGGTAGGCATCACAGAAGCGTCTACCACGCGCAGTCCGGCCACGCCGCGCACGCGCAACTGGCTGTCCACAACGGCTTGTGCGTCATCGGCGCGACCCATCTTGCAGGTGCCGACCGGATGGAAAATCGTCGTGCCGATTTCACCGGCCGCCTTGTATAACTCTTCCTCAGACTGGTATTCCACACCGGGCTTGCATTCGTCGGGTTGGTACTTTCGCAACGCCGGCGCCGAGACAATTTTTCGCGTCAGCTTGAGCGAGTCGGCGGCGACCTTGCGATCGGCTTCCGTACTCAGATAATTCAGCGTGATTTTTGGTGCTAAAGCGCCGTCGTTGCTACCCAGCCGTATATGCCCGCGCGAGGTCGGACGCAGGTTGCACACGCTGGCCGTGAATGCCGGGAACGGATGCAGCGGATCGCCGAATTTTTCCAGCGACAAGGGTTGTACGTGATACTCGAGATTAGCGCTGCTCTGCGACGCATCGGATTTGGCGAATACGCCGAGCTGCGACGGCGCCATCGACATCGGGCCGCTCTGGAACATGGCGTATTGCACGCCGATCATCATCTTGCCGTACCAGTTGCCGGCCATCATGTTGAGCGTCTTCACGCCTTTCACCTTGAACGCCATGCGGATCTGCAAATGGTCCTGCAGGTTTTCGCCGACGCCGGCAAGCTCCTTCACCACCGGAATCTGGTGCTGCTGCAACAGCGCGGCCGAACCGATGCCGGACAATTGCAGGATATGCGGCGAACCCACCGCGCCGGCGGCGAGGATAGTTTCATGTGTCGATTCGGCGTACCACTCGCTGCCGCCGCCGGTGAATTCAACACCGACGCAAACCGGACCCGTGTCGCGTTGTTCGATGCGCAGCCGCTTGACGTGCGAGCCGGTCATGATGTGCAGGTTGCCGGTCTTCATGGCCGGCTTCAAAAACGCTTTCGACGCATTCCAGCGAACGCCGCGTTTCTGATTGACGTCGAAATAGGAACTGCCTTCGTTGTCGCCGCGGTTGAAGTCGTCGATCTTGGGAATGCCGGTTTCCGCCGCCGCATCGCGAAACGCGTCGAGGATTTCCCACGACAGCCGCTGCTTCTCGACGCGCCATTCGCCGCCGGCGCCGTGGAACTCATTGGCGCCCTTGTAATGGTCTTCGCTCTTCCTGAACAGCGGCAGCACCTGGTCCCAGCGCCAACTGTCGTCGCCGCTCAGTTGCGCCCACTCGTTGTAGTCGCGTTCCTGGCCGCGCATGTAGATCATGCCGTTGATCGACGAACAGCCGCCCAACACTTTGCCGCGCGGATAGATCAGGCTGCGGCCGTTGAGGCCGACGTCGGCTTCCGTGCGATACAGCCAGTCGGTGCGCGGATTGTTGATGCAATACAGGTAACCGACAGGAATATGGATCCACAGGTAATCATCCTTGGCGCCCGCCTCGATCAGCAACACCTTGACGTCGCGATCCCTGCTCAGGCGATTGGCCAGCACGCAACCAGCCGTGCCGCCGCCGACGATGATGTAATCGTATTTACCTGCTGACTCCATATACCTGTCTCCGTTATTTTTATCGATTGTGGTGCGGCGAACTTACTGCAAACTTATGCTGCAATTACTTCGCCACCGGCATCGTGAACTCCGCGCCCTTGCCGATAGTAGCCGACCAGCGCTGCATGATGGACTTATATCGCGTGTAGAACTTGATGCCCTCTTCGCCGTAGGCATGCGTATCGCCGAACAGCGAACGCTTCCAGCCGCCGAAGGAATGCCAGGCCATCGGCACCGGAATCGGCACGTTGATGCCGACCATGCCGACCTGGATGCGGCGCGAAAACTCGTGCGCCGTGTTGCCGTCGGCCGTGAACAGCGAGACGCCGTTGCCGTATTCATGCGCATTGATCAGGCGCACCGCTTCGGCGAAATCAGGCACGCGCACCACGCACAACACCGGTCCGAAAATTTCCTCCTTGTAGATCTTCATGTCCGGCGTGACGTTGTCGAACAAGGTGCCGCCGACGTAGAAGCCGTTTTCATGACCAGGCACGGTGATGCCGCGACCATCCACCAGCAGCTTGGCGCCGGCCTTGACGCCGTCGTCGATGTAGCCTTCCACCTTGGCCTTGTGCGCCGCCGTGACCAGCGGGCCCATTTCAGCGTCGGCTTCCATGCCGTTCTTGATCTTCAATGCCTTCACGCGCGGAATCAGCGCTTCCACCAGCTTGTCGGCCACGCTGCCGACCGCCACCGCCACCGAAATCGCCATGCAGCGCTCGCCGGCCGAACCGTAGGCCGCGCCGATCAGCGCATCGACCGCCTGTTCCAGATTGGCGTCCGGCATCACCACCAGGTGATTCTTGGCGCCGCCCAGCGCTTGTGCACGCAATGGGAAGGTGCCGGCGCGCTTGGTCGCTTCGCTGTAGATGTATTCGGCGATCGGCGTCGAGCCAACAAAGGAAATCGCCTGCACGTCCGGATGCTGCAGCAGCGCATCGACCGCCACCTTGTCGCCCTGCACCACGTTGAACACGCCGTCCGGCAAACCGGCGCGCTTGAACAGGTCGGCCAGCATCAGCGACGGCGTCGGGTCGCGCTCGGACGGCTTGAGGATGAAACTGTTGCCGGTGGCGATCGCCATCGGCGCCATCCACAGCGGCACCATCACCGGAAAGTTGAACGGCGTGATGCCGGCGGTGACGCCCAGCGGCTGGCGCAGGTTCCAGTTGTCGATGCCGCCGCCGATGTTGTCGGTGAACTGGGTCTTCAGCAATTGCGGCACGCCACAGGCAAACTCGACAATTTCCAGCCCGCGCGTGACTTCACCCTTGGCGTCGGAAAACACCTTGCCGTGTTCACGCGTGATCGCCGCAGCCAGGTCATCGTGATGCTGCTCAATCAGCTCCTTGAACTTAAACAGCACGCGGGCGCGCTTCAGCGGCGCGGTCTCGGCCCAGCCCGGCGCAGCGGCGCTAGCGGAGGCGACCGCGGCGTTGACTTCCGCCGTCGAGGCCAATACGACCTGACCCGACACTTCACCGGTAGCCGGGTTGAAAACGTCCTGCTGGCGTCCGCTTTCGGACGGCGCAATGCGACCGTTGATGTAATGCTGGATCGTGGATGGTGCGGCAGTCATAAGTGTCCCTTTGGTATGAAGTGATGTCAGATCGTAGAAAATGGCGTATTTATCTTGTTTTGAGAGAATATCGCGTGGATTCAAAGGAATCCAATCAGTTATTATCAACAGCAATATAAAAATAACTGATAAACCTATCCGGTCCGCAATTGACTGCCGACCGTCTATTTTTCTTTTCCCCGCATTTGGCCATGGATTTCACGCAGTTACGCGCTTTTATCGCCGTCGCCGAGGAAGGCAACCTGACCCGCGCCGCCGACCGGCTCCATGTCACCCAACCGGCCGTCAGCCTGCAGATCAAGTTGCTGCAAGAACGGCTCAATCTGCAATTGTTCGTGCGCACCAGCGCCGGCATGCGGCTGACCAACGAGGGCAGCAAGTTGCTGCCAGTAGCGGAACGGGTCCTCAACACCCTGCAGGAATTCCACCAGCACGCCGATGCCCTGCACACCAGCGCCGGCACCCTGAGCGGCACCTTGTCGCTGGGCACCATCCTCGATCCCGAATTCATCCGCCTGGGCGCCTTCCTCAAGCTGCTGGTCGAACGTTATCCCCAATTGTCCACACGTCTTCAACACCATATGTCCGGCTCGGTGCTGCAATTGCTGAAAACCGGCGAGCTCGACGTCGGCTTCTTCCTGGGAACGCCCGGCAAGGGCTTCCACAGCCTCACCCTGACGCCGTTCACCTACAACGTCATCGCCCCCGCAGGTTGGAAGAACCGCGTCGCCGGCAGGGGCTGGAAGGAGCTGGCGCAACTTCCCTGGATCTGGACGCCGCCGGAGTCCGCACATCACCGTCTGCTAAACCGGGTTTTCATGCAATACAAGCTGACGCCCAATACCGTCGCGCTGGTCGATCAGGAATCCTCCATGCTGGACCTGGTGAAATCCGGCGTCGGTCTGTCGCTGGCGCGCGAGTCGATTGCGCTGAACCAAGCGCATGCGCACGGGCTGGTGATCGCCGATGCGGTTGACCTCTCCACCGAGTTGTCTTTCATTGCGCTGGAGAAACGCAAGAACGAACCAGCCATCAGTGCCGTGTTTGCCTTGTTGCAGAACGTCTGGAACTGAATTTGTCACGTTTCCTGTCAGGAATTTTTTAAAGTTTTTCGGAAATGACGTGAAGTTGGTTTTTAAATTAATAGTTTATATATATAAATAGTAGTAGTAGTTAACACAGGCACTTTTCTGTGGATAACCCGGTAAACCTGAATTGAATCATCCACTTGCGAAATTCATAAACGCTTGGCAAGTCTTGTATGAGAAAAGAACAGATGTTGGATAGAAATCAGCGTTGTGAAGAACTCTCGAGCTGTCCCCAATCCGCACAAAAGTTATCCAGAGACTTATCCACAGATGGTCTGAAAATCGCTGTTTTTCTTGGTATTTTGGGTGATCAACGTAAAACCATGAACCGATAGCGCATCGATTTTGCCGTTTCGACGGTGATGGCCTCAATCAACCCCCAGCACGATACGAATTTTCCCAATGCCCACGGACGAACCACTACCAAAACATGCCTACAAGGTCTCTTTGCTGCCTTCAGGATTGGAATTTGAAGCTGGGGCGGGAAGTTCTCTGCTCAACGCCGCTTTGCGGGCACAAATCCGTTTGCCCAGTTCTTGCCGAAATGGAACATGCCGTACTTGCCTGTGTGTATTGAAAAGGGGAGAGATCAGCTACCAGATTGACTGGCCCGGCTTGACCAGGGAAGAAAAAGCCGAAGGTTACCTGTTGCCCTGCGTTGCGGTCGCCGAATCGGACCTGATCATCGAGGCACCGGATGCCTCTTCCCTGAAATGAAATCGAGGGCATCCCGAGCGAAGCGGGTTTTTTGAAATTTTTGGTTTTTCAATCGGCTTGAAAGAAACCGGGTTTCAGGTTCTCGGGTTTTCAGGGTTTTAGGTTTTTATATAGAAGTTTATATATACAAATAGTAGTAGTAGTTAACACAGGCCTTTTTCTGTGGATAACTCGGTAAACCTTCATCAAATCATCGACTTGCAAAATTCATAACCGCTTGGCAAGTCTTGTATGACAAAAGAACAGTTCGGGGACAGAAATCGCGCCTGTGTAAAACTCGCCATCTGTCCCCAATCCGCACAAACCTTATTCACAAAGTTATCCACAGGATGACGTTCTGATAAGTATCTCTATTGCAAACTGGCAACCTAACGCTTAGCCGCCTCTGGCCTGGTTTTGCCGGGTGGTGGTGCGACCGGTTGCTTCTGCACTTCCTGCAAAAGATTAGCGCAATCGGTTTGTTGTTCACCGCTGATATTGATCAATGGAAGGATGGCCGCCACCGGCGCCAGCACTGCCAACGCTACTGCGCCGCCCGCCTTCAACGCCAGCACTCCCTTGTCGACGCCGACATTCGGATCCTTGAACGGGCCGGTCACGTACAGCGGCGAGCGCAGCGAGATAATGCGCAAGCCCTTGCTGCGTGGATTGATGGTCAGGTTCAGTTTTTCCTGCGCCATATTGACGTCGCCGCTGATGTTGATGATCGCGTCTTCGGTATCCAGCGTGAACATGCGTGCCTGCGCCAGGCCGTTGGTCACGGTGAAGTCGCCGGCCATGCAATTGAGCTTGACCTGCTTGTCGCCGAACAGCTTGGACACCACCACGTTGCCGATGTTGAGGCCCATCTCTTCCAGCAGCAGCTTGCTGATGGCGCCGTGGTTGATCAGTGTTTTCAGTTCGCCGTTGGATGAACCCAGCATCGCCGCCACCGAATTGCCGGTGGCCGTCAACGCCGCGTCGCCGTTGATTTCACCGAAGCTGGTCTGGGCCGCATCGAGGTTGGGGAACAGCTGCTGAATCTTGATCTTGCGCGCCGACAGTTTGACGTCGGACTTCATCTTCGGCGTGCGACCGTCAAGATGCATGGTGGAAGTCAGGTTGCCGCCGGCGATGCCGAAGTTGAGCGGCGTCAGCGACAAGACCTTGTCCTTCAGATGCAGGTCGGCCTGAATATTGTTGACCGGCAGATCCTTTTCCTTGACTACGCGATGCGCGGTCAGCTTGACGTCGGCATCGATCGCGCCCCAGGCTTCGGTCTGGAATTCCTTGACCGGCAACACCTTATCGGTCGGCTGGCGTTCTTCGGCGCCGCGTTTTTCCTTGCTGGCGTTGGAGTCAGCGCCGATCAGCGGGCCCAGGTCTTCAAAGCGCAGCAGGTTGGACACCACTTCGCCCTTGAGCAAGGGACGTGGTTCCTTCGACTGATATTCGAGCGTGCCACCGATGTCGCTGGAGCCGACCTGACCCTTGAATTTTTCATAGGTCCAGGTGCTGCCGTTCTTTTCGCCGACCGGATTGAGCTTGCCGATCAGATGGCCCGAGGTGGAGAACGGTGGCGTTTCCGGCAACAGCACACCGGTCAACGGGAACAGATGCGCCATGCTGTCGCCGGACAGGTTCAGCTGCAGGTCGAGCGCGGCCAGTTCCTGCGGTTTGGTCAGCGTGCCCTTGACGGCGATGCGCGTCTTGCCGACGCGCACGTCAGCTTCGAGCGGATACGGCTTGCTCTCATCCTGCAACGACAACACGCCGCCGGCCTTGCCTTCGCCATTGATGTCGGCCTTGTTGAAGGTGCCCTTCACGTTCCAGCCAAGGCCGTAGATTTTTTCCTTGGCGGGATCGAGCGTGTCGATTTCAGCACGCGCCTTGGCTTTTTGAATGGCGTCGTCGAGCTCGACCACGCCTTTGCTGATCACGATTTTTTCAGGACGGAATTGCCAGGTTGACGGACCGTCGTCGGACTTGAAGGTCCAGTTGTTGACGGCGTCTTTCTTGCGCAGCAACTGCAGGTAGGGATCCTGGGCTTCGAGATCGGGCAGCACGATCTTGTGCTGCAGCAGCGGCCAGGGATTGAGCGTGACGTTGAGTTGCCTGACGGTCGCCATGTTGGAATTGGCCGGCGCCCAGTCCGGATTGCCGAGCACGATATCGTTGGCGCTCACATGCGGCCATGGTATCCATCTGGCCCAGCTGGTCTGCGGAGAATCAGGCTTGCGCCATTTGACGATGAGGTCGCCCTGGATGGCGAAGTGGCGCCCGGTGGCGTCGCTGACGCGCTGGTTGATCCAGGGCCGCGCGCGATTCCAGTCGAAAGTGATGATCAGAATGATCAACAACGCGATCAATGCGATCACGCCGGCGAGACTGAACCCGATTATTTTTGATGTCCGTGACATAAACCATCCCAAAGTGATTGTTTTACGCCGACGGAATCAAGAAAAAATCAGGGTATCGTCAGCGCTTCATGTTGATACGACCGAATTCGTCATGAGTTGTTGCAACTAAATGCGCACGCAGCCATTTATGGGCCGGATTTCGCGCATCCCGTTCATGCCACAACATGTCTACATGCTCCTCCGGCGTTTTGAACGGGAGCTCTTTCACCACAAGGACTTCCGTCATGCCGGTGGCGGCAATCAGATGGCGCGGCAGCACCGTGATCAGCTCCGAACTGGCGACGATGCGACCGGCCGTGAAGAACTGGTTCACCGTCAGCAAAATCTTACGTTCGCGTCCCATTCCCGCGAGGACATCATCGATCACGGCGTGGGGTTTGCCTGACAGACTGACCAGCAAGTGGTCGGCGGCGCAATACGTGTCGAGTGTCAGTTCCTTGTCGGCCAGCGGATGGTTCTTGTGCATCACGCAGACGTACTGGCCGGTGTAAAGACGTTCATGGCTGATCTGGGTCTTGACCGTGCCCTGGCCGTCGGCCAGTTGCGCCGTCACGCCCGGGAAAAATCCCACCGCCAGATCGACGTCGCCGCGCAGCAGCATGGCGCGCGGATCGCGTGTAGTCAGCGGCATCATGCGGATCTTCAGGCGCGGCGCGTCGCGCATGATGGTGCGCACCAGCGACGGCAGCCACAGCGCCGCAGTCGCATCGACCATCGCCATGCGGAAGGTATTCTGCGCGCGCGTCACGTCGAAGGTTTCGGGGGTGATCACCGCTTCCAGTTCCGACAGCGCGCGACGCACGGTCGGCCACAGTTCTTCTGCGCGCGGCGTCGGCTTGACGCCGTGAGCGGTGCGGATCACCAGTTCATCGTTGAGTGTGTCACGCAGGCGGCGCAGCGCGTTGGACACGGCCGGCTGGGTCATCGCCAGCAGATTGGCCGCGCGCGTCAGGTTTTGCTCCGTCATCACGGCGTCAAAGACGCGCAACAGGTTCAGGTCGAGAGTAAGGAAGCTCATGTCAGCCGCGCCCCATAAGGCAGAGAAAGGGAAAGAGAAAAATCCCGGGTAAAAAAATTAGTATTCACAAACGGTATAACTGATATCTGAAAACGAAATTGGTAAAGGCAGTCGGGCATCATTACACTGCAATGCAACATAACACATTTCGCAAGGAGTCCATCATGACTACATTGACCGCCAATTACTCGTCGAAGACCACTGCAACCGGTTCCAGCAAGCTCGGCGCCGCACTGCGCAGCATCTTCGTCCGCTTCGTCCAAGCCCACGAATCGCAAGCCGCCCTGATGACCGCTGACTACAACAGCAAGGTCGAAGGCGCTTCGCAACTGAACCGCCTGGCCAACAAGTTCGAATCCAGCCAGCCTAACCTGGCAGCTGAACTGCGCTTCATCGCGTCGCGCGGCTAATCAGCAGCTTATTCAGATTCGACAGGCCGGCAACATCGGGCGACAGAATCTGGCAACAAGCTTTTGCAGCAACACTACAGTATGGCGATGTAGTGCGCGGAACCACCCGGTAACGACGCATTTCAGCGCTTCTGTAGGGCAACAACGGTTTCAGTCCTGAGCTTCTCAGGCCCGCGTCCTGGCGCGTATGCAGGCAAACAAGCCCGCAGCGATCGCGCGACATGGGAATCTGTCCGGCGTCTCCTCCTCCCTCTTTAGGAAGGATTTCCCCGCAAGCTTCGGCTTTGCGGGGATTTTTTTGTCTACGGAGTCCGGTGATTGTTCGAGAGCCCCCTCCACAAGCCTTGAGCATACTGCATCCCGTGCCTTATTCACAATCCCTATATCTGATATCCCCAGTCTAAATTGGCACTCCCGTGCTGAAAAACCTATACTGCATTGCAACAACAGAGCAATTACGCTCAAAAGCAGTTTCATATCAGGGAAATCAATATCATGTCCGTCCTCGCCATCGCCTTTCCAGTTGAAGCCGCCGTACCGGTCGCGCAATCGCTGATCGGAGCCAGTCTCGCGCTGACGCGTCCGCTGCTGGGCCTGGGTGCGCTCGTGACCCTGCTGATGGTATTCAAGCCCTTGCTGGCCGGCATCATGCGCGCCGTCGTCGCCTTCTTCGTGCCGCGCAAGTCGTTCGAGCAACGTGTCGCCGCCCACCGTTTCAGCGGCGTGCGCATGCTCAACCGCATGGCCAACGACTACAGCGGCAGCCAACCGAATTTTGCAGCCGAGCTGCGCAACCTGGCCGCGCGCGACAACTGATCGCCGCCAGGGAGTAAGCCTGACTCAAGCTTATTGGTAAGGCATATTTGTCACGCTCATTTAAAGATTAGCAGTACGTACCGCGTCTCCTCCTCCCTCTTCAGGAAGGATTAGCCCCACGAGCCCCAATTCGTGGGGCTTTTTTTATGTGCGTTCACTTATTTGACTGCCATTTGTGGAAATCAACCGGGTTTTGAGCGATTTCACCCGACAACGGCTTTCTCGCGCCATGCCCGCGTGATAACGTAGGGTCTGGTTTTCCTCTCTTCTTTATTACTCCAGCCTCACCGCTTCGCCGACATCATGTGCCAGTTACTCGGGATGAATTGCAACACGCCCACCGACATCGTTTTCAGTTTCACCGGTTTTGCAACCCGCGGCGGTTTGACGGATCACCACAGCGACGGCTGGGGCATCGCGTTTTTTGAAGGTTCCGGCGTGCGCCACTTCGTCGACTACCAGTCGGCGGTCAGTTCGCCGGTGGCCGAACTGATCAAGAGCTGCCCGATCAAGTCGCAGCACGTCATCGCCCACATCCGCAAAGCCACGCAAGGCCGCGTCTCGCTGGCCAATTGCCATCCCTTCGTGCGCGAGCTGTGGGGGCGTTATTGGGTATTCGCCCACAACGGCGATCTGAAGAATTTCACCCCCACGCTCGACGGCCCTTATCGCCCGGTCGGCACCACCGACAGCGAAATGGCGTTTTGCTACCTGCTGCAGGAACTGCGCACGCGCTTTGGCGACACATTGCCGACGTTGGCGGAATTAACGCCGGTGTTGCGCGAACTTACCGCAAATATCGCCGGACATGGCCCGTTCAACATGCTGTTGTCGGACGGCTCGGCGCTGTTTTCGCATTGCTCGACCAATTTGTATTACATCATCCGCCAGCACCCGTTTGCCTCGGCACACTTGTCCGATCAGGACGTCTCGGTGGATTTCTCCGAGGTCACCACTGCCAATGACCGCGTCGCGGTCATCGTCACCCAGCCCCTCACCACCAACGAGACCTGGACCCAGTTCGCCCAGGGCGAACTGAAAGTCTTCGTCGACGGCGCCGTGGTCGGCTAAGTTATCCGGGCGGCAAGTTTTCGCCGCCGGACCCCCTGCCTCTTTATGTCGCACTCCTTCGATATTTCCGGCGAAGCTTTTGCCAGCTATCGATATACATTTTTACTCTGTCAAAAACCGCCCCTGCCTGTGGATAACTTTTCCCGGTCAGAGTAAAATGGCGCACTTATTGTGTTGATATCGGGCGCTCCAGGATTCCTTCAGCCCAAGCCGGTCAATACGCATCCCACCCGTTTTTATAAGAAGATTCATGGAAAATTTCTGGCAAGCTTGCTCCGCAAAGCTGGAGCAAGAGTTGACGCCGCAGCAATACAGCGCATGGATCAAGCCCCTCGCCCCGCTTGATTACGAAGATGGCCGCTTGCGCATCGCCGCGCCCAACCGTTTCAAGCTCGACTGGGTCAAGACCCAGTTCGCCAGCCGCATCACCACCATCGCCTCGGAATACTGGGAAACCCAGATCGAAGTCTTGTTCGTGCTCGACCCGCGCGTCGGTGAAGCACGCCGCGCCGCCGCAGCCGCTGCACCGCAGGGCTCGGGTCAGGGCCAGGGCGCCGGTCCCGGTCAACCTCACCACGTCGGCAACATCCTCGACGGCTATCCGACCGGCATCCAGGAATCCATCGTGCAGCCGGCGCCGCCGCCGCATGTGGCGCCGCGCCAGGAACTGTCGCGCATCAACTCGGTGCTGACCTTCGACAACCTCGTCACCGGCAAGGCCAACCAGCTCGCGCGCGCCGCCGCCACCCAGGTCGCCAACAATCCCGGCGTGTCCTATAACCCGCTGTTCCTGTACGGCGGCGTCGGCCTCGGCAAGACCCACGTCATCCACGCGATCGGCAACCAGGTGCTGGCCGACAACCCCAACGCCAAGATCCGCTACATCCACGCCGAGCAATACGTGCGCGATGTGGTCACGGCCTACCAGCGCAAGGGTTTCGACGATTTCAAGCGCTATTACCACTCGCTCGACCTGCTGCTGATCGACGATATCCAGTTCTTCGGCGGCAAGAGCCGCACCCAGGAAGAGTTTTTCTACGCCTTTGAAGCCCTGATCGCCGCCAAAAAGCAGATCATCATCACCAGCGACACCTATCCCAAGGAAATCAGCGGCATGGATGACCGCCTGATCTCGCGCTTCGATTCCGGCCTGACGGTCGCCATCGAGCCGCCCGAGCTCGAGATGCGCGTCGCCATCCTGATGAAGAAGGCCACCCTCGAAGGCGTGGTCCTGTCCGACGACGTCGCCTTCTTCGTCGCCAAGCACCTGCGCTCCAACGTCCGCGAGCTCGAAGGCGCGCTGCGCAAGATCCTGGCCTACTCCCGCTTCCACGGCAAGGATATCACCATCGATGTCGTCAAAGATGCCTTAAAAGACCTCTTGTCCGTCCAAAACCGTCAGATCTCCGTCGAAAACATCCAAAAGACCGTCGCCGACTTCTTCAACATCAAAGTCGCCGACATGTATTCCAAGAAGCGTCCGGCCAATATCGCCCGTCCGCGCCAGATCGCCATGTACCTGGCCAAGGAACTGACGCAAAAGAGCCTGCCGGAAATCGGCGACCTGTTCGGCGGCCGCGACCACACCACGGTGCTGCACGCGGTCCGCAAGATCTCCGCCGATCGCACCAAAAACCCGGAATGCAACCACGAGCTGCACGTGCTCGAGCAGACCCTGAAAGGTTGATCCGGCAACCCCAATTTACTGCTGTAACTGGGGTTGATTTGATACAATGAGAGAGTTGGTCCGGTTTGCCTTGGCGGTGTTTTTGTTGTCATTTAAGCACTGCGGGAGAGAGGCAAAACCGTAAGCGAGGATGGCATCGTCGCGCTGCAGTAAAAGCGCCGGTCAGTGGTAAGTCGGCGCAAACGCAACGAAGCCCTTTTCAAATTGCAGCGCATTTGCAGAAACTCCGGCAAAACTGGGCGCAAACGGTTGACCATGCCGGATTGCAGACAGAATTTGAAAGCGGCTTTCAGCATCCTTTAAACCATTATCAACAAGGATAAAAAGACTATGCAATTGGTCAAAACCCAACGAGATACGCTTCTCCGGCCACTGCAAATAGTGAGCGGTATTGTCGAGCGTCGGCACACATTGCCGATTCTGGCCAATATCCTCATTCGCAAGGACGGCGAAAAGGTGTCTTTCCTGTCCACCGACATTGAAGTGCAGATCACCACGCACGCCGAAGTCGGCTCCGGCAGCGATGTCACCGCCACCACCGTCGCCGCGCGCAAGCTGCTCGACATCCTGCGCGCCCTGCCCGACTCGGGCGAAGTCACCGTCACCCTCGCCAACAAGCGCCTCACGGTGCAGTCCGGCAAGTCGCGCTTCGCGCTGCAAACGCTGGCCGCGGAAGAATTCCCGACCGTCGCCCAGGCCGAGCACTACAACGCTCAGGTCACGCTGCCGCAAAAGACCCTGAAGCACCTGTTCAACATGGTCCACTTCTCGATGGCGCAGCAAGACATCCGTTACTACCTCAACGGCCTGCTGCTGGTCGTCGAAGGCAAGAACGTGATCGCGGTCGCAACAGACGGTCACCGTCTGGCGTTCTGCCAGGTCGCCACCGAGCAAGAGTTCCCGCGCCAGGAAGTCATCATCCCGCGCAAGACCATCATCGAACTGCAGCGCCTGCTGGAAGAAAACGACGACCCGGTCCAGCTCGAGATCGCCAACAACCAGGTCAAGCTGACCTTCGCCGACATCGAGCTGATTTCCAAGCTGGTCGAAGGCAAGTTCCCCGACTACACCCGCGTGGTGCCGAAGGGCTACAAGAACAACTTCACCATCGGCCGCGAACAGCTGCTGCGCTCGCTGCAACGCGCCGCGATCATGACCAGCGACAAGTTCAAGGGCGTGCGCTGGGTGGTTGCTCCCGGCAGCCTGAAGATCAGCTCCACCAACGCCGATCAGGAAGAAGCGGTTGAAGAACTCGAAATCGACTACGGCGGCGACAGCGTCGACATCGGTTTCAACGTCACCTACCTGCTCGACGTGTTGAACAACCTCAAGGGCGACTTCGTCAACATCGCCCTGGGCGACGCCAACTCCTCCGCATTGATCACCATTCCCGACAATGCCGATTTCAAATACGTCGTCATGCCGATGCGCATTTGATTTCAGTTAGCCGAAAGCAGACGAGGGGCCGTGCATACACGGCCCTTCGCCACTTTCAGGAATTCGGTTTTGCATCGGCATTGCGTCGATATTGCGTCAGTTTTGCATCTTCCTCGCACCGGATTCCACCAGTTTCAGAGCAATACCCGTGTATTTCCTTAGCAGTCAGTCAGGCAGTTCCGTTAGTTTTTTCAGAAGGTAGCCATGTCCCAATCGTCCCAAGCGCCAGCAGACAACACCGATCAACCGCAACAAAATCAATATGGAGCCTCCTCCATCCAGATTCTGGAAGGTTTGGAAGCCGTCCGCAAGCGCCCCGGCATGTACATCGGCGACACCTCTGACGGCACCGGCCTGCACCACCTCGTGTTCGAAGTCCTGGATAACTCCATCGACGAATCGCTCGCCGGTCATTGCACCGAAATCCACGTCACCATCCACTCCGACAACTCGATCTCCATCACCGACAACGGCCGCGGCATCCCGACCGGCATCAAGATGGACGACAAGCACGATCCCAAGCGCTCCGCCGCCGAGATCGTCATGACCGAGCTGCACGCCGGCGGCAAGTTCGACCAGAACTCCTACAAGGTCTCCGGCGGCCTGCACGGCGTCGGCGTGTCCTGCGTCAACGGCCTGTCCAAACTGCTGCGTCTGACCATCCGCCGCGACGGCAAGATGTACGGCATGGAATTCGTGCGCGGCATCCCGCAAGACCGCCAGATCGAAACCATCGACGGCGTGCAAGTCTCGCCGATCAAGGTGCTCGGCGACACCGACAAGCGCGGCACTGAAGTCCACTTCTGGGCCGACGAAGAAATCTTCACCCACGTTGAATTCCACTACGAAATCCTGGCCAAGCGCATCCGCGAACTGTCCTTCCTCAACAACGGCGTGCACATCCGCCTGACCGACCAGCGCACCGGCAAGGAAGAAGACTTCGCCTTCGAAGGCGGCACCCGCGGTTTCGTCGAATACATCAACAAGAACAAGAGCATCCTCAACCCGACCATCTTCCAGGCCACCGGCGAGCGCATGTCGGACCAAAACACCAACATCAGCGTCGACGTCTCCATGCAATGGAACGACGCCTACAACGAACAGGTGCTCTGCTTCACCAACAACATCCCGCAACGCGACGGCGGCACCCACCTGACCGGCCTGCGCGCCGCGATGACCCGCGTCATCAACAAGTACATCGAAGAAAACGACTTCGCCAAGAAGGCCAAGGTCGAAGTCTCCGGCGACGACATGCGCGAAGGCCTCACCTGCGTCCTGTCCGTCAAAGTCCCCGAGCCGAAGTTCAGCTCGCAGACCAAGGACAAGCTGGTCTCAAGCGAAGTGCGCGGCCCGGTCGAAGAAATCGTCGCCAAGACCCTCACCGACTTCCTGCAAGAGCGCCCGAACGACGCCAAGATCATCTGCGGCAAGATCGTCGAAGCAGCGCGTGCGCGCGAAGCAGCCCGCAAGGCGCGCGAACTGACGCGCCGCAAGGGCGTCATGGACGGCCTCGGCCTCTCCGCCAAACTGGCCGACTGCCAGGAAAAGGATCCGGCGCTGTGCGAACTCTACATCGTCGAGGGTGACTCCGCGGGCGGCTCGGCCAAGCAAGGCCGCGACCGTAAATTCCAGGCCATCCTGCCGCTGCGCGGCAAGGTCCTGAACGTCGAAAAAGCCCGCTTCGAAAAGATGCTTTCCTCCGAGCAGATCACGACGCTGATCGCCACCCTCGGCACCAGCATCGGCCCGGACGAATTCAACGCCGACAAGCTGCGCTACCACCGCATCATCATCATGACCGATGCCGACGTCGACGGCGCCCACATCCGCACGCTGCTGCTCACGCTGTTCTATCGCCAGATGCCGCAACTGGTCGAACGCGGCCACATCTACATCGCCCAGCCGCCGCTCTACAAGGTCAAGGCCGGCAAGGACGAGCGCTACCTCAAGGATGACGTCGAAGAAGCGCATTACATGATGCAGATCGCCCTGAACGACGCAGAGCTCGTCCCAAGCGAAGGCGCAGCCCCGATCAGCGGCGCCCCGCTGACCGAACTGGTCCGTCAGTACAACACCGCCAACGCCATCATCATGCGCCTGACGCGCATGATCGACGCCACCGCGCTGTCAGCCATCATGACCGGCGTCACGCTGCAACTCAACACCGCAGCAGAAGCCGAGCAATCCGCCGCCAGACTGAAGGCCGCCATCAACGAACCGGGCATCGACGTCATCGTCCGCTCCGACGAGCTGACCGACAAGCACATCCTGCGCATCCAGCGCATGTACCACGGCAACATCAAGGTCACCGCCATCGACACCGACTTCGTCAACGGCCCTGACTACCAGGTGCTGGCCAACGCAGCGGCAACCTTCCGCGGTCTCATCGGACGCGGCGCACTGATCCGCCGCGGCACCGGCGACAAGATCAAGGAAAGCGCCATCAGCGACTTCCACCAGGCCATGGCATGGCTGCGCGAAGAAGCCGAACGCGGCGTCAGCAAGCAGCGCTACAAAGGTCTGGGTGAAATGAATCCGGAACAGCTGTGGGAAACCACCATGGACCCAACCGTCCGCCGCCTGCTCAAAGTGCAAATCGAAGACGCGATCGCCGCGGATCAGATTTTCATGACGCTGATGGGGGATGACGTGGAACCGCGTCGCGCGTTTATTGAGTTGAATGCGCTGCAGGCTGGGAATATTGATGTTTGATTTTTGTGTTGTAGGGGTGTCAGAGAAGGGGGAAATTGTCTCATTCATGTGACAATTAAATTTCCACATTGATGACAGTCCCCACATTTTCGGTATTTAGTCTCAATAGCTGAAATACAAAGTAATTGCGCAAAAAAAAGCCTCGATTGACCTGAGGCTTTTTCACGTGTTCACTCGTAGAATTGATTCTCTCCAATTGATCCACCTTCCAGCGCCTGGCGAAGGCTGCGACACGATCGTACGACCCCCTCGTACTCAGTGCTCATAGCTCCAATGGAGCTGTTTTAACGTGCGACGTTGCTCGCGTGATTTGGCCACCTCAGTCTTTAACCACGCCGAGAGTTTGAGTGTGTACTTGCCCAGATAACTTCCAGGGTGTCTGTCTGCTTAGGCTGGCTTGGTGATTTCCGCGCGAATAATATCGCCTGGCGGTGTTGCTTAAGATGCCTAAACACCTGGCGATTCTCGCAATGGGACCTCGTCACGAAGGTGTCAGCGCCGAATAATATCTAGTAGTGCTACGTTGGTGTCTGAACTGGCCCAGTTCACGATGCAAATCAACAAACATTTCGCTTAGCGTGGGTGTAAATAACGCGTCTAAACACCCTTTCATTCAAGACACGCCTTCTTTCACAGATCCTCCATTAAGAACGTTTATATATTGCATGAGTGCAATATATCTAAACCATTCTATCCAGTAGGTTTTGGCTCTTGTATTGAAAAGAAGCACCTAGTACGACAACGTTTTTTTAATTGTATTTGATAAACATTTGCGATTGCTAACGGATGGCTTTGTAATTGGCTAGGGATCTGCGGGGAAATTTCTAGCAGGCTCTACGATTTGATGATATTAATTAATGTAAAAAAGCAAGATTGGAGAACCTTCGATCCAACAAAGTTCAGCTCTACGCCATAATGCAGAGCGGTACTTCCAGCAATCTCCGGCTGTATACAACGAATCAAGAAAATGATTGAAGACATAAAAAAAACTCTCTGGGCAACTGCCGATAAGCTACGGGCAAACATAGATGCCGCCGAATACAAGCACTTGGTACTCGGTTTAATTTTTGTCAAATATATTTCTGACACTTTTCAGGCCCGCCGTGAAGAGTTAAATCGACGCTTTTCTGACCAGAACGACGAATACTTCCTGCACACAACCGATGCGGTACTGTTGATCGAAGAATTGGAAGACCGTGATTATTATCGCGAAGTCAACGTGTTCTGGGTACCGGAAGCAGCCCGATGGGAAAGTGTACGGGCTAATGCTAAGCAGCCAGATATTGGCAAACGCATTGACGATGCTTTGTCACTGATCGAAATTGAAAATCCCAAACTGAAGGGCATACTGGACAAACGGTATGCCCGCGCTCAGTTGCCTGATGGCAAGCTCGGCGAATTGGTCGATCTCGTGTCTCAGATCGGTTTCGGCGTCGATGCAAGCGCTGCCCGCGATGTACTCGGACAGGTTTATGAATATTTTCTTGGGATGTTTGCCAGCGCTGAGGGCAAGCGAGGCGGTCAGTTCTACACACCTGCGAGCATCGTGAAAACACTGGTTGCTGTACTTGCACCACATCATGGCAAGGTCTATGACCCGTGCTGTGGTTCGGGTGGGATGTTCGTACAATCAGAGCGTTTTATTGAAGCTCATGGCGGTAAGTTAGGCGATGTCAGTATTTACGGACAAGAGGCTAATCCAACAACGTGGCGCCTGGCAGCGATGAATCTTGCTATTCGAGGTATCGACTTCAACTTTGGCCGAGAACCTGCTGACACCTTCACTCGCAATCAACATCCAGACTTGCGTGCGGATTTCATTTTGGCAAATCCCCCATTTAATATTAGTGATTGGTGGCACGCCAGTTTAGAAGGCGATTCACGCTGGGCTTACGGAACTCCGCCACAGGGTAATGCCAACTATGCCTGGTTGCAGCACATGCTATATCACCTGAAACCATCGGGCCGAGCCGGCATTGTGCTTGCAAATGGGAGTATGAGTTCAAGTCAAAATAGCGAAGGTGACATTCGCCGGGCGATGTTAGAAGCAGATGTGGTTGAAATAATGATTGCCTTGCCAGGTCAACTGTTTTTCAACACGCAAATCCCCGCCTGCCTGTGGTTTCTCGCCAAGCAAAAGACAGTTCGTAAAAGTGAAGTCCTTTTCATTGATGCAAGTAAGCTCGGCAGCATGGTTAGCCGGGTTCAGTGTGAATTCACTGATGAGATCATTAATGATCAGATCGCTGGGACGGTTGCCGCTTGGCGCGGTGAAAGCACGAGCCCCTACGTCAATGTCCCAGGTTTCTGCCGCAGCGTCCCGCTTGCTGAAATTGCAGAACATGGCTACGTACTTACTCCCGGACGCTATGTTGGTACAAAAAAAGTAGACGACGACGACGAAGCCTTTGCCGACAAAATGCAGAAACTTACGGCGACACTTGGTGAGCAGATGAAAAAGGGCGCAGAGCTGGACACGTTAATTCGAAAGAAACTCGAAGGTCTGGGCTATGAGTTCTGATTGGCCGCTGACATCAATAGCCCAACTTGCAGGTGATTGGAAAGGCTCCATGGCCGTAGGGCCATTTGGGTCGCGCATGAAGGCTGATTTATATGTTTCGTCTGGGGTCCGAGTGATCCGTGGCAACAACTTGAATGGCTGTAGAGAGCCCGAAGGCGACTACGTATTTGTCTCGGAGGAAACTGCAGATTCGTTAGCGAGTTGTTGTGTTGAACCTGGCGATCTTGTTTTTCCCCATCGCGGCAACATCGGGGAAGTCGGTATCACACCAGATGACGGATATCGATACATGCTGTCAACGAGTTTGATGAAGTTGTCTCCCGATCGCACGAAGGTAGATCCTCTGTATTTGATGTATTACTTCAAGAGTCCAATTGGTCGTGCAGCTTTGTTGATGAATGCCTCTCAGGTTGGAACGCCTGGCATAGCAACACCATTGAAGTCTTTGCGCGGAATTCAATTGTCCTTGCCACCGCTTGAGCTTCAGCGCCGCATTGCAGCGACACTGAGCATACTTGACGACCGTATTACTCTCTTGCGTGACACCAATGCCACGCTTGAAGCACTCGCCGAAGCTACTTTCAAATCATGGTTTGTCGATTTCGATCCAGTTAGAGCTAAGGGCCGAGGCCAAATTCCAGAAGGCATGGACGAGATGACGGCGACGTTGTTTCCTAGAAGTTTTGATGAATCAGGCTTGGGCTCAATTCCCGCTGGATGGGGGGTCGGTACGATTGATGATTTACTGGAACTTGCTTATGGCAAAGCGTTGAAATCGACTGATCGGATTGAAGGATCTATTCCAGTCTATGGCTCTGGCGGTATAACGGGGTTCCATAACGAGTCATTGGTGGCAGGTCCATCTATCATCGTCGGTCGCAAGGGTACTGTAGGTAGCCTGTATTGGGAGGACCGACCATTTTTCCCAATTGATACGGTGTTCTATGTCAGGACAACAAGACCACTTACTTACTGTTTCTATTTGCTAAAGACGCTTGGGCTCGAAAACATGAACACGGACGGCGCAGTGCCGGGGTTGAATAGAAATAATGTGTATAGACTAAATGTAGTGATGCCATCAAAACCTATCCTTCAAGCGTTTGATGGGTTAGTCACCATATTTCGGACCAAAATTTCCTCAAATAACGAAAGGATTAAGAGCCTTGCTACGTTGCGTGACTCTCTGTTACCGCGGTTGATCTCGGGACAAATCCGCATCAGTGAAATTGAATATACGCTTAATCGTGGCGAGGCAACATGAAGTGGCTTGAAGCGAGGTTCAAGGAAGATTTATCCAGCGAAGAAAATCTTGCCGTCAGCAACGGACAGGTCGTAATTCGTAGCCGATCTTGGACAGCGGCTGAGCTCATCGATCTGATTGGAGTGCAAGACGAAAATGGTAAGAATTTACTGCTCGACGAAATGTTTGATGACTGGCTAGCTGAATATAAAGAGCGGCAAATTGAGCTGGCAGACGATATCTTGCGTCGGTTCGAATTGGAAGATCGCTTTCGACGCCTATCGGAAGCGCATCGAGCCCATAACGTCATACCATTTGTTGGTGCTGGACTTTCGATGCCAAGTGGCTATCCGAGTTGGACACGGTTTTTGCAAAAACAACGCAAGCAAACGGCGATTTCTGAAGTTGACTTTGAGGCGCTGCTGGAACAAGGAGAGTATGAGCAAGCAGCTCAACAGATTGCGAATGCGCAGGGCGTGGCATTCAATGAGGCCGTGGACAATACGTTCGGCTGTACCAGAGATCTGCATGGCCCTATTGAGATGCTTCCCTATGTGTTTCCGGATAGTGTAGTAACGACTAACTTTGACAACACGTTGGATCGTATATATCAAAACGCAGGGAGGCCATTTACAGAAAAATTGACCGGTGCTGATTCTCATCAAATACGCCGACAGATGTTGGCGGAGTGTCGAATCTTACTGATGTTACATGGCAAAGCTACGTCGGGACGCGGCCGAATTCTGACCCAAATGGAATACGACCAGCATTACATTGACGGCGTAACGTTGGCCTCTACAATTCACGCCATTTGTGATTCTCGCAACCTACTGTTTTTAGGTTGCAGCTTGACCGTTGATCGAACGTTGGCAGCTATTAAAGCAAGGGTCGCAGAAGTCGGACACGACAATTTGCCGCGACACTACGCGTTTCTGGAGGAGCCAGAGACCGAACAAATTCGGATTCGACGACAAGCAGAGCTAGCTGAATGCCATATCTATCCAATTTGGTTTCCCGCCGAAACGCACAATGAATCAATTGAAGCACTTTTAGTGAAGCTCCAAGAGGCGAGTCAATGATGACCGAAGACCAATTAGAAAATGAGGCATTGGGATGGCTGCAAGAAGTTGGTTATCGATACTTGAATGGTTACACGATTTCACCCGATGGTGATGCGTCGGAACGCGACAACTACGTACAACCGTTTTTGATTGGCCGTGTTCGTAATGCGATAGATCGACTCAATCCCACGATTCCGACGATCGCTCGCGAGGATGCGTTGAAACAGGTAACGGACTTAGGTGTACCCGCAATGTTGTCGGCAAACCGCCATTTTCATAGCTTAGTCGTTAACGGCGTACCTGTGAATTACCAGATAGAGGGAGAAACACGGGGCGACTTTGTACGTTTAGTTGATTTTTCCGATGTGGACGCCAATGAATGGCTGGCTGTTAATCAATACACTCTTAAAGGCCCAAAGCATACCCGCCGCCCCGACATCATTCTATTTGTGAACGGCTTGCCATTGGTACTGTTGGAGCTGAAGAATCCAGCGGACAAGAATGCTTACATCTGGAAAGCATTCGATCAGATACAAACGTACAAAGAGCAGATACCAGATGTTTTCTATTACAACGAAGTGTTGGTCATCTCCGACGGTAGTGAAGCTCGCTTTGGCTCTCTATCGAGTAACCAGGAACGCTTCATGCAGTGGCGCACTATTGATGGTCACACAGTTGACCCATTAGGACAGTTTAACGAGCTAGAAACTTTAATTCGTGGTCTGCTCGCTCCGGCTTATCTTCTGGATTACCTTCGTTTTTTCGTGTTATTCGAAGATGACGGTGGTCTGACCAAGAAGGTCGCCGGCTATCACCAGTTTCACGCGGTCCGTGCGGCCATTGAACACGTAGTAGTTGCATCACGACCTGGCGGTAGCCATAGGGGTGGTGTCGTCTGGCATACACAGGGAAGCGGTAAGAGCATCACAATGACTTGCTTTGCTGCACGAGTGATGCGCGAATCTGCGATGCAAAATCCAACAATTGTGGTCATTACTGACCGCAATGATTTGGATGGACAATTATTTGGCGTGTTCTCCTTAGCGCAAGATCTGTTACGTGAGCAACCGGTGCAGGCGGAAACTCGTGGCGATCTACGCGCGAAGCTCGGCAATAGGCCATCAGGGGGTATCGTGTTCGCCACTATCCAGAAGTTTATGCCAGGTGAAGATGAAGATAGCTTCCCAGTGCTATCGGATCGCAGCAATATTGTTGTGATTGCTGACGAAGCCCACCGCACGCAATACGGCTTTGAGGCCAAATTCAAAGAGAATGCTAAGGGCTATCAAGTTGGTTACGCACAGCATCTGCGTGATGCGTTACCTAATGCGACTTTCGTAGCATTCACTGGCACGCCTGTTTCCAACGAAGATCGCGACACTCGTGCAGTGTTTGGCAATTACGTTCATGTTTATGACATGCAACAAGCTAAAGATGATGGAGCGACCGTCGCAATTTTCTACGAGTCGCGCCTTGCAAAGCTGGGTTTAGAGGCTGCAAAAATTGACGACCTTGACGCAGAAGTCGACGAGCTATCAGAAGGCGAAGACGCCAACGAGCAATCCAAACTGAAAAATAGATGGGCGGCATTGGAGAAAGTGGTTGGGGCTGAGCCTCGTATTGCTAGAGTTGCTACTGATCTAGTAAGGCATTTTGAAGAACGCGCCAAAGCGCAGAGTGGTAAAGCAATGGTGGTGGCAATGAGCCGTGAAATCTGTGTCCATTTATATGACGAAATAATTAAATTGCGTCCCGAATGGCATGATGACGATCCGGCCCAAGGTACGATCAAGATTGTTATGACGGGTTCCGCCAGCGATAAGCCTTTACTGCGGCCACATATCTATTCCAAGCAGATCAAGAAAGAGCTGGAAAAGCGTTTTAAAGATTCCGCAGACCCGCTACGCATGGTAATTGTGCGCGACATGTGGCTGACAGGATTTGACGCGCCGTGTGTGCACACGTTGTATGTGGACAAGCCCATGAAGGGCCACAGCCTTATGCAAGCTATTGCACGGGTAAACCGGGTGTTTAAAGATAAGCAAGGCGGTTTGGTTGTTGATTACATCGGCATTGCCAATGAACTTAAGCAGGCGTTGAAAGAATATTCCGCCAGCAATGGCCGTGGTCGCCCGGTCGTAGACGCGCACGAAGCCTATAGCTTGCTGGAAGAAAAGTTGGGGGTACTACGAGCTATGCTGCACGGTTTTAGCTACCGCGATTTTTTGAGTGGCAGTCACAAACTACTGGCTGGTGCTGCTAACCGCGTGCTTCTTGAAAAGGACGGTAAAAGGCGGTGGGCGGACCATGCTTTGGCAATGAGCAAAGCATTTTCCCTATGTTGTACTCTCGACGAAGCCAAAGCCGTGCGTGACGAAGTGGCGTTCTTTCAGGCAATCAAAGTGTTACTTACAAAGCGCGAAATTAGCGCTAAGAAAAAAACGAATGAAGAACGCGAACTGGCGATTCGCCAAATCATCGGATCTGCGGTCGTATCTGATCAAGTTGTAGATGTTTTTGAGGCGGTTGGATTGGACAAGCCGAATATTGGTCTGCTTGATGATGCGTTTTTGGCTGAGGTGCGCAATTTGCCCGAGCGGAACCTCGCAGTAGAGCTGCTTGAACGTCTGCTTGAAGGGGAAATAAAAAGTAAATTTGGCGGCAACGTAATCCAAAACAAGAAGTTCTCGGAGCTGCTTACTGACGTCATAAAACGTTATCAGAATCGCTCCATTGAGACCGCCCAGGTCATCGAAGAACTCATTCAGTTAGCG
Source organism: Herbaspirillum sp. NPDC101396 (assembly GCF_044767365.1). NCBI lineage: Bacteria > Pseudomonadati > Pseudomonadota > Betaproteobacteria > Burkholderiales > Oxalobacteraceae > Herbaspirillum > Herbaspirillum sp. NPDC101396. Next base: position 99,397 of record NZ_JBIWNT010000006.1, on the reverse strand, counting down.
AAGAAGTTCAAGGATGCAGCCAATCGCGGCGAAAGCCTTGGATTGACTGATGATGAAATTCGTTTCTATGATGCTCTTGCGAACAATGAGTCTGCCGTTCGAGAACTCGGCGATGAAACGTTGAAGTTGATTGCCCATGAACTGACTGAGAATCTTCGACAAAATATCAGTGTCGATTGGTCACAGAGAGAAAGCGTCCGAGCAAAACTGCGACTGATGGTGAAGAGAATTTTACGAAAGTATAAATACCCCCCTGACCAACAAGAAGAGGCGATTCAAATTGTATTGCAACAGGCGGAAAGTTTAAGCAGCGAATGGACCTAGTCTCAAGGCGGTCGGCATTTATATTTAAGGCGTGATGACACTCATTCGGCCATATTCAAAAAGTGTCGATTTGCGCCGAGAATTGACCCATTAACGGCATAAATTGCACCGGGAATTACCCCATGTTTAAAACACAATTCTGCCGATGACTATAAGCAGGAGCTCGGAGTGATCGACGTGGCATTGCTAGGTATTATTTGACGCTGGCACCTTCGTGACCAGGTCTCACTGCGAGAGATCGCCAGGCGTTTAGACATCCCCGCAACACCATCAGACGATACATTCGTGCGAACACCATTGAGCTAGCTTGCCCAGACAGGCGTCCACGGAGTTCTCTGGACAAGTACACACTCAAACTCTCCGCCTGGTTAAAGATGGAAGCCGCCGAGCCACGTCGTACGTAAAACAGCCGTACTTGGAGCTGCAAGCGTTGCGGTATGAAGGGTCGTACGAGCGGGTCACAGGTTCTCCAGAGGCTGGAAGGTGGATCAATTGGATAGGGTCAGTTCCGTGAGCAAAATCAACACGACACCCTCATATAGTCGATCCTTCTCAGGCACATTGCAGCCACACCATCAACACGGTTCAGCGGGCGTGATATCCTCAAAAGAACTATTTTGCTCTCCCTAGAAATGTAAATGCCCGGGGAAAGTTAACTAAAATCACAATCAAAGTATTCAATGGGAACTACACCAATTGAGTTAGCAGAAGAGTTTCTTTTCCAAACCGTGATACACCCAGCGTTGGATAGTGAACTGTCCGACGAGATGAAACGCAAAGTTAGTTATTCAGGCGGCTGGATCTCCCGGTTCAAACGAGTTGGTGATCTCTTGGTATATTTAAAACGTTTTAACCTAGGTAATGAAGCACCTATATACAAAGAGATGAAGCGCTTTGGTCTCACAACGTTTGAAGACATCGTTGGAGATTTCGAAATCCGTTTTGGACGATGGGCCAACGATTGCTCTCGTATTACAGACTTTGAAATTGGCCGCGAGTATGACGTACACGACATTCTAATTTTAGCCCGGCATTACAATACTCAAGCCGGAGGTATGTTTGTCCTAGAGGCAAACAAGAATGCGATAGCGGCAATCATCAAAGCGACGCTCCAAGATGGTCAATATCCCAATGAATGGATTGAAGAAGGCACTTTGCTAAAGTACTACTTGAAAAGCAAAAGAGAAAAGAACAGTGAGAAAGCCAACTTTGGAGAATATTTTAAAGAAAATAAAGCGATTCTCGAAGTTCAGGACCTGCCGATATTGACCTTCTCACGACCTTCAAATTCAGGTCGTTTTGTCTTCCGCGGCATATTTAAGTACGAGAATATAGTTCGACAAGTAGACGGTTCTAAGGCGTTCATTCTGCGCCTAGAAGATCGACAACCGGAGACGATTGCCATTGACGCCCACTACGCAAATTCAAAGCTTGCGAACGCGGTTCGTGTCTCATCTCAATCACCTCGCGAACAAAGACTTCTTAGATTAGCCGAAGCACCGACGAAACCATCAGCTATACGAGTGTTCTCCACCGCATATCAGCGTAATCCCGATGTCATAAGCGAGGTCCTATTTCGATCTAAAGGCGTATGTGAAGAATGCAATCGAGGAGCACCGTTCAATCGAAAAAGTGATGGAACACCCTTCCTCGAAGTTCATCATCGACTACCTCTGGCCGCAGGCGGGGACGATACTATTGAAAATGCACTCGCGCTATGTCCCAACTGCCATAGAGAACAGCACTACGGATAGTTATTAAAAATAGCCAGGGGAGCAACGGAAACCAATACAGACATCATTTATGATGACGTAGCGGGTGTTCATAAAATTTATTATTTTGATTTTCCAACAACAGAAAGATTTAAGCGGGGACTCACCATGGCAACAGGAACCGTAGAACTCCACCGCATCCTCCGCACCACCCCCGACAAAATCTACCGCGCCTTCACCGACGCAGACGCCCTCGCCAAATGGCTCCCGCCCTACGGCTTCACCTGCACCGTGGAGCATCTGGAAGCCAAAGTCGGCGGTACCTTCCGCATGTCGTTTTCGAATTTCACCAGCGGCAATGGCCACTCTTTCGGTGGTGAATACAAGGAGCTGGTGCCGGGCGAGCTGGTTCGCTACACCGACAAGTTTGACGATCCGAATCTACCTGGCGAAATGCAGGTGACGGTGAAGTTGAAGCCGGTTTTAGTTGGCACGGAAGTGCGCATTACGCAGGCGGGGATTCCGGAACTGATTCCGGTGGAGATGTGTTATCTCGGTTGGCAGGAGTCGCTTCTGCAGCTGGCCAATCTTGTTGAGCCGAATATTCCCGGCTAACGATACTTTCTTGACCATCGGAAGCGGACTACCGTCCTCGTCAGTATGGGCGGCAGCGCCATCGCTTCCTTGGTGGCTTCACGCAATAATCTGACCGTCTCCATATAGGTCTCTCGCGATGCTGCCGTGGAGACGGCGGGCAAGCTCAGCTCAAGCAAAGCGCAGGCATGGGTTGCGTTGTCCTCGCCCCGGATCGAATCCTTGCGCACGATGACTTCCAATCGGAAGTCTGTTGCGGCTGCAAACGCATCCGGCTTTTGCTTCAGCACAAATCGGTCGGTGATGCGCTGTGCCGCTTCAGCGGCTTGCTCGGCTAGAAAATCATCGAGCTCTGCCATCTGCTTCCAGGCGATGGCGAAGAAGCTCATCTGTTTAACCATAGTGACGGACTCATCTGCGAGACGTTTAATGAGCAAAATATATCTTTAATTGCTCTTTATGTCACTCATAGTTTACATTGAGTCATCTATAGTTAGTGGACTGTAAGTTTCAATCCTCGGATGCTTACGGCATGAAAAAGCCAAAAGCATCTATCTCCGCACGAGAAATATTCGGACAGAATTTGCGCCGCGCCCGACGTTTGAAGGACGTATCCCAGGAAGACCTCGCTCTGCGGGCAGAGCTCAGCCGCACCTACGTCAGTGAAGTGGAACGTGCGGTACGCAATATCTCCATCGACAACATGGAGTTGTTGGCGGTCGCGTTGGGGATTCCGTTGAAGGATCTGCTGAACCCGGATCTGTTTGCATCGCTTGAAGATCACATCAGCTCGGGAAAATAAGCCGCGTAGCCAGAACAAAACTCAGTCGCCCAGGTCGACGACCTCGCGCGCCCCAATCTCCTCCGGCGTCTCATAAAAACTGGCAACCCAAACCTGCGAACTCTGCTCACCCTCCTCCGCAAAACCCGCCAGCACCTCGCTCACAAAATTGATCGAGCTCTTGTCCAGGCTGGCGAACGGATCATCCAGCAAATTCACCGCCGCGCCTGCGGCAAATGCCCCCGCCAGATACACCTTGCGCTTGCTGCCGGTCGACAGCATGAACAGCTTCTTCTCCGCATGCGGCGTCAGCGACAGGCCTTCCAATAATTCCGGCAGCGCGGCCTCGTCGAAGCCGGGGAATCTCGCCTTCACCGATGCAAAATATTCCGGCACGCTCAGTTGGTCGTAGGCTTCCGTGCGTGGGTCGACGTAGTAGACCTGCTGCTGGTATTGCGCGGCTTGTTCATCCAGGCGGATGCCGTTGATGGCCAGTTGGCCGTTGCTTGCCTTGAGCTCGCCGGCCAGCACGCGGATCAGGCTGGTCTTGCCGCGACCGTCGCCGCCGCGGATCACGGTGACGCCGGCGGGGAGGGCCAGCGAGAGGTTCTTGAACACCTCATGGTCGGGGTAGCCGAAGCTCAGGTCGGTGGCTTGCAGGATGGTCGGGCTGGTCATCGGATTCGGTGGATTCTGTGGCTGTGCTTGGTTGATGGTGTCGTCAGGTATTGATGCACTGACGCGAGAGGCGATTGTAAATCACGTGCCGGCTGGATCAGTGCAGCCGCTCCGTCGGTGCATTCGCATCACGCAGCGTAATCGTGATCTCCCCATTCCGCTCCAGCACCGCACGCGCCACGTGCTCGAGCGTGGCGCCGTCTTCCTTCTTGCGCAGGGCGACGTCGATGTCGCGATCGCTGATCAGGCCGGCGCGCATCTGGTGCGGGTCTTTGCGGCCGTCCTTGACGAGCAGGCGTTCAGTGCCGCTGATGAGGTCGTCGAGCCAGGCCCAGCGCGTGACCAGCACGCCGATCAGGCGGTGCAGCAGCACCAGCACGGCGCCGGCGGCGAGCGTGGGCGGCAGCGGCGAGGCGCCGACGATGGCGCGGCTCAGGATCGCGCCCAGCAAGACCGTGATGCACAGGTCGAAGGCGCTGCGCTGGCCGAACGAGCGGCGCCCGGCGATGCGCAGGAAGATCAGCGTGAAGCAGAACACGATCAGCGCCCGGATCGCCATGGCGGCGGCGCTGAGGTCATTGGAGGCGTCGATGAACTGGCGGATGTCTTGCATGCGGTTTCCTGAGGTGTGCTGAATACTGAACGATGGGGCGGCGGTGCGCGAGCCGCCATTGTGCATGAGCTGCCGTGGCGCGCGCCAGTTTCAGGCCTTGGTGCAGGTGTTTAAAGTGTTGTCGCAAAGGCAATGCCGAAACGGCATGGGACATTCCCATGCCGTATTTGTATAGTGTCATGCCGGAAAGTATGCGGCTCCGCAGGGCCCGCACCCCGCCGGCACGACACCTCCAATTACCTGCACAACCAGCAAAAAAGAGCGCGAACAAATGGAAATCAAATGGGTGGAAGACTTCCTGTCGGTGGTCGAGACGCTGAACTTCAGCCGCTCGGCCAAGCTGCGCAATGTCACGCAGCCGGCCTTCGGTCGCCGCATCCGTTCGCTGGAGGCCTGGCTCGGCGCCGAGCTGTTCGACCGTTCCACCTACCCTTGCGCGCTGACCTCGGCGGGCGAGTCCTTCGTGCCGATCGCGCGCGAGATGCTCAACCAGTCGACCCAGGCGCGCCTGATCCTGCGCGGCCAGTTGGCCGGGGCGCAGGCGACCGTGAAGTTCGCCATGCCGCACACGCTGCTGCTGACTTTGTATCCCAAGCTGCTGTCCGAAATCGAGAAGTGCACCGGCGCCATGGCGACCACGGTGCAGGCCACCAATGTGCACGATGCCGTGATGGCATTGGTCGAGCGTCATTGCGACCTGCTGATCTGCTATCACCATCCGCAGCAGGGCATCGACCTCGACGCCGAGCGCTACGCCATGCTGTCGCTCGGCAAGGAGCCGCTGCGTCCTTATGTCAAGGCCATCGGCAAGGGCGTGCCGAAGTACACGCTGCCGGGCACGGCGAGCGAGCCGGTGCCGTTCCTGAGTTACTCTTCCTATTCCTCGCTGAGCCGCATCGTCGAGAAGCAGCTCAGCGCCAGCCCGCGCCCGGTGCACGTGTTCCGCCGCTTTGAGTCGGACCTGGCCGAGGGCTTAAAAAGCATGGTGCTGGAAGGCCATGGCGTGGCCTGGCTGCCGGCCAGCGCGGTGACGCGCGAAGTGGCCGAGGGCAAGCTGACGCTGGCGATCGCGCCCAACGACAACGAGGCGCTGTCGACCGGCCTGTGGAGCGACGAGATGGACATCCGCGTGTACCGCCGCATCGACGACGCCCGTCCCGATCTGGATCGCATCTGGGCTTGCCTGCGCGCCGCGCACGCAGTGCGCTAAACCCTTGCGCTAGCAACTGCAAATTACAAGATTTCGTTTCTGCATCAACCAACGTTTAGAAGAGGACCACCGTGAAGCTCATCACCAACCAGCAAGTCAGCGAACTCGTCACCACCGCCGACGCCGTGCAAGCCATGCGCGAAGCCTTCGCCGCAGCCGGCAGCGGCGCGCAGCAAGCGCGCGTGCGCACCAGCGCATCCAACGGCGTGATGCTGTCGATGATGGGCGCGGTGATCCCTGATGCGGGCATCGCCGGCGCCAAGGTCTACACCACCATCAAGGGTGCGTTCAAGTTCGTCATCACGCTGTTCTCGACCGAGACCGGCGCGCCGCTGGCGACCATCGAGGGCGACACCATGACCGGCCTGCGCACCGCTGCCGCGACCGCAGTGGCTTGCGATGCGCTGGCGCGCAAGGACGTCGACACGCTGGCCATCATCGGCACCGGCGTGCAGGCGCGTTCGCACATTCCGGCGCTGCTGCAGGTGCGCAAGTTCAAGGAAATCCTGATCGCCGGTTTGTCCGGACAGCAGGAGCTGGCTGACGAAGTGACAAAAGCTTACGGCGTGCCGGCGCGCGTGGTGGAGATCGACGAAGCCGCGCGCCAGGCCGACGTGCTGGTGACCGTCACGCGCGCGACCACGCCGCTGTTCTCGGGCGACCTGATCAAGCCGGGCGCTTTCGTCGCCGCCGTCGGCGCCAGCAAGGCCACCGTACGCGAACTGGACGACGTCGCCATCAAGCGCGCCGCTGCGCTGGTGGTCGAGTGGAAGCCGCAGGCGCAGGTCGAAGCCGGCGACCTGGTGCAATGCGCACCGGGCACCTTCGACTGGGCCAACGTGTGGGAGCTGGGCCAGGCCGTCGACGGCAGCATCGGTTATCAGCGCAAAGAGGGTGATATCGTGATCTACAAGGCCATCGGCATCGGCCTGGAAGACGTGGCGCTGGCCGGCCTGGCGTATCGCAAGGCGGCGGCGCAGAACGGCTGGTAACACGTATTGCTGAAGTAACAGCGTTATTGCAAACGGCGGCCTGCGGGTCGCCGTTTTGTTGTGGAGGCCGTGCGGTCTGTTCTCCTACGCCATCTTGCGGCACTGTCCGATGTCCATTGCGCGTGCGGGCGACTACAGTGAAAGTCATTCCCTCAGAATCGACAGGTACCGTCATGTCCAATCGTCCCGTTTTACATCTCCCGCAGTCGGCAGACAATGCCGCCAAGACCGACAATGCTGATACCCAGGTCAACCCCGACCACGAATACGAGGACTCAACCGAGTCCAAACTCGACCACAGCAAGCCGCCGCATCACGACAAGACAGCAGCTGACATCAAGCACAAGGATGAGCCGCAGATTTCGGTCGGCAAGCCGTAAGGAAAATCAAGCGGCGCGCACTAGCGTGATCGCCTGTTCCGGGCAAGCCGTGACGCACAGGCCGCAGGCACGGCAGGCATCAGCGTTCGGAGTGTAGGCGACGTGCATGCCGTGCACGCGCAGTTTGAATTTGTTGAGCATGCCCAGCGACTGGTAGTCGGCGTCGTCGATGCGGCGGATTTCAAAAACGTCTTCCGGACACACCACCAGGCAATCGCCCTTCCCTTCGCAACGTTTCAGATTGACCGCCGGGACGATGACGCCCGGGGTTTGTTTGCAGCCGCTGGCAGAGTGCGTGTGCGGCTGCGATTGCTGTTGCTGCAAAGTTTGATTCATTTTTTTGATCAGCGATGGCGTCAGACGCCACCGGAAGTCGGGTCTTTGGCATCGGCGACGCCGTTGCGCTCGTTGCGATTCCAGCGCTCGCGCCAGCCGCGCATTCCGCGCATGCCCTGTTTGAATTTTTCGCGTTCTTCCTCGCTCATCTGTTCCCAGCGCTGGCGGTGTTGGTGGTGGCAGCCGCGTCCGCGGAAGCCGCCGAACAGGATCTTGCACAGCACGAACAATCCCAAGGCATGCAAATAATCAATCTGTTGCGCACCGCTGAACAGGGACGGCATCAGCCAGTTCCACAGCGACATGACGACAAAGCCGAGTGCGGCGACGCCGGCGATGATGAAGACCAGGATCTTCCAGAATTTTCGTTTGCAGTTCATTGGGCCGTTCATTTTTTTCCTCCGTTACAGATGAGATAGATTAAAAGTGGAATTCAACGTGGTTCAGTCGAAGTTCAGTTGTTGAATTCGTCATATAGGGTTTGCAGGCGTGCACGCAGATGCAGCACTGCGTAGCGTTTGCGCGCCAGCAAGGTATTGATGCTCACGCCGCTTTCGGCGGCCAGTTCCTTGAAGCTGCGCCGCTCCAGTTCGTGCGCGATGAAGACGTCGCGCTGTTCGGGCGGCAATTCTTCCAGTGCGTCCTGCAATTCGGCCAGCAGCATCGAGCGTGCATACGCCGCCTCGGGGCCGGCGTCGGTGTCCGGCAGCATGTCTTCCAGCCAGCCGTCATCGTCCGCGTCGCCGGAAACCTCCGGCAACGCCTGTTCCTTCTTCTTGCGAAAGCGGTCGACGATGCGGTTGCGCGCCACCCGGAACATCCAGGCGCCGACCTGCTCGATCGGCTCGGGCAGACGGCAGGCTTCGACCAGTTCGTAAAACACATCCTGCAGGATGTCCTCCGCCTCGCCCGGGTCGGGTACCCGCGTGCGAATGAAGTTGCGCAGCCGCGTTCGCTCGCGCAAGACGGTGTCGGTGATGTGTTTATTGTTTTGAGCCATCGTCGGTTCCATGCCGTGAAGACGGATCACAGCGGCGGATATTGTGAGAGCGGCGAAATAAACTTGTTGCCTGACCGGATTGCATGGACAGGTGGACCGTATCAGTTGCCGGAAAAAATCATTCGTCGCGCTTCAATCCCTTCTGTTTTACCAGCAAACGCCGCGGCCCCGCACCCTGCGCCGCCAGTTTGTCGAGCGGATTGCGCAGGCGGCAGCGGTCGATCGACAGGCAGCCGCAGCCGATGCAGTCGTCCAGCGTGTCGCGCAACTTCCTCAGCTGCGCCATGCGCTCGTCGAGTTCGGCGCGCCAGCCGGCCGAGAGGCGTTCCCAATCGCTGCGGCTGGGCGCCGCCGTGGCCGGCAGCGTGGCGAGCGCAGCGTCGATCTCGGCCAGTCCGATGCCGACGCGCTGCGCCACGCGGATGAAGGCGATACGGCGCAACACCTCGCGCGGGTAGCGCCGCTGGTTGCCGTCGGTGCGGGTGCTGGTGATCAGTCCTTTGGACTCGTAGAAGTGCAGCGTCGAGACCGCAACGCCGCTGCGCCTGGCGACGTCGCCGACCGACAGCATCGACGCAATACCGGCCTGCTCAAGTGCTGACAACGGGATCATGAAGTTCTCCTTGACCTCAACTTTGCTTGAGGTTTTAGACTGCAAGCGGATCATCATTTTAAGGGAGAAATTCACATGTCCACCGTAAACTTGTCGTCCCCGGCTTCGCTTGAATTGCCTGCTTTTTCCACCCCTTCCACCCCTTCCACCTCATCCAAATCCGCTGCCGTCTACCGCGTCGACAAATTCGTCGTCCCCGCCGCATCGCTGGAAGCTTTCATGACACGCTTGCGTTACGTGCATGCGATTCTGGTCGACCTGCCGGGATCGGCACAGCGGCATATCCTCTCGCAGATCGGCGGCGATGGTGAATTCAACGTCGTGACCTTCCTCGAATGGGCGGATATCGACGCCATGACGGCGGCAGTGGCGCACGTGCAAAAGCGCTTCGCCGAAGACGATTTCGATCCGAAAAAAATGGTGGCCGATCTCGGTATCCGGGCTGATCAGGGTTTTTACCAGAAAGCCTGAAAACCTGACTGGAGGTGGCTTCACGTCAAAATTGTTGTTGTAATTGCCACGATAGTTGTCGATGTTGTCACGGTCGGGGCGCGCAGCGTTGTGTTTTTATTCAGCCTTTGCCATAAAACCTGTCTGTAGCACGTTTGGGGGATATACAGTTGCCCCGGATCGTTTTACATTCTCTGGTCAGGGGCAGTACTTCAGGGGCAGAACAAGAACAGGAAACGACGGCGATGGCAGCTTTGCAGACAGGCGTCAGCGACAAACACGGTTTCGGCATCGGCCTGGGCGGCGGTGCGGGAGCGACCGTGTCGCTGCGCCTGCCGGGTCATCCCATGAGCGAGCCCGACGAGCGCCTGGGCCGCCTGCTGTGGAACATCACCTCGCTGGCCGGCCTGCTGTGTGAAGCGCCGATAGCCATGGTCTCGCAACTGCAGGGCGAATTCGATTGCTCCGAACGCGGCGCCTTGTCGCTCACCGCCGCTGTCGCACTCGACAGCGGCGTCGATCATCGCCGCCAATGGTGGCGGTTTGCAGGACAGTCGAGCGTGGTGTGCAGCACCGCCGATTACAGCCTGTGCGAAACCGCCGTCACCACCCCGGACCGCATTACCGAAATCGGCGATCTTCATGCCGACAGCCGCTGCGCCGGGCTGGCCATGATGACGCTGGAACCCAAGGTGCGCTTCTATGCAGCGATTCCCCTCAGCGATCAGCACCGCGAACTGATCGGCACCTTGTGCGTGCTTGATCGCGTGCCGCGCCGGCTGACGCAGCATCAGCGCGACGGCTTGCATTTGCTGGCGCAGCAGTTCATGGATCAGCTGGAGATGCATCGCGACATGCAGCAGCTGCAGCGCCAGACGCTCACCGATCCGCTGACCGGCGTCGGCAACCGCCGCGGTTTCGACCGCCGCCTGCACGAAGAATGGTCGCGCCACGTGCGCAGCGGCTCGGCCTTGTCGCTGCTGATGATTGATGTGGACAAGTTCAAGCAATACAACGACGTCTACGGGCATCCGGCCGGCGACGTCATCCTGAATCTGTTGTGCGAGTTGTTGCGCATGCCGCTGCGCGCCAGCGATTTCGTGGCACGCTATGGCGGCGACGAATTCTCGGTGATCTTGCCGAATACGCCGCACCTCGGCGCGCAACTGGTGGTGGAGCGGATTCAGGCGATGCTGGCTGCGGCGCCGTGGCCGCATTGCGATGTCACGATCAGCGTCGGCATTGCGACGCTGGAGCCGGATGAAGTCTGCGATTTCGTCACGCTGCTGGCGCGCGCCGATGAGGCCATGTATCTGTGCAAGCGCAATCGCCAGGAAGCGGAAAAGCGCGACTGATTCTTTCGCCGCCGCCTCAATCCCTCCTCCCCTCATCCTGCAAGCCCGCTTCGCTTGCGTTCAGGATGCCTTCGACTTCAGCGTTTCCAGCATCATCTGCCCCATGATTTCCGGACGACCGCTGAAGATGGTCTGCACCGCGCCGACCCCGGTCAGTTCGCGCCGCAGCCGGTGGCGCAGCGCGTGGTCGTCGGCCAGCCGCACGGTGGCCTTGATGTACTCGTCGACCGTCGGCGTCACCAGCCATTGCGGGAATTTCAAGCGTCCGAACAAGCCTTCGTCGATGTGCTCGTGCACCTCGGGTCCGGTCTTGCACACGCCGACCAGGCCGGCGCTGACGGTGTCGATGATGCCGTTGGTGTTGCCGAACGGGAAAGGGTTGATGAACATGTCGCAGCGCGCGATCACCTGCATGTAGGCGCCGTACTGCTGGTGCGGATACACGGTGGCGGCGTCGCCGAGGAACTGCCCGATCACGCGCTTGACCTGCGGATAGATCAGCATGCCCTGCGCCTGCCCGATCAGGAAATGGAAGTGGATCTTGCTTTTGGCTTCGCGCAGGATGCGTTGGCAGGCGCGCAGGAAGTCGGGGTTGAGCTTCATCGTCGTTGACGCCACGACGATCTGCACCACGTCCGGCGTCTCGCGGATTTCCGTTGGCAGATCGAGCTGGCTCGCATGGGCCGAGGCGCGATACGGCATACCGTCGCCGGGCAGGCGCAGCAGCTGTTCGCTGAAGCAGGCCGGGTCGCCGACATAGTCGTCCTCGACCACGACGTAATCCATCTCGGGCGAGTGCGAGGTCGCCGGATGACCGAGCGCCATCGCCTGCACCGGCGCCAGACGCAGGTTGGACAGGAACATCGTCAGTGCGAACATGCCGACGCTGGGCATGTAGAACACCTGCGCCGCCTTGTCTTGCGCGACGCCGCGGATCTGCTTCAGCTGGTCGAGGATCTCGCCCGGCGTGATCTCGACGAATTCATCGAACACCGCGCGCCCGGCGTCGTCCACCGTGCTGGCGTAACCCATGCCGACCACGTGGAAGAGTTCGCGCGCCGCCTCGAGCGTGCGTGAGTGCGTGCGGTAGATCGAGTGCGCCGAACTGAACCATTCCACCACGACCAGCAGCACGGGTTTGTTCTTGCCGCCTGAACTGTCGGTTTGAACGGGCGTACTCAGTGATTTGATGCCGGCACGATCGATGCTGCGCCGGATCAGCGCATTGATCGGCTTCTTGATGTCGTGCTTGTCGGCGCGGCGCGCGTAGCTGCAATGCATGTAGACGTCGTGCAGGATGCCGGACGGCAGCTGCGCCAGGTCCTCAATCTGTTCCAGCCGCGCGGCCAGCCACGGCAGGATCTGTTCGCGCTTTTCGTAGGCCACCGGCGTGGCCAGCAGGCGCGGCGACAGCAGGGCAAGGCAGAGGCTGGCGACCAGCGTTTTGTCGTGCGCCCAGAAGGCGTCGAGGTCCATCGGGATTTCGGATTCGGGCGAATACAGCAGGCAGAACTTGATCAGGTCGCGGTTGCTGATTTCCACTTCGCGCAGGTTGCCCTTGCCGCGGATGTTCCAGGCGCGCACCACATGGTCGGCGTTGCGGAACGAGCTCGCCGCGAACAGGCTGGACAGCCAGCGATGCATCACCAGCATCTGGCCGAAGCCGAGCTGGGAGAACTGGAATTCGCTGTCCGCGAACAGGCAGGAAATCGCCGCCGCGATGCGCGTGACGACGTGGTCGTTGAGCTCATCGGCCTGCACGCTCGACAGCGGCCTGGCGGTGAAATCCGCACCCGGCAGGCCGTAGTTGGCGTCCAGCGCCGACAGCAGGGCCATCAGCTCGCGCGCGGCGTCCTCGTGCTGGCGCGAGTAGGCCAGGTATTCGAAATTCTCCAGCGAAAACGCCATCGCTCCTCTCCCCTTCTTTTATTCTTTTAGTGTTGTTCTTCGGCTTCGAAGCCGGCCTGGCGCAGCGCGTTCAGCACCAGCGCCAGGTGTTCGCGGCCGCGCGTCTGCAGGACCAGTTCGATGTCGACGTTCTGCGCCGCCAGCATCGTGAAGGCGCGCTGGTGATGCACCTCGTCGACGTTGGCGCCGGCCTCGGCGACGGTGGCGGTGATGCGCGCCAGCACGCCCGGCACGTCGCGCGCCGACACGCGCACGCGCGCCAGCCGGCCGGCGCGCACCATGCCGCGTTCGATGATGGCGGCCAGCAGCAGCGGATCGATATTGCCGCCCGACAGCACCATGCCCACGCGCTTGCCGCGGAAGCGTTCCGGATGGCGGATCAGCGCCGCCAGCCCGGCTGCGCCGGCGCCTTCGACCAGGGTCTTTTCGATTTCCAGCAGCATCAGCACGGCTTGTTCGATGTCGCCCTCGTCGACCAGCAGCAGGTCATTGACTTCGCGCGCGATGATCTCGCGCGTCAGCACGCCGGGCGTGGCCACCGCGATGCCTTCAGCGATGGTGCTGGTGCCGAGCGCATGGGTGGTGCCGTGCACCGCGTTGATCATCGACGGGAAGCGCTTGGCCTGCACGCCGACGATGTCGATGTCGGGTTTGCGCGCACGCGCCGCCACGGCCATGCCGGCCAGCAGGCCGCCGCCGCCGATGGCCACCACCAGCGTGTCGAGGTCTGGCACGGCATCGAGCATTTCCAGCGCGACCGTGCCCTGGCCGGCGATGATGGCTTCATCGTCGTAGGGATGGACGAAGGTCAGGCCGCGTTCCTGCGCCAGCGCGAAGGCGTGGGCGCGCGCTTCTTCCAGCGTGTCGCCGTGCAGCACCACCTCGGCGCCGAAGCCGCGCGTGCGTTCGATCTTGACGCCCGGCGTGAAGCGCGGCATCACGATCAGCGCGTGCAGGCCGAGCCGCTGCGCGTGATAGGCCACGCCCTGCGCATGGTTGCCGGCCGACATGGCGATCACGCCGCGCACGCCGGCGGCGGCCAGGTCGGTCAGCTTGTTGCAGGCGCCGCGCTCCTTGAAGGACGAGGTGAACTGGAGGTTTTCGAATTTGAGGAAAACCTGGGCGCCGACGATCTCCGACAGCGTGCGCGATTCCACGCACGGCGTGTTGAGGATCTGGCCTTGCAGGCGCGCGGCGGCGCGCCGGATGTCTTCGATGGTGGTCATACGGTCCGCTCAAGTCTGCACAAAAACAGGGAGCAGACATTGTAGCGAGAGAGACGGCGGCTGCGGGAACGATCTTTGTACGTAATTCCCGCAGCCGGCGGGGAGGAAATGCAGGCGGGTCAGCCCTTGAGCTTGAAGATGCCGACGATCTGCGCCAGGTTGGCGGCCTGGTCCTGCATGGCGCGCGCAGCGGCGGCGGCTTCTTCCACCAGGGCGGCGTTCTGTTGGGTGCTTTCGTCCATCAGCACGATGGCGCGGTTGACCTCTTCGATGCCGGTGCTCTGCTCGGTGCTGGCGGCGCTGATCTCGGCGACGATGTCGGTCACGCGGCGCACGCTGGCGACCACTTCGGACATGGTGGCGCCGGCGTTTTCGACCAGCTTGCTGCCGCTGTCGACCTTGTCCACCGAGGCCGTGATGAGCTCCTTGATTTCCTTGGCGGCGGAAGCCGAGCGTTGCGCCAGGCTGCGCACTTCCGAGGCCACCACCGCGAAGCCGCGGCCCTGCTCGCCGGCGCGCGCCGCTTCCACCGCGGCGTTGAGCGCCAGGATGTTGGTCTGGAAGGCAATCCCGTCGATCACGCTGATGATGTCGACGATCTTCTTGGACGACTCATTGATCGCGCTCATGGTGTCGATCACCTGGCCGACCACGGCGCCGCCCTGGGTCGCGACTTCGGACGCCGACACCGCCAGCTGGTTGGCCTGGCGCGCGTTTTCGGCGTTCTGCTTGACGGTCGAGGTGAGCTGCTCCATGGCGGCGGCGGTTTCTTCCAGCGAACCGGCCTGCTGCTCGGTGCGGCTGGACAGGTCGAGGTTGCCGTTGGCGATCTCGGCCGAGGCAGTGGCGATGGTGTCGGTGCCGGTGCGCACCTGGCCGACGATATTGACCAGGTTGTCGTTCATGTCCTTGAGCGCGGCCATCAACTGGCCGGTTTCGTCACGCGACTCCACCTTGATGGTGGTGCCGAGGTCGCCCTGGGCGACGCGGCCGGCGACGCCGACCGCGGTCACCAGCGGTCGCGTGATCGAGCGCGTGATGAATACCGCCAAGCCGATACCGGCCACCAGCGCGATGCCGCCCAGCACGATCATGAGCAGGCGCGCAGTCTTGAACAGATCATCGACCTCCTTGGTCAGCGAGGTGATGGCGTCGCTCTGCAGGTTGGACAGCTTCTCGATCGAGGCCAGGTAGAGCTTGGCGTTGGGCAACAACTTCTCTTCGACGACCTTGCGCGCGCCCTCTTCGTTGCCGGCGCCTTTTTCCTTGAAGACTTCGGTGTTGTTGGCGATCACCACCTTGCGGTGTTCGTTGATTTCATTGAGCAGCGCCTTGCCCTGGTCGTCGACGATGGTGGCTTCCATCTGCTTGACGTATTCGTTGTTCTTGGAAATGGTGGCGACGATCTGATCCTTGTAGAACTTCTGCTCCGCCGGATCGGCATTCTTGGCCGCGGCGACGATGCGGCCGACGTTGAGTTCGATGGACTTGTAGAAGGCATTGACCAGCCGTTCCTTGGCCAGCGCGTTGTGGACCATATAGTCGGTCATGTTGCCCACGGATTGCAGGCGCCAGACGCCGATGGCGGTAATGATGCTCATCAGCACCAGGATCGCGGCAAAGCCTATGCCCAGGCGTGTGCCGATTTTCAGATTTTTCATTGTCTTCCCTCGAGGTTGGACGCTGTCCGCCGCTTACCTTGTTCCTGGTGGCCGATGTTTGCAGCTTGTGGCTTCTGGCTCTTTATGCAGGAACAGGCAGATATCCGGTCGATACGTTGCGTGTCCTTATGTTATCGGATGCTGCGATGCCGTACTTGAGGGGAAAACATGCCGGCTGCTTAATTTTTCTGCGGTTCAGGAAGCTGTCAGTTTGTCCCACAGGCGGGTCAGCGCCGGCCGCTTGTTTTGCAGCGACCGGTACACGCGAATCTCCAGTTCCAGCGACCAGGCATCGCCGCCGGCCGGCACCAGCTTGCCGTTCGCCAACTCCTCCGCCACCGAGCGCTGCGGCAGCCACGCCATGCCGTGGCCGTTGAGCGCCATGCGTTTGAGCAACTCCGCCATTTCGGACTCGTAGGTCGTGAGCAGACCGGGCGCGTGCGGTGCGTTGGCCAGGATCAGCTCCATCACGCGGCCGAGGAAGGACGCTGCGGGATACGCCAGCAAGCGGCTTGGTTTGCTCTTGCTGCCGGGCAAGCGGAACAGGGCGGCGTCGTTTTTATCGGGAGCAGATACCGGGATCACGCGCTCGCTGCCGACGGTCAGGTATTCATACTGGTCGGGGTTGAGCAGGAGCGGCAGTTGCGGGTGGTAAAAGCACAGCAGCAGGTCGCATTCGCCCTCGCTCAGCGCCAGCACCGAGTCGTGGATGTTGGTGGCGGTGATACGGGCGCTGAGGTCGGCGCCGCCATCCCCGTTCAGTCCGTCCAGCCATTCCGGAAAGAAACTGAGCGCCAGCGAATGCCCCGCCGTTACGCGCAACATGTTGTGCGCGGTCTGCTCGCTGCGCAGCTGGTTGCGGGCATCGTTGAGCAGCTTGAGCGCTTCCGAGGCGGCGTCGTTGAACAGCTTGCCGGCCACGGTCAGCGTCAGCGGATAGGTGCTGCGGTCGACCAGCTCGGCGCCGGTCCAGGCTTCCAGCGCGCGGATGCGGCGGCTGAAGGCCGGCTGCGTGACGTTGCGGTGATCCGCCGAACGCGAGAAGTTGCGCGTCGCCGCCAGGCTGAGAAAGTCTTCTATCCACTTGATGTCCATCGGCTGTTTTCCTTGTTGCTGAGTTGGCGGGCGCGCTGAGGATTACATGTATAACAGTTGCAACCGGGCGTGGAAAGTCCCGCCCGGTACGTGTTGCGAGAAACTATGCGTTGGCGACATAACCTTCGTACTACTTTGCATAGCGTCGCGCGCTGCAACGATTATGCTCGGCACATAGAACAACATCCGTGCGAGCGTATCCATGAAAGTCGAACAAATCCAGCGAGCAATGTCGGTCGGCGTGATCGGCGGCCTCGGCGCCATCGGCAGCGCGGACCTGTACGCAAAAATGACCCGCACCGCCGCCAAGACCACCGCCAGGGAGCGCGTCAAGGTGCTGTTCGGCCAGCAGGCCTTCGACGACGCCGACATGGCCGGCGCCGAGAACGCCCAGACCAACACCCGCAAGCTGTACGTGTTCGACATGCTGCGCGAGTTCGAGCAGCGCGGCACCAGCGCCGTGCTGTTGCCCTGCTTCATCAGCCATACCTTCATCGACGAGGTGCAGGCCGAGGTCGGCGTGCCGATCATCGACATGGTCGCCGCCATCCGACGCCACCTGGCGCAGCGCCTGCCCAAGCTGCAGAAGATCGGCGTGCTGACCTCGAGCTACGTGCGCAAGAAGGCGCTGTTCGAAAAGTATTTCGCCGGCGACTGCGAGCTGCTCTATCCGGCGCCCGTCATGCAGCACGCCTGTCTGATGCGTGCCGTCTACGGCACCACCGGCATCAAGAACGGCTACCTCGACGGCGAGTCGATCGACCTGCTGTACCGCGCCTGCAAGGATTTGCTCGACCAGGGCGCGCAAGTCATCGTGCCCGGCATGACCGAGATCGCCACCGTGGCCGAGGCGCTCAGCGCGCGCGGCATCCCCATCATCGACACCAACCAGATCTATGCGGAATCGGCATTGAGCTTCCAGGCCGAACAGGTGGCGCGCTCGTTCAAGATCGGCGTGGTCGGCGGCGTCGGTCCGGCGGCCACGGTCGACTTCATCGAGAAGGTCATCAAGAACACGCCGGCCGCGCGCGACCAGGATCACATCAAGCTGGTGGTCGAGCACAACCCCAAGATCCCCGACCGCACCGACAACCTGATCGGCGACGGCGCCGATCCGACCGTGGCGATCTACGCCGCCTGCAAGCGCCTCGAGAACGACAACGCCGACATGATCGCGATCCCGTGCAACACCGCGCACGCCTTCGTCGAACGCATCCAGTCCTACCTGTCGATCCCGATCGTCAACATGCTGTCGGAAACCGTCAGCTACATCGAAAAACGCCACGGCGACAAAACCTGCATCGGCCTGCTGGCGACCTCCGGCACCATCGCCAGCCGCGTGTACCAACAGGCCGTCGACCGGAATACCGGGCATAACAAGGGGGACGGCAAGTTCGGCATGATCGTGCCGGATGCCGAGCACCAGGCGCTGGTCATGGACGTGATCTACGGCGAGCAAGGCGTCAAGGCCGGCTTCGTCAACGACGCCGTGCGCGCCAAGCTGCAGCGCGCCATCGCCCACCTGGTGGCGCAGGGGGCCGACGTCATCGTGCTCGGCTGTACCGAACTGCCGCTGCTGATCGCCCAGGACGACAAGTTCGAGGTCGGCGGCAAGAAAGTCCCGGTGCTCGATCCCACCGAAATCCTGGCACGCCGCTGCGTCGCGCTGGCCAGCCCGCAAGGGCGCAAGGCGGCGTAAACATCATGTCCCTGCGGACCGACATGGCGCTGTTCAGGCAGTTCTTGCGGAATGAGGTGCTGCAAGGCGCGCGCGGCGGCTATGCCGATCCGGTCTTCTCCCGTTACCGCGCGCTCGCCCGCGCCGGCGATCTGGACGAAGCGCAGGCGCGGGAGTATGCCGAGCTCTTCAATCGCATCCATTCACGCTGGCGCTGGCGGCAGGCCACGGCGCAAGTGCTGGCGCGCCGCCAGGCGATGCCCTGACACGTCGATTGACCAGGATCTGAAAAATAAGGACTCAGATTTTCTTGGGAAAGGCATCAGTTATTATCGTTTGCAGCGGGTGTGTCGGGATGGGATAGTGCGACCGGCATTTCCCTCTCCGGCAAGGAAGCAGCATGAAAACCCGTCTGCGCGTTCCCGTCTTCATCGGCTCTCCTTCCCTGCAACTGGTCGTCCAATCGCAGCGTCATCGCGGGCCGCCTTGCGACCGTCGGGTGAGGAAAATTGCTCCATTCATTCCGATCTGAACCGAGGTATCCAGGCATGTATCAACAAGCCATCAACACACTCCGCGTCGCCATGGCGCTTTCCCTTTTGGCGGGCTGCACCAGCTATGCAGGGCCCGTCGCCGGCCAGCCTGAAATCCAGGGCGTGGTGGACGCTGCGGTCCGTCCGCTGATGGAAAAATACGCCATCCCGGGCATGGCGGTCGCCGTCTCCGTGGACGGCAAGAATTATTTCTACAACTATGGCGTGGCGTCGAAGGCCAGCGGCCAGCCGGTGACCAGTGCGACCTTGTTCGAAATCGGCTCGCTGAGCAAAACCCTGACCGCGACGCTGGCCACCTATGCGCAGGTCAACGGCCAACTGTCGCTGAGCGACAGCGTCAGCCGGCATCTGCCCTATCTGGCCGGCGGCAGTTTCGACCGCATCAGCCTGATGAATCTGGGCACGCATACCGCCGGCAACTTCCCGCTGCAGCTTCCCGACGAGGTGACCAACGAACAGCAGCTCCTGGACTACTACAAGAACTGGAAGCCCACCCGTGCCGTCGGCGCCTACCGGACCTACTCCAATCCGGGCATCGGCCTGCTCGGCGTGGTCACGGCCAAGAGCATGCACGTGCCGTTTTCGGAAGCGATGGAAAAGACCCTGTTCCCGCAGCTCGGCATGACGCACAGCTACATCCACGTGCCGCCGGCCCAGATGAAGGATTATGCGCAGGGCTACAACAAAGCCGATGCGCCGGTACGGGTGAGCCCGGCGATGCTGGCCGACGAAGCCTATGGCGTGAAGACCAGTACGCTGGACCTGATCCGCTTCATCGACGCCAATATGGGACTGGTCAAACTCGATCCGAAACTGCAGCAGGCGATTACCGCTACCCACACCGGTTATTTCAAGGCCGGTGAAATGATCCAGGATCTGATCTGGGAGCAATATCCCGATACCGCGCCGTTGGCGCGCCTGCTGGCCGGGAATTCCAACCAGATGATTTATGAAAGCACCGCCGTCACGCAGCTGGATCCCGCCTTGCCGCCACAGGCGGCGGTCTTGCTCAACAAGACCGGATCGACCGGCGGCTTCGGCGCTTATGCGCTGTATGCGCCGGCCAAGAAGATCGGCATCGTGATGCTGGCCAACAAGAATTATCCCAACGATCAACGGGTGACGGCGGCATACCGGATATTGAGCGAGCTCGACGCGCGCAACGCAACCCGCCGTTAGCCGACGGATTGCATCTTGCATCTTGCATCTTGCATCTTCTTGGGCCGTGCAGAAAAAGCACGGCCCTTTTTGTTTACGGTGTGCAATCGCGTCGCACCATTAGGGACCATGGCATCGAGCGGATCGACCGCCCCCGCACCACGCCTGCACCTTGCAGGCATTTTATTGTCTTTTAAGCAAGTGCTAAAGTGCCCCGGAAGCCGGGTTTCTTGTGCGCCGCAATGGTCCTTAGTGGCTCTGGTCGGGTCGTTACATCGTTGTTTTTAAAGCAGAAATAGCGGCGGATTGTCGATTTTCAGCCCACCTTTTGAATGGGATATGGCACGATAAATGCATGTCTACTTTGATGTATACATTGGTGCCTACATTTAAAGGAACAACGATGAGCCAGATTCTTCCTCCGTCTTCGCATGCTTTTAAGCGCATGTTCATCCGTCTTGCCGCCGCCGGTCTGCTGAGCGGCGCGGCCTTGTCGGCCTCGGCCGCGGTCATCAACATTTCGCTGGACGACGATCCGGGCAAGCTCGATCCGACGCAGTCGTCGATGATCGCCGAGCGCATCGTCTACCAAAGCATCTTCGACAAGCTGGTCGACCTCGATGAGAGCGGCAAGATCGTGCCCATGCTGGCGCAGCGCTGGACCATTTCCGACGACCAGAAGACCTATACGCTGTACCTGCAAAAAGGCGTGAAATTCCAGGACGGCACGCCCTTCAACGCCAAGGCGGTGGAATTCAACCTGCTGCGCGGTCAGGAGAAGGCCTCCCTGCGCCGCAATGAGCTCAAGTACATCAAGCAGATCACCGTGGTCGACGACAGCACCGTCAAGCTTGAGCTGACCGCGCCGTTCGCACCGTTCATGTCGATCCTGACCGATCGCGCCGGCATGATGTCCTCGCCCGACGCCGTCAAGAAGTACGGCGACGACTACGTCAACAACCCGGTCGGCACCGGCCCCTTCATCTACAAGGGCCGCCTCAAGGGCGCCACCATCACGCTGGAAAAGAATCCGCACTACTGGCAGGCCGGCTTGCCGAAAGTCGATGGCGTCACCTACAAGATCATGAACGACGTCAACGTCGCCTTCAACAACCTGCGCAGCGGCCAGGTCGACATCACCAACCGTTTTCCGTACAAGGAAATCACCAACATCGACGCCGGCGCCAAGTACACCGTCATCAACAAGCCGTCGCTGGGCTTCCGCGGCTTTTACCTGAACGCGTCCAAGCCGCCGTTCGACAAGAAGGAAGTGCGTGAAGCCGTCGACATCCTGATCGACCGCAACGCCATCGCCAAGGTGGTCTACAACGGCGCCGTCGCCGCCGCACACTCGCCGTTCAGCAAGGCCCAGTTCGCCCATGGCGAAGCCGACACACCGCCGAAAGTCGACCTCGCACGCGCCAAGGCGCTGTTGAAAGCAGCCGGCA
This sequence comes from Herbaspirillum sp. NPDC101396, assembly GCF_044767365.1. Classification (NCBI taxonomy): domain Bacteria; kingdom Pseudomonadati; phylum Pseudomonadota; class Betaproteobacteria; order Burkholderiales; family Oxalobacteraceae; genus Herbaspirillum; species Herbaspirillum sp. NPDC101396. Next base: position 77,631 of record NZ_JBIWNT010000006.1, on the reverse strand, counting down.
AGGAAGCCGGGTTCAGCTTCCGCCTGACGCTGCCGACCACGCCCTATGAATCGCAGGTCGGCCAGATGATCCAGGGCATGCTGCGCCCGGCCGGCATCACCGTTACGTTGGAAAAAGCCGAGCTGGCCACGCAGATCGAAGCAGGCAAGGCCGGCACGCACGAGGCGCTGTTCGTTGGCTGGAGCGGTCGTCCCGATCCCGACCAGAACGTCTATGACTTCACCGTCACCAACGGCTCGCTGAACTATTCCAAGTTCGGCACCAAGGAAATCGACGATCTGCTGCAACAGGCGCGCCTGGAAAGCAACGAGACCAAGCGCAAGGCGTTCTATGACCAGGCCATGCAGATACTTGTGAAGGAAGTGCCCTACGTTTACCTGAACCACGACAACGTGCTGTTCGGGATCTCGAAGGCCATCAAGGGCTTCAAGCTGGTGCCGGACGGCGTGATCCGCACGGCCACGCTGTCGAAGTAATCAGCGGAGCGTCGTCATGATTGCTGCCGTGGGCGAGGGCCTGCGGCGGCAATGCTTCCGGCCACATTGCATGCATTACCCGAGCTTCCCATATCACCCATGTCTCCACTGATCAAACGCGTCCTGCTGGTCATCCCCACCCTGCTGCTGGTGAGCATGGTGATCTTTTCGCTGCTGGCGATCCTGCCCGGCGATCCCGTGACCGCCATCCTCGGCCTCGAAGCGACGCCCGAAGCCGCGGCGGCGTTGCGCCTGCAGCTCGGCCTCGACGACCCGCTGTACGTGCAATACGGGCGCTGGTTGTGGAATGTGCTGCACGGCGACCTCGGGCGCTCCTTCATCGACCGCACGCCGGTCATCGACGTGCTGATGCAGCGCCTGCCGGTGACCATCGAACTGGCGGTCGGCAGCTTCGCCGTCGGCATCCTGATCGCGGTGCCGGCAGGCATCCTGTCGGCGGTGCGCCCGCGCGGCATCGCCAATTATTTCACCACACTGATTGCGCTGTTCGGCATGTCGGTGCCGCACTTCTGGCTGGGCATGATGTTCATCATCCTGTTCGCGGTCAAGCTGGGCTGGCTGCCGGCCTCGGGCTACGTGCCGTTCACCGAGGACTGGCGCGGCAACCTGGCGGCGATGTGCATGCCGGTGCTGGCGACCGGGCTGCGCGAATCGGCGATCCTGATGCGCATGGTGCGCAGCAGCCTGCTCGAAGTGCTCAATGAAGATTACATCCGCACGGCGTTCTCCAAAGGCCTGCGCGACTGGCAGGTGGTGATCGGCCACGCGCTGCGCAACGCACTGATCCCGGTGGTCACGGCCAGCGGCCTGATGGTGTCGGTGCTGCTGGGCGGGCTGGTGATTACGGAAAGCATTTTCGCCATTCCCGGCATGGGCAAGATGATCGTCGACGCCATCTTCCAGCGCGACTACGTCATGGTGCAGGGTGGCGTGCTGGCCGCCGCGCTGATGGTGGTGATCGTCAACCTGGCGGTGGACGTGCTGTACACCGTCATCGATCCGCGCATCGAAAGGTGACCGCCAACATGAAAGCAAATATGGACCAGGCAATCACTACTCCATCGAAGGCGGCGGACGCCCTGCCCCGCCAACAACGTTTCACCGGACTGCGCCGCTTCGCCGGCAATCGTCTCGCCGTGCTGGGCGCCGCCATCATTCTGCTGCTGGTACTGATCGCGATTTTTGCGCCGCTGCTGGCGACCCACGATCCGATCTTTGACCAGGACTACGGCAACCTGCTGTCGGGCCCCGATACCACACACTGGATGGGCACCGACGACCTCGGCCGCGACATCTTTTCACGCATGCTGTACGGCGCGCGCATCTCGCTGCAGGCGGCTTTGATCGCCGTCGGCCTGGCCTTCTGCGTCGGCGTGCCGGTCGGCATCGCCAGCGGCTACTTCCGCGGCTTCTGGGACGAGTGGGTGGTGATGCGCATCGTCGACGCGCTGCAAGCCTTCCCGCCGCTGATCCTCGCGCTGGCGCTGGCGGCGGCGCTGGGCGGGGGTTTCTACAACGCCATGGCGGCGGTCGGCATCGGCTTCGCGCCGGCTTTCATCCGTCTCGCGCGCGGCCAGGCGATGAGCATCCGCAATCTCGATTATGTGATGGCGGCGCGCTCGGTCGGCGCCGGCCACATCCGCATCATGTGGCGCTACGTGCTGCCGAACGCGATGGCGCCGCTGATCATCCAGGCCACCTTCGCGATGGGCTCGGCCATCATCGCCGAAGCGGGTTTGTCCTATCTCGGCCTCGGCGCCCGCGCGGAAGATCCAAGCTGGGGCTCGATGCTGCACATCGCGCAGGGCTACCTGAACACCAATCCGACGCTGGCCTTGTGGCCGGGCGTGGCGATCTTCGCGGTGGTGCTGGGCTTCAACTTGTTGGGCGACGGCATCCGTGAAGTGTTCGACCCCAAGTTATACCGTTAAAGAGAACCGGCCATGTTGGAAGTAAACAATCTCAAAGTCGAATTCGTCCGCAATGGCAAGCGCGTGGCGCCGGTCGACGGCGTCTCGTTCTCGGTCGGCGCCAATGAAACCGTCGGCCTGCTGGGCGAGTCCGGCTGCGGCAAGAGCGTCACCGCGCTGTCCATCCTGCGGCTGTTCCCGATGGCCAGCAAGGCGCAGCTGAGCGGCTCGGTGCAGTACAACGACGGCGTCAAGCTTACCAATATGCTGGAAGCCGACGACGCCACCCTGCGCAGCATGCGCGGCAAGGAGATCGCCATGATCTTCCAGGAGCCGATGACTTCGCTCAATCCGCTGCATCGTATCGGCGACCAGTTGCGCGAGATGCTGAAGGTGCACGGCAAGCTGAGCCGCAAGGAAATCGACGCGCAGGTCATCGCCATGCTGCAGCGGGTCGGCCTGCCGCGCGCCGAACAGCTGGTCGGCGATTATCCGCACAGCCTGTCGGGTGGCATGCGCCAGCGCGTGATGATCGCCATGGCGCTGCTGTGCAATCCCGGCCTGCTGATCTGCGACGAGCCCACTACCGCTCTCGACGTCACCATCCAGGCGCAGATCCTCGACCTGATGCGCGCACTCAAGCGCGAGCACGGCACCGCGATCCTGATGATCACGCACGACCTCGGCGTGGTCGCCGAAATGTGCGACCGCGTGGTGGTCATGTATGCCGGCCAGGTGGTTGAGCAAAGCAGCGTGCGCGACTTGTTCGACGCGCCCGCCCATCCTTACACGCAAGCGCTGATGCGCGCGCGGCCGGCGCTGGACGCCGTGCCGGGCGAGCCGCTGGAAGCGATCCCCGGCTCGGTGCCGCTTCCGGGTTCGGTGGAATTCGGTTGCCGGTTTGCGGCACGCTGCCCGAAGGTGCAGGAGCGTTGCCATCGCGAGGCGCCGACGCTGGACAACGTAAGCGTGGGCATAAGCAACAGCGCAGGCAGCGGTCATCTGGCCCGTTGCTGGTATCCGAATTGAAGAGGCCGACATGAATTCCGCTCCCCTGCTCCGGGTCTCCGGACTGAAAAAACATTTCGCCGCCGGCAGGCGCGGCGCATCGCCGGTCAAGGCGGTCGACGACGTCTCCTTCGCCATCGAGGAAGGCAAGACCCTTGGCCTGGTCGGCGAATCCGGCTGCGGCAAGTCGACCACCGGGCGCAGCGTGCTGCGCCTGATCGAGCCGACCGCCGGCAGCGTCAATTTCATGGGCGAGGAAATCTCTACGCTGTCGTCTTCCGCCCTGCGCGCCATGCGCCGCAACATGCAGATGGTGTTTCAGGATCCGTTCGCCTCGCTCAATCCGCGCATGACCATCGGCGAGGTACTGGAAGAGCCGCTGATCGTGCACGGCCTGTTCGACCGCGCCACGCGCAAGCGCAAGGTCGCCGAAATCCTCGACGTGGTGGGTCTCAACCAGGCCTATGCGAGTCGCCATCCGCATGAGTTTTCCGGCGGCCAGCGCCAGCGCGTCGGCATCGCGCGCGCCATCATCACGCGGCCCAAACTGGTGGTCGCCGACGAGGCCGTGTCGGCGCTCGACGTCTCGATCCAGGCGCAGATCCTGAACCTGCTGCAAGAGCTGCAGAAGGAATTCGCCCTCACCTATCTGTTCGTTTCGCACGACCTTGCCGTGATCCGTCACGTCAGCGACAGCATCGGCGTGATGTACCTCGGCCGCATGGTCGAATACGGCAGCTGCGAGAGTGTTTACAGCGCGCCGAAACATCCCTACACGCAGGCGTTGCTGTCGGCGATCCCGCGCGAGCATCCGGACCAGGTGCGTCAGCGCATCGTGCTGCAAGGCGGCATTCCCAATCCGGCGTCGCCGCCGGCGGGTTGCCACTTCCATCCGCGCTGTGCGTCCTGCATGGATGTCTGCAAAACTGAAACACCGCCTAACATCGAAACCGCGCCGGGCGAATATGTCGCCTGTCATCTATACCGTTAAACTTTCTCCTTCGTCCAGATCAGAAACCCGAAAGCATCCGATGCCCACTTTCAACGCCAACCACTATCCCTACGCTTCCCGCCGCAGCGCGGTCTTCGCCAATCGCGGCATGGTCGCGACCGGCCAGCCGCTGGCCGCCCAAGCCGGCCTGCAAGTGCTGCAAGCCGGCGGCAACGCGATTGACGCCGCGATTGCAGCGGCGGCCGCATTGACCGTGGTCGAGCCGACCGCCAACGGCATCGGCGGCGACGCCTTCGCGCTGATCTGGCACAAAGGCCAGCTGCACGGCCTCAACGCCAGCGGTCCGGCGCCGATGGCGATTTCGCTCGACGCGCTGAGCGCGGCCGGTCACAAGAACGTGCCGAAGTACGGCGCCCTGCCCGTCACCGTGCCCGGCACGCCGTCGGCCTGGGCCACGATGGCTGAACGCTTCGGCCGCCTGCCGCTGTCGCGGTCGATGGCCGGCGCCATCAGCCTGGCGCAGGACGGCTTCCCGGTGTCGCCGATGGTGGCGGTGGCGTGGCAGCAGGCCTACAAGAATTTCACGCGTGAATTCAAGGACGATCATTTCAAGTCCTGGTTCGACACCTTCGGCGCACTTGACGGCTCCGGGCGCGCGCCGCAGGCCGGCGAAATGTGGCGTTCTCCCGGTCACGCCGCGACGCTGCAATCGATTGCCGACGACAACGCGCGCAGTTTCTATCAAGGCGCGCTGGCCGAAAAAACCGCCGCCTTCGTGCGCGCCGCCGGCGGTTACCTGGATGTCTCCGACCTCGCCAATTACCGGCCGGAATGGGTCGATCCGATCCGCGCCAACTATCGCGGCTACGACGTCTGGGAAATCCCGCCGAACGGCCACGGCCTGGTCGCCTTGCTGGCGCTGAACATGCTCAAGGGCTTTGACTTCAGCGAGCGCGATACCCTGCTGACCTACCACCGCCAGATCGAAGCGATCAAGCTGGCTTACGCCGATGGCCTCGCCCACATCGCCGACAGCGGCCACATGCGTGTCTCCGTCAAGGACTTGCTGTCGGATGCGTATGCCGACGAGCGCCGCAAGCTGATCGGTGCGCGCGCCGCGCTGCCGGCGCCGGGCGAACCGCCGCGCGGCGGCACCGTGTACCTGTGCACCGCCGACAACGAAGGCAACATGGTGTCCTTCATCCAGAGCAATTACATGGGCTTCGGTTCGGGCCTGGTGGTGCCGGGCACCGGCATCTCGCTGCACAACCGCGGCAACAATTTCACGCTTGACGCCGCCCATCCGAATTGCCTGGCGCCGGGCAAGCGGCCGTACCACACCATCATCCCCGGCTTCCTCACCAAGGACGGCGCAGCGGTCGGTCCGTTCGGCGTGATGGGCGGCTTCATGCAGCCGCAAGGCCACGTGCAGATGGTGATGAACACGGTCGACTTCGGCCTCAATCCGCAGTCGTCGCTGGACGCGCCGCGCTGGGAATGGGAAAGCGGCAACAAGGTCAGCATCGAGCACACCACTGCCGAGCACCTGTTCCGCGGCCTCGGCCCGGCCGGCCTCGGACATGAAGTCAGCTGGTCCGGCAACCAGCTCGGCTTCGGCCGCGGCCAGATCATCTGGCGCGACGCCAACGGCGTGCTGTGCGGCGGCACCGAACCGCGCAGCGACGGTTGCGTGGCGGCCTGGTAGTTTCAGCAGTTTCACTCTCTTCTGGAAAAGGCTGTGCGCCCATGCATGCTTCACCCGATCCGTCGCTGATGGACAGCGTCGCCGCAGAGCCGGTCAAGTCGTCGTCGTTGCCGGAGTACGTCTACGCGCGCCTGCGTGAAGACATTTTCGAGATGCGCCTGCTGCCCGGCGACCAGGTCACCGAGACCGAAGTCGCGGCCTACTTCAAGGTCTCGCGCACGCCGGTGCGCGAGGCGCTGCAACGTCTGCAAAGCGACGGCCTGATGCAGGGCTACGTGCGCGGCGGCTGGGAAGTGGTGCCGATGGATTTCAAGCGCTTCGCCGACTTGTACGAGTTGCGCCAGCTGATCGAGGTGCATGCGGTCACGCGCCTGTGCGCCGATGGCGCTGACGGCAAGCACAAGGTCGATATGGCGCAGATCGAGGCCCTCAAGGCGGACTGGTGCGTGCCGGTCGGGCAGCGCCTGAGCGACGGCCGCGCCGCCGCCGCGCTCGACGAAGCCTTCCACCAGACGCTGGTGCGCGCCACCGGCAACCTGGAAATGGCGAGCGCCTTTGACCGCCTCACCGACCGCATCCGCATCGTGCGCCGGCTTGATTTTGTCTACGGCGATTGCGTCGGATCGACCTACGAGGAACATGCTGCTATCCTTGCGCAGATCGACGCCCGCGCCGGCGATGAAGCTGTCAGGTTGATAACGGAGCACATCGACGGCAGCCACGCGGAAGTCAACCAGATCACCCTGCATCGCCTGCACAGCGCGCGCGCCTCCGCCGCGACCGAGCGCCTGCCCTACGTCACCGTGAGGGTCATGCGTTCCTTCTGAGCAAGCTCTGCGAACATCGTCTTTGCACGTCCTGATTTGTAGCCAACGTTGTTGTCAGCCACATTGAAAAAGGAGAAAGACATGCTCGGATTGACTTCGCTCGGCATCATCCACACGGCCATCGCGCTGGTGGCCGTGGTCACCGCCCTCATCATCCTCGCGCGGGAACACCGCATCCGATACGCCACCAACGCGGGCAAGCTATATGTTCACGCCACCGTGCTCACCAGCCTGACTTCGTTGGGCATCTTCCAGCACGGCGGTTTCGGTAAACCCCATGCGCTGGCGCTGATCACGCTGGCGACCCTGGCCATCGCGCGTGCCGCAATTCAAACCACCTGGTTCGGCCGCCGCAGCGCTTATGTGGAGATGGTGGCGTACTCAGCCACGCTGCTGTTCCATTTCATCCCGGCATTGACCGAAACCGGCACGCGCCTGCCCGTCGGCGCGCCGTTCTTTGCGAACGCGGAAGACCCGCTGCTGAAGATGCTGACAGGTGCGCTGGTGCTGGTGTTTTTGGTGGGGGCGACGCTGCAGGTGGTGTGGCTGGGACGGCGGGAGACATCGACGCAGGTCCCGGCTGCATAGCGGTGCAGTGCCGGCTCCTGCCGCTGCAGTCAAAGGTGTCGGGAGACGTCCATCAGATCGTGCAATATCCGAACGATTGCAATCCCATAGGTCGTGACACGGAAATAGATCATGTGCCGCCCCACGCTTCGGCGACGATAACCGGGACGAATATGGTCACATGCCGGCGCTGCTTGCGGCGCTCGCGCCAACTCATCAAATGCCAGCGCCATGATGTCCGTGTAGCGATCCGCTTGCTCGGCACCCCACTTCATGCGGGTATAAGTCCATATCGCCTCCAGGTCGCGCTCGGCGGCGGGCGCAAGACGGTATTCAGCCATGTTTGGCTGACATTCGCTGCTTGAATGCGTGGGCATCGAAGGGGCGGGGTTCTCCACTGGACTCGCCTTCGATCAGCGCAGCCCGGATCGCCTCAAGTTCGATACTGCGTTCCTGTTCACGTCGTATCAGGTCACGGATGTATTCGCTGTCGTTTGTATAGTGGCCGGCGTCAATCTGTGCCTTGATCCAGTTGTCCTGCGTGTCCGTCAACGTAATGGTCTTGCGCACGGTTCCCATGAGGCAATCTCCCGGTAGGTTTCAATAGAGTGATGAAAATCATACTATTGGTGCATTATTGCGCACACTTACCCAAAATGCCAGTTGCGGGCATTGAAACGATCGCTCGATGAATGCGTTTTGGCAGAAGTTCGAACTATTAAGGATTATTTAATGGTTCGAGTTGGCGCTCGCATCGACTGTTAAACCTAGGTCGCCAATGCTGCCAGTGTCAGCAGGCCGGCCAGCCACAACACCGGCTTGCCCGTGCGCGGCACCGACTTCGGCGCGTAGCACAGCTGCAGCACCAGCAGCAGGGCGGCGACGGTCATGGTGCCCAGCCAGGCCACCGGGCCGATGCCCCAGCCGCTGTCGCGCACACAGACTGCGAAGGCCGCCGTCAGCGCCAGCGTGCCGAGCCAGCGGCCGCGCTTGCGCGATACAGCGCTCGGTTCGGCGCCGCGGCCGTTGATGTCTGCGTAGTGGCGGTCCATCGCCAGGCTCAGCGCCACCCATGCGCTGTAGGTCAGCGCCAGCGTCGCCAGGAAAGGCAGCGGGATCAGGTTCGTCATGTCCATCATGCGACCTCCTGCAGCTTGGCTTTGGATGTTTCTTGCGGCTCTTGCACACCTTGCTTGCCGGCTTTCCTTGCCACTTTTTTCTTGCGGCCCAGATGCCATGCCGCGAACGCCAGGCCGATCCCCAGCGCCAGCACCGTCAGGTCAAAACCGGCCACCGACCATGGACCTTGCGCCATGAACAGCGTCACGCCCAGGTGCGACGAGGTGGTGAACACATTGAGCACCGGTATGCCCATGAAGAGCAGGGCGCCCGTCCACAATTGCCATTGCCACATGCGGCGGTCGGGGCGGATCTGCGCCAGCACGGCGGCCACGCCCCAGGCGATGAAGAACCAGCTGATCTCGGCGTCGGGCCGCTTGGGCATCGCCACCGGCAGCAGGCGGTTGGCCCAGAAGTAGGCGGCGAAGGCGATCGGCAGGCCGGCGATGGCGCCGATGTTGAGCGCTTCCACCAGGCGCAGGCCGAAACCGACGCGCCCACCGGCGGCGAGTTTTTTGGCATAGCCCTGGCGCGTCTTGACCGCCCACAGCAACGCGCCGGTGGCGACCATGGCGCAGCCCGACAGCCCGCACAGGAAGAACAGCACGCGCAGCAGCGGGTTGGCGAAGTGGCCGATGTGCAGGCCGTACAGTACGCCGCGGGTGGCGTTGGCGCCGCCGATGTCTTCATTGTCGGCGCTGACCAGCGCGCCGGTGACGCCGTTGAATTGCACGCTAGGCTGGATGTAGTTCAGTCCTTTTTCTTCCTGGCGGCGGATCTGGATCGTCGCATTGGCGTCGCCCGGATGATTGATCGTGATGCCGACTGCGGACATGCCGTGCCAGCGCTGTTCGGCCTGCGCCAGCAACGGTTGCAGCGGCGTCAGCGGCATCGGCTTGCCGGCGGGTTTGCCGTTCCTGGCGCTCGGGAAGACGTCGGCGAAGAAGCTTTCCTGGTTGCCCTTGTACGCGGTCTGGATGCCCCACGGCATGTACATGAACATCAGCGTGACCAGGCCGGTGTAGGTGATCATCAGGTGGTAGGGCAGGGCCAGCACGGCAGTGGCGTTATGCGCGTCGAGCCAGGAGCGCTGGCCTTTCTTCGGACGGAAGGTGAAGAAATCCTTGAAGATGCGCTTGTGCGTGATCACGCCGCTGACGATCGCCACCAGCATGAACATGGCGCAGAAGCCGACGATCCAGCGCGCCCACAGCGCCGGCATGTAATGCAGGTCGAAGTGCAGGCGGTAGAGAAATTCGCCGCCGCGCGTCTCGCGCACGTCGGGCATTTTTTCGCCGGTCAGCGGATCGATGATCTGGCTGGTGAACTTGCCGCGCGTCTTCGGCGGCGCATCCTTGGGCGGCGGATTGATCCAGCCGATGCGCAGCGCCGTGCTGCGTTCGGCCGGCAGCGTGATGAACCAGCGCGAAGCATCCGGCGCCTTGCTTTGCAACGCGGCTAGTGCCGTTTGCGCAGCCTGGGCGCGGGTGACGGCTGCGCTGTGCGACGCGTGCAGCTCGGGCTTCATCCACAGCGTGATCTCTTCGCGGAAGTAGGATGCCGTGCCGGCGCAGAACACCAGGAACAGCACCCAGCACACCAGCAGGCCGGACCAGGTGTGCAGCCATGCCATCGACTGGCGGAAGCCTTCTCTCATGGCGTGCTCCGCTGGATCATCGTCACAATCAACAAACCCGCGCCGAGCAACAAGCCCGGCGCCACGATCCCGCCCCACGCACGCCACGCCGTGCGCGCCGCGAACACCCACAGCACTGCGCAGCAGAACACGATGAACGACAACAGCGTGGCGGTGATCACCGCTTCGGCAGGCTGCATCGGCAACACCACGGCAAGCAGGGCGGCCGCGACGGCGGACAGCGCATAGCCGCCGCCGATGGCGGCCAGTGCGCGCGAGGCGACGGCGAGGCGATAACGAAGGGAGGGATTCAGGTTCATTTCTTCACTTGATGATGATGTGGCGTCGGCTCTGTCGTAATTCCAATTGCGTTACCAGCCGTACGACAGCGTTGCCGTCGCAGTGCGGCCTTCGCCGTACAGGCAGTAAGTGGTGGAGCAGATGCCGGGGTAATACACTTTGTCGAACAGGTTCTGGATGTTGAAGGCCAGGCGTGCGCCCTTGAGCTTCGGATCCAGTTTCGCCAGGTCGTAACGCAACATCGCATCGACCAGGGTGAACGACGCGATCTTTTGCGTGTTGCCGGCGTCGAGCCACATTTTACCGGTGTAGCGCGCACCGGCGCCGAAGCCGAGGCCATTCAACGGACCGTTCTTGACTTCATAGTCGGCCCATACCGAGGCCGTATGCGGGGCCAGCGAGGTTGGCGCCTTGTCCTGCGCCGGTGCACTGGCCTTCAGGTATTTGCCTGCGGTGTAAGCATAGGCGGCCGTCAGGTTGACGCCGCTTTCCAGCGTCAGCTTGGCTTCCAGTTCGATACCCTGGGTGCGCAACTCACCGGTCTGCACCGAGCATTGCGTGCCGCCGGCGCAGACGTGCGTCGGATCCGGATCGGTCATGGTGTTGTTCTTCTGCTTCTGTTGATACACCGCAGCAGAGAACATCGCGTTGTACGCCTTCGGCTGATAGCGCACGCCGGTTTCATACAGCACGCCCTTGGTCGGGATGAATGGCTTGCCGAAGAAGTCGGTGCCGCTGATCGGTTCGAAGGATTCCGAATAGCTCACATAGGGCGCTATACCGTTGTCGAACAGGTAGAGGGCGGCCAGGCGCTTGGTGAACGCGCTGTCTTCCAGCTTGGCCGTGGTGGCAAGGGTGCTCTGGTTGCGGGTGCTGGTGCGCGCCTGTTCATAGCGGCCCGCCAGCGTGAAGCGCCAGTTGCCCAAGGCCGCCTGGTCTTGCAGGTAGACGCCGGGGCGCTCCTGCTTTTGCAGCGTCGGCACGGCAAAGGTAAACGCCGAAGTTGGCAGGGTGCCGTATACCGGATTGAAAATGTCGATCGGCCGGGCAGTGGCGCTGGCCGAACGCGTGTCTTCTTCATACTGTGAATAGTCGAAGCCGACCAGGCTGGTGTGCTTGAACGGGCCGGTGTCGAATTTTGCTTCCAGATGGGTATCGACGTTGGTGGTCTGGCTCTGGCGCCAGGCTTGCGACGCCGAGCGCAATACTGTGCGATTGTCGGCCTGCAGGTTGGCGAAACTGGTCGGCGAGATCGCGCGCGAATAGGCGTTGACGTCGGTGAAGCGGAAATTCTGGCGCAGCGTCAGCGCATCGTTGAAGCGGTGTTCGAACGCGTAGCCGACCGCGTGTTGTTCGCGCGTGTAGATGTTGTAATCCGGCTCGCCGAGATTGCGGTTGCGCGCAATCTGTCCGAGAGGATTCACAAACAGCGTGCCCTTGGACGGCATGAAATTGCGCGGACTCAGGTCCTCGCTCAGGTAATGCGCCAGCAGCGTGAAGCTGGTGTCGGCGGAAGGCCGCCAGGTGATCGCGGGAGCGAAGTAGCGGCGGTTGTTCTTGACGCCGTCGACGCTGGTGCCGGCATCCCGGATCAGGCCGTTGAGGCGGTAGCTCAGCTTGCCGTCTTCATCAATGGCGCCGCCGATATCGAAGGCGGCCTGCTTGCGGTCGAAGCTGCCGTATTGCACCTGCAGTTCACGGACCGGTTCGGCAGTGGGGCGCTTGCTGACCGAGTTGGCGATGCCGCCCGGCGCGTTGGTGCCGTACAGCACTGAAGCCGGGCCGCGCAATACTTCCACGCGCTCCAGGCCCCAGGTTTCGGTACGCATGGTGACGGCGCCGCCGCCGCCCGAATAGACCACGCGCAGGCCGTCCAGATATTGCGAGGCGAAGAAGCCGCGGATGTATTGCCAGTCGCCGTTGGGGTCGGGGTAGGGCGCACCGACGCCGGGAGTGTAGGCCAGCGCATCGATCAGGTTTTGCGCGCCGCGCGTGTTCATTTCGTCACGCGTCACGACGGACACGGACTGCGGCGTTTCCAGCAAGGGCGTTTCGGTCTTGCTGCCGGTCAGGGTTTTCTTGGCGACGAAACCGCTGACCGGACCGGTGGCGGTCTGGTCGGTGGTGGCAGTGACGTTGACTTCCGGCAGGGCGCCGGCGTTGCCGGCGGCTTCCTGCGCAGACGCGGTGTGGGCGATGCAAAACAAGGCGGCGGCAACGGCGGCTGAAACAGCCGTCGGCCGCGCGTCGAACGAGCGGTATGACATGGTGGATTCCCTCTAAGTTATCGCGGTCCTGTGCCTGGCAACGATAAGAATCGGGAGCTGGGTATCTGGAGTAAGCCTGTGAATTATTTGGTTTTTGACTAGACTTATTTCTAGATGATAACAATTCCTATTCAAAATGTCATCCCTCACGGTAGGCGGAAGCCGGAAATGAAACCAATGTTGCACGCGCCTGCGCCGCTGCAATTTGTGAAACAATGCAGCCTCCCTGATTCATTCCCACATGCATACGCCCGCCATGACGGATTCCACAGCTGCCAACGCCGACACCCCGGCCAACTTCGCCGAACTCGACGCCCTGATCCGCGCCAACTATGCCGACATGCGTCCGCAGTTCCAGGCCGGCGCCGCCTTCCTGCTCGACAATCCTGGCGAGGTGGCGGTGTCGACCATGCGCGCGGTCGCCACGCGCGCCGGCGTGCAGCCGTCGACGCTGGTGCGGCTGTCGCAGTATCTTGGCTTTCCCGGCTGGGGCGAGTTGCGCGCGCTGTTCGTGGAGCGCCTGGCGGTCACGCCCAAGGCCTACGCTTACAAGGCGCAGAGCCTGGTCAAGCGCAACAACAGCGACATCCTGATCGCCGAAATCTTCCAGGCCCAGCGCGCCAACCTCGACGCCTCCGAGCCGAAGAACGCCGACGAATTGCTGCGCGCCGCACGCACGCTGACCAAGGCGCGCCACGTGCACATCGCCGGCTTCCGCGCGGCGTATTCGGTGGCCTTCATGCTGGAATACCTGTACCGCCTGTTCCGCCCCAGCGTCACGCTGATCAAGGGCACCGCCGGTTCGCTGGCGATGGAGTTGCGCGCCGTCGCGCCGCAGGATGCCACCATCGTCATCAGCTTCGCGCCGTATTCAATTGAAGCGGTGCAGGTGGCCGAGGCCGCCAAGCGCGCCGGCAGCAAACTGATCGCGCTGACCGACAGCGCAGTCGCGCCGATCGCGCTGCAGGCCGATCACACCATCCTGTTCTCGCACGACAGCCCGTCGTTTTTCCCGTCAATGGCGGCTGCCATCGCGGTGGCGGAAAGCCTGATCGAACTGGTGATCTCGCTCGACGACGACAAAGCCGTCAAGCGCCTTGAGCACGCCGAGGAAGAGCTGTACCAGAGCGGCGCTTATGTGAATCACGTGAAAGCCGGCAACAAGTAAGTTGTTCGGCCGGTTCACGTTTCAACATCCACTGCAACAAGTGTTGCGGCAATGATTGCCCCGTCCTGATCCACCACGATGCCCCCGCAGTGCCCGGAGGCGCTGTCTTTACGCGCCGTTCGATGGCGATTGGCGAGACGACCTGATTTGGTGCGGAGTTACGTCGCAATGCACCAAAAAATGCGCAATAAAATATATATGCAACGAACGTTGCAAAAGCGATTCTTTCAATTTATAGTTGGCCCCAACTTGATTTCAGTACGGGACCAGCTTCATGACACACGTCTTCCATCGTTATCCGAAAATGACCCTGCCGGTCGCCGCAGCAGGCGAGGGCATCGAGCTGATCGACAGCAAGGGCAAGCGCTACCTCGACGCCTGCGGCGGCGCGGCGGTGTCCTGCCTCGGCCACGGTCATCCGCGCGTACTGGCGGCGATCCACAAGCAGATTGATGAGCTGGCCTATGCGCACACCTCGTTCTTCACCACCGCCGTCGCCGAGCAACTGGCCGACGAACTGAGCGCCTCGGCGCCGGGCGACCTGAATCACGTGTACTTCCTGTCGGGCGGTTCGGAGGCAGTGGAAGCGGCGCTCAAGCTGGCGCGGCAATACCACGTCGAGAACGGTCAAAAGCAGCGTCGCCATTTCATCGCGCGCCGCCAGAGTTATCACGGCAATACGCTCGGCGCGCTGGCCATCGGCGGCAACGCCTGGCGCCGCGAAGCCTTCTTGCCGCTGCTGACGCCGTCGCACCACGTGGCGCCGTGCTACGCCTACCGCGAGCAGCTGAGCGGCGAATCCGACGCGCAATATGTGCAACGCCTGGCCGACGAACTGGAAGCCAAGATCCTCGAACTCGGCGCCGATGAAGTCGCCGCCTTCGTCGCCGAAACCGTGGTCGGCGCCACCGCGGGTGCGGTGCCGCCGGTCGGCGACTATTTCAAGAAGATCCGCGCCGTCTGCGACAAGTACGGCGTCCTGCTGATCCTCGACGAAGTCATGTCCGGCATGGGCCGTACCGGTCATCTGTACGCCTGCGCCGAAGACGGCATCGCGCCCGACATCCTGGTCATCGCCAAGGGCCTGGGCGCCGGCTACCAGCCGATCGGCGCGATGATCGCCAGCGACCGCATCTACAACACGGTGGTCGGCGGCAGCGGCTTCTTCCAGCACGGCCACACCTACATCGGCCACGCCACCGCCTGCGCCGCCGCGCTCGCCGTGCAACAAACGATCCGCGAAGAACAGCTGCTGCAGAACGTGCAGGCGCGCGGCGAACAATTGCGCGCCCGCCTGCGCGAAGTTTTCGCCAACCATCCGAATGTGGGCGACGTGCGCGGCCGCGGCCTGTTCGTCGGCGTCGAGCTGGTGGCCGACCGCGACAGCAAGCAGCCGCTCGATCCCGCGCGCCGCACGCACAGCCGCGTCAAGAGCGAAGCCATGCAGCGCGGGCTGCTGGTGTATCCGATGGGCGGCACCGTCGACGGTCGCCAGGGCGACCACATCCTGATCGCGCCGCCGTTCATCAGTACCGCCGCCGACATCGACGCCATGGTTGAACGCCTGGTTCCGGCGGTCGATGCAGCACTTGCATAAATCAACAACAAACATTCAAGCAGCACCCATCTACATCTTCAGGAGAGGAAGCGCCATGAAACAATTTACCCACCCGCTGCTTGTATTGCTGTCCATGCTGGCCTGTGCGGGCGCCGTGCACGCCGCCGACGCCGGCCTCGGTCCGACGCTGCAAAAGATCAAGGACGGCAACGTCATCGCCATCGGCCACCGCACCAGCTCGATTCCGTTTTCCTATTACGATGAAAACCAGAAAGTGGTCGGCTATTCGCAAGACCTGTGCAACAAGGCCATCGACGCGGTCAAGGCGAAGCTGAACCTGCCCAACCTGGAAGTGCGCATGATCCCGGTGACCTCGCAGAATCGCACGCCGCTGCTGCAGAACGGCACCATCGATCTGGAATGCGGCGTCACCAGCAACCTCAAGGATCGCTGGCAGCAAGTCTCTTTCAACACCACCTTCTTCGTCGCCAGCAGCCGCATCCTCACGCGCAAGGACAGCGGCATCAAGGACTTCCCCGATCTGGCCGGCAAGGCCGTCGTCACCAACGCCGGCACCACCTCGGAACGCCTGCTGCGCACGCTCAACGAGCGCCGCAAGATGAACATGCAGATCCAGAGCGCGAAGGACTACGGCGAAGCTTTCCTGATCCTGCAATCGGGCCGCGTCGCCGCGTATGTGATGGACGACATCCTGCTGGCCGGCGCACGCACCACCGCGCAAAAGCCCAACGACTGGCTGCTGACCGGCACGCCGTTCGGCGCTGAACCGTACGGCTTCATGGTGCGCAAGGACGATCCGCAATTCAAGCAATTGGTCGACGGCGCACTGAGCGGCCTGATGAAGAGCGGCGAGATCAACCGCATGTACGCCAAGTGGTTCACCTTCCCGATTCCGCCGAAGAACATCAGCTTCAATTTCCCGATGCCGGAAGACGTCAAAAAGCTGTATGCGAATCCAAGCGACAAACCGATGGATTAAGCTGAACGCTTTTATCCATCACGGAGCCTCCACATGAGCCAACCACGCCTGCCCGCCTTCGACGCAGCCCACGCCACGCCCGACCAGAAAGCGCTGCTCGACGACATCCTGTCGGGCCCGCGCGGCAATCTCAACGGGCCGTTCGTAAGCTGGATCCACAGCCCCGAATTCGGCCAGCTGGCGCAGAAGCTCGGCGCCTACTGCCGCTACGAAACCGGCCTGCCGCTGCGCTTGTCGGAGTTGGCGATCCTGGTCACCGCGCAGCAATGGCAGTCGCAGGCGGAGTGGTACATCCACCTGCCGATCGCGATCGACGCCGGCCTGTCGGCGGACGTCGCCGAGCAGATCCGGCAAGGCCAGACGCCGGTGTTCGCGCTGGAGGACGAACGCGTGATCTGGTCCTTCGCCACCGAACTCGGCAGGCGCAAGCGCGTGACCGATGCAACCTATGCGCGCGCACTGGAATTGTTCGGCATCAAGGTGGTGGTCAACCTGATCGGACTGCTCGGCTACTACGCACTGGTGGCGATGACGCTCAACGTCTTCGGCATGCGCGCCGAAGGCCAGGCCTCGCTGCCTTTCCCTGAACCGCCGCCGGTCTGAGCGCCGCGCGCATTCTTTTCCATTCCGAGAGCACCACATGGACTACCGCTGGAACTGGAGCGTCTTCCTCCACCAGGCCGCCGATAACCAGACCTACGCCGACTGGCTGCTGTCGGGTTTGTCGGTAACGCTGGCGCTCGGCCTGTCGGCCTGGTGCCTTGCACTCGCGCTGGGCACCGTGCTGGGCATCATGCGCACGCTGCCCAATCGCTGGCTGCGCGGCGCCGCCGCGACTTACGTCGAACTGTTCCGCAACGTGCCGCTGCTGGTGCAAGTCTTCATCTGGTATTTCGCCATGCCCGAGGTGCTGCCGTTCGGCATCGGCGACGACATCAAGAGCATGAGCCCGCTGGCGCAACAGTTCACCACCGCCATGCTGTGCCTGGGCTTCTTCACCGCGGCGCGCGTGTGCGAGCAGGTGCGCTCCGGCATCGGCGCTTTGCCGCCCGGACAAAAGAACGCCGGCCTGGCGATCGGCTTCACGCTGGCGCAGACCTACCGCTACGTGCTGCTGCCGATGTCGTTCCGCATCATCCTGCCGCCGCTGACCTCGGAATTCCTCAACATCTTCAAGAACTCGGCGGTGGCCTCCACCATCGGCCTGCTGGAGCTTGCCGCGCAGGGACGGCAACTGGTTGATTACACCGCGCAGCCGTATGAGGCCTTCATCGCCGTCACGCTGACCTACATGCTGATCAACATCACGGTCATGACGCTGATGCGCCGGCTCGAAGGGCGCGTCGCCCTGCCGGGTTTCGGCGGCGGAAAATAGAGAGGGCGCGCGGCCATGAGCTATCAGTTCGATTTCAGTTCCATCACGCCTGCAGCGGTTCAGGTGCTCGGCCATGGCATGGCGATCTCGCTGCAGATCACCGCCACCGCCATCGCGTTCGGCATCGTCTGGGGCACGCTGCTGGCGATGATGCGGCTGTCGTCGTCGAAGCCGTTGCAGTGGTTCGCCAGCGGCTACGTCAACCTGTTCCGTTCGATCCCGCTGGTGATGGTGCTGCTGTGGTTCTTCCTGATCGTGCCGCAGTTGTTGCAGAAGGTGTTCCATTTGTCGGCGTCGAACGACTTGCGCATGATTTCGGCGCTGGTTGCCTTCTCCTTGTTCGAGGCGGCTTATTACTCCGAAATCATCCGCGCCGGCATCAAGAGCGTGGCGCGCGGCCAGTTGGCTGCGGCGTTCGCGCTGGGGCTGACTTACACGCAGACGATGCGCCTGATCATCCTGCCGCAGGCGTTCCGCAACATGGTGCCGTTGCTGCTGACGCAGGGCATCATTTTGTTTCAGGACACGTCGTTGGTGTACGTCAGCGCGCTGGCGGATTTCTTCGGCCGCGCCTACAGCATCGGCGAACGCGACGGCCGCATCATTGAATTGCTGTTCTTCGCGGGAGCGGTCTACTTCGTGATTTGCTTTGGCATTTCGCTGCTGGTCAAGCGCACCCTCAGCGCACGACCGGACTAGCGGTAGTCAAATCCTCTGCATCCTTCACGCAGGGCAGTTTCCCGATCAGTGGACAAAGCCCTGGGCAATTCCATCTGTTTCGGAAAAATCATAGAAAACCTTTCCCATCCGCGCGGAGTTTTTTGCATCGACACCATGCCTCCTTCGAGGCAACTTACCTTGATCCCGCCGGGTCCCTCGCCCAAGATCCGGTAGTCGCCGCTGCGTTGTGCGATCTCGGTTTCAATATCCGTCACATACTGATTGAGGGCGCAGTTCATCGGACCTTTTTCGTCGTACAAATGGAAGCAGGAATAGCCGTTGCCATTGGGACTGCGCCGATCTTCGACTTCAACGATTTCGCTCGCCACCGCCGAAGCGCCGGTGCATGAACCCGAGAACACGGCAGCGATGACCATGGCATCCCGTTCTTTCGGCGTCTCGGCATCCACAATATGTTCCAGCATGCGTACGTATTCTTGTGGGCACATGAAGTTGCCCGCGCGCAGGAAGGTGAAGCCAGCGGCACTGGCGCTCGGGCTCGTGGCCGCCAGAGCAGCCAGAAATATCGCAGGTAAAAACCCGGTTCGCAGGACCGCTCGCACGAAGTCAATCATGGGCGGGGAGACTGCTTTCCGTCAGTGATGCGCGTGATGACGGCGATCACCCCTGAAGGCGGGATTTTTTTGAAGCTTGAGTAAGTGTAGGCATGTGGAGTCCCCTTACTTGACACCGGTTTTGCATAGCCGTCCGGATAGGTCATTCGTATGCCGTTTGCATCGAGGCTCTCGCCATGGGCGAAGGGGGTCACATGGCAAAGCAAGAGCGAAGAAAAGAAGACGTGGAGGCTGGTCCGTGCGTGGAAAGGTTCAGATACTCTTTTCAGCAAGTCTGACTTCGCCTGTGAAGACGATGCTGTTGCTGCGGTGCGTTGCATGTGTTTCCCCGGATGAAGGCCGGACGAAAAATAGCGACGGCCGCAGACATGAGTCCGCGAAGGTCTGAGCGTGATTTTCGTCACAGATTTTTTTATTGGCGTTGCAGACGAATGTTGTTTTCCATGCACGAGCTGGATGCGAGCCCATTATTCGCGCGACCCGATAATGCCGTGCAGGAAGAATTTATTCAAGAATTTCTCAGCGAAATTAATGCATAAACACAATATACATCGTCGTATGTTGCATGATGAAAATCTAGTTTTTGAATCCAACAGAGAATTTCTATTGATGTTGTTATGAACAAATCAAGACTCGTAGAACTATTCTCTATCGTTCCTTGCGCTTGCCTCTTATCTTTACTAGATTGGGTATTCCACCAGAAAAACAGCTAGTCATCACAGCCAGCGAAACAGCGTACTTATCTGTCGACCAAAAGGAGCACAGTAATGAGTCCTGCATCTGTCGCAACGGAAGACCGTTCATCCATCTACACCAGCGCCATCGGCGTCAATCTCCCTCCCCGGCCGCACCGCCGACGCGAGCGTCTCGATATCACGTTGCTGGAAATCGATCCGCGCGAAGTGGTGGACGGCATGGTGCTCGACAACGGCATGTTCCTCGCACCTGATCCGATCCCGGTCGGCACCATGCGTGAGACATGCCCGCATTGCGAAGGCGTCGCACTCCAGCTCGTGCTGCGCCGGCATCAGGTCAAACGCTCGCATCTGTTCTGCGACCACTGCACGCGTTGCTATGACGCCTTGTGCGACGGCGGCTATTCGATACTCGGGATAGTCTGAGACGATCGGTTCTCGATCACGATAGTGAAAGCGGCCTCAGGGCCGCTTTTCCATTTCAGCCTTGACGGCGTTGAGCATGTTGCGCAGGTCCCGCTTCATCAGTGTTGCGCCAAACAGCGTCGGCACATAAAAGTCAGGCGCAATGATGCCGGCGTAGGAAATGCGGGTGCGTCCTTCGTCTCCCGGCTGCTGCGCCTGCAATGACTGCAATTCCCAACGCGCCTGGTATTCGCGCATGTTGCCGCTGACCAGGCGGATGTCGATGGCGTCCATCGCTTGCTCGGTGACGTGCAGCACCAGATCGATGTTTTGCCGGAGGAACAGGAATTGGGCGAAACCGTTTTGGGTGACGACACGCTCATTGCCTTCGCTCGAGCTGACGTGCGAACGCGACAGGTTGGGGACGAACTCGGCCAGCCGGTCGTAGTCGGTCAGCACCTTCCAGCTGCGCGCGATGTCGGCAGTCACGGTCATCTTCGCCGTCACGGCAAACAGCGGATAGCCTTTGGCGTGGCTCATGACGACGCTGACGTCTGGCTCGCCGGCGGCGGTTTGCGCGTCGGCGTCGAGGCAAGCGGTTCCGGACAGCGCCACGAGTGAGCAAAGCAGAAAGAGTCGCAAAGGGATTCTCGGGTGGGCAGTTCATCAATGAGCAAACGGGAGCTTACGCGAATCTGGCGCTGGCGCAATGTCATCCACGGTGGCGCACTGGTATCGGTACCATTTTGACGATGCTAAAATCGCGCCATGACGAAGCCTTCGATTCCCGCCATTTCAGCACCTTCACCTGACGTCCCGATGACTGCACCCGCGCCTGTCGCGCGCAAGGGCCGCAAGGGTGCCGGGCTGACCCTGCGCGACGTCGCCCGGCTGGCCGGCGTGGCGCCGATCACCGCCTCGCGCGCGCTCAATACGCCCGACGCGGTGTCGGAGACCGTGCTCAAGAAGGTCCGTGAAGCCGTCGAGCGCACCGGTTACGTGCCCAACCTGCTGGCCGGGGGCCTGGCTTCCAAGAAAAGCCGCCTGGTCGCCGCCGTGGTGCCGACCATCGTCGGGCCGATCTTCCTGGAAACCGTGCAGTCGCTGACCGAAGCGCTGGCCGACGCCGGCCACCAGCTCATGCTGGGTCAGAGCGGCTACGAGAATTCGCGCGAAGACGCCTTGCTCGAAGCCATCATCGGCCGCCGTCCCGACGGCGTGGTGCTGACCGGCATCATGCGCTCGGCCGAGTCGCGCAAGCGCCTGCTGGCCAGCGGCATCCCCGTGGTGGAAACCTGGGACCTGACGCCTACGCCGATCGACATGCTGGTCGGCTTTTCGCATGAACGCATCGGCGTCGCCGTGGCGCAGCACCTGCACGCAGCCGGTCGCCGCCGCGTGGCCGTGATCGCCGGTGTCGACGAACGCAGCCGCCGTCGCGCGCGGGCGTTCTCCGACGAAGCGGTGCGGCTTGGCATGGCGCCAGCCGGTCGCGCCGAGGTGCCGCAGTGCATGGTGCCGGCGCCGACCACGCTGGGCAGCGGCCGCACCGGCCTGGCCGACCTGCTGGGCCAGGCCGGCGTTATCGACGGCGTGTTCTGCAGCTCCGACATCCTCGCCATGGGCGTCATGATCGAAGCCCAGGTGCGCGGCATCGCGATTCCCTCGCAGCTGGCGGTGATGGGTTTCGGCGACCTCAGCTTCTCGCGCGACCTGCATCCGCAACTGACCACCGTGCGCATCGACGGCACCGGCATCGGCAAGACCGCCGCGCGCTTCATCATCGAACGTGCGGAAGGCCGGGAGGTGCCGGAACGCGTGCAGGACATCGGCTTCACCATCATCGAACGGCAGAGCGTCTGAGCGCTGCGGCGCTCATCTTCCTGGTTCTCTTCCTCCACTGGTTTGCGATCTGACAACATCGCGCTAAACCGATTGACAGCCAAAAAAGGTACCGCTACCATTTGCATCAATCGGAATTGGTAGCGGTACCAATTCCGTGTGCCCATCGATCACCGTACAAGGCCCACCATGTCTGCTCAGCCAAACGCATCACTGAATTCTTCCCGCTCTTCCGCGCCTGTCGTCACCGGGATGCAGGTCATCCCGGTCGCCGGCCGCGACGGCATGCTGCTCAACCTGAGCGGCGCGCACGGTCCTTACTTCACGCGCAACCTCGTCATCCTGACCGACAGCGCCGGCAACACCGGCGTCGGCGAAGTGCCGGGCGGCGAACGCATCCGCCAGACCCTGGAAGACGCGCGCGAACTGGTCGTCGGCCAATCCATCGCCCACTACAACGCCGTGCTCAATCGCATGCGCCGGACCTTCAGCGACCGCGACGCCGGCGGCCGCGGCTTGCAGACCTTCGACCTGCGCATCACCATCCACGCCGTCACGGCGGTGGAAGCGGCGCTGCTCGATCTGCTTGGCAAGTTCCTCGGCGTGCCGGTCGCAGCCTTGCTCGGCGAAGGCCAGCAACGCGACAAGGTGGAAATGCTCGGCTACCTGTTCTACGTCGGCGACCGCAACGCCACCGACCTCGACTATCACAGCGAACCCGACAACGCTGACGATTGGCAGCGCCTGCGCCATGAGAAAGCCATGGACGCCGACGCCATCGTGCGGCTGGCCGAGGCGGCCTACCAGCGCTACGGCTTCAACGACTTCAAGCTCAAGGGCGGCGTCCTGCGTGGCGAGGATGAAATCGAAGCCGTCGCAGCGTTGCATGAACGCTTCCCGCAGGCACGCATCACGCTGGACCCCAACGGCGGCTGGTTGCTGAAAGACGCGATCCGCCTGTGCCGCGACCAGCACGACGTGCTGGCTTACGCCGAAGATCCCTGCGGCGCTGAGAACGGTTACTCCGGCCGCGAAGTGATGGCCGAGTTCCGCCGCGCCACCGGCCTGCAGACGGCCACCAACATGATCGCCACCGACTGGCGCGAAATGGGCCATGCGATTCAGCTGCAATCGGTCGACATTCCGTTGGCAGACCCGCACTTCTGGACCATGCAGGGTTCGATCCGCGTGGCGCAACTGTGCAATGAGTGGGGCCTGACCTGGGGATCGCATTCCAACAACCACTTCGATATCTCGCTGGCAATGTTCACGCAAGTGGCAGCCGCCGCGCCGGGCAAGATCACCGCCATCGATACGCATTGGATCTGGCAGGACGGCCAGCGCCTCACGCGTGAACCGTTCAGGATCGTCGGCGGCATGGTCGACGTGCCGACCGCACCGGGCCTGGGTGTGGAGATCGACATGGAACAGGTAATGGCGGCCAACGCGCTCTACAAAGCCAAGGGCCTGGGTGCGCGCGACGACGCCATCGCCATGCAGTACCTGATTCCGGGCTGGAAGTTCGATAACAAGAAGCCTTGCCTGGTCAGATAAGCCAACAGCTTCAATACGCATCACGACAATAAAAAGCGCAATACAAAGCGCAATAAAAAACGCAATAAAGATCGCACAGGCCGCCACGACGGCCGCAGCGACAACCTCAAGGAGACAGCAGTGAGCAATCCCGCAAATGAGCAAAACATCGCGGCCTGGGCCGCCCATCCCGACGGCCCGGCAAGCGGTCCGCTGGCCAGCGCCATCGACAAGGTCAAATGGCGCATCCTGCCGCTGTTCGTGATCATGTTCATCGCCAACTACATCGACCGCGTCAACATCGGCTTCGTGCGCTCGCACCTGGCGACCGATCTCGGCATCGGATCGGCGGCGTTCGGTCTCGGCGCGGGATTGTTCTTCATCGGCTACGCCATCTTCGAAGTGCCGTCCAACATGCTGCTGCAGAAATTCGGCGCCAAGGCCTGGCTGACGCGCATCATGCTGACCTGGGGCGTGGTGGCGACGTCGATGGCCTTCGTGCACAACGAGACCTCGTTCTACATCCTGCGCTTTTTGCTAGGGGTGGCCGAGGCCGGCTTCTTCCCGGGCGTGGTGTACTACTTCACGCAATGGCTGCCCAACAGCGAACGCGGCAAGGCGATGGCGGTGTTCCTGAGCGGCTCGGCGATTGCGTCGATCCTGTCCGGGCCGATCTCGGGTGCGCTGCTGCAGATCGAGGGTGGCGGCCTGCATGGCTGGCAATGGATGTTCATCATCGAAGGCCTGGCCTCGGTGCTGCTGTGCTTCGTAGTCTGGCGCCGCCTCGATTCACGCCCGCAGGACGCCACCTGGCTCAGCGACGAGGAGCGCAACAGCCTGGCCACCATCATCGCGCATGAACAACGCGAGCGCCAGGCCAGCAAGCCGGTGCACGTGTCGTCGTGGAGCCTGCTCAAGGATCCGCAGATCCTGCTGTTCTGCTTCATTTACTTTGCGATTCAGCTGACCATCTACGGCGCCACCTTCTGGCTGCCCAGCATCATCAAGAAGATGGGCCACTTCAACGACTTCCAGGTCGGCCTGTTCAATTCGATTCCGTGGATCATCTCGATCGTCGCGATGTATATCTTCGCCAGCCTGGCCGCGCGTTTCCGTCACCAGCAGGCGTGGGTGGCGGCAACGCTGATCATCGCCGCGGCCGGCATGTTCGCCTCGACCACCGGCGGCCCGGTGTTCGCCTTCGTCGCGATCTGTTTCGCCGGCATCGGCTTCAAGGCGGCCTCGTCGCTGTTCTGGCCGATCCCGCAGGCCTATCTGGACGCACGCATCGCCGCCGCCGTGATCGCGCTGGTCAATTCCATCGGCAACCTCGGCGGCTTCTTCGCGCCGGCGACCTTCGGCTATCTCGAGCAAAAGACCGGTTCGATTCAGGGTGGTCTGTATGCCTTGGCGGTGGCGTCGGTGATCGCAGCCGGGCTGGTGTTCCTGGCGCGGACCTCGGGCAAAAAAGCAGTCTGAAGGAGCAGTCTGACGGCGCGGTCTGAAGGTAATGGAGGGCGGACTTGTTACAATGTCCGCCTCTTCTCTCCACCAGCATTCCAGCCATGTCCAAAAGCAAGCGCCCCGCCGGCAAAGCCGCTCCCTCTTCCGCTCCTTCCGTGGTGCCGGCCGAATACGATCTCGACGAAGCACTGGTCGACAAGCTGGCCAACCTGGCGGTTGAACTGGCGACCGAGGACGAAGCCTCGCCCGATTTGCCGGCCAAGCAACGCGACCTGCACCGCATCATCACCAAGAGCCTGCGCCAGCAGCAGGACGACGTCCTGTACGAAGCGCTGGAACGCGCACGCGACCAGGAAGCCGAAGCCTATCCCTACCTGCGCGAAAAAATCGAAGAAGCCGCCGAGACGGTCTTCTTTACCCGCAACGAGCGCAGCTATGAAGTCAACGCCTTCGTCATCCCGATGTTCGTGCGCACCGTCGGCGGCCTCGATGCGGAGCAGAACTTCCGCGACGCCGACGCCTTCACCGAACTGACCGCCAGCATCAAGGAGGCCCAGCTCGAGAGCGCCGACGCCAAGGTCGTGCTGGTCAGCTACGCCTACCACCTCGACGAAATCGACGCGATCACCTACAGCCATCTGGAAGCCATGGTGCGCGACGCCTACGCCGCCATGACCGACAAGAAGATCACCGAAACAGCGGCCATCAACCGCAGCATGAGCAGCTGGCCGGCCAATCGTTTCGGCGCCGAGGACACGGCGGTGGAATTGCGCTTCCTGCTGGGCTTCGCACTGAAGACGGCAGACGATCCGTTCTACACGATTCCGAAAGACGAAGCGGCGATGGACGCCTACTTCGCAGTGCGCGCGCAGCGCTTCCAGACCTGGAGCGAAAAGGTCGTGCCGCTGGTGCAGCGCTGCCTGGTCACCGATGGCCGCCAGTTCGACGTGCACTTCCTGTACCAGGACCTGTTCCACGGCGGCAAGGAGCGCGGCATCGCCGAGTACTTCATGCTGCAGATGATGTCGGAGCTCGACCACGGCCTGCAGGAAAGCGGCGTGGACGCGCAGCAGACCCATGCCGTCATGGGTCCGGTGGATATCGAAGGGGAAATCTTGCTGCGCGTGAATATCTACAACGGCGAGACCGTTGTCGCCACCGCCGAGAAGCCGCTGGATGGCGCCGCCGCTGACAATCTGCAGATCGAACTCGACGACACCTGCGACGCGCTGCTGACCATGGGGTTGAAATCGGTGGCGCTGGCGGAAGAGTTCGACGCTGACGGCAACGCCGTCAACATCCAGCCTTACGCCGACGGTTCCGCAGCTTAGATTCAGTTCGTCAGGCGGCGCTCCAGCAGCGCCGCCGTCTCCGGCGCTCCCATGGCGCGCGCCGCTTCCAGCGCCGTCGCACCATTCTCGCTGCGCGCCTTGATGTCGGCGCCGTGCGCCAGCAGCAACTCCACGATTTCCACGCGATTGAACATCGCCGCAATCATCAGCGCCGTCTTGCCGTCGGGCGATGCGCCTTCGACATCCGCGCCGCCGTCGAGCAAGGCCTTGACCACTGCCGCATGTCCCTTGAATACCGCGCCCGCAATCGGCGTCTGGCCGTTGTCGTTGCGCAAGCCGGCGTCGGCCTTGTGCTGCAGCAAGACCTGCACCGCCGCATCATGGCCGTGGTACGCGGCCAGCATCAGCAGGCTGTCGCCCTTGTGGTCGCGCAGATTGGGCGGCAGGCCCTTGGCCAGATAAGCCGCGAGCTCATCGGCTTCGCCGTGGCGCGCCAGGTCGAACATCTTGGCGGCGAAATCCAGCGTGGCGTCGTCGAGCTGGCCCGGATCGTTGGATGGGGAAGAGGTCATGGCGATTCCTTCGAAAACGTGAAAGCCGGCCAGGCTGCATGCATGACCGGCGACTGTCGTCGATCATAGCAAACAACCCGGCCGGCTTCAGGCCGCCTTGTTTCCTCTTACATCATGCCGTGACGTCGTCGTGGTTGGTCGAGGTCGACACCGCCATCCATTGCTGCAACTCGGCTTCCACCGCCTGGTTTTTCTTCTGAATCGCGGCAACGGTGTCCGAGCCAAGCGCCAGGCGCAGCGGCGGGTTGGCGTCGTCGGCCAGCTTCAGGATGGCGCTTGCCAGCTTGGCCGGATCGCCCGGTTGCTTGTGGTTGGCGCCGGCCATCAGGGTGCGCATCACACCGACGCTGTCGGCGTATTGCGCGATATGGTTGGCGGTCGACACCACCGAATCGGCGTTGAGGAAGTCGGTGCGGAAGAAGCCCGGTTCCACCACCGTGGCGCGCACGCCCAGCGGCGCCAGTTCGGTGTGCAGCGCTTCGGTCAGTGCCTCGACGGCGAACTTGGTCGCGCAGTAAACGCCCCAGCCCTGATGCGACATATAGCCGCCGATCGAGGAGATGTTGATCACGTGGCCGCTGCCCTGTGCACGCAGCGTCGGCAACACGGCGCGCGTGACGTGCAGCAGGCCGAACACGTTGGTGTCGAATTGTTTTCTCACTTCATCGGCGCTGGCTTCCTCGACCCCGCCCAGCAAGCCGTAACCGGCGTTGTTGACCAGTACGTCAATGCGGCCGAAGCGTGCGACGGCTTGTTTGGCCGCAGCTTGCGCGTCGGTTTCGCTGGTGACATCCAGCTTCAGCGCCAACAGGTTGGCTTGTTCGCCGAGCGCGTCGATGACGGTTTGCGGATTGCGTGCGGTGGCGATCACGCGGTCGCCGCGCAGCAAGGCGTCGCGGGCGATCAGCGCGCCGAAACCGCGCGACGCGCCGGTGATGAACCAGACTTTGGATGTTGTCGATGCTTGTGTCATGGTGATGCTCCTTGGTGAATTGTCTATCGTCGGATGTGAACTGCACTGTGGCTTTGCGCAGTTGGCAGGACGAAGTGTAGGCAGGCGCGCGCTGTTACACTAGACAGCATCAACGTGTTTCATTTACAACCAATAGTTGTAAATAAATAAGGAACGGGGAAGCGATGGACAAAGCCAGGGTAGTGACGATTTTCTTGGGCGTGGTGCGCGCCGGCAGCTTCAGCCAGGCGGCGGTGGAAGCCGGCATGACGCCGCAGGCGGTCAGCAAGGCGGTGCGCCAGCTGGAGGAAGACCTGGGCGTGCGTCTGTTCCATCGCAGCACGCGCAAGCTCAGCCTGACGGAAGAGGGCGCGCGCCTGGCCGAGTTGGCCGACCCCGGCCTGCGCCTGCTCGACGAAGCACTGGACCAGGTGCGCAACAGCCGCCGCGACGCCGAAGGCATGATCCGCGTGAGCGCGCCGACCTCGGTGGGTAATCTGTTGCTGATGCCGCTGATCCAGGAA
Source organism: Herbaspirillum sp. NPDC101396 (assembly GCF_044767365.1). NCBI lineage: Bacteria > Pseudomonadati > Pseudomonadota > Betaproteobacteria > Burkholderiales > Oxalobacteraceae > Herbaspirillum > Herbaspirillum sp. NPDC101396. Next base: position 49,168 of record NZ_JBIWNT010000006.1, on the reverse strand, counting down.
TTCCAGGAGCACTACCCGAACATCCATTTCGATTTTTTGCTCGACGATCGCTTCACCGACCTGGTGGCCGAACGCGTCGACGTCGGCTTTCGCACCGGCAAGGAGCCGCAGCGCAACCTGGTCGCGCGTCGCCTGGGCGACATCGTTCTGCAAATCTACGCAGCACCCTCCTATCTGGAAAAATACGGCAAGCCGAAGAACCTGGATGAGTTGCGCAAGCATCGCTGCACCGGTTTTCGCCATCCCAATACCGGCAGGCTGTCGCCCTGGATGCTGACGGTGGACGGCTCCACGGTCTTTGAGGAAATGCCGGCGGTGGTGAGTTTCAATACCATGGAGTCGGAAGTCGCCGCCGTGCAGGCCGGCGTCGGCATCGGCCAGCTGGTGGTGTATTCGGTGCGCGAGCAGGTCGCCGCCGACAAGCTGGTGCCGCTGCTGCCGCGCCTCAACAGCGTCTATGGCGGCCTGTACATGTATTACCCGCAGCGCAAGCAGATGCCGCAGCGCGTGCGGCACTTCATCGACTTCATCACGGAAGCCCTGCGCCACACAGGAATTTGAACTGCATCTGAACTACCTTGGCGTCACTTTGTAATCATCTGCAAGCGGGTCAGCGACAGCGCCGGTTGCTGTCCGGTCTGCAGCTCAGTCCGCAGCGTGCCGGCCTGGCGCGGCAAGCAACGGAAATCGAGTTCCACCTGCATCGGTTGCCAGCCGCGCGCCTGCTGGCGCAGCTGCATGTCGCGATCTTGGCCGGCGCAATACGCCACGGCTTTTTCGCGGCTGGCGTTGGTCAGCTGGGCCATCGACATGGTGTAGCTGATGCCGGTGGCGATGAGGTTGTAATTGTCGTCGCCGTCGACCGACACGACTTCGCTGAAGTTGGCGCAGCCGCTCAGGGCGCAGGCAGCAAGCAAGGGTGCAAGTAAAGTCGTCGCCCGGGAAATCACGAAGGGTTGCATGGAAATCCTGCACTGATTGATCACGCAGCCAGTGTAGAACCGTGCCAAAAACTATTACATCATCCTGATTCAACTTTACCTGTGTACAAAATCGTCAAGAGCATCATCGTGCGGGCAACTCGCGCAGTCGCGCCACACGCGAGCTCATGATCACGACAGCCTGCAGAACAAATCCGGCCAGCACCACCAACAGGCACGCGGATGTCCCCCACTGGCTCCCCACCAGGCCGCCCAGCGTCGCGCCAAGCGGACGCGCGCCGGCATTGGCCGTCAGGAACACCGCAGAGACCCGGCCGAGCATGGCGTCCGGCGTCATGCTCTGGCGCAGCGTGGTGGTCGTGATGGTCCACACCATGGGGCCGGCGCCCAGCAAGAAGAAGCACAGCCCCGCCAGCGCTGCATGCGGAATGATCAGCGTAGCCGCGAGACTGGCGCCGGCCAGCACGCCCGCCACCGGACCGATCTGGATGGCTCGCCCCAGCGGCAATCCGGCCATTACCCGCGCCGTCGCCAATGCGCCGGCGATCATGCCCGCGCCATACAGGGCCAGCGTAAAACCCACCGCTCCGGTCCCCATGCCGAGCACGCGGATCGCATACGGCACATAGCTGGACTGCAGCGCGAACCAGGACAGATTGAAGATCACGCCGGTGATCGCGACCGGCCGCAGCAAGACATCGCGCCAGACGAATGACGCGCCCTCGGCGATCTCGCGCAACGGATGTCGCCTGCTTGTTGACGCGCGAACGACAGCAAGCTCCGGCAGCCGCAGCAACATGACGATGGCGGCGGCCGACAACAACACCGCCACGCTGAACGCAGCCGTTGCGCCGGCCCACGACACCAGCGCGCCGGCCACCGCCGGGCCGGCCGCGAAGGCAGCGCTACGCGCCAGCTCCAGTCGCGCATTGGCCTGGGCCAGCGATGCGCGCGGCGCCAGCAAAGACACCAGCCCGGGCGCCGCCACGCTGAAACCGACGGTGCCGATGGCGCCGGCAAATCCGAGCACGGCCATCCAGCCGATGCTCAGCGCGGAAGAGTGCAGCACCAGCAGCAAACCCAGCAGCGCCAGGCAGCGTAGCGCTTCGCTCCACAACATCACGCGCCGGCGCGGCAAGCGATCCGCCAGCACGCCCAGCGGCAGCGACAGCAGGAGAAACGGCAGGGTTTGAAATGCGGTCAGCGTGCCGATGTCGCCGGGACCGGCGCCGAGCGCTAATACTGCGACCAGCGGTGCGGCGGCCAGGCTGAGTTGTTCGGCGGATTGCGCGGCCAGGTTGGACCAGGCCAGCGTGGAGAAGGCGGGTGGAAGTGGCGATGTACGCATGGGAGACTGCCCTGATCGGATCTGGTTTCGATCAGGGCAGTCTGCGGTGACCACGGTTCTTGCGCACTCCGGTTTTTGCTTTGAATACCGTGCAAATCCGGCGACGCGTCAGGCCACGACTGCAGCTTCCCGCTCTGCATGGCGAGACACGTACGGCGCATGCGGGTTTGCTCCCTGCGCGCCTTGCGAACCGTGGGCATACACGCGGCCAAATCGATTGCCGAGAAAATCCGCCAGCGCAATCTGCTCCTGCCGGATGAAGCCGTGCGCCGGCAATTTGCCCTGCCGGAACAGGTCCAGCGCCGTGCAAATTCCCGCCGCCGTGGTGATCTGGATCGCGCTCTCATGCACGCCGTCGCGGGTGGCGGCGAAGATCTTGCGCGAGAACACCTCCTGCACGTGCATGCCGTCGCGCATGCCGCTCACTGTCACGAACACCAGCACCACATCCTGCATGGTGGTCGGCACCGACTTGCGCAGGATGCCCTTGAGCTGCTCCTGGTCGTCGCGCAGGCGCAGTTCTTCCAGCAGGAATTTCACCAGGTTGCGGTGGCCCGGATAGCGCACCGATTTGTAATCGAGATTGCGCACCTGGCCGGCCAGCGTGCTGCACAGCGTGCCGAGCCCGCCCGAGGTGTTGAAGGCTTCGTACTCGACCCCATCCAGCGAAAAATGCTCGAGTCCTTCCAGCGGCTGGATGTCCTGCATCTTGCCGTCGCGGATCGCTTCGCAGGGATGGCAGTACTCGTTGACGAGGCCGTCGACGCTCCAGGTCAGGTTGTATTTCAGCGCATTGGTGGGAAACTCCGGCAGCGCGCCCACGCGCATCTTGACCTCGTGGATCTCGTCGAAGCTGCTCGTCAGCGAATGCGCAGCGATGCCGATGAAGCCCGGCGCCAGCCCGCATTGCGGCATGAAGGCAGTGTCCGCGCCGGCCGCCAGTTTGGCGATGGCGCGGGTGGCGCGCACGTCTTCGGTCAGGTCGAAATAATGCACGCCGCTCAGTTTGGCCGCCTTCGCCACGGCGGTGGCCATGTGGTACGGCAGGGCATTGAGGCAGGCGTCGCGGCCCGACAGCAGGCTGCACAGCGCGTCGTGGTCGTTGAAGTCGACCTGCGCGGTGGCTACGCCGAGCGCGCGCATCGCGGCCAGCGCGTTGGCGTCCCGGTCGGCGGCGAGCACTTCGTAATCGCCGTCGGCATGCAGGTGCAGGAGGCGGGCGATGGCCAGGCCGATGTGGCCGGTGCCGAGCAGGACGATTTTCATGATGGCGCTCCTTGTTGTGAATTTGCAGTGGATTTGGAGCCGTGACAGCCGGCGGATGCCTTTATTGTAGGGAGCAGTCGGCACGATAAAAAGACCAGGATTGATGCGTGTATGACGATAATTTGGTCGTTTTGTAGTGTATGACGCTATAAATAGCCGTCCATGCCGAAAAAGCATCCGTACAGGCGATCTTCCAGCGCATTCTCAGCAAGCGGGAATATGCAATATGCCGCGCAACACATACCGCTTGGTATTAAAATTGCCGGATGCCATCGGGACCAGAAGTCCTGAAGGCGCCAGAGAATCAAACCAGCGCACATCAGTGCCACTTCATACATCCAGGGAGAGAAGCAAATGCAAAATCGCCGCAGTTTCATCACCAACGTCGCGGGTCTCGCCGCCGCCAGCTATCTGCCCGGCGTTTTCGCGCAGAGCGCGCCAGCCGGCGAAAGCACCTTCGCCCGCATCAAGCGGACCAAAGTGCTGCGCATTGGTGGTGTACGCGGTCAGGCGCCTTACTACAACAAGGACCTGGCCAGCGGCGAATGGGTCGGCTTCATGGTCGATTTCGCCAAGAACCTGGCGGCCAGCCTGAACGTCAAGCTGGAAATCCTGGAAACCACCTGGGGCAACTCGGTGCTGGACCTGCAGACGCGCAAGATCGACGTCTTCTTCGGCCTCAATCCGACCCCGGCACGCCGCGAAACCGTCGGCTTCTCCGAGCCGCTGTTCAACAACGCGTTCACCATCGTCTCCAAAAAGGGTTTCGCACCGAAGACCTGGGAAGAGCTCAACAAGCCTGAAGTCAAGATCGGCGTCGACATCGGTTCCTCGCACGACGCCATGATCACCCGCGTCTGCCCCAAGGCCACCATCGTGCGCCTGGAAAAAGCCGACGACGCCACCCTGGCCCTGCAAACCGGCCGCGTCGACGTGCAAGTGCTGGTCTGGCTGCTGGCCCTGAACGTGCTCAAGAAGAACCCAAGCCTGGGCACCATGATCGTGCCGATGCCGCTGGAAGCGACCTCGACCAACATCGGCGTGCCCAAGGAAGACGACAAGGCCTGGCTCGAGTACATCAACAAGTGGATCGTGCAGGAACGCGCCGCCGGCAAGGTCAAGTCCACCGTGCTGGAAAACCTGCAGAAGCTGTCGGGCGTACGCCCGGAAGACGTGCCACCGCAGATCCCGCTGTAATGTTGCGGTAATTTCGTCGGCAATAAATACCGCAGCGACGAAACGCCGAAACGCCGCCGTTCCGAGTCAGTCGGGACGGCGGCGTTGTCGTTTGTGCAGCGCTGAAGCCAGCGTGATCAAGTGTCGATCCAAATGCGCCTGGTGCGCGGTTAGAGGTAACGCATCTCCAGTGTTGTCAAACCATCGAGGGGAATGTCATTGCCGGGAGGGATGTTGCCCAGCTTGTCGATGAATGCTACGACCGTCAGGGTGCCGCTCACATTGTTGATGGCGAGAGGTTCGAGGTCTGTATAGGAGGTGCCCCAGGAGTACCAGCTGTCGCTGATCAATTGCAGGTAGCCGCTGGAGGAAGTCCGCCAAGTTTTCCCGCCATCGCCGGATGAGGCGGGAGCGAGCGTGGTGGTGCTGGAACCCCCGTTGGCTTGCGTTCCTCCATTCATGACCACCATATAAATACCGATGGTCTTGCCATCTACTATCCCCAGGCCGAAGGCGGCGGCATCGCCCCAGTACTTCGAGACGTCAAGCGCCATGCCTTTTACCACTGACGGCTTGCGGTTGTCCGTAATCTGCAGTGCGATGCGCGCGGCCCCGTTGTCGCAGTTGATTGCATAATTCACGGTCCTGCCGCCGAGCGAAGTGACTTTGGTGTCAGACAAGCGCGACGCAGGGATGCGTCCGTAGTCCACGACACCGTCAGCCGAGAGCGTCAATGTGCACGCGGAAGGCCGCACCGAACCCTTGACTTGCAGTTCGGCGGTGTCGGCAGCGCGCGCACCGCCAGACAGGGTAAGCGCGGCAAACAATGCAGACAAGAGCATGGCGTTTTTCATTTCTGGCTCCCTCGTTAATCAATATCGCTGAATTAATTCGATAACGATCTGTTATTCGATGGAGTGAGTTTGCCGTGTTCCTTGTTTCGTTTATATGAGAATAATCTCAAAAATATACGAGATTCGAAATTTCCATGTGGAAAAATACCCAGAGCTCCCGGTCGGGTTGCATCCTGCGCGGCTGAATACCCCCGTTGATTCTGTGCAGGTATGGACGCAGTCCGACAGCTTCGCCAAACTGTCGCCCGACTAGGGCCTGTTAACAATTAATTTGCGAGATGCGTTGCTGCCAGAAAGCGTGCTGGCAAGCCATGCAACGCCGCCAGCGCGCTTTCTGGCAGCAACCCTCCGGGAACGGCTGCAGGCGTCGCCTGTCGTTGTTGCAGCTCCTTGCCGTAGCACCGCTACGTCGCGTCGCTGCGCCTAGACAGTCAACGCCTGCCGCGCGTTCGCACTCGCAAATTAATTGTTAACAGGCCCTGGGGGATGACGGTGCCCTTGCCCACGTCGCGTCGCCCTGCTTACAGGTACACCAATTCCAGTGTGGAAGATCCGTCCAGCGGAATCGCGTCGCGCACCGGCAGATTGGCGAGCTTGTCGATAGTGACCTCAACAGTCAGTTCGCCGGCTACCGTGCTGAAAGCGCCCGGGGCGTGTTGTGCACCCGTTCGGATTGAATCAGGGTCGTTTGGCGCCCATGTATAGATCAGTGTCGGACGGAAGAAGGCGCCATTGCTACTGTAAGCATTGTTCCAGATGGTCGGGTCGGAGCCGAGACCTCGATTCAGGTAAAGAGCGATGTTATAGCCATCCGCCTGGACCTTGGTCATGCTGACGGTGTAAATGCCGACTTTTTTGCCATCGACAATCCCGAGGCCATAAGCAAAGTTATCGTCCTTGTATCCACTGGAAAAAGACATGATGGCGGGCACCACGGAGGACGCGCGATTGTCGCTGAGCTTGAGCGCCACCATGGCCTTGCCGGTTGCGCAATCGATGTTGAACGCCGTGGTTCTGCGTTCCAGCTTGGTCGCGGCGGTGTTGCTCAGTCGCGACGGCGGAATGTTGCCATAGTCAATCACGCCGCCTGCGGCAAGGTTGAGCGTACAGGACGGCGGCTTGACTGAGCCCTTGACTTTCAACTCTGTGGTGTCGGCAGCGCGTGCGCCGATAGACAGGGTGAGCGTGGCAAACAGTGCTGACAAGAGCATGGCGTTTTTCATTTCTGACTCCCTCGGAAATAAATATTGTTGGATTGACCCGATAACAATGCGTTATTCGATGGAGTGAGTTTGACGTGTTTCTTGCTTCGTTTATATGAGAATAGTCTCAAAAATATGCGAATTATTTAGAATAAATTTCCCGGTTGCAATTGTTCTTGCGTCAGTTGCCGTGACCGGCCGCAGCAACCGTGCCCTGATCCTGCGGGCAGATACCCGGCTCGCTTACCGGTACTGCATGGTAACCACCGTGGTGCCGGTCACCGTCCCGGTGCCGACTGTCGAGGCAGTCTGAAAATACTGAACCCGCATCGGGAAGTTGTACATGCCATTGAGCGATGGCGGCGGTGTGCCTGGTTCGAGCGCATTGAAGGCGATAGGGCGTCCGGAAGTGGTATTGATGATTTGCAGAGCGACTCCTGCTGCCTTGCCGTCACCCTCGCTGACCGCGATGACGCCCGCTGCGCCGGAGGCATGGCGAGAGCTTTCTGAGAAAGATACGCCCACAACCTGGCCAGCTACTACCCCCGAACAATCGGCTGATATGTTGAAGTTGGTACGTTCTGCCGGCACAGTGCCGATACCCGTAAAGAGGCGTTGCGGCACGGAACGCAGGGTGACGGCGGGAGGCACTGTCAGGTTGCAGGTAGAGCCATAAGATCTTACGTCTGTCGACAGGTTCATGATTTTTTCGGGAAACGCGACACCAGCAAATATCTCAATAAAAATTCGAGGGACTCCGGCATAGTATAGTTGTTGGGGACTCCGCAATCCGGCGCCAAGTGCCGCATCGTTGGTTTTTTTATATCGCAGGCGTGGCTTTACCGTGACCCTGGTGATGCCAAGCGGATATTCAAAGTAAACATAATCACCATCTGATCGGGTCGTCGGTCCCGAGCTTGTGGCGCCGCTGAATTCGATGTCCGAATCGAATTGCAGTCCTACTGGACCAGTAACGAAACCGCCTCGAATCGGCTTTGCCAATATTCTCCTGTTACTGCTAATGCGGTTACTCACGTCCACGACCGGGCAATTAACTATCCCCGCGTCCGTCCATGTCTCGTCGTAGACCACGGTACCGACGGGTGCTGCTGAACCCGTGATCGCTTTTGTCGGCATATAGCTACCGAATCCTGCGACAAAGATAAAACTACAGGTCGCCCATACAGAATGAATGAACGCCAGGTTCAGCAGCAAAGCGAGCAGAAGTTTTTTGAACAGCGCGCCACCGGGAGCGAAAGCCCTTTCGCCTGCGCTGTTCCAGAGAGCAGCATTTCCAGAATGGGCCCGTGTTGGCAACGTCATCGACGGCAGAAACCGTCTTCCATATTTGCTCGCGTGCATGCGCTTCTCCAGCGGTCAAATGGCGAGAGGATACAAGTCCATTTGTTGCGCCGATATGAGAAAACTCTCAAAAGCTTTCCAGATCAAATCTCTCCACAGGCAATCGCATTGAGTCAGGTCCAGTTCAGATAGCTCGGGACCGGTGCAACAGACCGCCGGATCGGTGTGGCGAGTCTGATGCATCGCGCCGACAGCCTATTGCAACGACCCGGCAGTTCGAGAGTTTTCTCATATCTTTCGCAGGACAAAAAATTCAAACTCCTTGGTTACGGGCGCTTCACGGTAAGCGCCTCCTCGCCGTGTTTGCTGCAAAGCTGCGGCGGCTGAACGGACAAAAAAGGAGCGGATGATGAACATGCAGAAATGGTGCTGGAAAGTGGCGGTGAGCTTATGCGGCCTGGTGGTGGGGCATGCGGCTCTCGCTGCGGACGGTTGTGTGATTACTAGCGGCGGGTCCGATCCTGCGATTGCAGACTTCACCGGAAGCTTCAATAGCCGCATTGACATCAGCAGCCTCGCTGTAGGTGCCGTAATAGCCACCGCGGCGAGAAGTGCCATACCCGCCCCGCTTAACAGCAATTGCCCGGGTGCTTCCGGCACCACCGTGGTTTCAGGTATAGTGACGGGAAGTGCAATACTGACCGGCAGCGCAGGGCCAAACAACACCCTCCAAACTAAAGTCCCAGGAGTCGGCATAAGAATCACCGGTTCCAATGGAGGGGGAAACTCCTACACCAAATTTTGGCCAACCAGTGCGAGCAGCAAAGCTGGCACCGGGCCAGCTTTTATCACGGTTGATTTTGTCAAAATCAGTTCCGCCACAACTGGCTCAGATGATTTGGCTGGTGCCGACGTGCAACTCGCCAAGGGGGACAACCAACTGGTGACCATTCAAATCACCATTCCCACCATCAAATTCATCCGCGGCAGCGCCACAACCTGCACTCCTACGGTCGTGCCGGGCAACACAATCACTTTACCCAAGGTGTCGGTTTCGGCGCTGTCCGCCAACGGCCAGAAGGCGGGCTGGACGCCGTTCTCGATCCGGCTCGACAATTGCAAGACCAGCGGCGTGCAATCCAACGGAACGAACGTCCGCACCTTTTTTGACGGTCCGCGCGTCAATGCGACGACAGGAAACCTCGACGTGACCGGCGCCGCCAACGTGCAACTGCAGTTGAGCAACGGCGATGGTTCGGTGATCAACCTGGCCGGCGTGAAAGGGAGTCAGAACGTCGCCACTACGCGGATAAGCGCCGGTACGGCAACCCTGCCGTATGCGATAAGCTATTTTGCGACAGGCAAAGCAGGGTCGGGGGCGGTGAGCAGCACAGTGAATTTCACGATTGAATTTCCCTGAGACGCACGATCAGCTGCTTGATACCGAATCTCCCATGGGCAGAAAATATGTCCAGGCGATACCTATTTTCTGGCCGATCCGCAGCGCAGATGGTGACGATATTGGTTGTCGATTTGTGGGGACGCTGTCGTGCTGGCAGAGGTAAGGTATCTCCGGCGCAGCGAACCATGTAGGTGCTTCGAACCGACCATCTCTTTCAGAGTTTTCTCATATCTTCCATCGGTCGAAAGCTCCACACTCCTCCGTTCGCAATGACGCCCCAGAGGTGTTGAAACCGGAAGAACGGAAAGGGATTGATGATGAAGATGCAAAAATGGCGCGGGAGAATATTCGCCGGGCTGTGTGGCTTGCTGTGGGGAGGGATCGTGGGAAGTGCACAGGCGGGTGATTGTGTCTATGGCACGGGACAAGACTATACAACCGGCCAGGCAGTCTATGAATTTACAGTGCCGGCTACGATTTCCCTGACAGGGACGGAAGCGCCGGGAACGGTGCTATGGGAATCACCCGCAGTTGCCGGCAGCAAAGCTACATGGGCGAACTGCGGTACAGGCGCCGGGTCCGCCGGACTAAAAGACAATTGGGGGACGAGCGCATCGCCGGTCGGGTCCTTCAATGCGATAAAAACCAACGTCGCAGGTATTGGCTATGTCATATCGCAAGGCAATTTCGTCAACGGGATAAAGGCATATCCGAGCAATCCGGATGGACCCGGCCCTAACAACAATCACAATACGCACATGGCGACACTAAAATTCGTGAAGCTATCGACTGCCTATTTTTCTGGTACCAGCGCGGCGCTCGCCGTTGTCAGCGATATCGCCACTTGGTACGTAGGTACCAACGAAGTGAGGTTTGCCAACTACAGAGCGAACGCAACAACGTTTACCAAGCCCGGTGGCGGCAATACCACGTGTATTCTGCGCAATGTCCCTGTCAATCTGGGCAGTGCCAAGGCAAGCATTTTCAGGAGTATCGGCGCCAAGGGGCCGGTCGTTTCCGATTTCTTCACGTCGGTCGACATTACCTGTCCATCTACCACTTCGACTGCCAAACTGACATTCAGCTCGACGACTGCAGTGGCGGCATCACCCGGGGTACTCCGGGCCAGTGGAGGCTCGACCGTCCAAGGTATCGGCATCATTCTGATGCGTGACGACGGCGTTTCGCCAATACGATTCGGTCAGCAATTTCCAGTTGATCTGGCCGCAGTCGGCAGTAACAAAGTGGGAAACTTTCCCTTTTCAGCGGCAATGATCAAAATTAGCGATCCTGTCGTGCCGGGCGCTCTTAGTGGGACTGTCGTTGTCACGTTGTCGGTGACTTAGTATCTGAACACGGATCTCATCGTCGTTGCAATGAACAGGCGATGCCTTCCGATTGCCAAACGAACAGTTTGTATGGGGCATTTCCCGCCAGATCAGCTACTTCTCCGCGAAGGTGCTTGCGCATCGGCTCACTCGCCGAGCCGGGTGCGCAATACCTTGAGCCGTCCGCGTTGCGTTTTGCTGTCGACGCGCTTGCGCTTGGCGCTGCGTGTCGGTTTGGTCGGCCTGCGCGGAGGAAGTACGACTCCGGCCTCCTGAATCAGCGCCGCCAGCCGCTCCAGCGCCGCAATACGATTCTGCTCCTGGCTGCGGCTCTGCTGGGACTTGATCACGATCACGCCGTCGCGGGTGATGCGCTGATCCTTCAGCAGCAGCAACTTTTCCTTGTAGAAGTCCGGCAGCGACGACGCGCGGATGTCGAAGCGCAGATGCACCGCGGTCGACGTCTTGTTGACGTTCTGGCCGCCCGCCCCTTGGGCGCGTACGAAGCTGAGCTCGATGTCGGTATCGGGCAGGCTCAGGTCCGGGGTGATCTGCAACATGGATGCCGCTTCCGTAAAATGGTAGGGATGAAAGGCCGGTGCTGTCGGCGGTCATGCCTTGCACTTTGCTCATGACCTCAGGCGCAGCGGCGGCGGTCAATGTTCAACGACTGCTCAGCGATCAATCTTGCGCGACAACACAATCGACGTCGTGGTCTTGACCACGCCCTCGATCTCGCCGATGTCGTCGAGCAACTTGTCGAGTTGTTCGGCCGAGGCGGCGCGCAGCCAGGCGACGTAGTCGAACTCGCCGCTGACGGAGCAGAGCTGCTCGATTTCGGGAATGCGCTTGAAGCGCTTGAGCACGTCGCGCGCGGTCTTGGCTTCGACCGTAATGCCGACGTAGGCGAGCAGGCCGCTGTCCTGGACTTCCTGTCCCAGCTTGACGGTGTAGCCGACGATGACGCCGTTCTTCTCCAGCCGCGCCAGGCGCGCCACCACGGTGGTGCGCGCCACGCCCAGTTGGCGCGCCAGGTTGGCGACGCTGTCGCGGGCCGACTGCTGCAACAGCGAGATCAGTTTGCGGTCGGTGTCGTCGAGCAGGTCGAGGCGGCCGGTCATGGCGGGTTGTCCCGGATCAACCGTTGAAACGCGTGAGGAAGGACTGCGTCGCCGCCTGCTGCGGATTGTCGATGACTTGCGACGGCGGGCCGGCTTCGACCACGACGCCGTCGCGCATGAAGATGACCTGGTCGGCGACTTCGCGCGCAAACGCGATTTCATGCGTGACCAGGATCATGGTCATGCCGTCGGCCGCCAGCGAGCGGATCACGTTGAGCACTTCCCCCACCAGTTCCGGATCCAGCGCCGAGGTGGCTTCATCGAACAGCATCACGCTAGGGCGCATGGCCAGAGCGCGGGCGATCGCCACGCGCTGCTTCTGACCACCGGACAGGCGCTGCGGATAGATGTCGGCGCGATCGGACAGGCCGACTTTCTGCAGCAGTTCCAGCGCGTAGGCGCGCGCTTCCGCCTTGGGTTTGCGCAGCACGGTGAGCATGCCTTCCATGACGTTTTCGAGCGCGGTCATGTGCGGGAACAGGTTGAAATGCTGGAACACCATGCCGGTGTTGGTGCGGAACTTGGCCAGTTCGCGGTCCTTGAGCGGCTTGGAGGCTTTGGAACCAAAGGTGAAATCTTGCGCGCCGACGCGGATGCTGCCTTGCTCGGGTACGGTCAGCAGGTTGATACAGCGCAGCAGCGTCGACTTGCCGGAACCGGACGGGCCGATCATGGCGACCACGCTGCCCTTGTTGACCTGCAGCGAAATGTCTTTCAGCACGACGTGGTCGCCGAAAGCCTTTTTCAGATTCTTGATTTCAATCATGACTTCATTGGTTGGATTGCTCATCTCATGCCCCCTGTTGCGCAGTCAGGCGGTTTTCCAGGCGCTTGGCCCAGATCGTCGCAGGCAGCAGGATGAGGAAATAGATCACCGCAACCATGGTGTAGATTTCCAGCGGGCGGTAGGTTTCATGCGCGATGATCTGGCCCTGGTACAGCAGGTCCGGCACCGCCAGCACTGACAGCAGCGAGGTGTTCTTCAATTGCATGATGGACTGGCTGACCAGCGGCGGCGTCATGCGCTTGAACGCCTGCGGCAGGATCACGCGGCGCATCAGCTGGAAGCGCGTCATGCCGAGTGCGCAACCGGCTTCGCTCTGGCCGACGTCGATCGAGACGATGCCGCCGCGGATGATTTCCGAATAGAAGGCGCCGCCGTACAGGGCCAGCGCCAGCAAGGCCGATGTGCCGGCCGACATCTCGATGCCGACCAGCACCGGCAGCGCGTAGTAGAACCACACCAGTTGCACCAGCACCGGCGTGCAGCGAAACACTTCGACGTAGGCGCGCAGCGGGCCCGACACCAGCGGGTTGGTCGACAAGCGGCCGAGGCCGACCGCCAGCCCGATCAACAAGCCCAGCAGGACGCAGGCGACCGTATAGGCCAGCGTGTAGCCGAAGCCCACCGCAATGACGTTGCGGAATTGCCAGAGCGCGGCGAAGTCCCAGTGATACATCGTGTTTCCTTTTCTTTTACTCTTTGGTGTCTGAATTCTTGGTTGCCCGAATGACCATCAGGCAGGCAGCAGGAAGCGTGCCATTCGCTGCAGGGAGCGTCGGTCTGACCAATTTACCGTCCCTGAAAACCCCGCAATTGTAATGGAGAATACCGCCCGGGATGTAGCGGAACCTGTTGTGCAGCGCTTTTGCGGCTGGCCGGCACTTATTGGTTAAAATAGCGCACGGTCGCTCCGGCCGCCTGATTCCGTCATTTCCTCATATTGTTTCCTCGTCACCCATGAATCCATCTTCCAGCGTGCAGCGCGTGATCCTGATTACCGGCGCCGCACGCGGCATCGGCGCGGCCACCGCCAAAACCGTGGCCGCCGCCGACACCGGCATGGTGCTGCATGCGCGCGCGGACTCCCCCGAGCTGCAGCAGACCGCCGCCGCCTGCCGTGAGCGCGGCGCGCAGTGCGTGACGGCCTTCGGCGACCTGGCCGACACCGGCACTGCGGCAGCCTTGCGCGACGTTGCGCTGAATACCTACGGCCGCCTCGACGCGCTGGTCGCCAACGCCGGTTTCGCCGATCGCAAGCGCATCGGCGAGCTCAGCACGCAGGACTGGTCGCGTTCCATTGATGCGCTGCTGGGCGGCTTCTTCCAGTTGGTCACCGCCTGCAAGGACGCCTTGCAGCAGGCGCCGGCCGGCCGCGTGGTGGCGGTCAGCTCCTTCGTCGCACATGTGTACCGCCTCGGCGAATCGGGTTTTCCGGCCTCGGCCGCAGCCAAGGCCGGCATCGAAGCGCTGGTCAAATCGCTGGCGGTGCAGTTGGCGCCATCGGGCGCGACCGTCAATGCCGTGGCGCCTGGTTATGTGCAGAAATCCGATCCCAACAAATCCGCCATCGACCCGGCCGCCTGGGCCGCCGCGCTGGAACGCATCCCCATGCAACGCCTCGGCCAGCCGCAGGAAATCGCCAACGTCATTGCCTTTTTGCTGAGCCCGGCCGCGTCGTACGTCACGGGTCAGGTATGGCACATCGACGGCGGATTAACCTTATAAACAATTAACAATCCATGCACATCATCGTCATCGGCGCCGGCATCGTCGGCGTAACCACCGCCTATTTCCTGCATGAAAAGGGCTACACCGTCACGGTGGTCGACCGCCAGCCCGAAGTTGCGGCCGAAACCAGCGTCGGCAACGCCGGCCATGTCTGCCCGTCCTACGCCACGCCGTGGGCGGCGCCCGGCATGAAGGGCAAGTCGCTCAAATGGTCGCTGCAAAGCTGGCTGGGCATGGAGTCGGCCTTGCGTTTCACGCCGCGCCTGGACCGCCATCAATGGCGCTGGCTCGGCCAGTTCCTGTCGCAATGCAACGCCGAGCGCTACGCCGTCAACAAGGCGCGCATGGGCCGGCTGGCGCGCTACAGCCACACGCAGCTGAAAGACATCCGCGAACGCCTCGGCATCGAGTACGAACAAACCACGGTCGGCAATCTGCAAGTATTCCGCACGCAGGAAGGCATGGACAACGCCGGTCTCGCCGCGCGCGTGCTGGCCGAAGCCGGTGTGGCGTACGAGCTGCTTGACGCCGACGCCTGCGTCGCCTTCGACCCGGCTCTGCGCGCCGCCCGAGATCAACTGGTCGGCGGCATGCTGCTGCCGCAGGACGAGACCGGCAATTGCCCGTTGTTCGCGCGCGCGCTGGCCGACTGGCTGCAGACGCAGGGCGTCAGCTTTGTGCTCGGAACGTCGGTGCAGCAGATCGAATACGCCGGCGGCGCCGTCACCGGCCTGCGCACCACAAACGGCATGTTGACAGCGGACGCTTATGTGGTGGCCTGCGCCAGCGCGTCGGTGGCCCTGGTCAAGCCGCTGGGTTTGCAGTTGCCGGTGTATCCGGTCAAGGGCTACGCGATCACGGTACCGGTCGCAGACGCGACGGCCGCGCCGAAGAGCGGTGTGATGGATGAGTATTACAAGGTGGCTATCACGCGCATGGGTTCGCACATCCGCGCCGCCGGCACCGCCGAGATCGGCAGCTGGGACACGAAAGTGACGCCGCGCGACTGTGCCACCGCGGTCAAGTCGCTGAGCTCGCTGTTCCCGGGCGGCGCCGACATGAGCGGCATCAGCTACTGGGCCGGCCTGCGTCCGATGACGCCGGACGGCGCACCGCTGATCGGCGCGACGGCGTTTTCCAATCTCTACCTCAACGCCGGTCATGGCTCCAATGGCTGGACCACGGCCTGCGGTTCGAGCCGGCTGATCGCCGACAAGATCGCCGGCGTCGCTACCGAAATCGTCAGCGACGATCTGAGTCCGTTGCGCGCGTTTCAATAATTAACGGCTGAACAGGCTGTTGATGTTGTCGCCGTTGCTGAAGTTGCTCAATGCCCAGCCAGAGCTGGTCTTGTAGAAAATGAATTGCCAGGGAATCGCCTGCTTTTCGGCCTTCTCTATATAGACCAGCTTGAGCAGCGACTCGCCCACCTTTTCGCTGCGGATGAATTCGTAGCCCACCGATCCGCCGATGTATTGTTCCAGCTGCATGCGCGAAGTGCGGTTGCTGAGCCGTGCGCGGTCAAGCGTGTTGATGTCGGTCAGCGTGTACGGCGTCATCGCCGCGTAAGCGTCGTCGGTCTGGCCCTTGCCGGCGGCGGCCATCACCTTGTCGGCGAGCTGGCGCACTTCGGTTTCGTTTTTGAGCGTGTCGGCGTGGGCGTTGAAAGTGGCCGCAGCAAGCGACGCGACGATGATGGCAGACAGTGATGTGCGCATGATGCCTCTCCTGAAATCAGAGTGTCCATTGTGCCACCGTCGCGGACAGGCTACAGAAAACCGGCGAGTGTAAAGCCGTGTTCGGCATGGCGTAAATCAGGGTAAAAGCACGCGAATCCGGGAACATCGGCGGATATGATGAATTTCACTCATCGTCGAACTGGTCGCCGCCATGATCAAAATTCTCTTCGTCTCCGTCTGCGCCACGTCACTGTCCGGCTGCGTCGTCATGTCGCCCAGTCCGATCGTGGAAGCCGCCAACCTGTTAGGTTCGGCCATCTCCGGCGTGTCGTCGATGACGCCGGCCACACCGCAGAATCCCATCGTCTTCGCGCACGCGCCGATCAAGGAGATCTGCATCGAGTGGAACGGTGCGGTGGCGCTCAGTGATTTCGTCCCCAGCCTGCAAAGCGAACTGCAACGCCACGGCGTGCCGAGCCGCGTGTACGACGCGGGTACGCAGCCGGGCAGTTGTTCGATGACGCTGGCGTATGCGGCTTTCGTCAAATGGGACATGAAGACCTTCAGCAATGCCTATACGCCTTACCTGACGTTTGCGTCGGTGACCTTGCGCAAGGAGGGGCGGGTGGTGGGCAGCGCTTCTTACAAGATGGGGGCGATTGCGCAGGACAAGTGGTCTTCTACGGGGAGCAAGCTGGGGCCGGTGGTGGATGCCTTGTTGATTAGTAATCCGGTGGTGGAGGCTACTAATAGTGTGGGGGCGTCGAATGTGTTTGGCGGGTCTTGAATCTTTGTCGGTTGTTCCGACCTCGCTGTTGTGGGTAGCTGATGCTTTTCTCTCTTCGGACGACCGTGGTTGCCGGGGGCGGCCCGGCAGCCGCTCACTTTCTTTGCTTCGCCAAAGAAAGTAAGCAAAGAAAGGCGACCGCGATTCGCCGCCCCGCTGCGCGGGGTTCCCGTTGGCGCCGTACTCAAATCGGGAAGGGAAACAAACTCGCTGCGCTCAGACAAGTTTCCCTTCTTTATCCGATTTGAGCACGTCACCAACGGCGACTCATAAGCGGAATTCTTCCTCGGCTCGCTCCGCATTGCCTTGGGTGGCTCGCCTGCGGCATCGTGATTCTCGTTCTTTCGTTTTTTTAGCGATAGCGAATAACGGTGACCGTCAAATCATCTCTGTCCCCTGGCGATGCGCAGCGAGCCAGTCTGGAAGTCCGCTTGCGAGTAGCCGGTGGCGGCAGGTGCAAATCGGGAGGGGAAACTTGTCTGAGCGCAGCGAGTTTGTTTCCCCTCCCGATTTGCGCCTGACGACGCCGGGAACCCCCGCAGGGGGCTACGAACCAGCGGTCGCTTCTTTTGCTTACTTTTCTTGGCGAGACAAGAAAAGTGAGTAGCTGCCGGGCTACCCCCGGCGAACGGTTGATCGAAGAAAGAGCAGCATCAGCAACAACACACAGCAAGTCGGAACAAAACGCCGCTCTCAAAAAGCAGCGCTAAACCCTCATCACCAAAACGTCAAAACACTCCTGAAAAACTGCTGCATCCACCCCTGCGAATTGGCATCCGCCACAGTTCCTCCTCCAACCTGCTCCAGCCGCGCATCAGCAACATTGCTGGAAGAAACCACATTCCCCCCGCGAATATCGCGCGCCCTCACCACCCCCGAAAACCGCAAGGTATTGATTGACCCGTTCATCCCGATGCGCTTCTCGCCGGCCACCACCAGGTTGCCGTTGGGGAGCACCTCGATGATCGACACCATCAGGCTGCCGGTCATGCTGTTGCTGTTGTCGGTCTGGCCGGTGCCCTTGAAGGAATCGCTGCCGGTGGCCGTCGCGTTGATGTTGAAGACCGACGCCAGCAAGCCGCTCATGGATGAGCCCGCGCCGGGGCCGACTTGCTTGAGGCTGGTGTCGCGGCTGTTGGAGGTGGTCGACTTGTTGCTGCCGGTGAGCGACTCGGCAATCTCGATCTTGAGGATGTCGCCGACGTAGTGCGTGGTCGATTCTTCAAACAGCTGCGCACTGCTGACGCGGAAGATCGCACCGTTGTTCTCGATGTTGGCCACCGGATAAGCCGGCCGCACGCTGGTCGGTCCCTGCACCATCGTCGGCGGGCTGCTGCACCCGCTTAATACACATAAAAGTCCTGCACCCAAAGCAACGTAGGCGATGCGTCCCTGAATCATGATCTTCCCCCCTGGCAAACCGATAAAAACCGATAACCGGCAACGGGTCCTGCAAAGGACAGGCCCTCGCGGCAATCATCGTGGCAAAGCCTGTAAGCGGAAGTTAATGCGCTGTAAATCAGCGAAAACGCCTCTCAAGACGCGTGAAGATTCCTCAAGGAATGTGAAGACGATGCGTATCGCCATGGCCATGCCAGCGGAATTCACTGCCGATCCGGCAATTTCCGTCTCCTGAAGCCGCGGCCAATGTTGGCTGGAATTGGTGCAAACCGCACCGGTGCGGCGCGTCAGCGCGTTTCTTTGGTGAATTGGCGTCTGAAATATGAGACAAAACTGCCGATTTTCGTGTGGCACAAACCTTGCGATAAAAGAAAAACAGTTCTTATATAAATCATCAAACCATATATGAAACAAAAAGCACTATCTTTTTACCGAATATCTGCTATATTTGATTCGTATATCTCGCATTTGGTTTGTGGTTTTATATATGAGACAACTGGCGTTTGTGCCGCACCAGCCACCTACCGGTCGCCGGCTTCAGCAAATGTCACGTAATTAGGCGCGAGGGCGCCAAAGCAACAAGTAACTAACCAAGAGGCATCATGATCGAAATCGAATTTCGCAACGTCGGCAAGAGCTTCGTCGACCGCCAGACTTCCCAGCCGCGCGCTGCCGTCACCAACGTCAACCTGTCGATCCGCAGCGGCGAAGTGGTTTCCATCATCGGCCCGTCCGGCTGCGGCAAGAGCACCTTGCTGAACATGGGCGCAGGTCTGTACCTGCCGACTTCCGGCGAAGTCATCGTCGGCGGCCAGCGCGTCACCAAGCCGGTCCGCAACGTCGCCTTCATGCTGCAAAAAGACTTGCTCATGCCATGGCGCAATATTCGCGCCAACGTTTCGCTGGGCCTGGAAATCGACGGCGTCAATGCCGCCGAGCGCAAGCGCGTCGCTGACGAGCTGCTGGCCAAATGCCACCTCAAGGGCTTTGAAGAACACTATCCCTATCAATTGTCCGGCGGCATGCGCCAACGCGCTGCGCTGGCCCGCACGCTGGCGGTCGATCCGCAAGTGCTGCTGATGGACGAGCCATTCTCGGCGCTGGATGCGCAGACCAAGATGGTCTTGCAGCAGGACCTGGCAAAGATGCTGTTCGAGAAGAAAAAGACCGCGCTCTTCATCACCCACGACCTGGTCGAAGCGATCGCGCTGTCGGACCGCCTGCTGGTCATGAGCGAACGTCCCGGCACCATCATCGAAGAGATCGAAGTCAACCTGCCTTTCCGCGACAACCCGCTGGAGCGCCGCAAGCTGCCGGAAATCGGCCCGCTGCAAGGCCGCCTGATGGAGTTGCTCAAAGTCGGTAAAGAGACTGTCGAGCTGCACTAATTCAGCAGACGTATCCGAACATCCAACATCCAACCTGATCACCACCGAACATTAGGAGTGAAGCAAGCATGAAAAAATTTCTCGCCTCTTTCTGCAGCAAGCTGGTCCTGAGCGCCGCCGTCGCCACGACATTCGCCGCCACCGCCGTGGTGCCGGGCATCGCCCAGGCCGCCCCGGAAGAAGTGACCTACCTGCTGCCGGCGCCGCCGAATTCGCCGGCCTTCGCGCCGTGGGTGCTGGCGCAGCACAAGGGCTATTACGCTGACGAAAACCTCAAGATCAACTTCATCGTCGCCAAGGGCGGCGTCGACGTCGCCAAGCAGATCGGCGCCGGCAATGCCGTCATCGGCGGCGCCATCGGCGACACACCGATCGTGGTGCGCGCCAACGGCATTCCGGTCAAGGCCATCGCCGTCCTGGGTGCAGGCTCGATCACCATGGTCGCCGCCAATGCCAACGAAAACATCAAGTCGCTCAAAGACCTCAAGGGCAAGACCGTCACCGTGATGTCGTACACCGACACGACATACTACGCCTTCCTCGGCAGCCTCAAGACCGCCGGCCTGTCCAAGACCGACCTGCAGATCCAGGCCGCCGGTCCTGCAGGCGTATGGCAGGTGTTCACCGCGGGCAAGGCCTCGGCGTTTGCCGGCGTGCCTGACTGGATCGTCAACTCGACCGATGCCGGCGCCAAGGTCGAGCTGCTCGACAACGGCGGCTTCAAGAGCATGGCGCAGGCTATCCTGGCGTCCGACGACACCATCAAGAACAAGCCCGAATTGCTCAAGCGCCTGGTGCGCGCCACCCTGCGCGGCATGCAGGACATCATGAAGGATCCGAAAGCTGCCGCCAACGACTACGTCGCCGCCCTGCCTGCCTACAAGGGCAAGGAAGCCAGCATCGAAGCCACCTTCGAGATGTATCGCAAATACGTCTACGCCGGCCAGAAGACCTTGGGCCAGATCGACGCCGCCCGCATGGACAGCGTGCAGAAGTTCTACGTCAGCGAAGGCATCGTGACCAAGGCCACGCCGGTCAACGAACTCTTCACCAATCAATTCGTCGGAACAGCCAGATAAATGGATACCTCTACTACAGCCAATCCCATGACTACGCCTGCGCCAGAGACAAGCACCATCGCCAAGGTAAAACGCCCACTGCTCAATGAGCGCGCGCGCACCGTCTGCGGCAGCCTGGTGGTGCTGATCCTGTTCCTGGCTTCATGGCAATGGGGCCCGGGCTGGCTCGGCATGCCGGAATACATCCTGCCGAACCTGTCGCACGTGCTCAAGGAATCGGTGGTCATGTGGAACAACAATGACCTGCTGACGCACTTCGGCATCACCGCGATGGAGGTGGTGTTCGGCTTCCTGTTCGGCGCCTTGCTCGGCCTGGCCGTCGGCGTCGCGCTGGGTCTGTCGCCGCGTGCCGAAGCCATGTTGTCGCCGTACATCCTGGCCCTGCAGATCGCACCGAAGGTCGCATTTGCACCGCTGTTCGTGATGTGGCTCGGCTATACCATCTACCCGAAGATCATCGTCGCCGTGCTGATCGTGTTCTTCCCGATCATGATCAACGTGCTGTCTGCAGTTCGCACGGTGGATCCCGACATGGTCAACCTGGTGCGCACGCTCAATGCCGGCCGCTGGCAGATCTTCCATCTGGTTGAGTTCCGTTCGGCCCTGCCGGCGCTGTTCTCCGGTCTGCGCATTGCATCAACGTTATCCGTCATCGGCGTGACCGTCGGCGAACTGGTGGGCGGCAATCAAGGTCTGGGTTACCTGCTGGTCGACGGCGAAGGGCAGGGCAACACGGCCGCCGTGTTCGTCGCCATCTGCGCGCTGACGCTGATCGGCATCGTCACCTACGGCGCCGTGGTCTGGGCAGAGCGTCGCGTGCTGCATTACCTGCCTAAAGTGCACACCAGCACGGTCTGATGGAGCCACGCGAAATGACTTCACCAAACCAACTGCTGGCCGGTCGCCGCATCCTGATCACGGGCGCGGCGCGCGGCCTGGGGCTGGCCTTCGCTACTGCGGTGGCGGAAGCCGGCGCCAGCGTGGCCATGGCCGACATCCTGCAAGACACCTTGCAGAGCGCAGTCGCCGGCCTGCAACAGCGCGGACTGAGCGTTGCCGGTTTCACCGTCGACCTGGCCGACCCGCAATCCATCGACGCCTGCGCCAAGGCATCGGTGCAATGGCTGGGCGGCCTCGACGGTCTGGTCAACAACGCCGCGATCACCAACTCGGGCGGCAAGACCACCGAGCAACTGTCCATCGAGATGTGGGACAAGGTCATGGACGTCAATGTGCGCGGCACCTGGCTCATGACCAACGCCTGCCTGCCGGCCTTGCGCGCGTCGGGCCGGGGCAGCGTGGTCAACCTGTCTTCCGACACGCCGCTGTGGGGCGCCACCAACCTGCTGGCCTATGTCGCCAGCAAGAGCGCGGTGATCGGCATGACGCGTTCGCTGGCGCGCGAACTGGGCGGCGACAACATCACCGTCAATGCCGTGGCGCCGGGCCTGACGCTGGTCGAAGCCACCGAATACGTACCGAAGGAACGCCACCAGACTTACCACGACCGCCGCGCCATCCAGCGCGACCAGTTGCCGGAAGACGTCTGCGGCGCCGTGCTCTTTGCCTTGTCCGATTTGTCCCGCTTCTATACGGGGCAAGTCATGGCCGTCAACGGCGGCTTCGTGATGAATTGACGAATTGATTAACGAAATCTTCCCGCCCACCAAGGAGAAAAGAATGACCGACATGTCCGAACAAAACAACGTCCAGCGCAGCTGGGACCAGCCTGAAGGCAGCAGCTTCGGCGACTGGATGGAATCGCGCGTGGCGCGCCTGTCGACGCGCAAGTACGACTGGGATGCGCTGAAGTTCCAGGCCGACTACGACCCCAAATTCCGCCGTGCACAGATGCGCTACATCGGCACCGGCGGCACCGGCGTCGCGGTCGATACCAACGTGATTCCGTCGGAACACTTCACCTTCTCCACCATGATCATCCCGGCTGGTCACGAAGGTCCGCCGCACCTGCATATCGATGTGGAAGAAGTGTTCTTCGTCCTGCGCGGCAAGCTCAAGCTGGTGCTGGAAAAAGACGGCGAGCGCTTTGAAACCATCCTGACCGATCGCGACGTCGTGTCGGTGCCGCCCGGCGTGTACCGCGAAGAAATCAACATCGGCGACGAAGACGCATTGATGTGCGTGATGCTGGGCGCGAAGAAGCCGATCACGCCGACCTATCCGGCGGACCATCCGCTGGCTTCCATCAAGCGCGGCTGATTCAGCGTAACGGAAACCGACATGACTCCGCACGCGCCCACCGCCGTCACCTGCGCCGACACGCTGAAGGATTCCCTGAGCCTGCTCGAGGGACGCTTCGCGGAAAGCACCGTCGATCTCGGCGACGGCAGCATCGTGTCCTATCGCTCGTGCGGACGCGGTCCGGTGATCGTGCTGCTGCACGGCATCAGCTCGGGCGCAGCGTCGTGGCTGCAATGCGCGCTGCGCCTGGAAAAAGACGCCCAGGTCATCGCCTGGAACGCGCCCGGCTACGGCCGTTCGACCGCGTTGCCGCAGATGCAGCCGAGCGCCGCCGACTACGCCGCGCGACTGGAATTGTTCCTGGCAGCGCTGGGCATCAACAACTGCCTGCTGGTCGGCCACTCGCTCGGCGCCATGATGGCGGCGGCCTATGTCGGCGGCGGTGGCGAGCGCGCCGCGCGCCTGCTGCTGGTCAGTCCGGCGCAAGGCTACGGCAGCGCAGCCAAACAGGAACGCGGCCGGCAGATTGCGCAGGAACGCCTGGACGTCCTGCGCACCATCGGCGTGGAAGGCATGGCCGAACGCAGCCCGGCGCGCATGTTGTCGGCGCAGGCCGGCAACACCGAACGCGCCTGGGTGCGCTGGAACATCCAGTGGCTCAATCCGGCCGGCTACACGCAGGCGGTGCACATGCTGTGCGGCGACGCGCTGCAGGCGTATGCGCCCAACGGCATGCTGGGCCACGTGCCGGCGACGGTGTACTGCGGCGCCGAGGACGTGGTTACCACGGCCGACGACAGCCGCGAACTGGCCTGGAATTTGAATTTGCCCTTCCATCTGATCGACAATGCGGGCCACGCCTGCTACATCGAACAAGCCGGAGCGGTAGCAGCAGCGATACGTCACCAGCTCAGTGGTCATCTTTATCAACTTTCCTAAAACAAAAATCATGAACAAACCAGTGCTGCCAGAAGAAGAATCGCAAGAGAAATACCTCGTTCCAGGCCTGGAGCGCGGCCTGCGCCTGCTGTGCGAGTTCAGCCGCCAGGACAAGACCCTGTCGGCGCCCGAACTCGCGCGCCGTCTCGACGTACCGCGTTCCACCGTGTTCCGCCTGCTGACCACGCTGGAACGCATGGGCTTCGTCGAGCGCAACGACGGCGGCCGCGACTACCGCCTCGGCATGGCCGTGCTGCGCCTCGGCTTCGAATACCTGGCCTCGCTGGAACTGACCGAGATCGGTCGTCCGCTGCTGGATCGCCTGCGCGACGAAATCGGCTACTCCTGCAACCTGGTCGTGCGCGACGGCCGCTCCATCGTCTACGTCGCCAAGTCGGTCACGCAAACCGCGTTCGCCAGCCACGTCAACGTCGGCACCCGTCTGCCGGCACACGCCACCGTGCTCGGCCGCGTACTGCTGGAAGACCTGACCCTGGCCGAACTGCGCGACCTGTATCCGGAAGAACACCTGGAAGTCTTCTCCAGCAACACACCGAAGACCGTGGTCGAACTGTTCGACATGGTGCAGAACGACAAGCAACGCGGTTACGTGCTGCAGGAAGGCTTCTTCGAAACCAGCATCTCCACCATCGCCGCGCCGGTGCGCGATCACTCGGGCAAGGTGGTGGCCGCGATGGGCGCGACGATCCCGTCGCCGCACATCGAAGCCGATCAACTCGACCTGATCGTGGTCAAGGTGCGCGACACCGCGAATGAACTGTCGCGCCTGCTCGACCACGCGCCGCAAAAGTCGGGCAAGGTCGTCAACATGTGGCGGGAGTAACAGCAATGAGCATGATTGAACTCGAAGGCAAAGTCGCCGTCGTTACCGGCGGCTCTTCGGGCATCGGCCTGGCGACGGTCGAGCTGCTGCTCGAAGCCGGCGCGGCGGTCGCCTTCTGCGGCCGCAACCAGGAACGGTTGCAACAGGTGGAAGCGCAATTGCGCGTGCGCTTTCCGCAAGCGAAATTGTTTTCGTCGGTCTGCGACGTGTTGTCGCAGGAGCAGGTGCAAGCCTTCGCCGCCGCCGTGGAAGAGAAGCTCGGTGCTGTCTCCATGCTGGTCAACAACGCCGGCCAGGGCCGCGTGTCGACTTTCGCCGATACCGAAGATGCGGCATGGACCGAAGAGCTGCGCCTGAAATTTTTCTCGGTGATTTATCCGACCCGCGCATTCCAGCCGCAGTTGCAGCGCATGAGCGCTACGCATGGCGAAGCCGCCGTGGTCTGCGTCAACTCGCTGCTGGCGATTCAGCCCGAGCCGCACATGGTGGCGACATCGGCCGCGCGCGCCGGCATCCATAACCTGGTGCGCTCGCTGGCCACCGAATTCAGCACACACAAAATCCGCGTCAACGGCATCCTCATCGGCCTGGTCGAATCCGGCCAATGGCGTCGCCGTTACGAGGCGCGCACCGGCGCCGACCTCGACCTGTCCTGGGAACAATGGACCCGGGCGCTGGCGCAAAAAAAGAATATTCAACTCGGCCGTCTCGGTCATCCACAGGAAGCCGCCCGCGCGATCGTTTTTCTCGCGACACCGCTTTCTTCGTACACAACAGGCAGCCACATCGATGTTTCAGGAGGACTTTCCCGCCATGCCTAAGCAAAACCAACCAACAGAACAAGTCACCGTCGGCTGCGCCATCGCCGCCTTCCTCGAACAATGCGACGTCAAGGCGGCGTTCGGCGTGATCTCGATCCACAACATGCCCATCCTCGACGCCTTCGGCGAGCGCGGCAAGATCCGTTTCATTCCGGCACGCGGCGAAGCCGGCGGCGCCAACATGGCTGACTCGTATGCACGCACCACCGGCGGCCTTGGCGTCTGCCTGACCTCCACCGGCACCGCTGCCGGCAACGCCGCCGGCGCCATGGTCGAAGCACTGACCGCAGGCACGCCGCTGCTGCACCTGACCGGCCAGATCGAAACGCCTTACCTCGACCAGAGCCTGGCGTACATCCACGAAGCGCCGGATCAATTGTCGATGTTGAAAGCGATCTCCAAGGCCGCCTTCCGCATCCGCAGCACCGAGACCGCCGTCAGCACCATCAAGCTGGCCGTGCAAACCGCGCTGACGCCGCCGATGGGCCCGGTCAGCGTCGAGATTCCCATCGACATCCAGGCGGCGCTGATCCCGATGCCGTCCGATCTGCGTCCGCTGCCGATCGCCGTGCAGGCGCCGTCCGAACATGCGCTCGACGAACTGGCCGAGCGTTTGCTCAAGGCCAAGCGTCCGCTGCTGTGGCTGGGCGGCGGTGCGCGCCAGGCCGGCAAGCAGGTGCAGCGTCTGCTCGCGCTCGGCTTCGGCGTGGTCACCAGCACCCAAGGCCGCGGCATCGTGGCGGAAGACGATCCGCGCTCGCTCGGGTCGTTCAACCTGCACAAGCCTGTCGAAAACTTCTACCAGACCTGCGACGCCGTCGTCGTGATCGGCTCGCGCCTGCGCGGCAATGAAACACTGAAGTACGAACTGAAACTGCCGCGCCCGCTGTACCGCATCGACGCCGATCCGTCGGCCGAAGGCCGCTGCTACAACAGCGACCACTTCGTCTGCGGCGATGCAGCGCTGGCGCTGGAAGGCCTGGCGGATCGTCTCGAAAAACGCAAGAGCGCCATCCAGATCGATCCGGCCTTCATGGGCGACCTGCAAAAGGCGCGCGACGCCGCCGTCGCCGGACTGGTCGACGGCCTCGGTCCTTACAGCGCGCTGGTCGAGCAAGTGCAAAAAGCCGCCGGCCGCAAATTCAACTGGGTGCGCGACGTCACTGTCTCGAACAGCACCTGGGGCAATCGCTATCTGCGCATCTTCGATCCGTTGGCCGGCGTGCATGCGCTCGGCGGCGGTATCGGCCAGGGCCTGGCGATGGGCATCGGCGCCGCCATCGGCGCTGCGGTGACCGCCTCCGGCAAGAAGACCTTCACGCTGGCCGGCGACGGCGGCTTCATCCTCAACCTGGGTGAGCTGGCGACCGCCGTGCAAGAGAAGGCCGACATGGTCATCGTGCTGATGAACGACAAGGGCTACGGCGTCATCAAGAATATCCAGGACGTGCAATACGGCGGTCGCCGCCACTACGTCGACCTGCACACGCCGGACTACGCGCAGCTGTCGCAGGCGCTGAGCCTGCGCCACACCCGCGTGAGCAACCTGGCCGACGTCGAAGGCGCGTTGAAGACGGCGTTGTCCGAGTCCGGTCCTTTCCTGCTCGAAATCGACATGCTGACCATCGGCAGTTTCAAGACCGCGTTTGCCGGTCCGCCGGTGACGGAAAAAGCGGCAGCGGAAGCCGCCGCAGCGTCCATCGCCACGAGCAAAGCTGCAGCTACCGCAGCCGTCTGAAGAAACTGAGGAGAAACCCATGCTGCATGTTTCGATGATCGGTTGCGGCGCCATTGGCGTCGGCGTGATGGAGCTGCTGAAAAGCGATCCGGAAGTCGCCTTCGATGTCGTCATCGTCCCGGAGGCGAACATGGCGAACGCCCGCACCGTGGTGTCGTCGCTGGCGCCCAAGGCGCGCGTCGAGACCCGTCTCGGCGACGACCGTCCCGACCTGCTGATCGAATGCGCCGGCCACCAGGCGATCGAAGAGCACATCATCCCGGCGCTGCTGCGCGGCATCCCCTGCATGGTGGTGTCGATCGGCGCGCTGTCGGAGCCCGGCCTGGTCGAAAAGCTGGAAGCCGCAGCACGCGAAGGCAAGACCCAGGTGCAATTGCTGTCGGGCGCCATCGGTGCCATCGACGCCTTGTCGGCGGCGCGCGTCGGCGGCCTGGAGTCGGTGGTCTACACCGGACGCAAGCCGCCGCACGCGTGGAAAGACACGCCGGCTGACGGACCTTTTGATCTTGCCAACCTGACTGTGGCAACGGTGATCTTCGAAGGCACCGCACGCGAAGCCGCGCGCCTGTATCCGAAGAACGCCAACGTCGCTGCGACCCTGTCGCTGGCCGGCCTTGGCCTCGATCACACGCAAGTGCGTTTGTACGCCGATCCGGGTGTGACGGAAAACGTCCATCACGTCGAAGCCAAGGGCGAGTTCGGCGGCTTCGAACTGACCATGCGCGGCAAGCCGCTGGCGGCCAATCCCAAGACCTCGGCGCTGACCGTATTCAGTGTGGTGCGTGCGCTCGGTAATCGTGCACATGCGCTGTCCATTTAAGTGATGTGAACAAGCAATCATGACTGAACTGAATCTCAACGAAACACTGCCGATCTGCGTCGCAGGTGAATGGCGCCTGGGCGGCGGTGACCGTTACGCCACGCTGTACCCGGCCACCGGCGAAGCGGTTGCTTATCTGAACGCAGCCAGCGTGACCGACGTCGAAGAAGCCATCGTCGGCGCCGACCGCGCCTTCCGCACCAGCGGCTGGGCGCAGAAGAAGCCGCATGAACGCGCCATCGTCCTGTATCGCGTTGCGCAACTGATCCGCGAACGCGGCGAAGCATTGGCGCAGCGTCAACGCCTCGACAACGGCAAGCCGATCACCGAGACGCGCAACCTGGTCGGCAGCGCCGCCGCGACCTTCCAATTCTTCGCCGCTGCCTGCGAGACACTGGAAGAAACCATCACGCCGATGCGCGGCGACAACCTGACCATGAGCGTCTACGAACCGATGGGTGTGGTCGCTGCGATCACGCCATGGAATTCGCCGATCGCCAGCGAAGCGCAAAAGATGGCGCCCGCGCTTGCGGCCGGCAACGCCGTGGTGGTCAAGCCCGCCGAAGTCACACCGCTGATGGCGCTGGAACTGGCCAGGATCTGTGAAGAAGCCGGCGTACCGAAAGGCATGATCAGCGTGCTGCCCGGCAAGGGCTCCGTGATCGGCGACGCCATCACGCTGCATCCGCTGGTCAAGCGCGTGTCCTTCACCGGCGGCACCACCACCGGCAAGCACATCGCCCACATCGCCGCCGACAAGATGATGCCGGTCTCGCTGGAGCTCGGCGGAAAATCGCCCACCATGGTGTTCGATGACGCCGACCTCGACCATGCCGTGGCCGGTGTGCTGTACGGCATTTTCAGCAGCTCGGGCGAATCCTGTATCGCCGGCTCGCGCCTCTTTGTAGCGCGCGGCATCTACGACAGCTTCATGGAACGCCTGGCGGCAGGTGCCGCGGCCTTGCGCGTCGGCGATCCGGCCGACGAGCGCACGCAAATGGGCCCGCTCATCACCGCGCGCCATCGCGAAGGCATCGAGTCCTACGTCTCCATCGGCGTTGCCGACGGCGGCCGCATCCGCACCGGTGGTACGCGTCTTGCAGGCGATCAGTTTGCACGGGGTTACTACTACGCGCCGACCATCATCGAAGGCGTGACCAACGACCAGCGCATCTGCCAGGAAGAAATCTTCGGCCCGGTGCTGGTGGCGATGCCGTTCGATAACGAAGAGGATCTGATCGCGCAAGCCAACGACAGCGTGTACGCGCTGGCGGCCGGCATCTGGACGCGCGACTACAAGAAGGCCTGGCGTTTCGGGCGCGCGGTGCAGGCCGGCAACGTATGGATCAACACCTACAAGCAGTTCTCGATTTCGACGCCGTTCGGCGGTTGGCGCGACAGCGGTCTCGGTCGCGAAAAGGGCCGCCTCGGCATCCTGCAATACATGGAGCAAAAGGCCATGTATTGGGGACTGAATGAAAATCCGCTGCCGTGGGCGCTCAGTTAAGTTAAGCGCCACCGGACAGCAACAAGGAGAAGCAAATGGATGTATTGGGTATCGACGAAATCACTTACGGCGCGGACGACCTGCCGGCTTGCCGCCAGTTCTTCCTCGACTGGGGCATGACGCTGGCGCAGGAGAGCGCTGAAGCACTGGTGTTCGAATCGCAGAACGGTTGCCGCGTAGTCGTGCGCAGCAGCGCCGATCCGGCTTTGCCGCCTGCGATCGAGGCCGGTCCGACATTGCGTGAAGTGGTCTGGGGGGTGTCCGCCGCCGAGGTGCTGCCGAAGTTTGCGGAGCGCATCAAGGACTTGCCGGGTTATTTCAGCGACGGCAAGCGCGTCGGCTGCACGGATCCCAATGGCCTGGCCGTGAGCTTCCAGGTTTCGCAAAAGCGCGACGTCAAGGTCGAGTGCGCCACCATGAACACCTGGAACGAAAAGAACCGCATCAACCAGCGCAGCCCGGTCTATGACCACGCCTCGCCGATCGAAGTCGGCCATGTCGTGTTCTTCGTCAAGGACGTCAAGGCCTGTGAAAAATTCTACTGCGAGAACTTCGGCTTCGTGCCGTCCGACCGCTATCCGGAACGCGGCGCCTTCCTGCGCTGCGCCGATGTGGGCGGGCATCACGACATCTTCCTGTTGCAACCGCCGGAAGCGCGTTCGGGCCTGAATCATGTCGCCTTCACCGTGCGCGATATTCACGAAGTCTTCGGCGGCGGCATGCACATGTCGCGCAAGGGCTGGGACACGCAACTGGGTCCGGGGCGTCATCCGATCTCGTCGGCGTATTTCTGGTACTTCAAGAATCCCGCCGGCGGCCTGATCGAGTACTACGCCGATGAAGACCAGCTCGACGCCGACTGGGAGCCGCGCGATTTCGAACCGGGTCCGACCGTGTTCGCCGAATGGGCGATCGACGGCGGCATCGACGGCAATACGCGCCGTCAAAAGAATGCGCAAGGGCCGACAGGGAAATTCCTGACCGACCGTCAACCGACCCACAAGTAATCGGAGCAAGTCATATGTCTTCTTTCAAAATCGGCATCCTCGGCGCAGGCATCGGCGGCCTCACCGCCGCCATCGCGCTGCATCGCGCCGGCCACGACGTGGTCGTGTACGAACAGTCGAAACAATTCCTGCGCGTCGGCGCCGACATCAACCTGACGCCGAACGCCGTGCGTGCTTTGGATGGCCTTGGTATCGCTGAAGCGGTACGCCGCACCGCTGCACGTCCGACCCATCGCATCAGCCGCACCTGGAACACCGGCGAAGAAACCTCGCGCCTGGAAATGGGCGACACCGCCGAGAAGAAATACGGCGCGCCGCAACTGACCATCCACCGTGCCGATTTGCTGGCGGCATTGGCCGAAGTGTTCCCGGCCGAACGCGCGCAGTTCGCCAAGCGCGCTGAAGCCATCGCCGAAGACGCGCAAGGCGTCACGCTGAACTTCACCGACGGCACTAGCGACAAGGTCGACCTGCTGATCGGCGGCGACGGCATCCACTCGGCCGTGCGCAGCGCCATGTTCGGCAAGGAAAGCCCGCGCTTCACCGGCGTCGTCGCCTTCCGCGCCGTGATTCCGGCCGACAGCGTGGCGCAGGTGCCGAACCTGCAAGCCTTCACCAAATGGTGGGGCCCGAATCCGGAAAGCCAGATCGTCACCTTCCCGCTCAACTGCGGCAAAGACATTTTCATCTTCGCCACCACCGCACAGGAAACCTGGCACCTCGAATCATGGACCACGCCGGGCAGCGTGCAGGAACTGCGCGACAGCTACGCCGGCTTCCATCCCGACGCCACTGCGCTACTGGACGCCTGCGACGAAGTGTTGAAGACCGCACTGTACGAACGCGATCCGCTGCCGCACTGGTCCAAGGGCCGCCTGACGCTGCTGGGCGACGCCAGCCATCCGATGATGCCGTTCATGGCGCAAGGCGCCGGCATGGCGATTGAAGACGCCGTGGTGCTGGCGCGCTGCCTGGGAAAAGTGGCGACCGTCGACGGCATCGCCGACGCGCTGCACGTCTACGAAGAGCTGCGTCTGGAACGCACCAGCAAGATCCAGATCGGTTCGCGCGGCAACAACTGGCTGCGCGAAGGCGGCAATGCGGATTGGGTGTACGGCTACGACGCCTGGTCGGTTCCGCTTGAAGTGGAAACTGACGCGGAAACGGTCTGAGGGTCTGAATGATGAGCGACATCGACAAGAAGTCAGAGCTGATGCTGCTGACCGTGCTGCTCAAGCATGATCAGTCGAAGAATCTGGAAGACATCCAGGCCCACATGAAGAAGGTCGGCTGGTGGGATCGCTTTCCCGTCGAAGGCACGCGCGTGGTGTCGTGGACCGTGGCCATGGGCCTGGGCCAGATCGTCACGCTGGAACTGCCGCCGGCCTTGCTGCCGCTGGTGAACGTGGAGCTGGAACGCTCCGCCTGGGGCGTGTTCCGCACGGAATGCTACCCGACTTACGATTTTGTACCTGTGCGTGAGCGTATCCGCGAACGCGTCAAGAATGGAGGCCAATAATGGTTGCAACAGTCACAGAGGTTTATCTCAATCCCCATCAGGCGCGTCGTCGTGCGCCGACCCAGTATGAAGATCTGCTGGGCGATTCCATCGAGCGCGCCTATGGCGCCGGCATCACCGAGCTGGCGGCGCTGGTCGCGCATCTCAATCGCACCGGTCCCGGCTGCCCGTACAACAACGGCGTCTGGACCGAAGCCAATTATCAAGAAGAGATTGCTCGCCTGGCGGCTTAAGCCGGCGACCTCTACCCTCAGGAGAATAGTCAATGAGAACGACAGCCAATGATCCGGTCGATGCAGTCCTCGCCGTTGGATTGAAAGACTTGTGGTACCCGATCTGCCCGTCCGAATTCGTCGCCGAGCGCCCCGTGTCGCTGCGCCGCCTCGGCAAGAAATTCGTGCTCTGGCGTGAAGCCAACGGCGCCCTGCATGCGCTGGAAGATCACTGTCCGCACCGCGGCGCGCCGCTGTCCATGGGCATCGCCATGGGCGACCGTATCGCCTGCGGCTACCACGGCGTGCAAGTGCGTTTCGACGGCGTCGTCATGAGCGTGCCCGGCAGCCCCGGTTGCAAACTGGAAGGCGCCAAAGCCACCCGTTCGTATCACGTCACCGAAGCCTGCGGCGCGATCTTCCTGTTCAACGCCAGCAGCGACATCGCCGAACCGCCGCCGCTGCAACTGCCGGAAGAGCTGACCAGCCCCGAATACTCGAACTTCCTTTGCTACACCGAATGGAAGGGCGACTACCGCTACGTGCTGGACAACGTCATGGATCCGATGCACGGCACCTTCCTGCACAAGCAGTCGCACTCGATGGCCGAAGGCGATAACACCGCCTCGTTCGGCATTCGTGAAACCGACATCGGCTTCGTGTTCGAAAAAGAAGGCCAGCGCGACGTCAACTTCGACTGGACCGAATGGGCCGACACCGGCCTGCACTGGATGCGCCTGGCGATTCCGTATCCGAAGACCGGCGGCCCCGGCGGCAGCTTCGTCATCGTCGGCAGCTACACGCCTATCGTCGACAACATCGCCGCCGTCTTCCACTGGCGTTGCCGCAAGCTGACCGGCTGGCAAAAAGACACCTGGCGTTTCCTCTATCGCAACCGCCTGGAAGCACGTCACTGGAACGTGCTGGAGCAGGACCGTGCGGTGCTGGAAGTGATGGAGCCCGACGCCAACCAGCGCGAGATGCTGTACCAGCACGACATGGGCATCGTGCGCCTGCGCCGCCACATGCGCAGCCTCGCCAAGGAACAACTGGCGCGCGAAGAAGCGGCTCAGGAAAACAAAGCGGCGAAGGCAGCCTGACCAATGACCGCCGTCCAGATGCAGACTGTGAAGCATATCAAGACCGACAAGGTGGCTGAGCTGGCCACCGCGACCTGGTCGAATTGCCTGGTGATCGGCAATGAGATTGCCATGTCGGGCATGACCGCGCATCCGGCCTCGCGCAACAGCGTTCTGTCGACCTACGAGCAGACGCTGGTGGTGCTGGGCAAGGTGCGCGATCTGGTGGAGGCGGCGGGCGGCACGCTGGGCAATATCTACAAGCTGGTGATTTATGTGAAGGATATCGGGGACAAGGATGAAGTCGGTCGTGCGCGGCGCGACTTCTTCAAAGCCCCTTATCCGTGTTCGACGCTGGTGGAAGTCAGCGGCCTGGTGTTTCCGGAATTGACGGTCGAGGTTGATGCGTTCGCGCGGCTCGACATCGATTTGCAGCAAGCAGTTTCCTGATTTGGATTTTTTATGAGCAGCTCTCTTCTTTCCGTCCGTGTCCAGGCCATGCGCTTTGAAGCGCAGGGCATCGTCAGCGTCGAGCTGGTCTCGCCCGAAGGCGCGCAACTACCGGCCTTCGAAGCCGGCTCGCATGTCGACCTGCACCTGGGCAATGGCATCGTGCGCAGTTATTCGCTGTTGAACTCGCCGGCCGAGCGTCATCGCTACGTGGTCGGCGTGCTCAACGACCGCAACAGCCGCGGCGGCTCGCGCTACGTGCATGAGCAGTTGCGGGTGGGGGCGACGCTGACGATCTCGGCGCCGCGCAATAATTTTCCGGTCGACGAGAGCGCCGCGCATTCGGTGCTGATCGCCGGCGGCATCGGCATCACGCCGATCTCCTGCATGCTCAATTACCTGCGCGGCAAGGGCAAGTCGGCCGAGCTGCTGTACTGCGCGCGCTCGCGCAATGAAGCGGCGTTCGCCGGCGAGTTGCTGCAACAGCCGGATGTAAGCAGCCACTTTGACGCCGAGAAAGGCGCTCCGCCGGACCTGCGCGCTTTCCTCGCGAGCAAGCCGAAGGACGCGCATTTCTATTGCTGCGGCCCGACGCCGATGTTGAATGCATTTGAAGCCATCTGCGCCGAACTCGATCTGCCCAACGTGCACATCGAACGTTTCGCCGCAGCCGAAAACGTCGAAGCCGTGCAGGGCGATGAATACGTCGCCGAACTGGCGCGCAGCAAAAAGTCGGTCACGGTGCCGGCCGGCAAATCGCTGCTGGACGCGCTGTTGGACGCAGGCCTTGATGTCGAGCACAGCTGCCGCGAAGGCGTCTGCGGCGCCTGCGAAACCAAGGTGCTGGAAGGCGAGCCGGAGCATCGCGACGGCGTGCTGAGCAAGGCGGAGAAAGCCTCCAACAAAATGATGATGGTGTGCGTGTCTGGATGCAAAGGACGCCGCCTGGTACTCGATTTGTAGCAGCAACACGCTCTTAAAAATGCCCGCAAGCGCCGGGCATTTTTTTGAGCCCGAACATTTTTGTGGAACGTTGATTCATGGGTGAAACAAAGACCTGATTCAACGCTCCGCGAACCTGTTCAAGGTCCGTAGCGAGAGGCCATCAGCTGGTGGCGCCCGGAGCGGAGCTCATTTGAAATCCTCGGAGTGTACTTGGGTACACGAGGATTTCGAGCACCGGACGACGCCAGATCATGGCCTCGCAGTAGGACCTTGGACAGGTTGCAGGATTCACCTCTCATAGGCGCGGGGCAGATGAGAGAAGTGAACGCGGCGTCAGCCGTGCTTAATTGAAGGGGAGTTTTTCATGAAGAAGGTACTCTTTGCCGTCGCCGCCACCGGCTTCGCGGCAAGCGCATTCGCCCAGAGCAACGTGACGATCTACGGTAGTCTCGACGCCGGCGTGGCCTATGTCAGCAACCTTGGCGGCGGATCGGTCGCGCGTCTGGATCAGGGCACCATGCAACCGGACCGTATCGGTTTCCGCGGCACGGAAGATCTGGGCGGCAACCTGAAAGCCAATTTCCAACTGGAAAGCGGCATCTACACCGACACCGGCGGCCAACCGACCGCCGGTAAACTGTTCAATCGCTACAGCACGGTCGGCCTGTCCGGCGACTTCGGCGCGGTGAGCATGGGCCACATGCCCGACATCGTGTTCGACTACGTCGGCAAGCTGTCCAACGGCTATCAACTGACCAACTGGTACCTGTTCCACCCGGGTAACCTGGACAGCCTGGCCAACACCTACCAGTTCGACAATGCCGTGCGCTACACCTCGCCGAAATTCGCGGGGCTGGAATTGAGCGGCATGTACGGTTTCGGCGAAGTCGCCGGCGACAGCAGCAATGGCCGCAATGTCAGCGCCGGCGCGACCTACACCAACGGGCCTTTGCGCGCCGCGCTGGCGTATTCGAAGCTGAACAATCGCGCAGCCGGCTACGGCGGTGCGTTCCTGCAAAGCCTCGGCCTCGGCACCGCTGCGACCGTGTTCAACAGCCTGAGCACCACTGCTGCGGGCGTCGGTTACACCATCGGTCCGGTGCGTTTGAACGCCGACTACACCCAGGTCAAGATCTCGTTGCCAACCGGCGTCACGCCGAAGCAAAAGAACTTCGACCTCGGCGCAGCCTGGCGCTATGCAACGGCTGACACGCTCAACTTCGGTTACGGCCTGTCCAAGCTGGAAAGCGCACGCTGGAATACCTTCAGCCTGAGCCATGTGCACGCGTTCTCCAAGCGCACCGAGTTCTATGTGCAGGCGGCATATCAACGTGCGGGCGGCAGCGCGCGCTTTGCGGTCATGAACGGCACCGGCGCCGGCGGCGCTACCGGTGTGTCGGGCAGCGACAGCCAGTTGGTGACAACAGTAGGTATGCACCATTCCTTCTAAGTCGCGAACATCGTAGCAATGCAACCCGGCGCCGACCGACATCCCGGCGCCGGTTTGTTTTTGGGGAGCATAAAAAGATGACTAATTTGAAACTCGGCACGCGGCTCGGTCTGGCATTCGGACTTGTTGTACTGCTGCTGATCGGCATCACCGGCCTGGGCATCCAGAGCCTCGGCGCTTTGCACGACGGCACGCAGCTGATCGTCAAGAACCGCTATCCGCAAGTGGTGGTCGCCAACGACATCGTGCTGCAGATCAGCGACAACGCCATCGCCATGCGCAACATCCTGCTGATCGATGATCACGACACCCTGCTCAAGGAAATCCAGCGCATCGAAGACGGCGAAAAAGGCATCAACGCCAACCTCACTACGCTTCAGCAGATGCTCTCGAGCGATATGGGACGCAAGTCCTTCGGCGAAATCTCAGCGCTGCGCGCGACCTATGAAAAGGGTCAGAAGGAATTTCTCAAGCTGGCCGCCACCGGCGCCACCATGGATGCGTCGCAATTGCTGCTGACCTCCCTGCGCACCGACCAGCAGAATTACATCAACCGCGTCAAAGGCTTCATCAAGGGCGGCTCGATCGTGATGGCCAAGAGCAGTGTCGAAGCCAGCGACCTGTATCACAGCAAGACCGTCATCATGCTGAGCATGGCCGCCATCGCGGTACTGCTGGCCTGCGGCTTTGCGTTCTGGATCACGCGCTCGATCACGCGGCCGGTCAATCACGCGGTGCAGGTGGCGCAGAGCGTCGCCGCCGGCGACCTGAGCAGCCATGTCGAGGTGAGTTCGCAGGATGAAATCGGCCAGTTGCTGATGGCACTCAGGGACATGAACGTCAGTCTCACGACTATCGTCTCGGAAGTGCGCACCGGCGCTGACACCATCGCCACCGCCTCGAGTGAAATCGCCACCGGCAACCTCGACCTGTCGAGCCGCACCGAGCAGCAGGCCGGTTCGCTGGAAGAGACCGCCGCGACCATGGAACAGCTGACCTCCACCGTCAGGCAGAACGCCGACAATGCGCGCCAGGCCAATCAACTGGCGGCGACCGCCTCCGACGTCGCCACGCACAGCGGCTCGGTGGTGGCGCAGGTGGTCACCACCATGGGCTCCATCAGCGCATCCTCGCGCAAGATCGTCGACATCATCAGCGTGATCGACGGCATCGCCTTCCAGACCAATATCCTGGCGCTCAACGCTGCGGTGGAAGCAGCGCGCGCCGGCGAACAAGGCCGCGGCTTTGCGGTGGTGGCGAGCGAAGTGCGCAGCCTGGCGCAACGCTCGGCCGGCGCCGCCAAGGAAATCAAGGCGCTCATCGACGACTCGGTCGAGAAGGTCGAGATCGGCAGCAAGCTGGTTGCGCAGGCCGGCAGCACCATGGACGACGTCGTCGCCAGCGTCAAACGCGTGAGCGACATCGTCGGCGAAATCAGTTTCGCCAGCCAGGAGCAAAGCTCCGGCATCGAGCAGGTCAATCAGGCCATCACGCACATGGACGAAGTGACGCAGCAGAATGCCGCGCTGGTCGAGCAGGCTGCTGCTGCCGCGCAATCGCTGCAGGATCAGTCCGCCAACTTGGCGCAGGTGGTGGGCGTGTTCCGGCTCAACGTGAACGACGTCCCGCATCTGGCGAAGCCGGCCACGGTCGCACCACGCATTGCCGCGCCGACAGTGCGCAAAAAACTGGTGCAGGCGCCTGTCGGAAAGCCGGCACTGGTGCACGGCTCCACCGATGGCGATTGGGAGACATTCTGAGGTTCGGCTGAATTGTTCAGGCAAACCGATTCTTCGGCCGCTCCAGCCCCAGATGCTGGCGCAAGGTGTCGCCCTCATACTCGCGCCGGAACAGGCCGCGTTCCTGCAAGATCGGCACGACCTGTTCGACGAAATCGGTCAGCGATTCAGGCAGGTAAGCCGGCATCAGGTTGAAGCCGTCACAGGCGCCGCTGCCGAACCATTCGGCGAAGTTGTCGGCGATCTGTGCGGCGGTGCCGGTCACCACGCGGTGCGAGCGGCTGCCGCCGAAGCGTTTGCCGAGTTGGCGCAGGCTCAGGTTGTCGCGCTTCGACATTTCCTGCACCAGCTTGTAGCGGCTTTGATTGCCGCGAATCTCTTTCAGGTCAGGCAGCGGTTCGTCCAGTGAATACACCGACAGGTCGTGGTTCATGCTGTCGGACAGCAGCGCCAGTCCGCCCAGCGGATGGACCAGGTCTTCCAGATGACGCAGCTTCTCTTCGGCTTCGGCTTGCGTGGCGCCGATGATGGGCATCACGCCGGGCAGGATCTTGATGCTGTCGGGCGTGCGGCCGTATTTGAGGACGCGGGCACGGATGTCGTTGCGGAATTCGCGCGCTGCCGCGATCTGCGGCTGTGACGAGAAAATCACTTCCGCCGTCTGCGCAGCAAAGTCGCGCCCCGTATCCGATGACCCTGCCTGGATCAGTACCGGATGGCCTTGCGGTGGACGCGTCACGTTGAGCGGGCCGCGCACGCCGAACCAGTCACCCTTGTGATGCAGGTAATGGACCTTGGACGGATCGGCGTAGACGCCATTCTCCTTGTCGAGCACCAGCGCATCGTCTTCCCAGCTGTCCCATAATTTGGTGACCACGTCGAGGAATTCGTGCGCGCGCCCGTAGCGGGTTTCGTGCTCCAGATGTTCCTGCTTGCTGAAGTTGAGCGCTTCGCCGTCATTGGTGGAGGTGACGATATTCCAGGCGATGCGTCCGCCGGTCAGGTGGTCCAGCGTGGCGAAGGCGCGCGCCAGGAAGAACGGCTCGTTGTAGGTGGTCGAGGCAGTGGCGGCCAGACCGATCTTGTCGGTGATGGCGCCGAGTGCACCGAGCAGCGAGATCGGCTCGGGCCGCGCCTGCGCGAGGTAACGCACGGTGGTGTCGAAGCGGTTGTCGTAGCGATCTGAAATCGCCAGCCGGTCGGCAAAGAAAATCAGGTCGAACTTGCCCGCCTCGGCGGTCTGCGCCAGCTTCTTGTAATAGGCGAAATTCATGGTGTTGGCCGGATCGACGCCGGGAAAGCGCCAGCCGGCGGCGTGATGGCCGACCGACATGAGGAAGGCGCCGAGGTGCATTTGTTTGGGCGATGACATCAGAGTGTGTCCTGTGAATTATTTGACGGAGACCGACGCGTCCTTGATCTGCACGGCCTTGGGAATCAGCTTGTAGCGGAAGAAAGTGTCGGCCACTTCCTGCTGCGCGTCGATGATGTTGGGCGGCAGCGGATAGGCAACGCCCCAGGCCTGGCGCGTCAGTGCGAGTTGCCAGATCTTGAGCGGCACGCGCGTGTCCTTTTCAAGGAAGCGGGCGGTCTCGTCGGTGTGTTCTTTGGCGTATTGCTCGGTGTCGTTGAGCTTGTCGAGCGTGAGGCGCAGGATGGCCGGATAGGCCGCGGCGAACTTCGCCGGCGCGACGTAGAAGCTGTATTGCGGCGTCAGTTTGGACGCCGTCACCAGCGGTCGTGCGCCGATGTTCTGTTCGATGTCGGCCAGGCGCGGATCGGGCACCACCCAGGCGGCGACGTCGCCGCGTTCGAAGGCTGAGCGCGCTTCGCTGTATTGCAGGTAGGCGAAGACGATGTCGTCGGGCTTCATGCCGTCCTGTTCCAGCGCCTTGAGCAGCAGGTACTGGCCGGCCGATCCCTTGGCGACAGCGATCTTCTTGCCTTGCAGGTCTTTCATGCGGCGTGCGGTCGATTCCTTCGGCACCACCACGGCGTAGTTGTCTTTATAGGCTGCGGCGTAACCGACATAGCGGATCTCGGGCGCGCCGCCGGCTTGTGCGAAGACAGGTGGCGTCGAGCCGACGAAGCCGAGGTCGATGTCGCCGGCGTTGAGTGCTTCCACCATCGGCGGGCCGAACGGGAATTCGTACCACTTCACCGCAACACCGCTGGAAGCCAGCGCCTTTTCCAGCTCGCCGCTGGCCTTGAGGATGACCAGGCTGTTGCCCTTCTGGTAGCCGATGCGGAATTCCCTGGGATACGCGGCCGGCGCGGCGGCATGCGAGGTGGCGGCGGAGAGGCTCAGGGTAAGCGCAAACAGCGCACCGATGGCGCGCTTGAAAATGAGAGTGGGCATGGGTTTCCGGCGATGAGTGAAAGGTCGTCGCCGACGATAGCACCGGCGCGGCGGGAAATTAAGCGTTGTTTCCGCATGAGGATATGCGGTGGATGTCTATCAGGACCGAGGCCTTGCCGCGACTCGCATATGAAAGCGTCGTTTCGGGGCATAATGGCGTCAATTTCATTCGCACTGCGCCTTGCGGCGCAATTCCACAATGGCAACAGACCAACCACGACCAAGCCTGCACGACGAACTGGTGTCGACGCGGATCCGCGCGCGCATCAAGGCTGCCGGC
Source organism: Herbaspirillum sp. NPDC101396 (assembly GCF_044767365.1). Lineage (NCBI taxonomy): Bacteria > Pseudomonadati > Pseudomonadota > Betaproteobacteria > Burkholderiales > Oxalobacteraceae > Herbaspirillum > Herbaspirillum sp. NPDC101396. The sequence continues at coordinate 8,471 of NZ_JBIWNT010000006.1, read as the reverse complement.
GTTCGTTTTCACGCCAACGACAATATCTCTGCCTTCATTGAAGACGGCGAGCTCGATGCCTTGCAGGCTGAAGTCCAGGCCAAGCTGGCCGGCGTGCTCGAGAGCCTGGTGATCGACGTCGAGAGCGACCACAACACCCAGGACACCGCCAAGCGCGTGGCCAAAATGTATCTGCAGGAGGTATTCCGCGGGCGTTACCAGCCGGCGCCGCCGGTGACCGAATTCCCCAATATCGAGCGCCTGAACGAGTTGATGATCGTCGGCCCGATTACCGTGCGCAGCGCCTGCTCGCATCACCTGTGCCCGATCATGGGCAAGGTCTGGGTCGGCGTGATGCCGAACGAACATTCCAACCTGATCGGCCTGTCCAAGTACGCGCGCCTAATCGAGTGGATCATGAGCCGTCCGCAAATCCAGGAAGAAGCCGTGTCGCAAGTCGCCGGCCTGCTGATGGAAAAGTTGCAGCCGGACGGCCTGGCGATCGTGATGGAAGCCGATCACTTCTGCATGCACTGGCGCGGCGTCAAGGACACCGAGTCAAAAATGATCAACAGCGTCATGCGCGGTTCGTTCCTGCGCGACGCCAATCTGCGTCGCGAATTCCTCGCACTCATCCGGAAGGGATAATCACCATGCTGGTTCGTCTGATCTATGCAAGCCGCGCCTGTACGCCGATCTCTCAGGAACAGGTCGACGCCATCCTGTCGACCGCGCGTCGCCACAATCCCGGCAACGGCATTACCGGTGTGCTGTGTCACAGTGAGGAAGTCTTCGTGCAGGCGCTGGAAGGCGGCCGCGAGCAGGTCAACCAGCTGTATGCGCGCCTGTTGCAGGACCCGCGCCACAAGGACGTCATCCTGCTCTGCTATGAAGAGATCGGCGTGCGCCGCTATTCATCGTGGACCATGGGCAAGGTCCGGCTGGATAAGGTCAACCGCTCGCTGCTGCTGAAATATTCCAGCACCGGCGTGCTCAATCCTTACGACGTGTCGGGTTGCGCCACCGTGGCGTTGCTGGAGGAGTTGGCTGAAACCGGCGCCTTCGCAGTCCGGGACTAAGCTTTCACGCGATGCCGCTCAGACGATTGCAGCCGATGCCCAGATCGTTTCCAGATTGGGCAGGTGCAGTTTGGCCGGATCCGCATGCGAGGCAATCTTGTCGCCGCTGCGGGTGGTGGCCAGGTCGATGATCTCGATCGGCAGCGGCGCCATCGTCAGCGCCGAGAAAAATACTTTCACCTTCGGCGTCAGCAGCGATCCGGGATGCTGGTCGATCACGATGCCGACCTTGCCCGACTGCATCACCACACAGGATCCGGTCGGGAAAATCCCCACGCTCTTGATGAACGCTTCGAGGATAGTCTCGTCAAAATGGCCCTGGTTGTTGGCCATGCGCTTGACCGAATGGCCCGGCTCCCAGCCCGGCTTATAGGGCCGGTTGGAAGTAATGGCGTCATAGACGTCGCACACCGCGCCCATTTTCGCCACCATGGAAATCTGATTGCCCTTGAGGTTGAACGGGTAGCCGCTGCCGTCGATTTTTTCGTGATGGTGCAGCGAGACGTCGAGGGCGGCATCGCCGATGCCGTCGACGCCGCGCAGGATGGCGTGGCCGGCTTGTGCGTGTTTTTTGACCGAAGTGAATTCGTCGTCGGTGAGTTTGCCGGGTTTGTTCAGGATGTCGGTCGGCACCGCCATCTTGCCGATGTCGTGCAGCAGGCCGGCGATACCGGCCTGGCGTGTTTCTTCAGGCGACAGGCCGAGCTGGTGGCCGAGCGCGATCATCAGCGCACAGACCGCCACCGAATGCATGTAGGTGTAATCGTCGGCCGTCTTCAGGCGCGCCAGGCTGATCAGGGCGCCGGAGTTGCGGGCGACCGAGGCGGTGATTTCGTGCACCACCGGCAACGCCTGGCGTACGTCCAGTGCCTTGCCCATGCGGGTTTCATTGAACATCGTCATGATGGCTTTTTTGGACGCGGTCAGTACGCGTGCGGCTTGCACGCGTTCCTGCTCGGCGCCGACCTGAACGACGATTTTGGCTTGTCTCGGGCGGGAGGCTTCAGCGGGTCGTTCGACTGTGGCCGGGGCGGCAGTTTCAGGAGTCGATTCGTCGGCAGCGGGCGCGGTCGGTTTGGGCTCGTCTTCCATGACGATGTCGCGCCCCTTGGTGGTGTCGATCAGGATCTGTTCGATTTTGGCGGAACGCAGCGTCTTGAGGTCTTCGTATTTCTCCAGCTTGAAGGAACCCCGCCAGAATGGATGGTTCATCCACGGGCCTGGGATCTCCTGGACATACATGCCAAGACGCAACTGATCGGGTGCAATACGCTTCAACACTACCGGTCCTCCGTGGACGCTTTTTGTTGGATGTTGCTGCTCTGAAACTTGCGCGGATGCTGGACTTCAGCGATTCACGCTTAGCGTTTTGCATGGCCTTATCGTAGCAGAACCTGCCGGGAATGTGGCTTGTATTTGTACTGCGCGGGGATTTGAAAAAAGAAGAGCGGCGGTCGTTGCAAACGATCCGCGCTGATGCGGCACGGATCGTTTTGCAAGAAAAATGCGGGCTTATTTCGGCGCCGGCGGCGCGTATGGATTAGTGGTCAGCAGACGCAGGAAGCTAGCGAGACAGGCCGCGCCTGCAAAACCCGCGCCGAGTCCCAGCGCGATGCGCGAACCATGCAGTTCGGACATGCTGAAACACAGCGCCACCAGCGCCGCGCCGATGCTCTGGCCGAACAGCCGCGCGGTGGCGACGATGCCGCTGGCGCCGCCGCTGCGATGGGGCGGCGCGCTGGTCATCAGCGCTTTCAGATTGGGCGACTGGAAGAAGCCGAAGCCCATGCCGCAGACGAACATGCGCCAGGAAATTTCAAACACGCTCGGCGTTGCCGGCATCAGCGTCATCAGCATCAGGCCGATGCACAGCAGCGCCAGGCCGAAGCCGCCGAGGATGCCGGCCGGATAATGATCCGACATGCGTCCGGCGATCGGCGCCATGATCGCGACGGCCACCGGCCACGGCGTCATCAGCAAACCGATTTCGACTTGTGAGCGGCCGAGGTCGTGATGGAAGAAGAACGGCAGCGACACGAATGCCAGACCCTGCGCGGCGAACGAGCACACCGCCGTGATGGCCGACAGCGAGAACATCGGCCGGCGGAACAAGTCGACCGGCAGCATCGGCGCCGGGTGCGAGGCTTCGCGGCGCATCAGCAGGTAGCCACAGACCAGCGCGGCGATGAACTCCAGCGCAACCACGCTCGGCGCGGCCTGATGCGCGCCCTCGCCGATGGCCATGATCAGCAGGCCGAAGGCGGCGGCGTTGAGCAGCGCGCTCTTGATGTCGAAATGGTGGGTGGACTTGGGCGTGTGCGGCAGCGACGGTATCGCCATCGCCAGGCCGATGATGCCGAGCGGGACGTTCACGGCAAACAGCCACGGCCACGGCGCGATCGCCAGGATGCCGGAGGCGACGCTGGGGCCGATGGTGAAGGAGATGGCGACGATCAGCGTGTTGATGCCGACGCCGCGTCCGAGCGAGCGGGTCGGGTAGATATAGCGGATCAGCGCGGTGTTGACGCTCATGATGCCGGCGCCGCCCAGGCCTTGCAGAAAGCGCGCGACGGTCAGCGCCGGCAGCGACCAGGCCACGGCGCACAGCAGAGACGCGGCCGTGAACAGCGCCAGCCCGGCAATATAGATGCGGCGGTAGCCGACGATTTCACCCAGCGCGGCCAGCGGCAACAGCGACACCATCATGGCCAGCTGGTAGGCGGTGACGATCCAGACCGAGGCAGCCGGGGTGGTGTTGAGGTCGCGCGCCATGACCGGCAGCGCGGTGTTGGCGATGGCGGTGTCGAGCGTGGCCAGGCCGACGGCGATCAGTAGCGTGATGACGGCGATGGCGCGCTTGTCGGCCGGCAGGCCTTCACCTGCGATGACGATATGAGGGGCAGCGGCGGAATCGGCGGCCTTGGACTTCGAAGGTTCCATTGTGATGCGGAGTAGTGGTAGGAAGGATGTTGCGGACGATCGGTGCGCATGCTGCCGTTGAATTGCGCGAAACACGGCGGCAGGGCGGGCGGTCCGGAGTTGCGGCCATGATATACGGGAACCGCTGGGGCTGCTGGCGAGGGGTGTTTTGCGGGGATTGTGCGTCGGCCTCGGTTTGAAGTATTTTCTAGAAGTTATAAGATACTTTTCTGCTTCCGCCTCGTCGTTGATTACAATGATGATCCATCCTAGCGAGAAAGATTCATGCTCAAGCAAGCTGCCTTACAACAGCCGGTGTCTCGTTCTCCCGCAGCCCGGCCGGTGATGCTGCCGGGATTGTCGTTCCGTCAGTTGTTGCTGGCGGCATTCCTGTTGATTGCCGCCCTGCTCAGCGGCACCTCGGTGCACGCCTTGTTTACGCTCGAGCGCATGTCCACCCACAGCCGCGAGACCGCCGGCCAGGCCGTGCGCCTGACCGAACAGGCGCAGCGGCTGGCCGAACGCACCGTGGCGATGGAGCGCAGCGCGCGCCAGTACCTGGTGCTGGACGATCCCGCCTTCCGCGATCGGTACGCCGAAGCCTGGCAACAAGCCAAGACTGCGTTGACCGAATTGCAGGAAGCGCTGCCGCAGGCGCCGGCCGAGACATTCAATTCCTGGAACAGCTACGGCGAAGCGGCCTGGACCGTGTTACAGGCGGACCAGACGCCTGCAGTTGCAGTCGACCTTGCGCCGGCGACGGGCAGCAAGCGCAAGCAGGCCGCGCGCAAGGTCGAGGCGCGCAAACCAGACCAGCGCGCGCTGTTCCAGGCTTTCGCCCATCTGCCGGCGCTCAACGAACAATTGGCGCTGGAAAGCAAACGCGAAGTCGAGCGCCGTAATAACGCCTTGTCCAACGATCTGGAGCAGCAGCGCCAGATGCTGACGTTCCAGGTGATTGGCGCCATCGTGCTGGCGGTGCTGCTGGCGTTCTGGTTCGGGCTGTGGCTGTCGCGGCCGCTGGCGCGCATCGAGCTGGCGATCAACCGTCTCGGTGAAAACCGCTTCGACCAGCCGATCATCGTCAAGGGGCCGGCCGACTTGCGCCGCCTCGGCCAGCAACTGGATTGGCTGCGGCAACGATTGGCCGACCTGGAGGCGGAGAAGTCGCGCTTCCTGCGCCACGTTTCGCATGAATTGAAGACGCCGCTGGCGGCCCTGTGCGAAGGCGCCGCGCTGCTCGACGACGAGGTCGCCGGCAAACTCACCGACAGCCAACGCGAGATTTCGCGCATCCTGCGCCAGAATACCCAGGCCCTGCAGAACCAGATCGAGGATCTGTTGCGCTATAACGAAGTGGGATTCGACGCCCAGCACATCAACCGCCTGCCGGTGGATTTGCGCGCCCTCTTGTATAAGGTGATCGACGACCAGCGCCTGCAATGGGCGGCGCGCGACCTCAAGGTGGACGTTGAAGGCGGCGCCCGTACGGCGGTGCTGGATCCGGACAAGTTCGCCATTGTGCTGGCCAACCTGCTGTCGAATGCGGTGCGCTTCAGCCCGCGCGGCGGCGCCATTCGTTTCGTGCTGTCGGGCCAGGAGGGCCGCGTGCGCATCGATTGCATCGACCAGGGGCCGGGCGTGGCGGCGACCGACGCGGGGCGGATTTTCGATCCCTTCTACCAGGGCCTGAACCAGCCGCAAGGCGCGCGCCACGGCAATGGCATCGGCCTGTCCATCGTGCGCGAGTACGTGCTGGCGCACAATGGCGAGGTGCAATTGATGGCGGGCCAGGGCGGCGCGCATTTCCGCATCGAATTGCCGGATGAAAGCTGAAACCTGACAAATCATGAAATCCAGACTACTTCTTCTGTTGCTCTCTCTGTTATTGGCGGCCTGCGCCACGCCTGCGCCGGAAGCGCCGACCACGACCGTCAAGCTGGTGACTACGGTCGGCGGCATGGACGACTTGCTGGCGTACCACCAATCCTTGCGCCGCTTGTCGCCGCAAGAACTCGGGCGCGAGCTGCAGGCGCTCAACGCGCGCCATGGCGGCGGCGCCATGCTGGCAATGCAGAAAGCCATGGTGCTGGGCCTCACGCACGACGCCGGCGACCTGACCAGGGCACAGGCGCAACTGGGATCGGTGCTCAGTGCGACCGATTCCGATGCGGCTGCGCTGAAGCCGCTGGCGCAACTGCTGGTGAGCAACTACGCCGAGATGCGCCGTTTGAATGACAACGCCGACAAGGCCAGCCAGCAAGCGCGCGACAGCCAGCGCCGGCTCGATCAGCTGAGCGAGAAGCTGGAGGCGCTCAAGAACATCGAGCGCACCCTGCCGGGCCAGCCCAAATAGAGTCTCCCTATATATGAGCTCACCGCGCCACTTGCTGCTGGTCGATGACGACGCCGATCTGCTGCAACTGCTGTCCTTGCGCCTGACTGCCAACGGCTACCGCGTGACCGGCGTGGCCAGCGCGGAAGCAGCCCAGGCGCAACTGGCGATGGACTTGCCGGCGCTGGTGATCAGCGATATCCGCCTACCGGGCAAGGACGGGCTGGCGCTGTTCGACGAGATCCGCGCGCAGTATCCGGCGCTGCCGGTGATCCTGCTGACGGCGCACGGCACCATTCCCGATGCGGTCGATGCGACCACGCGCGGCGCTTTCGCCTACCTGACCAAGCCATACGACGCCAAGATCCTGCTGGCCAAGATCGAGCAGGCGCTGAGTCTGACCGCGGCCGTCGACGGTGATGCCGACGAGGAGGCGTGGCGTGAAGAATTGATCAGCCGCAGCCCCCGCATGGCGGAAGTGCTGTCGGAGGCGCGCCTGGTGGCGGTGTCCGACGCCAGCATCCTGATCCGCGGCGAGAGCGGCACCGGCAAGGAATTGCTGGCGCGCGCGATTCACCGGGCCAGCCGCCGCGCCAAGGCGTCGTTCATCGCGGTCAACTGCGCGGCGATTCCCGAGCAATTGCTGGAGTCCGAGCTGTTCGGTCACGTGAAGGGGGCGTTCACCGGCGCAGTCGAGCACCGCAAGGGTTTGTTCCAGGCGGCCGACGGCGGCACGCTGTTCCTCGACGAGATCGGCGACATGCCCTTGCCGCTGCAGGTCAAGCTGCTGCGCGTGTTGCAGGAACGCACGGTGCGCCCGGTCGGCTCCAACGACAGCACGACGGTGGACGTGCGCATCCTTTCGGCAACCCATCGCAATCTGGATGCGGCGATGGCCGACGGTTCCTTCCGCGAAGATCTCTATTACCGGCTCAACGTCGTCACGCTGGCGCTGCCGCTGCTGGTCGAACGGCGTGAAGATATTGCCTTGCTGGCCAATCATTTCCTGCAGGCAATCGCAGACCGGTACCAAAAGAAACTCAACGGCTTCGCCCCTGATGCGCTGGAAATGCTGATGATGGCCTCTTGGCCCGGCAACGTACGCCAGTTATATAACGTGGTCGAGCAGGTCTGCGCCTTGTCGACCGCGCCGCTGATTCCGGCCGCGCTGGTGCAGCGCGCCTTGCGGGTGCCGGCGCTGGAGGTATTGCGCTACGCCGACGCCAAGCAGCGGTTCGAGCGCGACTACCTGATCCAGCTGCTCAAATTAACGGACGGCAATGTCACCGATGCGGCGCGCCTGGCCGACCGTAACCGGACCGAGTTCTATCGTCTGTTGCAGAAGAACGGACTGGATCCGCGGCTTTTCCGGGGAGATGAGGAAGACGTCGCCGTCGAGCGACAAGAGTAATCTCTTTAAAATCAATCACTTAAAATCGTGGGCTGCCGCAGCGTCGCTATCAGGCGACGAAAAACCGGGGTTTTGCCCTCGAAATCCGCCGCAGGTTTGCTCTGGATCCGCTAAGTTGTTGAAATCATTGGGTTAATTTTGCTTGGCACGGCCTTTGCGAAAGAGAGGGTAGGTAGCGCGAATGCGTTGTCTCTCTTTTTCATACTATAAGGACCTCATCATGCAAAAGACCAAAACCATCTCGACACTGGTTACCGCCGCCTTCCTGACCGCCGCCGTAGCAGCTCCTGCCGTCTACGCCGCTGATAGCTCCACCAGTTCGTCCGGCACTACTACCCAAAAAGCCGGCGCCTATGTAGATGACTCCGTCATCACCGCCAAGGTCAAGGCCGCCTTCGTTGAAGACAGCCAGGTGTCCGCCCTGAAGATCAAGGTCACCACCAAGAAGGGTATCGTTACCCTGGCCGGCGCAGTGCCTAATGCCGACGCCGGCCAGCATGCATTGCAGCTGGCGGCCGCGATCGACGGCGTGAAGGACGTGAAGAGCGAACTGACCGTCAAGAGCAGCTAATTTGCTGCACTGCTAATCACTGTTAGTTAAGGCAGAAAATGAAGCCCATCCCGTGAGGGATGGGCTTCATGCTTTTGTTTTCAAAATTATTTACGGTTGCAAATCCAGAGCTGGAGCGGGTTTGCGGGGAGGTGGATTAAAAAGTTTAAATAATTTTTCAAAAAGTATTGCACGGAT
>NZ_JBIWNT010000005.1:0-584738 GCF_044767365.1 Herbaspirillum sp. NPDC101396 | reverse complement strand
GCATCATCACCGATCTGGGTGTCATTGACGTGACGCCGGGCGGCCTGAAGCTGATCGAGCTGGCCACGGGCGTGACCAAGGAAGACGTGATCGCCAACACCGAAGCCGAACTCGACGTCAGCGCAGTGTAATTCACAAAGTTTGTTCTGCGTTCTCTTCGGAGAGCGGACGGCACAGGGGTCGAAGCCTGTGCCGTTTTTTATGCGCGTTTGATACTTGTGGGTCAGCGCCGCGCCAATCGTTCGCGCACGTGCTCTTCATGGAACACCGTGTGGGCCGGCTTGACCAGATCGCTGCGGCTGACGATGCCGATCAGCTGCAGCGATGATGCGTCGGCTACGACCGGCAGGCGTTCAACGTGATGCGCCGCCATGCGCCGCGCAATCGACTGGCAGGTTTCGATGGGGAAGGCGAGCAGGGAAGTGGACGGCGCCAGCAGTGCGCCGATCGGCGTCGCGCCTTCATGTTTATCGAGATGCGCGAGCAAGGTGCCGCGATCCAACATGCCGACCAATTTCCCATGAGTATCGCAGACCGGAAACGCCCGGTGCCGTTGCGTCGCACCGAAGTAGGCCGAAGCGATGTCGTCCAGGCTGAGCGAGGCGGGGATCGTCACCGCGTCGCGCGTCATCACTTCTTCCACGAACATGCGTTCTTGCGGATCGACGCTGTATTCGCGATAGATGTGCAGGCCGCGTCGCGCGATCTTTTCCGTCATGATGGAGCGGCGCATGACCAGCACCGTGAAGCCATAGGAAATCCCGGTCGCCAGCAGCAGCGGCAGGAAGGCGTTGAAGTCGCCCGTCAGTCCCAGCGCAAACACCGCCGCCGTCAGCGGCGCGCCGAGCACGCCGGCCAGCACCGCCGCCATGCACACCAGCGGCCACAGGGTCGGATCGCTGCCGGGGATCACGTAGGCGATCGCAGTCCCGAGTCCCGCGCCCAGCATCAGCAAGGGCGCCAGCACGCCGCCGGAGGTGCCCGAGCCGAGTGCAATTACCCAGATCACTGCCTTGACCGCCAGCAAGGCCAGCACCGCCGACATCGCCAGATGATGGTTGAGCAGATCGGCGATGACATCGTAGCCCACGCCCAGCGCGCGCGGCTCGAAGTAGCCGCCGATCCCGACCGCCACCGCGCCCAGCGCTGGCCACCACATCCAATGCAGCGGCAAGGCATGGAAGCGATCTTCGATCCAGTACAAGGCGACCGACATTGCCGATGACAGCGCGCCGCTCAGCAGGCCGGCGACGATGCACACCAGCAGCGCCGACAAGCCGACCGGATCGGTATGCAGCGGAAACAGCGGTCCCGGTTCCAGCAGCAGCGGTCGGGCGAAGCCGGCCACCGCGCACGCCAGGATGACCGGCAGCAAGCTGCGCGGCCGCCATTCGAACAGCAGCAGTTCCACCGCCAGCAAGACGGCCGCAACCGGTGTGCCGAATACTGCCGTCATGCCGGCTGTCGCGCCTGCAACCAGCAGGGTCTTGCGCTCCGCCGCGCTGACATGAAAGTGCTGCGCGATCAGCGAGCCGATGGCGCCGCCGGTCATGATGATCGGTCCTTCGGCGCCGAACGGTCCGCCGCTGCCGATCACGATGCCCGACGCCAGCGGTTTGAGCACCGCGACCTTGGCGGACATTTTGCTCTTGCCGAACAGGATGGCTTCGATCGCTTCCGGAATGCCGTGACCGCGGATCTTGTCCGAGCCGAAGCGGGCCATCAATCCGACGATCAGCCCACCAATGACCGGCACCATCACCACCGCCATTCCCAATGTGTGGGTGGCAGGCGAGCGATCCGCAAAAGACAGCGTCTGGAAGAAAAAAAGATTGGTAAAAAAATGAATCAGGTTCAGCAGCACGAAGGCGGCGACGGTACTGATGCCGCCGATCACGACGGCAATACCGGCAAGGAAAAGTACGCGGCGGTCGAGGCCGAAGTCACGTTGGTGGCGGCGCATGAGGAATTCGGAAAGGGGAAAAAGGACAACGGCATCCAGGAAAACGGGTGCCATGAAATATATCACATTGTGATGTATTTAATGAATTCGAGCAAAGAAACGATTTTGTACTGACATTGTTTCTAGGTTTGATGCGGAATGTTTTCGCAATGCGACACTGATGAAATCGAGTTACAAAGACAGGACGAACGCTGGTAACGATTGGTAACTATTCGCGGCATCCGGTTACATGAGGCGCGTTCATAATACAAAGCCCTCACAACCGATGGAAGACACCATGAAGCTGGAGACCAGCCAAAATGACGGCGTGATGATCGTACGCGCCAACGGCCGTCTGGACGCCAACGGCGCAGGCGAATTTATGGTTCAGTTACGCGAACAATGTGATGGTACGGCGAAAAAACTGATCCTCGACTTCAGCGGCCTGACCGAACTCGGATCGGCGGGCTTGCGCGTGCTGTACCTGCTCAGCAAAAAAGCGCAAGGCGCACGCGATTGCTTGCTGGTGGCCGGCATGCGCCCGAGCGTGCGCGACGTGTTTGAAGATACCGGCTTTGTCGCGCTGTACAAAGTCGTCGATACCGTCGAAGAATGCCTGGACGCCAGCCACGCATGATGCGCAGGATGCACCCCGTGCATCCCTTGCCCTTGCAGAACTGCCTACGCCACCAGCGGCGTGGCCGTCATCGGGACGAACTTCGGCAGGCTCTCGATGCGTGCGATCCAGGCGCGCACGTGGGTGTACGCTTCGAGGCTGACGCCGCCTTCGGGCGCATGCGCGACATAGCTGTAGCAGGCGACGTCGGCAATCGTCGGACGTGTTCCCACCAGGAAGCTGCGGCCGGCCAAATGCGCATCCAGCAGTTGCAGCAGCGCCGTCGCCTTCTGGGTCGCCAGGGCGTAATCGTGCGGTGCGCCGAACACCTTCACCAGGCGCGCCTTGCCGGGGCCTTCCAGTACTTCCCCCGAGGCCAGTGACAGGAACTGCTGCACGCGCGCCGCATCGGCGGGATCGGATGGCAGCCAGCCAGATTCGCCATATTGCTTCGCCAGATACACCAGGATGGCGGTCGAGTCGTACAGCGTGATGTCGCCGTCCTCGATCACCGGTACTTGGCCGCGCGGATTCTTGGCGAGGAAACTCGCCTCTTTCTGCGCTTTGTTCGGCAAATCCACGTAAATGAACTCGTAAGGCAGGTCCAGCAGCGTCAGGAACAGCTGGACGCGATGGCTGTGACCGGACAGCGGAAAGCCGTACAGGCGGATGGGTTGGGCAGGTTGTGCGACTGGAGGGGTAGGCATTGGAAAACTCCTGAAGGTGACGGTGCAGAACGAGAAAAATCCGGAAGTCCGGTAATTATTCCAAACGTTGTACCGAACGATCGGTACAATAAACAATCGAAAGTAGACTGTCAAATAAATCTATAATCCTTGAAACGCAAAACAACGCCGCCACCTGCCCGGTGCAGCCGCCAACGACGTTGCCTCTCAACGAAGTCATATTTATGCCCGCGCCCACCCTGTCCCGAGACGAAGTCGTCCAACGCATCCTCGCCGAATTCCGTCGCTCGGGTTATCAGGGCGCGACCCTGGCGAGCCTGTCGGAAGCGACTGGCCTGGGCAAGTCCAGCCTCTATCACTACTTCCCCAACGGCAAGGCCGACATGGGCGAAGCAGCGTTGCAAGCCGTAGGCGTGTGGATCGGTGAAAACGTCCTGCCGGCATTGAGTGAATCCGGCTCGCCGGAAAAGCGACTGAAGAAATTCAGCGCCGGCCTCAGCGAGTTCTACGCCAAGGGTTCCAGGCCCTGCCTTACCGACTTGTTCACCATCGGCGAAGCCGGCGAGCTCTATCAGCAATACCTGAAGCAGCGCCTCGGCAATCTGATCAAGGCGCTGGCGGCCGTCGTCACCGAAACAGGGATCAGCGCGGAAGAGGCGACCCGCCGCGCCGAAGACGCCATGATCACGCTGCACGGCTCACTGGTCGTCTCGCGCGCGTTGGGCAGCACCGCACCGTTCACGCGCACCATGCGCAATTTTCCGGCCGTCCTGCTCGGACAATAATCCGCACCCACCCTCTTTAACTTACCCTCCGGCGCTGATGCGCAGCCGCCGGGTATCGAATAGCGAATATCGGTATCAGGTGCCGGCTGCCGCGCGCCATTAGGCATTCCCTATCGTTCCGATTGAAATGATGAACTTGCTTGACATTCGGCTAGTTACTATTATCATGAAAGTAACTGGCCGAATCGTCGGGCATTACCCCTCACCCTTTCTGGAGAACATCATGAGCAACACAAACAACAAGCCCGGCACCGCCCTCATCACCGGTGCCTCGACCGGCATCGGCGCTACCTACGCAGGCCGCCTGGCGCAACGCGGCTATGACCTGATCCTGGTGGCGCGCGACGTCAAGCGCCTGGAAACCCTGGCCGAACGCCTGCGCAAGGAAACTTCGGTCAAGGTCGACGTCCTGCCCGCCGATCTGGTCAACAAGGCCGACCTGCTGAAAGTCGAGCAACGCCTGCGCAGCGACGCCTCGGTGACGATGCTGGTCAACAACGCCGGCATGTCGATCTCGGGTGAACTGGCCGACGGCAACGTCGACCAATACGACGCCATGATCCAGCTCAACATCACCGCCGTCTTGCGCCTCGCCGCAGCGGTCGCGCCCGGCTTCATCGCGCGCAAGGGTGGCACGCTGATCAACGTCGCCTCGGTGCTGGCGCTGGCGCCTGAACTGTTCAACGGCGCCTACAGCGGCACCAAGGCCTTCGTCCTGAACCTGAGCCAATCGTTGCAAAAGGAACTGGGCAATCACGGCGTGCGCGTGCAGGCCGTGTTGCCGGGCGCCACCCGCACTGAAATCTGGGAACGTTCCGGCACCGACATCGCCAACCTGCCGGCCGAAATGCTGATGGAAGTGGACGATCTGGTTGACGCCGCCTTGTCGGGTCTCGACCTGGGCGAACAAGTCACGATTCCATCGCTGCCTGACGTCGGCCAATGGGAAGCGCTGACTGCAGCGCGCCAGGCCCTGGCACCGAACCTGTCGCTCAGCAAGCCCGCCACGCGCTACCTCAAGTAAGCCGATCCGCGCATGCGTCACAAATGCATAGCTGATGAAGAATGCCCCGTTGCTTGCACACTGCAGATGGTGGGCGAGTGGTGGAGCATTCTGATTCTGCGCGATTGCCTGCGCGGATTGACCCGCTTCGACCAGTTTCAGAAAAATCTGGCAATATCCCCCAACATGCTGACGCGCCGACTGCAGACACTGGTCGACGCCGGCCTGCTGGAGCGGCGTCAATATTGCGAACATCCGCCACGCCACGAATACATCCTGACCGAACGCGGTCGCGATTTCCGCATCGTGATCGCGGCGATGTACGACTGGGGCAGCCGCAATCTGCCGATCGAAGGACAGGCGGATTCGCCGCGACCTTCATCGCTGCCGGGCGAGGATGCCGAACGCTATTTGCAGGGAAAAAACGAGGAGATCTAGCAATGCGAATTCTGGTAGTGGGAGCCGGCGCAGTCGGTGGATATTTTGGCGGCCGCATGGTGGCGGCGGGACGCGACGTGACCTTCCTGGTGCGTGAGAAACGCGCACAACTGTTGGCGCAGAACGGCCTGCAAATCAAGAGTCCGGTCGGCGACCTGAGCTTGCCCAATCCGCCCACCGTGTTGAAGCAAAATCTGCAGCAAGCCTATGACCTGGTCATCCTGAGCTGCAAGGCCTACGATCTGGGCGACGCCATCGAGTCCTTTGCCGCCGCAGTCGGACCGGACACGATCATCCTGCCACTGCTCAACGGCCTGCAACATCTCGACGTGCTGGCCGCGCGTTTCGGCGCAGAGAAAATCCTGGGCGGGCAATGCGTCATCGCCAGCACCGTCGACACCGATGGCGCCATCCTTCATCTGAATACTTTCCACGGCATGACCTTCGGCGAGCGCGACGGCGCGGCATCGTCGCGCGTGCAGGCGATTGAGCAGCAACTCGCAGGGGCCGGCTTCGACGTCAATGTCAGCACCGCCATCCTGCAATCAATGTGGGAAAAATGGATCATGCTGGCGTCGCTGGCCGGCAGCACCAGCCTGATGCGTTCCAACATCGGCGACATCATGCAGGCGGCCGGCGGGCTGGAATTCGTCAGCGGTTTGCTCGATGAAGCCAGCGGCGTTGCTACCGCCAACGGTCATGCGCCGGGCGGGCCGTTCTTCGAACGCACGCGCAAGATGCTGACCGAGGCAGGGTCGACACTGACCGCGTCCATGTTCCGGGACATCGGCAACGGCGCACGCATCGAAGCCGATCACATCATCGGCGATCTGCTGCGCCGCGGCCGTGAAGCGGCAGTCAAAACTGACTTGCTGCAAATCGTCTACACCCATCTCAAGACCTACGAGGCGCGTCTGCTGAACCAGCCGGCCTGATCGCCCATCATCACGAAATGCACGCGCCTTCAAATGAGGCGCATGTATTTCTATCTACCATCTACCATCCACCACCCAGCGAACGGAACGTCGACACCGCTGCACGCGCATCGTCGGCGCGCACCTGCGCCAGCTGGTCGCGCGCATGCAGCAGCAGGCGGTCTTCTTCCAGCACTTCGGTCAGGCTCAGTACGCCGCCCTGATACGCATCCTGCGCCGCACTGCGTGCGCGCTGTCGCGCGGCGACCTCATCAGTCAGCTCGGCGCTTTGTTTCTCAAGTTGCACCAGCGTCACGATGGCGTTCTCGACGTCTTCAGTGGCGCGCAGAATCGATTGCCGATAGCGCGCCAGCGCTTCCTGGTTGACGCCTTTGGCGCGCGCGACCTCGGCGTCGATGCGGCCGAAGTCGAAAAGGCGCCAGCGCAATCCCAACGCCGCCTGCGGCTGAAAGCTGTCGGCGCTGAACAGGCCGGCCGCGCCCAGGCTCTCAAAACCGAGCAGGGCCGACAGCGACAACTTCGGGTAGTACTCGGCCATGGCCACGCCGATGCGCGCATTCGACGCCGCCAGCTTGCGTTCGGCCGCCAGCACGTCGGGGCGGCGGCGCAACAATCCCGCGCTGCCGTCGGCAACGCTGATGGCCGGCACCGCGATATTATCGGTCGCGCCTGCATCCAGTTCGCGCGCATAGGTTCCGGGTACCGCGCCCATCAATACGTCGAGGCGATTGAGCTGGCGTTCGAGTTCGGTGCGCAGCGGCGGGATGCCGGCGCGCGCCTGCGACAATTGCGCCTGCGCCAAAGCATCTTCACGTTGATTGGACAAGCCGTCGTGCAAACGCAACTTCACCAGCCCCAGCAACTTGTCGCTGGTCTGCACCTGGTCTTCGGCAATGCGGATGCGTGACTGCGCGCTGCGAATGCGGAAGTAGGCGTCTGCCGCTTCAGCTGCAATCGAAATGCGCACGCCTAGGTGATCCGCCTCGGCGGCGTCGCGCTCGGCATCGGCCGCTTCGACGCCGCGCTTGAGCGAGCCCGCCAGGTCGGTTTCCCAGCTGGCGCCGACGCCGACGTCATACAAGGTCTGGGTGCGCTGATAGCCGGGGAAGCTGGATGCGATCTTGCCCAGCGGGCTGTTGAGCGACTGGCGCTGGCGTCCCGCTTGCGTATCCAGGCCGACCTGCGGCAGCCGCTCGGCGCCGGCGTGACGCGCCACTGCTTGCGCCTGCTCCACGCGCGCCAGCGAGGCGGCCAGGTTGAGGTTCTGCTCCATCGCGCGCTGCACGATGCTGCTCAATATCGGATCGTTGAAGCCGGTCCACCACTGTTCGAGTTGCGGCATTGATGCCGAAGGTGCGTACGTTGCCGATGTTGCCGGGCGTTGTTCCAGCAACGACGCGTTGTGGAAGGCGCCGGTCGTCACCGCCGGCGCCTGGTAATCCGGGCCGCTGGCGCAGGCCGTCAAGAAGAGTCCCGCCGCCAGCGCCACCGCCGTCAGGCGTGCCGTGCGCAGTGCGGTGCCTGCAGTGATGCCTCTATATGTGCTGTCGCCCATGTCGCTTCCCCTAAACAAGTGTCGGATGTCGTGTTTTAAAAAGTTACTTGCAAAATGATAGTGTCTAGTTTAATCTAACTATCAAAATGAAAGCAACTAGCAATCTCAAAAATTTTCGCAGTAAAAAAATGCCGCAAGGCGACATCCATCGGGCGCAAGACAGACACTAGAGAAGGACTGGGGCAACAAGATGACAACGCAAGTAACTACAGCAGTCGGCGGCAACGAAGCCAATGGCGCAGCGCCGAAGGGCAAAAAGAGATTCGTCAAATTCGCAGTGCTGGCGCTGGTCCTGCTGGCCGCAGCCGTCTATCTGATTTACTGGTTTGCCGAAGGCCGCCATTGGGAGCACACCGATGACGCCTACGTCGGGGGCGACATCACCGTGATCGCGCCGAAGGTGTCGGGCAACATCGTCAAGGTGCTGGTCACCGACAACCAGCGCGTCAAGGCCGGCGACCTGCTGATCAAGATTGATGACCGCGATTACGTCGCGGTGCTGAACAAACTGGACGCCGCAGTGCAGGCGCAGCAAGCCGCGCTGGCCAACATCGACGCCGAGCGCCGCCTGCAGGAAGCGGTGATTGAGCAGGGCAAGGCCGGTGTCGCCGCCAGCAATGCCGACCTCACCCGCACCCGCGACGACCAGACGCGTTATCAGAGCCTGTCGTCCAAGGCGGCAGTATCGGTGCAGAGCTTCCAAAAAGCCGACGCCGACTACAAGCAGGCGCAGGCCAACGGCCAGAAGGCGCAAGCAGGCCTGGTAGCCGCGCAACGCCAGCTCGATGTGCTCGCCACGCAAAAGCAGAAGGTCCAGGCGGCCATGCAGCAAGCCATCGCCGAACGTAATCTGGCGCAGCTGAATGTCGGCTATACCGAATTGCGCGCGCCGGTCGACGGCGTCGTCGGCAACCGCCGCGCGCGTCTGGGGGCGTATGCCGCCACCGGCGCGCAGTTACTGTCAATCGTGCCGGCGGAGGGATTGTGGGTCGACGCCAACTTCAAGGAAAGCCAGATCGCCCATTTCCAGGCCGGCATGACAGTGAAGATCAAGGCCGACGTCTTGCCCGGTGAAACCTTCCAGGGCCATGTCGCCAGCATCGCACCGGCAACCGGCGCGCAGTTCAGCATCCTGCCGGCCGAAAACGCCACCGGCAATTTCACCAAGATCGTCCAGCGCGTTCCCGTGCGCATCCTGCTTGACGGTGAAGCCGCCCGTCTGGGCAAGCTGCGTCCGGGCTTGTCGGTGACGGCGGAAGTGGATGAGCGCACAGGCAACTCCAACAGCAACCGGAGCTGAGCATGAGCGCTGCTGCCACGGGGGCCCTGGCATCGCCCGGCGAGCTCACGCAAAAAGCCAAGATCCTCGCCTTCGCCACCATGTGCGTCGGCATGTTCATCGCCCTGATCGACATCCAGATCGTGTCGGCTTCGCTGGCCGACATCGGCGGCGGCTTGTCGGCAGGCGCCGATGAAACCGCGTGGGTGCAGACCAGCTACCTGATCGCCGAGATCATCGTCATCCCGCTGTCGGGATGGCTGGCGCGCGTCATGTCGACGCGCTGGCTGTTCAGCGCCTCGGCGGTCGGCTTCACCATCGCCAGCATGCTGTGCGGCCTGGCGTGGGACATCAACAGCATGATCTTCTTCCGCGCGCTGCAAGGCTTCCTCGGTGGCTCGATGATCCCGATGGTGTTCACCTCGGCGTTCTTTTATTTCTCCGGGCATCAGCGCGTGATCGCTGCGGCGACCGTCGGCGCGTTGTCTTCATTGGCGCCGACGCTCGGACCAACCGTGGGGGGCTGGATCACCAGCAACTATTCGTGGCACTGGCTGTTCTTCATCAACCTGGTGCCGGGGATTTTTGTCGCGGTGGTGGTGCCGATGCTGGTGCGCATCGACAAGCCGAATCTGTCGCTGCTCAAGGGCGCCGACTATCTTGGCATGATCCTGCTGGCAGCCAGTCTCGGCTGTCTGGAATATTCGCTGGAAGAAGGGCCGCGGCTGGGTTGGCTGGGCGACGACATCATCAGGACCACCGTGTGGATTTCCATCGTTGCCGGCATCGGCTTCATCTGGCGCAGCCTGGCGTACGACAACCCGGTGGTCGACCTGCGTGCGCTCAAGGATCGCAACTTTGCACTCGGTTGTTTCTTTTCCTTCGTCACCGGCATCGGCATCTTCGCCACGGTCTATCTGACGCCGGTGTTCCTGGCGCATGTGCGCGGCTTCAGCGCGCTCGACATCGGCCTGGCGATCTTTGCGACCGGCCTGTTCCAGATCTGTGCGATTCCGTTCTATACCTATCTGGGACGGCGCGTCGATCTGCGCTGGCTGATGATGTTCGGCATGGCCTGCTTCGCGCTGAGCATGTGGAACTTCACGCCGATCACGCACGACTGGGGCTGGCGCGAGCTGTTGTTGCCGCAAGCCTTACGCGGTTTCGCGCAGCAGTTCGCGGTGGCGCCGGTAGTGACGCTGACCTTGGGCGCGCTCAAGCCCGAGCGCCTGAAGCAGGCCTCGGGTTTGTTCAACCTGATGCGCAACCTGGGCGGCGCGATCGGCATTGCGGTGTGCGGCACCATCCTCAACGATCGCACCAACCTGCATTTCCTGCGCCTGGCGGAACATCTCAACAGCGCCAATGAATCGATGAACAATCTGCTGCAAAACACCGGCGCCAACATGCTGGCATGGGGACTCGACGGCGGCAGCGCGCCGACCGGCGCCTTGCAGCAATTATGGAAGCTGACCATGCGCGAAGCGCAGACGCAGACTTTCGCTGATGCCTTCCTCGCGGTAATGGTGTGTTTCCTGGTGGCGATCGTGCTGATTCCGCTGATGCACAAAGTGGCGCCGCCGAAAGCGCCGTCAGCCGACGCCCACTAAGCCGGTTCGTTAGTCGATGCGTTAATCCGGATCAGCCGGCCATGCGATCGCGAGCAAGCTGGGCGGAGCTCTGACGCACTGCCCAGCGCACCGGCATGGCAGCGATGCCGACGGCACGCTGCAGCAGTGCCCGCTGCAGCGGCCGCAACGGCGTCATCCCCAGTTGTTGCTTGGCCCAGTCGGGCAGCAAGTCCACGCCGGCGCGCGTCATCAGGCGCGTGAACGGCAACGCCAGCGCATTCGGCGCCGGCGCATTCAACACCAGCTCGACCGTTTTGAGCGTGCGCTCTTCGCAGCGCAACTGCGGGCGCATGCTCTCTATATAAGTTTCCAGATCTTTCAGATTGCGCGGCACGTCGACGGCGCCGAGCTTCTCCGCAACCAGCGCAATTTCATCGAGGTAGCGGTTCTGCATCGCCAGGCTGAAGTCCGGATTGCGATAGCGCACGTACGCGCGCAGGAAGCACCACACTTCCGCCGCATGCACCCACGTCAACAGCGCCGGATCGTCGGCGGCATAGGCCCGGCCGTCGGCCGCAACACCGCGTACACTGGCGTGGATGCGACGTACGCGCTCGATCAGGCGTTCGGCGTCGGCGCTGCTGCCGAAGGTCGTCCCGGCGATGAACTGCGCAGTGCCGCGCAAGCGGCCAAGCATGTCTTGCTGAAATGTGGAATGATCCCACACGCCTGCCAGCGGCAGCGGGTGCAGCATCTGCAATAACAGCGCACTGACGCCGCCGATCAGCATCGATGTGAAGTCGCTGTGCACCTGCCAGCAGGGTGAATCCGGACCGAACAGGCCGGGATCGCCCTTGGGCAGCCGGAAGTCCGGACTGCCGGGTGGGCGGCTGATGCTGATGACGCTGGCTTCGATGCGGGTACGCAGTGCTTCCATGGGACTTCTCGCAGGACGGAATGCCATGGTAAGGCTTTTGTCAGTTAGCTGCAGCAGCGTGGTAAATAAGCAGAAAAGGGCTGGATGGCCCAAGAGTAGTGGCTTTAAAGCAAATTATTCTGAGTATAATAAAAGTCTTATTTCAGGGAACCAAAGTACATGTCAATGGTCGAGTTGGCGCTGCGTCGCCCTTACACCTTTATTGTGATGGCGATGCTGATCGTGCTGTCCACGCCGCTCGTGCTCATGAAAATGGCGACGGACATTTTCCCGGAAATCAATATCCCGGTCATCAGCATCATCTGGAATTACAACGGCCTGTCCGCCCAGGAAATGGGGCAGCGCATTGCCTCCCAGAATGAGCGCGGCCTGACCACCGTGGTCAGCGACATCGAACACATCGAATCGCAATCGCTGGCCGGCGTTGCCGTGATCAAGGTGTTCTTCCAGCCGACCGCCAACATCCAGAACGCCATCGCCCAGACCGTCGCCTCGGTGCAGTCGCAACTGCGCCAGCTGCCGCCCGGCATCACGCCGCCGCTGGTGATCAAGTATTCCGCTTCCAGCATTCCGGTCATGCAACTGGCGCTGTCGAGCCCGACGCTGCCCGAGCAATCGCTGTTCGACGCCGCCGTCAACACGCTGCGCCCGCAACTGATCACGATCCCGGGCGTCGCAGTGCCGTTCCCATACGGCGGCAAGACACGCCTGATCTCGGTCGACCTTGACACCCAGGCGTTGCAGGCGCGCGGCCTGTCGCCGGTCGACGTGGTCAACGCCGTCAACACGCAAAACCTGATCCTGCCGTCCGGCACCGCCAAGTTCGGCGCCACCGAATACACGGTCAAGATGAACGGCTCGCCGGAAGCGGTGGCCGGCCTCAACGACCTGCCGGTGCGCACCAGCAACGGCGCCACCACCTATCTGAAGGACGTCGCCTACGTGCGCGACGGCTTCTCGCCGCAGACCAACGTGGTGCGCCAGGACGGCGTACGCGGCGTCCTGTTGTCGGTGCTGAAGAACGGCGGCGCCTCTACGCTGGACATCGTCAACAACCTGCGCGCGCTGCTGCCGCAAGCGCAGCAGACCATGCCGGCCGACGTCAAGATCACGCCGCTGTTCGACCAGTCGCTGTTCGTGAAAGCAGCCGTCAAGGGCGTGGTCGCCGAAGCGCTCATCGCCGCCGGCCTGACCGCGGCGATGGTGCTGCTGTTCCTTGGCAACTGGCGTAGCACGCTGATCATCGCATTGACGATTCCGCTGTCCATCCTGGCCTCGATCCTGATCCTTTACATGCTCGGCGAGACGCTCAACCTGATGACGCTGGGGGGCCTCGCGCTCTCGGTCGGCATCCTGGTCGACCAGGCCATCGTGACGATTGAGAACATCGAGCGCCACATGCACATGGGCAAGCCGCTGCATGATGCGATCATTGTCGGCGCCGGTGAAATCGGCGTGCCGGCCTTCGTCTCGACCGTGTGTATCTGTATCGTGTTCGTGCCGATGTTCTTCCTGTCGGGCGTGGCGCGCTTCCTGTTCGTGCCGCTGGCCGAAGCGGTGGTGTTCGCGATGGCGGCGTCGTACATCCTCTCGCGAACGCTGGTGCCGACGCTGGTGATGCTGCTGATGGGTGGTGTCCATGGGGCGGAGGGTGGTAACAGCGGCGGCAAACCGAGCCTGCTGCAACGTCTGTACCGTGGCTTCGACAGCCGCTTCGAACACGTGCGCCGCGCCTACACGCTGGTGCTGTCGTCGCTGCTGTCGCATCGCCGTCGCTTCGCTCTGGCCTTCCTCGGTTTCTGCGTGCTGTCGTGCCTGCTGTATCCCTTCCTCGGCCGCGACTTCTTCCCCAACGTCGACGGCGGCCAGATTCGTCTGCACATGCGCATGCCGACCGGCACCCGCATCGAGGAAACCGCGCGCGCCGCCGATCAGGTTGAAGCGGCCATCCGCGAAATGATCCCGGCCCACGAGCTGGAAACCATACTCGACAACATCGGCGTTCCGAACAGCGGCATCAATCTTTCGTACAGCAACGCCGGCACCATCGGCACGCTGGACGGTGAAATCCTGATGTCGCTGCATGAAGACCATCGCCCGACCGAGCAACTGGTCAGCATGCTGCGCGCCGAATTACCCAAGCGCTTCCCGGGCATCGAGTTCTTCTTCCAGCCGGCCGACATCGTCACGCAGATCCTGAACTTCGGTTTGCCCGCCGCGATTGACGTGCAGTTCACCGGTCCCAACCTGCAGCAGAACGCCGAGTTGGCGGCGCAGCTGACCAAGCAGATCCGCCAGATTCCCGGCGCGGTCGACGCCCACGTGCATCAACGCCTCGACGGTCCGGCGCTGGACATGCAGATGGATCGCACGCGTCTGCAGCAGTTCGGCCTGTCCGCCGCCAACGTCGGCCAGAACGTCCTGATCGCGCTGTCCGGCAGTTCGCAGACGACGCCGGCTTTCTGGCTCAATCCGCAAAACGGCGTGGTCTACAATGTCGCCGTGCAGTCGCCGCAATATCGCGTGGATTCGCTCGATGCGCTGCTCAATATTCCGGTCGGCACAGGCGGCGCCGCTACCGCGACCGGCGCACCGACCAACACGCAATTGCTGGGCAACCTGGTGGACGTGAAGCCGGCCCGCCAGCAGGCGATTTCCTCGCGCTACAACATCCTGCCGGCCATCGACGTCTACGTCAGCGTGCAGGGCACCGACCTGGCCAGCGTCGCCGGCAAGGTAGAGAAGCTGGTCGCGGAAATGCGTCCGAAACTGCCGCGCGGCAGCCAGATAGCCGTGCGCGGCCAGGTGCAGACCATGCAGTCCTCGTTCATCGGGCTGGGCGTCGGCCTGGCGATGGCGATCGTGCTGGTGTACCTGCTGGTGGTAGTGAACTTCCAGTCGTGGATCGATGCGGCGATCATCATCGCCGCCTTGCCTGCTGCGCTGGCCGGCATTGCCTGGATGCTGTTCATCACCGGCACCACCTTGTCGGTGCCGGCGCTCACCGGGGCCATCATGACCATGGGGGTGGCGACCGCCAACAGTATTCTGATCGTCTCGTTTGCACGCCAGCGCCGCGAAGAGGGCGCCACGCCGCTGGCCGCCGCGCTCGAGTCCGGCGCCACGCGCATCCGGCCGGTGCTGATGACGGCGCTGGCGATGATCATCGGCATGATTCCGATGGCGCTTGGCCTGGGCGAAGGCGCGGAACAGAATGCGCCGCTCGGACGCGCCGTGATCGGCGGTCTGATCTTCGCCACCGTATCGACTTTATTCTTCGTTCCCGTCGTTTTCGCGGGCGTTCACCAACGACTGGCGCGCCGCAAAGAAGCGCGCCAGCAACACGGGCACGGACCGGCCGACCAGCCGCCTCAGCCTCAGCAGCCGTAACAGGAGATTTGAAGCAATGTCGCAAGAACGTCATTCCCAACTCGGCATCCATCCCCTCGACCCGGGCGAGGCTGGAGAGCTGTTGAAGCGCCGGCAGATCGTGCGCCGCACCCGCATCATCGTCATTGTCATCCTGGTGCTGCTGGCCGTCGGCGCTGCGCGCACCGTGATCAGCCGCGTGTTCAACGCGCGCGAACTGCAAGCCGGCACCACCGAGCGCGCCAAGCAATACGTCAAGACCGCCGTCGCCAAGAGCAGCGACGCGACCCAGACGCTGTCGTTGCCCGGCACCTTGCAAGGCTATGTACAGTCGCCGATCTCGGCGCGCGCCGGCGGCTACCTGAAACGCTGGCACAAGGACATCGGCGCCCGCGTCGAAAAGGGCGAGCTGCTGGCTGAACTCGACACGCCGGAAATCGACCAGCAACTGTCGCAGGCCATCGCCGCGCGCCAGCAGGCCGCCTCCAGCCTTGAACTGGCCAAGAGCACGGTCGACCGCTGGGAAGCCCTGCGCAAGAAGGATGCGGTTTCGCAACAGGAACTCGAGGAACGCCGCAGCGGTTATTCGCAAGCGCGCTCCAACCTCGCCGCCGCTGACGCCAACGTCGAGCGCCTGCGCCAGGTGGAAGGCTTCAAGCGCATTGTCGCGCCGTTCGCCGGCGTCATTACACGCCGCAACGTCGACGTCGGCGACCTGGTTGATCCGGGCGCAGGCGGCGGCGCCGCACGCGCGCTGTTCCTGCTGTCGCAGACCGATCCGCTGCGCGTCTACATCAACGTGCCGCAGTCGTATTCCAACCTGATCAAGCAGGGTCAGAAAGTGGTCGTCACGCAAGCCGAATTGCGCGGTCAGAAGTTCGACGGCAAGGTGGCGCGCACCGCCGCCTCGATCGACACCACTACGCGCACCATGCAGGTCGAGGTGTCCCTGCCCAATCCGGACGGTGCGCTGATGCCGGGTGCATTCGTGCAGGTGGCCCTGCCGCTCAAGCCGAGCGGCGCGCTGGTGGTATCCACCGATGTCCTGCTGTTTCGCCGCGACGGCGCGATGGTGGCGTCGGTCGACGCCGGCAACAAGATCCGTCTCAAGCGCGTGCAGCTCGGTCGCAATTTCGGCCAGACCGTGGAAGTGCTGGAAGGCATCAACGGCGATGAGCGCCTGATCCTCAATCCGTCGGACTCCGTGGCCGAAGGCGATGAAGTGTCGGTCGCCGCTGAAACTGCCGCACCGAAGGACAAGGAAGGCAAGCCCGCTGCGGAAAAGGCCAAGTCGTGATGCTGCGCCTGCGCTCGATTGTTATTGCCGCGGGTATCGCTGCTGCGCTGGCCGGTTGCGCCGTCGGTCCCGACTATCGCAAGCCTGACGTCGACATGCCGGTGACCTGGCAGCTCGATGCGCCATGGCGGCAAAGCACGCCCGCCGATGAGCAGGCCAAGGGACCGTGGTGGGAACGCTTCGGCGATGCCAAGCTGAACGCCTTGCAACAGCAGGCGATCGACGGCAACCAGACCCTCGCCATCGCTGCCGCGCGTCTGACGCAGGCACGCGCGTCGGCCAACGTGGCCTCCGCCGGCATGTATCCGCAGGTCGGTGTCAGCACGCGCGCGTCGCGCCTGCGCATCGCCGGCAATCGTCCGCTGACCAATTACAACTCGCCCAACTTCGCTACGGTGCAGAACGATTTTGCGCTGGGCCTGAACGTCAACTATGAAGTCGACCTGGCCGGTCGCGTGCAGCGCAACGTCGAAGGCGCACGCGCCTCGTCGCAACAATCGGCCGCCGATTTCGAGAATACCCGGCTGCTGCTGAGCGCGGATCTCGCCGGCAACTATTTCAACCTGCGCGAACTGGACGTCGAACTCGACGTGCTGTCGCGCTCGATTGCATTGCAACGCAAGGCGCTGGAACTGGCGACTTCACGCCATGACCTGGGCGCCACGTCGGGTCTCGACGTCGCGCAGCAGCAGGCCTTGCTGGACACCACACTGACCCAGGTCGACGTACTGCGCAAATCGCGCGCGCAATTCGAGCATGCCATCGCCACGCTGGTCGGCACGCCGGCGCCGCTGTTTTCGCTGGCGCCGGAACTGGTGCCGATGACACCGCCGGCAGTGCCGCTGGGCGTGCCCTCGGACTTGCTGGAGCGTCGTCCCGACATCGCCTCGGCCGAACGCGCGATGGCCGCCGCCAATGCACAGATTGGCGTGGCCAAGGCGGCATTCTATCCGAGCATCATGCTGGCGCCGTCGTACGGCGTCGACAGCCGCAACATCGACACCTTGTTCAACGCGCCCAGCGTGGTGTGGTCGCTCGGCGTGTCGCTGGCGCAGACCCTGTTCGACGGCGGCCGCATCAGCGCCAACGTCGACTTCGCCAAGGGCGGCTATGCAGCATCGGTGGCTTCCTATCGGCGCGTGGTGCTGACCGCGATGCAGGAAGTGGAAGACGGCATCACCGGCGTCGCCGCGCTGGACCGCGCCTACACGCAAGCGCAGGCGGCCATCGTCAGCGCGCGCCGCGTGCTTGATCTCGCAAATAGCCGTTATGAAGGTGGCGTGTCGACTTACCTCGACGTGATCTCGGCGCAGCAGTCGCTTCTCAACAGCGAACGCCAGGCGGCGCAATTGTTGGGACAGCGCATGCTGACTTCGGTGTTCCTGATCAAGGCCTTGGGCGGCGACTGGCCCGACGCCGGGATCGTGCTCAAATAGGGCAGTCAGGCTGACTACCGGGACCGGCCCTGTGCCGGTTCCGGTTGGCCCGCCTTCGGGGACGCAACGTCAAGATGTGTCTCAAATTTGTAACAGTTAATTCAAATAATAACGATTATCAATTAGAATTGCTGCTAACCAACAGCGTTGCACCGTCCATCTCGTGGTCGTTTTTGAGAAACCACGAACGGGCACTCCGGTTTTATTCTTCCGCTGGCGCGCCTGTGTGGCGACGGCATCGATCTGTCGGTAAGCAAATAAAATAATTCCTCCCGCCGCCAGCCAGTTCTGAATTTCAGATGTAAGCCAGCCGAAACTTTTACCAAGAGTTCCGTTCATGGCCTACATAAAAAATCGCAAACATGCGCAGCCGCGCTTCAATACCCGGATGACGGCGGCGATCGCCGGCGCGCTGCTGCTGCCGGCTGCCGCTCACGCCCAGCAATCGCAATTGCCCAGTGTCGAAGTGACCGCGACGCAGGACGGCGGCTACAAGGCGGAGCGTGCTTCGTCCGCCAAATATACCCAGCCGCTGGTCGATACGCCGCAAACCTTGCAAGTCATCAAGCGCCAGCTGATCGACCAGCAAAACGCCACCACACTGACTGAAGCATTGCGCAACAGCCCCGGCGTGAGCACCTTCTATCTCGGCGAGAACGGCTCCACCAGCACCGGCGACGCCATCTACATGCGCGGGTTCGACGCTTCCGGCGCCATCTTCGTCGACAGCGTGCGCGACCTCGGGTCGGTCTCGCGCGACATGTTCAACATTCAGCAGGTGGAAGTCCTCAAGGGACCGGCCGGCACCGACAACGGCCGCGGCTCGCCGACCGGATCGATCAACCTGGTCACCAAGCAGGCGGAATTGAACGACTCGTTCGGCGCCTCGGCCACGTACGGCAGTTGGGGACAGAAGCGCGCCACCGCCGACTGGAACAAGCTGCTCAACGCCGACAACGGCACCGCCCTGCGCCTGAACCTGATGAAGCAGGACAGCGGCGTGCCGGGTCGGCACGAAGTCAACAACGATCACAGCGGTATTGCGGCTTCGCTGGCCAACGGCCTCGGCACCGGCACTCGTATCTTCCTGGACTACCTGCACATGGAGCAGAACGACGTGCCCGACGGCGGCGTCCCGACGATCGGCCTGCCGGGCTATCGGAGCCCGCAAACGGCCGCTGCCGGCGCCACCCCGGCCATCCCGCCGCGTGCATACGTGACCAGTGCCCCCAGGGTAAATTCGTCGAACTTCTATGGCCTCACCAGCGACTACAACGACGTCTCCACGGACCGGGTGACCTTGCGCGTCGAGCATGACTTCTCACCGGACCTGAAGCTGCAGAACACCACGCGTTACGGCAGGACCCACCAGAACTACCTGCTCACGTCCTTCATGGGAAGCGCCGCCAACCTGGTGACGCCGAATCCGGCGGATCGGTCGACCTGGACCATCGCCCGTTCGAATCCGACCATCAAGGACCAGACCAACACCATCCTGACCAACCAGACTTACCTCACCGCCAACTTGCAGACAGGCGCCATCAAGCACACGCTGATGGGCGGAGTTGAGTTCACGCAGGAGAAGCAGGACAACGTCGGCTACGACACGAGCGGGAGCTTGCCTGCCGCCAATTTGTACAATCCGAATCCCAATGCCGGGCGCGGGACCTGGACGATGACGCCGAATTCCGGCTTGAATTCGTCCGGCAAAACCAGCACGGTCTCGGCTTACCTTTTCGATACCCTCAAGTTCAACGATCGCTGGTCGGTCAATGGCGGGGTGCGTGTCGACCACTACGATACCGACTCCGCCAGCGGCTACAAGTGCGTCACCTCCGGACGCGGCACGCTCTGTCCGACCGGTGTGGCGGCGGGAACGCTGTTCCGCCAGAATTTCAGCACCAACGGCAACTTGTTCAACTGGAAGCTGGCCGGCATCTACAAGCCGACCGAGAACAGCAGCGTCTATGCGCTGTATGCGACGTCGCAGTTGCCGCCGGGCGGCAACAGCTTCGCCTTGAGCGCTACCGCCAACAGCGCCGATAATCCGAACTTCGCGCCGCAAAAAACCAAGACCGCGGAAATCGGCACCAAGTGGGATGTGCTGAACAAGAAGCTGGCATTGACCGCGGCCCTGTATCGCACCGAGGTCAACAACGAGGTGGAGCTGGACGCGACGTCCGGCCAGTACTTCCAGACCGGGAAAAAGACCGTGCAGGGCATCGAGCTGGGTGTGACCGGCGAAGTAACGCCCAATCTGTCGCTGACCGCGGGCTATACCTACATGAATACCAAGGTCAACAGCGGCGCGGTGGTGACCGCCAACGGCGAAAACAACCTGGCCTACACGCCCAAGCAAGCCTTCACTTCGTGGGCGACCTACAAGCTGCCGCAAGGCTTCACCATCGGCGGCGGCGCGCGTTACGTGAGTTCGCTGCTGCGCGGCAGCGACGACGTCCTGAGCGGCACACCGCAGTATGCCGATTCCTACTGGGTGTTCGACGGCATGGCCGGCTACGTGGTCAACAAGAACCTCGACCTGCAGTTGAATCTGTACAATATTTTCAACAAGGACTACGTGGCTGCGATCAACAAGAGCGGCTATCGCTATACCCCGGGCACGCCGCGCGCTGTGACGCTGACCGCCAACCTCAAGTTCTGACGCGGTGCCGAACCGGCGCCTGCCGCCGGTTCGCGCGCGTGGTCCATAATGGGCGACTGTCGCGGCAAGAACACGAAACACGGCCCCTCCCGCACGGAGGGGTTTTTCATTGGAGAGCAATCATGATGCTGCATATTCCGGAAGTGTTGACGGCAGCCGAGGTAGCGTTCATCCGGCAGCAGCTGGCGGACGCCGACTGGGTCGACGGCAAGGCGACGGTCGGCGAGCAGGGCGCGAAGGTCAAGCGCAATCGCCAGCTGCCGGAGTTTTCACCGCTCAGCGTCAAGCTCGGCGAGATCGTCCTGGCGGCGTTGAAGAAGAGTCCGCTGTTCTTTGCCGCTGCGCTGCCGAAGACCACCATACCGCCCTTGTTCAACAGTTACGAAGGCGGCGAACATTACGGGCTGCACGTGGACGGTTCGGTGCGTGCCGTACCGGGAACCTCGCTGAGCATACGCACCGATTTGTCATCGACCTTGTTCCTGTCGGAACCGGACGAATACGAAGGCGGCGAGCTGGTGGTCGTCGATACCTACGGCACCCATGAAGTCAAGTTGCCGGCTGGCGATCTGATCCTGTATCCATCCACCAGCCTGCACCGCGTGGAGCCGGTCACCGGCGGCGCCCGCGTGTGCTCCTTCTTCTGGACGCAAAGCATGGTGCGCGACGACTGGCAGCGCAGCATGCTGTTCGAGCTGGACCAGAACATCTCCAGCCTGCGCGCGAAGATCGGCGACACCGAAGAAGTCCTCGGCCTGACCGGCCACTATCACAACCTGCTGCGGCAGTGGGCCGAAGTGTAGGGAACACCGCAAAGGAAAAAAGGGATGCCGTTTGATCGCGGCATCCCTTTTTTTTTCCGGCGGGCTGCTTCAGTGCGCCGCAGTCGTATCCGCCACCCGCGTCGGCTTCGGCGCAAACCACACCGCCGCGGCCGCCAGGCCGAACGAGATCGCCGCCATCATGAAGATGTGATTGGTCGACAGCATGATGCTCTGCGACTGCAGCATCTGCTCCATGTTGGCGCGCGCCTGGTCGAGCGACATGCCGGCCTGCGTCAGCGTGTTGCTGACGTCGCCGAACTGATCGACCAGGCCGGCCAGTTCCGCATGGTAGTAGATCGACTTGTTCTCCCAGCTGGTGTTGACCAGCGAGGTGGCGATCGCACCCGACATGGTGCGGCAGAAACTCATCAGGCCGGCCGCCGAGGCGGTCTCCGATTCCTCCACGCTGCTCAGCGCCAGGCCGGTCAGCGGCACGAAGAACAGCGGCAGCCCGATGCCCAGCATCAGCAGCGGCCAGCCGATCTGGAAGTTGCTCATGTCGGTGGTGTTGAAGCTGCGGAACAGCGTCACCGCCCCCAGCCACATCACGCCGATGAACACCAGCTTGCGCGGATCGACCTTGGTCGACAGCTTCGCCACGAACGGCGCCGTCAGCACCGCCAGGATGCCGGTCAGCGCGGTGGTCTCGCCCGAGTGCGTCGCGGTGTAGCCCATGTAGCCCTGAAGCCATAAGGGCGTGAGCACGGTGGCGCCGAAGAACGCGCCGAACGCCAGGCAGATCGTGGTGACGCTGGCGGTGTAGCCGCGGTGGCGGAACACGCGCAGGTCGACAATCGGATTGCGTTCGGTCAGTTCCCAGATCATGAAGGCGATGAAGCCGGCCGCCGCGATCAGCGCCAGCACCACGATTTCGGTGGAGGCGAACCAATCCTTTTCCTTGCCTTCGTCGAGCATGAACTGCAGCGCCGCCACCCAGATCACCATGAGGATCAACCCGATCTTGTCGATCGGCAGTTTCAGCAGCGGCGACTCGTAGCGCTTGAGCATCTTCCAGCCCATGTAGCCGCACAGCAGCGCCACCGGCACGTTGATGAAGAAGATGTACGGCCAGCTGTACTGGTCGCACAGTACGCCCCCGAGGATCGGGCCGGCGATCGGCGCGATCAGCGTGGTCATGGCCCACAGGCCGACCGCGGCGGGCGCTTTCTCCTTGGGGAAAATGCGCAGCAGCAGGGTTTGCGAGAGCGGCATCAGCGGACCGCCGGCCAGGCCTTGCAGCACGCGGAAGGCGATCAGCATGCCCAGCGAATTGGCCATGCCGCACAGCGCCGAGAACACGCCGAACAGAATCATCGAAGTGATGAACACGCGCACCGTGCCGAAGCGGTTGGCCAGCCAGCCGGTCAGCGGCACCGTGATCGCCTCGGCCACCGCATACGAGGTAATGACGTAGGTGCCCTGGCTCGACGAGGCGCCCAGCGCACCGGAGATGGTCGATACGGACACGTTGGCGATGGTGGTGTCGAGCACCGCAATGAAGTTGGCCGCCGCCAGCAGCAGGCCGGCGCCGACCAGCTGCGCCCCCTCCAGCGGCTTCAATGATGCATCGGAAAAATGGGATGACATAGTTGCCGCCTGATTACAGAGTCGGGGACTTTGCAGCGGATGAATTCATCGCCGTGTTTTCGGCACCGCTGCCACTCTTGCCGCGCGTGTCGATCGAGACGTCCATCGACAAGCCCACGCTCAGCGGTTTCTCGGCCAGTTCCTTGCGGTCGATCGAGATGCGCACCGGCAGGCGTTGCACCACCTTGATCCAGTTGCCGGTGGCGTTTTGCGCCGGGATCACAGCGAACGCGGAGCCGGTGCCGCCGGCCACGCCGACCACGGTGCCGTGATATTCAACCGCGCTGCCGTAGATGTCGGCCTTCATCGTCACCGGCTGGCCCAGGTGCACTTGCGACAACTGGCCTTCCTTGAAGTTGGCGTCGACGTGCATGGAGCGGGTCGGCACCACCGACAGCAAGGCGGTGCCGGCCTGGACGCGCTGGCCGACCTGCACCTGGCGGCGGGCGATCACGCCTTCGACCGGCGCGCGCAATACGGTGCGCTCCAGATCCAGCTTGGCCTGGTCGCGCTTGGCGCGCGCCAGCGTGACTTCCGGATTGGTGTCGACGGTGGTGTTGGCGGTCAGCACGGTGCTGGCCTTTTGCGCGCCAACGGTGGCATTGCGATTGGCGTCGGCCTGGATCCGACCGGCTTCGGCGGCCTTCAGGTTGGCCTGCATGGTCAGCACGGTGGTGCGCGCGTTAGTCAGTTCTTCACCCGAGACCGAACCGGATTTTTCCAGCGCTTCGCGGCGACGCAGGTCGAGTTCGGCGCGTTGCAGGTCAGCTTGCGCCGACAGCAGTTGCGCGGCGGAGCGTTTTTGTTCGGCTTCACGTGCCTGCACCTGCGCGACGAAACCGGTGTCGTTGGCGAAGTAACTTTGCACGCGGCGTTCGGCGCGACCCAGGTCGGCTTCGGCCTGCGCCAGCGCCAGTGTTGCGTCGCGGTTGTCGATCACGATCAGCACGTCGCCCTGGTGGACGTATTGGGTATCGACCACCTTGACTTCAGACACGATGCCGTTGACGGCCGGCGTGACCTGCGAGATTTCAACGGCGGTGTAAGCGTTGTCGGTGGTCACGTAGCGCGAACCGATGAAATACCAATAGGTGCCGTAGCCGATGGCGACCACGGCGACCACGCCGGCGAAAATGGTGAACAGCTTCTTGCGCTTGCCGGATGCGTTGCCGGTGGTGGAGTCAGTCGTGGAAATGGTTTGAATGGCTTGGGAGTCACTGTGCGACATGGCGTTTTCCTTCGTGGATATATTTGTCTGTAGGGAGTCGATGCTGTGCGGCGCGCGCTCAGCTGGCGTGCTGGTAGCCGCCGCCGAGTGCACGGACCATCGACACGTCGAGGGCGAACAGGCGCGAGCGCAAGGTCGACAATTCGCGCAGATTGGTCAGCAGCGTGTCTTGCGCGTTAAGCACATCGAGGTAATTGGTGAGGCCGCCTTCGTAGCGGTTGCGCACGATGCGGTAGGCATCCCGGGCGGCGTCCGCAGCCGCTTCGGTGCGGTTCAGGCGGCCGCTCAGCGCGCGCTCGCTGACGGCGACGTCGGCCACGTCCTGCAAGGCTTGCGTGACGGCGCTGTCGTAGTTGGCGACGGCTTCGTCATAGCTGGCGCTGGCCGAACGGAACTGGCCGCGCAGACGTCCGCCTTCAAAGATAGGTAGCGAAATCGCCGGTCCGAAACTGCCGATGCTGGAACCCGATTGCGTCAGCAGATTGGTACCCAGCGATTGGAAGCCGAAGTAGGCGCTCAGGTTGACGTTCGGATAGAACTGCGCGCGCGCCACTTTGATCTGTTTTGCGGCGGCTTCGGCGCGCAGGCGTGCGGCGACGATGTCGGGACGGCGGCCCAGCAGGTTGGCGGGCAACTCCTGCGGCAGGTTGAACGGCTTGCTCATGTCGATTACCGGACGCGCGAGTTGCAGGCCGCGATCCGGACCGGCGCCGGCCAGCGCGGCCAGCTTGTTGCGTTGCAGGGCGATCGATTCGTCAACGGCCAGCAGGTCGGCTTCGGCCATCGCACGCCGCGCCACCACTTGCTTGACGCTGCCTTCGGTTTCGAGGCCGTTGAGGCGGCGCTGCATGAATAAATTCTCGGTTTCCTGGCGCACCTGCAGTGCCGCCTGTGAGGTGTCGCGTTGGCTGAACAGGCGCTCCAGTTCGGCGTAAGCGGCGGCGATCGAGGTCGCCAGCGTGATGCGCGCCTGGGCTGCGTCGGCGCGTGCGGCTTCAAGTTCGGACGTGGCGGCCGCCAGTGCGGCGCGGTTCTTGCCCCAGAAATCGATTTCGTAGCTGAAGTCGAGCGTGACACGGGCTTCGTTGTTATAGCCGCGTGGCACGAAGTCGGGCGGCACGCCGTTGTTGTAGCTCTGCTTCATGTGATCGAGCGAGGCGTTGCCGGTGACTTGCGGCAACAGTGCCGCGCCTTGTTGCTGCGCCACGCCTTCGGCTTTCAGCAAGCGGGCGCGCGCCACCGCCATCGACGGCGCGCCGCGCAATGCTTCGCCCATCAGCGTGTTGAGCTGCTTGTCGCCGTAGGCAGTCCACCAGTTGTCGTCGGGCCAGGCGACAGCGCCTGCATCGACGGTGTTCAGCGATTGCGAAGACTGATAGGCATCGATGGCCTTGGGTTCGGCGCGCGGGCCGAGGTCAGAAAACTGCGCGCAGCCGGCCAGCGTCAAGGCGGCGACGGCCAGCGCCGACAGCGTTGCAAGGCGGGGCAGACCCGGCAGGCGAACTCGGGATGCTTCTTGATCCCCTGAAATAGATGGAACTTGCATGATCGAAATCCACTCATAAGTAAACTGTACAGTTCAGTATAGTATTGACTTTTAAAGAGCGTCAAGCAAAACTAGGGGAAAATGGGGCACGGAAAACGGCACAATGCGGCGTAAATGCTGCAAGCGCACAAAAAAGCAACATCCCCCGGGGAAAATCAGGCGAAGCCAGGCAAGCAAAGGTTTCGCCGCAATGGCAAAGACATCACATGCGCAAGAAGAGTGAAGAGCGGCGGCAATCGATCATCGATGTCGCGGCGGAAATATTTAACGAGATCGGATTCGATCGCGCCTCCATGGCGGAAATTTCGGCGCGCCTGGGCGGCTCGAAGGCGACGCTGTACAACTATTTTTCTTCCAAGGAAGAGATCTTTCTGCAGGTCATGAAGCAGCAGGCCGGCATGCAGTTCGAATCGCTGTTCGCCATTCTGATCCAGGACGACGGCAGCGCCGACATGCGCGACACGCTGCGCCTGTTTGCCAACAAATATCTGCATCTGATCCTGTCCCCGGAAGTGATCGCGGTGCGCCGTCTGCTGTATTACAACGCCGAACGTTCCGATCTCGGTTGCATGTATTACGAGAACGGACCCAAGCGCGGCTGGCAGGTGATTTCCGAATTCATGAAGCGGGCCATGGACCGCGGCGAGCTGCGCGAAGCTGACCCCTGGCTGACAGCGATCCAGTTCCGCGTGCTGGTCGAGGCGGAGTGGGCCGAGGGCCGCATCCTCGGCGTGATCACTTCGATGCCGCCGGCCAAGATCAAGGAGTCCGTCGAGCGCTCGCTGGATGCCTTCTTCCGCATCTACGGGGTCTGACCGCAACGCGTTCGCCGATGTCTTGTCACGACGTCATCATCCGATCACATTGCCATGTGAAAATGCTTCGCCGCCAATTCTGAATCGCTTCGCAGGCCAGCAACCACGGCCCTTACGAGCAGACTTCCCGCAAAAATGAACGGTAAACAACCGCCTTCTTCAGCGATGAAGAAGGCGCCCGCATGCGTACCATCGTGGGACGATGCCGTCATTGACGACGCCGTCTTTGCGCGTCCTTTCCGCTGCGCACCATTTTCACCATCTTCATCCGAGGCAATCACATGCGCTGGTTCTACAACCTTAAAATCGCAAAAAAGCTGGTCCTGTCATTTTTGGCCGTCATCATCCTCACCGCAGGACTTGGCGCTTTCTCGATCGTCGAACTGATCAGGGTCAACCGGGCCTCGAGCGACATCGCCACCAACTGGATGCCGAGCGTCAAGGTCGGCCTGCAACTGCAGGCGTCGATGGCGCGCTTCCGTATCTCGGAGTTGCAGCACATCCTGGCGACGGAAGAAAAAGATTACGACGACGCCGAAAAAGCCATGAAGACGCGCATGGAAATCATCCGAAAAGACCAGGCGTCGTACGAGCAGATGATCTCCGAACCGGAAGAGAAGGTGCTCTATCCGCAGTTCCAGCAAACCATGCAAAAGTATCTCGCCGAGAACAAGAAAATCATGGAGCTCTCGCGCGCCAACCAGAAGGATGAGGCGCGCCTGCAATTCAAGGGCGAATCGAACAAGCTGTTCCGTCAGGCGGTCGAGCAACTCGGTGGCCTGGTCAAGATCAACGACGACGGCACCGAGCGTTCCAACACGGATGCCGACCGTACTTTCAACGAAGCGCGCAACTGGATCCTCGGCCTGCTGATTGCGATTGTCGTGATCGCCATGGCGCTTGCGGTATGGGTCGCGCGCATCGTTTCGGTGCCGCTCAACAAGGCTGTCGATGTCGCCCAGCGCGTGGCCGAAGGCGACCTCGGTGCCGACATCCGTTCCGACAGCAAGGATGAAACCGGCCAGCTCATGCACTCGCTGAAGATGATGAACGACAGCTTGTTGCGCATCGTCGGCGAAGTGCGCATCGGCACCGACACCATCGCCACTGCATCGACCGAAATCGCCAGCGGCAACCTTGATCTGTCGAGTCGCACGGAACAACAGGCGGGCTCACTGGAAGAGACTGCATCAGCGATGGAAGAGCTTACCTCTACCGTGAAAGCGAATGCCGATAACGCCCGCCAGGCCAACCAGCTGGCCGTCTCCGCGTCCGAAGTCGCGCAACAGGGCGGCGCGGTGGTCGGGCAAGTGGTCGACACCATGGGCTCGATCAACGAGTCCTCCCGCAAGATCGTCGACATCATCAGCGTGATTGACGGCATCGCGTTCCAGACCAACATCCTGGCGCTGAACGCTGCGGTTGAAGCGGCGCGTGCGGGCGAGCAAGGCCGTGGTTTCGCGGTGGTGGCAAGTGAAGTACGCAGCCTCGCGCAACGTTCCGCAGCAGCAGCCAAGGAGATCAAGGTGCTGATCGACGACTCCGTGGAAAAGGTCGGCTCGGGCAGCAAGCTGGTCGAGCAAGCCGGTGCCACCATGGCGGAAGTGGTCGCCAGCGTGCGTCGCGTGACCGACATCGTCGCCGAGATCAGCGCGGCCAGCACCGAACAGAGCACCGGCATCGAAGAAGTCAACCGCGCCATTACCCAGATGGACGAAGTAACGCAGCAGAACGCCGCGCTGGTGGAACAGGCTGCTGCCGCCGCACAGTCGCTGCAGGAGCAGGCCGGCAAGCTGACGCAGGTGGTCAGCGTGTTCAAGCTCAGGCGCTGACGCTGAGATTGCGACAACAACGCGGGCCGGGAAGGAAGTGCCGCAGTTTCCCGGCCGGCAAGCCCTAAAAAGCCCGTGACGTCTGTTGCGGGCTTTTTTACGTGCAACGTTCGGACCCCGCGTAATCGCGCGTAATGTACCTGTCAGGAATGCGAGCCTACAATCAGCCACGCCATATCGCGCTCAGGCTGTGTATCCCCGTCAATGGTATACAGCGAGTGATTTTCGTCCCGATCGTCAATTACTTTCACGCCCCTCTATGCGAGTCGATAATGAGACAAGCGTATCGCCTCATGTGAATTCTCATTGCCGAATGGAAATTATTTGTGAGACTATGCGAAATCGGACTAGATTTTGTTAGTAACTAACGGGGTTTCAATCAGAGCGAATTTCCAACCGGGTTCGACCGGGCAAACCGATGACGCCGGCAACGCACGCACTACCCTTGCGCTGCTGCCGCCCGCGATCACGATGGCATGCCACTCCTCAGCCATTCGCCAAGGTAAGCGCAGCAGGAACCAGTGCCCGACGGCAGTAACGGGAGCCATGCGTCCGACGCACGTGCTTCCGCATGCTCCACATGACCACACCTACACAAAGAAAAAATACAATGTTCCAGTGGCTACTGCTTAAAGAAAACGCCTTGAGCGCGGCGGAAAACACGGTCTGGAAAGAGAGCGCGCTGCGTATCATTCTGGTGTCCGGCCTATTGCTGGAACTCGGCATCGGCCTGCTCAGCGCCATCGACGCGTTCAAGGTCGGCGCGTACTACATCATCGCCGTCGTGGTCGGATTCTTCATCGCGCTGATGCTGGGCGTGCTGGCATCGATACGGCGTCCCGTGATCGGCAGCGCGATCCTGATCGCGACGATTTATGCGGCTTCATTCTGCATGGTGTATTTCATTAATGACTCCGACATTGCCAAGTACGGCATCATGTTCGTCTACACGGCGCCGCTGATCGGCCGCATCTTCTTCGGTTCGCGCTTGGCGCTGGTGCTGATGACGATCAACGTCTTCCCGTTCATGCTGCTGCTGCGCAATGAGCCGCTGCCGGTCTACCCGGGACTCGCCGCGCCGCTGGCCAATGCGCACGCCTACATTCAGTCGCTGCTGTTCCTGTTCTTCAACATCTGCGTGCCGCTCGGTGTATTCCGCCTGTTGCACGCGCTGGACGCCTCGGTCCGCCGCCATCGCGCGGCCAGCAGTGAGCTCGAAAGCAGCCATGCGCAGTACCAGGAAATCTTTGAAAACGCCGGTGGCGCGATCGTGCTGTGCGATGTACAGGGGCGCATACTCAAGGCCAATACCTTGGCCGACAATCTGATTGGCCGCACACCTGAAAAATCAGCGCAAAAAGACCAGGATGAAAATCTGTTCGCGCTGCTCGAGCACAAATGTCGCAGCGCCGCCGAAAAGGCGGCCGACATCCTGGCGCTCAAGCGCGGCCAGGAATTTTCCGCCAAGGATGGCCGTCTCATCGCGATAGAAAATATCTCGACGACCTCCGAACAGCATTACATCGTGCTGCTGCGCGATATCTCGCAGCAGCGCCGCATCGAAGAAGCGCTCGACCGCAGCAAGGAGCGCGAAACCTTCCTCAGCAACCATGACCAGCTGACGCGATTGCCCAACCGCGACCTGCTGCAACGGCAACTCGAGGAGCTGATGGGCGCCATGTCGCCGCGTCGCCAGCTGGCGCTGGTGGTGATCCGTCTTGACAGCATCAAGTACGTCAACGACGCCCACGGCAGCGCTGCCGGCGATGCGCTGATCGTGGCCTTCGCCGATGCGCTGCGCCGGCTGCTGCCGGATGGCAGCCTGATCGCACGGCTGCGCAGCGTGGTGTTCTGCTTCACGGTCGAGACCAGTCACGCCAGTCGCGACGCCATCCCCCAGATCGAGCACATCCGGCGCAGCCTGCCGCTAGAATTGCTGGTCGGCGGCGAGCGTCATCCGGTGCAGGTGTCGATGGCAATGGCCTTCTCGCGGCCGGGCGAAACCGGCGGCGACGAGTTGATCCAACGCGGCAAACTGGCGTTGGATTCGGCACGCCGCTCCGGCACCCAGGACATCACCGTCTTCGACGACGAGGCAGCCGCGCTGATCCGGCGGCGCCTGAGTATCGAGCAGTCGATCGTGATGGCGCTGCGTGAAAACGAACTGCGCCTGGTCTATCAACCCAAGGTCACGCAGGACGGCGACATCGTCGGCCTCGAGGCGCTGATCCGCTGGCGCTCGCCGACGCTGGGCGACGTCTCGCCGGCCGAATTCATCCCGGTGGCGGAAGCCAGCGGCGCGATTCATTTCATCACCGCCTTCGTGGTCGACAAGGTGTGCGCGTATATCCGCCAGACACTGGACTCGGGCCGCCGCTGCCTGCCGATCGCCATCAATCTCTCGGCCATCGACATCGTGCGCGCCGATCTGCTCGACCTGGTCAACGCCGCGTGCCAGAAATACCGCGTCAGTTCCGATCACCTGGAGTTCGAAATCACCGAGACCGGGCTGGTCGGCAACGAGAACCTCGCCATCAGCCATCTGGAGGCGCTCAATGCCAAAGGTTACGGAATCACCATCGACGATTTCGGCACCGGTTACTCGTCTTTGCAGAAGCTCAGTCGCTTCCCGACGAAAAGTATTAAGATAGACCAGTCTTTTGTGGCGCAGATCGGTATCAGCGAGAAGAGTGAGCTGATTATCCGTGCAGTGGTGTCGCTGGCGAAGATTCTTTCCTGCACCACGGTCGCCGAAGGCGTCGAAACACTGGTGCAGGAAAAATTCCTCAAAGCGATCGGATGCCAGTTCTTCCAGGGCTTCTACTACTACCCACCGATGGAGTTCCAGCAGGTCAATCAATTGTTGAAAGGTCGTTAGCCTCAGCTGCGACCGCTTCCGTTTTGATGCCGCAAAAGCATGCACCCGAGCACCAGCAGGCGTAGCCCGCATCAAACTGAAGAGAGACAAACAATGAGCAAGAAAAAACCAGCGCCGACGCCTGTTTATCGCGGTGTCTTCCCGGTCGCACCGACCATTTTCGACGACCACGGCGACATCGACCTCGAAGGCCAGCGCCGCTGTATCGATTTCATGATCGACGCCGGCTCCGACGGCATCTGCATCCTGGCCAACTTCTCCGAGCAGTTTGCGCTCACCGACGACGAGCGCAATGCGCTCATCAGTACCGTGCTCGAGCACGTCGCCGGCCGCATCCCGGTGATCGTCACGACAACCCATTTCAGCTCGCGCATCTGCGCGCAGCGCAGCCGCAACGCGCAGGACGCGGGCGCCGCCATGGTCATGATCATGCCGCCGTACCACGGCGCCACCATCCGTGTCGGCGAGCGCGGCATCCAGGAATTCTTCCAGACAGTCTCGGACGCGATCGACATCCCCATCATGATCCAGGATGCGCCGGTCAGCGGCACCACGCTGTCGTCCACGCTGCTGGTCAAGATGGCGCAGGAGATCGCCAACGTCTCCTACTTCAAGATCGAAGTGCCGCAAGCCGCCAACAAGCTGCGTGAAATCATCGCCCTCGGCGGCGACGCCATCGTCGGTCCCTGGGACGGCGAAGAAGCCATCACGCTGATGGCCGACCTCGACGCCGGCGCGACCGGCGCGATGACCGGCGGCGGCTATCCGGACGGCATCCGCCGCATCCTCGATGCCTACGTCGCCGGCGACACCGAACTGGCCGCGCAGCACTATCAGCAATGGCTGCCGCTGATCAACTACGAAAACCGCCAGGGCGGCCTGGCCTCGTGCAAAGCCCTCATGAAGGAAGGCGGCATCATCAAGTCCGACGCCGTGCGCCATCCGCTGGCGGCAATGCATCCGGCCACGCGCGAAGGCCTGATCAAGATCGCGCGTCGTCTCGATCCGTTGGTGCTGCGCTGGGGTAAATAAGCACGCGGCAATCCACGCTGCTGTTGCGCTGCAATTTCCGGCCGCGTCTTTCGCAAGAAGGCGCGGCCGTTTCATTTGAACCATGACAGAGGCATGACATGTGAACGGCAGCGTGACAGAAGTTCTCCGTTATTACGTACATGTCAAATCGTCAATATCGTGCAAAGCCTTGTCGCGCCGACGATATCCATTCGTTGAATACCTGATATGCGTTAATTAAATCTCTCCAGTCCCTTCCGTCCAGTTTCTTTGCGGCTATATTTCCCTCAGACAGAAAATTTTGCAGTGCATCATTCCTTTTCCACAAAAGGGGCGCTGCTCCAAAAAACACAACGGGAAATCTGAGAGGCTCACATGACCAATCAGTACAGGGCGGGAAAAAAAGCATTGGTGATCGGTGGCGGCGCGCCGAATTCGACCTTGATCGCAGGCGCGCTGACGGCGTTCCTCGACGAGGGCATCGAGTTCGACGTGATCTCGGCGTCCGGCGCCGGCGTGCTGATGGGTTTGCTGTATCAGGCGCCGTTGGACTGCACGCCGCGCGAAGCGCTGGTGCGCTGGGCCGAGGTCGGCGTCGCCGACAGCATCTACAAGATGTTCCCGGTCAATTACAAGATTTTCAACAAGCCGGGCCAGGGGGCGCGCAGTTTCCGCGACCAGGTGCCGCCGCAGATGCCACAGATGCCGCCGCTGGCCGGCTTGCCGAACATGGCCGCAGCTTCGGGCATGCCGGCAAATCCTTTCCTCGACGTCTTCACGCAGCGCTTCGCCGAAGCCTCGGGCGCATGGAACGACTGGATGCACCTGATGCTGTCGGCGATGTCGCCGTCGGACCTGTCGTCCAAGAGCCTGGGCCTGTGTGCGCATCATCCCTTCCTCGAACAGGCGATCGACTTCGACGCCATCGCGCGCATGAAGCCGGAGTTCTACATCAACGCCTACAACATGAGCAAGGCCGAGATGCAGGTCTGGGACAAGGATGAGATCGCGCCGATCCATGTACGCGCCGCCTTGTCGTTCCCGTTCCTGTATCCGCCGACCGAGATCGACGGCGACGACTACATTGAAGGCGCCGCGCTCGACACGCTCAATTTCAATCCCCTGATGACCGGCGGACAGCACGACGACGTCGACACGCTGGTGGTGCTCGACATCCTCGGCGAGGACCGCCTGATCCGCAAGCCGCGCAATCTCTACGACGCCTGGGTGCGTTCCATCATCACGCCGCTGGTGAAGATTTCCAAGACCGAGATGCGCCTGTTCGAACTCGAACACAATACGCATCCGGACACCGGCGAACCGCTGCGCCGCCTGCTCAAGGTCGACCTCATGAGCGGCATCCCCGACGAGCACTGGCCGGAGGTGCTGGACTGGTCGGCGTCGAACATGCAGCTGTTGTTCGACGTCGGCTACCGCGCCGGCAAGGCGTTTTGCCACGAACACGGCGAATCGCTGCAGGACGCCTTTGAAGGCGCTCCGATGGCGGCGTAGGACCAGACAGGCAACACACAAAAATCCGCAACACCGCAGTCAATAACAGCAACACCGGAATCGCCAGCATCGCCTCCCACAGGAGGAGACAACGCCAGCACCGCAGCCCACGAAGCCGCGGATTCCATTCACTTTTTGAGAAATGACACGACCATGACGATCACCAAACGCCTTATTCTCACTCTCTCGGTGGCCTTGCTGGCGCTCCTGTTTGTCGGCGTCGACGGCCTCTGGCAGCTGCAGCGCGCGCAGCAACGCTTCGACACCGTACAGAACCGCATTATCCCGAGCATCAGCGGCCTCAATGCCGCCAAGGGCTTCCTCGCCGACACGCGCCTGGCCGGTTATCGCCTCTCCGTGTTCTCCAACCTGAGCGACAAGACCGCACTGGACAAAGCCGTGGCCGACGCCAACAAGGCCTTCGACGACGTTGTCGCCAAGTATGAAAAAGAACAGATTTTCGACGACACCGATCGCAAGATGCTGGAAGCCGACAAGGTCAACATGGAAGCCTATCGCAAGGCGCTGATCCCGTTCTTCGCCGCCGCGCATGCGGGCGACATGGACGGCGTGCGCGCCACACTGGTGGCCGGCAGCCCGTTGGCGCTGTCCGCCGCCGGCGTCAAGAAAGGCATCGACGATCACATCGCCTACAACGGCAAGCTGGTCGACAACGTGCGCGCCGAGAGCGTCGCCGCGTACGAGTTCGCGTTCAAGAGCATGGTCGCGGTCATCGTCGTGGCCTTCCTGTTGACCGGCACGCTGGCGCTGACCCTGTACCGCAACATCAGCGGCAGCCTGCGCAACATCCGCAACACGTTTGAAGAAGTCAGCGCCTCGCTCGACTTGTCGCAGCCGATGAAGGTCGATCGCATGGACGAGATCGGCCACGCCGCCACTGCCTTCAACAAGCTGCGCGCGCGCATCGTCGACGTCATCGGCACCGTGCGCACTTCAACCGACTCGGTCAGCGTCGCCGCCAAACAGATCGCCGTCGGCAACACCGACCTGTCGTCGCGCACCGAACAGCAAGCCGCTTCGCTGGAGGAAACTGCATCCAGCCTCGAGCAGCTGACCTCGGTGGTCAAGCAAAACACCGAGAACGCCAAGCAGGCCAACCAGCTGGCGCTGTCGGCGTCGACCATCGCCTCGCAAGGCGGCGACGTGGTGCGCCAGGTGGTCGACACGATGAACTCGATCAACGAATCCTCGCGCAAGATCGTCGACATCATCAGCGTGATTGACGGCATCGCCTTCCAGACCAACATCCTGGCGTTGAACGCGGCGGTCGAAGCGGCGCGCGCCGGCGAGCAGGGCCGCGGCTTTGCCGTGGTCGCCTCCGAAGTGCGCAGCCTGGCGCAGCGCTCGGCCGCCGCCGCCAAGGAAATCAAGACCCTGATCGACGACTCGGTCGACAAGGTCGGCTCCGGCAGCAAGCTGGTGCAGCAGGCCGGCACCACCATGAGCGATATCGTCACCAGCGTGCAGAAGGTCACCGACATCGTCGGCGAGATCGCCAGCGCTAGCGAAGAGCAAAGCAGCGGCATCAGTCAGGTCAACCAGGCCGTGTCGCAAATGGACGACGTCACGCAACAGAACGCCGCGCTGGTGGAAGAAGCCGCCGCCGCCGCGCAGGCTCTGCAGGATCAGGCCGAGACGCTGGAGCAGGTGGTCAGCGTGTTCAAGCTCGACGCCGCGCGTCTGGTGACGACCGCCGCCTCGCAATCGGCCAAGCGCGCCATC
This sequence comes from Herbaspirillum sp. NPDC101396, assembly GCF_044767365.1. Taxonomy (NCBI): domain Bacteria; kingdom Pseudomonadati; phylum Pseudomonadota; class Betaproteobacteria; order Burkholderiales; family Oxalobacteraceae; genus Herbaspirillum; species Herbaspirillum sp. NPDC101396. Next base: position 549,251 of record NZ_JBIWNT010000005.1, on the reverse strand, counting down.
GACATCACGCCGCCGGCCGTGCGCCTGGTGTCGCCTGCACCGCGTCGCCTGGAACATGGCGTCGATGCCTGAGCGTGATTAAAAAGTCGTCGTAAAAAAGGCCGCACTGCTGTGCGGCCTTTTTGTTTGGCGCGGATTTTTGCGGCTAAAGATTTTGCGGCATGAAGCGGCCGCGTCGGCTGACGTTGCGTCCAGCTTCACGGAACTGGCCGTCGCCGGTGTAGTGCACGGTCTGAGGATATTTCGGCGAAGGCGCGGCATGCGCCTTGACCACTTCGAAGATGAAGTAGTTGTAGGTATCGATCAGGCAATCATCGTAAAGCTTGCACTCGAGACTGACGAAGCAGTCGTCCAGCAGCGGCGCTTTGACTTTTGTGGCCGCGCTGGTGTGCAAGCCGAAGCGCGAGAATTTGTCGACCTCGGCGCCGGAACAGTTGCCGATGTCGGCAACGGTGTCGAGCATGTCGGCGGTGGGGATGTTGATCACGCATTCGCGGCTGCTGCGGATCAGTTCGAAGCTGTGATTGCCGGCGGCGATGATGCAACCCACCAGCGAGGGCGTGAATTCCATCACGGTATGCCAGCCCAGCGTCATCACGTCGGTCTCGTCCTGCCAGCGCGATGTCACCAGCACAATCGGGCCGGGCTCAAGATAATGGCGGATGTCGGAAACGGGGTAATCGACCTTTTTGCTCATCACGGATCACCGGTGCGGAAATGAAGATGATCCATTTTAGGCCCGTGATGGCGGCCATTTCTGTAGGACAACAACTGATTTTCGTGCCGAAATGCGCTGCAGACAGCGCAACGCATTAGCGGCAAATCAAGTTATTGTCGATCGGTCATGCCAGTGCGGCAATGTCCGCGTTGTGGATGATGCCGGAGGCCTGACCTCGCTTGAGGACATTGATCATGGCGCGCCCCAGTTGTTCGGTGGTGGTGATGTGGCGTGGGAACATTCCGCGCAACAGCGACAGCAGCGGTCCGGCTAACAGGTAGAACCAGCGGTAGGCGGGTGTCTTCGAGACTTCGCCGTGCATCGGCTGGATCGCGCCGGGACGGAACATATGCGCCGCCTTGAACGGCAGCGCCAGCAGCGCGTTCTCGGTCTTGCCCTTGACACGCGCCCACATTACGCTGCCGCGCTCGGTGCTGTCGGTGCCGGCACCAGAAACGTAGGAGAAACTCATCTGCGGATTGAGCCGGCACAGCGTTTGCGCCGCCGCCATGGTGAGGTCGTAGGTGATGCGGGTGTACTCAGCTTCGCTCTTGCCGCCGGCCGACACGCCGAGGCAGAAGAAGCAGGCGTCGAAACCGCGCAGCTGTTCTTCGACCGCGTCGTAGCGGAACAGGTCAGGGACCAGCAGTTCTTTCAGCTTGGGATGCTGGACGCCGACCGGCGTGCGTCCGACCACTTGCACGGTGGTGATGGCGGGATCGCGCAGGCATTCGCGCAGCAGGCCCTGGCCGACCATGCCGGTGGCGCCGAAGATGAGGACGTTCATAGAGAACTCATTTCATAAATAGGTGTGAATGCGAGCGAGCGTGTCCTGTTTGGGATGAGATGCAAGGCGCGAATCCGGGTCAAGACTGGGCGTCTTGACCCGGATTCGTCACGCTGCAGATCGCCCAAACAGGCCGCTCCCTACAGGTTCTTCCAAGAAAGGGCGCTGGCCGCGTTGTACCCTGCAAGGGTGCAACATGCTGCACGAAGCCCCTGCTACATCCTTGCCAGTGCCTTTTCTGCGAAGAACGCATCTCACACCCATTTGTGAAATGAGTTCTACATTCCCTGAGTTCACGGCTATCTGGGAATGAATCGGGATTGCACAAGGCCGGCGATGGACAAGTCGGGACAATAAAAAGCCGGAGACGGCAAACACTCACTGTGTCTGCCGTCTCCGGCCGGTACTTCCCCGAAGGGACGTGCTGCTTAAGTCTGCTTAGCGGCTGTAGTACACGTCGCGATACTCGCGACGGTATTCACGGTAGACCGGACGTTCGCGATATTCGCGCTCAACGTAGACCGGGGCAGGGCGCACATAAACTGGCGCAGGTTGATAGTAGACCTGCTGCGGCTGCTGGTAATACACCGGCTGCGGCGCTTGCTGATACACCGGTTGTGGTGCATAGCTAGGGCCCGAATTGGCGTTGGCGATCATCGAGCCGATCGCGACTGCGCCGATGACACCGGCGGCGATCGCCAGGCCGTTGTTGCCGCCGTGGTCACGTGCCGAGGCCGAAGTCGAAACCGATGCTGCCAACACTGCGGTAACAAGCAGGGCAGGGATGATTTTCTTGCTGATCATGATGATGTCCTTTCAGTTGAGGCGCATCTTATTTCTCGCCACGATTCGAATATATTCTATTTTCGGACGAAGAAAAGCCCCGGCATTACTTGCTTACAATTCTTACCAGGTTGGCGAGGATCACGGCCCACCCTGCCGCCAGCCTGCAATCGAGGCGCGCCCACGTTAGAATGCAGGGCTGCTTTCCCTGGAGAAAGCCAACCGACGCCAGCCCGCATCCATGAATTACACTCCCGGCCGCCTGATGGCCTATGCCTGCCTCGCCCTCAGCATGTCCATGGTGGGCGCGTACGTCGCATTGACCAAGCCGTTGGCGGCGGCGCTGCCGGTGTTTCTGCTGGCCTGGCTGCGCTTTGGCATAGGCGCGGTAGCGATGCTGCGCTGGCTGAAGAAGCCCGCCAACGAAGCGCCGCTGACACCGCGCACGCGGGTGCTGGTGTTCCTCGAATCCTTCCTCGGCAATTTCCTGTTCACGATTTGCATGATCAGCGGCGTCAGCATGACCAGCGCCGTGTCAGCCGGCGTGATCATGTCGGTGATCCCGGCGGCGGTGGCATTGATGAGCTGGATCTTCCTGCGCGAACGCATCGGCGCGCGCGTCTGGATGGCTGTGGCCTGCGGTGCGATCGGCATCGGGCTGCTGTCGCTGGCCAAGAATCCGCACGCCTCAAGCCTGGATGCCGCCGGCACCGATGCCGCCCATCAGGCCTGGCTCGGCAACATGCTGGTGTTCGCCGCCGTATTGTGCGAAGCCTCGTATGCCGTGATCGGCAAGAAGCTCACCGCCGTGCTCAGTCCCAAGCGCATCAGCTCTATCATCAATCTGTGGGGACTGGTGCTGATGACGCCGTTCGGGTTCTATACCGCGCTGCAATTCGATTTCGCCGCCGTGCACAAGGGCATCTGGCTGTTGCTGGTGTTCTACGCGCTGGCCGCCAGCGTCTGGAGCGTCTGGCTCTGGATGACCGGACTCAAGTCGGTACCGGCCGCGCGCGCCGGCGTGTTCACCGTGATGCTGCCGGTCAGCACCGCGCTGGTCGGTGTGCTGGCGCTGGGCGAGCAATTGACCGTGATCCAGCTGGCCGCCTTCGCGGTCGCATTGGCCGGCATGCTGCTGGTGACCGTGCCAGGCAGGTCCGCTGCGAGCGCCGGTCCGGGTGCAGCGCATTCCTGACCGGTCCTGATTTTTTCACCATGGCGCGCCGCTATCACTACTCCGTCTACGTCATCGAATTGTCGACCGACGTGTTGTACGAGGCGCGCTTCCGCAAGGCCAACCCTGACTATGTGACCGGCAAGCCCTGCGTCTACGTTGGCATGACCGGTCTTAACGTCGACCTGCGTTTCGACAAGCACAAGGCCGGCATCCAGTCCAACCGCTACGTGCGCGACTTCGGCTTGCGCCTGCTGCCCAAGCTGTACGAAATGTACAACCCGATGCCTTATGACGGCGCACGCGACATGGAAGTGGAACTGGCGATCGGCCTGCGCGAAGCCGGCTATGGCGTGTGGCAAGCCTGAACAAAGGCGTTCCTACCACGCCGATTGCTGCTCGTTGCCCTTATGCAGATGCGTGCTGAAACGCGCTGCGATGAAGTCGACGAAGGCGCTGACCTTGGCCGACAGATTCAGCCGTTCCGGATACACCGCATAGATGTCGGAGTCCGGCAGCGACCAGTCGGCCAGTACTTCCCGCAAACGTCCTGAGCGCAGGTAGGGCGCCACGTCCCACTCCGAGCGCATCAGGATGCCGTGCCCGGCCAGCGCCCAGGCCAGCGCGATTTCGCCGTCGTTGGTGCTGAGCGGGCCGCGCACCTTGACGCCCTCGCTGCGCTTGCCGCGGCTCAGGTGCCAGGCGCCGTAGGCGGCTTCGTTTTCGCGCAGTACGATGCATTTGTGCTTTTGCAGGTCGCGCGGCACCGCCGGCGCCGCCATCGTCTTGAGGTAGGCCGGGGCTGCGCACAGTACCCGCCGGTTGGACGCGATCTTGCGCGCGATGATGCGCGCGTCCGGCAGCTCGCCGACGCGGATGCCGATGTCGTAAGCCTGGTCGGCCAGGTTGAGCGCGCGCTCCGACAACTGCAATTGCACCTCGACCTCGGGATGGCGCCTGGCGAAGTCGGCCACCACCGGACCGACATATTTGCGGCCGAAGCCGAAACTCGCATTGATGCGCAGCAATCCCTTCGGGACTGCGCGGCTGCGGCTGACGGTCTGTTCCAGTTCTTCGATCTCGGCCAGGATGCGCGCGCCCTCGGCCAGGTAGATCTCGCCTTCGTGCGTCACGCTCATGGTGCGCGTAGTGCGATTGAGCAGCCGCACCCCGAGTCGCCGCTCCAGGTTCGCCAGCCGTTTGGTCACTGCCGGCGGCGTCACGCCAAGTTCGCGGGCGACGGCGGCGAGGCTGCCTTGCTTGACCAGGATATTGAAAAAAGCGAGGTCGGAGAGATGGTTCATGGCGTTTCCGATTATTAAATTGAAGTAACTAATAGGCTTAGTTCGAGTGAATTATAAGCCTGCAAAGCCGCCGTACAATGGCTCCATTCCAGCTCGCCAACGAGGAGTCGCCATGTTTTCAGGATTCGAACGCCAGGTCGCCGCGGTCAACGGCACGACGATCAACTACGTACGCGGCGGCAGCGGCGCGGCCTTGCTGCTGCTGCACGGCCACCCGCAGACGCACGCGATCTGGCACAAGGTCGCCGCCGCATTGGCGGAGCGCTTCACCGTCATCGCCGCCGACCTGCGCGGCTACGGCGACAGCGGCAAGCCGGCCGGCCTGCCCGACCACAGCAATTATTCCAAGCGCGTGATGGGACAGGACCAGATCGACCTGATGGCCTCGCTGGGCTTCGACGAGTTCTTCCTGATGGGACACGATCGCGGCGGCCGCGTCGCCTACCGCATGGCGCTTGATCATCCGGCCGCGATCCGCAAACTGGTGCTGCTCGACATCGCGCCGACGCTGGCCATGTACGAGCAGACCAGCCTGGAATTCGCCACCGCGTATTACCACTGGTTCTTCCTGATCCGTCCGGCGCCGTTTCCCGAGACCCTGCTCAGTTCGCATCCCGAGGATTACCTGAAGCACACCATCGGCGGCCGCAGCGCCGGCCTCAAGCCGTTCACGCCCGAAGCCTACGCCGAATATCTGCGCTGCCTGCGCGATCCGGCCACCATCCACGGCATCTGCGAAGACTACCGCGCCAGTGCGAGCATCGACCTCGAACACGAGCGCCACGATCTCGCCGCCGGCAACAAGATCCGCTGCGACGTGCTGGCGCTATGGGGAAAACAAGGCGTCATCGAACGCTGTTTCGACCCGCTCACGGAATGGCGAAAGTTCACGGAAGAAGGCCGGCTCGGCGGCCGTGCGCTGGCCTGCGGCCACTACGTCCCGGAAGAAGCGCCGGAGGAACTGCTGGCCGAAGTACTGCCGTTCTTCCACGCCTGAAACCTGCTCTGCCAGCCCACAGGAAGACCATCATGCCAACCCGCACCTTCTACCAGAAACTGGTCGACTCGCACACGGTCGCCATGCTCGACGAGCAGCACGTGCTGCTCTACGCCGATCTTCACATCATGAACGAATACACCAGCCCGCAAGCCTTCAGCAGCCTGCGCGAGCAAGGCCGGCCGGTGCTGCGTCCGCGCCAGCAGCTGGCCGTGGTGTCGCACATCATCCCGACGCATCCGGTCGGCAACGCGCAGCGTGTGATCTTCGATCCGCCGTCGGCGCTGCAGGCGAGCAACCTGAAACGCAATTGCCGCGGCTTCGGCATCACGCTGTTCGACACCACCGACGACGACCAGGGCATCGAACACATCATCGCGCCCGAACACGGCTGGGTGCGCCCGGGCATGGTGATCCTGTGCGGCGACAGCCACACGACGACGTACGGTGCACTGGGCGCATTGGGTTTCGGCGTCGGCACCTCCGAAGTCGAACACATCCTCGCCACGCAGACGCTGGTCTATCGCCTGGCGCAAGACATGCGCATCCGCGTCGACGGCGAGCTGCCGTCGGGAACGTCAGTGAAGGACCTGATCCTGATGATCATCGGCCGCATCGGCGCGCAGGGCGCGCGCGGTTACGCGGTGGAGTTCTGCGGCACGACCATCGCCGCCTTGTCGGCCGAAGCGCGCATGACCTTGTGCAACATGGCGGTGGAAGCCGGCGCACGCGCCGCGTTGATCCGCCCCGACGCCACCACCTTCGCGTACGTGCGCAGCCATGCGGCCAATCTCGACGACGCCGCGTTCGCGCAGGCGATGGAAGACTGGCGCGCGCTGCATTCGGATGAAGGCGCGCACTTCGACGTCGAGTACGTTTTTCACGCCGCGCAGGTGGCGCCTTACGTCACCTGGGGCACCAGTCCCGACCAGGCTATCGCGGTGGATGCGCTGACGCCGCCATCGGATGAGGGCGCCACTGCGCAGGCGCTGGCGTACATGGATTTGCAGGCGCAGCAGTCGCTGCTCGGGTTGCCGGTGGATCGCGTCTTCATCGGTTCATGCACCAACGGCCGCATCGAGGATTTGCGCAGCGCCGCCGCCATCATCCGCGGCAAACATGTGGCAGCCTCGGTGCGCGCGATGGTGGTGCCCGGTTCCGGCGCGGTGCGCCGCCAGGCCGAGCGGGAGGGACTGGCGCAGATATTCATTGACGCCGGTTTCGAGTGGCGCCAACCGGGCTGCTCGATGTGCCTGGCGATGAACGACGACGTGCTGGAACCGGGCGAGCGCTGCGCCTCGACCACCAACCGCAATTTCGAAGGTCGCCAGGGACGCGGCGGCCGCACCCATCTGATGAGTCCGGCGATGGCGGCAGCGGCGGCGCTGGCCGGCAGCATCGCCGACGTCAGGACCTTGCATCCGGGAGCGGGAGACAGCCATGCATGAAGCATTGCAAACACAGACACTGCGCGGCGTAGCCGCACCGATCCTGATCGACAATCTCGACACCGACCAGATCATGCCCAAGCAATTCCTGCGCATCATCACCAAGCAGGGACTTGACCGCGGCGTGCTGTACGACCTGCGCTTCCATCCGGACGGCAGCGAGCGCAAGGAATTCATCCTCAATCAGGATGGTTTTCGCGCGGCGAAATTCATCATCGGCGGCCCCAACTTCGGTTGCGGCTCCAGCCGCGAACATGCGGTGTGGGGTTTGCAGCAGCTCGGCATCGAGGCGGTGATCGCGCCCAGCTTCGGCGAGATATTTTTCGGCAATGCGCTCAACAACCGGCTTCTGCTGATCGTGCTGCCGCAGGAGCAGATCGACGCCTTGCTGCAGGACGTCGCGTCCGGTCATCATGAATTGGAGATTGACCTGCATACCTGCGCAGTGCACAGCGCCACGCAGGACTTCAGGTTTCCGCTGGCCGAGCGCCACCGCAAGATGATCGTCGACGGACTCGACATGGTCGGCGCCACCCTGCAGATGCTGCCAGCCATCACCGAGTTCGAACGAGGCCATCGCGCGCGGCATCCGTGGGCCGACGCCTTGCGCTGACGCACCTTCTTCTTCAGGGGATCCGATTCCACACTTCAAACGTCTGTTCACGTGCAATCAGGCCGTCACGCATCGTGAAGTGATGGATCAGGCGCAGCTCGACGCGCACGCCGACCGACAGCGGACAGTTGCGGATGCCGGGACCGGCGATACGGAAGCGCGCCAGCATGTCGTCCACCACGCGCGTCTCGGTGGCGAAGCGGTCCAGCGGTTCGATTTCCACCTCCGCCATGGCGCCGAACATGGCGACATACATCTCACGAATGGCTTGCTTGCCGACCAGCCGGATTGCGCGGTGCGGCGCTTCGAACACGACGTCGTCGGTGTACAGCGCCAGCACGCTGTCGACGTCGCGCGCCTCGTCGCGGATGTGGCGGTCGACGACGTCGAGGTTGTGTTGGATGGCGTTCATGCGGCTTTCCCTTTTTTGGTAAATAAGTCAGTTATTCTGTCTATTATAGACATATAGTCTGTCTATGTGTCAAGATGGAGCATGACCAAGAAAACCAGCAAGCACGTCGCTGTCGGCAGCAAAGACGGCAAGATCGACAAGGCCGGCGTCGGCAAGAAAAGCAAAGTCGCCGCACGCGCCGAGACCATCCCGGACCGGCATCGCACGCTCGGCGCATTGTTGCGCGGCGCCTACGATCGCATGGCCGTGTGGCTGTACGGCGAACTGGCGGCGCGTGGTTTCACTGAAGTGCGGGTGGCGCACAGCGCCGTGTTTCGCGCCATCGCCGCCGACGGCAGCCGCGTAGTCGATCTGGCCGCGCGCGCCGGCATGACCAAACAGAGCATGGCGTACCTGGTCGAGCAGCTGGAGGGTTTCGGCTATCTCGATATCGTGCCCGATCCCGACGACGGACGCGCCAAGCTGGTCACGTTGACGCGGCGCGGCAAGGCACTCCACGCCGCCGCCGTCGAACTGAGCGCGCAGGCCGAACGGCGCATGGGCGGATTGCTCGGCGAAGAGCGCATGTCTTTGCTGCGTGACGCGCTGGAGCAGGTCTACGATGACTGGGATCCGGCCGATACGCCTCAACGCTGATCCCGATGCATTTTCGGCAACATCCGCCGTGAGATGGAAATCGCCCGGTTTTATCCTTCATTTTCCCCATATGGCGCCCCCGGGCGCAGTGATATAACTATCGCCATCGCGCACCTATAACTACATCAGCGCGATGTCGAAAGGACAGGGACATATGGAGAAGCAAGGCAAACGCAGCATGGTGCTGCTGGCCATGGCGGCGCTGCTGGGGTGGCAGTTGCCCGGATTGCAGTCGCCGGCGATGGCTGCCGACAAGAACGTCTCCATCGGATTCGCCGGACCGCTCACCGGTCTGAGCAGCGCCAGCGGCACCAGCATGCTCAATGCAGTCAAGATGGCGGTCGACGAGATCAACGGCGCCGACCTGCGCGTCGGCGGCGACCGTCTGGTGCTCAAGCTGCAGGTGCAGGACGACAAATCCAATCCGCGTATCGCTGAAATCGCGGCGCGCTATTTTGCCAAGAGCGATACCGCCGGCGTGGTCGGTATTTTCAACAGCGCGGTCGCTGTCAGCTCGTCGGTGATCTATCAGAAAGCCGGTATCCCGCATTTCGCCATTTCAGGTACCCGGCGCTTTACCCAGCAGGGCCATGACAGCGCTTTCCGCATCGCCGCCTACGACGAGCAGCGCGCCGCCGTGCTGGCCGCTTACGTCGCGCAGGAACTGCACAAGAGCCGCGTCGCGATCGTGCATGACGACAGCGTGTTCGGGCGCGACTACAAGGAGAAATTCGAAGCTTCCTTCACCAAGCTCGGCGGCAAGATCGTCAGCGTCAATTCGGTCAGCGCCACGACCTACGACTTCAACGACATCCTCAAGGCGATCCGGGTCGGCAAGGCGGACGCGGTGTTCTTTGGCGGACTCGGATCGCAAAGCGCGATGCTGGCGCAAAACATGTACCGGCTGGGCATCGAGGCGCCGCTGGTGACGGCGGCCTCGCTGGTGGGGCCGATGTATTTGCAGACGGCCGGGCCGGGTGCGGAAGGCACGGTGTCAATCATGCCCGGCGCCCATCAACGCAAGTCGAAGCAGTTCGAAGCCTTCGAGAAGAATTACCAGCAACGTTACAACGCCGCGCCCGGCGCGTACTCGGCGGTGGCGTATGACCAGGTGCAGGTGCTGGCGGCCGCGATCGTGCGCGCCGGTTCGGCCAATCCGCGCAAGGTGACCGCGGCCTTGCATGCGATCAAGCACAACGGCCTGACCGGTACGATTTCTTTTGACGCCCACGGCGATCTGCGCGATGTGAATTTCTCTACCTACCAGGTCAAGAACTCGGTGTGGACCATGCACAAGCAGTACCACGTCGGCATGGGTAACTGAGGTTCGCCTGCAAGGTAATAGTCTCTATTGAAGCTTGCCGGCGAATTTCGCCACGGCGGCCATCGCGCAGGCGTCGTCCTTGTCCCCACCCGGAGCGCCTGACACGCCGATTGCGCCGATGATCTGGTCGCCGGCAAGGACCGGCACGCCGCCGCCGAGGATCAGCACATCGGAGACATCCTTGAGATTGGCGCTGACCATGTCGGCAGCAATCAGCCGGGCCGTCTCGGAGGTGCTGCGTTTGAAGGCCACCGCGGTATAGGCCTTGCGGCGGCTTGTGTTCACGGTGCTTGGTCCGGCGCCGTCGTCGCGCAGCACGGCGCGCTCCTGCCCGGCCTTGTCGACCACCGCGACCGTAACCTGGTAACCGTCCTTGCGGCATTGCTCAATAGCGGCAATCGCGATGTCGCGGGCCAGGTCCTGCGAGATCTGTTTTTCGGTCAGGACTTGTGCATGCGCCTGGAGCGATGCACCGGCGGCTTGTGCGGCTAATGCCAGCAGCAGGAAAATTCTCTTCATGTCGGCCTCTGTTCAGTGTGGGCGGAAATAGTAGCGTTCCGCTCCTTCCGGATGGGCGTGCTTCGGCAGAAGCCGGGTTATTTTCGTGGGCCAACGAGAAAAATCAAATAGATGATCAAGAGATGTATAGAACGCATTTCGCCAGCGGTCAATTCGCGCATGTGGCCGACGATGCCGCCGGAAATCTACAGCGCTGACTCCTGATCGCCGTGGACAGAATGATGATGCGCCCGCGCCAGCAGCTCGAATGAGCGCAGGCGATCTTCCAGTGCGTAAGTCCAGGCGGTGATGCCGATCTCGTCGGCGCCGGCGTTGTCGGCCAGCCGATGCAGCTTGCCCATGACCTCGTCGGCGGTCCCGACAAAATTACGTTCGAGTTGCAGCCCGATGCGTTCGCGCTGCTGCGCCGTGTAGGGATAGGCCAGCGCGGTGTCCACCGACTCTAGCGGCTCGCGCACACCGTCGTCGAGACGCGTGCGCCACAAGCCGCGCGAGGCGAACAGGCGGCGCGCTGCTTCATGCGTATCAGCCGCCAGCGCCCAGGCCATCATGGCCGTATAGGGCGCTTCGCATAACGCACCGGGGCGGAACGCGGCGCGGTAGGCGTCGAACGCGGCCTCGGAAATTCCCACGCTTTGTTCTGCCGAATAGTTGAAACACATCGGCAGACCAAGCTGGCCGGCAGAACGCGCACCGTCGATGGAGGTCACCAGCAGCCAAGCTTGCGCGACGCCGGGATTGTGCGGCAGCGTCTTCAATCCGGCCAATTTGTCATCGTCGCCCGGCGTCTGCTTGGACAGCCACGTACACAGATCACGTATCTTTTGTTCAAACTTCAGGCGGTCGCCGTCGCCTCCGGGATTGAGCGCGCGGAAGGCATTGCCGTCACCGCCCGGCGAACGTCCAAGCCCGAGATCGATGCGTCCGGGCGCGAGCGCCTCCAGCACATTGAACTGTTCCGCCACCTTGAACGGCGCATAGAACGGCAACAGGACGCCGGCGGCGCCGATCCGGATGCGCGAGGTCAGCGCGGTGAGCGCACCGAGCAGAACCTCCGGCGCGCTGCCGACGATGGCGGGATTGCTATGATGCTCCGACACCCAGAAGCGGTGATAGCCGATCCGTTCGCAGTGCTGCGCCAGCTGCAAGGTATTGCGCAGCGCGTCGGCGTGCGTCGTGCCGGCGGAATAAGCCGACTGGTCGAAGGCGATCAGGAGTTTGCGCGCAGCGGTCATGGCGTGCGCAGGGGAATCACATAAGGAATATCGCCGTCGCTGCCGATGCGCGCGCTGACGCCGTAGACCGCCTCGATGTGCTGCGGCGTGAGCACCTCGCGCCAATGTCCCTGCGCCACCACACGGCCTTCCCTCAGCATCACCAGGCGATCGGCGAAACGCGCCGCCAGTGCCAGGTCGTGGATGGCGATCAGCACGCCGCTGCCTTGCGCGTCGGCGATTTCGCGCGCGGCGGTCATGGCTTCCAGCTGATGATGCAAGTCGAGATCGCTGGTCGGCTCATCCAGCAACAGCAAACGCCCCTGCTGCACCAGCGCACGCGCCAGCAGCACGCGTTGCCGTTCGCCGCCGCTGAGTTCGTCGCAGGGGCGCAGCGCCAGCGTCTGCAGTTTGAGGCGCTCGATGGCGTCGAGCACGATGCGGCGATCACGATCGCCGCTGTTCCAGGTGCGGTGCGGCGCGCGGCCCAGCGCAATCATGTCGGCCACGCGCAGCGACATGGCCGGACCGGTATGCTGCGGCACATACGCAATGGCGCGCGCCAGGTTGCGGCGCGACATGTCCTGCAGATTGTCGCCGGCCAGCGTCATGCCGGCGTGCTGCGACGGCATGATGCGGTTGATGCATTTGAGCAGCGTGCTTTTGCCGGCGCCGTTGGGGCCGACCAGGCAGACGATTTCTCCCGCGCCGACTTGCAGGTCGATGTTGTCGAGGATCAGGCGCTTGCCATGACGGTAATGCAATCCGGAGATCTTGAGCATCACAGGCCCGCCTTGTGCCGGCTCGACAGCAACAGATGCAGGAACAGCGGCACGCCGACGTAGGCGACGACGATGCCGACCGGGATGATCACCGGCGCGAACAACAGGCGTCCGGCCATGTCCGACAACAGCACCAGCAACGCGCCGACGATGGCGGAGAAGGGTAACAACCAGCGATGGTCGCCGCCGATCAGCAGGCGCGCGATATGCGGCGCCACCAGCCCGACGAAACCGATCACGCCGGTGAAGCTGACCACCGCAGCGGTGATCATTACCGCCACCACGGTCACCACGGTGCGCACGCGGCCGACCGCAAAGCCCAGCGAGGCGGCAATGTCGTCGCCGCCGGCGGCGAACGCATTGAGCGCCCAGGCATGCCATTGCAGCAGTGGCGCACCAAGCAGCAAGACGCCGCCGGCCACCGCGACTTCATTCCAGGTGCTGCCGTTGAGCGAGCCGAAGGTCCATTGCACGATGGCCGCGAGTTGCTGTTCGGTGGCGACGAACTGCACGCTGGCGGTCAACGCGCTGAACAAATAGGTCAGGCCGACGCCGCCCAGCACCAGCATGGTGGCGCTGACGCCGCGCAACGCCGAGAAGGCCAACACCAACGTCGCGCACAATACCGCGCTGGCGAAGGCGGCCGCGACGGTCAGATACAGGCCGCTCCAGGCGCCCGCGATGCCCGTCGCACCTGACAAGATCGCCAGCGACGCCCCGAACGCCGCCGCCGGCGAAATACCGACCGTGTAGGGACTCACCAGTGGATTGCGCGTGATGCCTTGCATGGCCACGCCAGCCAGCGCCAGGCCGGCGCCGGCCACCACCGCCATGACGATGCGCGGCAGCCGCAGCTGTTGCAGCAGCGAGATTTGCCACGCCGGAATGTCGCTCAGCCACGCCGCCGGCAGTAGCGGCGCGAACAGAGCGCGGAGGCTGGTCGCCATGCCGAATTTTTGCGCGCCCAGCGATCCGGCCAGCGCCATCGCGGCGATCAGCAGAGCGACGCCGGCGACCATCGCCAGCGCATTGCGACGCTGATGACGCTGCAACGCTTGCATGAGAAGAGTCTTGTTCATTTGCGCAGCTCCGCCAGCGATGCGGTGTAACCACCCGGCGCCGGCACCTGTTGAAAATCCTCCAGCCAGGTGCGCATGACCTGGTCGGGATCAATGTCTTTGAAGCGATCCGGATACAGCCATTTGGCGATCTGTAATGCACCGATGATCTTGGAACAACCGCCTGCCAGGTAATAGCTGATGTGATACACCTGCACAGGGGGATTGCGCACCGCCGGAATGCGATCGAAGCCGGGGCGCGCGGCGACCGCTTCCAGTACTTGCAGCGAGAACGCACGGCTATGTGGTTCGTACTGGCCTGGTTCAAGTTTGACGATGACGTCGGGCATGCGCGCGACGACTTCTTCCGGATCGACGCTGAAGCCCTGCACACTGCCGCGCGCCGACGGCTGGCTGAGGACGCTGACGTCGCGGAACACATTGACGCCGCCGCCGACCTCGACCATGTCGTGCCAGCCGGAGCCCTTCAACAGGGTCTTGTAGGCGCCGACTTCTTCAATGTAGACGCGCTTGCGCTGCGCCATCGGCAGGTTCTGCAAGCGCTGAGCCAGCAGGTCGCGGTAGCGGCGATAGAAAGCGTTGAGTTTGGTGGCGCGTTGCGGTTGCTCGAACAGTCGGCCGAACAGCGTGACGTTTTCTTCATGCTTGAGCACGTCCCAGGCAGTGACCACTACCACCGGGATGCCGAAGCGGCCGAGCACGGTGGCCGCCTTTTGCCAGTCGCTGTTGCGCGGGAAGAAAACCGCATCCGGCTGCATCGCGACGATGGCTTCGTAATTGGGACTCGACTGCCCCTGTCCTGCCAGCATGGCCGGCGTCACCGTCGGCCAGTAGCTATGGCTGCGCGCGGAGTCGATGTCGACGCCCACCACCGGCTGCATGCCGGCCACGGCGCGCACGAATTCGGTGGTGTAGCGGTTGAAGACGACCACGCGTTTCAGCGGCGTCTTCAGGGTGAGTTCACGACCGACGTCGTCCTTGAACGTCAGGCTGTGAAGGGTGTCTGCGGCATGGACCGAGGGCGCCCGCACCAGCAACGGCAGCCCCAGCGACAGCAGCAACAGCCGCAACAGCCGTCGTCGTTGGGGCTGCTGCTGTTGCTGCAGCGGAATGATCCGGTCAAAACGCATAGTTGCCGGTGACCGTGTAGGTGCGCGGTGCGCCCAGGATCCATTGCGTCGCCGTGCCGGCGTAGGTCGATGCGGCGTAGACCTTGTCGGTGAGGTTGTCGATGCGCAAATCGAACTTCAGCTTCGGAGTCGCCTTCCACGCCACGCCGGCGTCGAGCACGGTGTACGCCGGCAGGCGCGACTGGTCGGTGTTGTCCGAGTAGCGATCGCTGACGTAATGGGCGCCGGTGCGGGCTTCCACTTGCGGCGTGGCGTTCCACAGCACGAACAGGTTGCCGGTGCGTTTCGGCACGAACTGCGGACGGTAACCGGCCAGCGAGGTCGCCTTGCCGCCGACCGTGGCGACGAAGTTATCGAAGCGCGCCTGCAGCACCGAGGCATTGGCCTCGACGCGCCAGTCGTCGTTGAGCTTGAAGGTCAGCGAGCCTTCCAGGCCGCGCGACGATTGCTGGCCGACGGTGTCGGAGAGGGCGGTGTTGTTGATGTTCGGCGCCAGCAGGTTGTTCTTGATGATGCGATAAGCCGCCAGCGTCCATTCCACGCGGCCGTTCCACAAGGCTTGCTTGACGCCGACTTCGGCCTGCTTGCCCTTGGACACGCCGTACTGCATCTGCGATGCGCTGATGCTGGCCAGCGAGGTGACCGGATCGGATGCCACCGCGTATTGTGCGTACAGCGAGGTGTCGGTCACCGGTGTGAAGACCACGCCGGTATTCCATGACACCGCATTCTGGTTGCCGTTGGCGGTCAGGCGCGTGATGAAGTCATCGCGCTTGGTCTGGTAGTTGTCGCCGCGCAGCCCGCCGGTGACGGCCCATTGCTTGTTCAGCTGATAGCGGTCTTGCAGGAACAATCCGGCCTGGTCGACGGTAACGCGATACAAGGCGCGGATGGCCGGCGAGTTGCCCTGTGCGAACGTGCCCGGATTGAAGTTGAGCGCATTGACGGTGGTGCTGCCGGCGAAGTTGCCCGCGGCGTTGGTGTTGTCGTTGCGGTCGTAGAGTGAGCGGTTGAGGTCAAAGCCGACCACCAGCTGGTTCTTGTTGCCGAACAGCTCGCTGTCGATGGTGGCGTAGCCGTGATCGCCGTATTGGGTCTGTGCGCCGACGATGTCGCGGTAGTTGGAGCGCGCGACGTTGCCGGTGGCCGGGTTGTACGTGTAGGTATAGGTTTCCTTGTAGCGGCGGTCGTGCTTGATCAGGTAGACGTCGTTGTTGAGCACGACCTTGTCGTTGAGCTCGTAACGCGCGCGCAGATAGGTGCGGTTTTCGGTGAAGCGCACCTGGGCGTCATCGACGTTGTAATTCTTGAAGCGCGTGCCGGGTACGATGGCGCCGTTGACGATGGGCGTGCCTTCGTAGCTGCCCGGATGGATATCGGCGTAGTCGTTGGCCAGCGTCAGAGTCAGGTCGCGCGTGGCTTTCCACAGCAGCGAACCGGACACGGTCAGGCTGTCGCTGCGGCCGCGGTCCATCCAACCGTCCGAATTGACGTGGCTGACGTCGAGGCGATAGGCCAGCGTGTCGCTGAGCGGGCCGGTGCTGTCGAAGGCCTTGCGATAGGTGCCGAAGGAGCCGGCCGAAAACTGCACCTCATTGGACTGCTGTTTCAGATTCAGGTCGGGCCGCTTGGGCACGACGTTGACCGCGCCGCCGACGAAGCCCGTGCCGTACAGCACCGAAGCGGGGCCGTTGAGGAACTCCACGCGTTCCACATTCCACGGATCGACCGGGAAGGTCACGACGCCGCCGGCGTTGTACAACTGCAAGCCGTCGTACAGTTGCGAAATCGAATTGGGGCCGTAGAAGCCGCGCGCCGACAGCGAGTTGTTGCCGTTGCCGGAAAACGGCACCGAGGTCACGCCGGGCGCGCGCGTTTCGGCGTCGAGCAGGGTCTGGTAGCCACGGTCGCGGATGGTGTCGCCCATGATGACGGCGACGCTGGCCGGGGTTTCCAGCGGCGTCAGGTTGAGACGGCCGCCGGCGGTCGAGGGCGCCTTCAGGCTGCCGCCGTCCTGGGTCGATACCGTGATCTCGGGCAGCGAGGCCTCGGTCGCTTGTGCGAAGGCGGCGCCGGCCTGGAGGGCGGCAAAGGTACCGAACGCGCCGGCCAGCGCATACGGCAAATGAGACAGGCGCGGTTTGCCGGTGCGCAGCGATGCAGAGTGTTTCATGTGAGCTTCCCTTTGATGACCGCCATATCCGTGGTGCGTGGTGTATGGTGGCGGTCTGTTTTTGTACGGCGCGCATCCCCGCGCGCTGTGATCAAAGGAAACGGGCAAAACGGTGAGTGAGTGAAGTGCGAAGACGGCGGACGCACGAATGCGGCAAGCGACGACAGCTCTCGCAAACGGAGGCGGTCGAGCGGATGACGGATTCGGTATGCAGTGCGCAGTGCTTCGCAGTTCACGACATACCCCGGCCGCTCGCTTCCATCCGTTCTGGCCGGTATCCGGGCTAACAGGGCCGATCGCCTCGCCTTCCCATGCCTGAAATCTGAAGCGGCACAGTGGACTATGGAGGAAACCTGTCGCGCTACATCAATGCGCGACGCCTGTTTTACCGTTGCGGGGACAGCACACGTTTGCCGCTGCAACAACTAATACACAGCGCGTGTTTCCCGTTTAACTGCGGTCAAGGAATCTGACCGCGAGCACCAAAACTCCGCCATGATACGTGCGCAGATGGCTTCCTGCAATGCGGCCGTCCGGGTCCGCCGTTGCTGACATGCTGAATATTTTCCTTCCTGCAACAAGGACGCGTACAGGTGCAAATTCCCGACGCTCGCTATACTTGTCGTCTTTACCGGGAAGGACACCATGAATTCGCGACTCCGCTTTACGAACATACTGCAGTTCACCGCCGTTGCGGCGGCGCTGGCCACCGCAGGTTTTTCCGGCAACGCCGCAGCGCAAGCCACCATCAAGATCGGCGAGATCAACAGCTACAAGGCGCAGCCGGCTTTCCTCGAGCCGTACCGCCAGGGCTGGGAAATGGCGCTGGAAGAAGTCAACGCCGCAGGCGGCGTGCTCGGCAAGAAGCTGGAAGTGATTTCGCGCGACGACAACGGCAATCCGGGCGACTCGGTACGCGTGGCCGAAGAGCTGGTCAAGCGCGAACAGGTGTCGCTTCTGTTCGGCGGCTTCCTGTCCAACACCGGTCTGGCGCTGACCGACTACGCCAAGCAGCGCAAGATATTCTTCCTCGCGGCCGAACCGCTGACCGACAAGATCGTCTGGCACAACGGCAACAAGTACACCTATCGTTTGCGTCCTTCGACCTACATGCTGGTGGCGTCGCTGGTCAAGGATGCCGCCAAGCTCAAGAAGAAGCGCTGGGCCATCGTCTATCCGAATTATGAATACGGCCAATCCGCCGTCGCCAGCTTCAAGACGCTGATGAAGGCGGCGCAGCCGGACATCGAATTCGTCGCCGAGCAGGCGGCGCCGCTGGGCAAGATCGACGCCGGCGCGGTCACGCAAGCCCTGGCGGACGCCAAGCCGGATGCGATCTTCAACGTGCTGTTCGCGACCGACCTCGGCAAGTTCGTGCGCGAAGGCAATACACGCGGTCTGTTTGAAGGACGCGAAGTGGTGTCGCTGCTGTCGGGCGAGCCGGAATACCTCGACCCGCTGCGCGCGGAAGCGCCCAGCAACTGGCTCGTGACCGGCTACCCGTGGTACGCCATCAATACGCCCGAGCACAAGAAATTCGTCGACGCCTATCGCAAGAAATACAATGACTATCCACGCAACGGTTCGCTGGTCGGTTACAGCGCGCTGATGTCGATTGCGGCCGGGCTGAAGAAAGCCGGCAGCGCCGATTCGGACAAACTGGCGGCAGCGTTTTCAGGTCTGAAGGTGGAGACGCCGGTGGCGACCATCACCTACCGCGCGCAGGATCACCAGTCGACGCTGGGTGCTTTCGTCGGCCGCACCGGCGTCAAGGACGGCAAGGGCATCATGAGCAGCTTCGTGTACGTCGACGGCGCCAGCCTGCAACCATCGGACGCGGAAGTGAAGAAGCTGCGCGCCGCCGATTGATCAGGCAGCGTCAGGCCCGCACCACATTCCTGCCGGCGTTTGCCGGCAGTTTTGTTTCCGGCTGTATTTCTTCCATCGCCACCCGGTTTCGGCCGCCATTCTTGGCGACGTACAGAGCGCGGTCGGCGCGCGCGTTGAGGCGGTCGGGACTGTCGTCGCGTCGCGCAAAGGCGACCCCGATGCTGATACTGTAGCGGCAGGCGCCGAACTGGCCCGACACGATCTGGGCTTCCGCCTGTGCGCGCAGCGACTCCGCCATGGCAGCGGCATCGGCTGCGCTTGTGGCCGGCAACAGCAAGCCGAATTCTTCTCCGCCCAGTCGCCCCAGCGCATCACCCGGCCGCATGACGCCGCGCGCCATCTGCACGAAGGCGCGCAATACGTCGTCGCCGCCGGCGTGGCCATGGGTGTCGTTGATGCGCTTGAAATGATCCAGGTCGATCAGCAGCAGCACCGGCGGCGCTGTCGGCTGTATCGGCTGCCCTCCCGCCAGCAAATCGCGCGCGATGGTTTCGAAGCGTTTGCGCGTGAGCGCACCGGTCAGGTGGTCGTGGTTGAGCGCGTGTTCGACCTTGGCCAGCATGGCGTCATGCACGATCATCACCGCGATCATCGTCAGCGTCGGCATGACTACCGCGCCGACGGTCAGCAAGCTGATGTTCCAGACACTGTTGAGCATGGCCAGCGATTCGTCCGGCGCCAGCGTCAGGAAGTACAGGCCGCGCACCAATTGCGTCGCCGCGAACAGGAAGGCCATCAGCGCCGCGAACCAGAAATTATATGGACTGCGATCGCGCGGGCGATGGCGCAGCAGGATCACGCCGACGGCAGTACAGATGATGGCGTTGAAGCTCGTGGAGGCGGCAACGCGCAGCGGCAGGTTGGCGTCGACGTAGCGCCACACGACCATGGCGACGCCGACCAGCGCCACGCCGGCCAGCATCTGCTTCCACCGCGTCGGGCGGCCGAGAAGACGCGCGCAGCCGGCGTAATAGAAGGCGCCCGCCAGCGACACGATGACGTTGGCAACGACGATGGAAATGGCATCGGGAATTGTATTGCGCAAGGCCAGCAACGGAAGCGACACCACCATTGCCAGGTTGGCGAAAAACCATTCGCGCACACCCGCCACCGGTGAACGCAGCAGGGATCCCAGCACCAGCAGCATCGCCACGCTGAACAGGGCGGTCGTGGTGAGAATCGAGACAACGGTCAGCATGGCGCGCAATGAAATCAAACAGGAACGTATTGTAATGCGCAAGGCCCGGCCGGCGGCGGTCGATGATTTCTTTGCATAAAGTGTCGGCAGAGCAGCGCGCGCAGGCATTCATTGCTCTTTCTTGTATTTTTGCAAAAAGATTTCTGACCATTTCTGCCAGTCCAACCTCATTTCCACCTGGAAATCCGGCGCTAATCCAGCACTGGAAAGGGTCGTGTATAAAAACTATTGAACTGATGAAAACTATCAATTTTTACTATTCATTGATATTCCCTAAGATTGCGTCAGCTAGCGGTTGTTGTGCACCGCAAGATGCGAACAACCGCCAAAACAAGATAAAAAGCGCCGACTCCGGACGGCGTACAACCTCAGGGAGCATCACCATGAACCAATCGCCACGGCCTGCCATCAGCGTCGCAGCCCGCCTCGGAATCAGCTTCGCCATCGTGTTGGCCATGATGGTGGCGCTCACCGTGCTCAGCATCATGAAGGTCAATGCCATCGAAGGCAGCCTGAGCACCATCAGCGACGACAACAACGTCAAGCAGCGTTACGCGATCAACTTCCGCGGCAGCGTGCACGATCGCGCCATCGCATTGCGCGACCTGACCCTGGTGGGCGACGCCGAAGTCAAGGACGTCACCGGCCTGATCAGCAAACTGGACAACGACTACCAGCAATCGGCGCAACCGCTGGACGCTATCTTCTCCGGTGAAAAAGGCAAGAACATCCGCGCCGAAGAACGCGCCGACCTCGCCGCCATCAAGGCCATCGAAGCGCGCGCCATGCCGCTGGTGCAACGCATAATCGTCGCCCGCACCTCGGGTGATACCGAGGGCGCCCGCCAGATCATGCTGCAGCAAGGCAAGCCGGCTTTCGTCGAATGGCTGGCGTCGATCAACAAGTTCATCGACCTGCAAGAACAGATGACCCAGGCTGAATCGGCCCGTGCACGCAACCTGGCGCACGGCTTCCAGGCGCTGATGTTGGTCCTGCTGGCGATTGCCATGGCCACCGGCGTCGTGCTGGCGACATTGATCACCCGTCACATCCGCCGCGCACTTGGCGCCGAACCGGCACAAGTCAAGGAACTGGCCTTCGCAGTCGACCGCGGTGAGCTCTACCACGCCATCGAGCAGGACAAGGATCTCGGCAAGGGACGCGACAGCATCATGGCTGCGTTGTCGGAAATGAGCAGCAACCTGCGCCGCACCGTCGCTGAAGTACGCGACGCCGCCAGCGACGTCACCGAGATCAGCGCCCAGATCGCCGAAGGCAATCGCGACCTCGCAGCACGCACCGAAGACCAGGCCGCTTCGCTGGAAGAAACCGCCTCGGCGATGGAGCAACTGACCTCCACCGTCAAGCAGAACGACGACAACGCCAAGCAAGCCAACCAATTGGCGCGCAATGCTTCCGCAATCGCCATGCAGGGCGGCGCGATCGTGGGCCAGGTGGTGCACACCATGGATTCCATCAATACATCCTCGCGCAAGATCGTCGACATCATCGGCGTGATTGACGGCATCGCGTTCCAGACCAATATCCTGGCGCTGAACGCCGCAGTGGAAGCCGCACGTGCTGGTGAACAAGGCCGCGGCTTCGCCGTGGTCGCCACCGAAGTGCGCAGCCTGGCGCAACGCAGCTCGGCCGCCGCCAAGGAAATCAAGTCGCTCATCGATGACTCGGTTGAGAAGGTCGACACCGGCGCCGCGCTGGTCGGCCAGGCCGGCGAAACCATGGAGCAGATCGTCGCCAGCGTGAAGCACGTCACCGACGTGGTCGGCGAAATCTCCGCCGCCAGCCACGAGCAAAGCATCGGCATCGAAGAAGTGCACCGCGCCATCGCGTTGATGGACCAGGTCACGCAGCAGAACGCCGCCCTGGTGGAACAAGCCAGCGCCGCCGTCAGCACATTGCAGGACCAGGCCGGCAGGCTGAACCAGGCAGTCGGCGTGTTCAGCCTGGAAGATCCGGCGCTGTCCGGCTCCGCCCGCATCGTGCCGCTGCGTCCGCTGGGCGTCGACGCCAACGTGGTCAACCCGGCTTTGCAGATCAGGGATGAACGCCGCAGCGCCTGATGCTTCAGGCAGATCGCAAGGAAAAAAGCCCGCGCATGCGGGCTTTTTTTTGGGGGGCTGACGCTCGGCCCCCGGTCGCCTGGGGCAAGGTGAGCATGGTTGCGCGCCACCGGCTGCCGCGTTCTCATGGAGGCAACATCATTGCCCTTCGGAAATCAGGATTTGACTGATATGCCGACTACATTCTGATGAGTATGATTGATTCAAATGCAGCGTTTCCTACCGCAACATTCGACCGAAAGGATTCAATCATGGGCTCCAGCATCAGCTTGACCAGCATCGGAATCATTCTTCTCGACGTGCTCCTCGTGTGGGCCTGTTTTTCGGTCGACAAGCATCTGAAATTCCTCGACGCCGAAGATCAGCGGGCCGAGGAAGAAGACGACCATCGCCTGCGTCTGATTCCCATTTTCAAGGACCTGTCGCAGCATGGTCGCGACGCCCATATTTAGAGCGCGTCGCTCACTGACTCAGATACCGTATCTCCTCGCAGCCCGACACGGCTGCCTCGCCCGCAACCGGCCCATGCCGGTGGCGGGCTTTTTTATTCGCGCATCTCTGCGTGAGCGTCTTTATTTCTCCGCACCCCACAGGCGTCGTCCGGAATTGTCCAGCTCCGTGAGGTACAGGCGCATGTCGAATTCGTATTGATGGTAGTTGGGCTCCATGTACGAACAGAGTTTGTAGAACGCCTTGTCGTGTTCTTTCTCTTTTATATGCGCCAGCTCGTGGACGGCGATCATGCGCAGGAATTCAATCGGCGCGTCCTTGAACAAGGCGGCGACGCGAATTTCATGTTTGGCCTTCAGTTTTCCACCCTGGATACGTGAAATCGACGTGTGCATTCCCAGCGCGTGATTGATCACGTGAATCTTGCTGTCATACCCGACCTTGTTGATCGGTTCGGCATTGCGCAGGAACTCGGTTTTGAGATCCTGGACATACTGGTAAAGCGACTTGTCGGTGCGCAGATCATGCGCCTTCGGGTAACGCTTCATCAGCACCTCGCGCAGGCGATCCTGCGCCAGCAACTGCGAAACTTGCTCGCGTGTTTGTTCGGAATAAGCGTTCAGGTATTTCAGTGATGACATGAGGAGAAAAATTGAAGGAAAGCAATGCAGCCGCTCTGGCGCCACCCGACAAGAAAACAAAAAATTGTTTTGCGCAATCTTATCGTCGATAATTATGGGCATGAACGATACTACACAACGCCCCCCACTCCCTGATCGGCTCTCGATCGATCCGCGCAGCCCTTACTTCAATGCCGCCATCTTTGAACACGAAGTCGGCATCAGGCTCAACGACAAAGAGCGTACCGACGTCGACGAATACTGCATCAGCGAAGGATGGATCAAGGTCCCCGCCGGCAAAGCGCTCGATCGCAAAGGCAATCCCTTGCTGACGAAGGTCAAAGGCAAGGTCGAAGCTTTCTACAAGTAAAGAGACTTTTTCAATTCATCGTTATTGACGTCCTCACCAGCGTGCAAGGGCACGTGCACTTCGGTTTTCCCGAAAGTGCATGTGCCCTTTTTGCTGTGGCTCCGCAAGAGCGCGGGTAACTCAGAACTTGGTGGCGATGCCCAGTCCCCACTTGCGCTCGGCGTCGCCCGTGTCCGGCAGCAGGCCGTTCGAATAATCGAGGCTCAGACCCACGTTCTGGTTGAAGTTGTAGGTCAGCGCGCCCTTCCAGTAATGGATGCTGCGCGAACCCTGCAAGGCCTTGAGGCCGGTATAGGTGGTGGTGAAGTCGAATGGCAGCTTCGGATTGGTCGAGGCCAGCGTGAAGCCCGCCTGTGCGCCCAGGCGGATGAAGTCCTGGTGCTGTTCGTAGACCGCCGCTTCGCCGCGGTCGAGATACGTACCGTTGCGGCTTTGGCCGACCAGGATGGGCTTGAAGGCGAGGCCGTTGTTCCAGCGGATGAAATCGTTGAGGATGCCGGGGCGCACCATCGTGTAGGTAAAGTTGATGGTCAGCAGGCGGCTGCCATCGGAACTGTTGACGAGGTAGTCCGGCCGCGCCGTCAGGTCTTCGGTATTGGCTGACCCCGGATGGGCGAAGTGGAATGACGAGAGCACGCCGGCCTGGCCGGTACGGGTGGTGTCCACCGTGATGGCGCCGCCGTTGTAGTTGGTGATGCGGTTCTGCTTGAAGCCGACGTAAGGCACCGCCTCGTAGGTGCTGCCGTTGCCGTCCATGGGACGCTTGTCGAAAGAATACCCGGTGAACACCACGATATCGTTGGTGCGCGATTGCGCCACGTCGTCATTGGCCAGCGTCAGGTGGGCGCGGTCGACCGATGCATACGCAGCCTGGTTGCTGCGATCGATGGACAGCTGATCGGGGTTGCCGCGAACGCGCACCGGATCCATCCAGCTTGGTTCATGCGACGTCGGCGTTGCCGGCGCTGCGGTACCGGCGGATGCGGATGCGGGAGCGGCTGCAGGAGCCGCTGCGGCCGCCCCGGCAGCCGGCGCGGCGGTCATGACGGCGGCCGACGCAGCATGCGGCAGCTTGAGCTGCGCGTCGCTCTGGACGCAGGTCAGGCTGCTTTGATTGTCGGCGTCGAAGAAGGTGTTGGCATCGGCGCCACCGGTCGGCTTGAATTGAGCGTCCTTGCCATCCAGCAGATTCTGCAGGTCGTCAGCAATGTGGTCGGCGTTGCAACTGTCGCCTTTGCATGCGCCGCCCGACGGTTTTTCGGCGGCGCGTTTCTTGAGCAGCCATGACGCCAGCGCCCGGTAGGACGACAGCGGCGCCGGATGTTCACCCACCGCCAGGTAGGCGGTGCTCACCGGATAAGCGGCCAGCAGGCGCGCCGCCAGCTTTTCCTTGTCCACCTTCAGATCGGCGGCGCAGAGCGCCGCGGCGTCGGCTGCCAGAGCCAGGGGCGCAGCGCCGGAAGCGGACAGCAGCAGGAGCGCCGCCAGCGATTGCATTCGTCTTCGCATTGATAACCTTGTCGTCTTTGAAATAGTGGCATTGACCGATCTTCCGGCCAAAAGCAGGTATGAACGCGTCACACCGAAGAATGTTCAATGCCAATTGAAAATTTATGGGAACGACCAGGTTTGCCTGGCCTGCACGGCGGGCGCGCGGCCGCTCACGTCGCAGCGGCATGAGCAGAAGCAGGGTAGGGGGCAGGGGTGGTGGGCAGGCGGACAAAGACAGTCTCTGACGAATCGTGACTGATCCAGCCCTGAGCCCATTGCGCTCACGTCAAATTCAGGCCGCCATCTGCAAGCAATATCTCGCCGGTAAGGTAATCGCTCTCCACCAGCATCATCACCAACTGGGCGATGTCTTCCGGAGCGGCAGCTCTGCGCATGGGCGAGCGGGTGCGCCACAGCTCTTGCGCGGCAACCCATTCGGCGGTGAGCGGCGTATCCACCAATCCGGGAGCAATCGCATTGACCCGGATGTCCGGCGCGAGGGAGAGGGCCAGCAATTTCGTGACGTGATTCAGCGCCGCTTTGGTCGCCGCATAGGGAATCGATGCACCTTTTGGACGAACGCCGGCATGCGAACTGATATTGACAACGCAAGCGGGGCGGCCTGAGGTTGCGGCATTGCGGAGCGCCGTTTCCGCCAGCGCGGTCAGGTGGAACGGCGCGATCAGGTTCACTTCATTCAATTCGCGCCAGATGGCTGAGTTGGCTGCCATGAGATCATCGTGAGGGACGACGCGGCTGATGCCTGCGTTGTTGACCAGGACGTCGAGACGCCCCCAGCGGGCAACAGCTTCGGCGACGAGTCGTTCCCGGTCGGAGTCGACCGAGAGATCCGCCTGGACGTAGAAGGCGGCAGGCAATTCCTCCGCAATTTTCCTTCCCGCGTCAGATGATGCCCTCGAGTGAATCACGACGGCAAAGCCGTTCTGAGAAAACTTCCGGGCGATGGCGGCCCCAATGCCCGAGGTTGATCCGGTGACCAGCGCGACAGGCAAATTGGTTTTCATGACGGTTGAGGAAAGGATTGATAACGGAACACAGGATAGCAAGTTCCGGTGTCTTCGCGGCGCAAGCAAGTGGCAGTGTGCCGGGAAAAAAAGGCACATCGCAAGCGACATGCCTGGTCAACGCCGGGGCGCTGTCGTGATTGATCGCAGCTGGCCACCGGGCGCGATGCGGAGGATGGCGCCGGCATCGAAGAGATCCGCAGTCAGGCCAGCTTTCCCGTGGTGGCTTCCAGCAGGGACCATGCTTCGTCGCCCATGCGGCGTTTCCATTCGCCGTAAAAGCCGGCGTGACGCAATTTCTCCTGAAACGGCGCCCGGTCGACCTTCGTGAACTGGACCCCTTTGGTCGCCAGGTTGCCGGCGAGTTCGCCATTCAGCTTTTCGACATCGGTGCGCTGTTTCACCGCCGCCTCGTTGAATACCTTGACGACGATATCGCGCGACGATGCCGGTAGCGACTCGAATGACTTCCTGTTGGCGACGGTCCAGAAGCCGTCCCACATGTGGTTGGTGTAAGAGACGTATTTGGAGATCTCATACATTTTGGAGAAGTAGATGGTCGCCAGCGCATTCTCGATACCGTCCGCCATCCGGGTTTGCAGTGCAGAATAAGTCTCGGCCCAAGGAATCGACACCGGCGCGGAGCCAAGCGACTTGAACAACGATGTCCACAAAGGGCTGGGCGGGACGCGGATTTTGAAGGCTCTCAGGTCGTCCGGCGTGCGAATGGGTTTGGACGACGACAGGACCTGGCGGAAGCCGTTGTCCCACATCTTGTCGAACGCAATCAGGTTGGACTTCAGGAAGGCCGCCTGGATGTTTTTCCCCAAGGGACCGTCCATCGCCTGCCATACCTTTGCATAGTCGGAGAAGGCGAAGCCGATACCGTTGATGGCGGCCACCGGGACCAGCGATCCCAGGATCAGCCCCGACTGGACGAAAATGTCGATCGCGCCGGCCCGCACCTGCGACAACATGTCCGCATCCGTACCGAGCTGGCTGGACGGAAAAATGCCGATCTCGACCTGGCCATTGGTCTGCTCCCTGATCCTGGCGCTCGCCTCCGTCAGCCGTATATTGAGCGGGTGATCGGCCGGCATGATGTTGGCGCATTTCATCTTGAATTGCGCCTGCCCCCAGACCAGCGAAGGGAAGGCGATTGAAGCGCCGGCGGCGGCTGCGCCGGTAAGGATGAGCTTGCGTCGGTTGATGTCCATGTCTGTCTCCTCGTTTTCGTTTTGTGCTCAGTTTTCGGCAAAAAAATTCAGGAGCTCGTTGGCAATGAACTCCGGTTGTTCTTCCGTGACCCAATGGCCGGCGTCGGGAATCAATCCGCCCCGCACATCTTCCGCAACGCGTTGCAGGGATTCCAGCGTTTCCATCCCGCGACCGAATCCTCTGGCGCCGCCAAGCGCCAGCACCGGCATCTGCAACTTTCCGTCCTTCTGCAGCATCACCTGGTTGTCTTCGGCATCCTGAGGAAGTGCGCGATAGAAGGAATACATCGCCCGCATCGCGCCCGGTTTGACATAAGTGCGCAGGTATTCCCTGCGGTCCTCTTCGCTGATGCAGTTCGGCCGGTAGCCGTAGTTTTCGAAGAACCAGTTGATGATCAGATGTTCCCGGTCCTGGAACAGCGCTTCCGGAAGATCCGGTGTGCGAAAGAGCGCGTGGTGCCAACGTCGGCCGTTCTGCGAAAAGTCGGCGCCGTCGCCGGGAATCGCCACGTCCAGAATCGCCAGCTTCTTCACTGCATCCCGATGCTGCGCCGCCAGCGAAAAAGCGGTCGGTCCACCCCAGTCATGTCCGACCAGATGGAAGGCGTCGATACCCAGTTTCTTCAGCAAGCGCCATACGTCATTCGACACGGTCTTCTTGTCGTAGCCGGCGGCTGGCCGGGACGAGTCGCCCAGGCCTCGTAAATCGGGCGCGATCACGCGATAGTGCTGCGCCAGGTGAGGCATCACATACCGCCATTCATGGGAGGTCTGCGGAATGCCATGCAGCAAAACGACGGGGAAGCCGCTGCCGGCCATGAGGTAGTGCAGCGTGACCTCGTCGAGGTCGGCAAAATGCTGAGTGATGTTCGTCACATTGTCTCCGGGGCAAAACAAAATAAGGATCTTCAGAGATCGCTGAATAAACATTCGGCGTGCTGTCGATGACAGTTTTTGCGCGGCCTCTGTCTGTGAAAATTTTTCTTCTTGCCGCTTTTTCTTAAAAAGTGATAATCATCATAGTTTGCAAATTTTGCATTTGCTACAGACGAAAACGGAAGATGGTTATGCAAATATGGATAGCCATGGGAGATAAAAAATGAGCAATTTCGATTGGGATGATTTCAGGGTATTTCTTGCCGCAGCGCGCACCCAGTCGGGGCTCGAGGCGTCCCACCTGCTGAAGATGAGTCAGTCGACCGTTTCGCGGCGACTGGGAAAACTGGAAAAGGACGTCGGCGCGAAGCTCTTCGATCGCAGCGCCCAGGGGCTGCGTCTGACCACGGCCGGACATCATCTTTTGGAGCACGCCGAGAAGCTCGAAAGCACGCTGTCCGTGATCGAGTCGCAGGTCTCCCAGGGCGATCGCATGGAGCTGAGCGGAGAGATCAGGATCGGCGCCACGGAAGCCTTCGGCACCTTCTTCCTGATGCCGCACCTCGCCAATTTCTGCCAGCGCCATCAGGCCGTGAACATGGATGTCCTGCCGCTGCCGCGATCGCTGAATATTTCAAAAAGGGAAGTCGATACCTCGGTCGCGCTGGACCGCCCCAGGACCAACAGTTTTGTCACCAGGAAGCTGGGCGAGTACCGCCTGCTGCCCTATGCAAGCCGCGAGTACCTGGAGCACCATTCGCCGATCAGGCGCGTCGAGGATTTTCAGGATCACCGCTGGATCGATTTCGTGGATGACCTTCTGTTCTCGCCGCAACAATTCCATTTGCACAAATGGAGTTCATCGCTGCCGCGTTGCCTGCGCAGCACCAGCGTCGTCGCGCAGGCGCAAGCGGTAAAAGCGGGGCTGGGAATCGCCATCATTCCCTGCTTCCTCGGCAGCGTGACGGACGACCTGGTGCCGATCCTGCCGGACAAGGTCGACATCACCCGCTCGCTGTGGCTGGTCGCGCCGCCCGAGCGCCGCGAACTGGCGCGCATCCGGGCGCTCTGGGACTACGTGCGCGATATTGCCGAGCTCAATGCAGACTATCTCGATGGGAAAACAACGGAGATGACCTGGTTGAAATAGCCGGGTTGCACGCTCGTTCAGGGATACCCTGCGACCAGTCGTCTGGACTGCCGCCAGGTTCAGAACTGCTATTCGGGCTTATGTCCGCAACTGGCCGATTGCGGACCTCTCTAAGTAGCTTTGCGGAAGAAATACCACGCCACGAGCAGTAGAAGAATTGCCACTACTGAACACTGAATCATGAATACAGCATCGGGGCCAAGCAGCGGCTTATCCAAGGAAACGCTGGCAGGGTCTCTATACTCTAAAAAGCCAGATGTGCCCGGGCCGAAGGTGAGTGCCACGAAGGCATAGATGATATTAAGGACCACGGTCGAGAGAATGACAAACAACCATGGTCGATTGAGGCTGTTCCAAGTGACGCACGAGAAGCCTATTGCAAGCACGGATGGCAAGGCGATGAACAGAAAGAACATGAATCCCCTTTTTTTATTTAGGTATTTGGCTGCTTCTGGCCGGAAGCCGACATGCAGGCTATCGGAACACTAGATGACAATGAGCGAAAAACTACGCCGAAATAGCACTCTCGCCAAGCTTCTTCAACACGAACTTTCCGCGTTCAGCCACTGACGACGAGTCATCTTCGGCGAAGCGGCGAGCCAGAGCGAGCGAGGGGATTCCAGGCGTATTCATTTCCCTGACGAGGGCCTCTGAGGCTACACCTCGTACGATTGACGATCGGTCCGATGCGGCTGCATTCAAGACGTCCAGCAGTACAGGTGCAATCGTCAGCAGCCTTGTTCCATGGATTTTTTCCACTCGGCCTTCGCAGTACCTCACATCCGTCCATCTCCAACGAGCCCCCTCGACCCATGTTGCCTCCCCGAGTAGTAGCACTCTATAGGCCTTCGCACGTACGGCAGGTTGAACTGCGCGCATAGCAATTTCCGTCAAATGCTCGTCTAGAGTGGAAGTTCTTAAAATTTGAGCAAAGACCTGAGGCATTGGCCCGATTGGAGATGAAATCACTCGATCCATGAGTTCTGAAGCAACTCCTCTAATGGCGATGAGATTTAGGATCGTTTGACTGTCAGACTCATCCATACGCCCCCAGGAAGACCACGCCGGGAGTAAGGCACATATTGCATCAGCTACATGTTTGGGGTTAGTCACCCTCGCAATTTCTGGAACAGTCTCTCTGGCGGCGCTTCTGACTTGCGCAACCCAGTCGTTTAGGCGCCGGGCAGCTAATGCAAAGAAGAAGCCATTGGGTGCGGCGTCGGCTAGCGTGCGTAAAGTGCGTTCACGGGTATAACCATTGGCATCAACCAAGTCAATCCAACTCAGAATTCGGGCACGCTCTACGCTCTCTGCGGAAGTTGAGAAGAGCGACCACCACTTGGCCTTTTTAGTAGTGGCAAGCGTATGTTTTACGAATGAGAGTTCGCGACGGATTACGTATTCCCAGCGAGCCATATTTGATGACGGCAAGAGAGATGTCAGGCGAACGAGTTCGGCCATGAGGACGGTTCGCTCGTTAGCTAGGTTTGACGAGGTAGCGAAAGTTCTGACGCTAATCCGCAACTCCTCTTCGATAAGCGAATATTCTCTACCGAGAGTCAAATGTGTTTTCCTTATTTAAGAAATGTTGCCTTGGAAGTAACTCAATGGAGATGCCCGCTTCTGGCCGGTTGCGGACGTAGATTGATAAGATGAAAGGCTAGAAACCTCGCCCTTCACTGTAGATGAGTGGAAGAAATTTCGAAAGACATCCAGGCATCTCGGTAATTCGCTCTTGTACGGATTTCTCCTTTAAGCAGGCAAATGACTGGTTTATCTTTAGGAAGCGAATTCGAAGCCCCTCCACCTCACAATCAAATGCCGCTTGGCGGGCATCTAATGCCAGAGTGCCGGCCAAACCGCATTCGGAACTGTTGTAAGTTACCCATGTCTTTTGCGCAAAATTCAGGTCGGAAATGACCCTATCGTAGTACGAGGCCATCACTTCAGAATCAGCACTTTGCATTTCTTGCAGAAGAACTTGAAGTCGCTCATAGGCGGACGTCATTAGAAATTCATATTTCTCTTTTCGTTCAAGCGGACTTAGCCATCCGCAGATGCCATCATCAGTCTCTACATATTCGCATCGACCATGGCCATCTATTCTTTCTGATATCTGCTGCGCATTACTAACACCGTCCCCTGAGCAGAAAAAAACGATTAGGGAGCAAGAAAATAATTTGGCCAGCGATCTAAATGGAGGTTGATGCATGTCTTGATCTTTAAAAATGGCTATCTGATTCCAAGTTGAGTGGCTGCTGCTGGCCGATTGCGGCCATCTACACAGCCAGTTCTCCTAGCTTTGCTATGACCGAGTGCAATTCTTTATCTTCCTGGTCACCGTGAAATGGCTTAACAACGAGGTGAGAACGAGGTTGTCGTTGAATTTTCTCAGGGCTGTCATCGACAATAACAATTTCCTCTACTTGATAGCCATGCTTCATTACCTTCCGAAGGTCTTTGATGTGCACATAGCCATTGGTGCGGGAGTCTACTTTTTGCACACATTTCTGCACATCCCAGCGAAAGAGAAGAACATGTTGTTCTCCAAAAAGTGCATTACTTATAAACTCAACGTATTCAGGGCTTGCGGAAGACCATACTGCGACTGAGAATTTCGCGGATGCGAATTTAACTAGGTCAGCCGCATATGGTCGAATGTAGATGAAATAGTCAGCAAATCTCAAATCAGCAGACTGCGCCAAGGGCTCCAAGCACGCATGAACTAACGTCTCGTCCAAATCAAATATAACTAGCTTAACGGGCATAGCATTCGGTAATTGGTTCTCAGATTTAATTGCGTATTCTGGCCGATTGCGGGCCTAAAGATATTAACCGACGTCGTCAATGTACCCTTGGCCGGCATGCGTATATTGCAGTACCGAGCCATACTCCTTCGCCACCAAAAGAGCGGCGTCAAGAAAACGTAGGGCTTCATCAGTAGGTCGAAAGTGGCAATATATCTCAATGACGAAAGGTCGGCCCTTGGCTGCGGGATAGGCTTCGAAAATTTCCCCTGACTCAATAAATCCAAGATAGCGATTTATTTTCTCCTCGAGCAATAGCAGGCTATCCCTACCCCATGGCATATGGGCAAAGATGCTGAGGACAACACTCCCGGTTTCTTTGTCGATACCGACAGCATCAATGACCGAGGAGTTTTCTATTGTCATATTAAGAACTCATGAAGCATGAACGTCTGTTCTTGGCCGATTGTGGCCGTCCTGCGCTCAAGGATTCATTGCGCCCTCGGCACCACTGTTTAACATCTCGAATGCCTCGGGGAACGCCCATATTTCGGGGCGTGTTGATTGGCTCAGTCCACCACGCGGTACTTTTCGCGTCTGTTTCTTCACCCATCGACTCAATGTCTTCCAGAACTTTTCGGTTGTGTCCAATGGCGCGATGCCTATCATGCGATAGTGATTCCCAATCCATTGAAAGGTTGACAGCCCTATTGTTTGAATTTGAGAACGAGTATCCGTTTGCGTGCTGCGGATAGTTATCCAAATCACTCCGGGATGGCCTGGACCGAAATATGGAACGGAAGTATCTGTTCCGGGACGGATTTCAGTCCACGCATCAAATGGATTGCCGATCTCCCCGTCCTCTTCGGTGGAGGCTTTAAGTAAAGGCAACGGTCCGCTAGGTATGTGCCACAGGCAGTAAGATCCCGGCTTCAACGTTTCAATACGTGGGACCGCTATCCATTTTCCTGGGCCTGCAGAAACAATGAATGCCACTTCCTCATTTTCATTGAGATAGCTGACTAGCTCCATCCAGTCGGCTTCAGTGGAATATATTGGTAACCAAGGCATTTTTTAATCACTAATATTCATGAATATTTGGTCCGCTTTTGGCCGATTGCGGACTAACAGTTGATCGGGCCTAATTCGAAATAGGTATCTTGCTTGAAAGGGATTATCTGCGGTCCGTAATTCACTCCGTTCACCGAAATCGATGGGAGTTCGACAGTCCCACGTATGAGTCCCGTAGGTAATCTAGAAAAACGGTTTGGCTTTCCATTTTCCATAACGGTAAAGAAATACCATACGTGGTCTCCATTTTTACTTCCTCCCATCAACGGCCCAAAATTATCAGGTGATGAATACGGATCGGGCAGTGTTCGTAACTCCTTAGGATAGACGGCACCAATCGAGCCTTGCCGAGCTGCGATGAGCTTTCCTGAGAAGCCACCGAATGTTTCGTCCCCTGAACGGCCTTCGATCTTGATTACGTTGTCAGTAAGTTGAGCGACCTCACCTGCAGGAACATGCAATCCCAATCTCAATGTTCCGGTGATATTCAGCGATATGTATATGCCGTGAAACGGATAGTAGATAACAGAAGTCGCCCCCGCACCACCAAAGCATCTGCTCTTAAAGTATTTGGAGTCCGGTGCTTCCAGACGTGAGTAGAGCAATGTGTGCGGAATGCAACCTTGGAGCAAGGTTCCAACGACGGCAATTATGGCTATTCTTTTTTTCATGTGTGCCTGTTAATTTGAGTGTCGGCTTCTGGCCGGTTGAGGACTTCGGCTAGACGATTTGCATTTATTTGTTGAGTATCGAGGCATACCACGGGTGATTTATCAGGTTGTTAGGCTCTAAATAACGCTCGAGTAGCTAACACTGCATCTCTCGGCTCAATGCGTATGCTGATGATGCGAATCAGGAAAGTGCGCGTGCGTGTGCTCGATCCTGGAATGCCGGTGCACATGCCGATGCGGCTCACCCGGCAGGACCGCGAAGTCATGCGCATGCTGATGATGCTCATCGTGCAGGTGTTCATGCTCATGTTCCGTTTCATCATGGATATGCGCATGCTCGTGCGTCTCCGAGAGATGAAGCCAGATACCGAGCGCCATCAACAGCCCGGCAACGATCAGCGGCGTGGTCAGGGGTTCGCCCAATATCAGCGCCAGCAGCGCGCCAAAAAAAGGCGCGATGGAAAAATAGGCGCCCGTGCGCGCGGTTCCGAGATGGCGCAGCGCCACGACAAACAGAGCAAGGCTGACCCCGTAAGCCAGAAAGCCGAGCGTCATCGCTGCGACCACAACTGCTGGGGAAGGCAAGCTGGCTCCCATCAGCAGCGCAAGTACCAGATTCGTACAGCCGGAGAAGAGACCCTTTACCGATGCGACCCATGACGCATCGTTGAGAGATACTTTGCGAGTCAGGTTGTTGTCCACGGCCCATGCCAGGCAAGCGCCAAGAATCGCCAACGAAGGCCACAGCGCCGACAAGTCGGCGCTGTCGGGCCAGCTGAGAACGACTGCCCCAAGGACGATGGCCAGCATGCCCAAGGCAATGCGCCGGTCAAAATTCTCCTTGAAGACAAACCAGGCGAGCAGCGCGGTAAACACGCCCTCCGCATTCAACAGCAAGGACGCTCCCGAGGCCGGCATCGAGGTCAAGCCGGTCATCAGCAACACGGGGGCGACGATGCCACCGGACATGATCGCGCCGGCAAACCAGAGTCGCTCCTCGCGCGGCAAATTCACCTTTTCCGCGCCTGTCATTTTTCGATAGACGGCAAGACCGATGCCGGAGCCGAGATAGAACAAACCGGCCAGCAACCAGGGAGATGCGTTGGCCAGGATCAATTTGGCGAGGGGAGTCGCGGCGCCAAAAAGAAGCGCGGCCAGCAGTGCCGCCTTGACCCCGCGTGACATCGAATGAGATTGCATGGCGATTCCTGTGCGGAATAGAACAGGAAGTCATTGTACTGGCTTGCCTTGGCCAATCAGCGAATGACGCCTCTGCAGGCGACGGTGATTGATTCACGATCCGGATGGGTCGACTCTGCCAGCTTCTCCGCTGCTTGCTTCACTTGCAATCACTTGCAATCACTTGCAATCACTTGCAATCACTTGCAATCACTTGCAATCACTTGCGCGCTTTGCGCCTGCGTCCATCCCTGGCGCGAAACACGTCTTCGGCGTGTTTCAAAAACAAGCCGGCAAGGTGCGAGTGCGGACGATGCGCACCCCAGATGAAGCCGATCCGGCGCACCGGCGCGTGGCTCGGCAGGGGCACCCGCGCGATCGACAGGCCGCCCGACCACAGCGCCGACCAGTCGGGCAGCAGCGATACGCCGAGCCCGTGGTCGACCATGACCGCAATTGACATCAGGCCGTTGATCTCAAGCCGCTGATGCGGACGAATGCCGTGGTCGCGCAGATAGCGATCGGCCAGCTGACCGCCCCAGACCGTGCGGTCGTAGCGGATGAACGGTTCATTGCGCAGCAGCTCGTGCGGATCGCGACCGGCCATGCCGACCGGCGCCACCACCACCAGCGGTTCATCCATCAGGGGACGCCACTCGCAGGTTTTGGGAATCGCGAACTGCGGCTCGACCACCACCGCCGCATCCAGCTCTCCCGCCGCCACCATGCGGCACAGCTCGACCGAGCCGTTGGACACCACCGACACCGACAGATCGGGATGATCCCCATACAGCTTGCGCAGGACCGGCGGCAGCACCGTGGTCAGGGCCGAGACGAAGGTGCCCAGGCGCAACTCGCCGACCGGCATTTCCTTGATGGCCATCGCGCGCAGATCACGTTCTTCGCGCAACATGCTGCGCGCGCTGTCGAGGATGTTCAGGCCGGCTGCCGTCGGCTTGACGGAACGGCCGGAGCGTTTGAGCAGCGGCGTGCCCAGTTCTTCCTCGAGCGCCCTGACGCGCGCGGCCAACGCCGCCGAGGTCAGGTCCAGGCGGCGCGCTGCCTCGGCGATCGAACCGCACTCCACGGTGGCGACAAAGCTTTGTATGTAGCGGATGTCCATCGGACGATACTAAAAAATATCTTCTTTTAAAGCAAGAAATACCAAATTGTTTTTTGTAATGAAAACGCCCAGTATCCCGTGCATGGCCTGGCGGCAGGCCGGCTTCCACAACAACAGCGCGAGACAAAAAATGAAACCCAGGCAAAGCGGTTTGAAAAAAGGACTGACCAACTACGGCGACCAGGGATTTTCGCTGTTCCTGCGCAAAGCGTTCATCAAGGGCGCCGGCTATACGGACAAGGCGCTTGAACGCCCGGTGGTCGGCATCGTCAATACCGGCAGCAGCTACAACCCCTGCCACGGCAACGCGCCGCAGCTGATCGAAGCCGTCAAGCGCGGCGTCATGCTGGCGGGCGGATTGCCGATGGATTTTCCGACCATTTCCATCCATGAGAGCTTCTCGGCGCCGACCAGCATGTACCTGCGCAACCTGATGTCCATGGATACAGAAGAGATGGTGCGCGCGCAGCCGATGGACGCCGTGGTGCTCATCGGCGGTTGCGACAAGACGGTGCCGGCGCAACTGATGGGCGCGGCTTCGGCGGGCATTCCTTCGATCCAGCTCATCACCGGTTCCATGCTGACCGGCAGCCATCGCAGCGAACGGGTGGGGGCGTGCACCGATTGCCGGCGCTACTGGGGCAAATACCGCGCCGAAGAAATCGGCGCGGAAGAAATTGCCGAGGTCAACAACCAGCTGGTCGCCAGCGTGGGCACCTGCTCGGTCATGGGCACCGCCAGCACCATGGCCTGCATCGCCGAAGCCATGGGCATGACGGTGCCGGGTGGCGCTTCGCCGCCGGCCGTGACCGCGGACCGCATCCGCGTGGCCGAAGAAACCGGCGCGCAGGCGGTGCAGATGGCGCACGACGGCCTGACCATCGACAAGATACTGACGCCCGCCGCCTTCGAGAACGCCATGCGGGTGTTGCTGGCCATCGGCGGTTCCACCAACGGCATCGTCCACCTGACCGCGATTGCCGGGCGCATGGGACTGGAGATCGACCTGGCGGCGCTTGACCGCATGGGGCGCGAGACGCCGGTGCTGCTGGACTTGAAGCCTTCGGGCCAACATTACATGGAAGACTTCCACCACGCCGGCGGCATGGCCACCTTGCTGCGCGAACTAAAGCCGCTGCTGCGCCTGGAGGCCATGACGGTGACCGGCCGCACGCTGGGAGAAGAGATCGAACGCGCCGGCGACGGCTTTCCGCAAGACGTCGTGCGCCCCGCGACCAATCCCATTTATCCGCAAGGCAGCATCGCCGTCCTGCGCGGCAACCTGGCGCCCGGCGGCGCGATCATCAAGCAGTCGGCGGCGGACGCCCGGCTGATGGAACACGTTGGGCGCGCGGTGGTGTTCGAGAACGTCGAAGACATGGCCAGGCGTATCGACAGCGACGAATTGGACGTCACCGCGGACGACATCCTGGTGCTCAAGAACATCGGTCCCAAGGGCGCGCCCGGCATGCCCGAAGCCGGCTACATTCCGATTCCCCGCAAGCTGGCGCGGGCCGGCGTGAAAGACATCGTGCGCATTTCCGATGGCCGCATGAGCGGCACCGCATTCGGCACCATCGTCTTGCACGTCACGCCCGAGTCAGCCATCGGCGGACCGCTGGCCTATGTACGAAACGGCGACCGCATCCGTCTGAGCGTGTCGAGCCGGGAAATCGCCTTGCTGGTGACGGACGAAGAACTGGCCCGGCGTGCACAAGAGACGCCGCTGGTCATTCCCACCGCCGAGCGCGGTTATGCCAAGCTGTTCCTCGACACGGTGACGCAGGCGGACCAGGGCGTGGATTTTGATTTCCTGCGTGCGGCCAGGATGGTGGGCAAGACGCCGGAGTGAATTGCTGCAATCCGGCGCCACCAGCTCAGCGCGACAACATGACGTCGATACGATGTTCCTGACGATCATCGACCAGCGTCAGGACAGCCTCAGCTAAGGCTATGCCATCGACGCTGAAGCGACATGCTCCCGGTAACCCACTTCCCTTCGTTTGCGTGATCATGATCCGATAGGCAGTGTCTCCGTAACGATAGTCGATGCCATAACTGTCCCAGTCATCCGGAACGCAGGCATTGATGGTCAGCTTGTCGCCTTCGACATGCAAGCCCAGCAGCGATTCAACCAACAAGCGGTACATCCATCCGGCCGAGCCGGTGTACCAGGTCCAGCCGCCGCGGCCGGTGTGCGGCGTGACGGCGTAGACGTCCGCAGCGACCACGTAAGGCTCGACCTTGTAGACCGCGATCTCTTCGGCATTGCGCGCGTGATTGATGGGATTGATCATGCGCATCAGGCTCCATGCCGACTGTCGGTCGCCCATGCGTGCGAAGGCCATGATTGTCCAGATGGCCGCATGTGTGTATTGCCCGCCGTTTTCGCGCACGCCGGGTACATAGCCGCGGATATAGCCGGGATTCTGATCGGAGCGGTCGAACGGCGGATCGAGTAACTGGATCAGCTTGTCGTCGTCGCGCACCAGGCGTTGACGCACCGATTGCATCGCCTGTTGCGTGCGATCGGCATTGCCGGCGCCGGACAGCACTGACCAGCTTTGCGAGATCGAATCGATCTGGCACTCGACGTTGGCGTGAGAACCGAGCGGCGTGCCATCGTCGAAATACGCACGCAGATACCAGTTACCGTCCCAGCCGTTCTTTTCGATGTGCTGCTGCAGCGTCTGCGCCTGCGCGCGGCACTCGGCGGCGAACGCCTGATCCTGATGGATCACCGCAACATCGGCGAAGCGCTGCATCACTTCGTAGAAGAAGAAGCTGAGCCAGACGCTTTCGCCCTTGCCGTGTTCGCCGACCTTGTCCATGCCGTCGTTCCAGTCGCAGGAGCCGATCAGCGACAAGCCGTGTACGCCGAATTGCAAACCGTGGCGGATCGCTCGGACGCAATGCTGATAGAGACTGGCGCTGTCGCCCGACCGTTGCGGCAGGTCGTAGTAGGAATCTTCCTCTGCCCCGACGGCGCGGCCTTCAAGGAAGTGTACGGTCTCATTCAGCACGGAGGTGTCCCCGGTGATCGTGACATAGCGATGCACCGCCAGCGGCAGCCACAGGTAATCGTCCGAACAATGCGTGCGTACACCGCGAT
Source organism: Herbaspirillum sp. NPDC101396 (assembly GCF_044767365.1). NCBI lineage: Bacteria > Pseudomonadati > Pseudomonadota > Betaproteobacteria > Burkholderiales > Oxalobacteraceae > Herbaspirillum > Herbaspirillum sp. NPDC101396. The sequence continues at coordinate 509,887 of NZ_JBIWNT010000005.1, read as the reverse complement.
CGGTTGGCGGATGCCACCAATGCTGCACGTCGCCTTCGACGAACTGATGCGCGGCGCACAGCAATAAGTGGCTGCGCACCAGGGTGGGTTCGCTGTGCACCAGCGCCATGCCGTCCTGCAGCTGATCGCGGAAGCCGAACGCGCCACCCGATTGGTAGTAACCGCTGCGCGCCCACATGCGGCAAGCCAGCGTCTGGTACAACAGCCAGCCGTTGGCCAGCACGTCCAGCGCCGGTTCCGGCGTGGCGACCTGGATCGCACCCAGCGTGCGTTGCCAGTAATCCTTGACTGACGCCAGCGTTGCCTGTGCCGCCGTCACACCGCGATGACGCAGGATCAACGTGGCGGTATCGGTCTGGCGCGTATCGCTGAGGCCGAGCACGAACACCAGCTCACGCTCCTGGCCGGGCGCCAGGTCGAACGTGGTCTGTATCGCGGCGCAGGGGTCCAGGCCGGCGCCGGTCTTGCCCGACAGGCGCTGCCGTTCGAGCGCGATGGGGTCCTGCAGTGAGCGGTTGCGTCCGATGAACTCCTTGCGGTCGCAGGTGACGGTCTTGGCCGCAGCATCGAGGTCGAAGAAGGCGACGCGTTGCGGAAACTCGGTGTTGTAGTGATTGCTGGCCAGTAGTGCGCCGGTAGCGGTATCGGTCTCGGTGTTGACGTGCATCGCCGTCTTGCCGCGCAAGTCGCCGAGCACCCATTCGACATAGCCGATGGCGGACAAACGACGCTGCGTCTGTGAATCGTTGCGTACGCGCAGCACCATGTATTTCACTGGCGAATCCAGGGCGACGAACATGCTCAGCGCCGAGAAGATACCGGCCTCGCTATGCTCAAACACGCTGTAGCCGAAACCATGGCGCGTCAGGTATTCACCCGTGCCGCGTCGCGGCAGCGGCGTCGGCGACCAGCTGGCGCCGCTGTATTCGTCACGCAGATAGAAGGCTTCACCACCGCCGTCGCTGACCGGATCGTTGGCCCACGGCGTGAGGCGGAATTCATGCGCGTTCTCGGCCCAGCTATAAGCTTGCCCGCTCTCCGACACGACGCTACCGAATTGCGCATTGGCGATGACGTTACTCCACGGCGCCGGCGTATGACGGTCATCACCGGTGACGATCAGATATTCACGACCGTCGGCGCTGAAACCGCCCATGCCGTTGTCCAGCAAGGGCGCCGGTGCACGTACTGCTTGCAATGTCGCGACCGCGGTGTCCGCAATGAGCTCGGTCTTCGGCGACAACAACGGCATCTTCACCTCAGGCGCATCGCGCCGTGCAACTTGCTCGGCCAGGGTGCCGCTGCTGTCGTTCAGGATCACGCGCGCCACCGATTGGAACAGGATACGGTCTTCGTCGGAAATCTGATCGAGCAGACGTACGAAGATGCCGCCCGGACGATCAATGGTATGGACGCCGGTGACGGAGGAGATCAGGTTCAGGATCTGCTCCTGCAGCACTTGCCGATAGCCGGCGTGATCTTCGTTCCAGATCACCAGATCGACCGCCAGCCCCTTCGAGCGCCAGTAGGCATGCGCCTGCACCAGCTGGCGAACCAGTTCGATGCTGGCTATGTCGCGTATCTGCACCAGCACGATCGGCAGGTCGCCCGAGATTGCATAACTCCATAGCGCCGACTGGCCGCGCCGGTTGCGCGCGAGGATGCTGGCGTCGGCGCGCAGCAGGGGATTGGCGTAGACCACCGAGTTCGCCAGGCGACCGTACAGTTGCGCATCTGCTTCGCTGGCGTTGAGCTGGCGCAGCACCACCTGGTTGTGGGTCCATGCCAGTTCCATGACGCGATCGGCCAGATGGCGATCCTGGTACTTGCCGATCAGTTCCGCACAGACGTCGCGGGTGGCGGCCACGCCCGTCACCACGTCGATGGTGACGGATTGCTCCGCCTCCAGCGTGATGCGGCGTCGGATCGCCATGATCGGATCAAGCACCGAGCCGGCGCTGTTCGACAATGGTCCGGTCTGCCGCATTGCCTGCGGTGTCGCCGGCGTGTTGCCGCGACCGAGGAACTGCATGCGGTCGGTTTCATACGATGCTGCATCAGCATGAGTATCGCTGCCGCCATGTACCGCCATCAGGTGGAACATCCACGGCACGACTTCATTGGCTGATCGCGGCCGGCGCGTGCACAGGATGGCGCCGCGCTGCATGTCGATCTCGGTCTGCACGAACAGGTTGCTGAAGGCCGGATGCATTGCGTCCGCCGCCGATGGCGCCAGCACGACTTCGCCATAGGTGGTGATTTCCAGCGTGCGTGTAGTGCGCGAACGATTGGTGATTTTGGTGCGGCGCAGTTCGATGTCGTCTTCCGGCGAGACCACGATTTCGGTATGCATCTCGATGTCGCGATCATTGCGGCGAAACTCGGCGCGGCCTTCGGAGAAAATCACTTCGTAATGCGTCGGCATGGCCAGCGTCGGCTGATAGGCGGTCGACCAGAACTCCTTGTCGCGGATATCCTGAACGTAACAGAAACTGCCCCAGTGATCGCGTGTGGTGTCTTCGCGCCAGCGCGTGACGGCGACATCGTTCCAGCGGCTGTAACCGCCGCCGGCGCTGGTGACCATCACGTGATAACGGCCGTTGGACAGCAGTTGCACTTCGGGCGTGCGCGGATCGGGACGGCGCACGATGCGAATCTGCTGGTCCTGCGCCGTGGAAGCGACGCGTACATCGGCCAGTTCGGAGGCGCTGGAATAATTTGCGCCGGCCTTGGGCACGCGCTCGTGCAGCAGCGACATGGTGGCCTGGAACAGCGGATACGATTCGAAGCGGCGCTGCATCGGCCGGTCCAGCAAAAGATACGCCAGCGACAGGAATCCCATGCCCTGGTGATGCGCCATGAAAGAGCGGATCAGGGCATTGCCCTGGCCGCGCGGCAGGCGCGATGGGGTGTAGTCGATGGCCTCATACATGCCGAAGACGCCTTCGAATCCTGCCGTACTCATCGCCTGCAGATTCCCGCAAGCCTGTTCCGGCGCGACCATCAGTGCCATCATCGAGGCATACGGTGCAATCACCAGGTCGTCGCCCAACCCGCGCTTGAAGCCGAGGCCCGGCACACCGAAGGTGCGGTACTGATAATTCAGGCTGGCGTCGAAGCTGTGATAACCGGACTCCGACATGCCCCAGTACACGCCGCGCTGTGCGCCGTAGCTGATCTGCCGTTCCACCACCGAGCGATAAGTCTGGTCCAGCAGGGTGCCGGCGAAGGTCGGCATCACCAGCAAGGGCATCAGGTATTCGAACATCGAACCGCTCCACGATAGCAGGATGGGTTCGCCGCCGGCCAGCGTCAGTTGTCGGCCCAGCGCAAACCAGCTGTCCTGCGGCAACTGTCCCTGCGCGATGCCGACGAAGGTCGCAAGGCGCGCTTCCGATGCCAGCAAGTCGTAGAAGCCGGTATCGCGCCGGCGTTCAGTGACGTTGTAACCGATCGCCAGCAGATGCGTGGCGGGATCGTACAGGAAGCGGTATTCCATGCGTGCGAACTCGCCGGCCTGCACGGCCAGCAGATCGATGGCGGCCAGGCGCGCGGCCGCCAGGTCGCTGGCTTCCTTGAACAGTGCTTGCAGGGCGTCTGGAATGCGCTTGCTTTCCATCGCGTTGGTTGCGGATTGCGTTTGCAAAATCAGCACCGGCAACTGCGCAATCTGGCGCAGGCTGAGCGCGCCATTGAGCGTGGCTGCGAGCGACGGGAACTCCTCGCAGCAGCGTTGGAGCTGATCCGATCGCAGCCAGGGCGCCAGCGCATGCAATTCGGCCAGCGCTTCGCGGCATTGGCTGGCAAGCGCGCGTTCCCACCGGCGCAATTGGCTGAATCGTTGCGGTTGTTTGTCCGACGGCGAACCTGGCGTGTTAGTGGTGCTGGAGAACGCGACCTGATTCAGCCCGCGGGAAAAATCATCCACGTGCCGATTCAGGCTCTCCAGTATCACGCAGGCCTGGCTCAGCGACGTCGGCGGGGTCGCGCAGGCGCTGTCCAGTTCGCGGGCGAACAACGGCGACAATTGCTGCTCTTCGGTCAGCGGCAAGGTCCGCGACAGTTCCTGCAGGATCAACTGCGCGGCGCGGATGCCGGGGAACAACTTGGCATGCAGTACCGGTGCATCGGCCAGCGCCTGCAAACCGGGCAGCAAGGTCAGCAGATGGCCGGCCAGGTTGCCGCTGTCCACGGTCGACACATAGGACGGCGGCAGCGGATGGAGGTATTGGGTGTCGTACCAGTTGTAGAAGTGTCCCTGGTAACGCTCCAGCGCCGCCATGGTCTGGAAGGTGTTGCGCGTGCGCTCCAGTAACTGGCCGCCGGGGATGTAGCCGAAATCATAGGCGGTCAGGTTGGCCAGCAGCGACAGGCCGATATTGGTCGGCGAGGTGCGCCGCGCCAAGACTTCCACCGGATGTTCCTGCATGTTGTCGGGCGGCAGCCAGTTGTCGGCCGGACCGACGTAGGTTTCGAAGAACAGCCAGGTCTTGCGCGCCAGCGCATGCAGGTAGGCTTGCTGCGCCTGGTCCAGATGCGGCACGCGCCGCGTGATCGGCTGGCTGATGCGGAACACGATCACCGGCGCCAGCCACCACAGCAGCAGGATCGGCGTCGCGGCCGCCAGCGCCGCAGGATGACGCAGCACGAGATACACCGCCACGGCCAGCGCCAGCAAGGGCGATTGCCACATCGCCGCATAATAGGAGCGCAGTCCGTTGCCGGCGCGCATATTGGCTTCACCGGAACTGTTCCATTCCAGCAGGCTCTTGCCGGAGACATGCAGACGCCATTGCGTGCGGACGATGGCGTCCAGTTGATACCAGCTCTCGTAAGGCAGCAGGCTGATGGCAAGACCTGCATGCACCAGTTGTGCGCCCAGCGTCGTCAACGCTGCTGAAACGTGTTGTTGCAGACGGATGTCGTCGGGTTTTCTGATCAGATTGAGCAGTAACGAACACACGGCCGGCACCAGCGTCACGGCCAGCACGACACCGCTCCAGAACCACGCCTGCGGCAACAGCACCCAGCCGCACAGGGTCAACAGCGTCAGCGCCGGCGCGACCAGGCTGCGGCGCAGATTGTCAAACAGTTTCCAACGCGACAGTGCCGACAGCGGCGTCTTTTCGTAGTGCAGCTTGCCGGCCGCATCGCGCCGGACCGGCACGCGCGGCCACATCCACGCGGCGATCTGCCAGTCGCCGCGGATCCAGCGATGGCGGCGGCTGACGTCGGCGCTGTAGCGCGACGGGTATTGTTCATACAATTGCACGTCGCTGATCAGGCCGGCGCGGACGTAATTCCCCTCCAGCAAATCATGGCTGAGGATGCGGTTTTCGGGCATGCGTTCCTGCAAGACTTTTTCAAAGGCGTCGACGTCGTAGATGCCCTTGCCGATGAAGGAACCTTCGCCGAACAGATCCTGATACACGTCGGAGACGGTGCGCGTATAGGGGTCGATGCCGGTTTCTCCGCCGTACAGCAACTCGTAGCGCGAGGCCTGCGCGCTGGGCGAACTCACGGCAATGCGCGGCTGCAGAATGCCGTAGCCGTCGCTGATCTTTTTCTGAACGGCGTCGTAGACCGGACGATTCAACGGATGGGACATGGTGGCCACGAACTGGCGTGCGGCGTCGCGCGGCAGTTCGGTGTCGGTGTCCAGCGTGATGACGTAGCGGGTGTTGATGAGACCGCCGGTGTCGCCGATGGCGGCGCTGAAGGCTTCCTGTCCACCGCCGCGCAGGAAGGCATTGAGGTCGCCCAGTTTGCCGCGCTTGCGCTCGTAGCCCATCCAGGTCGCCTGTGCCGGATTCCAGCGGCGCGGACGATGCAGCAGCAGGAAGTTGTCGCCGCCGGCGCGCGGATACTTGAGATTGAGCGCGTTCAGCAAGCCGGTGGCGAACGCCAGCAGGGGCGCATCTCCGGGCGTGCTTTCGACGGCCGCGTCGGCAAAGTCGGTCAGCAGGCAAAAGCGCAGATTGACGTCCTGGTTGGCAAGGAAGCGCACTTCCAGCGCCTCGACCAGATTCTCGGCGCCGGCGTTGGTGGTGAGCAAAGTCGGCACCACCACCAGCGTGCGACATTCAGGTGGAATGCCGGCGGACAGATCCATGCGCGGCAACAATCGCGGCGGCGTCAATAGCGGCACCAGCCAGTTGACGAGCGATTGCGCCAGCTGGCTCGCTGGCAGGGCGGCCAGCAATCCCAGCAAGGCCAGCCACAGCGGATGCCACTGTTGTGCGCCGCGCTGGTGCGCCTCGGCCAATACCCACCACGTCGACAAGGCGGTGATCACGAAGATGGCGCCGAGGTACGTCGCCACAGGACGTGTCGACGCCAGTCGCGTCAGTTTTGTGCGCGACGAGACACGCACGGCTGCTGCAGCCCGCAACGATGCCAGGCCCTCGCCGATCAGGTAATAGCCGACATGCGCGCGTCGATCCACGACGTCGTTGCGCGGCGCCGTCGCGGCAGCGCGCGCCATGGCGATCGCCTGTCGCGCGACTTCCGTTTCTGACTGCGACCCTTCGCGCGAGATTTTTTCGACCACGTGGCGATAGCGATCGCGCGTGGCGAAGTCCATGCGGGCATAGGTGTCGTCGGGATCTTCACGCAGGATGTGATCGACTGCGCTCATGGTTTCGACGAACTCGCGCCAGTCCATGCTGGTCAGGAAACGCAGGGAGCCGATGCTGTTGCTGATCGAGACCTGGTCGGCCGCCTGGCTCTGGCTTTCCTGCTGCACCAGCTGTTCGATGCTGTTGCCGGACGCGGTCAGGCGTTGCGCCAGCCAGGTCAGGGGCAGCGTCAGCGTCGGACTCTGGCCTTGCAGCCGGCGCACCAGCTCGGCGACGAACGCGCTTTCCATCGGCGGCGCCGAGCGCGCCATGTCGGCCACTTGCAGGATCAGGTTGCTCGGGTTCTTCTCAGCCACGTCGAGCATGGCGTCAGCCCAGGAATGCGCCAGGTTGCGGTTGATCAGCGTGGCCGACAGGCGTGCCGCAACGCGTCGCAGATTCTCGATCAGCGCCAGCCTCAGCATGATGGGAATGGCCCACAGCTCGCCCAGGTTGAGCGTGGTGGTCTGCTGATACGCGATGACGAAGCGGCTCAGGCTTTCCGGATCGACGCGGCCGTCGCCGTGCGAGATCGTCTCCAGCGCGATGTCATAGACGCGCGGACTGCCGGCGGAATGGCCGTTTAGCAGGCGCGGCAATTCCTTGCTGTAGTTCTTGGGAAGATGGCGCTTGGCGGTGCGGATTTGTTCTTCGATCAGGTAATAATTATCCAGCAGCCATTCCGCCGCAGGCGTCACCTGGCGTCCGGCCTTGATGGCCTCGGTCAGGCGCGTGCAGGCATCGATGATGGTGAGTTCGTTGTCGGCCAGTCGCACCAGCAGCTTGTCGGGACCGTAGTCCGGATTGAGCTTGTGGGCGTTGGCCAGCACGCGGCCATGCTGCTCCATTTGCAAGGCGCTGAACAATTCGGCGCGCAGCGGGAGTTCTTCTATGAGGATGTTCTGGTCTTCGTTCATGATTCACGTCTTTCATCCTGCCGGCACCAACGCCCATGCCTGACGCCGGAAGCCGCGATCATGCGATCTGCGGCGGCGGGGAGCAATCGTTTGGTGCAAGCGTATAAACGCCGCCGACAACGCAGTCATGCGCAGTGAGCGGTCAATGGGGTCTGGCGGAAAGAGCTGAATCCAGGTTTGTGTGCTCCGGGTCACACGCAGGATGGCTGGGTTCGATACGGGTTGAATCGCCGCGCACATGCAAGCTGTTGCGGGGCGTTTCAGAAAGAGGATGGATGTATTGCGTCAGGATAGCTGGTTGTCGGCAATCCTCTGGGAGTGTACGTCAATTCCGGCCTGATGATGTCATTCAGGCCGGTTGCGGATAGCTGATTCTGCTGTCAGATATGGCCCCGCCGCGCTTACCTGATCATGGAACGAAAATAAAAGCCCCCGTATTGCAGGGCTTTTATTTGTCATATCGATCTGTCAAAGAAAACCGATTGATATCCAGGGGATGAAGGTAATGGCAATCAAGCCCAGCAGCAGCATTCCGAGATACAGCCAGATGCGTTTGAGCGCCACTTCCGGTTTGACTTCACCGATGATGCAGGCGGCGTAGTAGCACAGGCCGAAGGGTGGTGCGAAGACGCCCAGTCCCATCGCCAGGATCACGACCATGGCATAGTGGATTTCATGAATGCCGAGCTGGCGCGCCACCGGGAACAACAAGGGACCGAACAATACAATCGCCGGGATGCCTTCCAGCACGCTGCCGAGCACGATGAAGGCAACGATGGAGACCAGCAGGAAGCCGGTGGCACCGCCAGGCACCGCCGTCATCATGGCCGCCAGGTCATGTGAAAACCCCGATTGCGTCAAGGCCCATCCCATCGCACTGGCGGCGCCGACGATGAAGAGAATGGCGCCCGACAACGCCGCCGTCTGCACCAGGATAGGCAAGGCCATGTGCCACTTCAGGCTGCCCCGATAAATGATCAGGCCGACGATGAGCGAATAGGCGATGCCGATGGTCGAGACTTCGGTCGCCGTCGCCACGCCTTCCACCACTGCGGTACGGATGACGAAAGGCAGCAGCAAGGCGGGCACTGCGATGGCGAAGGTTTTCAGCACGCGCTTGAGCGGCGCGCGGCTGGTCGCGACGTGGTCCGATCCGGCGCGCCACCAGGCCACCACCGCCAGTACGATGGCAAGGACGAAAGCGGGCATGATGCCGGCGGTGAACAGCGCCGCGATCGATATCCCGGTCACGGAGGCAATCGCAATCAGGACCAGCGAGGGCGGGATGGTTTCGCTCATCGCGCCGGAGGCCGCCAGCAGGGAAATCAATTCGCTGTCCTGCATGCCGCGCTTGCGCATTTCAGGAAACAGCACCGGCGCCACTGCCGCCATATCCGCCGTCTTGGAGCCGGAGATGCCGGACACCAACAGCATGGCGCCAAGCAGCACATACGACATGCCGCCGCGCACGTGACCCACCAGTGCCGCCAGGAATTCCACCATCACGCGTGCCAGGCCGGTCGCATGCACCAGCTGGCCCAGCAGCACGAACATCGGCACCGCCAGCAGGATCAGGCTGCTCATGCCTTCATCCATGCGGCCGACGACGATGACCACCGGCGTCGTGGTGGTCGTCAACAGATACGCGCAGGTCGCAATTGCAAAGGCGAAGGCGATCGGCGCACCAGCCATGACGGCCGCGCCCAGCAAACCGATGAAGAAGATCGGCAGCGCGCTTTGTCCCATCGCGGTGAGCATCGGCGCCGCCAGATAGCAGGCACCGGCGATCACGGCCAGCAACGCGGCGACCGTGAAGATGTCGCGCTTGTCGTGATGCATCAGGCGCAGCGCACAGCTCACCAGCGCGATCAGGAAGCCGACCGGCACGGCCAGCGCCCGCACCATGCCGCTCCAACCCAACGCCGGCGTTTCGACAAAGCCCTGGTCTTCGACATAGTCGAAGCTCGGATGGATCATCATCAGGAGCAGCACGGCCGTAACGCCCACGGCAAGGGTCTCGGCCCAGGCCTGTGCGCGTGGCGGCAGCTTGGAGACAAAGAAAGTGAGGCGCATATGGCAGGAGCGCTGCACCGCCAGCGCACTGCCCAGCATCGCCAGCCACAGGAACAGGATCGACGCCAGTTCATCGCTCCAGATCAGCGAACTGTGCAGCACCGAACGAGCGATGATGCCGATGAACAGCAGCACCACCTCGGCGACCAGCACGGTGGCGGTGAGGACTTCCACCGATTTTTCCAGCCAGTGCTGCGCGTTGCCGAGCATGTTGCCGGCCGGACCGTTCAGCGGCATGGGCGGTGCGGCGCTGTGCACGGCGCTCACGACATTTTCCCTACGACGGCCTCCAGCGCAGCCCATGGCGCGGCGCCGAACTTGTCGCGCCATTCCTTGTAGAAGCCGGCATCCGACAAGGCCTTGCGGAAGGAATCACGATTGGCGGTTTCGAAGACGATGCCTTTCTTGATCAGTTGATCCTTGAGCGTGGTGTTGAGCTGCTCGACGTCGCCGCGCTGCTCCATGTAGGCGCGATCGAATTCGCGTTGCACGATTTTCTTGAGGTCGTCGGGCAGGGCGGCGAACGCGCGGCGATTGCCCAGCATCCAGAACGGATCCCAGATGTGGTTGGTCTGGGTAATATATTTTTGCACCTCGTAGAGCTTGCCGGAATCGATGGCGACCAGGCCGTTTTCCTGGCCGTCGACCAGCTTGGTTTGCAGCGCGGTGTAGAGCTCGTTGAAGTTGATCGAGGTCGGATTGGCGCCCAGCGATTTGAACAGCGAGGTAAACATCGGCGACACCGGCACGCGGATGCGGTACCCCTGCAGGTCGGCCGGCGTCTTGATCGGCTTGGAGGCGGACGATATCTGGCGGAAGCTGTTGTCGCCGGCCTTGGCCACCGAGACGAAGCCGCTCTTGTCGATCTGCGCGCGGATCAGCTTGCCGAGATCGCCGTCGACGCTGCTCCATACCTGCTGATAATCGGAATAGGTGAAGCCAACGTTGGTGATGGCCGCCAGCGGCACGACGGTGGAGATGACCGAGCCGGCGATGTTGAGGAATTCCACGCCACCCGAGCGCACCTGGGTCAGCAGGTCGGTATCCGAGCCCAGCTGACTGGCCGGGAAGAAGCGGATGTCCAAGCGCCCTGCGCTGGCTTCGCGGATACGGTCGGTGGCCTGCTTCAGGCGTGCATTGATCGGCTGGTCGAGCGACTGGCCGGTGGCCAGCTTGTAGTTGAATTCGGCGGCCCGGGCCGGCCCGGACCAGACCGTGAACAACGGCAACGTCGCCGCTGCGGTCAGCAGGCTGCGGCGTTTGGCGGAAGGCAGGGTTGAGGATGCGTCCGACGACGAATCCGACGAAAAATCGCCGCGTGGCGGTGTGGTTTGCTTCATGCTGTTGTCTCCAGTTTTTTATAGGTCGGAATCCGGTTTGAAGGCCGCTTTCCTGGTGAAGGCGCCTGGTTGCCGGATACGGTGCAGCTTGTCTGGCTGCCGCAATCGACATCGTGGTCGACTGCTGTCGAGATTCCTTGGTCGCCTTCTGCGAGGTTGCCTGGGGGAGTCCGTGATTGAATGTAAAAGGTTTGTTGGTGAAGTACAATTAATTTATTTTTAAGCATCGTGTAGAAAATTTAAAGAGTTGACGCCATGTATCTTCCTCTTCGCTCGATCAGTGTTTTCCACGCGGTGGCCCGCTCCGGCAGCATTTCGAGCGCGGCGGAAGAGCTCAACGTCACGCCCTCGGCGGTGAGCCAGCAGATCCAGGCGCTGGAGACGCATCTCGGCACCTCATTGATGGTCAAGGTCGGCCGCGGCGTCGCCCTGACCGAAGCCGGCGAGCGCTATTTCTCCATGATCGCTGAAGAGATCGATCGCATTTCCGAGGCCACGCAAAGTATTCGCGGCCTGCGTCCTGTCACGCTGCTGACGGTGCGGGCGACGCCGACTTTATCGAGCAAATGGCTGCTGCCGCGCCTGCGCTCGTTCCTCGACGCCAATCCTGACCTCGAAGTACGGCTAAACGGCACCAATGAAGTCACCGACTTCACGCGCGAGACCGTGGACGTTGAAATCCGTCACGGGCGCGGCCAATGGCCGGGCCTGTTCACCGAAGGATTGACGGAGGAATGGTTTTTCCCGGTGTGCAGTCCCGGTTATGCCGCCGCCGGCAGCATGAGCGTGGCCGATGTGGCACAGCATCGCCTGATCCAGTCGGTCAAGTCGCAGGTGCAATGGCCGTACTGGTTTTCCATGAGCAAGATCACGCCGCCCAACCAGATGCGCCGGGTGCTGTTCGACCGCAGCCACATGGCGGTCGACGCCGCCGCCGACGGCATTGGCCTGGCGCTGGAAAGCAGCCTGATGATGTGGCGCGAACTGCGCGACGGCAACCTGGTTTGCCCGGTACGCCATCCGCCGAAGATTTCCCAGACCACGCAATGGATCGTCTGCCCGGTCGATCATCTGCGCAAAAACAAGGTCAGCGTCTTCATCGACTGGCTGCGCGTGGAAGTCGCGCAATGGCAGGCGGAGCAAGCGCAATATCTCCGTTTGCCGTTTTCAAAATAATCTCCTCCCGCCCCCGTTTCCTTCGCCTTGTTTTTTCTATCGATTAGAAAAACTAAGTATTTCTCTCGTAAATGTTAATTGTTTTAACAGGATGCGCTGAGTAAACTTTTTTGCACGAGTCGGGCGAAGTCCAAGCTGCACGAGAAGCAGTTCGTCCGATGCGTAAAAGTCTGTCGGTTGGCTTGTCCCGCGGCGTCGGTTTTCCGCGTGGTGGTACAAGGCATAGCGGCAATTTCACGCTTTCAGGTATCGCACCCCAAGCCGAGAACGCGGGAGACACGGGCGATGCCTTCTGTTATTGACGAGGATTAACAATGAATCTGTACAGCTTGCTGCGCGAACGCGCGGCGGCCGGCCGCCCGGTGCGCGTCGGCCTGGTCGGCGCCGGTAAATTCGGCTCCATGGTATTGGCGCAGGCCCGGCTGATCGAAGGCATGCACATCGTCGGCGTGGCCGATCTGAATGTGGAAAAAGCCCATGCCGCGCTGGAGCGGGTGGGCTGGGAGAAGGATCGATATCAGGCCAAAACGCTCGGCGACGCCGTCAAGAACGGCACCACCTGCGTGCTCGACAATGCCGCCGCACTGGCCGATTGCCAGGAAATCGAATGCATCATCGAAGCCACCGGCCATCCGATCGCCGGCGTGCGCCATGCCTTGTCTGCGATCGATGGCGGCAAGCACGTGGTGATGGTCAACGTCGAAGCCGACGCCATGTGCGGTCCCTTGCTGGCGGCGCGCGCCAAAGCCAAGGGTCTGGTCTACAGCATGGCCTACGGCGACCAGCCGGCCATCATCTGCGAGCTGGTCGACTGGGCGCGCTCCTGCGGCTTCGAGCTGGTCTCGGCCGGCAAGGGCATGAACTACGAGCCGCGCTACCGCTACTCGACACCGGACACCGTGTGGGGATTCTTTGGCTGGACCGACGAAGAAGTCGCCAAGGGCGATTTCAATCCCAAGATGTACAACTCCTTCACTGACGGCACCAAGGCCGCGATCGAAATGGCGGCAGTCGCCAACGGCACCGGCCTCGATTGTCCGGACGACGGCCTGGCGTTCCCGCCGACCGGCCTGCATGATCTGGCCAGCGTGTTCCGTCCCGCCGCCGACGGCGGCCGACTCGCGCGCGCGGGCTTGGTGGACATTGCGGCCAGCCAGGAGCCGGATGGCCGCGAAGTCTTCAACAATATCCGCTACGGCGTCTTCGTCACCTTCAAGGCGCCGACCGAATATGCACGCGCCTGCTTCAAGCAATACGGCCTGCTGGTCGACAAGTCGGGCTGGTACGGATCGATGTGGCGGCCGTTCCACATGATCGGACTGGAGACCAGCATCAGCGTGTTGTCGGCGGTGCTGCGCGGCGAGTCCACCGGCTGCTCGAAGGAATTCCGCGGCGATGCGGTCGCCACCGCCAAGCGCGACTTGCAGGCCGGCGAGATGCTGGACGGCGAAGGCGGCTACGCCGTGTGGGCCAATGCGATTCCGGCAGCGAAAAGCCTGGCGCTGGGTGCGCTGCCGATCGGCCTGGCGCATAACGTCAAGCTCAAGCGCCCGGTCAAGAAAGACACTGTGGTCCGCTTTGAAGACGTCGAGTTGTCCAGCGATCTGGACGTCGTGAAGCTGCGTCAGGAAATGGAGCGGCACGCCCGCGCCAATCCGGGCGGCAGCATCCTGCTGCGCTAGGAGTCGCGCATGGCAAATGCAACAGCATTTGTCGTCATTGCCGAGTTCGAGGTCAAGTCCGCCGCCATGGCGGACTTTCTCGCGCTGGCGCATGACGATGCACAGCATTCGGTGGCCGACGAAGCGGGGTGTCGCCAGTTCGACGTAGTGAGCTTTCCCGGTTCGACGCGTGTACTTTTTTATGAAGTGTATGACGACCGCGACGCATTTGATCTGCATCTGGAGACGCCGCACCTGGCACGTTTCAGAGCAGGATTTCCGGCCTGCATCGAGAGTGAATTGCCGGTGCGGTTTGGCAGCGCCGGTAGCGGAGATGCGACATGACGGCACCCGCAAAAATCAAGACCATCGGTTTCATCGGCACCGGCATCATGGGCTTTCCGATGGCGCGTCATCTGGCGCAAGCGGGCTATCGGGTACAGGCATGGAATCGTACGCCGGACAAGGCGCAGCGGCTCTCCGCGTTCGGCGCCGAGGTGGTTGCCGAGGCCGCGGATGTCATCCGTGACGCGGACGCGTTGGTCTGCATGCTCAGTTCAGGCCCCAGTTGCGATGCATTGCTGCTGGGTGAACAAGGTCTGATCGCCGGCATGCGCGCGGGCTCCTTGCTGCTCGTCATGAGTTCGATTCCGGTCGAGACCGCCCGCCATCAGGCGCAACAGGCCGCCGCGCGCGGCGTGGCGTATGTCGACGCTCCCGTCTCGGGCGGTGAAAAAGGTGCGATCGAAGCCAGCCTGGCGATCATGGCCGGCGGTACGGCGCAAGCCTACCAGCAAGCATTGCCGCTGCTGGAAAAAATGGGACGGCCGACGCACGTCGGTCCGGCCGGATCAGGCGAATTGGCCAAGCTGGTCAATCAGATGATGGTCGCCAACAATATTGCCAGCGTGGCGGAAGCGCTATTGCTGGCTGAGCGTGGCGGCGCAGATCCGGCAAAAGTACGCGAGGCGTTGCTGGGCGGCTTTGCCGACTCGACCATATTGCGCCAGCACGCGCTGCGCATGATCAGCGGCGATTTTGCGCCGGGCGGTCCGGCGCGTTATCAGGTCAAGGACACCAACACGGCGATTCGTTTCGCCGCCAGCGTCGGACTGGATCTGCCGATGCTCAACAAGGCTGACCGGCTGTTCGCCGACATGCTCGACAACGGCGACGGCGATCTCGATCACAGCGGCGTGATACGGGAACTGCGCCGGCGCAACCAGCTTCCTGTCTGAGGATCATCCATGACGAGCCGGTTGCACCGGCTCGCCGAAGCGCAGCAGATGGCTGTGGGTCGGCAAGGAGGGGGTGGTCCTCATTCAGTGTGACTAAGACATGGTCCATGCAATCGCCTCGGAAGCATGCGGTCGACGCCCGGTAATGTCCGCGCGGATTGCCGTGGCGTCGCCCAGATCGGCAGCCGTGAAGGCCAGCGGTATTTTCACGCGTTGCACCCACAACGCTGCGGTGGCGGGGGCGGCGCGTTTCCAGCTCAGGTAAATGAAGCGCGCCGCAGCCGTGCCGTGGACAAAGGGGCCGGCGAAGTCGATATTGCCGTTTCCCTTGTCCTTCACCAGAACCACGCACTCGAACGCCATCGCGCCGTCGCGTTTGCGGTTGCCGGCGTACACGTTCTGATCTTTATCCTGCAGTCCGACGTCAGCCGGCTCGTCGAGAGACGGCAGCGTTTTGCAAGTCAGGGTCACCTTGATCTCGCGGGACAATGCGCTCATGCGGGAATCCTTATGTTGATGTTGCTGGGAGTGTTGCGTGGGTGATGCGCTTGTCCGCAGTGCAAGCGCGGGACGGACAAGCGTCAACATTAATGCACGAAGGTGATGTCGTCCTTGGCCTGCGGCGGGATCTTGATCGCAATCGCCTTGACCGGGCCGGCCGTCACCACGGCGCCGGCGTGCGGCGTGCCTTTGGGGATGATGATCAGGCTGCCGGGTTTGAACTCCTTGAGTTCTCCGCCCAGCCACATGGATCCGGTGCCTTCGACGATGTACTGGATCTCATCGGTCTTGGAATGGATGTGCTTGTCGACGTTGCCCGACTGCAGATTGATGGTGGCGTTGTCCGTGTTGACCAGAGTTTTCGAGCGCAACTCAGGATAAGGTGTGGCGGGCAGCGCGGCGTGGTTGATGGCATTCAGGTCGATCACGGTCGCCACCAGCGGCGCTTGCTGCGCGTGGGCAGCCGGAACCAGATGTTGCAGCAGTGGCGATGCTGCAATGCCGGCCGCAAATGCGCCGACGATGGCAAACGCGATGAGGGTGTTTTTTTGACGCATGGAGTCTCCGTTTTTTTAGTTGTCGCAGGTTGCGCGGATAGCCGATAGGGGCTGCGTCGATCATAGCATTGCCTACGCTTCAAGGTGATTGGCGTCCGGCTCCTGGAACATGTCGATCATCCCCCATGCAGGATCTTCTCCGGCAAGCAGTTCATAGAATTTTTCACCTTCCGCCGCGACCTTGGCGCTGCGCTCGAACATGGCTTGCTCAAATTGATGAAGAGCGGTTTCCAGGTCATCGGCATGCAAGGCGATGGCCTTGGCAAGTTCGGCGCCGTCGTACAGCGCCAGGTTGGCTCCCTCGCCGTTGGGGATGCTGAGGTGGGCGGCGTCGCCGATCAGGCTTACTCCCGGCACCCGTTGCCAGCGGTGTTCGTTTGGCAGAGCGTGAAGCGGACGCCATAGCGGGACCGTGTCGCTGTCGGTGATCAGTGCAGTGAGTTCAGGCGCCCAGCCCGCGAACTGATCTGCAATACGCGCGCTTGCCTTCGCCTTGTCCGTGAAGTCGATATCGGCAAACCACTCCAGCGGCTTGGCCAGCATGGCATAAGTGTGCAGCGTGTCATGGCGCTCACGATGCGCCATGATCGCCTTGCCTTGAACGGGGGCGCCCATTTGCCCGGTGCCGACCGCTACCGCGCTGGCCGGGTGGCGAACGCCCGCATCGAACAGAAACGTCTCCACGTACGACATCCCGGAATACCGGGGCGTGACGGTGGAGAGCAGCGGACGCACCTTTGACCAGGCGCCATCGGCGCCGACCAGAAAATGCGTGATGACCGTTCCGCCATTGGCAAAGCTGACTTCATGGCGGCCGTCTCCCAACGAGCGCACACCGGCGACTTTGTACCCCCACCGTACTGTCCCGGCCGGCAAGGAATCGAGCAGCATCTGCCTGAGCTCACCGCGTTGCACCTCGGGACGGCCGCCGTTGCCGTCATCCGGATTCTCGAACAGCAGGCTGCCGTCGGGACTTAAAACCCGCATCGCCTGCCGTCCCTCCAGGATCAGTTCCTGGAACTGCGTGAGCAGGCCGGCGTCTTGCAGCGCCAGCTGCCCATTGTAATCATGGATGTCGAGCATGCCGCCCTGAGCGCGCGATTCGGCCGAGGGTTCCGTTTCGTAGACGATCGACGTAATGCCGTGCAGGTGCAGGACACGAGCCAGTGTGAGGCCGCCGAGCCCGGCCCCGATGATGGTGATTGAGGTATTCATATGGATTTTCCGGGAAGTGGCTGTTAAGTTTGGAACGATGTTCCAATATATTGGAATGGCATTCCATTTATGTCAAGATGTCGCATGGTAAAAAAAATGCAGCGTCGTCCACGACGTGATGAATCCTTGTCGCGGGAGCAGATCATCGAAGCCGCAATCGAACTGCTCGATAGCGGCGGCGAGCCAGGTTTGACCTTCCGCAACCTGTCCGAGCGCCTAGCCACAGGTCCGGGAGCCATCTACGGACACGTCGCCAACAAGAATGATCTGCTCGAAGCCGCCTGCAGCGCGGTGATTGGACCTGGTGTGAATTCACAGGCGAAGGACATGCCGCCGAAAGCGGCGATTCGCGCCTTAGCGCTGATGATGTTCGATGCGATGGATGCGCATCCGTGGATCGGTTCCGCGCTGGCGTGGGCCGCTGGAAAGTCGACCATGGTGAGCGTGCTGGAGCGTATCGGGCAACAAGTGCACGCGCTTGGCGTGGCACCCGACAAACACTGGGTCACCGTGTCAGTGCTGTTGAACTACGTCCTCGGAGTAGGCGGGCAGAATGCCGCCAATGCGCAAGCGGCGCGGGCGCGAGAAGCGGAGAGAGATGAATTCCTGAGTACGGTGGCAGACGCCTGGTTGCAGCTCGACCCCGATCGCTATCCGTTCACACGCAGTATCGCTACGCAAATGCGTGTCCACGACGATCGCGCTGACTTCCTGGTGGGAATTGATCTGATCCTGGCGGGCATTGAATCTGCCGGGACGGCAAGACCGCAATAGGGCGAACGCATTCGCTCCTGAAGTTGTTCGCTAACGGCCGACTATGGACATCTGCATGTTCTTCCTTGTTTGTCGCAATCATGTTCAGCATACTGATCCAGTCAGATAATCATCGATCACGTTGAAGGGAAGCGAATGCCGACATCCGGACTTGACGCCGTGCTTGCCGAACTTATCGCCCGAGAACCCATTTTTCATCGAAGGGAGTTCGGGACAGGGCGTGAGGCATTGCTCGACATGACTGCCGACGATTTTTGGGAAATCGGCGCAAGCGGCGATATCTACGACCGTAACTTCGTCATCGAAACATTGTTGGAGCGATACGAAACGCAGGAGGAAGGAGACTTTTCCTGCAGGGAGTTTCACATCCGGCAGTTGGCTGACGATCTCTACCAACTCACCTACTTACTGCAGCAGTCCGGCCGGCGTACACGAAGAACGACGCTGTGGAGAAATACTGATGGAAAATGGAAAATCGTCTTCCATCAAGGAACGCTGATTTCCTGACACGCTTTGGCGATGTCTGCGTCTGGCCGGTTGCAGACAAAGTTCACTATGTCTAATGCTCCATCCATTGCCGAACGCCAGTATGCTCGTCAAATAACTGCCGTTGATTGTCGGGCAGGCGGCTTCGTTGAACACGCAGTGTGAAGCCACCATATAGCTTGCCTTGATCGTTCGCAAACCAATCATAGACGTCTGCACGTCGGCAATGCACGTATTTTCCGGGCGGATACCAGGTATGGAGTTCAGCCGGTGCTTCGAAGATGAGTCCCAAAAACGCATCCGCTTCGTCTGGATCAGTTTCGGCAATATTTACCCAAAGGAAGAGGAATCGCTCCTCTCCAAGTTTCTCAGATGCCACAGGATCTCTGAGACGAAGTTTCACGCAACATACGGAGGCTTTGCCATCACGCACGAATGAATCAAGTCGGTCAAATGTCGCTGCAGCCGATTGATAAGCGACTTGCATCTCGGTATCGCTACCGTGTGTTCGCGTAAATAATGGTTCTTTCGTTGAACGCCTAAAGACGTCTTTGATTTTTCCCCACATAGACCTTCCCCATTTTGATTCTTGTAATGCGCCATGTGCATTTGTTAGTGAAGAACGTTATTGCTGACTATAGTAGAGCTTGTTTTAATTTCCCCTTCTGGTCGATTGCGGACATCTCTATGGACCTTATCTTGATTGCATGAACGATGCTGTCGTTAAAAATAATCCTTGGAAGAAACCATTGAAGAAACCCGTAAAATCTTCATGGGCATGCATTCGCGCGTTTCTGAGAGTTGACAGATTCGATCACTGAGCCATACGGTTTGGCAGAAGGATTAAGCCGCATGTTTTCTCTATATGCCTCGACGGTATGATCCAGATCGCTGCATGCCGCTTTTCGATCGCCCAGAGCGACATGCACATCAGACATGAGGTAGTAGACATTCGTCAAGGAGTCAAATTTCTTTGCTTCTTGAAGAAGGACCTCTGCGCGAAGGAAATAGTTGAGCGATATCTCATAAAACTCCTTCGTTTTCTCCAGACGGTTGTCGTAAGTCACGGATTTATCGAGGAAGCCATCACGTCTATATATTTTTTCCCACTTGACTACCGCTACGGACTCCAACAGAAGGGCATATTCTCGATACGTATTCCCGAGTCCATGAACGTCATCTTTTTCCTTAAAGACAGACATCGCCTCCTGAATTAGACGTTCTGCCGGAATTGGTCGATTCTGCCTAACAAAAAGATCATGGGCGTCGTCCAGTTTTTTCCATGGGTTCGAAGTTGCCGCAACGTCAAAGGCTGCGCAGTTGCAGAGCAGAAGAGTTGCAATAAATGCTCCGGCTAACCGAAGTTTTCTCATATTCCGCCTTATTAAAACTATTTGGGATCTTCTCAACGATTGAATATTATCGGTGCTGCTGATTTTCTGCAGTGCTGAAAGATTCGCAATGACAAGTACGCTACGAGCTGGTTGCGGACGTCGGCCTCCCTATTCAGGCTGCGCCGGCGGCAGTCGACCATTTATAACGGTTCAAGATCCGCAGGAAACTGGCTCGCTTTTTCCCATTCCACCTCACTTAAGTCTTCGCGAATGTCACGACGATGCCATGCTCTATTGAGATGGGAAAAGACGTGTCCAAGATCAATCCGTAGATTAGCTTCATCATATTCAGGATCCTGACGCATATCCTCGATCAACGTGGACAGATGTTCTTTTGCATCTTCCAATTCCGACATCAGGAAAATCCATCCTATAGGTGCGTTTTCTTTTGCAATCACGAATGGGCTTCCTTTTTCACCAATGCCGACTTCTGGCCGGTGGCGGACGCACGCTCAAAAAAATGAATTATTGAATACACAGCGGATTTTGGTGTTTCGCGTCCGTCATAACTCGCCTCAAAAACCTCAGCACCTCCAATGAATCATAACAACGTTCATGACGCCCTTTGATCGGTAAGTCAACTGTTTGGGAGCCCTTCATCTTCAGCAAGAGACTTTCACTATTCTTTCCATCGGTTAGTTCTACATCAATAACATCGATGAATCGCAATACTATTAAATTGCCGTTGTCATTCCAGGTCAGTCCTTGGTCGAATATGGCAACCACATCTTCTTCAATGTTGGAATTTCGATAGTAACCAAGCAATGCTCCTAAGTTCGATATCCTGGACGGACATGTCAACTCATCGACTTGGGGCTGTGCATGCTCGTAGTTCTTAAGTGCCTTCAAGATTCGATGTACTCGCATGGCTGTTGTGATTTTCATTATGAATAATGACAAGAGTTATGGCCGTTCCTGGCCGATTGCGGACTTCGGTGAATAAGATTCAAACGGGATGGGGAGAGGCTGTGAACGAACGATAGTCCTGATCCCATAGCCTGGCCACCCAAAATCTCTCAACATAGTAGGCGATCTGCTCGTGCGCCTCCTTCAAGGATAAAGCGCGAGCCCAACTGACATATTTAGCAAACGCAGTTCGTCTCTCACTCAATGCACTGACTACATCTGCCGTAGACAGCGTTGAGAAGTCTAGTCGCCCATAGGGAAGAGACATCAATCTTGATGGATCAAAAGTCCAATCATGCGGATTAGTGTTCAGCAACGCCTCGCAATCGAATACCCATGGATATTCCCCGGGTTCACTGGGAGCCACAGCGGGAACAGTTTCGGATTTGTCTCGCAGAAACGAGTGGCGAAAACAGGCAAGATGAGCCATCGCTCCACCGCTGGCAAGCCGTCCCCCACCGCGTACCCAAGCAATCTGGACCATCCCGTCATCGCTTAGCAGTCGCGCCCCTTTCTTTTGGAATCCGAGGGCTTTTAACGGATGGGTGACTATCTCGTCAAAAATCTCTTCAAATTCGTTTTTCTGCATAACTTCGCATTTGCCTAAAAGCGTTTTCGTACCGGATCATAGATTCTACACAGTCAGCTTCTGGCCGATTGTGGTGCCACGCTTGGGACTTTACGGTGTTGACGATGCCTATCCTGTCTTGCGGGGCTTGATCGTGCTCGACAGGATTGACGCCAGACACGTTTCCATGGATGCTGTAGGCCCATGAATAAAGCGCGACTGGAAGCATTCAGCGACGGCGTTATCGCCATCGCAATCACGATCATGGTGCTGGGCCTCAAGATGCCGGACGGCGCGAGTTTGGCCGAGTTGCTCAAACTGGTTCCACAGTTGCTCAGCTACGCGCTGAGCTTCACGTATGTCGGCATCTACTGGGTCAATCACCATCATCTTCTGCAACTGGTCAGCCGCGTCAACAGTCGCATTCTGTGGGCTAACCTGCATTTGTTGTTCTGGCTGTCACTGATTCCTTTCGTCACCAATTGGGTCGCCGAACATCATCGCGATCCTGTGCCCGTAGCCTCGTACGGCGCCGTGCTGCTGATGTGCTCGATAGCGTTCCTGGTGTTGCGGCGTACGTTGATTGCAGCGGAGGGGGGCGACTCCCGGCTGGCGAAAGCCATCGGCAAAGGCGTAAAGAACTCTGCTTCGATCTTGTTGTACGCGCTGGCCATTCCCTTGTCGGTCTGGGATCCTCTGACCGGTACCGTCATCTATGTCGTGCTTGCCGTGCTCTGGTTCGTTCCAGATCATCGCCTGGAAAGTTCCGGTACTCGCAGCTGAATTCGGCTGAGCATACTCGCAGTTCTTAAGTGCCTTCAAGATTCGCGGCACTCGCATGGCCATAGCTCTTTTCTTTAGGAATAATGAAAAGAGCTATGACTGCTTCTGGCCGGTTGCGGACTTCGCTATCGAAGCGTATCCAACCATTTTCTATCAACGGCAAAAAGCCCGCATCTTGCGGGCTTTTTGCTTCTTCAGATGTACGTTTTGTTTATATTCCCTCGCCCTTGGTGGTCAGTGACTGCTTTAACTGATTTACCGAATCAAGGAGTGACAAGATGGTCGACCAGAACACATAGATCAAGAAGAACATACCAACAATGGGAATAAGAGTGACTACGACATAAACAGGGACGTTCTTATTTGTTCGTGCCGCTATTTGCGCGACAAAGACTGCATAAATCAACTGTACGATAAACATCGGTAAGAAACTGATAAGTGTCGCGCCCACAATATTTCCTTTTCTGATTGGTTATAAACATTATGAATTGAAAGACGAGATTTATATTCGTCCATGGCTTTCCACCCTTAGCCAATTGAGGACATCGCGAACTGTATCAAAAAATCCCGCAAATGCAGGCTTCTTTCTTTTCATGAAAGTCTGCTTCTGGCCGACAACCGACATTGCGGAACTGTAGCAGCAACAAACTCGACATTTACATGTCAGGAGAGATTCTCCGGCGCTACTGCGCGCTCTGAGGTAGTTTTCGCAATTCAACCGGGCTCGGAATATCATTCCAATCCATCAACACCTGCTCGCTGCGCGGCCCGTTCTTGCGCAACCAGTCGGCCATTTCCGGCCCCACCTTCTGGCCATAGATGCGGTGCGAATGCACGATGATGAGACCCGTGCCATCCATCAGTACAACGCGTGCGAATACGGCCTCGAGAAACCCCTGGCTTCCTAGGACCGCGCCGATGAAATGCTCAGCGGGGCGGATCTGGGTACGGGGGACCGAATTGGTTCGCAGGACTTTTCCGGCGGCTTGATAGGTGCTTAGTATTCTGTTGGCCAGCTCCGCTAATTTGTCTCCATCGGAGACCTTATCGATGACATTGATGGTGATCATGTCGTTCCACCGGCTCAGGTCGCTCTCGGCTGGCGGCGTGAATTCGTTCTGACCGTTCTTTGACCAACGATGAAGGTAATTCACGCCATCGAGGTTGAGGTCGTTGGCGCTTGCCGCCTGCGCCAGTGTCGGCATCAGTGCGAAAGCGAATGCCAGGGCCCGCAGATAACGTACTTTCGAAGCTAAACGTTTCATTTCGACGTCCTTTTTTTGTTGTCGATGGATCAGGCCTTGTCGTATCAAGTACGTCATGGCAGCTGCTGCCCGACTCTGGACTTCTGCTGACCGTATTGACGGTCGTTCGCGCGATCAGGAGTGAATGGCTCGCACGGCGCCCAACATGTCATGCACGCCAAGCGCCATCATGGCGAGAAATGCGATCAATGCCAGGTAGCAGACACTGTAGTTGAGCTTGGTTGCAGCCGAAACCCCGTAATAGCGCGCATTGTCAGAGTGACTCGGGTCGTAATTCCAAGCCAACCGGAGTTGAGGCAAAGCCAGTATTGCGGCCAGGATCAGCATAGGGCTGGGATGATAGATGAACAGCCCTATCAATACTGGAACACCAGCGAACCAAATCCGTGGCGACAACACTGCAGTAATACGGCCGCCGTCGAAGGGAGACAATGGGATGAGATTGAACAGGTTGAGGAAGAAGCCACTGTATGAGACTGCAAGCAGCAGCGAGCTGTCCATCTGCCGTGCCGCGAAATAGCAGACCAGAGCCGCAATGCTGCCGGCAAGTGGGCCGGCCATGCCAACATAGGCTTCCGTTTCGGCATTAAAAGGCTTGTCCTTCATCTCTATCCAGGCACCGACGAATGGGACGAAAGTCGGCAATCCTACGTTCATCCCTCGATTACGGGCTGCCCAATAATGGCCGTATTCGTGGATCAACAGCATGCAGATGAAGCCCAGCGCATAGCGCCAGCCGAAGATCAACGTATAGGCTAATAGCGACAGCAGCATTGAACCGCCGGACGCAAGCAGTTTACCGAGCTTGAGCCCGGAGAGGGCAAACACCAGCAGTTTGATCATGATGTCTGGTCAGTGCGGATCGGTCTGCCTGGATTGCGACGCTGGAGTGGTCGGCGCTTCGGGTGTCGGCAAAACGGGTGCTGCCGGAGCAGGCGTGTCCTCAGCAAATACAACCGGGGGAACAGCCTTCGGCTTTCCGGTAAAAAACTTCTTGAAGGCTACGCCAAATCCGACTACTGCCAACAGGATCACCTTGAAGAACTTAGCGGCGAACGCGGCGATGACGGCTAGCAGGCCCAGTTTTTTGACCGCGACGCCCGCAACCAGCGCGGCAAGGCCGTATTCGGCAACATGGTCGGTGGACGAGTTGAAATCGGCGTATCGCTTGCCGTCATTGAAACTGATCGCCGCGAGCAGCTGTTGTGCCGTGGGCTTGTATTGCTGCAGCAGATCCAGTGGGCTCACCATGGTGAGCGAGAGATAGCCTTCGCGACCCAAGGCCAACGTACGGTAATTTACGGAGAGGTCGGCAGGGGCATCGTGCTTGTCTTTGCTGCCGATGATGGCCGACCACACCAATTTGTGTGTAGCTGCATCATATTTGGGTACCTCTGCCCAACCGGTCACTTCGATCTCGGGAATCCCGTGTTGCTTGCGCTCAGCATTGGCCGTGTCGGTGCCCTCCTTAAGGTTGCTCAGGATGTCGTCCGCCTTCCAATCCTTGGCATCGTCGTCGCGCACGTAGCCGCCTTTTTCCACAGTCAGCACACTCATCCATGAACTTGCAGCGTCGGTAGGAAGAATGATGCCGACCAATGCTTTTTCATCGACACGATTTCCGAGAGAACGCAAATAGCGGGCTGCTGCCGCCGAAGGTATGAATGCGGTCTTGGCTGGCAGGGCAAGCTTTGCCTGATCCTGGATGTCGATGGAAGCAGGACCATGCTGGAGAACCTTTTCAGCCTCCTGTGCGGCAGCTTTTTGCTCGGATTCGGTCGCTTGATCCAGGGCGTTGGCGTTGCCAAAGATAAGGAATAAAAATGCAAAAAAAACAATGAAGAAACGCGATGGAGCTTTCATGGATGGAATTCCCCCTTTTTTATTTGTTGATGTGGGCGCATTGGTGCAGCCGCATTTTGACAGAAAGGAAGTTCCTGCGGTATGAGATTTCTTGGCGTAACAGCTTCTGGCCGGCTACAAATGTCAATGCGTTCGCGAACCCACAGCTATCTCTTAAATACCTACCAAGTAGTATTGAAATTTAATGTCCGGATGTTGTGCTTCGTGCATAAATCGGCGAAGGCTGAATTTGCCCAGCGGATGGGAACTGAAAATCTTCGCAGGGCTCGACAGGCAATGGAGGCGCTGAGTAAAGCCGCAGTGCCGGCATTGCCATCTTCGGACTTGGTTGCGTAGCACGAGGCCGCGTCGGAAAGATGTCCTTATGCTCAGCCCCTGCGTTACGCTATCCTGGCGGCTCGCGACGTGAGACACGGAAAGGAATTCTGGCATGGATAAACAACGCATTGTCGATGTATTGGCGTCACTCGACGCAATCCACATCCGCAGCATCGACACGGCAGAATGCGATAGCGCGAAGTGGGCGGCGACCAGAATCCGCAATGCGGGCGAGGCCGATATGGCGGACGTGCTCAAGGATCTGAGTCGGCACCTGTTCTCGTTCAAAGGCCCCTTTTACGAGTCATTTGATGACAGCAAGGAATTGGACGAAATGCGGTCGATCTGTCGGCGGTCTATCGAGATTGCAATGGATGCCGCGGGCACACGTGACTAGCGTGAAGTTCGTGTTGAGGTCGGCTTCTGGCCGATTGCAGCCGTACATTTTAGGAGGACGGCTTTTTCAGTCGCACTTTTTATAAAAAATCCCTGTTTTTTGGAACATATTTATTTATCAACGCGACGACTCCTGTATATAAACTTCCCGACACAAGCCCAAAGCTCGAGAAAAATATTAATCGCCGCCAAGCGTAATGAAGTAAGAAATTTGCGTCATGCCACTTGCTCCAGTCTTTCGGGAAAATTGGCATGTCAAGCAATAACCAAATACCGGTAGAACATGCAATTCCACCTATGACGTATCGCAACCTATTCTTCGGAAACCGCCATTCCACCAGCGCTAGCAATGGCAATCCAACGATTGCACTCACGAACGCTCCAATGAAGAATAGAGCGGACATCCCCCAGATATGTGAATAGTCAGATGTATAAAAAATATACGGCAGCGATATGCCTAGCAGCACAACCAGTCCACCACACGCTGGCAAAGCAAAAATTCGTAAAACCGTATTTTTAGTTACGCGATTCATTGGTACGTGCATCCCAAGAGTTTCCCCAATGTCAGCAACTGGCCGGAAGCGGACGCTCAGTAGCTACTAACGCCACCATGGCCCTATGAGCCAGATAGATAAAACAAAGGAAAATACACAAGTAATGACTATCCAGTAGATGGTTTTTTGCTTTTTGGTTAATTTCTCATATTCGCCTGGTCGAAAAGATGGTCCTGCCATGTGAGGTCCTCATACGTTGAAATAAGAAAATCCTATTGAAGCAGTGAAGTCCGCAACTGGCCGGAAGCAGCCTTATTAAAATATTGTTGTGACAATCTCGGCCCACTCTGACTTTGCCTCTTCATCGGACAAGAATATCTTTATAGTTGGAGCCCAAAATTTCCCCTCCCTTACGGCACACTCCAAGGTCGAGTCTTGGAACGTGAAGACATAGTGAACTAGGCCTGTCATAAATCTGCTTCTGTTGTGATTTGGATGCACAGCGTTCTGTCGCTCAAGTTCAGCAAGCCAGGGAGAATTATCAATGCGATGAACGCTGTAGAACTTTAGCCCAAACTGGGCAAGTGGATGCCCACCTAGTGCCTCATCGTTTGGAGAACCAAACCGGAACGAATTAACCAATGGAAATTGAATCACGACAATTTCATCTTTTTGGGTGAGATATCGCAAACACAATTTTGTATCGGTTGCTAATAGAGCGACTTCCGATGAAGTGCCTGGTGTGGGCCAAGAATCAAGCAAAACGACAATCGGTGTTGACATGACTTCCTGTTCTAGTAAGTTACGAGAGACTGTTTATGGCCGATTACGGACACCGAAGGAACCGATGTTACTTTTCCGTCACCCTGTTCAGGGTCATTGTGTGAGTTTACTCAGGTAGTTGGTGGGTACCGATTCCGTTAGCCAAACTCCGTTGTCCGACACATAAAAGACATGACCATGTGCGGCCATTGCTTTTGCATCGACCAGCAAGATGACGGGATGCCCATGCCGGCTACCGACTTTCTCGGCAACAGCCGAATCAACGGAGAGATGGACATGCTGCCGATTTCCAGGATGCAATCCGCCTGAGAAGATGGATTCCAAAAATCGGCTTGCTGTTCCGTGAAATAACGTGTCTGGCGGCACACTGGGCGGCAGTCCTAGTGCAACCTCAATAGAGTGGCCCTGATTTGCCCGGATTCGCTGACCATCAGTACTCAACGCAAAACGCTTCTTGTCACTGCTCGCAACAATAGTCTCAATCATTGTGCGGTCGATAGGTTGGCCGCTGGCGTTCGCCAATCGAATCAGTTCATCCATGTTTGCCCAGCCTTCGTGATCTAGGTTAAGACCAATTTTGTCTGGCTTATGTCGAAGCACTAAACTGAGAAACTTACTACGTGCTTCCATCGTTTTTCGATCACTAGTCATACTTTACTTCCATCTTTTCTTTTTCGTCGAATTTCACCAAAGTCAACGTCTGTCCTATAGAAGGCCGCACTAACGAAATCTGACTTCTACTTACACCTTAGTCGTACATATCCTCTTCGCAGATCCAGTCTTCCACATCGAGAATGACTATTTCGCGAATCCATTGCGTGAATGTCTGGGATTCCATCTTCGAATAGAGAAGTGGTGTCGAAAATTCTAGTCGTTTTGAGAAACACAAATGGATGGTCACAACTCTATCTTCAATGACGCCGTTGCGAACGACGAAGAATGCAAAGTCGTCCATGTCTTGACGCCGAGCGAACAGGTATACGTCGAAGTCAGCACCGGTCTCTTCAAGAAATACTTTCGCAAAAGTTCTATTTTTATCAAAATCGGCAGGAGCTTTCATCGTGGCGTCCGTATCGGAAAAATACCAGGGTTGCCAGTTTTCAAGCCCTTTAGCAAGGAACCACCTATATGCCAACGGAAAGATTGAGTTATTCATCGCGCTAGTCAAAATTTAAAAATATTAATTTGTATCATTTATAAAGCGACGGCTACTTCTGTAGGTGGTGTTTCTATGGCCGCTACTGGCCGATTGCGGACCTTGGCCCTAAGTTTGTCGCGCAACTTTATCAGGAACCGCCCCGTATTCGCATTAAGAACTGAAAATTCCGCTTCGCAATTCGCAATTGAGCCGCATGTAATAAGCCTTTGCGGCCGGCTATAAATCCTTATTGCGAAGCAAAAAATGACCTAAGTTATTGATTTTTATGATTTCTACATCGGACTTGTAATCAGGCGCTCCAGACGGAAAAACGCCCGCAATACGCGGGCGTTTTTCTTGCATGCCGGATGTCAGCTTCTGGCCGGTTGCTGCCTTTTAGTCAGAGGCTTCGCATGCCGCAATTTCAATGCGACCCGCTACCACTTCAAAACATCCAAAATCTCCTTCGATAGTCAGTCTGGTAGGAGAGAAAAGTACTGCGTCAATCTCGCCAAGACATGGTCGGCCGTCATGAGTACTACGGCCTGCTGTGAAATCGAGGCGATGAAAGAAAATTTGCACGTCGATACCGTCTAATGTTATGGCGTCAATTCGAGCTTTCTTACCTTCGGTAGTAATAATTTTTAAGGCTGCATAGGTTTTATTTTCCTGCCAATTAATGGAGAGAAGATCGCCATCCAATATGTCTTCCAAGTTCATGCGTAGCTCCAGATGCTGAATTCAGACGGCCGCTCCTGGCCGATTGCGAACGTTAGTTATCAGACTAAGCGCTATACGTCTGGAGGTAGCAATTGTCTCTCGGAGAGAGCCAGAAATTTCACCCGCGGCAAAAGGAAGAACAGCCCCTCAGCATCAGGTCTAAGGGACTGCAGCAGGGCACATTGAACGTCCTCCCGGTTTGCACTTAGGGGTTCGACAGAGTGAATATCTATCGGCAAACGAATGGCCGCAATGGCGACTTTGGTTTGCCCGGCGTTGGCCGACGGAAACTCCACTACCGCAGCATCCTGAGACGCCAGTTTTCCGACGGCCTCATTCCAGTCACCGAACATCGTCCGCCAAACGAGGGGAAGAGAGGCCTCCCCCTGGCGTCTTAGGCTCATCGTGAGACCTGGAGCGCTCCCGGCTCCAGGGTCTATACAAACACACGCTTCGTCTCCACCCACCTCGAAGAGAAAACGGTTCGGCAGGTGAGAAGGTAACGCGTCGCTGAAAAGTCGCGTTCCCACGACATGGATAGCACTGTTCATGACATTACTGACGAATGCAACTGTTGGTATCCGAGGCCCATCAAGAAGGGGTTCCGCCAAATAAAGCCGCCAGTTGCTTTGCAGCGGGGATGGCATAAGGCGACGCAAGAGTCCTGCCGCGCGGGGACCGAAATGGCCATGACGATACGTCAATATCGTTAGCGGCGTGCGACCATTGCAGTCCCACAAACGTGCGCCTGGAGGCGCCAGGGCTGCTGCCAATGAGGTGTCTACAAGCCAATTTGCGTAGACGACATCAACAACGTCACTTTCAAGAACGGGAAACGGTAGCCGTGACATGAAAGCCCGCCGAACGTTAGCTAGCCGGACGGAGTTAAGTAAAGCGTTCAGCAGCTTTCCAACCCAACCTTTGGTCGGATGGATATAGGTGTGATTCATTTTAGTCTCAGCTTTGGCATGCGGCTTGTTATCAATGGAATCTTCTATGTCCGCAACTCGCCGATTGCAGCCCTTTGTTCCGGGTAACTCAAAGTCAAGGAGCGATCGCTTCGCGGTCTTGATGCAAAAGAAGCGCCAGCTGCCGACTGGTATTGCTGCGACAACTACCATGTCGATTTGATTCCTTCCTCGCTGGCGGTCGCTTCCGGCGCCCGACCTCTCCGGTCAGCGCCAAAGCGCGCACAGTCCTTGCCGCCATCACTCTCCGTTGTCGCCTGCCAGAATAGCCCGAAGCTGCTCTTCAAATACTTCCGGCGGCTGGCCTCCCGAAATCAGGTAGCGGTCATTCACGATGACGGCCGGCACGCTGCGGATGCCGCGCTGGGTCCACAGCGTTTCTTCTTGCCTCACTTCCTGAGCGAATCGATCGGACGCCAATACTTCGCTTGCCTCGGCGCCATCCAGGCCGGCTTGTGTGGCGAGTTCCGCCAGCACGTGTCTGTCTGCGATGTTTTTGCCGTCAGTGAAATAGGCCTTGAGCAGGACCAGTTTGAGCGCCGCTTGTGCATTCTTCTCTTTCGCCCAGGCGAGCAGGCGGTGCGCGTCGAAGGTGTTGTAGACGAGGCTGGCGTCATCGCGGTTCATGGTGAAACCGACGGTGGCCGCCCGGGCGCGGATCTGTTCGCGGTTGATGCGCGCCTGGTCGGCGGTGATGCCGTATTTCTCGGTGATGTGTTCCAGTTGCGGCTGCCCGGCTGCGGGCATGCCGGGGTTGAGCTCGAAGGGGTGGACGGCGAAGTCGATGCGCGTCTCCGGACCGAGGCGTTCGAGCGCGATATTGAGGCCAGCCAGTCCGATCGCACACCAGGGGCATACCACGTCGGAAACGAAATCGATTTTCAAAGCATTATTCATGGCGATACCTTATGGCATGGCGCCCGTCGTCGGGCGGCGTTGATGGATGAAGACATTGTAAGGCGGATGCGCGAGTGCCGTCCGGGGCGTCCCGGAGATGTGCGGCGCCGGCCGCGTGCCGACATCTCCAGGTGACCCGAGTGACGGCAATAAAGGGTTGATCATTTAAATATGTATGCTTATAATAAGTTTACTTATTAAATGGAGTTCAACATGCCAGTCACCACGCACGCCACTGCTTCCTATCATCACGACACCATTGCATCGGCCGCCGCCATCTGGGAATTCTTCAAGGCCGTTTCCGATTGGAAGAGCTGGAATGCGGGCGTATACTCTTGCGAGCTTGACGGCCCCTTCGCCGAGGGCGTCTGGATGAGGATGGTGCTGCCTGATCAGGAAGTCATCCGGTCGCAACTGATCGAAGTCAGCGCGCCCAATTCGTTCACGGACGAGACCATGCTTGGCGACGTTGCGGTGCGCGTAAAGCATGAAATCCGTCCGCTCCCGAACGGGACCCATCGGATTGTGTATACGATCGATGTCGAGGGGGAGGGCGCCGAAGATATTTGCGCCGGTGTTTCCGCAGACTTTCCGGATGTCTTGCGCGCACTCGCGGCCCAGGCAGAAACGCAGCGCAGCCAGTGAGCCAGGCAATCCACGTTGATTTCACAGCACCGAGGTATGAATGTCAAAGACCAAGCCGCTTCCGACCAGCCATCACGGACCTTCAGACAGTCCGGGTTTTTTGCTCTGGCGCATATCCAATACGTGGCAGCGTGAACAGCGCGCCGCCTTGCAGCCGCTGGGTTTGACGCATACGCAATTTGTGATGCTGGCAGTCGCCACATGGTTTGGTTCGGACGAGCCGCTCACGCAGATGCGCTTGTCACAGCTGACAGGCAGCGATCCGATGACGACTTCTCAGGTAATCAGGGCCTTGCTTGCAGATGGGTTGTTCGAGAGGGAGGCCCATCCTACCGATACCAGGGCCAAGGTCATCTCGGTGTCCAAGGCAGGACGTGATCTTGCGCGCAAGGCGGTGGTTGTCGTCGAGGCGGTCGACCGCAAGTTCTTTGCACCCTTGGGCGAGCAACAGTCCAGTCTCGTGCATCTCTTCCAGAAATTGCTCGACAAGCAATAAGCGCCGGCATCACACTGCCGGATTCTCCTGATGCCGGTAAAGAATCGCTTTCAGGAACAGCTTGAGATCCCGCTCCAGGTCGACGCCAAAATCCTGTCTGGCGATGCCCCGAAATGTCGCCGGCTCCAGCAAAGGATCGATGTCATCGGTCGTCCGCACGGCGCCACCCAGCGCGTCGAATCTGACGGCATAGGAGTAGTCGGGATTCGCTACGGAATCGGGATTGTGCGCATGACGCCGCACGTGGAAACTCAGGCTCAGGTATTCCGGCTTCTGGGCATCCTCGCACACTTCACCGGCCCACCAACCCGCCGCCTGCAATTCAGTTCTCAATGCTGCGACCGTGTTCTTCACCGTGTCCGCGGCCCTGGCGGTGATCATGTCAAAGTCCTCCAGCGCCTGCCGCAATTCATCTTCCGCCGCTTGCTTCTCGGACGCTATCTCGCGCAGCGCCTCAGCCAGTATTCCCATGGTTCTTCTTTCAGTTCGTCGAAGAGGGAATGGTAGCCGACAAGCGCCGGAAATCCATGA
This sequence comes from Herbaspirillum sp. NPDC101396, assembly GCF_044767365.1. Taxonomy (NCBI): domain Bacteria; kingdom Pseudomonadati; phylum Pseudomonadota; class Betaproteobacteria; order Burkholderiales; family Oxalobacteraceae; genus Herbaspirillum; species Herbaspirillum sp. NPDC101396. The sequence goes on along the minus strand of NZ_JBIWNT010000005.1, from coordinate 477,167 downwards.
AGAATTTACCGGCAGGGCGACTCGCTGGCTGATCCTTTGCGGCGAACGTACAGAATGTTCTATCATGAGCTTCCATTCATGAAGAGCGGCTTGCGACTTGTCCGCCGGGAACGACACGATGAGAGACCTGCCGCCTACCGCCACCCTGCGCGCCTTTGAAGTGGCGACACGCCACGCTACCTTCACCTCCGCCTCGGAAGAGCTGCATGTCACCCAGAGCGCGGTCAGTCATCAGCTCAGGCATCTCGAGGAAATCTGGGGGCTGCAGTTGTTCCAGCGCGGGAAGTCGTTGACGCTGACACCGGCCGGCGCAGCGCTGGCGCCGATCGTGCGCGCGTTCTTCATGAATCTGGAGGCGACGCTCACTGACCTGCGCGAGCAGAAGGGCCGGGTCCGGCTCAAGGTCAGCACCACCTATTCCTTCGCGCTGAAATGGCTGCTGCCCCGATTGCCCGCCCTGGCCGAGCAACATCCAGAAATCCTGGTCACGCTGGAAACCACCGACAAGGCCATCAACTTTTCCAGCGCGGAGCCGGACGTGGCGATTCGGTTCGGCACCGGCAACTATCCGGCGCTGCACTCGGAATTCATGTTCAGGGAACAGATCTTCCCGGTCGCCAGTCCCGACCTGCTCAAACGCTTCGGCATGCCGCAGGAGCCCGCCGAATTGTTGCGCTATCCACTGTTGACGCGAGACGGCGCAGACCTGGTGCCGAAGTGGGAGTTCTGGTTCCAGCAAATCGGCGTGGGCATTTCTGCGCTCAAGGAAAACGTCCGCTTCGCCGACACCAACATGACCATCGAGGCGGCATTGCTAGGCCAGGGAGTTGCGCTGGCGCGCAGCGGCCATGTCGAGACCGAGCTCGGGGAAGGCAGCCTGGTGCGGTTGTTCGACCTGCCGTTTCCTTCTCCGGTCGCCTACTATTTCGTCTGCCCCAAAGGCGTCGAATCGCAGCCGCACGTCGTCAGCTTCCGCAACTGGCTGCTGGAGGAGTCGGGCAGGGCCGAGCAGGGCTACAGATAAGAGTGCAGAGGGGTATGAAGAATTGCTCATCCCTGAATGAAGAGACTTCGCTTTAGTCGGGGCGCCGGTTTGCTTAGTATGGCGCATGCCCTTTCACATCATTGCACTGATACTTTTTGCGGCGCTCCTGCACGCAAGCTGGAACGCCCTCTTGCGAGGCGGCGCCGACAGGCTGTGGTCGATGACCATCATGTGTCTGGCGGTGGCGCTTGCCAGCGGCGCTGTCGCCTTGTTCCTCGCACCACCGGCCAGGGCCAGCTGGATGTACGCGGTGCTGTCTGCGGTGCTGCATGTCGGCTACAACCTGTTTCTCGTGCGCAGCTATCGCGCCGGCGACCTTGGACAAACCTATCCCATTTCACGCGGCTCTTCCCCGCTGCTGATCACCATCGCGGCATCGGCTTTTGCCGGCGAGCGGGTGGCGCTGAGCGCCCTGCTTGGCATCGCACTGGTGGCCGGCGGCATCATTTCGCTGGCCTTCAACGGCCGCAAGCTGGCCGTGCCGAGCCTGCCGTATGCGCTGGGTACCGGCTGTTTCATTGCCGCCTACAGCGTGGTGGACGGCATCGGCGTACGCCTGTCGGGCGCGCCGATGGCGTACACGGCATGGATGTGCGCCTTGTGGGGTGTGCTGATGCCGGCGGTCTACATCGGCCTGCGCGATGCCGGCAGTTTATTCACCATGCGGCCGGGATTCCTCACCGCCTTCGTCGGCGGCCTGGTCTCGCTGCTGGCATATGGCATCGTCATCTACGCCATGTCCGGCGCACCCATGGGCGCCGTGTCGGCGCTGCGTGAAACCAGCGTGCTGTTTGCCGCGCTGATCGGCTATTTCTTCCTCGGCGAGACCCTCACCGTGCGCAAGATGCTGGCGTGTGCGGTGATTGCCGCCGGCACCATCATCATCGGTTGACGGCGCATTGCTGCGCACGCCTGCCTGTTTTTTTCACCACCACACAAAGGTCCTTAACATGGATACGGTCTCACATGCCGACTCACAGGCGCCGCTGATTCTGATCACGGGCGGAAGCCGCGGCGTAGGCGCAGCGACCGCTCGGCTCGCCGCCGCGCAAGGTTATGACGTCGCCATCAGCTTCGTCGCCAATGAGCCCGCCGCGCTCGCGGTCGTGGCCGATGTCGAGGCGCTCGGACGTCGCGCACTGGCGGTGCGTGCAGACAGTGCCGATCCTGAACAGGTCGTACAGTTGTTCGCCGCCATCGACCGAACCTTCGGCAGCATCGACGTACTCGTCAACAACGCCGCGATGCTGGCGCCGCAGTCGCGGCTGGAAGATCTTGGATTCGTGCGCATGCAGCGCATCTTCGCCGTCAACGCGATCGGTCCCATCCTCTGTGCGCAGCAGGCGGTGAAGCGAATGTCGACGCGTCACGGCGGGAGCGGCGGCGTCGTCGTCAACATCTCCTCGGCCTCCGCCCGGCTCGGCAGTCCCAACGAATATGTAGACTACGCTGCATCGAAGGGCGCCCTCGAGACCTTCACCACGGGCTTCGCCAAGGAAGTGGCGCGCGAGGGGATACGCGTCAACTGCATTCGCCCCGGGCACATCTATACGGAGATGCATGCCAGCGGCGGCGAGCCGGGACGGGTGGATCGCGTCAAGGATTCGATCCCGATGGGAAGAGGCGGCCAGCCCGAAGAAGTCGCGCGCGCGATCCTGTGGCTGGCAAGCGCCGAGGCGTCCTTCATCACCGGCACCTTCCTGGACGTCACCGGCGGCAAGTAAGTTGCCGGACGCGCTCAGTTGTTCCGCCGCCGCGTTTTTCTCATTTGCAGCGCGGTTGGATCGCCAGCAATTGAGGCCAGCGCACATCCCAGTCTCCGTCGTGCGCCATGCCGCTGACCACTTGCTCTTGCGCGCAAGCGCCGACGTGGGTGACGAAGCTGTGCACGATGGCCGGCGGAACGATGCTGTCGTCGGCGCCGCTGAAATGGCGTTGCGGCAGGCCGGCGACCTTGGCGGCAACATCCATCGGATTGAGCGAGTCCGGCATCAGCGAAACGCGGTGCAGGCGATTGACCGCGTCATGGTCGAGGTTGCCCGCCACCGTGCGCAAGGACGCGACATCCTGCCGTCTGGCGGCAAGCAGCACGGCAATTGCACCGCCGCCCGAATAGCCGACCAGGTTGACGCGCTGCCCTGGCAAGCGCTCCATGTAGCGGCTGACGGCGTCATTCATCGCAGCCACCACTTCGGGCGCGAAACGTTTTCTGGTCCAGTAAGCGGCATCGCATTGTGGGTTGTCGCTCATCGGTGTGAACTGGCACGGCCGCGCCAGATACACCACGTTGGCGCTGCGGTCCGCCGCCGCCAGCCGCAGGCCCAGTGCACGGTGCGGCGTCGGGTCGTCCGACGGCTGGATGCGCGTACGCCAGGCCAGGCCGTCGCCTTCGATATACACGGTGACGGGCAAGTCGGTACGCAACAGGCGCACATACGCCGTCAACACAAACGATCCCGCGGTTACTTGTTCATGCTGCAAACCAGCCGACTGCGCGATCGCGTCCGCCTGCCTGCGTGGCGCCTCGGCACATCCTGTAATCAGCATGCATAGCCCGACGTACAAGACTACGCACAGTATGCGCGTGAGTGCCGCCGGCATCGTGGTGCATGCGTTCCTGGGTTGATGGCAGAGCATGTTTGTCGGCATTGTTGAGTGTTTTTTGCAGCAGGCCATAACGTAACTGCGGCGCTCCATTCGCGCAAGTCGTTTGGCAGGGCCGCCGTCGCAAACAAAGCAAATCCACTGCTTGTCCAATTGATAATTAAAAATTTCAAAATAGCGAGACAGGCGATCAAGCGGCGGCGGGCGCCCCTGTAGTATTGCCCGCAAAAAAAAAGGGGCAATGCAAATCTGGTCGGTTTCAAACGCCCCTCCACGGCGTGACTTTTGATCGTTTTTTCGTCGTCTTATCCGGCAAAAACCACCGGCGTTGTAGCGCGTTTGGGCTACATACCGGATGGGGGTTTCTCTATAGCCTGTGGAGGCTATGCAGCGCGTAATTTGCGTTGTTGCCCACAAGATAAAAATATGAACCGCAACCAAAATGATCATCCGGGGGGATGCATGTTTCGACTCGGCAACGACCGCGTCGCACGTCGCTTTCTTTCGTCGTCGCTATTGACCTCGGCATCGAACTCACTTTGGCGGCGTGTACGCATCGTGGCAAAAGCTGCATGGCCAAGTGTCATCGCGTTGACGACGGCTCTCCTGCTGCTGATGCCGGCGAGCTGGTTTAATCCGGCCTATGCGGTCGGGCCGACGATTACCGTGTCGATCGGAGCCGCCAATCTGCAGCGCGGCCTCGCCGCCACTTTGCAGGCAACCGCCAGTGGCGGCACTGCCCCGTATACATACGCCGTTACCGGCGGTGTGTTGCCGGCAGGACTGAACCTTGCCGCAGCTACCGGCACCATCACCGGGATACTTTCCACCGCCGGCGCATATTCGTTCACGCTTACCGCCACCGACAGCAACAGTTTCACCGGCGCGCAAGCGTTCATCGGCACCGTCGGTGCGGGCGCACCGGTGACCGCCAATAGCGGAGCAACGGTGGGCTACGGCAGCAGCAACAACAGCATCCCAGCGTCGATTAACGGTGGCACCCCAACTTCCCTGAACATCACCACGGGGGCGGCGCACGGCACGGCAACACCCAGCGGCGTCAACACATTTACCTATACCCCGACCGCCGGCTATAGCGGCACGGATGCCTTCAGCTATACGGCGACCAATGCAGTCGGCACCTCGGGCGTGGCGACCGTCACCGTCACTGTCGGCGCGCCGACGATCGTGATTGCGCCATCTACGGCATGGTTTGCCACGCAAGGTGCGAGCTATACCCAGACGCTGACCTGGAGCGGTGGCGCTGCACCCTACAGCACCATCACCGTAACCGGCTTGCCGACGGGATTGACCTTCTCCACAACACCTTCGAGTGCGACGATATCGGGCACGCCGACGCAGGTGGGAAGCTTTTCCGTGACGGCATCGGCAACCGACAGCAGCACGCCGACACCAATCCCCAAGATGCAGACTTTCACGCTGACGGTCAGCGCCGGCGTTCCGGTTGCAGTGGCTGACAGCGCCAACACGCAGGCGAATCAGGCGGTGACGATTCCGGTGACGGTCAACGATAGCGGGTCCATCACCTCGGTTTCGGCAGGCGCACCTGCGCACGGCACAGCCGTCGTCAATGGCCTGAACGTGCTTTATACGCCTGCCGCCAACTATGTCGGCGCCGACAGCTTCACCTATACCATCACCGGACCGGGCGGCACGTCTGCGCCGGCTACGGTGAGCGTGACCGTGACATCGCCGGGCGCGCCGACTTCGGCGGCGCAAACCGCTACCGTGCAAGCCGGGCAAGCCATCACGCTACATGTCGGCGCGGCTGCCGCCAACGGCCCGGTCACGGCTGTCGCGATTGCCGCAGCACCGGGATCAGGCACCGCGGTGGTGAGCGGTACCGACATCATCTATACGGCAGCGGCAGGATTCAGCGGCAGCGTGCAGTTCAGCTATACGCTGACAAATGCCTTCGGCACATCCGCAGCGATCATCGTGAACATCACCGTCGCCGCACGCTCCAATGCCGCCAACGATGTGCAGGTCAAAGGACTGGTCGCAGCGCATGGACAGACCGCCAGCCGTTTCGCCACGGCGCAGCTGGGCAACTTCAGTCGTCGTCTGGAAAGCCTGCACGGCGACGGTTGGGCGCGCTCCAGTTTCGGTCTTGGGTTTGCACAGCCGGTCGCACCGGCCAAGCCGCTGCTGGCGCAATGGAACGAGGACGAAGTCGATCGCGTGGTCGGAGCACCGTTGCAGGCGGGCATGCGTAAAGTGGGCTGGCCGCTGCTGAGTCAGGCGAGTCCGGTCGGCACGACGCCGCTCGCCGGCGCCGGCAAGGATCTCGACGCCTTGCCTGAACTTCCGAACAAGACCTCTAGCAATGCCAAGCAGGAGTTGTCGTTGTGGATCGCCGGCACGGTCGACTTCGGCCAGCGCAACGCCAATGGCCAGCAGGAAGGTTTCCGCTTCACCACCAACGGCATCAGCATGGGCGCCGACTATCGCCTGAGCGATCAGCTGACCATCGGCGTGGGTACCGGCTATAGCCGCGATCGCAGCGACATCGGAGAGAACGGCAGCAAGAGCGTCGGACAGAGCGTGGTGGCTACGGTGTACGGCAGCTTCCGGCCAACGCCGAACATCTTCGTTGACGGCATGCTCGGCTACGGCGCGCTCAACTTTGACTCGACCCGTTATGTGACGGATGACGGCAGCTTCGCCACCGGTCAGCGCGGTGGCAATCAACTGTTCGTCGCGCTATCGAGCGGCTATGAATTCCGCGGCAATAGCTGGATGTGGTCACCTTACGGCAAGCTCGACCTGGCCTCGACCACGCTGGGGCAATACACCGAAACTGCCGCCGGCAATAGCGCGCTGACCTACTTCAAGCAAAGCGTGCGCACCAGCAGCGGCACGCTCGGCCTGCGCACCGAAGGCCAATACCTGAGTCGTGTCGGCATGTGGACGCCGCGCGGCCGCGTCGAATACCGCCGGCAGTTTTCCGGAGCAGGCGAAGCGGGGATTTCGTATGCCGACCTGGCATCGTCAGGGCCGGCGTACGTGATCCGCTCCGACGACAGCTTCACCGGCAACTGGACCGCGGGTATCGGCATGCGCCTGCTGCTGGCCGGTGGTACGTCCTTCGTCGTCGACTACAGCAGCAATCTGAATGTCGGACAGGGACGTTATTCGTCGATCCTGTTCGGAATCAATGTGCCCTTACGTTGATGAGCGGTCGCAGGCGCTTTCAAAACCACCGTGCAGCAACCTGAGCAACTTCCTCCGGATCCGCAGCGCCGTCGCCGGCCCACGCGACGATGCCGTCCGGCCGCACCAGCAACGCGCTCAGGCCGAGTTTGTCGCCGGCGTCCGTCGCGCAATACGTGATGCGCTCGTTCCAGCGGCGGATGGCTGTTTGCAATGCAGCATCGGCGCCAAAATCCAGCAACAAACCTTTGCCGTTGCGAAGATGCTCGCCGAGCCGGCTGCCGTCGGCCAGTATGAAATCCGGCGCGCTACGACCAACCAGCGGATGCTTGTCACCGAGTTCATAACGCAACGACAAGCCCCAGACCCGTTCGGCGAAATAGGTCGCGCCGTCGCGTGTGGCGATCAGATCGCGGATCACGGCGGCGAGCGCGCGCGAACTTTCGTCCGGTCGCATGAGGCCGACCTGCGCGCGCGACCAATCGAGTATTTGCGCACCCACCGGATGACGTTCTGTCTCATAACTGTCGAGCAAGCCATCCGGCGCATCGCCGCGAATGGTCGCCGCGAGTTTCCAGCCGAGGTTCATCGCATCGCCCAGCCCAAGGTTGAGTCCCTGACCGCCCAGCGGTGAGTGGACATGTGCGGCGTCACCGGCCAGCAGCACGCGGCCTTTGCGATAAGTCGCAGCCTGGAAGGCGCGGTCGGTCCAGGTCGCGGCGAGCCTCAATGCCGTCACCGTGACGTCAACGCCGGAGATGCGGCGCAACACCGACTCCACATGTTCCCGCGTGACCGGTTGCGTGCGATGAAAAGCGCCGCCGTCGAAGTCGACCATGGCGATGGTACCGGGCGGCTGGAAGGTGAACATGCCGGCGGGCGTGTAGTGGCGACCCGGCGGCAGCAATTGCGGATCGGCCATCTCGGCTTCGACCGAGTAGCCGGTGAACTCCGGTTCGGTGCCGGCAAATCCAAAGCCGCCGATCTTGCGCACCGTACTGCGTCCGCCGTCGCATCCGACCAGCCAGCGCGCACGGAAAGTCTGAGCGCCGGCGTGAATGTCCACGTGCTCATCCGACTGTTCGACGCTATCCACGCCGGCGCCGCGCATGATCTCCGCACCCACCGCGTCAGCGCGTGCGGCGAGAACCGCTTCGATGTGTTGCATGTCGGTGGCGATGCCGGCATCGGCCGGACCAGATAAGTGATAGGGCCACTTCGCGTGATCGACCTGATCGAGATAAAACTGCATGCCGGCGAAGTGGCCGCCGGCGCGCCGCGGCTGTTGCAGCCAATGCGGCATGGAGGCTGTCGCATTGGCCGCAGGCGAGGGCGCCTTGACGGCGTCCAGCAAGCCGCGCCGATGGAGGGCCTCGACGGTCGGAATGGACAGGCCGCGCATGCCGAAGGGCAATTGCTTCAGCGGCGATTGCGGATTGCCGGCCTGCTCCAGCACCAGCACCGATACGCCGGCAAGGCGCAATTCGCAGGCGAGGAACAGGCCGACAGGACCGGCGCCGGCGACGATGACATCATGGATCGGGAGAAGGGGGGGAACTGATGAAACGGATGGAGCAGGTGGAACGGATGACGCGTGCATGAATGACTCCCTGATGATCGTTCGACCGGAGCGGTTCGTTGTCTTGAGAACCGCACAGACGAACAGAAAGCGCCGGATGGCGCCGATGTTCGTCGTGGGACTCATGCACGGGCATGGACAGAGCTTCTTTTAGAGAAGGACCTGGGCTGGACCACACCAAGTCTGCCTTTTTCGACCTGCGTAATATAGCCGCCGGATGGCGGACGCGCAAGAGCGCGATTTTTTTCTTGCAATACTTAACGAGCCGCCAGGGAAGGAATCAACACGGCCTTGCCGCTGGCGGTGACGGTCAGGGCACGGCTGGCTTCATCCCGCCGAAGCCAGCCGCGGTCAATGAACGCATCCAGCAAGGCCACCGCCAGCGGGCCGGCAAAGTGGTCGCGTCGCTCCGACCAGTCGACGCAGCCGTACAGCGCGCGTTTGCTTTGCAAACCATCCACCAGCTCCGCCGGCAGGCCGAGTTCCTTCAGACCAACGACGCCCGCCTGCGTCAACGGATAGTCATGCCGTCGCCTTCAGCGCTTGCGACCCAGCCCCGTTCGACGAAGCTCCGGCACAACTGCACACCCAGCTCGCCGGCGAGATGGCCGTAGCAACTGCGCGCATGGCGCAGCCCGCGCATCGCCGGCGCTTGCCAGCGCGTGTTTTCCGGCAAGCTGCCATCGGCCACGCGCAGCAGGGCTTCGAGCGCATGCGCCACGTTGCCGTCGGCCAGCATGAAATAACGATGCCGGCCTTGCGCGCGTACGCTTGCCAGCCGCTCGTCCACCAGCAGCTTCAGATGTTGCGACGCCGTGGGCGCCGTCACGCCGGCGTGGTCGGCCAGTTCTTTCGCCGTGTAGAAGCGGCCGTCCAGCAAGCGCGACAGCATGAGCGCCCGCGTCGGGTCGCCGATGGCGGCGGCGACACGGGCAAAGCGGGGTTGGGCAAGTGGATTCATGTCGGATTCCCGGAAGATGACGTCGGATACTACGATACACGTCCCGGGCCGGACGCGAGATCCGGCCGGTACAGTGAAATGTCGTCGTACTGCGCCAGTTCGATGTAATTTCCTTCCGGGTCCTGGAGCAGTGCAATGCGCAAGTCGGGCCTGATCCTGACAGGCGCAGCCAGGGATGCGGCGCCGCATTCGAGCGCGAGCTGCGACGCTTCATCGATGTCATCGACGATGAATGTCAGGAATGCCGCGCGGGGCTCCCGCAATATATTCGTGGCGGCCCTGGATCGGGGCGCGTGGACCGTCGGATTGCTCGGCGCAAGTAATTTCAGCCGCTCGCCGAACGGCGCCTGCAGCCTGGCAACGGCATAGCCGGCGTCGCAAAAGAGGGAGCCGCCGGCAGGCACGGGGGGCGCCACGATCTTGTTGACCAGCGAGAACGAAAACGCAGACACATAGAACGTGATCAGTTCGTCGATGTTGATGCAGGACATGCCGATTTCGGTCGGTGCGAGAATGGCCACGGAGTACTCCAGTCAGGAAAGAAGCGATGCGACAAGTGTAGAGCCGTCTGCACCGTGAATGCTTCGGTCCGGAACGAACTGTCGCCGCAGCCTTGCGCCCAGCCAATGTGTCGCGCTTCCGTATCACTTTCATCTCACTTCGGTCTTGCTTCCTCGACATCCTGCGCACGGACCTTGCGCAATAGCGCCAAGTCATGAATGATGTCCCGAGACGTCCTTGATGCCGCCCGCTGAAAAAAAGCACGCTCAGTCGCTTCAATTTTCTCTCCCGGCAGCCGATAAGCAACAAGGGGAACACCGTCCGCAGCGGATCGCATCGCATCGCGTCTTGCGCGGCGACGGAAAACATTAAAACAAGCAGGCAAAAAAGCAAGGAACGGCACATGATCCACCTACTCCGCTCATCATCGTCGCTGGCGAAGGTGTTGGTGTTGCCGTTCATCGGACTGATCCTGCTGGTGTCGCTGCTGGTCGGCGTCCTGTCTTATCTTGCCGGGAGGCATGCGGTGGTGTCGGTGGCCGAGCAATTGCTCGACCAGACCGCCGATCGCGTGGCGCTGACCGTCGAGCGCCACATCGACGGCGCCGCCTCGGTGCTGGAATCGGCCTTTCCACGCGGCTTGCCGGCGGCAACCGACCTCAACACCGACCTCGACAACCTGCGTTCGCGCTTCTGGATTTCGACCTCCCTGCATCCGGAACTCAATAACTATGTGTTCTACGGTAACCGCGGCGGTGACTTCGTCGGCCTGTTCCGCTACGCGCTCGACGACGCAGAACTGCGCGTCAAGCGGGCCACCGTCGGCTATCGCAGCGCCTACCGTTTCACCAGCGTGGACGGCCAGCTCAGCATGCCGAAGAACGACGCCACCGACTTCGATCCGCGCGCGCGGCCGTGGTACGTCGCCGCCCAGCACAGCGACCGTGACGTCTGGAGCGACATCTACATCAACTACTGGGACAAGGACCTGGTCGCCACGCGCGCGCGCCGCGTGCTGTCGAAGAGCGGCCAGTTTGAAGGCGTGGTAGCCACCGACGTTTCGCTCAAGGCGCTCAATGACTTCGTCAGGGGTTTGCATGTCAGCCGCCACGGTGAAGTCTTCATCATGGAATCCAACGGCCATCTGATCGCCTCCTCCAACGGCGAGAACGTCTATACCGAACAGCAAGGCAAGGTCGGCCGCCTGCGCGCCGAGAACAGCCGCAGCCTGATCATCCGCAACGCCTACGGCACGCTGCAGAAGCACCTCGCCGAGATCGAAAACATGGGCGGCGCCGACACTACCTTCACCTTCAGCGGCCAGGACGGCGAACTGACCTACGCCGCCTATTCGTGGGTGCGCGACGGCGCCGGCCTGTCCTGGGTGACCGTGGTGGCGGTGCCGCGCAGCGACTTCCTCGACACGCTCGACCAGAATGCGCGCTGGACCGTGGTGATCGCGGTGCTGGCGGTGGCCATCGCACTGGCGCTCGGCCTCAGTATCGTGCAGTGGGTGGTGCGCGACGTGCGCCGGCTGTCGCGTGCGGCGGCGCGCATCGGCAAGGGCCAGATGAACGTCGCGCTGAAGATCGAGCGGCGCGACGAGATCGGCCAGCTGGCGCAGAACTTCATGGAAATGCAGAACGAGCTCAGCACCGACAAGCTGACCGGCGTCACCAGCCGTGCGGCAGTGCTGCGCTACCTCGACGCGGCTGTCCACAAGCGCGGCCGTCGCGCCGCCGAGCTGTTCGACAAGTTCACGGTGATGTTCATCGACCTGAACCGCTTCAAGGCAATCAACGACAAGCTCGGCCATGAGTATGGCGACCTCACGCTGATCGAAGTCGGCCAGCGCCTGCGCTCCATCATGCGCGACGACGACGTGGTGGCGCGTTTCGGCGGCGACGAATTCGTGCTGGTGTTCTGGGGCGTCGCCGACGCTGCCTTCGCCGACAAAGTACGCAAGAAAATCGAAGGCGTGCTGGCGCCGCCGCTGCTGTGCCTGCAGGATGTCGAGGGCGCCGACGGCATGACCGTGGGCGCTTCCGTCGGCGTGTCCTTCTATCCGCAGGATGCGAAAGATGCCGAGACACTGATCAAGCTGGCCGACCAGGGCATGTATGAAGACAAGGCGGCCGGCCGCAAGGACGGCGAAGAGCCACGTCGCTGATGCAGGGATGATGCAACTCGAGCAGAGGCGCCGGAGTAGTGGCACACTGCACGCTGAAAATATCGATCCACCGCGACCCTCGGCAACTCCATGACGCTCACCAGCAACCTGCTACGCCGCCTCGATCTCACCACCTTGCGCCTGTTCGTCTCGGTGCAGGAAGAGGGCACCCTCACGCGGGCCGCCGCACGTGAGGCGATCGCGGTCTCCGCCGCCAGCAAGCGCCTGGTCGAACTGGAACAAGCCATCGGCGTCGCCCTGTTCGTGCGCCACGCGCGCGGCATGGAACTGACGCCGGCCGGCGAGACGCTGTTCACGCATGCGCGCCGCGTGCTGCTCAGCGTCGAGACCATCGGCCTCGAATTATCCGAACATGCACAGGGTGTGCGCGGCTACGTGCGCATGGTCGCGAATCTGTCGGCCATCGTCGAGTTCCTGCCGGAAGACCTGATGGCGTTTTCACGCTTGCATGAGCAGGTCAAGCTCGACCTCGAAGAACGTCCCAGCGGCAGCGTAGTCAAGGGCGTGCAGGACGGCTGGGCCGATCTTGGCATCTGTTCCGGCGACACCGAGACCCACGACCTGCAAACCGGCCTGTATCGCCGCGACCGGCTGGTGCTGGTGATGCGCGACAACCATGCGCTGGCCGGCGGCAAGACGGTCGCCTTCGCCGACACGCTCGACTTCGACCACGTCGGCCTGCATGCCGACAGTTCCATCAACGCGCGCACTCACCTCGCCGCACGCAGTAGCGGCAAGTCGCTCAAGATGCGCATCCATGTGCCCGGCTTCGACGCCGTGTGCCGCATGGCGCAGGCCGGCATGGGACTGGGTGTGATTCCTTCCGGCGTGTACGAAGCGATCGGACGCTCGCTCGGCCTGACCGCGATTCCGCTGAGCGACGACTGGGCCAGCCGTGAGCTGAAGATCGTGGTGCGCGACCTCAAGGGTTTGTCGCCGGTGTCGCGTGCGCTGTACGATTACCTGGTCACGGCGGAAGACCGGGCCGGCGCCGGTGCAGCGAGCAAGCCTGGACAAGAAAAGAAAAAGAAAAAATAGCGAGCGTTCGCGTTTGGCGAACGCTGCTTGCCGATTTGCGGTTGGACGTCGGAGACAGTCATTCCTATCCTGTAAAAAAGGAAGAAGGAGACTGTAATGAGTGGACCACTCAAAGGAATACGCGTCATCGAGATCGGCACCCTGATCGCCGCACCGTTCGCCGCGCGCGTGATGGCCGAGTTCGGCGCCGACGTGATCAAGATCGAAGCCCCCGTCAACGGGGATCCCATCCGCAAATGGCGCAAGCTGCACGAGGGCACCTCGCTGTGGTGGTACCTGCAATCGCGCAACAAGAAATCGCTGTCGGTCAACCTGAAGTCGACGCAAGGCATCGCGCTGATCAAACAGCTCGCGGCCGATGCCGACGTGCTGATTGAAAACATGAAGCCCGGCGCGCTGGAAAGCCTCGGCCTCGGCTGGGACGTACTGCAGGAAATCAATCCCAAGCTGACCCTGGTGCGCATCTCCGGCTACGGCCAGACCGGCCCGTACAAAGACCGTCCCGGTTTCGGCGCCATCGGCGAAGCCATGGGCGGCATCCGCTACACCACCGGCGAACCCGACGGCGTACCGGCGCGCGCCGGCATCAGCCTGGGCGATTCGCTGGCCTCGCTGCATGCGGTGATCGGCGCACTGATGTCGCTGCTGCGCGTGAAGACTGGACAAGGCCTGGGCCAAGTGGTCGACGTCTCGCTGGTCGAGAGCGTGTTCAACCTGATGGAAAGCCTGGTGCCCGAATACGACCTGCTCGGCCACGTGCGCGAACGCAGCGGTGGCGCCTTGCCCGGTATTGCGCCGTCGAACACGTATCCGACCCGCGACGCCGGCTACGTCGTCATCGCCGGCAACAGCAACCCGATCTTCAAGCGCCTGATGCACGCCATCGGCCGCGCCGACCTGGCCGACGATCCGGCCTTCGAACACAACGACGGCCGCGTGCGGCAAGTCGCGCTACTCGATGCCGCCATCGCCGGCTGGACCTCCCTGCACAGCATGGAACACGTGCTGGCGGTGCTGGAACAGGCCGGCGTGCCGTCGGGCCGCATCTATTCCATCGCCGACATCGTCGCCGATCCGCATTACCAGGCGCGCGACATGATCCTGTCGGCGCAGCTGCCCGGCGGCGTCAAGGTCAAGATGCCGGGCATCGTGCCCAAATTGTCCGACACGCCCGGCGAGATTCATTGGCAAGGTCCTGCGCTCGGTGAACACACCGTCGAGGTGCTGTCCGGCCTCGGACTGGATGCGGCGGAAATCCGCCGCCTGCAACAGGAAGGAGTGGTGCAATGAGCGCCGTCAAAAACAACGATGCCAACCGCCTGATCGTGCAGGAAGTGGCGCCGCGCGACGGCTTGCAGATCGAGCCGAGCTGGGTGTCCACCGAAGACAAGATTGCGCTCATCGACGGACTGTCGCAAGCCGGCTTCACGCGCATCGAAGCGGGCTCGTTCGTATCGCCGAAGGCGATCCCGGCGCTGCGCGACGGCGATGAAGTGTTCCGCCGCATCGCCCGCCAGGACGGCGTCACCTATGTCGCGCTGATTCCCAATCTCAAGGGCGCCGAGCGCGCGCTGCTGGCCGGCGCCGATGAACTCAACATGGTCATGTCGGCCAGCCAGACCCACAACCGCGCCAACATGCGCATGAGTTGCGAAGCATCGCTGGCCGGCTTCGGCGACATCGTCGCGCTGGCGCGCCGGCCGGGCATGGATGTCACACTGAACGCGACCATCGCCACCGCCTTCGGCTGTCCGTTCGAAGGCAGCATCGACGAAGACCGCGTGCTGGCCATCGTCGACGCCTATCTGCGGCTCGGCGTCGACGGCATCACGCTGGCCGACACCACCGGCATGGCCAACCCGCGCCAGGTCGCGCGCATCGTGCGGCGCGTGCTGGCGGTGTTGCCGGCGGCGGCGCTGACGCTGCATTTCCACAATACGCGCGGGCTCGGACTGGTCAACGTCGTGGCCGCCTACGAAGTCGGCGCGCGCCGTTTCGATGCAGCGCTCGGCGGACTCGGCGGCTGTCCGTTCGCGCCGGGCGCCTCGGGCAACATCTGCACCGAGGACCTGGTCAACCTGTGCGACGAAACCGGCATCGCGACCGGCATCGACCTGCCGCAACTGCTGGCCCTGTCGCGCAAATTGCCGGCGCTGCTGGGCCATGAAGTGCCGGGCCAGCTCGCCAAGGCGGGACGCAACTGCGACCTGCATCCGATACCGGCCGCGCTGCAAGCGGCCGCCTGAAGAACAACCACAAGAGCACATCGCCATCAACCACCGGCGCGGCATTCTCCATGCCGCGCCCACAGGAGACAACATGCATACCAACACCGCAGCAGGGTCGGCATCGGCCCCGCAAGAACTAGTCACGCCGCACGAGCTCAATCATGACGACAGCCTGGTCGCCATCGTGCGCAAGGCCGCCTGGCGCATCATGCCGCTGATCATGATCTGCTATTTGTTCGCGTTCTTCGATCGCATCAACATCAGCTTCGCCAAATTCCAGCTGCAGGGCGACCTCGGCCTGAGCGACACCGCCTACGGTCTCGGCGCCAGTCTGTTCGTGGTCGGCTACGTCTTGTTCGAAGTGCCGAGCAACATGTTCCTCTACAAGGTCGGTGCGCGCCGTTGGATCGCCCGCATCATGATTTCATGGGGACTGGCGACGGCGGCGATGGTGTTCGTCTCCAGCGAATGGCAGTTCTACGCGCTGCGCTTTGTGATCGGCGCGATGGAAGCGGGCTTCGCACCCGGCGTGCTGTACTACCTGACGCTGTGGTTCCCGGCCTCGTATCGCGGCCGCATCACTTCGATGCTGTTCCTGGCGTCGGCGTTCGCCGGCCTGATCGGCGCGCCGGTGTCGGGCATGATCCTCGGTCACATGGAAGGCGCCTTCGGCATCCGCGGCTGGCACTGGCTGTTCATGCTGGGCGGCTTGCCATGTATCGGTCTTGGCCTGGTGGTGTTGTGGCAGCTCAAGGACAAGATCGAAGACGCCGGCTGGCTGACCAAGCGCGAGCAGCAGATCCTCGCCGCCAACGTCACGCGTCCGAGTGCGCACGAGCGCGGCCACTCGCTGCTCAGCGCCATCAGGACGCCGGGTTTCCTGATGCTGGGCCTGGTGTACTTCCTGATCCAGGTCGGTTCCTACGGCCTCAACTTCTGGGCGCCGCATCTGATCCGCACCGCCGGCACGCAGAATCCGACCATCATCGGCCTGCTCACTGCAGTGCCTTATATCTGCGGCGCAGCGGCGATGATCATCGTCGGCCGCTTGTCGGATGCACGCGGTGAACGCCGCCGCTTCGTGATCGGCTTGCTGGTGCTGGCGACCATCGGCTTCTTCGCCGCCGGTGTGTTTGAAAAACAGACCGTGTTGCTGATCGTCGCGCTGGGCGTCATGGGCGCCGGCGTGGTGGCCGCCATCCCGGCCTTCTGGGCGCTGCCGCCCAAACTGGTCACCGGCGCCGGCGCAGCAGCAGGCATAGCATTAATTAATACGCTGGGCCAGCTCGGCGGCATCGTCAGCCCGGTCATGGTCGGCCGCATCAAGGACCTGACCGGCAGCACCACGCCGGCGTTGTATGCGATCGGCGGCATGACCCTGCTGTGCGCCTTGCTGCTGACCTTTGCGATGCCGGCCAGCTTGCGCGAGAAGGAATGAGCTCTTTGCCATCGCAGTAAAAACTGCGATAAAACGCGCAGTAAAGAAAGCGCTCCGGCTCTCCGCCGGCGCGCTTTTTTCATGTGCAGAAAACTTGCTGAAACGTCGTATTCCACAACAAAGCGAAGGCCGTAAACCGCATACCCATATTCGCTTTGGCGCCGCCTCTGCTTGACCGGAGGAAACGCAACAATCCCTTCTAAAGTTATACGAAATCGTTCTTGGACTCGGACGATTTTCGCTTCCTATAATCGCCTTCACCCCATCGCATCCTACCCGGACTGTAGGGATGCACTTCTCCATACCTGAAGATCGCGAGCGTTATCCGTTGCGTTGAAAGTATGGACCACGACTTCCGATATTTCGTTGCTGCGCGCAACTACGCATGGAGAAATGATGAACGCGATCACCCGTAACGCCATCCCGACTTATCAACGCATCAGCGTCAAGCCATCGGCCGTGCACATCGGCGCAGAGATTTCCGGCGTCGACCTGGCTCGTCCGCTGGCGTCTGAAGAAATCGCCGAGATCCGCGCGGCGCTGCTGCAATGGAAAGTGATCTTCTTCCGCGACCAGCACCTGAGCCACGCCCAGCACGTCGCCTTCGGCAAGCAGTTCGGCGACCTCACGCTGGGGCATCCGGTGTTCGGCTACGAGCCCGGCTATCCGGAGGTCTATTCGGTCGGCCGCGATCGTTTCAAGAGCCGCTTCGACGGCGCACGCCTGGTGCGGCCGTGGACCGGCTGGCATACCGATGTCACCGCCGCGATCAATCCGCCGGCCGCCTCCATCCTGCGCGGCGTGGTGATTCCGCCCTATGGCGGCGACACCCAGTGGACCAACCTGGTGGCCGCTTACCACGGCCTGTCGCCGGCCTTGCGCGCCTTCGTCGACACCTTGCAGGGCGAGCACAAGTTCACGCCGCCGGAAGGCAACAAGGCCAAGCAGGAATTCGTCAGCAAGGTCGCGGCCACGCCGCTGGTCAGTCACCATCCGCTGGTGCGCGTGCATCCCGAGACCGGCGAGAAGGCCTTGTACGTCAGCCCGTCCTTCCTCAAGAACATCGTCGGCCTGCATCCGCGCGAGAGTGAGCAGTTGCTGGCGCTGCTGTTCGAACACGTGGTGCGTCCGGAATACACGGTGCGCTTCAAATGGGAAGAAGGTTCGCTGGCGTTCTGGGACAACCGTTCCACCGCCCACCTGGCGCCGGTCGACATCTACGAGACCGAGTTCGAGCGCCAGCTGTACCGCATCACGCTGGTCGGCGACGTGCCGGTCGGCCCTGACGGCAAGCCCTCGGTCAGCATCGAAGGCGAGCCGGTGGCGGCGCACAGCGTCGAGTAATTCCGGATCATCGGCGACGCCTGCGTCAGTGCGGGCTGTCGTTCACTTTTCATTTATTTGTCTACAACAAACAGGGCGCGACCGCGTCACGAGGGAGTTTTTGCATGGTGTTTTCCAAAGTCATCAGGGCGTTGCTGGCCGGCGGCGTACTCGCCGCATCGGTGCTGGCGTCCGGCGTCGTTCATGCCACCACCGACAAGCCGGCGGTCGATCGCGACACGCTGGTGGTCGGCGTGGAAAAGGAGTTCCAGAACCTTGACGGCCTGGTCACCATCAGCGGCGATTCGCTGCGCTACGGCTGGCAAATATACGACACGCTGTACGGCTTCGACCTGGAGGGCAAGATCGTGCCCCGCCTGGCGACCAGCGTGACGATTTCACCCGACTCCAAGGTGTTCACCTACAAGCTGCGCAAGGGCGTGAAGTTCCACAACGGCACGCAGTTCACCTCCAGGGACGTCAAGGCCTCGGTCGAGCACATCCTCGATCCCAAGAGCAAGAGCACGCGTCGCCCTTACTTCGCACCGATCGTCGACAGCATCGAGACGCCGGACCCTTACACTGTCACCTTCAAGCTGAAAGTGCCGGACGGCGCCTTCCAGAACAAGGTCGCCGGCTACCTGTACATCTTGCCCGGCGACTACCTCGCCAGCCTGGCCAATCCGGATGCCTTCGCCCAGGCGCCGGTCTCGCTCGGCCCCTACAAGGTCAAGCGTTATGCACCGGGCGGCAGCGAACTGGTGCTGGAGCGCTTCGACGATTTCTGGGGTGAAAAACCGAAGATCAAGACCCTGATCTTCAAGGCCATCACCGAACCGGTCAGCCGCGTCAACGCCATCCTGCGCGGCGAGATCGACGTCGCCGTGGTGTTGCCATTCCCCGACTACGACCGCCTGAAGAAGGAAGCCGGCCTCGACGTGATTTCGTCGCCGGTAGCCTCGCCGCTGTACATCCGTGTCTACACCGACGATCCGGCCTCGCCGTTCTCCAAGCGTGAAGTGCGCCAGGCGCTGAGCTATGCGATCGACACCAACGCCATCATCAAGAGCGTGCTGCACGGCGTCGGCGAACCGCTCGGCACCTTCATCTCCAACTACTATCCGTACGGCGCGAAAAAGTCGATCAAGGCCTATCCCTACGATCCGAAGAAGGCCAGGGAACTGCTGGCCAAGGCAGGCTATCCAAGCGGCTTCGAGACCACGCTGAACATCCAGGGCGACCTGCCGAAAGAATTGTCGGAAACCGTCGCCGCCTACTGGGGCCAGATCGGCGTCAAGGTCAAACTCAATCGCCTGACCTACGCCGCCTTCCAGCGCCTGAACAATACCCATGCCTCCGGTCCGCTGGCCCTGTCGCAATTCACCAACGCCTTGTATGACCCGATCCATCCGGTCGGCGGCGCGTTCTCCAAGGACGGCTCCTGGTCCAACTATAACAATCCGGAAGTCGAGGCCTTGCTGCAAAAGGTCAACAGCGTCTCCGGCGCACAGCAGCGCGGCGAGATCTTCGAGCAGGTCGGTCAGATCCTGCATGACGACGCCGCCGGCTTCTTCCTGTCCGAGTATTTCTACATCTACGCCAAGAAGAAGAGCGTGCAGTGGGATGTGCAAAAGGGCTCCGGCTTCCTGAACTTCCGCACGGCAGGCTGGAAATAACATGCCGGCTTTCCTGCTGCGCCGCATCGGCTCCGCCCTCGTCACCTTGCTGCTGATGTCGGTGCTGATCTTCGTCATGGTGAGAATGGTCGGCGACCCGGCTCACCTGATGATGCCGCCGGAAGCAACGGAAGCCGACCGCGCGCTGTTCCGCGAACAGCTCGGCCTCAACGATCCGGTGCCGGTGCAATATGCGCGCTTTCTCTCCACCATCGTGCGCGGCGACTTCGGCAATTCCTTCCACTTCGGCGTGCCGGCGCTGAGCATCGTCGAAGACCGGCTCGGTCCGAGCCTGCTGCTGACCTTGAGCGCGCTGGCGTTTGCAATTTTTACGGGCGTGCCGCTGGGCATTGCGGCGGCGGTGAAGAAGGATGGTTTCGCCGATCAGTTCTCAAAAATATTTGCGGCGCTCGGCCAGGCCGCACCGCCGTTCTTCTTTGCGCTGTTGTTCATCCGCCTGTTCTCGGTCGGCCTCGGTTGGCTGCCCACCGGCGGCTACGGCAGCTGGCAGCATCTGGTGCTGCCGGTGATCGCATTGGGCTGGTATTCAGCCGCCGGTTTGTGCCGGCTGACGCAGGCCAACCTCACCGCGGTGCTGCAATCGGAGTACGTCAAGATGGCGCGCATCAAGGGCGTGCCGGAACACGTGGTGGTGGTCAAGCACGCGCTCAAGAATGCGGCGCTGCCGGTGATCACTTTTGCGGCGTCGCAGTTCGGCATCCTGATCGGCGGCGCGGTGTCGATCGAAGCGGTGTTCTCCTGGCCCGGCTTCGGCAGCCTGATGGTGGAATCCATCAACCAGCTCGACTTCACCGTGGTGCAAGCCGCCGTGATCGTTTCCACCCTGCTGTTCATCGTGATCAATTTCACGGTGGACCTGTTGTACGCCCTGATCGATCCGAGGATTAGCCATGTCTGACGCCATCATCCAGCACGCTCCATCGTTGCCGCAGTCGTCCGTGCCGGCAGTACGCTCGTCCCGTCCCGCCTGGTTGCGCTGGACGCGGCACTGGCAGTTCCATCTGTCGGTGGCGGTGCTGGCGGTGGTCATCGTTTCGGCCGCGCTGGCGCCATGGCTGACCGCCTACGATCCCAACGGCATCGACCTCGGCAGCGCCTTGCAGGCGCCGTCGCTGGCGCATTGGTTCGGCACCGACCAGCTCGGCCGCGACGTGCTCAGCCGCACCATGTTCGGCGCCCGGCTGTCGCTGTTCATCGCGTTCTGCGCTGTCTTCCTGGCGGGTTGCGGCGGCACGCTGATTGGCATTCTGTCGGCCTATTTCGGCGGCTGGATCGACAGCGTCACGATGCGCCTGGCCGACATTCAATATTCCTTGCCGCCGGTGATCCTGGCGATGGTGGTGATCGGCGTGATCGGTCCCAACACCGCCAACGTCATCATCGTTGTCACTATCGCCAACTGGGCGCGCTTCGCCCGCGTGATCCGCGCCGAAGCGCTCAGCATCAAGCACCGCGACTATGTCTTGCTGGCGCGCCTGGCCGGGGCTTCGCCGTTGCGCGTGGCCTTGCGCCATATCCTGCCGAACGTACGCAATACCTTCCTGGTGCTGTTGACGCTGGATATCGGCCTGATCATCATCCTGGAAGCGGCGCTGAGTTTCCTCGGCCTCGGCGTGCAGCCACCCGATCCGTCGTGGGGCACCATGATTTCCGACGGTCGCGGCCAGCTCGAACACGCGTGGTGGACTTCGGTCATGCCCGGCATCGTGATGATGCTGACTGTGCTGGCCGCCAACCTTGCGGGTGACCATTTGCGCGAAGGCACGCGCCTGATTGGCGAGGTCGACTGATGGGCGCGGCGGATATCCCTAATCACGAAGTCTTGCGCAAGGAAGTGTTGAGGGTCAGCGGCCTGACCTCCGACATCGCCACACCGGGCGGTCGCGTCAAGGTGGTCGACGGCATCAGCTTCGGCCTGCGCGCAGGCGCGACATTGGGGCTGGTGGGCGAGTCCGGTTCGGGCAAGAGCATGACCTGTCTGTCCATCCTCAACCTGTTGCCGGCATTCGGCCGAGTCACCGGCGGCTCGGTGCTGTTCAAGGGCGAAGACCTGGCGACCAAGTCCGCCGACGAGATGCGCAAGATCCGCGGCGGCCAGATCGGCATGATCCTGCAGGATCCGATGACCTCGCTCAATCCGCTCTACCGCATCGGCGACCAGATCGGCGAAGTCTTCAAATACCATCACGGCGAGCGCAGCAAGCGCAGCCGCTGGCAGCGCGCCATCGACGTCATGAAGCGCGTGCACATTCCCGCCCCGGCGCAACGCGCGGCGGCTTATCCGCACCAGTTCAGCGGCGGCATGCGCCAGCGCATTTCGATCGCCATCAACGTCGCCTGCCAGCCCGACCTGCTGATCGCCGACGAGCCGACCACTGCGCTCGACGTCACCATCCGCCAGCAGATCCTGCGCCTGCTCAAGGAAATCCAGCGCGAGCGCGGCACCGCCATCATCCTCGTCACGCACGACCTGCACACGGTATCCAAGTTCTGTGACGAGGTGGCGATCATGTATGCCGGCCGCATCGTCGAGCAAGGTCCGGTGGCGCGCATCTTCGCCAGGCCGGCGCATCCCTATACACGCGGCCTGCTCGACGCCACACCGAAGATCAGCGCCGACATGGCGCGCCTGCAGGAAATTCCGGGCCAGCCGCCGGCCGCCGGCCAGCACGGCAGCGGTTGCCGTTTCGCTTCGCGCTGCACCCGCGCGGCTGCGTTGTGCAGGGAATCGTATCCGCCGCTGGCGGCCACTGATGGCGATGGGCTGCATCAGGTGGCGTGCTGGTATCCGCTCGAGACCGCAGCATGAATAAAACATCTGAAAGCGCTTATATCGAGGTCAGCGACCTGAAGAAGGATTATCAGGTGCGCCGTCATTTCCTCGCCCGTCCGGCCACGCTGGCGGCGGTGGCGGGGGTGTCGTTCACGATCGAGCAGGGCGGTACCTTCGGCCTGGTCGGCGAATCGGGCTCGGGCAAATCGACCATCGCCAAACTGATCATGGGCGCCGAGCGCCCGACCTCGGGGCAGGTCGTCATCGACGGCCATCGTTTCGGCCCGCAGGCATCGGCGAGCGAGGATGCCTGGCGTTACCGCGCCCTGCAGCCGGTGTTGCAAGACCCTTACGGTGCGCTCAATCCGCGCATGAAGATCGGCAACATCATCGCCGAACCGCTGCGCATCCAGCGCTGGAAACAATGGAGCCGCCTCGCCGGCAATCCTGGCGCGGACGGAGCTGTCCCCGCGCTTGCCAACAGCGATGCCTACGCCCAACGCGTGGCCGAGCTGCTGGAACTGGTCGGCCTGCGCGCCGACTATGCCGAGCGCCTGCCCAACGAACTCAGCGGCGGCCAGCGCCAACGCGTGGCGATCGCCCGCGCACTAGCGCTGGAGCCGCGCATCCTGGTGCTGGACGAACCTGTGTCGGCGCTCGACGTCTCGATCCAGGCGCAGGTGCTGAACCTGCTCAAGGACGTGCAGGCCGAACTCAATCTGACCTATCTGCTGATCTCGCACGACCTCGCCGTGGTCGCCTACATGAGCACGCAGATCGGCGTGCTCTACCTCGGCCAGTTCATGGAGATCGGCAGCAAGGAGCAGGTCGTCAATCGTCCGGTCCATCCCTATACGCAAGCCTTGATCGCCGTATCGGATCCCGACAGCGGACTCGATGACGACGTTGTGACGGGAGAAATCCCGTCGCCGCTGAATCCGCCTTCGGGCTGCCCATTCCATCCACGCTGCCCGCGCGCCGACAGCCGCTGCGCCGAGAGCAAGCCTTTGCTGCGTCAGCTCGGACCGGGGCACTGGGCCGCCTGCCACTACGCCGAGGCAATTGCACAGACAGATGAGAGCACCGACATCGTGAGCGCCATCGCCGCATAAGCGCAGCGGCCGCTCATCCCATATTCATATCAGGAGACAACATGGCAAGCCCCCACACCATCCTCGAGCGCGACGAATTCCGCACGCTCGACCAGCTCGCGCGCACCGATTTCCGCGCCTGGAGCATCGCCCACGAACGCGACGGCAAGCTGCCGGTCGAGAACCTCACGCGCATCCATGCGCTCGGCCTGCTGCACGCCGCAGCGACCAGCAACAACGGCGGTCGCGACGGCAGCCTGCTGGGCCGCGATCCCGGCGTCTTCCTGCAGGCGGTGCGCACCATCGCGCGCGGCGACAGTTCGACCGCGCACTGTTATCAGGTGCATAACCACACGCTGTGGCTGCTGGAAGAACTCGGCACGCCGCAGCAGCGCGAGCGCTTCCTGCAACCGCTGACTTCCAAGTTCAGCCTGCTGGCCTCGGTCGGCAGCGAGCCGGGCCGCACCAACATGTACGTGATGCAGACCAAGGCCAAACGCGTCGACGGCGGCTGGCAGCTCAACGGCGTCAAGAACTTCGCCACCAACGGCCCGCTGGCCGACTACATCATCGCCTTCGTGGCGATCGATGGCGTCGACGATTATTTCAAGAACCACATGATGGTGATTCTCGAGCCGGACATGCCCGGCATCACGCTCAGCGACGATTGGTACCAGCCGCACGGCATGCGCGCCGCGCGCAGCTCGGTGATCACGCTGCAGGACGTGTTCGTACCGGACAGCCATGTGCTGGGCGAGCCGGGTTCCTATCCCAAAGGTCGTTGGCAAGGTCGGTATCACCTCGGCTTCGCGGCAAATTACCTGGGCGCGTCGGAAGGTCTGTATGGCTGGTATCTCGACTACATCAAGGGACGCGGCCGCGCCACCAATGCGATCACGCAGCTGCGCACCGGCGAGATGCGCATCACGCTCGACAGCGCCGCCGCCTTGTTCAATGTCGCCATCGAGAGCTGGCAGAAATCCGACGTGGTGGCGTCCGAACTGATTTCCATGAGCGCCAAGTCGGCCGCGGCGCATGCGGCCTTCAAGCTGACGCAGACCGTGGTGCACGCCTCCGGCGCGACCGCGCAGTTCGACGAACATCCGCTCGGCCGCTATATCCGCGACCTGGAAACTCACGTGCTGCACGCCGGTCACGACCGCACCGCGCAGATCCTCGGCCAGGCCGAGCTGGGCGAGCAGTTCGACTCGACCTTGCAACGCTAGTCATCTTGCCGTGAACCGACTCGCCGACAAATTGCCGCTGACCGCATTCTTGCCACGACTGTCGTTCGGCAGTCGCGCGGTGTGGTCGACGCTGGCTTTGAGCACGGTGGCGGTGGGTGTGTTGTTGCGCGACTTGCTGGCGGGACATGCAACGGCAATCTGGTTCGGCTACGCCGCCGATCTCGGCCTGACGGTCTACCTGCTGTGCGAGGTGCATGTGCTGGCGCGCATCGTCAAGACCACCGTGTGGCTGACCTTGCTGCTGGCGCTGGCGGCGCTGCTGTCGTGGCCATCCGGCTGGCAGGTGGTGGCGCAGGGACTCGACCGTTCCACGACGGTGGCGGCGATTCTGGCGGCGATGGGCTTCATGGTGGAGGCGGCGCGTACTTCGCCGCTGATCCGCCGCGTCGGCTACACCGTGATCGGACAACCGAAGTCGCGTCGCTATGTGGTGCTGACCGCTGGTGCGCATCTGCTGGCGATCGTGCTCAACGTCGGCGCGATCAACCTGCTGGGCAACATGGTCCGGCGCAGCAACACGCTGGCAGCCGCCGGCGGCGACGCGCAATTGCAGGCGCAGCGTCTGCGCGAATCGTCGGTGGCGATCATCCGCGGCTTCGGCACGATGGCGATGTGGTCGCCGCTGTCGATCGGTTTTGCGGTGGCGCTGGCCTCGGTGCCGGCCTTGCACTGGCAGGAATTGCTGCCCTACGCGATGGCCCTGTCGCTGAGCTATCTGCTGCTCGGCTGGCTGCTGGACGGGGTGCACTGGAAGACTGCTGCGGCGATCAACACGTCATCGCCGCGCGCCGACTGGCGTGCGGTCCACGGCTTCGTCGCGTTGATCCTGGCCGTGATCGCCGCAGCATTGGCGGCGGCGTTCGCGCTGCATGCCAGCGTCAGCGACGGCGTGATGCTGGTGGTGCCGCCGGTGGCCCTGCTGTGGCTGGTGCGCCAGTACGCACGCGCCGGCGTGTCGTCAGCGCTGGCGCTGACGGCGCGGCGCATGCGGCAGCGCCTGTTTCAAATCTTTCCGGGCTTTCGCACCGAGATCTGCATGATCGCCTCGGGCGCTCTGCTCGGCACGCTGCTCGGCCACGCGCTGCATTTGCAGGCAATCCCGGCTTTGCTGGCGCAGGCGGCTTTGCATCCGGTGCTGCTGGCCGGCTTGCTGCTGCCGGCGATCATCGCGGTGGCGCAGCTTGGTGTCGGCGCGGTGGTCGGCATCGGCATCGTCAGCGCGGCGATTCCCGATCCGGCTTTGCTGGGATTGAAGCCGGTGGTGCTGGCCTTCGTGTTCCTGTCGAGCTGGGTGCTGGCCGGCGGCATCACGCCATACGGCGCCACCATCGCCATCATGGCGCGCGCCGCCGACGTGCCGGGACGCGTCGTCGCGTTGCAATGGAACGGCCGCTTTACGCTGACCGGTTACGGAGTCAGCCTGGCGTGGTTCGCGGCGCTGCAGGCATGGACCTGAATACAAATTTTTGAAATGAGGATGACATGAGTAAAAAAACCGGCAAGGAAATCAGGATCAACGCCTTCGTGACGTTTGCACCCAGCCATCTGTCGCCGGGCTTGTGGTCGCATCCGCAGGACAAGTCGCTCGACTACAACACGCTGGAGTTCTGGAGCAATCTCGCGCGCGTGGCCGAGCAGGGCAAGTACGACGGCCTGTTCTGGGCCGACGGCATCAGCACCTACGACGTCTACGGCGGTTCGCACGATGCCGGCATCCGCGGCGCCCTGCAATTCCCGCGCCTCGATCCGTTGTTGCTGGTGGCGGCGATGGCGCAGGTCACCGAGCATCTCGGCTTTGCCGTGACCAGCAGCGTAACGTACGAGCCGCCGTACCTGTTCGCGCGCCGCATGTCGACGCTCGATCAGCTGACCAGGGGACGGGTAGGCTGGAACATCGTGACCAGCTTCGGCGACTCCGGCAGCAAGGCGCTCGGGCTCGGTCCCAGCAAGCCGCACGACCTGCGCTACGAGATCGCCGACGACTATCTCGACGTGGTCTACAAGCTGTGGGAAGGCAGCTGGGAAAACGACGCCGTCAAACGCGACCGCGCCACCAAGACCTTCGCCGATCCGTCCAAGGTACACGTGATCCGTCATGAAGGGCCGCACTACCAGATCGAGGGCGTGCACTTCAGCGAGCCGACGCCGCAGCGCACGCCGCTGCTGTACCAGGCCGGTTCGTCGGGACGCGGCAAGGACTTCGCCGCGCGCCATGCCGAATGCGTGTTCGTCAGCGCGCCGTCGAAGAACATCATTCGCGCCTCGGTCGCCGACACACGGCAGCGCGCCGCACAACTGGGTCGCAATCCGGAAGACATCCTGTTCTTCATGCTGCTGACCGTGATCGTCGGCCGTACCGAAGCCGAGGCCAAGGCCAAGCTCGAAGACTACCGCCGCTACGTCAGCCCGGAGGGCGCGCTGGCGCTGTTCTCGCGCTGGAGCGGCGTCGACCTGGCCGGACGCGACGTCAACGAGCCGCTGCAATACGCCAAGAGCGAAGGCATGCAATCGACCATCGAAGGTTTCACCGTGGCTGATCCCGATCGCGTCTGGACCATCGGCGAGCTGGCGCAGCACAACGCCATCGGCGGCAAGGGTCCGGTGCTGGTCGGCACGCCCGAACAGGTCGCCGACATCATGCAGGAATGGATGGACGAGACTGACATTGACGGTTTCAACCTGAGCTACACGCTGCTGCCGCAAAGCCACATCGATTTCGTCGAACTGGTGGTGCCGGAGTTGCAGAAGCGCGGCGTCTACAAGAAGGAATACCGCGCCGGCACGCTGCGCGAAAAACTCTATGGCGCCGGCCCGCGCCTGCCCGACACGCATCCGGCGGCGGCGTTCCGGCGCGGCGCCGATGCAGCCGCAGATGCTCTCGCCGCCGCTGCCGAAATTCAATAACATCAAGGAGGCTTTCATGACAACAACAGCAGCAACACGTTACGAAACCATCAAGGTCAAGCCGGTCACGCCGCTGATCGGCGCCGAGATCGACGGCATCGACCTGACCCGTCCGCTTGAGCCGCAGCAAATTGCGGAAGTGCGCCAGGCGCTGTTGGACCACCTGGTGATCTTTTTCCGCGACCAGCCGCTGACGCTGGAGCAGCACAAGCGCTTCGGCCGCTATTTCGGCGAATTGCACGTGCATCCCAACACCAAAGGTCCGGAAGGCCATCCCGAAATCCTGCCGATCCACGCCGACCACAACACCGTGCGCATCGCCGGCGACCGCTGGCATTCGGACGTCTCGTGCGACGCCGAACCGCCGCTGGGCAGCATCCTGCATCTGCAGACCTTGCCCGAGCACGGCGGCGACACGCTGTTCTCGAATACCTATGCCGCCTATGAAGCGCTGTCGCCGGGCCTGCAGACTTACCTGCTGGGACTCACCGCGACGCACGACGGCGAGCAGGTGTATCGCAGCCGCAATCGCGGCAAGGGCATCGACGACCGTGACCGCGTCTATCCGAAGTCTTCGCATCCGATCGTGCGCACGCATCCGGAGAGCGGCCGCAAGGGCTTGTTCGTCAATTCCAATTTCACGACGCACATCGACAATGTGCCGCGCGAAGAGAGTGCGGCGATCCTCGCTTTCCTGTACCAGCATCTGGCCAAGCCGGATTTCCAGGTGCGCTTTCGCTGGCAGCCGGATTCGATCGCGTTCTGGGATAACCGCAGCGCCCAGCATCTGGCGGTGTGGGACTACTACCCGCAAGTGCGTTCCGGTTACCGCGTGACCGTCAAGGGCGACAAGCCGTTTTAAATTCCACCCAGGAGGCCGCATGTCCAACCACACCACACAACGCTCGGTCGCCATCGTCGGCGGCGGCATGGCCGGAACGCTGGCCGCGATCCGTCTGCTGCGCCAGGCGCAGACGCCGCTGCTGATCCGCATCTTCGATCCGAATCCCGAACTGGGACGCGGGCTGGCGTATTCCACCCCCGACTTCAGCCACCGCCTCAACGGCCCGGCCAAGGCCTTCAGCCTGCGTCCCGACGACGCCGCGCATTTCGCCAACTGGCTGCAATTGCGCGCCGACCGATCGGGCTGGAACGAGTTCGACGACAAGCTGCTGGCGTTCGCGCCGCGCTGGATGTTCGGCGACTACCTGCGCGACGAGTTGCGGCTGGCGTTGCAGGACGCTGCACCCGGCGTTGAAGTCGAACACATCCTGGCCAAGGTCAGCGACGTCAGCGAAGATCACGGCCGCGTGCGCGTGACGGTCGACAACGGCCACGCCGTGCGCGAGTTCAGCGCCGATCATCTGTTGCTGGCGCCTGGCGTATTCAAGTCGCGTCCCGGTTTTGCCGTCACGCAGGCGCTGGAAGACGATGGCCGCTACCTGGCCGATCCGTGGAATCCGGATGCACTCGACAAGCTCAAGGGCGCCACCGACGTGCTGCTGATCGGCAGCAGCCTGACCATGATCGACGCCGTGGTGGCGCTGGAGGCGCGAGGCTATCGCGGCAAGTATCACGTGGTTTCGCGGCGCGGCCTGGTGCCGGTGGCGCGCCATGAAGTGGCGGCGTGGCCCGAGTTCCTGACCGACACCGGCGCACCCACGACCGCGCGCGACATCTTGCGCACTGTGCGGGCGCAGATTGCGAAGGCCAAGGACAGTGGCGACGACTGGCAACGCGTGGTGATGGCGGTGCGTCCGCATCTGACGCGCCTGTGGAAGGCTGCCGCACTGAGCGAGCGCCAGCGCTTCATGCGCCACGTGCGCGCGTACTGGGACATGTTCCTGCATCGGGTGCCGCCGCCGAGTGCGGAGGTCTTTGACGCAGTGCGCGCTGCCGGTCGCTTGCAGGTGCATACCGGCACGCCGGTCGAACTGCATGAAGAGTCGGGCGGCAAGGTCGCGGTGGCGGTGCGCCTGCGCGGCCAGCAGCAAGTGCAGCCGGCATTGACGCTGGTGGCCGACGCCGTGATCAATTGCACCGGCTTCGAATACGTGTGGAAGCGCGTCAGCGGCGAACCGTTGCTGGGTCGTTTGCTGGAGAAGGGTTATGTACGCCCGAGCGCACTCAATCTCGGCATCGACGCCGATCCGCAGACGCTGGCCGTGATCGGCGCCGACGGCCAGCCCTCGACCCTGATCTCTACCAGCGGCCTGCCCTTGCGCGGCGTGCTGTTCGAGTCCGGCACCATCGCCGAATTGTTGCGCCAGGCAGTGCTGCTGGCGCCGCGTCTTGATGCGGCCGGCAATCACAGCAATCAAAATTACGCGGCTGCGTTGAACGCGGCCTAGTTGCATCCAAGGAAAAATCATGGCAAAAGAAATCCGCATGAACGCCTTTGCGCTGCACAGCCCGGTGCATCACTCGCCGGGCCTGTGGCGCCATCCGCGTGATCGCTCGCTGACCTACAACACGCTCGACTACTGGGTCAATCTGGCCAAGGTGCTGGAGCGCGGCTTCATCGATGCGCTGTTCATGGCCGACAGCATCGGCGTCAACGACGTCTTCGGCGGCAATCTCGACACGGCGCTGCGCTACGGCGCGCAGGTGCCGAAGCAGGATCCGATGCTGTCGATTTCGGCGATGGCTTACGCGACGAAGCATCTCGGCTTCGGCGTCACCAGCAACGCCAACCACGAGCCGCCGTATGTGTTCGCGCGGCGCATGTCGACGCTGGATCACCTGACCAACGGCCGCATCGGCTGGAACATTGTCACCGGCCACAGCACCAGCGGCGTGCGCGCGCTCGGCCACAGCAAGGTGACGGCCCACGACGAGCGCTATGACATCGCCGACGAATACATGGACGTGGTCTACAAGCTGTGGGAGTCGAGCTGGGAAGATGGCGCCGTGCTGCGCGACGTCGCCACCGGCGAGTTCGCCGATCCGCGCCTTATCCACAAGATCGTGCACGAAGGAAAATACTTCAAGCTGGAAGGCGTGCACCTGACCGAGCCGTCGCGCCAGCGCACGCCGGTGTTGTTCCAGGCCGGTTCGTCGACGCGCGGCAAGGCCTTCGCCGGCCGCCATGCCGAATGCATCTACCTGAGCGGCCCGAGCATCAAGACCATCGCGCCGGTGGTGGCCGATACGCGCAGCCAGGCAGTGCTGGCGGGGCGCCACGCCGACGACATCAAGTTCTTCTCGATGGCGACCATCATCGTCGGTCGCACCGAAAAGGAAGCGCAGGAAAAATTCCGCGACTACCAGAACTACATCAATCCGCAGGCGGCGCTGGCGATGTTCTCGGGCTGGACCGGCATCGATTTTTCCAAATATGATCCCGACGAGCCTATCCGTTACCTCAAGCTCGACGCCGGCATCAGTTCGGCGCTGGAAAATTTCACCATCGGCGATCCGAACCGTGTCTGGACTGTCGGCGAACTGGCGCGCCACAACGCCATCGGCGGCCGCGGTCCGTTGTTCATCGGCTCGGTGGAGCAGGTGGCCGACGCCATCGAGCACTGGGTCGATGCCACCGACGTCGACGGCCTCAACCTGAGTTATGCCGTGACGCCGGAGGCCTACGAGGATTTTGCCGACCTGGTGGCGCCGGAACTGCAGCGGCGCGGCCGCTACAAGACCGCGTATCAGGAGGGTACGTTGCGCGAGAAGCTGGGCGGCGCCTCGCCCTTGTTGCCGGCACGGCATCCGGCGGCGGGATTCCGTCAGGGACGGAATCCTGAGGTAGTGGCGGCGGCAGCGTAGTTATGAAAAATCCGCGCATGCATGCTCGGATTGATTCGTAGCTGCGCGGCGGCGGGGCAGGTATAGTGAACTCACGCTATCCTCTCCTGCGCAGCAGCGCCAACATGTGAACAGATTCAGTGAGCGGATTCAATGCGCAGCCACTTTGCAGATAGCACTGGGCCGCGCGAATCTCCTCACCGAATCTGTTCACCTGTCGGGGTTGCAATATGAACAGATTTTCACAATCTTTTTGCGCAAATTCAAAAAAGCCCCGTCACGGCAACGTGCGGGGCTTTTTGTTTGGGGATGCAAGATCAGGTGGAGCAGTCCTGCAAAAATTCTCTATTTTTTGTAGCTGTACACGCCGATGCGCGCATTCGGATCGATCTGACGAATGTAGAGCTGGTAAGTATCGCCGCTGCTGGTCTTCAGCTTGGCCATCTTGCTTTGCTTGCAACATGACGGGCAGGCCACCTTCTTTTCCTGGATCGGGCGCGCGTCGGGCGACAGCTGCAGCATGAGCTGGCCGCAGTGCGGGCACGCCAGGCTGATGTCTTGCCCGTAGATTGTTGCGTGGGATGTCTGTGTGTTCGATTTCATGGTCGATTATTCTTATGGGGGGGGCGATTATAACCAAAGCCGCAAGGACAACAAGGAACAGCAAGCGGACGAATGTATCACATTTTCCTGACGCGTCAGGCGATTTCAGGCCAGGTCTCCGGCAGCGTGTTTTCCTGCTCTTTTTTCATCGCCCGGCGCACATGTCGCGTGGCGATTGCCTCAGGATGGAAGTAGCGTCCAACCCATGCCGCGAATTGTTCCAGCGCCGAGCACAACACGAAATAAATGGCGCCGACGAACATGAAAATCTCCATCGGATAAATCATCAACCGGCTGTTCACCTGCGACGCCACGAACGACAATTCGCCGACGCCGACGATGTAGGCCAGCGAACTGTCCTTGATCAGCGTCACCCACTGATTGATGAAGGACGGCAGCATCATCTGCAGCGCCTGCGGCAGCACGATCCAGCGCAGCACATGCAGGCGCGGCAGGCCGAGCGAGAGGCCGGCGTCCCATTGGCCGCTGCGAATGCCGGCAATCCCCGCCGCCACCGAATGCGCCAGATAGGCGGCGCTCACCAGCGACAGCGCAAACATCACCGACAGCACGCCGGGCACGTCGATGCCGAACGCAATCGGCAGCAGGAAGTAAGTCCAGAAGATCAGCATCAGCACCGGAATCGCGCGGAAAAATCCCAGCGCCAGCGTGAGCAGGTTGCGCATCGCGCCGCTGCTCATCGCCAGCACGACGCCGAACACCACGCCGAGCAGCGCCGACAGCAGCGCTGAGCCGACGCTCAGCAGCAGCGTCAGCGCGGCGCCGCCGAGCGGTCCGTCTGGATACGATCCCCACAGCAGATAGGGCAGGTTGTCGAGCAGCACGGCGAATTCCATCAATGCCTCCCCTTGCCGCCATGTGCGAGGCGCACCTGCAAATGCCAGTGGCCAAGACTCTCGATCAATGCGATGGCGACGATATACAGCAGCGTGGCGAAGCCGAAGGCCTGGAAGGTGCGGAAGGTCTCGGCTTCCACCTGGCGCGAGGTGTACGACAATTCGGCAAGGCCGATGGCCATCGTCAGCGAGGTGTTCTTGAGGATGTTCATGTATTGGCCCAGCAGCGGCGGCAAGGCAATGCGCACGGCCTGCGGCAGTACGATGTAACGCACTACTTGCAGGCGCGTCAGGCCGATGGCGCCGCCGGCCAGCGATTGCGCGGCCGGCACGCCGCGCATGCCGGCGCGGATTTCTTCGCTGACGTAGGCGGTGGAGTAGAGCACCACGCCGATCATCGCCGCCAGGAATTCAAACGACGGCCAGCTCAGCGTCAGCACGCCCAGCAAGCGGATGCTGTGGGTGGCGTTGAGCCACTCCATCGCGCCTTCGGGGAATAGGGCGGGCACGCCGAAATACCAGAACAGCAACTGCACCAGCAGCGGCGTGTTGCGAAACAGCGAAGTGTAGGCTGCGGCCGGCAACCGCAAGCCGGCATGTGCGCTCGAGCGCGCCGCCGCCAGGAAGAAGCCGAGCAGCGTCGCCAGCACCACCGTCGCGGCGCTGAGCAGCAGGGTGGTCTGGAAGCCGTGCCACATCCACAGCAGATATTTGGGGGCGAGCAGCTGGCTGGTATCGAAATGGGAGAGCATGGAGATCAGGAAGCCAATTAAGCGGTAGCAATCAGTGAGGTAGCCAAAACGAGAACAGCCGCACGAAGCGGCTGGTTTTCATCGCGAACGATCTGCTTATTTGTCGCGCAGCTTGGTGTCGCCGATCTTGAACAGGCGCGGCAGCGGCGATTTGCTTTGCGGGCCGAACCACTTGTCATAGATCTGTTGTGCGGTACCGGTCTTCTCGAGGTCGCGCAGCCAGTCATTCAGGAAGGCAACCAAGCGCGTCTCCCCCTTGGGAACGCCGACGCCCTCATATTCTTCCGAGATTGCGAAGGCCGGGATTTCGTATTTGTCCTTGTCCGGCAGCGCCGCCAGGATCGCGGTCAGCTTGGAGCCATCCTGACTGAACGCCTGGATGTTGCCGTTGCGCAGTGCGGCCAGACCGAGTGGGGTGTCGTCATACAGCACCACCTTGGTGTCGGGATACTTTTCACGCAGCGTGGTTTCCATGGTGGTTCCCTTGTCGGTGCCGACGCGGATGTCCTTGATGCCGTCGGCGTTCTTCAGCACGCCCTTCCTGGCGAGGAATTGCTGGCCCGAAGCGAAGTAAGGAATGCTGAAGTCGATAACCTTGGCGCGGTCTTCGGTAATCGTGAAATTGGCGAACACCAGGTCGACCTTGTTGGACGACAGCAGCGGAATGCGGTTGGCCGGATTGGTCGGGACGATTTCCACCTTCACGCCGAGTTTCTTGCCGAGCTCGTTGGCGTAGTCGATGTCGAGGCCGACGATTTTCTTGCTGGTCGCATCGACGTAGCCGAACGGCGGATTTCCGTCAAAAGCAGCTACTCGCAGTACGCCGGCCTTTTTGATGTCGTCGAGCTTGTCGGCGTGGGCGGCAGCCGGCAGCAAGGTCAGCGCAAGGGCGGACGCAAAGAACAAAGGGGACAGTGAAGCACGCAATTTCATGGATATTTTCCTTGTTGTCGTGAAATGGTGGGATGCGTTTCAATGCAGGCGGATAGCCGGCGAGGTCCTGCATCCCCTTGGCGCGTATGCACCAAATGGGAGCGAGTATAGGAAGACGCGACGGGATCTGGGAACGACTATTTACGGCTTTGTTTATGCGGAAAACAGCGCAGGAAAAATGCGTAAGGGGAGCAGCGGAAGGTGGTGGAAAATGAAAAGAAAAACGAGGAGGGAAGAATACGACAAACCGGCGTCATTGCAGAGATTGCAGTTCGCCGGTCAGTTAAACAACTTCAGTCCGCGGCGGCGCGATGCCGGGGCGGACTGTCTGTCATCGACATGCAGCGGTCGATCAACGTGTGGTGTTGATGTAGTTGTTGCGAGCGACGTCGCCGCGAGTCTGGCTGAGTTCGGCCAGGACGTCAGCGCGGGTCTTGCTCGATACGACAGGAGCAGGATTGAACGTGTCCTGATAGTTGCGGCGACCCAGGTCACCACCTGCTTGCTTCACTTCGGCGACGACTTCAGCACGTGTCTTGGTCGAGGTGAACGCTTGTTGTGGTGGATATGGAGTTTCGGCAAGTGCGGAACCGGCGGCGGCGATCAGGGCAGTAGCGGCGATAATTTTAGCGATGTTCATTTTATTCTCTCTGAGTAAGTGGCAATTAAGTTGAAGTACCTGGTTGAAACAACAGCGATGCCGGCAGAAAAATTAATGAGTACTGCCGGGCGCATTACCGAGATAGGTTCAGAGTTTTGTTTTGCAACCACTTATTTTCGTGTTATCCGAACATGAAATGACTGATATAAAAATATCGTCTGACTGAAGGCCTTTGTTCCTGAGGCCCGGACAATCGTCTGCATTGTTCGGGTAAATCCGCCGGTTTTTTCCGCTGCTGTCAGAGGCCGACGACGAAATGGGAAGCCTGCAAGCCCGATTGTTCCAGAAAGGCGAACACAGAATCAGCGCCGATGGTTTCAATGCGATCGCTGAAACGCTTTTCGTTGGGATGATCGTCGAAGGCAATGTTGGCTTTGAACATCCGCGCGCCGAGCCGGGTCATGGGGCCGAGGTCGAGCACGGTCGGCTGGTAGCCCTTGAACTTGAGCCATGCCTGGGCTCGCTCGCGGGTGTGGATGCTGTTTTCCTGCGCCATCGCCAATGTTTCCAATACCCATTGATTCGATTGCTGGTACTTGTCGCCCCAGGCGTACGACAGCATGTTGTAGGCGGCAATATGTCCGGCCAGCACTTTTGCCGGGTCGGTCAGCACGGTGCGCAGGCGTTGCTGCACTTCCGGCGCCGGCACGGTGACCGCCGCTTCGAAGCGATAGGGATCGTCGAGGAAGAACTGGCCCATGCCTTGTTCGTAGATGTTGCTGACGGCGGTGCCGCATTCGTTGAGCTTGTGCACGATGGTCCAGTGGCCATCCTGCTTGTAGGCGAAGCCGAGATGCGAATAGCGTTGCCGGTATTTGCTCAGATCCTGGCCGGCGCGCGCGATGATGACCACATCGGCGCCGCTGGCGTCGAGCTGGGCGACGGTCTTGACGGCCATGGCGATGCCTTGTGCCACGCGTGTTTCCGTCGGCGGCTTTTGTTCGCAGGCTTGCCCGGCATGCGCGATGGCAGGCAGCGCCAGATGCAATGCCACGAGTGCGGCGAGGACGATTTTTTTTATCATGTTGGGCTCCGTGTCGTTGAATGATCGTGTGCTGCGGTCGTTTAAATTTTTCAGGAAACCTTCTTGCTCTTCATGAGCGCCTTGCCGAGTTCGTTCGGGATGATCGCCAACACCTTGCCGGCGCTGACCAGCAGCATGCCGGCCGAGGTGGCGGTGGCCTGGATGACCGAGCCCACGCCGACCGACACGGCGCCGCTGGCGTTGGCGGTGATGGTCACCGAGCCGCGCACGCCGGCGCCGATTTTCTCCACTACATAGACCGAGCCCTTGCCCGAGGCTTCGACGCTCTTGACGAGGTACTCGCTGCCTTCGGAGATGAAGTAGGCCGGCGCCGCGATCGATGCCACTACCGACAGTGCGGAGGCGTCGCTGGCAGTCGATTGCGCCGATGCAGGTTGCGCCAGCAAGGCCGACGACAGGGCGACGGCCAGCGACAGGGTGGAAACGATGCGGCGCAGGTTCAATGTGTTCATGATGTTGTTCTCCGGTTTCTACGTTTAAGTGGTGTTGAGGGAAGCGCGTCGTTGAAGCGCAGGCGGACTTTATCAACGGTATCGGCATTTGTATTTATTCAATCAAAAGTAGCGAACGACTTCTACGAAAGTATTGATATATGATACTTTTCAAGAAATTCGAATTGAAGGAGATGCAGATGGCCCAGGCCCAGGCGCTGATAGACGCCCTCAAGAACGTGCTCAAGGCGCGCGGCATGACGTATGCAAAGCTCGGCAAGGGACTCGGCCTGAGCGAGGCCAGCGTGAAGCGGGTATTTGCGGAGAAGAGTTTTTCGCTGGAGCGCTTCGACCAGGTGTGCGGCCTGCTCGGCATCCAGATCAGCGATCTCGCACGCATGGTGGCGCACGATGCGGCCACGCCGGCGCAGCTGACGATCGAACAGGAGAACAAGCTGGTATCGGATCCGCGGCTGTTGCTGATCGCCGTGCATGCGGTCAATCACTGGAGCATGGAAGAGATCCTCGAGGCTTTCGATTTTTCGCGTGCGGAATGCGTGCGCCTGCTGGCGCGCCTCGACAAGCTGGGCATCATCGACCTGCTGCCCAACAACAAGATACGGGTGCGCGTCGCGCCGGATTTCAGCTGGCTGCCGGGCGGCCCGATACAGCAATATTTCCGCGCCCAGCTGCGCAACGATTTTTTCAACTCACGTTTTGACGGCGAGCGCGAAAAGATGAGCATGGTCAGCGGCATGTTGTCGCCGGCCAGCAATGCGCTCATGCAGCAGCACATGCGCCGCATCGCGGCGGAATTCTCGGCGCTGCATCATCAGGACCTGGAGTTGCCGCTGGCGCAGCGCGACGGCACCAGCCTGATCCTGGCGATGCGGCCGTGGTCGCCGGAGTCGTTCAAGGCCATGCAGAAGAAGCGCTGACTTGCCACGCCGGGCCGTTCGCTCAGGCCGGCGTCGCCAGCAACTCTTCCACATAGGCGACGAAGGCGCGCGCCTTGGCGCTGGCCATGCGCCCGCCCGGGTACAGCGCCCACAAGTCGATCGGCGGCAGGCTCCAGTCGGTCAGCACACGCACCAGCTCGCCGCTCGCGAGTTCCGGTTCAAACATCCATTCCGATGAAATCGCCAGCCCCATGTCGGCCAGCACGGCGGCGCGCACGCCTTCGGCGGCGTTGACCTTGATGCGTCCGGAGACCGATACCGTTACCTCGTCGGCGCCGCGGCGGAACGACCACGTCGTGCCGCCGCTGCCGCGTCCGTAAATCACCGCCGCGTGCCGGCTCAGCTCGGCCGGCCCGGCCGGTACGCCATGCGCGGCGAAGTAGGCCGGCGTGGCGATGACCGAGCGCGCGCCTTGCGCAATCTTGCGCGCCGTCATGCCGGAGTCGCTCAGCACGCCCATGCGCAGCGCGACGTCGATGCCTTCTTCCAGCATGTCGATATGCCGATCGTCCAGCACCACGTCGAGGCTGAGCTGGGGATGGCGGTCGAGGAAAGGTTTGAGATGGGGCAGGATGCGCAGGCGCGCGAAGGTCAGCGCCGCCGAAATCCTCAGCGGTCCGGACAGTTCGTTGCCGGCGCCGCGCGCGCTGCGGTCGGCTTCGTCAGCTTCGCCGATGGCGCGCAAGGCGCGTTCATAAAAACGCTGGCCGGCTTCGGTCGGCGTCAGGCCGCGCGTGGAGCGCAGCAGCAAGCGCACGCCGAGACGTTCTTCCAGTTGCGCCACCGCTTTCGAGACCGCCGGCTGGCCGACTTCCAGACGTCGTGCGGCGCTCGAAAACGAACCTGCTTCGACCACGTTGACGAAGGTTTCCATTGCGTTCAGGCGATCCATGTTGATTCCTCCATGGAATGAATAATAGCGTCTATCGCACCAATTTCGTCTGATATGACGCTCTTTATTCCTTTTTGGAATGAATCATATGCCCAATGCAGACGTTCCGCCCATGCCCGATCAAGGCCAAGATAAGGGCGTCGATTGCCATCGCGATCCCCGGGCGACCCTCAGGCTGGACCTGCGCCTCGTCATTCTCACGAAAGGAAGCACCATGAACATCATCCCCATGAGCGCCGGTTTCGGCGCACGCATTCACAACGTCGACCTGGCGCGGCTGGGCGACGATCCGGACTCCGGCATGCAGCAGGCGTTGCAGGCGGCGCTGCTGGAGTACGGCCTGCTGGTCATTCCGGGACCGGTGCTGTCGCCGCAGGACCAGATCGCCGCCTCTGAAGTATTCGGCGCGCTGGAGGAATTTCCACCGGCGCCGGGACAGATTGCCGGTTATCCGCAGATCTTCCGCGTCGCCAGCCGCGCTACCGAAGGTTATACCGGCGTCGGTCGCTACTGGCATTCGGACGGCTCGTTCCGCACGGTGCCGACGCCGATGTCGTTGTGGCATCTGGAAG
Organism: Herbaspirillum sp. NPDC101396; assembly: GCF_044767365.1. NCBI lineage: Bacteria > Pseudomonadati > Pseudomonadota > Betaproteobacteria > Burkholderiales > Oxalobacteraceae > Herbaspirillum > Herbaspirillum sp. NPDC101396. The sequence continues at coordinate 437,921 of NZ_JBIWNT010000005.1, read as the reverse complement.
CGCGCCCGGACGTCGGCGGCGACACCCTGTTCACCGATCTGCAGCAGGCCTGGCGCAGCCTGCCGGAGGAACTGAAATCGCAGATACACGACTTGCGGACCACGCATCGCAATCATGTGGTACATCCGCTGGTGATGCCGCATCCGCACACCGGCGTTGAAGGTTTGTACCTCAACGTCGGCCTCACCAACAGCATCATCGGCATGGAACGCGACGCCACCGAGCAACTGATCGCCACGCTCGACCGCCATCTGTCGCGCGAAGGTGCGGTGTATCGGCATCAATGGAAGGAAGGCGACTTCGTGGTGGCGGACAACTTCCGTGTCGCGCATCGCGCCACGCCCTTGTCGCCATTGCAGCGGCGCGTGCTGAACCGCACCACGGTGCGCGGCGACGGTGCTTTCTGGGAGACGATGAAGTCGGATCAGGCAGTCGCGGTTGCTGCCTGACGGCGTCTACTGCAACAGGCCGCTGCCGCTCCTCGGGGTTGGCATCTGTTGCAGGCTGCTCGCCAGCACCGCCGCCGCCGAGCGCGTCTCCACGCCGAGTTTGACGAAAATGTGTTCGAGGTGCTTGTTGACCGTGCGTGGGCTCATGCCGAGGATTTCGGCGATGTCGCGGTTGGTCTTGCCTTTGCCCAGCCACGCCAGTACGTCGCTTTCGCGCGGCGTCAGGTGGACGCTGCCCGGCGCCATCGGGGGGATTGCGGCGTCAGCGCTACCCTGCACAGCGGCATGCAGCAATGCCGTGCCAGCGCCTGCTGCGATGCCGGCAGCAAGATTCTTCTCTTCCAGCAGCAAGGTGATCTCCTGCCCCTGACCGGGCGCCGACAGTGCGACGCGCAGTTCGCAGTCGCCCTGTGTCGTCACCAGCGGACGGATGTCGCCGCCGCCCTGGCGCTGGCGCACCAGGCTTTCATTGAGCCAGGATTGCAGCAGCGCCGGCAGCTTGTGGCCGGTGCTTGCGCCGGCACCGACCGGAAAGTACTTTTCCAACCACAGCGAGGCCTTGCTGGTCTGCCACAGCGGCAGGCCGTTGCCGCTGAGGACGATGACGGCGTGGGCGGCGTGTTCGAGCATGCCGCGCGCCTGCGACATCATGCGTGCGGTCTTGATGTGGGCGCCGATGCGCGCGACCACTTCCTGCGGCTTGATGGGCTTGGTGACGTAATCGATGCCGCCGACCTCGAAGCCGCGCACGACATGTTCGGTTTCGGTCAGTCCGGTCATGAACACCACCGGCACGTGGTTGACGCTCTTGATCAGCTTGATGCGCTTGCAGGTCTCAAAGCCGTCGATACCCGGCATCATCGCGTCCAGCAGGATCAGGTCGGGCGTGATGTAGTCGAGCCGTTCCAGCGCGCTGATGCCGTCGGTGGCGACCAGTACGATGTGGCCGCTTTCGTCGAGCGAGTCGGATAGCATGGCCAGGTTGTCAGGCTTGTCGTCGACGATCAGGACGACATGCCGATCAAACGTTGTTGACATCATGACGAATCATCTCCTTGATACGGGTGACATATTCATTCAGGCGAAACTGTTTGACCAGTTGCCGGAGTTCCGTGGTGAAGGGCAGGTACGCCGAATTCTGCTGTTCCATGTCGTCAAGCTTGCGCAAGATGCCCTTGGCGTAGCCGATCGAGCCAAGCTCCAGCAGCGCCTGCAGTTTTTCCTGCGAAGGCACCAGCATCATCGGTTGCGCAACGATGTTGTCCCTCACAGGAACGGAAGCAGGCATGGCGGCAGACACCCAGTCGATGCGTAGCTGCTGCCGGATCTTCGACAATAATTCGTTGTACGACACCGGCTTGACGACGAAGTCGTTGTACAGCGGTGGATCGACGCCGTCGTTGCTGCGTTCGTGCCCGCTCTCGAAGGCGTTAGCGGAAACGATGATGATCGGCAGCTGCGTCAGCCCGCGTGCGCGGATGGCGCGCGCCACCGACCAGCCGTCCATGACCGGCATGGCAATGTCGAGCAGCACCAGGTCGGGCGTGCGCCGGGTCAATTCTTCCAGGCAGGCGATGCCGCCGTCGGCTTCCATCACCTCGAAGCCCAGCGGCAACAGCATCTCCTTGAGCAGCAGCCGTTGCGAGGCCTGGTCGTCGACCACCAGCACGCGCCTGGAAGGACCGATGTAACCCGACATCTGGTCCTCCAGTTTCAGGCGCGGACGCGGCACGTGGACTTCCGGCAGATAGATCTTCAGGTGGAAACTGCTGCCGCTGCCGACCTTGCTCTTGACTGCCAGCTCGCCGCCCATGATGTGCGTGAGCATGCTGCTGATGGCCAGGCCGAGGCCGGTGCCGATGTCTTCGCGCAGGTTGGCGGCATTGCTGCGCTCGAACGGCAGGAAGATGCGGTCAAGGTCGTCATCGGCGATGCCGATGCCGGTATCGATGATGTCGAAGTAGGCGATCTCGCGCATATAGCGTACGCGCACCGTCACGCTGCCGCTGTCGGTGAACTTGACGGCGTTGCCGATCAGGTTGATCAGGATCTGGCGCAGGCGTTTCTGGTCGGCGTGTACGATGTGCGGGATGCGGCCGGTCTTCTCGAAGAGGAAGCGCAATCCCTTTTGCTCGGCCTGCGGCGCGAACATGCCGGCGATCTGCTCAAGGAATTCCGACAGCGCCAGCTCGTCCGAGGCCAGGCGCATCTTGCCGGCTTCGATCTTGGCGATGTCGAGCAAGCCGTCGATCAGGCTCAGCAGATGTTCGCCGCTGCGACGGATCACCGCAATCGCATCCTTGCGCGCCGGCGGGATGGTGGCGTCGACATGCAGGATCTGCGCATAGCCGAGGATGCTGTTGAGCGGAGTGCGCAGCTCGTGGCTCATGCCGGTGACGAAGCGGCTTTTTGCCAGGTTGGCGGATTCGGCGGCTTCCTTGGCGCGTTGCAATTCGGCATCGGTCTGTTTGTGCGCTTCGATTTCCTGCAGCAGCAGATTGGTCTGGCGTTCCGATTCTTCATGCGCGACGCTGCGGCTTTCGTTGGTCAGGATCAGCCACCACGAACCGACGCCGATCAGCACCAGCAGCGTACAGAACAGCTTGATGAAAATGCTCTGGATGGAATCGGGACCGCTTGGCGTCAGGCCCGAGATGCCCGCCATCTGCTGGAAGTACAGCATCCACAGCACCACCGCCAGGCCGCCCGAGATCAGGCCGAACACGATCAGGTAGTGGCCGATGCGGGTGTTGAGCTTGAGGGTGAAGCGCGACGGCAGCAGGGCCTGCAAGGTGCTGAAAACCTGATTGGGCAATCGCGCCGCCGGGGTCTTGCAGCGGTCGTTGCAGCGCGCGTCGAGCGAACAGCACAATGAACAGATCGCGCCCTGATAGGCGGGGCAGTGCGCCATGTCGGGCGTCTCGAACTGGTTGCCACAGATGACGCACTCAATTCCCGGGTGATGATGACCGGTGGCTTTTCCCGTATCGAGATGTTCCGACAGCGTGTCTTCGCGCGCGATATAGTAGCGGCTCTTGGTCGCGATGGCGATCAGCGGCGCCATCAGCAAGGCGGTGCCGAGCGCGATGAACGGCGACATCGCCGCCGCCAGTTTGCCGAGCACGCCGGACATCGCGATGGCTGAAAGGATAGAGGCAATCGCCATCGAACCCACGCCGACCGGATTGATGTCGTACAGATGCGCGCGCTTGAACTCGATGTGCGGCGGGCTCAGCTTGAGCGGCTTGTTGATCACCAGGTCCGACACCACCGCGCCTATCCACGAAATCGCCACCAGGCTGTACAGCGCCAGCACGTGTTCCAACGCATTGAACACGCCCAGCTCCATCAGCAGCACTGCAATCAGCACATTGAACACCAGCCACACCACCCGGCCCGGATGGCTGTGCGTGAGTCGCGCAAAGAAGTTGGACCACGCCAGCGAACCGGCGTAGGCGTTGGTGACGTTGATCTTGACCTGCGACACAATCACGAATAGCGCCACCGCGCCGAGCACCAGCGCCGGATTGGAGAATACGTACTGATAGCCGATCAGGTACATCTGGGTCGGCTCCACCGCCTTGCCCATCGGCACCTCATGCTGGATCGCGAGGAAGGCCAGCAGGGCGCCGCCCAGCATCTTGGCGCCGCCCAGCAGGATCCATCCCGGACCCGCCAGCAGCAGCGCGCTCCACCAGCGGCCGCGATTGGCCCGGGTCTTCTCCGGCAGGAAGCGCAGGAAGTCGACCTGTTCGCCGATCTGCGCGATCAGCGAGAACGCCACCGTCGCCGCCGCGCCGAACAGATAGATGTTGAACGAGCCGCCTTCTTCGGCACGGCCGGCGAAGGTGATCAGATTGGTCAGCGCTTCCGGTTCCTTGTAGAGCACGCAGATATAAGGCAGCGCCAGCAGCACGATCCACAGCGGCTGGGTCCACATCTGCAGCCGGTTGATCAGCGTGATGCCGTACGCCACCATCGGGATCACGATCAGCGAGCACAGCACATAGCCGTAGACCAGCGGCAGGCCGAAATAGATTTCGATGGCCTGCGCCATGATGGCCGCCTCCAGCGCAAAGAAGATGAAAGTGAAGCTGGCGTAGATCAGCGAGGTGACGGTCGAGCCGATGTAGCCGAAGCCGGCGCCGCGCGTGAGCAGGTCCATGTCGACCCCGTACTTGGCAGCGTAATAACTGATCGGCAAGCCGGTCAGGAAGAACAGCACCACCACGCAGGCGATCGCCCAGAAGGTGTTGGTAAATCCATAACTGAGCGTAATGGCGCCGCTGATTGCCTCCAGCGCCAGGAACGACGTCGCGCCCAGCGCCGTGTTGGCCAGGCGGAACTCCGACCAGCGCCGGAACGAGCGCGGCGTATAGCGCAGCGCATAGTCTTCCAGCGTCTCGTTGGCGACCCAGGTGTTGTAGTCGCGCCGGACTTTGACGATGCGTTGGATGGCGGGATTGGTCAAATTTTGCTCGCGTTGGTGATCAATGCCGGGGTGAGGGCGGACGCGGCGACTACGGCACTCCGGGGCAATTGCCGCGCCCTCTTCCCGACGAAGCAATTTTCAAACCAATCGGCCCAGGACGGCATACGTCAAATGACGTATGCGGACAGGCGTATGCGGCCGGGCTTTACTTCCGATTCACCAAAACACGGCAGCCGCACCACCTTCTTGCCACCGTAAAACGCACCAATACCATGCCGCGCACGAGCGAAACCTGTGCGACCGGGCGGACGCAATCACGCCCACCCGCGCCCGGGTTTTACGTCAAACAACGTATTGTTGCGCCGCACCGCAAAACCTATTCTCCATCCCAGAACGAGCAGGAAGCATAGCGGGAGGGAGAGAACACTCGCATGTCGGTCCCGGCTTTCGCCTCGTTTTGTTTCAATCGAATCAGCCGATTTAACTGATTCAGCCCGATCGACACGACCAAGTCCGATTACTTCCAATAACGCTCGAAAGGAGTACCGCATGTCGCACCGTTCCTCTTCCAAACCGCCTTCATCGCAACGCCGCAAGATCATGATGGGCATCGTCGCCGGTGCCGCCGGTGCCGCCATGGCGTTCCCCGGCCTGGCCATGGCGCAGCAGTTCCCGACCGCCAAGGTCAACACCACCAAGCTGGCCATCACCGACACCGAAGTCACCGTCGGCCAGCTGCATTCGGCCACCGGCACGATGGCGATCAGCGAAACCGGTTCGATCCAGGCAGAACGCCTGGCGATCGACCAGATCAATTCCATGGGCGGCATCCTCGGTCGCAAGATCAAGATCATCCAGGAAGACGGCGCCAGCGACTGGCCGACCTTCGCCGAAAAAGCCAAGAAGCTGCTCGAGAACGACCACGTCGCCGCCGTGTTCGGCTGCTGGACCTCGGCCTCGCGCAAGGCCGTGCTGCCGGTCTTCGAAAAGGACAACGGCCTGCTCTACTACCCGACTTTCTATGAAGGCCTGGAGCAATCCAAGAACGTCTTCTACACCGGCCAGGAAGCCACGCAGCAAGTGCTGGCCGGCCTTAACTGGGTGGCCAAAGAGAAGAAAGCCAAGACCTTCTTCCTGATCGGCTCCGACTACATCTGGCCGCGCACTTCCAACAAGATCGCCCGCAAGCACATCGAGAACGTGCTCAAGGGTTCGGTGGTCGGCGAAGAGTATTACCCGCTCGGCAACACCCAGTTCGGTTCGCTGATCAACAAGATCAAGCTGAAAAAACCGGATGTGATTTTTGCCGACGTGGTCGGCGGCAGCAACGTCGCCTTCTACAAGCAATTGAAAGCGGCCGGCGTCACCGCCAAGACGCAGAACCTGCTGACCATCTCCGTGACCGAAGATGAAATGCTCGGCATCGGCGGCGAAAACGTCGAAGGCTTCTACGCCTCGATGAAGTATTTCCAAAGCCTCGACAACCCGAACAACAAGAAATTCGTGGCCGAGTTCAAGGCCAAGTTCGGCGCCAATTCGGTGATCGGCGACGTCACGCAGGCAGCCTACCTCGGCCCATGGCTGTGGAAGGCCGCGGTTGAAAAGGCCGGCAGCTTCGACGTCGACAAAGTGGTCGCCGCCTCGCCGGGCCTGGAGCTGAAGACTGCGCCGGAAGGCTACGTCAAGGTCCACGCCAACCATCACCTGTGGAGCAAGACCCGCATCGGCGAAGCGCAGAAGGACGGCCAGTTCAAGGTCATCTACGAGTCCGACCTGATCGAGCCGAATCCTTTCCCCAAGGGTTATCAATAAATCGCGGCATCTGATTTGTTGGCAGCAAAGCGGCGGCGCCTGTAGTGACATGCGGGCGCTGCCGCCCACGTAGTTGCAGTTGAATTATTGAATTATTGAATTATTGAATTTTGAAGTACCCGGACATTGCTTATCAATCACCCAGGGCGGGAGTCAACATGGTTTCTCTATCCGAATTTTTCGCCATCTTCGCCATGCAGGGCTTCAACGGCCTGTCGGTATTTTGCGTGCTGCTGCTGATGGCGTTGGGCCTGGCGATCATCTTCGGCCAGATGGGCGTGATCAACATGGCGCATGGCGAGTTCCTGACCATCGGCGCTTACATCACGTACCTGCTGTCGCACCTGACCACGACCTACGCGCCCAGCCTGCAACCGTTCTATTTCTTCGGCGCGGTGGTGCTGTCGTTCATCGTCGCCTACGGCTTTGGTTACCTCACCGAGCTGCTGCTGATCAGCCGGCTCTACAAGCGTCCGCTCGACACGCTGCTGGCAACCTGGGGCCTGAGCCTGGCGATGCAGCAGACCTTCCGTTCCATCTTCGGCGCCAAGGAAGTCAGCGCCACTTTACCGGACTGGCTGCTCGGCTCGTTCAAGCCGACCGAGAACATCGACATCCCGATCAACGGCCTGTTCATGATGTGTCTGACGCTGCTGTTGACCGGCACCATCTTCATCCTGCTGTTCCGCTCGCGCTGGGGCCTGCAAGTGCGCGCCACGATGCAGAACCGCGTCATGAGCGGCGCGGTCGGCATCAACACCCGCAAGGTCGACCGCACCACCTTCGCACTCGGTTGCGGGGTGGCGGGCGTGGCCGGCGCGGCGTTCACCACGATCGGCTCGACCGGTCCCACCAGCGGCTCGCTGTACATCGTCGACACCTTCCTGGTGGTGGTGTTCGGCGGCGCACAGAGCCTGATCGGCACGATCGCTTCGGCCTTCTCGATTGCGCAGACGCAGTCCACCGCCGAGTTCTTCCTGACCGGTTCGATGGCCAAGGTGCTGACGCTGTCGGCGGTGATCCTGATCCTGATGCTGCGTCCTCAAGGCTTGTTCTCGGTGCGTGTACGTAAATGATGTCCTTCAGACTTCCCATCCGCGAGGTTCAACAATGAATGCAGCATACGAAAAATTATTGGGCGGCAGATCCGGACTGACCGGGCTGCTGATACTGGGAGTGCTGTTGCTGGTGATCTTCCCGCTGGGCCTGGACATCTTCCGCCTCAACCTGGTCGGCAAATACCTGTCCTACGCCTTCGTCGCGGTCGGCCTGGTGCTGTGCTGGGGGTACGGCGGCATCCTGAGTCTCGGCCAGGGCGTGTTCTTCGGCGTCGGCGGCTATTGCATGGCGATGTTCCTGAAGCTGGAAGCGTCGGATCCGATCAGCACCAAGATCCAGTCCACGCCCGGCATCCCCGACTTCATGGACTGGAACCAGATCACCTCGCTGCCGGCGATGTGGCAGCCCTTCCACAGCTTCAGCTTCACCGTACTGGCAGTGCTGGCGGTGCCGACCTTGCTGGCGCTGATCATCGGTATGGCGATGTTCAAGCGGCGCGTCGGCGACGTCTACTTCTCCATCGTGACGCAGGCGATCGCCGCGATCCTGTCGATCCTGATCATCGGCCAGCAAGGCCTGACCGGCGGCGTCAACGGCATCACCGACCTGAAGACGCTGATGGGCTGGGACATCCGCACCGACAGCGCCAAGGTGATCCTGTACTTCGTCAATGCCGGTTTGCTGTTCGCCTGCATCCTGTTCGGCCGCTACATCCTGACGTCCAAGCTCGGCCGCCTGCTGATGGCGATGCGCGACAAGGAAGAACGGGTGCGCTTCTCCGGTTACGACGTCGCCAGTTTCAAGGTGTTCGTGTTCTGCGTCGCGGCGATGTTCTCGGCCATCGGCGGCGCCATGTTCACCCTGCAGGTCGGCTTCATGTCGCCGTCCTTCGTCGGCATCGTGCCGTCGATCGAGATGGTCATCTACGCCGCGGTGGGCGGGCGCATGTCGCTGCTCGGCGCGGTGTACGGCACGCTGCTGGTCAACTTCGGCAAGACCTATTTCTCCGAGACCTTCCCCGAGCTGTGGCTGTTCCTGATGGGCGGCCTGTTCATCGCGGTGGTGATGTACTTCCCGAATGGTCTGGCCGGCGTGTATGAAAAGCAGGGCAAGCGCCTGATGGAAAAGCTGTCCCGTAAAAAAGCAGTACCGCCCGAGCCGGTGAAGCCGAAAACGGCGACCAAAGCCGATCCGGCGGAAGTCCATATCGACGGCGCCAACCTGGAGGCCAGCAAATGAGCAACGCACCCATCGGATTCGAATCGACCGACCATCCCGTACTGGCGATCGAGGACCTGACGGTCTCCTTCGACGGCTTCAAGGCGGTCGACAAGCTCAACCTCTATGTCCAGCGCAATGAAGTGCGCGTGGTGATCGGCCCCAACGGCGCCGGCAAGACCACGGTGCTGGACCTGATCTGCGGCAAGACGCAGGCGACCTCGGGCAGCATCCGTTTCAACAACCACGAGCTGACCAAGATGAGCGAGCACGCCATCGTGCGCGTCGGCGTCGGCCGCAAGTTCCAGACGCCGTCGATCTATGAAAACCTCAGCGTGTTCGAGAACCTGGAGATGTCCTTCCCGCGCGGCCGCAAGGTGTTCGGCGCGCTGACCTTCAAGCGTACCGCCGACGTGGTGGCGCGCGTGGAATCGGTGGCAGCGGAGATCTTCCTCGACCAGCATCTGTACACCCAGGCCGACCTGCTGTCGCACGGCCAGAAGCAATGGCTGGAGATCGGCATGCTGCTGATGCAGGAGCCGGAGCTGCTGATGCTGGACGAACCGGTCGCCGGCATGAGCGTGTCCGAACGCGAAAAGACCGCACAGCTGCTGGGTCGCATCAGCCAGGGACGTTCGGTGGTGGTGATCGAGCACGACATGGATTTCGTCAAGAGCATCGCGCACAAGGTGACCGTGCTGCACCAGGGAAAGATCCTTGCCGAGGGCAGCATGGACAAGGTGCAGTCGGATCCCAAAGTTATCGACGTGTATTTGGGTCACTGAGTCGGCCATTAATTAATCTTCGGAGCCAGCCATGTTCAACGTATCCAACCTCGCCTCCGGCTACGGCCAGAGCGCCGTCATCCACGACATCAACCTGTCGGTGGCGAAGGAAGAAATCGTCGCCGTCATGGGCCGCAACGGCATGGGCAAGACCACGCTGTTCAAGACGCTGATGGGCATCCTGCCGCTGCGCGACGGCAGCATCAAGATCGACGGCGTCGAACTGGGCGCGATGGAAAGCCATCAGCGCGTCTCGCGCGGCGTGGCCTATGTTCCGCAGGGGCGCATGATCTTCCCCGGCATGACGGTGCTGGAAAACATCCAGACCGGTCTCGCCGCCGATGCGCGCGGCAAGGTGCCGGACGAGCTGTATGCGCTGTTCCCGGTGCTGTACGAAATGCGCAGCCGCAAGGGCGGCAACCTGTCGGGCGGCCAGCAACAGCAGCTGGCGATTGCGCGCGCGCTGGCGACCAATCCGCGCGTGCTGCTGCTGGATGAGCCGACCGAAGGCATCCAGCCGTCCATCATCAAGGACATCGCGCGCAGCCTGAAAGAGATCCGCAAGATCCGCGAGCTCACCATCATCGTGTCGGAACAGGTGCTGAGCTTCACGCTGGAGATCGCCGATCGTTTCCTGGTCATCGACAAGGGCCGCTTCGTCTACGAAGACACGCGCGCCAATGTCGACGCGCCGACCATCAGCAAGTACCTATCGGTTTAACGACAGCTTTGAAGGAGGAGCAGCACCATGAGGCACGGAGACATATCAAGCAGTAAAGACGCGGTGGGCGTGGCGGTGGTCAACTACAAGATGCCGCGCCTGCATACCCGCGCTGAAGTGATGGACAACGTCAACCGGATCGCGGCCATGCTGATCGGCATGAAGCAGGGTTTGCCCGGCCTCGATCTGGTTATTTTTCCGGAGTACTCAACGCACGGCATCATGTACGACGAGAAGGAAATGTATGACACCGCCGCCAGCATTCCCGGCGAAGAGACGCGCGTGTTCTCGGAGGCCTGCCGCATCGCCGGCGTCTGGGGCGTGTTCTCGCTGACCGGCGAGCGCCATGAAGAGCATCCGCACAAGGCGCCGTACAACACGCTGATCCTGATCAACGACCAGGGCGAGATCGTGCAGAAGTACCGCAAGATCATGCCGTGGACGCCAATCGAGGGCTGGTATCCGGGCGACACCACTTACGTCTGCGACGGTCCCAAGGGACTCAAGGTCAGCCTGATCATCTGCGACGACGGCAACTATCCGGAGATCTGGCGCGACTGCGCCATGAAGGGCGCCGAACTGATCGTGCGCTGCCAGGGCTACATGTATCCGGCCAAGGACCAGCAGGTGCTGGTGGCCAAGGCGATGGCATGGATGAACAACGTCTACGTCGCGGTCGCCAACGCGGCCGGCTTCGACGGCGTGTATTCCTATTTCGGCCACTCGGCGATCGTCGGCTTCGATGGCCGCACCCTGGGCGAATGCGAGACCGAAGAGATGGGCATCCAGTATGCCGAACTGTCGGTCAGCGCGATCCGCGATGCGCGCCGCAACTGGCAGTCGCAGAACCATCTGTTCAAGCTGCTGCACCGCGGCTACACCGGCAAGATCAACTCCGGCGAATCGTCGGCGGGCGTGGCCGATTGTCCGTTCGACTTCTACAAGACCTGGGTCAACGATCCGCAGGCCGCGCGCGCCCAGGTCGAGGCGATCACCCGCAAGACCGCCGGCACGCCGGAATGCCCGATCCCCGGCATTCCCAACGAATAAATCGTCAATTCACCCGCATTCCACACGAGAAGGAGAGTCGCATGCAACATTTCAAAATCAAGCCCGGCGTACCGCTGGCAGAGCAGCCTGAACTCGGACACAACCGCTGGCATCCCGACCTGCCTTTCCTGTCGTCGGTCAAGCCGGGCGAAGCGATCCTGATTGAATCGCTGGATTTCCTCGATGCCCAGATCAAGGACACCGATGACGTCGCCGACGTCAAGAACGTCGACCTCACGCGCGCCCATCCACTGACCGGTCCTTTCCATGTCGAAGGCGCCGAGCCGGGCGACCTGCTGGTGATCGACCTGCTCGACATCAAGCCGGTGACGCCGGTCGGGTTCTCGGGCGTGTTCTCCAAGGAGAACGGTGGCGGTTTCCTGGCCGATTATTTTCCCGATGCCGACAAGGCGATCTGGGACTTGAAGGGTTTGTACGCGACCTCGCGCCACATCCCCGGCGTGCGCATCGCCGGTCTCACGCATCCAGGCCTGATGGGATGTTTGCCGTCGCACGATCTGCTGGCCGAATGGAATCGCCGCGAAGCGCCGCTTGCCGCCAAAGGCCTGGCCAAGCCGCCTGATCCGAGCACCGCAGTGTTGCGCGGCCTGACCGGCGCCAAGTTCGACGAGATGGCCAAGATCGCGGCGCGCACGGTGCCGCCGCGCGAGCATGGCGGCAACACCGACATCAAGGATCTGTCGGCCGGCACGCGGATTTTCTTCCCCGTGTATGTGAAGGGCGCCGGCTTCTCGATGGGCGATTTGCACTTCTCGCAAGGCGACGGCGAAATCGGCTTCTGCGGCGCGATTGAGATGGACGGCGTCAGCCACGTCGGCTTCGACCTGATCAAGGGCGGCATGGCGAAGTACAACATCACCTCGCCAATCTTCATGCCGAGCGTGGTCAAGCCGCACTATGAGCAATGGCTGACCTTCGAAGGCATCAGTGTCGAGAACGGCGTCAACTATTACCTCGACGCCACCGTCGCCTATCGCCAGGCCTGCCTGAAGGCGATCGACTACCTGACCCACTTCGGCTACACCGGCAGCCAGGCCTACATGCTGCTGACCGCCGCGCCGGTGGAAGGACGCATCGGCGGCATCGTGGATATTCCGAACTGCGCGTGCACGGTGTCCTTGCCGACCTCGATCTTCGATCAGGACATCACGCCGAAAGGCATGCTGAACGACAAGTCGTACTGGGGACGAAAGCCGTAGTCGTTCACTCCTTGTTGCGGACGGAGACTTTACTCCGTCCGCGAATCGTCTACCCGAACCATCGCCACACCGGAGCAGAACATGCCCTTATACGATATCCGCTGCAGCCATTGCGAAGGCATCTTCGAGAAATTCCTCAACATGCAGGCCTTGCATGGGCTGGTCGCGTGTCCCTACTGCAAGGAGGACACCACCGCTGCACCGCTGTTGACCGGCGGTCGCGTCGGCTTGCAGGTGACCGAACGCTGGCGTCCGCGCAACGGCGCCGAGCAGCTTGCGGGGCAGGGCGCGGCGGGACCGGGCGCGCACGCGGGCGCGGCGCGCAGCAGCGTGCTGCACAATTGCAAGGGGCATAGCTGCAGCATTTGCCTGACCTGAATCAAGAACGGCTAACAAAACGCCGCTCTTAGTGGGATGAGACAAACTGCGCGCCGTCCTCCTGCGGCGGGAGCGCAAAGCTTTTGCGCATGCGCTCGACTTCATCGACCGGCGTGCGGCCGAACAGGCGCTTGAATTCACGGCTGAACTGCGACGCGCTTTCGTAACCGACTTGCGCACAGGCGGCGCCCGCCGTCATGCCGTTGCGCAGCATCAGCAGGCGCGCCTGGTGCAGCCGCGTTGATTTCAGGTATTGCATCGGCGAGGTATCCGTCACCGTCTTGAAGTGGGCATGGAAGGTTGGCACGCTCATGCCGGCTTCCTTCGCCAGTTGTTCTATGCCCAGCGCTTCGTCGTAGCTGCGGTGGATCATGCTGATGGCGCGCGAGATCTTGCCGAACTGACCCTGCAGGGTCAGCGCAGCGCGCATCGTTCCACCTTGTTGACCGGTCAGCACGCGGAAATAGATTTCGCGCACCAGCGACGGCCCCAGCACCTCCGCCTCCAGCGGATCATGCATTGCCTCCAGAAAACGCAGTACCGACACTGCGAGCGCGCTTTCCATCGGCGTCGACACCATTCCGCGCGGCCTGGCGATGCTCGGGCCGACACGGTCATCGATCTGCATCATCAGTTCGGCCGCCACCTTGAAATCCAGCCGCAGATAGATCGCCAGCATCGGTTCCTTCTCGCTGGCATCGGTCTCCATCGAAAACGGCACCGGCACCGCGACAGCCAGGTAATGCTGCGCATCGTACAGATACACATCGCTGCCGAGATAGCCGCGCTTGCGTCCTTGCGCCACGATCACAATGCCCGGCTCATACAGCACCGGCATGCGCTTCAACGGACGGTTCGAACGCAGGAAGCGCACGTCGGCCAGCGGCGACAGGTTATAGCCTTCCAGCGGCGTCAGCGCCGCCAGCAAGGCGACCATGCGGCGACGGACTTCGGCGGGAGTGCCGGGTGCAGGGGAGGTGGGCATTTCATTGAATCCGGCAATCGATAATGCGGCTACTTTGCCATCTTCTGCGCTGCTCCGCCAGCAACTCAGAGAATCAGACAATCATGTGAGAAGAATCGGCAGCCGCGGCGTGCGCGAAAATCGATAATGGCCTGGTCGATTTTCGTTTTTGTTTTCACGCACAGCAAAGGAACTGCCATGTCCGCATCCAAAACTTTTTTCATCACCGGCGTCAGCAGCGGCTTCGGCCTTGCGCTCGCGGAAGCCGCCATCGCTGCAGGCCATCGCGTGATCGGTACGGTGCGCAGCGAAGACGCCCGCCGCGCTTTCGAGGCGCAATTTTCCGACCGGCCGGGGCGGGCGTTTGCGCGCCTGCTCGACGTCACCGATTTTGCCGCGGCGGAACGGATCGCCACCGAGGTCGAGAGCAGCATCGGAGCGGTCGACGTACTGGTCAACAATGCCGGCTACGGACACGAAGGCATCTTCGAGGAATCCGGCATGGACGCACTGCAACGTCAGTTCGACGTCAATGTATTCGGCGCGGTGGCGGTGACAAAAGGCGTCGTGCCCTTCATGCGCCAACGCCGGCGCGGGCACATCATCAACATCACCTCGATGGGCGGCTTCATCACGATGCCGGGCATCGCGTATTACTGCGGCAGCAAGTTTGCGCTGGAAGGGATTTCGGAAACCCTGGGCAAGGAGCTCAAGGCCTTCAATGTCTTCGTTACCGCTGTCGCGCCGGGATCGTTTCGCACCGACTGGGCCGGCCGCTCGATGGTGCGTTCGCCGCGCAGCATCCCCGACTACGACGCGCTGTTCGATCCTATCCGCACCACGCGCGCCGAGCGTAGCGGCAAACAGACCGGCGATCCGCGCAAGGCCGCGCAGGCAATGCTGAGGCTGGTCGACAGTCCGGCGCCGCCGACGCATTTGCTGCTGGGCAGCGATGCGCTGGCGCTGGTGAGGAAGAAGCTGGGTGAGTTGACGCAGGAGCTGGCGCAGTGGGAGGAATTGACGTGTTCGACCGATGCGGCGGAGAGTTGAGCGGCGTACTCGGAGGGTCTCCGGCGATGGCGAGATGGTGAATGTATTCTTTGGCAACGTCTGACAAATTGCTGAATCTTCTTACAGATTAATACAACTTTACAGTCTTCATTTTGCGGTCTCTCCCCGTTAAACGGGTAACAGCCTTGTTGCGTCCGGCGTCTGCCAGACCGGTCGACATGAGGCTGATCATGATCCGATTTCCCAACGAGGAGCAAAAAGATGAATACCAGAATGATCAGGATTGCAGGCCTGTTGTCGGTCGCTGCCGTAGCGGTCGCCGTCAGCGGCTGTGTAGTGACGCCGCCGTCGGTGCGCCCGGCGTATGTCGAACCGGCTTACGTTGCGCCGCCGGGCGTGGTGTATGTGCAGCCGACCTATGCCTCGCCCGGTCCGGGCTATGCCTGGGAATACCACGCCCACTACGGCTGGGGCTGGCGTCATCCGCAGTACGGCTGGCATCGCGGCTGGCGTTGAGTTTGCGACAACCGCTTGCATTCAGTTGCAGGTCTTCCGCTCTGCATTCCGTAGAAAGAATGCAGAGCGTTTTCATTTCCGCATTTATTTCGCTGTCTTGCCGTCCGTTCTCTGATCGAACTCGCGGCGCGCCTGTTCGATGCTTTGCAAGTTCTCTGCGGCCCAGATCCACACGCCGCAAAATGCCGCGCCCAGGCTCATGCCGAGTTCGGTCAGCTTGTATTCGACGCGCGGCGGCACCACCGGATGTACGGTGCGAATCAGCAAGCCGTCGCGTTCCATCTGGCGCAGTGTCTGCGTCAGCATTTTCTGGCTGATGCCGCCGACCAGTTCGCCGATGCGTGTGAAACGCGATTCGCCGTGTTCCGACAACACTTCCAGAATCAGCATGGTCCACTTGTCGGCGACGCGGCCGATCACCTCGGTGACAAGTGCTTCCAGACGCGGATCGATTTCTTTCGGCGGGGTCTGGGTGGTGTAGTAATACGCCTTGGCAATCTGCTCTTTGGTGGGTGGTGCGATCTTCATTTTCTGGCTCTCCTTTTGGTAACTCTCGCACTGTCGAGTGCCTACTTTCTAAAAGAGAGTGTAGTCCCTATACTGGGTTTTGGCGGGTTTTATGACAAGTAAAACTTGCGCAGCAAAGCTTATGAAGCGGCCATCGATTCAAGGTCAGATCCATCTACGGGAGCAGTCATGCAATTGAAGAACAAAACCATCCTCATCACAGGCGGCAGCAGCGGCATCGGCCTGGAATTGACGCGCCGCCTGCTGGCGCTCGGCAACACAGTCATCATCACCGGCCGCGACGCCGGCAAGCTGGAGGCTGCCAAGCGCACGCTGCCGGCGGTGCACATCATCCGCAGCGACGTCAGCGACGTCGAGGCGATTGCCGCCTTGCACGCACAGGTGACCACGCAGTTTCCGGCGCTGAATGTACTGATCAACAATGCTGGCATCATGCGCAACCTCGACCTCAACGACATGCGTCATGGCGTCGCCGATATTACGCGCGAGATCGATATCAATCTGAGCGGGCCGCTGCGCATGGTGCAGCAATTCCTGCCGCACCTGAAAGCGCAACGGGAAGCCGCAATCATCAACGTTTCTTCGGGGCTGGCTTTTGTTCCGTTTGTTTCTTCACCGATTTATAGCGCCACCAAGGCGGCGCTGCACTCCTACTCGCAGGCGTTGCGCGTGCAATTGCGCGGCAGCAGCGTCACCGTGATCGAATTGGCGCCGCCGGGAACAGAGACGCCCCTGTTCCGTGACGAGTTCAAGGACGAGGTGAAGGACATGAAGGCGATGGATGTAAGAGAGCTCGCCGACCGTGCGATCAAAGGCATCGAAGCGGGCAAGCTGGAGATCCGTCCGGGATTGAGCAACGTGCTCAAGCTGATGAGCCGGCTGGCGCCGGAGTTCATGTTGAATCAGCTGGCGAAGAGTTTCAGGCCGGCCCGGGTGTAAAGATGCTGCCCGGGCGCCGCTGAAGGGGAAAATCCGGAAGACAGCCGACGTACGCCCGACGAACGCCCGATGTACACCCGGGGGCATACGTCGGGACATCACCTCATCAGAATGCGTAGCGGCCTTGCACGTAGATTGTGCGTGGCGCGCCGACGATGCTGCCCTGGTTGCCGTCGGTGGTGCGTGAATAGTAGCGGCGATCAGTCAGGTTGTTGATGCCGGCCATTACGTCAAATCCTTTTGCGTTCGGTACCTTCCAGTCCATTTGCGCATTCCAGATGCGGTAGCCGGGAATCGGACCATTCTTTCCGTCGGTGGTTTCGATCTGGCTATTGGTTTCGTCAGAGAACTGTCGGCTTTGATGCGTTGACGACAGATTGAAGCCCCAGGGGCCGATCTGATAGCGTCCGCCGATAGTATCGGTAGTGCGCGAATAGAAAGGCACGTCCTTGCCCGAATTCACACCGGACTTCAGCACTGCGCGAGTGTAGGTGTAGTTGGCATACACGCTCAGGCCGCGGAACATGCCGTCCTGGTCGAAGGCATAGTCGACGGCAGTTTCGAGACCATCATGCTGAGTCTTGCCGAGATTCTGATACGTGTCCGGCGACGTGATCAACGTGATCTGATTGTCGAAGCGAATGTTGAAATAGGTTGCTTCAGCCGACAGATTGCCGCCCTTCCAGCGTGCACCGAGTTCCGCCGTCTTGGCCAGTTCCGGTTGCAGGTTGTTCGGCGCGGAAGCTGCGCTCAGCTGCGTGTTCTGCACGACACCGAACGAAGTATTGTAGTTGGTGAACAGCGTCAGCTCCGGCGTGAGCAGGTAAGCAATGTTGAGCGATGGTAGCGGTTTGTTGTTGGTGACTTCGAACTTGATCGGCGACGCTACGTTCTGGCGGGTCGTCTGTATGTGTTCGAAACGTACACCTGGTGTGATGCGCCAGGCGCCGAAGGAAATTTTGTCATCGATATAGCCGGCGTGTGCATCGGTGCGATTCTTGTTTTTGGTTGCAGCACCATAGGCACCTGTTGCGATCGTTTCGGCAAAATTGTCGTCGTGACCACGTTCGCCAATGTAGCGATAGCCAACTGTGACGTCATTGGTCACGCTGCCGGTGGTGAAGCGCTGGGTGAAACGAGGTTCGATGCCGATAGTTTCGTAGAAACGGGGCTGATGCGTCAGCTGCGTAGTGGACGTGCCGATCAGTGCACTCTCGCGATAGCTCTCGTTGTAGTAGGTGCGAATTTCGAATTCCTGCGTGTCGGAGATCGTGTTCAGATAGCCGAGATCAATGCCGCGGCGATTCCCTTTCCAGTAATCGCGTGTGCGGGTGTTCTGGAATGGATCGGCGTTGTATTGCGCGGGTGTCAGACCGCCAGGCGTACGGGAGATGACGTCGTAGTAGGAAACCTTGCCGTAGATCTCGGAGCTGGGGGTGATTTCGTAGCGGAACTTCAGTGCAAAGTCGTTGATGCGCTCATTGCTGTTGGCACGCCATCCGGAGCCGTCGGTGCCGGAATACAGGAAGGCCAGGCCCAGGCCGTTGTCGAGCGTCGTTCCGGCGAAGGCGGTGTACTGTTTGTTGGAGCCGCCTTTTTCAAAGCTGTTGTAACGCATGGTGGCGTCGCCGCTGATACCGGGTTCGGTCGGGATGGCGCGTGTGCGGAAGTTGATGATGCCGCCGACGTTTTGCGGGCCGTAGCGTACGGCGCCGCCACCACGAACGACGTCAATTGCTTCGATATTGTTCAGGCTGACCGGAGCAAAAGAAATTTGTGGTTGTCCATAGGGGGCCGATGCCATCGGCACGCCATCGAGCAAGAGAGTCGAACGCGGCGAGTAGCGACCGGTCAGCCCGCGCACGCCGATATTGAGCGACATGGCGCCGCCTGCTGTACCGGAGTTGTCGGTGACCTGGACGCCGGGGATGCGGCGCATGACGTCGCCGATGGTGACCGCGCCGCTGCTTTGAATTTCTTCCTTCTTGATCACGGTGCGCGCACCCGGATAGGTCTTCACGCTGTTTTGCAGGCCGGTGCCCAGCCAATCGCCGCTCACCTGGATAGTCTCCAGGGTATTAGGGGTTTCAGTCTGCTGCGCATACGCAGCGCCGGACAGCGTCATCAACGCAGCGGCGATGGCGGTGGCGCAGCGGGTTTGCGCGGCAATGGCGCGGGGAAGCGGGAGCGATGTCATGGTGTCTTCTGGAAGGATAAAAAACGATGAGGGCGACGCCGGCGTTTTCCTCGTTCGATGCAGCCGGAGGCATGCAAAGAAAACGTAAGCATCTGTAATGGATAAGAATCATAACCATTTACATTTGCATGATCAAACCAAACATGCATCTTGATAGGCTCTGGAAAGCCAATACCCGCCTGCGCTTGCTCCAACCGTTGTAAAACGTCTACAGAATTGCACGGTGCCAAAATGTCAATTGCGGATAGCCGCAGCCTGGTCGTGCTCTTCGGGAAATGATGGCGTCCGGCAAATCCCCGGATGATCGTGTACGCTGTCGCGTTCTGATCGGATCGCATTTTCACGGAGCAGCAAATGAGCACAATCAAAGTAGCCCTTGTCATCGGCGGCGGTAGCGGCATGGGCGCCGGCGTGGCGCAAAAACTGGCGGCCGACGGCTTCGGCGTCGGCATTCTTTCTTCCTCCGGCAAAGGCGAGTCGCTCGGCAACAGCCTGGGCGGTGTCGGCGTCACCGGCTCCAACCGTTCGGTCGTCGATCTGCAAAAAGCCGTCGATGCCTGCCTCGCGCGCTGGGGCCGAATCGATGTGCTGGTCAACAGTGCCGGTCACGGTCCCAAGGGCAAGGTGCTCGAACTCAGCGATGAAGAATGGCTGCTCGGCATGGAGGTCTATCTGATGAACGTGGTGCGCAGCGCGCGCCTGGTGACGCCGCTGATGCAGCAGCAGGGCGGCGGGACCATCATCAATATATCTAGCTTCTCGGCGGTCGAGCCGTCGCAGTCGTTCCCGACCTCGAGCGTGTTCCGCGCCGGCCTGTCGGCCTACACCAAACTGTTCGCCGACAAGTACGCGCCGGAAAACATCCGCATGAACAATATCCTGCCCGGCTTCATCGACAGCCTGCCGGAAAAGCCCGGCATCAAGGAGCTGATCCCGATGGCGCGTTACGGCAAAGTAAGCGAAGTCGCGGCGCTGGCCTCGCATCTGGCGTCCGATGCGGCCGCCTACATCACCGGCCAGAACATCCGCATCGACGGCGGCATCACGCGTTCACTGTAAGAGAGGGACATCGACATGGTGCAATGGCCTGCCGTACTTGCGGTACTGTCCGTCTATATCACCGGCGTGACAATTCCCGGTCCCAATTTTGTCGCCGTCGTACACAAGGCGGTGTCGTCCACGCGTGCTGCTGCACTGGCGCTGGTGGCCGGCATCGTGATCGTGAATCTGTTCTGGGCCACCTGCGCCATCCTTGGCGTGGGCATCGTGTTCGCGGCGTTTCCATGGGCGGCGCTGGCGGTCAAGATCGCAGGGGCCGCTTACCTGATCTGGTTTGGCGGCAATCTCATCCTCAAGGCGGGGAGCGGATCTGCATCGTCGAACGAGGCGAGCGCCGCAGTCAACATGGAAGAGGCGGCGGGATTGCGCCAGGCTTTCGTGCAAGGCTTCCTGACCAACATCGTCAATCCGAAATCGATGGCCTTCTTCGCCGCGGTGTTCGCGTCAGCAACGCCGGCCCACGTCTCGTGGCCGACCTTCGCCGCCATGCTGGGCGTGGTCGGCGTGGTGGCCACGTCCTGGTATTCCATGGTGGCGATCCTGATGTCGCACGCGCGCATTGCCTCCCACTACCGTGCCGGCAAACTCTGGATCGACCGTCTCTGCGGCGGCGTCATCGTCGCGCTTGGCATTCGTCAGCTGGCGCGCTGAGCCAACCAATTTTCTCCCGCTCTTCAAGTAATCCCGCCTGAGTACAACTCTTCGCAGTGACGCAGTCCATCCCGGGCAGCGTCACCGCGTCTGATCGACCCCTTCCGCTCTCTTTTCCTCTTTTCGCTGCCGTATCTGCTTGCACCGCCGCCGATCGCGCGCGGCGCAATCGTAGTGCACCGCACCGTAAAAGCAGATGAAATGCACTGTTTACAAGCGAAATAAGCCATCTTGCAGCGCATATAGACAGGCATGGTAATTGCTGTACCATGAATTAGCGGTATAACATATTATTTATTGCATAGGAATAGTTATGGAAAAATTCATCAAGGTTTCACAGGACGGCAACGTCGCCATCATCACCCTCAACCGCCCTGAAAAGCTCAATGCCTGGAACAGCGAAATGCGCGCCGAGATCATCGCCGCGCTCAAGCGCAGCGATCAGGACGCGGCCATCGGCGCCATCATCATGACCGGCGCCGGCGATCGCGCATTTTGCGCAGGGCAGGACCTGGAAGAGGCGCACGGCTTCGACGAGCAACGCGCCGATGAATGGATGACCGAGTGGGAAAATTATTACCGCACGCTGCGCTCGCTCAAGAAGCCGCTGGTCATGGCGCTCAACGGCACCGCCGCCGGCTCGGCTTTCCAGGTGACGCTGCTGGGCGACATCCGCGTCGGCCATGCCGGCTCGCGCATGGGGCAGCCGGAAATCAATTCGGGCATTCCGAGCGTCACCGGTCCGTGGATCATGACCCAGATGCTGGGCCTGTCGCGCACCATCGAACTGACCCTGACCGGCCGCATGATGGAAGCCGAAGAAGCGCATCGCCTCGGCCTGATCCATCATCTGGTGCCGGCCGCCGAGGTCATGAGCAAATCGCTGTCCATCGCACGTGAACTGGCCGCCAAGCCGCCGGTTGCCATGCGCCTCGACAAGCAGCGCTTCTACGAGATCACCGAACCGAGTTTTGTCGACGCCATCGCCGCCGGCCGCCGCATCCAGGGCGAAGCCTACGCCACCGGCGAACCGGCCCGCATGATGGAAGAGTTCTTCAAGAAGCGCGGCCGCACCATCGGCGGCTGAACCGGAACCGGCATCACATTGCAGCACAAGGCACCACCGCAGTCGCAGGTCGGCAATTCCTCTAACAACCACTTATGGGAGTACGTATGACTCAGCAATTCAACAATCATCGCCGCACCGTCCTGAAAATGGCCGGCGCTGCAGGCATGGCGGCCGCGGGCGTCACCGGCGTCGCGTCGTCGGTCATGGCGCAAACCAAGCAACTGGTGGTGGCTGACCCGGGCGGTCCTTACACGGCAGCCTATCGCAAGGCCTTCTACGATCCGTTTGAAAAAGCCACGGGCGTAAAAATCGTCAACGTCGCCCGCGAAGCGCAGCCTGTTGCGCAACTGACCGCCATGGTGCAAACCAAAAATTTCGTGTGGGACGTCACTACGCTCACGCTGGCGCAGGACATTCCGATTCTCGAAGAAGCCGGCATGCTGGAGCCGCTCGGCATCGTGCCGACCGACTTCAAGAACATGCTGCCTGGTTCGATCACATCGAGCTTCGTCGGCGTCGACGTGTACGCCACCATCCTCGCCTACCGCACCGACAAGTTCGCCAAGAATCCGCCCAAGACCTGGGCCGACTTCTGGAACGTCGAGAAATTCCCCGGTCGCCGCTCGCTGCGCCGCAATGCCATCGACACGCTGGAGCAAGCGCTGATGGCCGACGGCGTTGCATCCGACAAGCTGTACCCGCTCGACCTCGACCGCGCCTTCAAGAGCCTCGACCGCATCAAGAAGCACGTGGCGGTCTGGTGGACCAGCGGCGCCCAGGCCATGCAGCTGATCCAGTCCGGCGAAGTCGACATGATCTCGACCTGGAATGCACGTGCGCAAACCGCCATCGAAGGCGGCGCACCGGTGGCGATCAACTGGAACCAGGGTCTGTATTCGATCGAAGGCTGGGGCGTGCCCAAGGGCAATCCGCGTGCCGCCGTCGCCAAGGAGTTCGTCAAGTTCTGTGCCGACGCCAAGCGCCAGAGCGGCTTTACCGACACGCTGGCATACGGGCCGACCGCACTGGAGGCCTACAAGGACATCCCCGCCGCGCGTGCCGCCATCCTGCCCACCGCACCAGCCAACATCGCCTTGATGCGTCCGCCCAGCGGCCTCTGGTGGCACAAGAACCGCAACGCCGTATCGGACCGTTTCAACGCCTGGTTACTTTCCTGATCGCGATACAAGTCATGACTGCCAGACTGCAAACACGTGCAATCAGCAAGCACTACGACAGCGTTACGGCGCTGTCGCCGACCGACCTCGACGTCCGCGACGGCGAGTTCCTGACCCTGCTGGGACCGTCCGGATCCGGCAAGACCACACTGCTGCAGATACTTGCAGGCCTGGTCGAGCCGAGCGGCGGTTCTCTATTCATCAACGGCAAGGACGCCACCCACACCGCTGCCGGCGAGCGCGGCATCGGCATGGTGTTCCAGAGCTATGCGCTGTTCCCGCATCTGTCGGTGTGGGAAAACATCGCCTATCCGCTGCGCATGCGCAAGATGGACAAGGCGGCCATGACGGCGGCCGTGCGCGATGCGTTGGAAATGGTGCAGATGGGCAGCTACGCCAACCGCTTGCCGCGCGAGCTGTCCGGTGGCCAGCAGCAGCGCATCGCGCTGGCGCGCTGCTTTGTCTACAAGCCGTCGGTGATCCTGCTCGATGAACCGCTGGGGGCGCTCGACAAGAAACTGCGCGAACATATGCAATCCGAAATCCGCAGCCTGCACAAGGATCTTGGCGCCACCTTCATCTACGTCACGCACGACCAGGAAGAAGCGCTCAACCTGTCCGATCGCATCTGCCTGATGAACCAGTCGAAGATCGAACAGATCGGCACGCCGCAGGATCTGTATGACCGACCGGCCACGGCCTTCTCGGCGCAGTTCATCGGCTACTCCAACCTGCTGTCGGGACGGGTGCAGGACAGTGCCGCCGGGGCGTCCGGTGCATGCCTTGGCAACGGCCGCTTCAACGTGCCTTTGCCGACGCAGCGTCCGGAGGGCGCGGGAATGAACGCCGAGATCTCGCTGGTGGTGCGACCGGAAGAAGCCTGCCTGGCCGGCGTTGGCGATGCCTACGTCAAGGGCATCGTCAGTGAAGTCGTGTTCGCCGGCTCGGATATCCGCGTGATGGTCGACATCGGCGAAAGCCGGCCGTTCCTGCTGCGCTGCGGCCGCCGCGAAGCACCGGCCGTCGGTGACGGCGTCGGCATCCGCTGGCATGCGGAACATGCCGCCGTCGTGACCTGCTAAGCCTCAGTTCCACCGATACGAGGATTCACCATGTCCAGTTCATTCTCTTCAAGCGCGGCGAAAAAGTCGCTGCGCGCGTGGCTGCCGGCCTTGCCGTGCTTCGTGTTCCTGATCTGCTTCTTCTGCGTGCCGGTGGTCGAGATCCTGCAGACCGGCATGGTCAACGCCGACGGTCACGCCACGCTCGACCAGTTCCGCCGCATGACCAACGACCTGGTGTTCGCCAAGGTGCTCGGCAACACCTTCCTGATCTCGGGATTGACGGCGCTGCTGTCGGTGGCGCTGGGTTTTCCGGTGGCGTATTTCCTGAGCCAGTTGAGCGACAGCTTTCGCGAGCGCTGGATGATCTGGATCATGGTGCCGTTCTGGACCAGCTACCTGGTCAAGACCTTCGCCTGGATCCTGATGCTGTCGAAGACCGGCATCCTGCTGACGCTGGCCGCCAGCCTCGGCCTGGTGGACGATCCGCACGCGCTGGCGCCCTCCATGCTGGGTGTGATGATCGGCATGGTGCACGCCATGCTGCCGCTGGCGGTGATCAACATGTTGCCGATCATGCGCGGCGTCAACGCACAACTGCTGCAGGCGGCGGAGACTTTGGGAGCCAATCGATCGATCGCCTTTTTCTCGGTGTTCCTGCCGATGGCCGGACCCGGCATCGCGGCGGCCGGCCTGCTGGTGTTCATCACCAGCCTGGGCTTCTTCATCCTGCCGGCGCTGCTCGGCACACCGAAGGAAACCATGGTCGCGCAGCTGGTGATCTCGGCCATCAACGACCTGTTCAACCTGCCGTATGCGGCGGCGCTGTCGACCATCCTGCTGATCTTCGCGGTGGCGGTGTTCATTCTGTACGACAAGCTGGTGGGTTTGTCTTCGCTCAGCGGTGACGCCCGTGCGGCGCCGAAGAAGAACAGTTCGGCCGCGACCACTGCGCTGTTGATCGGCATCGGCCGCCTGTGCGGCAATGGCTACGGCGCGGCCGGCCCGGTGCTGCAGAAAGTGAAGGGACTGAAGCTTTACAGTTTGCTCGCGGTGGCATTACTGTCACTGCCGATTGTCGTGGTGTTCCCGATCGCCTTCACCAATTCGCCGTTCCTGTCGTTCCCGCCGCAGGGTTTCAGCCTGCGCTGGTTCGAAGCCTTCATTTTTTCGCCGGTATGGCAGGCCTCGTTCCTGCGTTCGTTCGGCGTCGCCATCGTCACCGCGCTGGCGTCCACCGCGCTAGGCGTTGGCGCGGCACTGGCGCTGACGCGTCTGCCGCCGCGCTGGACCAAGCCGGTGTTTGCCTTTCTGCTGGCGCCGCTGATCGTGCCGCGCATCGTGGTGGCGGTCGGCCTGTTCTATCTGTTCTCGCGCATGGGCCTGGTCGGCACCGATCTCGGCCTGACCATCGGTCACACGGTGCTGGCCATCCCGTACGTCGTGGTCACCATGGCGGCGGCGCTCAAGCGCTTCGATTGGCGCCTCGACGACGCCGCCCGGATCCTCGGTGCATCCGCCTTCGCGCGGCTGCGCACGATCCAGCTGCCGATGATGATCGGCAGCGTTGCAGCGGCCCTGCAGATGGCGTTCATCATTTCCTTCGATGAACTCACCATCGCGATTTTCGTCAGCGGCGGCATGAAGAACACGCTACCCAAGCAGATGTGGGACGACATGATCCTGCAGGTCAATCCGACCCTGGCCGCGGTGTCGCTGGTCATGGTGATCGTGATTGCGCTGCTGGTCCTGTTGCCTGCGTTCTACAAGATGGCGCGTCGTCGCACGCACGCCATCCATTGACAGTCATCAACATTTATCCGAATCCGATATGCATCGCTACACACACTACTTCCCGTCCCGTTGCGGCGACGACCAGCTTGACGTCGTCTCGCTGCTGCTCAAAGGCTTGCTTGAAAACAGCGACCGTACGCTGATTGTCTTCAACGGCCGCAAGACCTCCTTCGCCGAGATGGCGGTGCGTGTCGCCGCCATGCAGCAACGCCTCGTCGCCCGCGGTATCCGCCGTGGCGACCGCGTTGCGCTGATGCTGGAAAACGGCCTTGACCACATGGCGCTGATCTATGCGCTGATGCTGAGCGGCGTGGTGTGGGTGCCGGTCAACATGCGTCTGAAGGCGCCCGGCATCAGCTATCTGCTGGGGCATTGCGCCCCTACGCTGTTTATTGCCCAGCGCAGCTTCGCCGAACCGCTGGCCGAGCTGCCAGAGTTGCAGGACAGGCTGGCCTGGCTCGATGAATTCGCCGGTGAGATGCCGGTGCCGGAACAGCCGCGTCCGCGCGCCGCCGACATTGCACCGCTCGACACGCTGTGCCTGATCTACACCTCCGGCACCACCGGCGCACCCAAGGGCGTGGTGTTCACGCATCGCATGATGCGCATCGCCAGCGAAGGAACACTGCTGGTGTCGGACGTGCGTCCCGGCGACCGCATGTTCGTGTGGGAACCGCTGTGCCACATCGGCGGCGCACAGATGCTGCTGGTGCCTTTCCTGCAGCAGACCGAACTGCATATCGTCGAGCGCTTCTCCTCCAGCAAGTTCTGGCAGCAAGTGGAGGCGGCGCAGGCCACGCATCTGCATTATCTCGGCGGCATCCTCGACATCCTCACGCAGCTGCCGCCTGACATGCAACCGCCGCATCACACGCTGCGCGTGGCATGGGGAGCAGGTGTTTCTCCGCGCGCCTGGAACGGCATCCTGGCGCGTTTGAAACTGTCGCTGCGCGAGTGCTACGGCATGACCGAAGGGTCAAGCTTCACCACCGTCAACACCAGCGGCAAAGTCGGATCGATCGGTCGCGCGCTGCCGTGGCTGAAGGTCGAACTGCGCGATGCCGACGGCATGCCGACGCCGGTCGGCGCGATCGGTCAAGTGGTGGTCTCCAGCGATGTCGAAGGCTGCTTCCTGCCGGGCTATCTGGACAATCCCAAGGCCAGCGCGGAAGCGCTGCAGGGCGGCAAGCTGCACACCGGCGACATGGCGCGCATGGACGAGCAGGGCGACCTGTATTTTGTCGGCCGCAAGACCGACAGCATGCGCGTGCGCGGCGAGAACGTCTCGGCCTGGGAAATCGAACGCGTCTTCGTGATGCATCCGGCGGTGGCGGCAGCCGCTGCGGTCGGCGTCACCGGAGACATCGGCGAACAGGAAATCATGCTCTATGTGCAGTACAAGGAAGGGCAGGAAGCGTCCTTTCCGGCGCTGGCGGAATGGGCGAAATCGAAGCTGGCCAGTTACCAGCTGCCGCGCTATTACATCCAGGCCGACGGTTTCGAGACCACGCTCAGCGAACGCATCAAGAAGCACCTGCTCAAGCCCGACCTCGCCGCCGCATGGGACAGTAGCCCGGTGCGGGCAGAACGACGATAATAGCGCTTTCAATCAAACCTTCACGCGGGTCTTTACCCGTCCACGCCGCAGAGCCACCAAGCCGACAAGCCAACTTATGACGAAGAAAACCGACGGCGCTGAAATCAAGACGCGCGCCAAGCCGGCCAAGCGCGCTACTGCGGCAGTTGCCGCCGACATTGACGAAGCCGGCGTGGTGGCGCCCGCGACCGACAACACCGGCATCAACTCGCCGCTGTACGTCAACTCGGTGGAAAAATCCATGCGCGTGCTGATGGCTTTCGACGGCCAGCAGCGCCAGCTGTCGCTGTCGCAGATCGCTGCCCTGACGGGCTTTGACCTCAGCACGGCGCAACGCTTCACCTACACGCTGATGACGCTGGGTTACCTGACCAAGGATGACGAAGTCCGCAAGTACGAGCTCGCGCCCAAAGTGCTCAACTTCGCCTATCACTACCTGACCTCGAGCGACCTGGTGCGTCGCGCCACGCCTTACCTGCAGCAATTGAGCCAGGAAACCGAAGAGACCACCAACCTGACCATCCTCGACGGCGCCGACGTGGTGTTCGTGCAGCGTATCGTCAGCCGCAACGTGCTCAATCCCAACGTCGTCACCGGCACGCGCCTGCCCGCCTATTGCACGGCCTCGGGGCTGGCGATCATGTCAACGCTGGATGATGCCGAGATCGACGACATCCTCGACCGCAGCGATCTCAAGATGTACACGCCGTTCACCATCGCCGACCGCGGCCAGATCAAGCAGCGCCTGGCGCAGTTCCGTGAGCAGGGCTATGCGCACATCCGCGAGGAATATTTTCTGGGAGACATTTCGACCGCCGCAGTGGTCCGCGATTCTCGCCTGGGCCGCGCACTCGGCGCCGTCAACATGGCGGTTACCACGGCGCGCTGGAACGGTGAGAGCGACGAACGTCGCCACGCCGATCTGGTGATGCTGGCGGCGCGCGCGATTTCCATCCAGGGACGCTAGACGCCTGCACGTTTGCGCCCAAGTACGCGCCAGCCCAGGCTCATGCCCGCCGTCGCCAGCAGCACTGCCGCGACGCCGCACCATTGCAGCGGCTGCAGCCGGTGCCCGAACGCCACCCAATCCACCGCAATTGCCGCCACCGGATAGATGAACGCCAGCGTGCCGGTGATCACGGTCGGCAGCTTCTGGATCGCGCCATACAGCCAGACGTACATCACGCCGGTGTGGACGATGCCCATGACGATCAGGTAACTCCATCCCGACCCTTGCGGCAGGGCGGAGAAATCCGCCAGCGGCGCCAGCAGCACGATACCCACGGCAACCTGGATCAGCGCGATCAGATGCGGCGGGGTGCCGGTCAGGCGCTTGGCGATCAACGCCGCGACCGCGTACAGGAAGGCGGCACCGAGCGCCAGCGCCACGCCCGCCAGGTAACTGCCGCTGGCATAACCCGCGTCCGCGCGTGCATTGACGATCACCAGCATGCCGATGAAACCGGTCGCCAGCCACACCAGCTTGTCGGCGGCAATGCGCTCGCGCAGCAGCACGGCGCCGAGCACCACCAGCATCAGCGGCTGGGTGTTGTAGACCGTCGTCGCGATGGCGATGGACGCATGCGAATACGCGGCGAACAGCAGCACCCAGTTGAACACGATGGCGACGCCGCCCAGCGCGGCCCAGCCGAGCACGCGCGCGCTGAGCAGCTCGCGGCGCAACAGGCCGCGCCAGCCGCAGATCGCCAGCAGCGCCAGCGTGCCGAACACGCAGCGCCAGAACACCACATTGAGCACCGACAGTCCCGACGCCAGCACGAACCAGCCGATGCTGCCCGAAATCAGCATGGCGCCGGTCATCTCAAAGGCGCCGCGCCTGATGTTTTTTGTCATGGATATTCCTCGTAGGCAGAAGCCGATATTGTGCCGGACCGGGGCGGCCGATTCCATGCATTAAATTAGGCAAAAGCCGGATTCGGCCTTTATTATTGATGGTGTTTTCCGGCATTCAGGAGTAAAGAAAAGATGCTCGACCATATCGACAAGAAGCTGATCCAGCTGCTCGCGGCGGATGCGCGCGCCTCGCTGAAGGCCTTGGCGCAGGCTAGCGGCCTGTCGGCGCCGAGCGTGACGGAACGTCTCAAACGGCTGGAAGAGCGTGGCATCCTGAGGGCCTACACGATAGACATCGACACGCATGCGCTCGGCTACCAGATCCAGGCCATCGTGCGTATCCGCCCCTTGCCGGGACAGCTGCACGCGGTCGAGCGGCAAATCCTGGCAACGCCGGAATTCACCGAATGCGACAAGGTCACGGGAGAGGATTGCTACATCGCGCGGCTGTTGGTGCGCACGCTTCCGGAGCTGGACCTGGTGCTGGACCGTTTCGCCGCCAGCGCGCAGACCAATACGGCCATCATCAAGAGCACGCCGCTCAAGCGCAGGTTGCCGCCGCTGGCGGGCGGCGAGTGAGGCTACGTCCCGGACTGCATGACTGCAGTCCGGAATGCCTTGCAATGATCAGGTGCGCAAGGCTGCCTGACCGCCGCTTTGTTCCGCCAGCACGAACACGCTGACCAGTTGCGCCAGGTTGGCGGCCTGTTCCTGCATCGAGGCCGCCGCCGCTGCGGCTTGCTCCACCAGCGCGGCGTTCTGCTGCGTGACTTCGTCCATCTGGTTGATGGCGCGGTTGACTTCTTCGATGCCCGAGCTTTGTTCCTGCGTCGCCGCGCTGATTTCCGCCACCACGTCGGACACATGTTTGACGCTGGTGACGATGTCCTGCATGGTGACGCCGGCACGCTCGACCAGCTTGCTGCCGATGTCGACCTTGCCGACCGAATCCTCGATCAGCGCCTTGATTTCCTTTGCCGCACCGGCGCTGCGTTGCGCCAGTGTGCGCACTTCCGATGCGACCACCGCAAAGCCGCGGCCCTGTTCACCGGCGCGCGCCGCTTCTACTGCGGCGTTCAAGGCCAGGATGTTGGTCTGGAAGGCGATGCCGTCGATCACCGCGATGATGTCGACGATCTTGCGTGAGGAAGCGTTGATTTCTTCCATGGTGTCGACCACCTGGCCGATCACTGCGCCACCGTCGACCGCCACACCCGAGGCGGAGATGGCGAGCTGGTTGGCTTGTTTGGCGTTGTCGGCATTCTGGCGCACGATCGAGGTGAGCTGCTCCATCGCGGAGGCGGTTTCTTCGAGGGCGCCGGCTTGCTGTTCGGTGCGTGACGACAGGTCGAGGTTGCCGGCCGCGATCTGGCTGGATGCGGTGGCGATGGTGTCGGTGCCGCTTCGCACGCCGCTGACGATCTTCGACAGATTGTCGCGCATCGAGCGGATCGACAGCAGCAGGCTGTGGCGGTCGTTCTTGCGCAGGGCGATGCGCGTCGACAGATCGCCTTGCGAGATGCGGTCGACCACGCCCATGGCGTCGGCCGGCTCTCCGCCCAGCTGTCTCATGACGGTGCGCAGCGTGAGGTAGGCGATGACGCCGATTACCGCCATCAGCGCGCCGCCGATCAGCAGCAGGATCAGCGCGTTGCGATAGAACTGGGTGTTGATGTCGTCGATATAGGCGCCGAAGCCGACGGTCCAGTCCCACGGCGCGAACTTGATGACGGCATACAGTTTCTGCACTTTTTCCACCGTGTTGGGACGCGTGCCTTCGGCCTGCAGGATGCCGATGTCATGTCCGGCCAGCGCCGCGCGGTAGCGGTCGCCGTCGGCGCGCGCGGTCTTGTCCTGGATGCCGACGCGCTTGGGGTTCGGATGGACGTAGTTGACGTCGTCGGTGTAGCCGCGCACGAAGAAGTAGTTCTGGTCCTTGGCGAAGCTGCCGATGATGAGCTTGGCTTGCGCCTGCGCCTGTTCGCGCGTCATCTTGCCGGATTGCTCGAGCGCGTAGATCTTGTTCAGCGAAGCGTCGGCCAGCGTCACCAGCAGCGACAGCTGCGCAGTGCGTTCTTCCAGCATGGTGTTCTTCAGGGTGTTGAGCGAGACCATTGCGATGATCACGATGCCGAGCAAAGTCGGTGCGCATAAAAGAACGATTCTGGTGCTGAGCTTCAAGATGCTTCCCCCGTGGTGGTGATCCGGCCGTCGACTTCGATCTGGTCGTCGGCGTTGTTGTGAACGTGTATTGTATGAAAGCTGATTGTCATCAAGCTGAAATATTTCTAGTGTATAGCGCAATATTTCTAAGATTTCAGCAAGTTTTGCGCCATGCACGTAGAAAAGGCCCTGTAAGAACCGGGCCTTTCCCCTCTATTTTTCCCGATCAGGACGGCAGAAAGGCCACCAGCCATGGCATGCGCCGGCCTGCCGACTCGAAGGCCTCCGGCTGGGTCGCGAAACGCGTCGCCGAGTAGTCCGCCGTCAGTGTCCATTTCCCTTCGTCTTCAGGATCCTTGCGAAATGCCTTGTAGCTGAAGCTGCCGTCGTCGTTTTCGATGAAGTCGACGCAATGCATGCCGTTGTCGTCTTCGATGCTGAGGATCACGTTCTTGTTCATGGCTGGTCCCTGGAGTGCCGCGCGGTAATTTGCGCCGTGGCTCCGGCGCGCCGCTTAACGGTACTACGGAATCGGCCGACCCGCGCAATGCGGCCGGTAACCAGAGCTTGGTCAATAGTGGATGGTGACGACGCGCGGCGCCTTGCTGCGGTCGGCGCCGGTGGAGTTCATACTGGCAGAAGACGTCACAGGTCTGGCCATGTTCGCCGATTCGGGATCGCGATCCAGATAATACGGATCGGCCGACGCTGCCACCGCGACGATTTCACCGAGCACGTTGTGCGCGCGTTCGGTCGCTGCAACCTGGACGCTGTTGCAGGTTTCGAAGTAGTCCGCGCTGCCTTCGCTGAAGTCGATCCGGCAACGTTCCGCCACCATCGCAGACGCACCCAGCTGGCCCGTCGATGCTGCACGCGGCCCATGACCCAGATGAAGTTGCATGCCGATTGCCAGCGTCAGCAGTGCGAGTGAACAGGTTTGTTTGGTCATCATTTCCCCTCCCTTTGATTTAACTTTAATTGACATTTCTGCCATGCCCTATCGGAGAAATCCTGAGAGGTATGTTGGAATGATTTTCTTGGGGAAACAGGTGAAAAGACCCGTAAGTAACTGGTAAGTCGGCCTGCCCGATGATCGTGGCGCATTCCATCCACCACGATCTCCGGGAGTTTTCGATGATCGTGGTGCATTCCATTCACCACGATCTTCTGGAGTTTTCGATGATCGTGGTGCATTCCATTCACCACTCTCCCCGGGAGTTTTCATGCGGCACACTACAGTTGTCCTTCGCGCCATCGTTTTTGGCGTCACCCTCGGCGGCGCTTGCGCGGCGTCAGCACAAACCGCAACGCAAGACGCCTCAGGCGGTAATGGCGTCACCGGCCAACAGGAGCCGGGCTGGGGCATCGGCCTCGGCGCCGGCTTCGAGCGTAGCCCGTACCGCGGCTACGGCACCAAGACCTCGGCCCTACCCATTCTTCTGTACAACGGCGCCTACTTCCGCGTGGCCGGTCCGGCTGTCGACTTCAAGCTGGGCAGCCTGGGCCAGTTCGATTTCACCCTGCGCGCCAAATATGCCAACCAGGGTTACAAGTCCGGCGATGCGCCCATCCTCAACGGCATGGACGAGCGCAAGGACGGTTTCCACCTGGGCGGTACGGCGACATGGCGTGCGCCGTTCGCCAAGTTCACGCTGGAGTGGCTCAAGGCCGCCGGCAACAGCAACGGCCAAACGGTTAAACTGGGCGCCGAGCGCGGCTTCACAACCGGCAGCGTGCGCCTGACGCCGCATCTGGGCGTGACCTGGATGAACAACGAATACGTCAACTATTACTATGGCGTGAAGTCGTCGGAAGCCACCTCCGCCCGCGCGGCCTACAACGGCAAGTCGACCGCCAACGTCGATGCCGGGGTGCGCGCCGACTACAGCCTGACCACGGCGCAGTCGGTGTTCCTGGACCTCGGCGTGACGCATTACGGCAGCGGCATTACCGACAGTCCGCTGGTTGATCGTTCCACCTCGCCGTCGCTGCGGCTGGGGTATGTTTATAAATTCTGAGGGTAAGCAATGAATCGCATCGCGCTGCTGGAAGATCATGAACGCATGGCGGCGCTGATTGCGAAGGCGCTGGCTGCGGCCGGCATCGAGACCGATGTTTACGCCACCATCGCGCATGCCGCCGCCGGCTGCACGCAGATGGCGTATCCGGTGCTGGTGCTGGATCGCAGCCTGCCTGACGGCGACGGCCTTGACCTGGTGCGGCAGTTGCGCGCGCGCGGCGTGCTCACACCGTGCCTGATGCTGACCGCGCGCGATGCCCTGCATGATCGCGTGGCAGGACTCGAAGCCGGCGCCGACGATTACCTGCCCAAGCCTTTTTCGATGGAAGAAATGGTGGCGCGTGTGCGTGCGCTGATGCGCCGTCCCGCGCAGCTGCAAAGTCTATCGCCCGAATTCGCCGGCTTGCGCGTCGAGCCCGACGCCGGCTGCATGCGCCAGGGCGAGGAGTCGGTGTCGCTGGCGGCGGCCGAGATGCAACTGATGCTGGCGCTGGTGCGCGCGGCCGGCAAGTCGGTGCGGCGCACGGCGCTGGAAGCGGCGGCCTGGGGTTTGTCCGAACCGGTCACGCCGAACGCGCTTGATGTCGCGCTGCATCGGCTGCGGCGCAAACTCGCGGCGATTGAATCGCCTCTGCAGATCAGCAATATTCGCGGCCATGGCTATGCCTTGCTCGATGCCGCAAAGCCGGAGCAGGTGCAATCATGAAGAGTCTTTCCTCAAGACTGCTGACCACGACGGCGATCGCGCTGAGCTGCATCAGCGGCATCGTCGTGCTGGTGCTGGCAGTGCTGTTGCGCTGGGGGCCGGACATGCTGATCAATCTGGATCTGGAGCACAATGCGGCGCGCATCGTCGCCGGCGTCCATTTCAATGCCGACGGCGTGCCCGACAGCGTCAGGTTGAATCAGAAAATGACGGCGATCTATTCCGTGCTGTTGCAGGATGCCGCCTACCGTGTGGTCGATCAGCGCGGCGTCGCCTTGCTGTCGTCGGACCACGCCGTCACAGCCTATGCACCCGCCGGTGAGAACTTCGATCCGCAGCGCACCCGCTTCCGCGTGGTCAACAGCGGCGAAGGGCAACAAGTCCTGACCGTACCTTTCATTCACGACGATCGCACTTTCTACGTCCAGCTGATGCGCAGCGAACGCATGCAACGGATCATCGTCGGCAGCGACAGCGAAAAAGCGCAGAAGATCGCCATTGCGGTCGCCGTTGTCGCCATGCTGCTGTTCAGCCTGATCGTGGTGGCCACCTTGCATCGCGCGCTGAAGCCGCTGCGCAAGGCGTCAGCCGCCGCCGGACAGATCCAGGTCGACAACTTGTCCGCGCGTTTGTCGCTGGAAGACGTGCCGAGCGAACTGACGCCGCTGTTCACCGCTTTCAATCTGGCATTGCAACGGCTGGAGGACGGTTATCGCGTACAGCGCGAATTCCTCGCCACCGCCGCGCATGAGCTGAAGACACCGCTGGCGCTGATGCGTGGCCAGATCGAGCTGGATGAGCGCGGCGACCGCGGCGCTTTGCTGCGCGACCTCGACCACATGGCGCGCCAGGTGCATCAACTGCTACATCTGGCTGAAGCCAGCGAGCACCAGAATTACGCGATGGAACAGATCGACCTCAAGGACATCGCCGCCGAAGCTTCCGCGCAACTGGAGCGCCTGGCGCAACAACGCGAAGTGCATATCGTCGGTCCGGCCAACGAAGAACCGGTAATGATCGCAGCCGATCGCGGCGCGCTGTTCGTACTGATGCGCAACCTGATCGAGAATGCCGTGCACCACGCGCCGCCCGGCAGCGCCGTCGATGTCGACGTCAGTGCGCGCGGCGTCGCCGTGCGCGACTACGGCGACGGGATTCCGGCCGACGCCATGCCGCAATTGTTCAAGCGCTTCTGGCGCGGCCCACATCGGCGCGACGAAGGCGCCGGCCTGGGCTTGTCCATCTGCGAAGAAATCGCCCATGCCCATGGCTGGACGCTGCAGGCTGAGAACGCAGGGCCGGGCGCGCGTTTCCGGATCAACTTCAGGGCCGGCTTGCAGGCGACTGCAGTCTGACAATCAAGCCTTTTCGGCTGCTTTTGCAGCTGTTTTATTGTCGTTTCCATAATATTTTCCGCATTGCGGAAAGCCACGCCCCCGGTATCCGCTTTACTACAGACACGCGCCGCGCTTTTCTATATCATCGCGCCTTTGCAAAAAAGCAGGGATAAGCATGTCAGACGCTTGCGGCGTGGATTTCGGCACTTCCAATTCCACGATGGGCTGGAGCAGGCAGGGACAACCTTCCTTGCTTGCGCTCGAAGACGGCAAGATGACCTTGCCGTCGGTGGTGTTCTTCAACGCCGATGAAAACGAATTCAGCTACGGCCGCGCCGCGCTGTCGACCTACCTGGCCGGCTACGAGGGCCGGCTCATGCGTTCGCTCAAGAGCCTGCTCGGCTCGGGCATGATCGACGGCCAGACCGAAGTGGGCGGCCGCGCGCTGCCGTTTCGCGCCTTGCTGTCGCAATTCATCGGTGAACTCAAGCAGCGCGGCGAACGCGCCGCCGGTCGCCGCTTCGACAGCGTGGTGCTGGGCCGTCCGGTGCACTTCGTCGACGACAACGCCGAGGCCGACCAGTTGGCGCAAGACACGCTCGAAGAAATCGCACGTGCGGTCGGCTTCAAGCACATCGCCTTCCAGTACGAACCGATCGCCGCTGCCTTCGACTACGAATCCACCATCGCCCGTGAAGAACTGGTGCTGATCGCCGACATCGGCGGCGGCACCTCGGACTTTTCGCTGGTGCGCCTGTCGCCCGAGCGCGCGAAGCAAACCGACCGCCTCGACGACATCCTTGCCACCGGCGGCGTGCACGTCGGCGGCACCGACTTCGACAAATACCTCAGCCTGTCCAGCGTCATGCCGCTGCTCGGCCTCGGCAGCAAGCTGACCAGCAACAGCGAAGTGCCGTCGGGTTATTACTTCAACCTGGCGACCTGGCACACCATCAACCTGATCTACACGCGCAAGGCCTGGCAGCAATTGCAGGACGTCTACCGCGAAGTCGCCGAGCGCGACAAGTTCGCGCGCCTGCTCGACCTGGTCGAACAGCGCGCAGGCCACTGGCTGGCGCTGCAGGTGGAAGCGGCCAAGATCGGCCTGTCGGCCGATGAATCCTTCACGCTCGAACTCGACCGCCTGCGTCCGCCCGAGACGCTGCAACTGAGCCGCGCCGGTTTCGACGCCAGCATCGACCATCTGGTGGAGTCGGTCGAGCAGACCGTCGGCAAGCTGCTGGCCGACGCCGGCGTGAAGGCCGACGCCATCGATTCGGTGTTCTTCACCGGCGGCTCCAGCGGCGTGCACCTGCTGCGCAAGCGCATCGCCGCACTGGTGCCGAATGCCAAACAAGTCGAAGGCGATTTGTTCGGCAGCATCGGCGCCGGACTGGCATTAGATGCCGTGCGGAAATTCTCTTGAAACCTGTTCATGATCCTACTGCGAGGCCGTGATCTGGCGTCGGGCGGTGCTCGCAATCCTCGTGTACTCAAGTACACTCCGGTTGCTCCGCTCCGGCCGCCACCAGCTGACGGCCTCTCGCTACGGATCCTGAACAGGTTTAGAAGGGTGTTGGACCTCTTCAGCTGAATTCACGTTGTGATTCGCCATAACTGCTGGCATCATCGCAACAAAATATTCTCAGGGGGAAGTCGTGCGTCGTCTCTTCGCAAAACATGGTGCGCGCTGGTCGTTGGCGCTGGTGCTGACGCTGCTGGCGGGCGGGCAGGTGATGGGCATGCTGCCGGCGTTCCTGACCGAGCGCATCGACCTCTTCTTCTACGACATGCGCATGCGCATCGCCAAAGTGGAAACCGATCCGCGCATCATCATCGTCGACATCGACGAGAAGAGCATCGCCGAAGTCGGTCGCTGGCCGTGGAGCCGCGACGTCGTCGCCGCCCTCATCAGCAAGATGACCGACAGCTACGAAGCGCAGACCGTCGCCTTCGACGTGGTGTTCGCCGAACCCGACAACAGCTCCGGCTACGCCACCTTGGAAAGCCTCGCGCACAGCGAGCTCAAGGGCCTGCCGCAGTTCGGCCAGCAACTGCTGACGCTCAAATCCAAACTCGATTTCGACGCGCGCATGGCCGCCGCCATCCAGGGCCGCCCGGTGGTGATGGGCTACAACCTGTCCAATGAACCCGACGCCATCGCCAAAGGCCAGTTGCCGAAACCGGTGTTTACGCTGGCGAGCCTCGGCGGTCGCCGTCTCGACGTCACCAACTGGAAAGCCTACGGCGCCAACCTGCCGCAGCTGCAAGAGGCGGCCGAAGCCGGCGGCTTCTTCAATCCCTTGCTCGACAACGACGGCCTGATCCGCCGCGTGCCGCTGATTGCGCAAGTGGGCGACAATTTCTACGAATCGCTGGCGCTGGCCAGCGCCCGTTCGGCGCTCGGCGCCACGCGCATGAAGCCGATCTTCCTGCAGCAGGATGCGGTGATGTCGGACCAGCAGCTGCGCGACTACGGTGCGCTTGAATCGATTGCGCTCGACACCAAGCCGCGTCCGACCTTCATCCCGGTCGAGCGCCACCTGACCACGCTGGTGACCTATCGCGGCCGCGGCGGCGTGCACGGCGGTGCGTTCCGTTATGTACCGGCGGTCGACATCCTCAAGGGCCGCATTCCCAAGAACGACCTGGCCGGCCGCGTCCTGCTGGTCGGCACCACCGTGCCGGGGCTGTACGACTTGCGGGCCACGCCGGTCAGTCCGAATTATCCCGGTGTGGAAATCCACGCCAACATCATCGCCTCCATCCTCGACGGCGACTTCAAGCAACGGCCGGAATTCGCCATCGGCTTCGACCTGGTGCAGATCCTCGTGATCGGCCTGGTGCTGGGTTTGCTGCTGCCGTTGCTGGGACCGCTGTGGGCTATCCTGCTGGCGTCGGGCACGGCGTTCGGTATCGGTGCGCTCAACTTCTGGCTGTATGACAGCGCCGGACTGGTGCTGCCCATGGCCACCGCCTTGCTGCTGATTGCCGCGCTGTTCATCTGCAATCTGGGCTGGGGCTACCTGTTCGAATACCGCAACCGCCGCGCCATCGTCAACCTGTTCGGCGAATACGTGGCGCCGGAGCTGGTCGCCGAAATGGCCGCGAACCCTGCCAGCTACAACATGGAAGGCGAAAGCCGCGAACTGACCGTGATGTTCTCCGACGTGCGCGGCTTCACCACGATTTCGGAAGGCTTGCAGCCCAATGAATTGCGCGAGTACATCAACGCCTACCTGACCGCCATGTCGGAAGACATCCGCGGCAATCGCGGCACGCTCGACAAGTACATCGGCGACGCCGTGATGGCATTCTGGGGCGCGCCGATCGCGTTGCCCGACCACGCCGCGCGCGCGGTGACGACGGCATTGAAAATGCAGCAGAGCTGCCTCGTGCTCAATGAAGAATTCGCCAAGCGCAACTGGCCGCCGCTGAAGATCGGCATCGGCCTTAACACCGGCAACATGCGCGTGGGCGACATGGGCTCGAAGATCCGCAAGGCGTACACGGTGATGGGCGACGCGGTCAATCTGTCGTCGCGCCTGGAATCGATCACCAAGGTCTACGGCGTCGGCGTGCTGGTTGGCGTAGCCACGCGCGACGCCGCGCCGGAGTTCGCCTACCGCGAGCTCGACAGCGTGCGCGTCAAGGGCAAGAACGAGCCGGTGCCGATTTTCGAACCGCTCGGGCTGGCGTCGGAACTGACTCCGGCGCAACAGGCTTCGCTCGACCAATGGACGGCGGCCCTGGCGCTGGTGCGCCGGCAGCAATGGGATGAGGCCGAGCAGGCGATCCTTGCCTTGCGGCAAGAAAGTCCGCACGGTTTGTATGATCTCTACCTGCAGCGCATCGCCTATTTCCGCGCGCATCCCTTGCCGGCGGATTGGGACGGCGTCACTACTTTCGAGACAAAATAACAACGGCACCGGGCGGCGCCAATCCCGCCCGGGACGGTCGTTTCGGGGCAAAGTCGCGGATTAAATTTCCATGCGGAAATTTAAGTGACAGGCCGTTGTAAGTTAAGCGAAAACCCATAGCGAATATCAGCGATTTTTGTCGACAGGCAATACGCTCAATCTTATACTTGCCGGTATGTAGCGTCGTCGGGGTGGGTGGCGCTCAGATGGCGGTTTTCGTCGCAGGATCGGGCAGCGCGCGCAACAAGAAGAATAAACGCGCAGGCGCTACGGATGCGGCGATGACGATCGCCGTCGCATCACATTTCTTTCCACTGGATCATCTCTGTCGCTGAATATCCCGCTGCGTGCGCAAGCACCCGGCGGTTTGGCGTGTGCATGGCATAT
Organism: Herbaspirillum sp. NPDC101396; assembly: GCF_044767365.1. Classification (NCBI taxonomy): domain Bacteria; kingdom Pseudomonadati; phylum Pseudomonadota; class Betaproteobacteria; order Burkholderiales; family Oxalobacteraceae; genus Herbaspirillum; species Herbaspirillum sp. NPDC101396. The sequence goes on along the minus strand of NZ_JBIWNT010000005.1, from coordinate 397,846 downwards.
GTACGACGAAGACGATCCGGACCGGAGAAATGCAGGGGCGTCGGGCCGCATGAAGAATGCGCACCAACGCAAGAGGGCAGGGAAGTTCACGATAAATCGAGGCGACGCCGGTCTGCAGAGTGCAGGCCGGCGTGGTCCTGAACCAAGCATAAAAAAATGAAACATCGTTTGATGCAATGTCTATTGGGGATGACGTTGACCGTCGTCGCGGCGAGCGCGCTGGCCGAGGACGAGCGCTTCAACATCACGCGTTTCCAGATCGAGGGCAATACGCTGCTGTCCGAGGCGGAGCTGCAACGCGCCGTCGCGCCGCTGACCGGCCCCGGCCGTGTCTATGGCGACGTGCAACAGGCACTCGAAGCGCTGGAAGCAGCCTATCGCAAAGCCGGCTACAGCGCGGTGCAGGTCAACGTTCCCGAACAGGAGCTGACCAGCGGCGTGGTGATCATCAACATCAGCGAATCGGTCATCGGCCAGATCACCGTCAGCGACAACAAGTACTTCAGCGAACAGAATATCCGCAACAGCTTGCCGCAACTGCAGGTTGGCAAATCGCCCAACCTCACCGCCATTTCGCAGGCCGTGCAACTGAGCAATGACAATCCGGCCAAGCAAGTCAATGTCGCGCTCAGCGTCAGCGACGAAGAAGGCAAAGTCGATGCCGACGTCAAGGTGACCGACTACAATCCGCTGCGCGTGTTCATGACCCTCGACAACACCGGCGCGCCGGCCACCGGCAACTGGCGTACCGGCATCGCGATCCAGCACGCGAATCTGTTCGACCGCGACCAGGTCGGCACACTGGCCTACACTACGTCGCCAGACAGCCCGAGCGGCGTCAAGGTCAATCTGTATTCTCTGGGTTATCGCATCCCGTTGTACACGCTGGGCGACAGCATTGAAGTCATCTACGGCAAGTCCAGCGTCAATACGCCGGGCAGCGTCGGCGGTCCGACCGGCGCGATCGGTTTCACCGGCAAGGGCGACGTAGTCGGTCTGCGCTGGAATCACTTCTTCGCGCGCGAAGGCGAATTCACCAGCAAGCTGGTGGCCGGGCTCGACTACAAGAAGATCGATTCGCGCTGCGATCTTGGGGGCGTCCAGATTGACACAATCGGTTCCTGCCTGGCTTACAAGACCATGCCGTTGAGTCTGACCTACAGCGGACAAACGCGTTCGGCCACGCAGAACGTGGATTACAACATCGGCATTTCACGCAATATCCCGATCGGACCCAGCTATACGAATAACGGTCGCACCGATCGCTACTCGTACATTACCGGCCGCGATACCGTCGATAACTTCGTCATCCTGCGCGGCGCTGCGTCGTACTTCAAGGCCTTCGCCAACGACTGGCAGATGCGCCTGGCCGGCACTGCGCAATACGCCCGGGACGCGCTGGTATCGGCAGAACAATTCGGCCTGGCCGGTTCCACCGCCGTGCGCGGTTTCACCGAACGTGCGGTGGCGTCCGACAGCGGCGTCCTCATCAACGCCGAAGTCTATACGCCGGAACTGCTTTCCAAAGGCAGCCTGCGTCTGCTGGCCTTCTACGATCTCGGCCGCGGTTTCAACAATGACGTGGGCGGCGGCAGCTTGGTCAACAGCGTAACGGTATCGAGCATCGGCTTCGGGGCACGGTATACCTTCAGCCGCGACTTCAACGTGAAACTGGACGTGGCGCGCGTGAGCGTGCCGGGAACGTCGAGCACCGAAAAACGTGGTGATTTGAACGCGCACGTTAGTGCGACACTGGGGTTCTGAAATGAATGAACAAAGCCAAACGCGCCAGGTGAATCCGGCCCAAGATTTCAACCGCATCGAACTGATGCCGGCTTCCTTCACGATGCGGGTCGGCAATCGCCGCCTGACCATGAGCTGGCGTCCGCGCAAACCGGTGCCGCACTTACTGACCGGCCTGTTGCGTCGCTCATGGCGTGCCATGTTCGGCAGTTCTCTGCGCATGTCGGTGACGGCGGCGGCCATCTGCGCCGCCTGGAACGTGCCCGCCATGGCGGCGGCGCCCGGCGTCAATACGCTGCCGACCGGCGGCGTCATTACCGCCGGCACCGCCACCATTGCTCAGAACGGCAACACGCTCAACATCAACCAGAGCTCCGCCGCAGCCATCGGCAACTTCACCAGTTTCAGCATCGGCGCCAACGCCGTCGTCGACATCCGTCAGACCAATGCCAGCAACGCCTTCCTGGCGCGCGTGACCGGCTCCGATCCGTCGCAGATCTACGGCTTGCTGAAGTCCAACGGCACCGTCATGCTGGTCAATCAGAACGGCCTGATGGTGGGCCCGGGCGGCGTGATCGACGTCGCGCGTTTCATCGGCAGCACGCTGAATATCCGCGACAGCGACTTCCTGGCGGGACGTCTGACCTTTACCGATGGCGGTCATGCCGGCAACATCGTCAACGAGGGCACCATCAAGAGCGCCAACGGCGGCAGCGTCTACCTGATCGGCGCCAACGTCACCAACAACGGCATCATCCACAGCCCCAACGGTGAAGTCCTGCTCGCTGCAGGCCAGACCGTGCAACTGGTCGACACCAACACGCCGGGCGTGACAGTATGCATCACCGGCGCCGCCGGCAGCGTCACCAACCTCGGCACCATTACCGCCGAAGCCGGCCGCATCGGCATCGCTGCCGGCCTGGTCACCAATAGCGGCAACATTAACGCCAGCAGCGTGGTCAGCGAAGGCGGCCGAATCTTCCTGCGTGCCTCGCAAAAACTGACGACCACCGCGAGTTCGAAGATCACCGCAGATGGCGCCACCAAGGGCGGCAGCGTGGTGTTGTATTCGGATGGCGCGGCGTATATCGACGGCGACGTGTCGGCGCGCGGCGCGCCGGGCCTGGGCGGCTTTGTTGAAACCTCCGGCAAGAAAACGCTGGATGTGGTCAAGGCGCCCGACGTCGGCACCGGCGGCGAATGGCTGATCGATCCCTATGACCTCACGGTCGTGGCCAGCGGCGAATACGGCGTCAGCAACAGCGGCAACGTGATCACGTCTACGGCCGGCGGTTCCACGATCGAAGCCGGCACCATTGTCACCCAGCTCAATCAGGGCAACAGCGTGAGCCTGACGACCGGCGCGGGCGGCGCGGCCAACGGTGGCAACATCACTGTCAACGCCGCGATCAACAAGACCACCGGTTCGGCATCGGCCCTGACGCTCAACGCCGACAACAACATTATCATCAATGCCGACATCACCAGTACCGGCACCTACGGCTTGAGCCTGAACCTGAACAGTAATTACCAGGGCGCCACCACGGGCGACCATACGGTGCAGGTCACCGGCGCGACCATCACCCCCAACACCGGCATCATCAACGTCAATGAAGGCGTAGGGGGCAATGGCAACGGCAAAATTGCGCTCAATTCCGGCGCCACCATTGACCTCAATATCGGCAGCACCCTCAATGCCGCGAGCCTGAATATATCGTCAGGCGGTACGATCAGGAGCAACTTCGGCGCTAGCGTCCATCTCACCAGCCTCAAGAATGCCGGTGAAGTGAACATTTCGAATTCAGCCATCACGACCGGAGCAATAGATAATCTGGTTGGTGGTCTGGTGAAATTGAGCAACGTGACGGGCTCGCTCGGCACCGTTACGAATGCCGCCGCGCTCACCCTCAATAGCGTGTTCCTCGGCGTCGCCGCCGGCGACATCACCAATTCGGGAACGCTGACGCTGTCCAACGGTTCGACGCTGAACGCCGGGACGCTGACCAATACCGGCTCGACTACGGTGAATGCCTCCACGCTTAACGCCAACGCGCTGACCAACGCGGTTGGCGCTTCCGTCACATTGACCGACAGCAGCCTGAGCTCGGCCGACATCATCCACAACGCCGGCCAGTTCGTCACGACCAACAGCACGATTAATACGGTCAACGGTTTCACCAACATGGTCAGCGGCGTGATGACTATGAATTATCTGTCCAAGATCAACACCGGCAGTTTCAACAATCAAGGCATCGTGAACGCCTACGGTTCGGCCGGTTACGTCACGTTTGAAAACGGCTTTACCAACTCCGGCCTGATGAACCTCAAGGGTTCGATCATGGCCAATTCGTCGGCGACCAACTCGCAGGGCGGCACGCTCAACCTCGGCGCCGCCAGCACGGAGACCACCATCAACGGCAGCGGCATGTGGGGCAATGACGGTACGCTCAACATCATCAATTCGGGCAACATGGTCACGCTCGGCGGCACCTTCATGAACAACCAGACCGGTACCGTATTGATGCTGGGGACCGGCACCAGTTTCAACATGGGGCAGTTCTCCAACAGCGGCGCCTTCACAATCGGGGCGGGAGCTTCGGCGACCGTCGGGAGCTCGGTCAGCAACAGCGGCACCTTGCTGCTGAACGGCGCCAATCTGGCGGCGAACGGCTTCACGAACGAAGACGGCGGCATTGTCAGCGGCACCGGATCGTTCACGCTCGGAGGCGGCTCGGGTCAGTTCTACAACAACGGCATCCTGTCGCCGGGCGGCGATAACGCCGTCGGTTCGCTGTCGATCGTGGGCAGCTACTCCCAGGGCGCCAAGGGCATCCTCAAGCTCGACTTCGCCAGCGCCACGAACTATGACACCATCACTGTCATCGGACAAACGCTCGGTCTGGACGGCACCCTGATCACCAAATTGCTCGACACTTACCGGCCTGCCGTCGGCACCTCGTTCACGCCGTTCCTGGGCGCAAGCGAAAGCACCGGTGGATTCCGCTACGTCGAGGGTGACATCGTCACGTCCGGCGGCGTGAAGAACATGATCAAGGCCCGTTACAACATCGGCGAGCCGACCGTGCCGGTGCGCCTGACCATGATGGCTCCGGAAGAAATCACCTATACCGGCGGCGTCGAAAGCCAGTGGGGCGACATCAACAACTGGTCGTCCAACTACATTCCGACTGCCATCGACAGCGTGATTTTCCCGACAGGCATCAGCGCCATGTACCAGGGCGGCGGCAGACCTGAGACGCTGGAAAAAATAACCGTCGCTTCGGGCGCCTACTTCACCATGTTCGGCGGCAATCTGACCGTCAATGACGTCAGTTCGGCGGGCGGTTTCAACATCAACAATGGTGTGTTTACGCTCAACGGCACCGGCCGCCTGTTCTCGCTGCACCTGAGCGGCACCCTCAACGGCGGCAGCAATTCCATCCTGAACGTCACCGACAGCTTCCAGCAATCCGGCGGCAGCATCAACAGCGCCGGCGACGTGGCGTTGAGTCAGGCCGACGGCGACCTGTTGGTGGGCTCCATCACCGCGCGCAACCTGGTGTTGGAATCGCAGATCGGCGGCATCGGGCAGCAGGACACGTCGCTGCACGTGACCAAGCAGTTGCTGACATCGTCCGCTACCGGCACCACGCTGACGTCCAGCAACAACCGCATCGCCGCGTTCGCCGGCAACAACCGCGGCTCGGGCGACATCATGCTGGTCAACAACCTGGAAGTCGCCGATACCGCGGTGGTTCAGATCAATGGCGTCAGCAACGCCAACGGCAATATCAACATCGTCAATACCGGCGGGGCAGCGACCACCGCCATCGGCAGCAACGCCGACTTCCTGGGATCGATGCCGACCGAGAGCGGCACGCCGATCTCCGCCGCGGCGCACCTCGCCACGCTTGGCATCAACACCAATGGAGCCATGAGCGTGGCCGGCACCGGCAGCAGCGTGAACCTGGAAACGCATAGCCCGCTGACCATCGGCGCAGGCGGCGTGAGTGCCACCGGCAACATCAACCTGACTGCCGGCAACAGTGGATCGCCGACCGATAACCTGATCGTCAACGGCGTGATCGCTTCTGCGGGCGGCAGCATCTCGTTGGTCGCCGGCAACAACATGTCGATCAACGCCAATGTTTCCACTTCGGCGCCGGGTACTGCGCTGTTCACGGTGACCAATGGCGTGCTGACTTACGCGCCTGGCGTCAGCGTCACGGACGCAAGCGGTACGGTCGTGCCGGTCGCAGCGGTGGTCAATCAGGTTATTGCCTCCTCCTCTGCCGAGGTGAAGACGCAGATCGCCGAAAAAGTTAAATCCGGGGTCGATGAAACAGCTAAAAATGTTGCTACACCGCAAGTGACGAAAGTCAATTTGCCACTGACCACATTCACTCCGGCCAGCTCGCCTGTCTCGACACCGGCCAACACGCAAACCACCGGCGGCACGCAAGGCAGTTTCGGCGGCGATGACAGCGGTAGTGGCAGCGGCACGCCTGCGGGCGGCGGCACTGCCAACACGGCGAAGAAGCCGTTGCCGGTGTGCACCTGATGTCTCAAGGAACCAAGACAATGAAACACGCCATCCACACGGGATATCGCACCATGGGTAAATTCTGGCGCCTGCTGGCGCTGATGTTGTTGCTGGGCTGGGGCAGCCAGGCGTATGCGCAGATGGTCGGCACCGTGACCAATCTGTCAGGTGTGCTGACCGCACGCCATCCGGATGGCAGCACGCGCATCATGAGCTCGAAATCGGAAGTGCTGCAGGGCGACACCCTGATCACGCAATCGAACACGTATGCGCGCGTGAAGTTCATGGACAACTCGGAGATCGTGCTGCGTCCGGCCTCCGAGATGGTCGTCAAAAGCTTCCTGTACGACGCCGAAAAGCCGGAGCGCAACAACGTCGCCATCGGCCTGGTCAAGGGTGGCCTGCGTGCGGTAACGGGACTGATCGGCAAGCGCAACCACGATGCGGTCAGCTTCGACACGCCGACGGCCACCATCGGCATACGCGGCACCCACTTCGGCGCGCTGTTCTGCCAGAACGATTGCGGCGGCGTTCCGACACCGAACGGTTCAACGCCGGCCAACGGCTTGCACGTCGATGTAGCGCAAGGCGCGATCGTGTTGTCGAACCCGGGCGGCTCTCAAGTGTTCCAGGCAGGTCAGTTTGGCTACGTGGCCAACTTCAATACGCCGCCGATGCCGGTTCCAGCGACGCAGGGCTTGCAGGTCAAGATGCCGCAGTCGATCAGCAAGAATGCTCCCGGCTCGAAATCGATTGACGCATCCAAGTCGGTTTCCTGCATGGTGCAATAAGAAGGTGGGAAGGGCGCCGCTCAGGCAGCGCCCCGATGGCGGCAGTGGCTCAGAACTCGAACACCGACTCCGCCATCAGCATGTTGATCCGGCGGCGTCCGGCGCCGCGCAGCAGTTCTTTCTCGATCTGGTTGAACAGACCAGGCTTGGCGTGGGTGATGAGAATTTCCGGATCGCTCTCGAGCTTGGCAAGATCCTCAAGCAGCAAGCTGGGGCAGAAGTGCTTGGACAGCTTCGCCAGTTCGCGCTCGCTGTCGGGGAAGGCGGCTTCGACGATCAGGTAGCGCAGCTTGTCGATCGTGTTGACCGCTTTCCACAGCGCGTCGCAGCTGGTGGTGTCGCCGCTGAACACCATGCTCGCGCCGCTGCTCAAGTCCTGCAACTGATAGCCGACCGCCGGCACGGTATGGTTGGCCGGCAGCGCGGTGATGCTGCGTTCGCCGATCACCAGCGACTTGCCGACTTCGATGGTGTTGAAGCGCAGGAAGGGGTTTTCGGGCGAGGGGATTTCGCTGAAGTCGGGCCAGATCTGCCAGTTGAAGATGTGCTTGCGGATGATGTCTTGCGTCGCCTGTGTGGCGTGCATGGTCAGCGGCGTGTTGCGCTGGTCGCCGACGCTGTCGAGGATGAAGGGCAGGCAGGCGATGTGGTCCAGGTGCGAATGCGTGATGAAGACGTGGTCGATGGCGGCCAGCGCGTCCAGCGGCAGATCGTTGACGCCGGTGCCGGCGTCGATGAGGATGTCGCGGTCCGCCAGCAGCGACGTGGTGCGAAGGGTATTGCCGCCTATGCCGCCACTGCAGCCGAGAATTTCTACGCGCATCGTATGGACCAGATTGAAGTGATGACTGTGGCGACCCGGAACGAATATGTTCGTGCGGAAATGTTCCGCTCCCCCGTGATTGCACTCTTGTTTTTGTCTTGAGAGATTGCCTTCTGAAACAAAAAGTGTAGCAATCTATGCAATAGTTTGGATGGTAAGTTATCCGTCAGTCTAAATCAATAAAAAGCACGGGCTGCTTCGGCGAAACAACAGGAAAACCTGATGCAGATCAGGCGTGTGAGCAGCAGAGTTTCCGTACGTCATCGCCAACGCGGATGTGCACTGTCTCGTGACGGTAACAGGCGGGAAAAAGATGCTCTGCTTGACACTTTGTTGTCAGTATTGAAGCGTATCTTTCCAGAATCGCCCAGTGCGTCTTTTTACTGCATCGACCAATGCGATGCAGGCCAGTTGTCCCCTTGAGCCGATGAACAACATGAAAAACCAGCATCTCGATATCTCCCACCGCCTGGAAAAGCTGACCGAGCTCAGCGTCGAACTGAGCACCAACCGCGATATCCCGCTGCTGCTCGAACGTATCCTGCAGACTGCCCGCAGCATCACGCTGGCCGATGGCGGCACGCTTTACCGCACCGTGGAAGAAGAAGACAGCCTGGCGTTCTACATCTCGATCAACGACACGCTGGGCATGCACCAGGGCGGCAGCAGCGCACAGAAGATCAGCATCCCCAACATCCAGCTGACCAGCCCCGATGGCAGCAAGAACCTCAGCGCGGTGGCTGCCTATGCCGCCAACACGCGCAAGTCGGTCAACATCCCGGATGTGTACCAGGCGGAAGGCTTCAACTTCTCCGGCATGCGCATGTTCGACGAGAAGTTCGGCTACCACTCGCAGTCCTTCCTGACCGTGCCGATGCAGGACCACGAAGGCGAACTGGTCGGCGTGCTGCAACTGGTCAACGCCATCGATCCGGCCACCGGCAAGCCGCATCCGTTTTCCGAGACCGACCAATACTTCATCGAAGCACTGGCGTCGCAGGCGGCCATCGCCATCACCAATCAACAACTGATCTATCGCCTGGAAAACCTGTTCGAACATTTCATCAAGCTCATCAACATGGGCATTGACGAAAAATCGCCGCACACCGGTCGCCATTGCGAACACGTGCCGGAGCTGGCGATGATGCTGGCGGAAGCCTCGCACCAGACCACTCAAGGTCCGCTGGCGGATTTCCAGATGACCGAGCGCGACCGCCGCGAGCTGTGGGTCGCCGGCCTGCTGCACGACTGCGGCAAGATCACCACGCCCGACCATATCGTCGAGAAGTCGACCAAGCTGCAAACCATTTACGACCGCATCCACCTGGTTGACACGCGCTACGAAGTGCTCAAGCGCGACGCCGAGATTCGCGTGCTCAAGGAAAAATGCGCGCTCGGCGCCGCATTGACCGCAGAGAAAAGCTCCGAACTCGATGCGGCGCTGGCGGCGGAATGCGAGGCGCTCGACGCCGAACGCAATTTCCTGCGCAAGAGCAATGTCGGCGGCGAAGGCATGAAGCCGGACGACCAGCAGCGTGTCCTGGAAATCGCCGAGCGTCAGTGGCGCGGACCGGATGGCCAGATGCAGGACCTGCTCAGCGCCGACGAATCCGAGAACCTGCGCATCCGCGCCGGCACGCTCAACGACGCCGAACGCCAGGTCATCAACAACCACATCGTGGTCACCATCAAGATGCTGGAATCGCTGCCGTGGCCGAAGCAGCTGCGCAACGTCACCGAATACGCCGGCGGCCACCACGAGCGCATGGACGGCAAGGGTTATCCGAAGGGACTCACGCGCGACCAGATGTCGCCGCAGGCGCGCATGATGGCGATCGCCGACATCTTCGAAGCATTGACTGCCGCCGATCGTCCTTACAAGAAGGGCAACACGCTCAGCGAGGCGCTCGAAATCCTCGGTGGCTTCCGCCTGCGCGACCACATCGACCCTGACCTGTTCGACGTCTTCGTGCGCAGCAAGGTCTACCAGCAATACGCCGACAAGTTCATGCCGGCCAGCCAGATCGACGTTGTCGACCACAGCAAGATCCCTGGCTTCGTTCCTTAATTCTCCTCGCGTCTGAAACTGCTTTCTCCGTTCGTGGCATGAAACCTGCCTCGAACGGAGACGCATGTCTGATGCCCGTCCGCACTGCGCTCGGATAGAATCAGCAAAAAACAAGGAGTGAGACGGTGCACCTGATCTGGCTGGAAGACTTCATCGAACTGGCGCGCACGCGCAGTTTTTCGCGCGCGGCGGAGAACCGCTTCGTCACGCATCCGGCTTTCGGTCGCCGCATCAAGGCGCTGGAGCAATGGGTCGGCGCCGAGCTGGTGGTGCGCACGCATCCGGTGTCGCTGACGGCGGCCGGGCAACTGTTCCTCGATGCCGCGACGCATTCGACCGACGTGCTGTACGCCGCCCGGGCGCAGCTGCAGGACGGCTCCGGGCCGACCGAGAAGACTTTGCGCGTGGCGACCGGCCGCACGCTGGCGCGGACGTTCTTCCCCGATTGGTATGAGAACATCAACCAGCGCTTCGGTCCGTTCCCGGTGTCGGTCAGCACCGGCGGCGCGCAGGAAGTGATCTTGCGCCTGGGCGCCGGCGACGCCGATCTGCTGGTGATTTATTCGAGCCCGACCACGCGCCTGCTGATCGATCCGATGCGCTATGAGTCGTTGACGCTGGCGCGCGAAATCCTGCTGCCGGTGGTGGCCGCCGACGCCAGGGGGCGGCCGCGCTTCAAGCTGGCGCCGGCCAACGCCGCGACGCCGACGCCGTGGCTGGGTTTCTCGCAATCGCTGACCTTGCGCGGCGTACTGGCCAAACACCTGGCCGGCTTGCCGAAGAAGGTGTCGCTGCGCATGGTGTATGAAGCCGACTCCTACGAATCCATCCACGAAATGGCGCGCCGTGGTGTCGGCGTCGCCTGGCTGCCGCAGCGGCTGGTGCAGGAAGACGTCAACGAGCGCCGCCTGCTGGTCATTGGCGAACCGGAGATGCGTGTCAACTTCGACATCTCGCTGTACCGCGTACGCGGCAACGACGATGCACTGGTCAACGCGATCTGGGACGGCGTCGCATCGGACGCCATCGACCGCTCCTGATCCCTCCGCGAACGGGTCTCGCAGCAAAAAGCACAAGCCTGTGCCGAAACGGCAATAAGCAAAAAATCGCGCTCACTATACTCCCTCAAAGTTCTCGCAACGCTTGTTGGTACGTCTGGAAACATGCTCCGAAATAGAGCGTAACGCGCACTATTTCCGAGCATCGTGCCAAGCCTCTTACAGCGTTCGAGCCACCTAGAATAAGCACGCAGACACGGCTGCCCCGGCAGCAACAATGCGTCGCACAAAGAGAGAATGGGAGTCACCGCATGTCAGCCGAATTCGAGTCATCATCACTATCCGCAGCCACTGCAGCCACCACATCGCCGGCAGCCAAACGCAAAAATCCATGGAAAGAAATCTGCGCCGCCAGCATCGGCAACGCGCTGGAGTTTTACGATCTGCTGATTTACGGCTACTTCGCCGTGGTGATCGGCAAGCTGTTCTTCCCGGCGCAGGATGAGACCACCTCGCTGCTGCTGAGCGTTGGCACCTTCGGCATCTCCTTCGTGATTCGTCCGCTCGGCGCCATCGTGCTCGGCTCCTACGCCGATCGCGCCGGCCGCAAGGCTTCGCTCACCGCATCGATCCTGATCATGATGATCGGCACGGCAATGATCGCGTTTGCGCCGACCTATGCGCAGATCGGCATCGCCTCGCCGCTGATCATCATCGTGGCGCGCCTGTTGCAGGGCTTTTCAACAGGCGGTGAATTCGGCGCCGCTACCGCCTTCATGGTGGAGCATGCCGACGCCAAGCGGCGCGGCTTTTTCGCCAGCTGGCAATTGTCGACGCAGGGTCTGGCCACCGTGCTGGCAGCCGGCGTCAGCGCCTTGCTGAGCTATAACCTGACGGATGCGCAGCTCAACGACTGGGGCTGGCGCGTGGCGTTCTGCTTCGGTTTGCTGGTGGGCCCGGTCGGTCTCTATATTCGCAGTCAGATCGACGAGACGCCGGAGTTCAAGAAAATCGCCGCCGACGCGGCTGTCGCCAAGGCAGAGAAATCGCCGCTGATGCTGGTGCTGGTGCGCGACCGCGTCAAGCTGTTGCTCGCCATCGGCGTGGTGGCCGGCGCCACCGGTTTCAACTACGTGCACAAGTTGTACATGCCGACTTACGCACTGAAGCAATTGCACATCCCCGCCACCTCGTCCTTCATCGGTGCGCTGATCACCGGGCTGGTGCTGATGCTGACGGCGCCGGTGTTCGGCACCTTGTCGGATCGCTACGGCCGCTTCCGCGTGCTGACGATTGCGATGCTGTCGATCGGCCTGACCTCGTATCCGCTGTTCATGCTGCTCAACATCTGGCCGACCGTGACCACGCTGATTGCAGTGCAAGGCATCGTGGGCGTGTTGATCGCCGCTTGTCTGGGACCGATCCCGGCGATGCTGTCGGATATCTTCCCGACGCAGACCCGTGGCACCGGTCTGGCGCTGAGCTACAACTTCTCGGTGACCCTGTTCGGCGGCTTCTCGCCGTTGATCGTGACGTGGATGATTGCCGCCACCGCAAACAAGATGGCGCCGAGCTTCTATGTCATGGCGACGGCGTTGATCAGCCTGGTTGCGGTGATCGCGCTGGGTCGCCGCATGGGACGCCATCCGGCGTTGTAAGCACACGTTCTTTTTCATTCATTTTCTAAATTCATTTCTTAATTCTTCAGGCCGGATGCGCAGCGGCGCATCCGCTTACTTCGTCAGCCTGGACGCTGGAGCAATCGCATGAAAAACCTGGTACAGAAAACCCTGGAACAAGTACGCGCACAACTGAAACACTATCCGGTCGAGGTGGAGTTCCCCGACATCGCCAAATGGCAGCACGGCAATACCGGCGTCGACTACGTGCACAGCATCGACAGCGGCGTCGCCGGTCCGCACGTGATGATCCTGGCGCTGATGCACGGTAATGAAGTCAGCGGCGCGATTACCGTCGGCCGTTTGCTACAAGCCGGTCTTCGTCCGCTAAAGGGGCGCATCACGCTGGGCTTCGCCAATGTCGAAGCCTATCGCCGCTTCGATGCGCGCAATCCGGATGCGACGCGCTACGTCGACGAAGACATGAACCGCGTCTGGTCGTCGTCGCGTCTCGACGGCGCCGAGGACAGCGTCGAACTGCGCCGCGCGCGTCAGCTGCGTCCCATCATCGATACGATCGACTACATGCTCGATCTGCATTCCATGCACGAAGAAGCGCCGCCGCTGATCGTCTGTGGTCCGCTTGAGAAAGGCATTCAATTCGCCGCCGATGTCGGCGCGCCGGAACACGTGATCATTGACGTCGGCCATCCCAATGGCAAGCGCATGCGCGACTATGCCGGCTTTGGCGATCCGGCCAGCGCCAAGAATGCCTTGCTGATCGAGACCGGCCAGCATTTTTCCACGCGCAGCAAGGACGTGGCGATGGATTCGGCCTGCCGTTTCCTGATCGCCACCGGCGTGATGGCCGCGCTCGATTTGCGCACCTTCATGCTGGCGGGAGCGCCGGCGCAGGCGAAGCAGCGCTTCATCCGCGTGACCGAACCGGTGGTGGCGACTTCCTACGATTTTGAGTTTGCCGAAGACTATCGCGGCATGGAAATCATCGAGAAGGCCGGCACCGTCATCGCGCGCGAAGGCACTCGCGAATTCGTCACACCCTACGACAATTGCGTCATCGTCATGCCGTCGTTACGCCAGCTTGGACCCGGCGTGACCGTGGTGCGGCTGGGCCACATCGTCGCGCGCTAGCGCGGCTGCCACATCCACCGGGGGAAATATGCGCATCACGGGAAGAATGAAAATCGGCAAGCGGCTCACACTGGGCTTTGCCGCGATCATGCTGTTGTCCATCGTCATCACGGCCATCGGCATCTGGCGTTTGCAAGTGGTGTCGGACGTCACGCGCGCGATGGTGGAGCAGTCGGCGCGCAAGGAACGCCTGATCTCCAGCTGGTACGGCAGTCTGCGCGCCGGCATCGTGCGCACGATTGCGATCTCGCGCAGCGCCGATCCCACGTTGAAGACGTACTTCATCGATGAGGCGAAGGCCTCGACCGCCAATTCCACGCGCCTGCAAAAAGAGATTGGCGAGTTGCTGGGCAGCGACGAAGAAAAATCCCTGTTCCAGAACATCGGCGAACGGCGCAAGGTCTATCTGGCCTCGCACTATCGCATCCTCGACCTGAAATCCGCCGGCAACATCGAGGAAGGTAATCGCCTGCTCGATCAGGAGTTCGTGCCGCTGGCCAAAAGCTATCAGGATTCCATGCTCAAGCTGCTGGAACTGGAGCAGCGCGACATCGACAAGACCACGCAACAGATCGACGACATCGCCGCCGGCAGCCGTCGCCTGCTGCTGATCCTGGAAGGTCTGTCGCTGCTGCTGGGTTGCTTCTGCGCGTGGTATCTGACCGTGGGCATCACGCGTCCGATCAATGTCGCGTTGGGCATTTCGCGCCGCGTCGCCGCGGGCGACCTGAGCACCCAGGTCAGCGGCGGAGACGGAAAGAGCGGCGATGAAGTCGGGCAGTTGCTGTCTTCCCTCAACGATATGAACGGCAGCCTGCGCAACATCGTCAGCAATGTACGGCAAGGCACTACTACGATTGCGGTGGCGTCCGCCGAGATCAGCGTCGGCAACCACGACCTGTCGGCGCGCACCGAACAACAGGCCGGCGCGCTCGAAGAGACCGCATCGGCGATGGAAGAACTGATCTCCACCGTGCGCCGGAATGCCGACAACGCCGACACGGCCAGCCGCTTGGCGGCAGCGGCCTCCGGCATCGCGGTCGAGGGCGGCGAAGTGGTCGGGCGCGTGGTGGCGACCATGAGCGCCATCAACGGCTCGTCGCGCAAGATCGTCGATATCATCAGCGTGATCGACGGCATCGCTTTCCAGACCAATATCCTGGCGTTGAACGCCGCTGTTGAGGCGGCCCGCGCGGGTGAGCAGGGCCGCGGCTTTGCGGTGGTGGCCAGCGAAGTGCGCAGCCTGGCGCAACGCAGCGCCACCGCCGCCAAAGAAATCAAGCTGCTGATCGACGACTCGGTCAAGACGGTCGGCGAGGGCGGCGTGCTGGTGGAGCAGGCCGGCGCCACCATGGAGCGTGTGGTGGGCAGCGTGCGCAAAGTGGCGGAAATCGTCGGCGAGATCAGCCTGGCCAGCCGCGAGCAATCCACCGGCATCGAGCAGGTCAACCACGCCATCAGTCAGATGGATGAAATGACCCAGCAGAATGCCGCGCTGGTGGAGGAGGCGGCGGCAGCGGCATCTTCCATGCAGACGCAGGCGGCCTCGCTGGCGCAGCTGGTGAGCGTGTTTTCGCTTGACCATGGGGCGCGTCCGGCGGCGTCGTTGGCTTCACTGTTGCCTTCTCAGTTGCCCCCTCCCGCATTGACGCGGCCGGCCTGAGGCAAGGCAAGAGCGCGGGCCAAGGAGGGGGATGCGGTAAAATGTCGGGATCGGCGCCGCATCTCGCGGGCGCCGGTCCGGTTTGCACCTTGCCTCCTGCGCAACAATCTGACATCTCCATTTCCCTGAAGCATTGCCTGTTTTTCATGCGGGCGCTGTCTTTCCTGCAGGTCGTCATCGCTGTTTCTCCAGTTGCTGGTGTGCATATTGCATGCGTCCGGGTTCATGTCTTTGCGTGAACACCGCCGTGCGCACCGGCATCGGATTATGGACAACGATCAATGAATACAACTTCCTTTCGCGACGAATGGTTCTCGCACGGCAAAGCCAATGTGCTGGCCGGCCTGACTTCGTCGTTTGCGCTGGTGCCCGAGTGCATCGCCTTCGCGCTGGTGGCCCAGCTCAATCCGCTCATGGGGCTGTACGGCGCCTTCTTCATCTGCACCATCACGGCGTTGTTCGGCGGCCGGCCCGGCATGATTTCCGGCGCGGCCGGTTCAATGGCGGTGGTGATCGTGGCGCTGGTGGCGCAGCACGGTGCGCAATACTTCCTGCTGACGGTGGTGCTCAGCGGCGTGCTGATGCTGCTGTTCGGCGCGCTGCGGCTGGGCAAGCTGATCCGCATGGTGCCGCATCCGGTGATGCTGGGTTTCGTCAACGGCCTGGCGATCGTGATTGCGATGGCGCAGTTCGAACATTTCAAGCAAACCGACGCAAGCGGCACGCACTGGCTGCACGGCACGCCGCTGCTGGTCATGGCGGCGCTGGTGGCGGTCACGATGCTGATTGTCTACCTGCTGCCGCGCATGACGCGCGCAATCCCGCCGGCGCTGGCGGCGATTGTCGGCGTGGCCGTGCTGAGCCAGGCGACCGGCTTGCCGACGCGTACGCTGGGCGACATGGCGCACATTGCCGGCGGCTTGCCGATGTGGCATTTCCCCGAGGTGCCGCTGACGCTGGAGACCTTGCGCATCGTCGCTCCGTATGCGGTGCTGATGGCCATCGTCGGTTTGCTGGAAACGCTGCTGACGCTCAACCTCACCGATGAAATCACCGAGACGCGCGGCCAGGCCAATCGCGAATGCCTGGCGCTGGGCGCGGCCAACGTGGTGTCGGGTCTGTTCGGCGGCATGGGCGGTTGCGCCATGATCGGCCAGACCATGATCAACCTCAGTTCAGGCGGTCGCTCGCGTCTGTCGGGCGCGGTCAGCGGCGTGATGATTTTGCTGTTCATCCTGTTCCTGTCGCCGTTGATCGAGCGCATTCCGCTGGCGGCGCTGGTGGGCGTGATGTTCGTGGTGGCGCAGCAGACCTTCGCGTGGGGTTCGCTGCGCGTGCTCGGCAAGGTGCCGCGCAACGATGCGCTGGTGATCGTCGCGGTGACGGTGATCACGGTGTTCACGGATCTGGCGGTGGCGGTGCTGTGCGGCATCGTCATTGCGGCGCTCAACTTCGCCTGGCAGCATGCGCGCGAGATTCGCGCCGAGGTGCAGGATTCCGGTGATGGCGAAAAAACTTATGTTCCGCATGGCACGCTGTTCTTCGCATCGACCGCGCATTTTCAGGAGCTGTTCGATCCGGCGCAGGATCCGCTGCGCGTGGTGGTCGATTGCCGCCATCTGCATCTGGCCGATCATTCGGCGATCGCTGCGTTGGAAGCGCTATCCGAGCGCTATAGCCGGGCCGGCAAGCATCTGCGGCTGGCGCATCTGTCTCGCCGCAGCCATCAATTGCTGCAGCGTGTGGGCATGGATGTCGGCGAGCCGGAAATGGCCGGCGCGCGTCGTTAGTCTTTCCCGGAAACGGCTGTCGGCGTCTGCTGCTCCAGTGCGCTGCTGCGTCCGCCGGCGCCGTCCTGGTGAATGCGCATGATGCGCACGCTGGCCGGTTGTTCCACCAGCATGCAGGTCTTGCCGGTGCGCTTGCAGTGATCCTGCACGCGCCAGTAGGCGCCGTGACTGAGGCAACCGGTCTGGCAGATCACCAGGTCGGCGGCCACGATGCTGGCTTCCAGTCCTGAGAGTTCACCCGCCTCCGTCTTCTCCTCCTCGTTTGTCACCGTGGAAGAAATCGCTGGTGCATACGCCGGCAGCAATTTTTCCCGCATCAACTCCTGCAGGCGTTTGCTCAACTCTTTCACGCGTCGCGCCAGCGTCGCGCGTTGCGGCAGGTCGGGAATCGCCGCCTCCAGCGCAGCGCGATCTTCATACGCCCAGGCCAGCGCCGAATCGCGTGCGATCACCGCTGCCCGCAGGCGCATGGCCTGCGCCTTGAGCGCGGCGATTTCGGCGGCCTGCTCCTGGATCACCGCGCTGCAGCGATGCTGCACGCGCGCCAGATGCGAGACCATGGCGCGTTGCTCCTGCTCCAGCAGCGCCACATCCTGAATGTGCATGTTCATGTTGCGATCCTCCCCGTAGCAGCCTTATTGCAAGGCTGCTGCATAACGGCGCGCGACTTCCGGCCAGTTGACGACGTTGTAGAAGGCGCCGATGTATTCCGGACGGCGGTTCTGGTAGCGCAGGTAGTAGGCGTGTTCCCAGACGTCGAGGCCGAGGATGGGCGTGTTGCCGGTCATCAGCGGACTGTCCTGGTTGCCGCTGCTTTCCACCACCAGCTTCTTTTGCGGCGTCACGCTGAGCCAGGCCCAGCCGCTGCCGAAGCGTGAAATTGCGGCTTTGGTAAACGCTTCTTTGAATGCATCGAACCCGCCCAGCTGGGCATCGATCGCGACGGCCAATGCGCCGTCGGGCGCGCCGCCGCCGGTCGGCGACATGACCAGCCAGAACAGTGAATGATTGGCGTGGCCGCCGCCCTGGTTGATCACGGCGGCCTTGAGGTTGTCGGGGATTTCTTTTACGCGCGCCACCAGTTCTTCGACGCTCAGTTTTTCCCATTCGGTGCCGGCGACGGCGGCGTTGAGGTTGTTGATGTAGGTCTGGTGATGCCTGGTGTGATGGATTTCCATGGTCTGGGAATCGATGTGCGGCTCCAGCGCATCGTAGGCGTAAGGCAGGGCAGGCAGGCTGTATGGCATGGTTCTCTCCGGTTGTGGGTCACATGGCCGGCGCAAGGGCCGGGATGGACTGGGGAGGCTGCCGTATGGGTGGCGCTATCGCTATTGCTTGCAAAAAATGCAAGGCCTGCGCCGGGGATAGCGCAGGCAGTCGAAGGATGTCGATTCTAGTTGAAAACCGCAAAGCCATATCCCTACGCACCATAGGCTCATTTTCCTGCGGCCGTGTCAGCGCTTGAGTGAAGGCGTCACGAACACCAGCCCCAGTGTCACGATGCGCTCCTGTGGCCAGCGTCCGAACGGACTGCCGATACTGGCGTCGAGCTGCAGGCGGCCGGGAATCAGTTCGCGGCGCAGGCCGAGTTGCCAGTTGGTGCCGGTGCTCGTGACACCGAAAGTCTCGATCGACACGCGCGTGCCTGCCGAGACTTCCGCATCCAACGCCATGCCCCAGGTGCCGCGATAGTTGCCGCCGCGCTGATCACGTTGCCGGATGCCGCCCGCATTGAGATGCGCCAGCAAGTTCTCGCCTTGCAGCGGCAGGGTTGCGATCCCCTTGATGAAGGTCTCATTGTCGCCGCTGGCGCGCGCGTGCTGCCCGCCGGTGGCGATGGCGAAGCCGGTCTGCTGATCATCGTAGGTGCGCAGCAGATGCTTGACTTGCCAGCTCATCAGAGCGGTGTTGGCGCTGCTGTCCCGACGATCTTGCTGATGTGCGGCGCCGAGCGCGAACTCGGTGCTGCCGAAGGGATTGCAGGACGGGTTGAGCCAGCTGGTATTGAGGGCAGACGAGTGCTCGGTCCAAGTCTCAAGCTGGCACGCTCCTTCGTCGAGCACGGCGGCATCGTCGGTCGCCATGGGACGGCCGGCATGTGCGCTCGAAGATGCCGCTGCGCAGAAGACGGCGGCGAGAACGGTGTTGAGTTTGCGCGGGCCGCGTGCAGCGAGGAATTGTTGTGCCTGCAGCGCGCAGGGACGGATGAAAACGAGGAATTGAAACATGGGTATCTCCTGACCGGCCTGCGCCGGAGGAGCCGCGTCTCAACTCAGAGACGCGGGCATGCCTCCGGTGCGGGACCGGAATAAAGTAAACGTGAAAGCGGTGTTGACGTCGGCGAAGCGCCGGACGGGCTCAGGGTCTGGATCCATATTTTTCTCCTGAAAAAACGACGACAAAAAAGAGGGCCGCTGCGGTATGGCGCAGGACCGCGACGCCGCCGCCGCAAGCAGGCGGCAGGCAGTACGCAACAATAAAAAAGAGGGGGCTGGAGCCGGGCAGTCGTGAACCGATTGCCGGATGCCGCCACTTGCCGGACAGGCAAGGTAGCGGCGAAAGACGATGCGCGATTACCTTGGCTGTGGCCGGCCGATCAAAGATCGACTACTGGAACTGTCCACAGGAGGAACTCCGAAGTTTGTAACGGGGCGGATCGTAACACGTGAAAAAATCAAAGACAAGCATTTGCCAATGATTTAAGCACTGCCCGGGAAGCGCCAGCCACAGCCGCTTTGTGGTCGATTGATAGTTTTTATGAAACTGCTGCCGGAAAGAAAAAGATCCGACATGTGCCGGTTCGGGTTCATATAGACAGTCGCGTCGACGAGTTCCCCGGTGCTCTACAGTCTGACATCCGAACATTGGCTTCGTGCTACAACTCGGCTAACGTTGTCCGCTGTGAGTACGCATATTGGCTTTTCAAAGGTCGCGCGTAGCTTTTTTATGCAGGAGGCTTTCTTTTCAACAGATATCATATTGGTTACTCGTGATTGACTAATGCAATAAAGTCCTTCAATCATCAAAGCTTTAGACAGAGGGGACAGTGTAATTTTCCTGTCTTTGATCACGTAGTAACTAAGGTAAAGCCCACCGCCTTCTTGTTCGACGTATTGATATCGTCCTTTGGTAATTTGGTTAGCCGCCACAGGAATATCACCCGCTAGTTCAAAGCCATTTGATCCTGTCGGCCTTACGTAGACTGTGTATGCTGCACGGGGGCCTAACTCGCTCTCAGTTGGTCCGATAAAGATGCCTTCACTTTTTAAACCGTCAACATCTTCAATTAACTCGTAGCTAAACTGACAGTCAATCCTGCCAGGAATAGAAAGTTGCATGCCTCCTTCAGCTATCAATTCCACCCCCGAAGCTGCAGGGCGACATTCAATATTAGTTTTTTCGGCTAAAGAAATATTCGTAACAAATAGTGCGGCAAGAAAGATGAAAAACTTCATTTTAAATTTCTCCTAACAACTTTTTGATCCGGCTTGTCTGTTCTGTTCGTTCAGTAAAGTGTGCCGAAACTGGCCATGAGGTAGTCACACCCACAGAAGCTGCATCACCGCGAATTTTTCTCGTCATAGCTGCAACGTCATCCGAATCAGCGGCAATGAGCAAGGTATTTCTTGCCCAAAACCAGCCTGCCGTATCAATGCTGGCTTCCAATTCAGTGTTCACCCTATCTGGATTAACAATGATCGGAGGGCGCATCTGCTCCTTGAGTTGCACAACGATTTGATCATTTTGTATAGGAAGAGTAGCCAACATAGCAGGTGGAATGGAGTTTCCTGACAGCCCCCACCAGCCAGTGTTCTTCCACCAATCATCCGAAAATGAACTACTTTGTAACCATCCTTTGTAGACCCAATACAAAGCGTAGTTTGCTCGACCTGTCAACTGCTTGAATCCTCTACCCCTATATGTGCCGCCATCGTTCCATTCGACATTTCCGAGCCAACCTTTAAAATTGCTTGCTTTTGCGTAATGTCTGAAATAGTCATAGGCGCTACCGCTATATAGTTCAGACATCCACAAGAATTGATTGGTCTCAACTGCTGCTTGCCCCAAAAAATGGGCCATTCTTAGAGGGGTAGTTATTAGATACTTTCTAATGGATCTGCTTACAGGGATCCGGTATTTAGTACGATTGGCAGAAGATGCACCGGGGTAAATTTGTTTCAGTTCGTCTTCATTTAACCACCGACACTTCCTGAAATGTTTGATGAACTCCGTTGGATGGAAATGCCACTGCGCGTTCAGATATTCCTGGGGAAGTTTGTCGAAGCTGATGGCCTTGAGATGGTTTTCAAAACGCTTCCAGTCGTCCGGGCGGTCTTTGAAGCCATATTCCATCTCATTGAGCCATCCATAGCGTTGGCTGATCGTGCTTCTGTCCCATTCGTTCGGAAATTTGCAGATGGTTCTGCGCAAAGCGCGCGCCACGTCCTTATCTCCCAATCGCCTGGAGAGCTTGACGTCGTCCTTGTTGCGGTCCGGGTCGGGCTGGTCGCCTTGGGTGCGAATTAACGCTTTCAGTTTCAGCGAATCGCAACGCTGATCTTTGTCTGCGATGTCGTCGTCATAGCAATTCCAACCGAACTGCGGCAAGAAGTCAGCGTCGCTGAATTTGTAGCTGCCAGGAGCGTTCAGATCAGCCCAGACTTCGTTGCCGGCAATCGTCTTGATCTTGCGCCAATGGGCGGCGTTATCCGGCAAGGGGTCTTTGTCGGTATCGCTTCTGCCGAGGTTTCTGCCAAAGCGCAATAACTCATACCAGCCGGACGGGCTGCTCTGGGCATGGGGGTGTGCCTTGATGACGGTGCTGTGACGATCGGTGGCGTCCTTATAGAGGTTGTATTCGGCATCGTTGTCCGTGCGGGTGTTGCCCGGCTGTCCTGTGGCGCTGTAGCTGGTCAAGACACAGGCGCCGGGTGTCGAGCCTCCATCCCCGTAGTCGAGTTTGATCCATTGCGCTGCCCCCAGAGTGCTGCCTGTGTCGTGACGCAAATGGTCGGCGGGAGCGGTGTTGCTGGTGGGGGTGGCCGCAGGCAGGTACACGTACAGATTGCCGAAGACGCTGTCGGTGCGGCCGTCCTTGGCGGGCGGGTGTTGTGGGTCTTGCCAGGTCGGATGTCGACCGATGATTTTTTTCAGATTGTCGGCATCGGAGCAGATTTCAAAGTGCACCTGCTTGCTGTGACCATAGACCCGGCCGGCGCCACCCAGCACATCCTTGCGGTAGACCTTTTTACCTTCGGCCAATCCACCGATGAATTTTTCGATGTGCATGTAGACGCTGTAGTAAGTCACGCTCACCGGCCGGTCGCCTGCAGCACCGATTTCGGTCATGTGCTTGAGGATGATGCAGCCGTTGTCAGTCCAGCCTTCATCGTAGTTCAAACCTTCTAGCGGGTCGGCCGAGTGCGGCGTGGGCCTGTTCAAAAACAGGATTTCGCCGTCGGCGATGGCGTGCAATGGCAGGATGCGGTCGCCGAGGTCTGGCGCTTGCAGATGCACGCCGTTGTGCCACATCAGATGGTTACTGACCGGGAACGCGCCTTCTTCCGCGCCGGTGCCGCCGACGAGGCGGCTGGCCGAGGGTGGCATGGCGGCCTCTGTGCGCTCGTCGTCTGCTTGTTTTTTTGAGGTACTCTTTTTGTCTTGCCCAACAATGGGCAAGAGGAATGGCGGGCTGATGATCATGGGTCAATGTCCCTGGATTAAAGAGATGCTTTGAAGCTGCTGTTTGTTTGCAGATGTGGCTGCGGTAGCACTGGTAGTGTTTGCGGCAACGACGTCGGCCCTGGCCGGCCATGGCTTCCTGCTTTGACCACACTGGCACCGGGCGTGCCGTCTTCGATGCCGGAGGCAGTAATACGGATATAGGATCCGCCGCACTTGAGCAGGATTTCTTCCTTGGCGTTGATTTCCACTTTGCCGTTGGCGCTGGTGACAAACATGTTCTTGTCCGAGATCAGATGTATCTCATCGCTTTGCGCCTGGATATCGACCTTGCCTTTGGCGGCGAACAGCTTCATGCCGAGCTTGTGTGCGATCAGCGAGACGAGGCCACCTGCGGCTACCGTAAAACGTTTCATCACGCTGATGTCGGCATTGCCGCCTGCCGTGGCGATCAGATGTCCGCGGGAGCTGACTTGCAAATCAGCTCCTGATGCGAGCGCAATGCCGGCCGGTGCGCTCAGGACAATGCCGACTTGCCGGAGTTGTTTCAAGGTGTCGTTGAGAAGTGCTTTCTGTTGGTCGTAGTCGGCGGCGATGGCTTGCGCAGATTTGGTGGCCTGAGTCAAGGCGTAGGTCTGCTCCAGGGAGGTTTCCAGATTGGCAATAGCAGTTTGCATGTCGAGCTGATGGCCCTGGGCTCCCGGCTGTGTATCGGCGCTCAGGAAGACGCCTTTGCCGCCCCGGATCGCCACATGACCGTCGGTGCGTAGTTCCGCTCCCGCGCCGCGTGCTTGCTTCTGGCTGTCGACCAGATGACCCAAGTTCAGCTGACTCTTGCCGGAATGCTCAGTACTGAGCTTGATATGCTCTTGCCCCTTCCAGTCTTCCATGCGCAGCTTGTTGTTGCTTTGGGTGCGAATGACGTTACGGCTTAACCAGCGGTCCTCGGTGGTGATGTGATCGGGGTGGCGGCTGTTGTGGTGCAGATGGGCGATGTATGGCTTGTTGGGATTGCCGTCCATGAAGGCAATCGCCGCTTCAGTGCCATCGATGATCGGGAAGTGGAAGCCGGTTTCGTTGGCGCCGGCGAAGGGTTTCGCCAAACGGAGAGCGACACTTTCACCACCCGGATTCCATTCGTCGAAATCAAGATCGAAACGCACTGTGTAGTGGCCGTGCTTGGTGAGGTAGGCATGCGGGTATTTGCCGGGCGAGGTGACCCTTGCCGAGAGCGTGCCGAAAATCTTCGGCCAATTGGTTTCGTTAAGAGGAATGCGGTAACGGCGATCGCTCGGAATGGCTGTGAAGCTGTTTTTATAAGCGGCGTCGCGTGCACCGCTGTGGGTGACGCGAATGATGACTTGGCCGTTGGGCGCATCCGGCAAGGATTGATCCGTACGCAGGATGCGCGCCGGATGCAGTTCGAGGATGTTGCTCTGGCCGCTGTAGACGATCTGACTGGTAATAGCGGCTTCATGACGAAGTTGCGCTTCCCATTTGGCGCCAGCTTGATCCAGATGGTGACTACCGTAGACGTAGGGTTGACCGTAGGTGGTCTTGTCGGCGCGGGCAATGTTGGCTTCTTGCTTGAAACGCTCCCAGGCGTCGGCTGGATGATAGTCGGCGACAAGGTAGGAGGCAGGCACAGTTTGTGATTGCGTTTGCAGACTGGAGACAGTTTCCTGACCAGACTCCAGTCCGGCGTTCTCTCGATACGGGACCTTCAATTCTGGCTGATAGATGTAATGGTCAATGTCGTCGCCGAAGACGATGATGTCGCCGAATTTGCCGGGGATGAAGTAGCTATAGAGACCTTCCTGCCGCATGAGAAGGTGAATGTAGTCCCAGTCGCTCAATTGGTATTGCAGGTGAAAGGCGTGTTCAGGATAGGTGCGACGGGTCTTGAACTGGAACTGGTTTCCGTTGAAGCCGTGACGACGAAGAATCCCTTCGATGATCTGTGGCGCGGTTTGTTTCTGGAATACGCGGCTAGCGTGGGTCAGGCGCAGGCGTGAGACCAGTGGCTCGATGACAAACTCGTAGCTATGGAAATCGTGAGTCTGTTTAAGTTTATTGAATTGAGTAATGCAGCCCGCGAACACACGCGGATCATGCAATCCTGCGGCGATGCTGAAGCTGGCTTCCTTGCCGAGGTAGTCGGCGCGGTTGAGTTCTTGGGGATGGGTAAGTCGGATTTTTATGCAGTACGGTTCGCCCAAGGCTTCGACAGCCTCAAAGGACACGACAGACAACAGAGCGGCGTTCGCGGCGCCGGGCACGACGACTTGATAGTGCTGTTCGCCAGTGACGGATTTGGCGAGCTGAGTCGGAAGGAGGTGTGAATGGGATGGATCTTGCATGGCGAGTGTCCTTGGTTAAAGGTGTGCTCGCCATGCTAGAGGGGTTCGCTTCAAATATGAATAAGCAGCCCCTGCGAAAAGAATTCTATTTAACGAAAATCATAAATAATAGAAATCCGTCGATTTAAAACCCGAGGTAATCCATCTTGCCAATCTTCACGCCCTTGTGACGCAGGATGTCGTAGGCGGTGGTGACGTGGAACAGGAAGTTCGGCAGCGCGAAGGTCAGCAGGTAGGCCTGGCCGGTGAATTTGGTTTCGTTGCCGCGCAGCTTGATGATGATTTCGCGTTCTGCACTGCCTTCGAATTGTTCCGGCGTCACGGTGTCGAGGAAGGCAATGGTCTTGGCGATACGCTCCTGCAATTGCGGGAAGGTGGTTTCTTCGTCGGCGAAACTGGGCGGCTGGACCGCCGACAAACGCGAAGCGCCGAACTTGGCGGCATCGCTGGCGCGCTGGATCTGTCCGGTCAGGGGGTACATATCCTCAAACAGGCGCGCGGTCAGGAGCGTGTCCGGATCGAGCTTGTTCTCTTCGGCGTGGGCGACGGCCTTGTTGAGCAAGCCCGACAGATTGTTCAGCGCGCGGATGAAGACGGGAATGGAAATCTGATGCATGGTGAGCGACATGGTGACTCCTGGAATGAATGAAATAACTGGCGACGTCCATGACGTCCGCCCTGTTTTTAATGACAACAAGGAACAACAACGGCTATTTGATTTGTCCATCATAAAGACAATGTAAAAGCGCCGCAGGGAATAAAAAAGCCGACCAGCTCGGCATGGGCAACCGCTCCGGTCGGCAAGGGGACGAAACACCTCATGGCGGTCCACGGCATCTATGGCAGTGGACCGCCCTTACATACTTACCTGCTTACATCTTGTTGCCGGCAGCGTCGTTCTTGGCTTGTGTGTCGGTAGGCGCCGAAGGACCATGCCAGCCGCCGCCGAGTGCGCGGATCAGATTGACGGTCGAGCGTGCACGTTCGCCATCCAGCTGAACCGCTGCGCGTTGCTGTTGCAGCACGGTACGGTCGGCGTCGATCACGTTGAAGTAGCTGACCGAGCCTTCGCGGTATTGCACATGCGACAGCCGGGCAGCGCGGTTCGACGCCGATACCGCGTCATCCTGCGCGCGCGTCTGGTCGCCCAGGATGCGCAGGCTGGCGAGATTGTCTTCGACTTCCTGGAACGCCGTCAGCACGGTCTGGCGATAGTTGGCGACATCTTCTTCGTAAGCAGCGCGGGCGCGGTTGACGCCGGCTTCACGGCGACCGCCGTCGAAGATCGGCAAGGTCAGCGCCGTACCCACCAATGGACCCAGCAGGAAGGTGCGGCTGGACCAGTTGAACAGGTCCCCCAGCTTGGCCGATTCATAACCGAGACCGCCGGTCAGATCCAGACGCGGGAACCAGGCCGAACGGGCCACGCCGACGCGCGCATTGGCGGCGGCCATGGCGCGTTCAGCGGCGGCGATGTCGGGACGGCGCTCCAGCAGGTCGGACGGCAGGCCGGCGGGAATCGTGATCGACAAACGCTGCAGCGGTTGCGGCGTGAAGTTGAATTCCGCCGGTGTCTTGCCCAGCAGAATTGCCAATGCATGTTCTGCATTGGCGCGCTGACGGGCGATGCCGAAGGATTCCGATTGTGCGGAAGCCAGCTCCGACTTGGCGCGGGCGACGTCGACTTCGCTGATGTCGCCTTCATCGAAACGGCGTTGCACCAGCTTCAGCGATTGCGTGCGCAGGTCGACGGTGCCGCTGTACAACTCTTGCTCGGCATCGAGTTCGCGCAGCAGGAAGTATTGCTGGGCGACGTCGGCTTGCAGTGCCAGGCGCACCGAGTGGAACAACGCTTCGCTGCGTTGCGCATCGGCGGTGGCGGCATCCACGGTGGAGGCGACGCGACCGAACAGATCGGCTTCATACGACACGCCCAACTGTGCACGCCAGAGGGTGTTCGGCGTGGTGTTGGCGTCCGGCGCCAGACCTTGTGAGGCCGGCGATGGACGTTGACGGGTCGCGCCGAAGCCGGCGTTGACTTGCGGGAACAGGCCGGAGCGTGCGTCCTGGCGCAGTGCACGCGACTGGCTCAGGCGGGCGGCGGCAGCCTTCAGGTTCTGATTGGCGTCCAGCGCCTGGGCTTCCAGTGCGTTGAGGCCTTCATCGTTGAAGATCTTCCACCATTCGCCGCGGGCCAGGTCTTCCGCAGGTTGCGCGGTCTTCCAGTCGGAGGCGGCTTTCGCATCGGCGGCTTCCTTGTAGGCGACTGATGTGTTCACCGCAGGGCGTTCATAAGTCGGCGCCAGTGAGCAGCCTGCCAGCACCAGCATTACTGCCAGCAGGGCCGAACTGATCCGAAGCGGCTTGAGCAGCTTGCCGCCCATGCCTCCGAGCTTGTTGATTGAGATTGCGTTCATGTTATTTTTCCTTTGCTCATCGGCCGCGATTAACGACCATCGTGCGAGTCGGCTGGGGCAGCATGCTGGTCGGCATGTGAACCTGCAGTCAGCGGTGCTTCATGCTTGTGGGCAGTGTGCAGTTTCTTGCTGCCGCCGATGCTGCGCAACAGCACATAGAACACCGGTGTCAGGAACAGACCGAACAGCGTCACGCCCAGCATGCCGAAGAACACTGCAATGCCCATTGCATGGCGCATTTCCGAACCGGCGCCCGACGATGTCACCAGCGGCACCACGCCCATGATGAAAGCGATCGAGGTCATCAGGATCGGACGCAGACGCAGACGGCTGGCGTCGATCGCGGCGCGGATCACGGTGCTGCCTTGCAGTTCCAGTTCACGGGCGAATTCGACGATCAGGATCGCGTTCTTCGCCGACAGACCCACCAGCACCATCAGACCGATTTGCGTGAAGATGTTGTTGTCGCCCTTGGTCAGCCAGACACCGGTCAGCGCCGCCAGGATGCTCATCGGCACGATCAGGATCACAGCCAGCGGCAGGGTCAGGCTTTCATACAGCGCAGCCAGCACCAGGAACACCAGCAGCACGCTGATCGGGAACACCCAGATGCCGGCATTGCCTGCGAGGATCTTCTGATAGGTCAGGTCAGTCCATTCGAAGCGCACGCCGCGTGGCAGGGTTGCTGCAGCAACGCGTTCAGCTGCTTTCTCGGCCTGATCCGACGAGTAGCCGGGAGCCGGGCCGCCGTTAATGTCGGCAGCGGTGAAGCCGTTGTAACGCACCACCATTTCAGGACCGAAGGTCTGCTTGACCTTGACCACGGACGACAGCGGCACCATCTCGCCGGCGAGGTTGCGGGTCTTCAGGTCGAGGATGTCGTCGGCCTTGGCGCGGAACTGCGCGTCAGCCTGGGCACGCACCTGATACACACGGCCGAAACGGTTGAAGTCGTTGACGTACAGCGAACCCAGGTAGATCTGCATGGTGTTGAACACATCGGTCACGGGAATGCCGAGCTGCTTGGCTTTCACGCGGTCGAGGTCGACGTCCAGTTGCGGTACGTTGATCTGGTAGCTCGAGAACATCGGGCCCAGTGCAGGTTCCTTCTTGGCCGCCTGCATGAAGGCTTGAGCTGCGGCGTCGAGCTCAGCGTAGCCGACGGCACCGTGATCTTCGATCTGCATCTTGAAGCCGCCCAGCGTGCCCAGACCCATCACCGGCGGCGGTGGGAACACGGCCGTGAAGGCTTCCTTGATGCCGCCGAATTTCTTGCCCAGCGAAGCGGCGATGGCGTTACCCGACAATTCCTTGCTCTTGCGTTCTTCGAACGGCTTCAGTGCGACGAACACGATACCGGCCGACGAGCTGTTGGTGAAACCGTTGATCGACAGGCCAGGGAAGGCGACTGCGCTTTCCACGCCGGGTTCTTTCAACATGATGTCGCTCATCTTGCGGATCACGTCTTCAGTACGGTCAATCGAGGCGCCGTTCGGCAATTGGGCGAAGCTCACCAGGTATTGCTTGTCCTGGCCTGGCACGAAGCCGCCCGGCACCAGATAGCCGATACCGACCGTCGCTGCCAGCAGCACGGCATACACGGCCATCACTGCGCCCTTGCGGGAAATCACACCGGTCACGCCCTTGCCGTAGCCGTCGGAGGCGCGGTTGAAGAAGCGATTGAAACGGACGAAGAAACCACCGAGGAAACGATCCATCTGGCGTGTCAGCCAGTCAGGCTTGGCATCGTGACCCTTGAGCAGCATCGCTGCCAGCGCCGGCGACAGTGTCAGCGAGTTGAACGCCGAGATCACGGTCGAAATCGCAATCGTCATTGCAAACTGCTTGTAGAACTGACCGGTCAAGCCTGTCATGAAGGCCAGCGGGACGAACACCGCCACCAGTGTCAGCGCAATCGCAATGATCGGACCGGACACTTCCTGCATGGCGCGATACGTTGCCTCGCGCGGCGTCAGGCCGGCGCCGATATTCCGCTCGACGTTCTCCACCACCACAATGGCATCGTCGACCACAATCCCGATAGCGAGCACCATGCCGAACAGCGACAGCGCGTTGATGGAATAACCGAAGCCCAGCATCAGCGAGAAGGTACCGACAATCGACACCGGCACGGCCAGCAGCGGAATGATCGAGGCGCGCCAGGTTTGCAGGAAGATGATCACCACGATCACGACCAGCGCAATCGCTTCGAGCAGGGTATGCACCACCGCTTCGATACTGGCACGCACGAATTGGGTCGGGTCATACACGATCTTGTATTCGACCGACGACGGGAAGTCTTTCGACAAGTCCTTCATCGCGGCGCGCACTTGCGTCGACACGTCCAGCGCGTTGGCGCCAGGCGCCTGGAAGATCGGGATCGCCACCGCAGGCTTGTTGTCCAGCAGCGCGCGCAGACCATATTCGGAAGCGGCCAGCTCGATACGGGCAACATCGCCCAGCTTGGTGATGGCGCCGCCGGCATCGCTCTTGAGGATGATTTCGCGGAAGTCTTCTTCGGTCTTCAGACGACCTTGGGCATTCACGGACAATTGCACCGGTACGTCAGGCGAGTTCGGCGAAGCGCCGATCACGCCGGCCGCAACCTGCACGTTCTGTTCGCGGATCGATTTGATCACGTCGCTGGCGGTGAGGCCGCGTTGCGAGACCTTGTTCGGATCCAGCCAGACGCGCATCGAGTAATTGCCCGAGCCGAACAGGCCGACTTCACCCACGCCCTGGATACGGGCCAGGCGGTCTTTCACGTTCAGCACGGCGTAGTTGCGCAGGTAGGTGGTGTCGTAGCGGTCATCCGGCGAGATCAGGTGGACCACCATGGTCAGCGTCGGCGAGCTCTTGATGGTCGTCACGCCCAGACGTTGCACGTCTTCAGGCAGACGCGGCAAGGCTTGCGAGACGCGGTTCTGCACCAGTTGCTGTGCCTTGTCGGGATCGACGCCGAGACGGAAGTTGACCGTGATGGTCAGGTTGCCGTCGCTGTTTGCCTGCGACTGCATGTACAGCATGTTTTCCACGCCGTTGATCTGCTCTTCCAGCGGCGAGGCCACGGTTTCAGCGATGACCTTCGGATTGGCGCCGGGATACGACGCGCGCACCACGACCGATGGCGGCACCACTTCCGGATATTCGGAAATGGGCAGCTGGAACATGGCCAACACCCCGGCCAGCAACAGCAGTATCGACAGCACACCCGCAAAAATCGGGCGGTCGATAAAGAATTTAGAAATATTCATGGGAATTCCCCGTTGATAATTTTTGATGCAAACTTTGATGCGGATCTTTTGGATCGATCTTGTTTAAGCTTTCTTGTCGGTCTTGGCCGCTGCAGGTGCAGTACCGGCAGCGCCGGCAACCTTCACCATCGGCACCAGGTTCGGCGCCACGGTGTCGCCCGGACGGACGCGTTGCAGGCCGTTGACGACGATGCGTTCACCCGACTTCAGGCCGCTTTCGATCACACGCAGGCCATCCTGGTTGGCGCCGACGCGGACTTCACGGTAAGTAGCGTGGTTATCCTTGTCGAGCACCAGCACGAAGCGCTTGTCCTGATCGGTGCCGAGCGCTTTCTCATCGATCAGCAAAGCGTCGCGCGGGGCGCCGCCGCCCAGGCGGATACGTGCATACAGACCCGGCAGCAACTGGCCGTCGGCATTGTCGAAGACGGCGCGCACGCGGATCGTGCCGGACGAAGTGTCGATGCGGTTGTCGATCGAACCGACCTTGCCTTCACGCGAGTAAGCGTCTTCGTTGGCCAGACCCAGGAACACCGGGACCGAGGTGCCCTTGGCGCGCGCCGGGTTGACGTACTTCAGGAAGCTTTGCTCATCGACGTCAAACGATGCGTAGATCTTCGACATTGACACCAGTGTCGACAGCGATGGTGTTGCCGAACCGACCGAAACGATGTTGCCGACGGTGACTTCGGCACGCGACATGCGACCGGAGACCGGTGCGACGATTTGCGTGTATTCCAGGTTCAGCTTGGCCGAACGCAGGGCGGCTTGCGCAGCTTGCACGTTGGCGGCGGCTTCACGGGAAGCGTTCTGCTTTTCTTCGTAGTCGCGCTTGGCGATGGCGTTGTCGCCCAGCAGGCGTTGGCCGCGCGCCACATCGGAGGCGGTGTAGGCGGCACGGGCTTCGGCGCCGGCCAGCTGCGCTTGTGCGCGAGCCACTTCAGCGGCGTAAGGGCGCGGGTCGATGGTGAACAGCACGTCACCCTTCTTGACCATGGCGCCATCCTTGAAGTGGACGGCGGTCAGGGTGCCGGACACCAGCGGACGGATCTCGACGCGGTCGACTGCTTCGAGGCGACCGGAATATTGCTGCCAGTCGGTGATCTGTTTGCTGACGACTTCGGCGACATCGACGCCGGCCGCTTGCGGCGCTTGTTGCGCGTTGGCGGTGGAGTCCACGCCGATGGCGGACAGGGTGCCGGCGACGGCGATGGCGATGACGGCGAACACGGCGGCCGTGACGGTGTAGCGATGACGCAAGGTAATTTTGCTGGACATGATGGACCTCATTAAGACGGTTGGAATTGGAGAGCTGGGTTTGTTGGGCCTGCGATCGCACTGAAGCGACGACGCAGGAATTCGACGATTTCTTTAAGCAAAGGAATATGGCTGCGCAGCGCGTCGTGCGTGATGCCGGCGAAGCGCGCGACTTGCGTATGCACGCCGGCGTGGATCAGCGAGGCGGCGTATTTTTCCGCTTCGGTGTGCAGCACGTCGCAGCCGGCCGTGGCGATGTAAGCCGGCGGCAATCCCGCCAGGCGGCTGGCTTCCAGCGGTGCGGCATACGGGTGCAGGCGTTGCATGGTCTGCGGAAGGTACTGGCGATAGCGCAGCGCGCAGGCTTCGGCGGTCATGTCCGAGTTCAGGCGTTTGGCGTCGCCCAGCAAGGTCATGCTGGGATCGAGCATCGGGCTGATCAGCACTTGTGCGGCAAACGGCGCCGAGCAGCGGTCACGCGTGATCATGGTCAGGCTGGCCGCCAGGTTGCCGCCGGCATCGTCGCCCGCAACGGCGATCTGGTGCGGATCGATGTGCAGCATGCCGGCGTTCTTGACGGCCCAGCAGGCGGCGGCGTAAGCGTCTTCCGGTGCGGCCGGGAACGGCTTGGCCGGTGCCAGCGCGTAGGCCACCGACAGCACCACGGCACGGCTGTGCTCTGCGATGTAGCGGGCTTGCAGGTCGGCATCATCCAAACCGCCGGAGACGAAACCGCCGCCGTGGAAGTACAGCACCAGCGCTTGCAGGTCGCCGCTTTTCACTCGGCCTTGCGGTTGATACAGGCGCACGGGAATCGCGCCGATCGGACCGGGGAGGGTGAAGTTGGTGACGGTTGAAGCTTGTTCGACTTCCATGATATTGGGGCGGCGGTTAACGCCGGATTCGCTAAGTTGAAGCGGATTGTGCGCCACAGCATGCGGGCGGATAAAGCAGGCAAATCCAACAACACTGTTCGCCGAGTTCGAACAATCGGCGTAAAATACTCGAATTAGTTTGAGGTAAATTGGCGCGCGGCCAATGCAGATGCGGTTTTCCAATGTTTTCGGATAGGCGGCAATAAGCATCAAAAAGCCCGCCAATGGCAGCAAAAGATGGCAAATTGGCAGTGAAAAACACGCTTTTACCGCTGTTGCAAAACAATCGCGGGACGTGATTTGTACAAATGCGACGACAAAATCGTTGCCTGGGAGAATCGAATGGACAGATTTCAAGCAATGCAGGTCTTCAGCGCCGTGGTCGACGCCAACAGCTTCACGCGCGCCGCCGACAATCTCAATTTGCCGCGCACCACAGTGACGACGATTGTTCAGGGTCTGGAAAGCCTGTTGCAGGTGCGCCTGCTCAACCGCACCACGCGTCGCATCAGCCTGACGCCCGACGGCGCGGCTTATTACGAGCGCTGCGTGCGCATCCTGGCGGAAGTCGACGAGACCGAGGCCTCGTTCCGCAACGTCACGCGCGGCCCGCAAGGGCGTTTGCGCATCGACGTGCCGGCCTCGATCGGCCGCCTGCTGCTGCTGCCCAATCTGTGCGACTTCTATAGCAAGTATCCCGACATCGAACTGGTCATGGGCATGAGCGACCGTCCGGTCGACATGGTGCAGGAGGCGGTTGACTGCGTGATCCGCGTCGGCGACCTGCAGGACTCGAGCATGGTGGCGCGCCGCATCGGCACCTTCCAGGCGGTGACCTGCGGTTCGCCCACGTACTTCGAACGTCACGGCATGCCGCACACCATCGAGGACTTGCAGAACCACAAGTCGGTGCACTACTTCTCCAGCCGCACCGGCCGCACCATCGACTGGGACTTCATGGTCGACGGCGTCACCCGGGAAGTGAAGATGGCCGGCAAGCTGTCGGTCAACGACGGCGATGCTTATGTCGCCTGCGCGCTGCAGGGTTTCGGCCTGGTCCAGGCGCCGCTGTACATGATCCAGCCGTTCCTCGAAGACGGCCGGCTGGTGGAAATCCTGTCGCAGTGGAAGCCGGTGCCGATGGCAATTTCGGTGGTCTACCTGCACAACCGCCATTTGTCGCCCAAGGTGCGCGCCTTCGTCGACTGGGTCGCCGAACTGTTCGCCACCTGTCCGCTGCAAAAGGGCTGCCAGATGGGCATTGCTGCCGATGCCAAGGAGTCCCATTTCACCAGCAAGCCGGAGAGCAACACCATCCGCGCCGTCATCGAACAGCACAACATCGCCGAAAGCGTGTTCTAGAGCGCAGTTCAGTTCATTCGTTTTTCCATGCAGCGGCCCGCCTGATATCGATATCAGGCGCGTCGCTGTTTTTGCGTGGGCGATCGTTGCTGGCATGCTGATGATCCTCGTCAGGCCAGACCGTCGACGAGACCGCGTGCTTCCTGATGCGGAAAGCAACGCGTCCTTCCGCCGGCAGGGCGAAAAGCGTCGGATGGTGTCTGGAAAGTTGGTGAAGTGCCGGGGCGGCAGCGCGAATATGCGCGCCGGTGGTCGGCGGTCCGGTGAAGCGCTGTCTTGCATGGCCGTACCGAAAGCGGGACGACGGACAGTTTGAATCGTGTGGAATCGTGTATTTGGGCGTGAACAGATTATGCGCGCAGTGCAACAATCTCTGTTTGCTGAAAGCTGTCGAATATTTGCCTGATTCTCCAGTGTGATGGCGAATCAGGCAGTTTTTTTGATTTTCGGATTCGATTTCGCTCGCGTTACCGATTTGGTTCGATCAAGTAATCGGGAAAGCAGAGTGATCTTGCAAATACGAGTTGAACGAGAGAGAACCGCTGGATAGCAGGTGGTGCAGGACTTTCTGGCGGGTGACGCATCGAAGGGTGGGAATGCAAGGTGGGGCTGGTTTGGCCAACAGTGCCGGCCAAATTCAGAAGTCGGACATGGCTCGGATACCCAATTCTCCTGATTATTTGCCTATTTCTCCAGTTGGATGTGATGGAGATTCAGGCAAGTCGGCAATCTGGAGTAAGCTGGCTGCTTCCACTCTCCCGACCCGGAACCGCCATGGATCTGAACGACGCTCCCACCGATAACGACTTCCACGCCGACATGCCTGCGCCCGTCCCTTCCGCGCCTGTGAGTCCGGATCTCGAAGCAGATGATCGGCTGCGCGCAGCGCAGCGCGAACTGGTCACCCTGATTGCGCGCCTGACCGAAGACGTCGAAGGCTCTCGTGAAACCGGCATCGAAGGCTTCTTCCTGCATCGCATCACCAATCCGCAGGGACCCAAGCATGCGGTGCAAAAGCCGGTGTTCGCGGTGATCGCGCAGGGCGCCAAGCGTTTGTACGTCGGCGACGACGTCTATGATTACGATCCGATGCACTATCTGGTGTCGTCGGTGGATTTGCCGATGGTGGGCAAGGTGACCATGAGCAGTCCGGAAACGCCTTACCTCGGTTTGCGCATCGATCTCGACACGCGCGAAATCGGTTCGCTGATCGGCGACGAGCATCTGCCGCAGGGCATTCCGTCGGACGCGTCGCGCGGCCTGTTCGTCAATCGTCTCGACATCACGCTGCTGGACGCGGTGCTGCGGCTGTTGCGCCTGCTGGAGACGCCGCGCGATATCCCGATCCTGGCGCCGATGGTCAAGCGCGAAATCCTGTATCGCCTGTTGATGAACGGCCAGGGCGCCTTGCTGCGCCAGACCGTGTTGCAGGACAGCCAGATGAACCGCATCGCCAAGGCCATCCGCATGATGAAGGAAAGCTTCGCACAGCCGCTGCGCGTGGACGACATCGCGCGCGATGTGCACATGAGCGTGTCGTCGCTGCATCATCATTTCAAGGTAGTGACGGCGATGAGTCCGCTGCAATACCAAAAGAACCTGCGCCTGCAGGAAGCGCGCCGGCTGATGCTGGCCGACGACGTGAGCGTGGCGACGGCGTCGCAGACTGTGGGTTACGAAAGTCCATCGCAATTCAGCCGCGAGTACAGCCGCATGTTCGGCGCTCCGCCGCTACGCGACAAAAGACGCTGGCTGGAAGAGGAAGCCCCGGCGTTATAGCAGACAGGGCGGGGCTCCGGCGCGTTTCCGCACAAGCGGCTAGAATCATCTTCCTTTACAGACCCACCTTCCCAACGGAGACTCCCATGCAATATCGACGCCTCGGCAAAAGCAATCTGAAAGTCTCGGCCCTGTGCCTGGGCACCATGATGTTCGGCGATCAGACGCCGATCGACGAAGCGCGCAGCATCGTCGCCTCGGCGCGCGAGCATGGCATCAATTTCATTGATACCGCCGACGTCTACTCCAAGGGCAAGTCGGAAGAAATGGTCGGCAAGCTGCTGCAAGGACAGCGCAGCGATTGGGTATTGGCGAGCAAGCTGGGCAACGCCATGACCAGTGCGCCGAATCAGTCGCACTATTCGCGCCACTGGATCGTGACGGAGACCGACAACATCCTGCGTCGTCTCGATACCGATTATCTCGACGTGCTGTACATGCACCGCGATTACCATGAAGAAAACCTGGAAGAAGCGATCCAGGCGCTGGGCGACTTGATCCGTGCGGGCAAGATCCGGGGCTTCGGCGTGTCCAATTTCCGCGGCTGGCGCATTGCCGAGATCGCGCGCCTGTGCGAGAAGAACAACGTGCCGCTGCCGCTGGTGTGCCAACCGTATTACAACCTGTTGAACCGCATGCCCGAAGTGGAAATCCTGCCGGCCTGCGCCAACTACGGCCTCGGCGTGGTGCCTTACAGCCCGATCGCACGCGGCGTGCTGACCGGCAAATACAAACCGGGTCAGAAGCCGGCGCAAGACACGCGCGCCGGTCGCGGCGACAAGCGCATCCTGGAAACCGAATTCCGTGAAGAGTCGTTGGTCATCGCCGAGAAATTGCAGCAGCATTGCGCTGCGCGCGGCGTCAAGCTGGGGCAATTCGCGACGGCGTGGGTGCTGGCCAATTCGGCGATCAGCAGCGTGATTGCCGGCCCGCGCACCCTGGCGCAGATGGAAGACTATTACGATGCGGTGGAGTTGAAGATCAGCGCGGAAGAAGAAGCGCTGATCGACGGACTGGTGACGCCGGGTCATTCATCGACACCGGGTTACAACGATCCGAGCTATCCGTTTTTCGGACGCGTCGCGCTCAAATAAATCCGGCTCAGCCTCGCGGCCTGCATCAGCTGGCCGTCGCGGGCCGCGCAGCTTTTTTCGGCTGCAGCGGAAGTTCTTCCAGGCGCGCCGCTTCGGCGCGCTTTTCTTCATGCCAGCATAGATTGAGCATCATGAAGTGGCTCTGCATGCCGACGTCGCGCGTGAACGTGCAACTGGCGGGCGGCAGTGCCTTGCGGCTGATGGCCAGTTGTATCTGCGCCTCGCCGACAGGCAGCGCGCGCCGACTGGAATCGTCGACCACGGTGCGGCCGGTTTCATCCGGCGTCAGGCCGCCGTATTCGTGATCCGACAACACATCAATGCTCACGCTGCGCACGATCTGCGTGGCGCAGCCGTTGTCGACCTGCATGTTGTCGATGGCGACGCCGACGTGTTCCGAGCGCTTGATGCGCTTGCCGTGTTCATTGAGATAGGTCACGCGTTCGCTGGTTTCGGGAAATTCCCTGACCGGCATGCGGCGCAGCGCCGCTTCACGCGCGCAGGCGCGGTAAGCCAATTCGGCTTCGCGCTGGGCGGTGCTGTCGCTGATGCGCTCCCATGCCGTCGCTGGTTCTTCCGGCGCAGCCACGGTCGACCGAGCGAGCGCACTGTCGCGTTCATGGTCGTGGCAGGTGGTCAGAACGACTGCTGCCGACAGCGCCGCGGCTGCGGCGATAATGAGCTTGTTCCTTGATAGCGTCATGATGTTACCCCTTCGTTTCCCTTGAATGACGCGGCCCTGGCCCAAGATGGGCGAGCCGTTCATCGATGTCGCGGTCACGATTATGCGAGTTAGTTCAGGACGCTTAAATAGGACAATTCTCAAAAATCTGTTTTTCGTTTGAAAAACAAAATAACTTCCATCGCAAGATCTTTGTCTTACGATGAATGTGTCGAATCAGGAGGAGATGGGTGTGGTTTTTGGGTTCTTGCGGGAACCACGACGGCCGTCGTCGTGAGGAGACGGCGGCCTTGGAGAAGTCGGGTCAGCCGCGCAGAATATTGATGCGGCGGCTGGTTTCAGCACGCAGCAATTGCACGTCGGTGCCTGGTGTCAGCATGTCGACACCGTAGGCCTTCATGCGTTCCGCCATTTCCACGGAGCCGCAGAAGATGCCGACGTATTTTCCACGCGCGTGCGAGACTGCAATGAGGTGCTTGATGGCCTGGTCGACCTTGTCGTCGCTCCATGAGTCCGGCGTCAGGCCGAGTTCGATGGCAAGGTCGCTGGGGCCGATGAAGATGCCGTCGAGGTCCGGCACCGAGAGAATGTCCTCCACCGCCGCCAGGCCCTGGCGCGTCTCTATCATGGCCAGCGTGAGCACGGTGCGGTTGGCGTGTTCGAAATAATCCTTGCCGCCGTACAGCACACCGCGCGCCGGTCCATAGCTGCGTCCGCCGCGTGGCGAGTAATGACAGGCGCGTACGAAACGTTCGGCGTCTTCCTTGCTGTTGATCAGCGGGCAGATCACGCCATAGGCGCCGGCGTCGAGCAACTTGTTGATTTCACCCAGGCCGTTTTCGGAGCAGCGCACCAGCGGCGCGGCGTTGGTGGTGGAGATCGCCTGCAGCATCGGCACCGCCGATTCGATCGAGAACAGGCCGTGTTGCAAGTCGACGGTGACGGCGTCATAACCGCAATCGGCGACCACTTCGGCGAGGAAAGAATTGCCGATGGACGCCCAGCCGTTGAGGGCCAGTTTCTTTTGCGCGAACAAGGTGCGCAGGGGGTTTTGCCGCATTCCGGTCTCCATATGTTATTGGTTGGTTCGGATATGGTATGCGGATTCCACCGATCACGCAGGGCTCTGCATAAATCGCCGGACAGCGGCGTTAACGCTTATCTCGTGTAGCGGAACGGCGCGTCGTCGATCGCCGTCTTGCGTCCAGCGATCTGCGCCGCCAGCAAGGCCGCGCTGCCGCATGCCAGCGTCCAGCCGAGCGCACCCTGGCCGATATTCAGATAGAGATTCCTGACCGGGGATGCGCCGATGACCGGCACGCCGCTCGGCGTGGCGGGACGGAAGCCGGCCCACGGCGACAAGCGTGCGGCGTTGGCGGCGTTGATGCTGCCCGGGAACAGTTCGTCGGCGCCGTTGCTCAGCTCCTCGACGGCGCGTTGCGGAATGCCGGTGTCCATGCCGACCAGTTCGACGCGGCCGGCCACGCGCAGGCGGTTGCCCAGGCGCGCGTAGACGATCTTGCGCGAGATGTCGGTGATCGACACTTGCGGCGCGGCGGCTTGCGACATCGCGTCGTCGAGCGGCACGGTGATGCTGTAACCCTTGAGCGGATACAGCGGCAAGCTGAAGCCGGCCCGGCGCGCGAAGTCGGCGCTGTCGGCGCCCAGCGCCAGCACGAATGTGTCGGCATCGATGGCACTCGAACCGGTGCGCACCGATGCCATGGCGCCGTCGCGCATCGTTACGCCCGTGACCGTGGTGGACGGCAGGAAGCGGAAGTTCGGATTGGCCTGCATGCGCTCGACCAGCGCCTGGCAAAACTGCGCGCAGTCGCCGGCTTCTTCGCTCGGCGTATAGACGCCGCCGGCCCAGTTGCGGCGCGCCTTGCCCAGCGCAGGTTCGATTTCAAGGCAGCGTGCGGCGTCGATCACTTCCTGCTGGCAGCCGTGTTGCGCCTGGAAGGCGATCTGCTTGCGCGCCGACGCCAGTCCGGCCGGATCCGTGTACATCACCAGCTTGCCGGCGGTGCGGTGGCTGAACTCGACCGGCGTCGCCTGCAGGATATGCGTCATCTCGTCGCGGCTGTAGAACGCCAGTTGCAGCAGTTCGATGGTGGTGCGCTGCACCCGTGCGGCATTGCTGGCGGCGAGGAATTTGATCAGCCAGCGCCATTGCGCAGGATCGAGTTTCGGTTTCAGTGTCAGTGGCGAATCGGCGCTGAACAGGTAATGCGGCCAATGCGTCCACACCGACGGGTCGGCCAGCGGCGCGACATAGGAATAGCTCAGCTGGGCGCCGTTGCCGAGGCTGGTGCCGGCGCCGGCTTGCGCACGTCCATCCAGCAAGGTGACCTGGTGGCCGTCTTCGAGCAGACGATACGCTGAGGTGACGCCGATGACGCCGGCGCCGAGTACGCAAATGTGCATTGCTGGTTCCTGTTGGGCGGGACATTCCTGGCGCGGAATTTCCGCTGTCAACTTTCCGGCTTGCGCGGGCAAAGATGCGGCCAGGATGGCGGTCGCCGATGGTGATGATGGATAGCGCCAACTATACGCAATTTCAGTTTTCCTGTCGTATGCCGAATCGGCATTGTCGGCGCTGTCCCGTCAGCAGGTTACTTGCCGCCGAAGGCCTGCACGGGCATCCATTTGCCGCTGCGCACCTGGTAAATCGTATAAGCCGGATTGAGCAGGTTGCCTTCGGCGTCGAACGCAATCGTACCGGTCAGGCCCTTGTATTTCAGCTGGTGCAGGGTGGCGGCAATGCGCGCCGGTTCCAGCGAGTCGGCCTGCTGGATGGCGGCGACAATGGCGTAAGCAGCGTCGTAGGCGAATGGTGCGAACAGTTCGATGGGGCCGCCGTAGGCCGCGATGAATTTGTCCTGGAATTTCTTCCAGCCTGTCATTTTTTCCTGGGCCTGGCCGGGTGCGAGGCCGAATGTTCCCTCGCCGTCGGCGCCCGCCAGCCTCAGGAAGGTCGGACTGACGATGCCGTCGGCGGCCAGCAGCGTGGCGTTGACACCGGCGCGCCGCATCGCCAGCTTGAGCGCCGCGGCTTGCGGTCCGAGGCCGCCGAAGAAAATCAGGTCGGCGTCCGCGTTGCGCGCTGCAGCCAGCGCAGCATTGAAGTCGGAGGTCTTGCTGCTGATGCTCTGTTGCGCCACGACGGCCGTGCCTTTGTCTTGCAAGCCTTGCATGAACTGGCTCGCCAGCATGGTGCCGAAGCCGGTGTCGTCGTTAATTACCGCGATGCGCCTGGCCCTGAGCTGCTGCAAGGCGAAGGCGCTGGCGTAACGGCCGCCGTCGTCGTCATGGCCGACGATGCGAAAGCTGTCGGCGTAGCCGTTTTGCGTATAACGCCTGCCGGTCGAACCCGGTGCGATCTGAGGAATGCCGGCCGCATGATAGATGTTGGCGGCCGGTATGCTGGCGCCGGTATTCCAATGGCCGATGACGGCGACGACCTCGGATCTGACCAGGTAATTGGCTACCAGCGCCGCCGTGTGGATGTCGCCCCGGTCGTCTTGCGTGAGCAATTTGAGCAGGATCGGTCGACCGCCCACGGCGATGCCGCGCGCATTGATTTCGGCCAGTGCAAGCTCCACGGCATGCGCCTGGCTCTGGCCCATCGACGCGGAACTGCCGGATAGCGGTCCGGCAAAGCCGATCTGGACCAGTCGCGGCGTTTCGGCGGCGTAGGAGGCTGGGGGCAGGCAGCAAACGCAGGCCATCAGCAGGGCCGCGAAGAAGCGCCGGCGCTGAAAAAAATAAGTGAGGGGAAAGAATGAAGGACTGGCCATATACGATGCTCCCCCGGAAGCGTGAGATCCAGTATCGATTATCGGCAACAAGCCACCGGCATTGAAGGCTTGTGCCGGATATTTACCAACAATTCTGCGAATTGTTGTTTCCGCGGACGTGCTTTGATGCCGCAGGGCAAGCCTGCGCAGCCGGATGGATGCCTGAGGTACAATGACGCCCGAAGCAAGCCAGACAGCCGCTGGTCATCGTGTAATGCGATGGCGGGAGGAAGGTCCGGACTCCATAGAGCAGGGTGACGGTTAACGGCCGTCCGCTGAAAGCCGGCGCAAGCCGGTATAAGGCGAGGAACAGGGCCACAGAGACGAGCGTATTAAGTTACGGTGAAACGCGGTAACCTCCACTCGGAGCAATCTCAAATAGGCACGCGTTGATGTTGCTCGCGGAGCGTGCGGGTAGAGAGCTTGAGCGCCGGAGCAATCCGGGGCCTAGAGGAATGGCTGTCATAACGGGCAACCGTCGTAACAGAATCCGGCCTATCGGCTTGCTTCATTGAATTCATAGAAATAGAGAAGATCGATCTCCCGGCTCACGAGGCGGGCGAGGTCGCACAAAACGATTTCAGAGACATCAGGATCCCCATGAGCCAACCGGTTTTGTTTGAAGAACTGGCCACGCAGAATGGCCGCCGTATCGGCGTCGCCACGCTGGCTTCCGAAAAAACCTTGAATGCGCTGTCGCTCGACATGGTGCATCTGCTGACGCCGCAGTTGCGCCAGTGGGCCAGGGATCCCGAGATTGCGATGGTGCTGTTGCAGGCGCAGGGGGAAAAAGCTTTTTGCGCCGGCGGCGACCTGCAGAAGATCTACACCAGCATGCGCGAGCATCATGCCTCGCCGGCGCGCGACGACATTCGCGGCAATCGGTACGCCGCAGAATTCTTCGAGCACGAATATCGTCTCGACTACGAAATCCATACCTATCCCAAGCCGATCCTGTGCTGGGGCCATGGCATCGTCATGGGCGGCGGCATCGGCCTGATGGCCGGCTGCAGCCACCGCGTGGTCACCGAGCGCTCGCGCCTGGCCATGCCGGAAATCACCATTGGCCTGTATCCCGATGTCGGCGGCAGCTGGTTCCTGAGCCGCACGCCGGGCAAGCTGGGCGCGTTCCTGGCGCTGACCGGCGCGCTGATGAACGCGGAAGACGCCAAATTCACCGGGCTGGCCGATTACCGCGTCGCCCACGCCGACAAGCAAAAAGTCATCGACGCCCTGCTGCTGCAGAACTGGGGCGACGGCGATGACGCCGCCGTTCTCGGTCGCGTACTGCAGCAAGCCGAGCGCGACGTCGCCGCCGATGTGACGTTCGCACCTTCGGCCTTGCGCGACAATTTCGATCTGATTAATACACTGTGCAGCGGCCAGACCGTGCCCGATATCGTCGATGCCATCCTGGCGAACAAGAGCGACAACCCGTGGCTGCAAAAAGCCATCGCTACGCTGACGGCCGGCGCGCCCGGCTCGGCTGCGCTGGCGCTGGCGCTGCAACGGCGCGTGCGCCACATGTCGCTGGCCGAAGTGTTCCGCCTGGAATTCGTGGTGACGCTGCATTGCGCGACGCGCCCCGATTTTGTCGAAGGCATCCGCGCGCTGATCATCGAAAAGGACCAGAAGCCGAAGTGGAATCCTGCCCGCCTGGCCGACGCCACGCCGCAATGGGTGGACGGTTTCTTCGCCGATCCGTGGCCGGCGAGCGAGCATCCGCTGGCCGACCTGGTCTGATCAATCTCTGATTACACCGTAGACGCCTGCAGCCGCTGCTGCAGGCGATCGAGCGTGCGCACGAAAATCTGCGGATCATCGACCGCCCGCGCCAGCACCAATGCGCCCTGAATTCCGGCCAGGATTTCCTCTGTAAGGGCAGCGGCTTCATTGGGCTCATAGCCGCTGCGTTGCAGGGCCACATGCAGGGCCGCCGCCCAATCCACAAAGTAACTCTTCACCTTGTCGGCGAAACGGTCACGCACGTTGACCAGTGCAAAGACGCCCACCAGGCATACCTTTCTGCCCGACAGAAAATATCGTTTCACTTCATTGAACATGCGATCGATGCCGGCCATGGCGTCGGCGTTCTCGCGCAAGGGGACGTATACCTCGCGCTGGAACCAGCCGTCGATGTGGCTCAGCACCGCGTTGACCATCTCATCTTTGCCGCCCGGGAACAGGTTGTACAGGCTGCCCTTGCCGAGACCGGTGCCTTCGGTGATGCGCGCCAGGCTGGCGCCTTCATAGCCATAGGCACGGAAAATCTCCGCCAGCACCGGAATCAGTTCATCGCGTTGCGTACCTGCCGCCATTACAGGCCGAGGTCGCTCAGGCTGGGATGATCGGCCGGGCGCGGCGCCGATTGATCCCAGTGGAATTTGCGGTCGCTTTCCTTGATCGGCAGGTCGTTGATCGAGGCATGGCGCGCGCGCATCAGGCCGTGTTCGTCGAACTCCCAGTTTTCATTGCCGTAAGAGCGGAACCAGTTGCCCGAATCGTCGTGCCATTCGTAGGCGAAACGCACGGCGATGCGGTTGCCCTCGAACGCCCACAATTCCTTGATCAGGCGGTATTGCTGCTCGCGCACCCACTTTTTGTTGAGGAAGGCGACGATGGCGGCGCGGCCCTGGACGAAGTCGGCGCGGTTGCGCCAGCGGCTGTCTTCGGTATAGGCCAGCGAGACTTTTTCGGCGTTGCGGGTGTTCCAGCCGTCTTCGGCGGCGCGGACTTTCTGGATCGCGGTGTCGCGTGTGAAAGGTGGAAGCGGAGGGCGGGATGTCGTCATGTGAGCACCTGTGTCTGATGGGAAGTTGAACTGCGGATGAAGGATTTGTACCGATCGGTAAACAAAGTCTAGTGCGGCCTCAATACGGAAGCAAGTCGAATCACCCCGATTGGAGCCACCCCCAACTGTGCTTCATCCGGCAGCGATGAACTGTGTACTTTGACTGTCCCCCAGGAAGGCGTATGAGCAAAAATTGTTATCAGTCATCAGATGACATTAAGGCAAGTCATTCTTTTTCTCAGGGGAAGTCGCAGCAAGGCTTTCAAGGCGATCTATC
Organism: Herbaspirillum sp. NPDC101396; assembly: GCF_044767365.1. Classification (NCBI taxonomy): domain Bacteria; kingdom Pseudomonadati; phylum Pseudomonadota; class Betaproteobacteria; order Burkholderiales; family Oxalobacteraceae; genus Herbaspirillum; species Herbaspirillum sp. NPDC101396. Next base: position 353,026 of record NZ_JBIWNT010000005.1, on the reverse strand, counting down.
CTGTTAAAACGACTATGACGATGATGAAAAAAATAGCGTCATAAATCTCCTTGCGTTCAAAATTTTCATGTTGTACGATGACTGTCAATTAAAAATAACGATCTGCCGGAGACACTCCATGACTGCTTTCAACTTGCTTGCGCTGCCCAGTACCTGACCCTGATATTGCGCGCGCCGCGATGACGGCGCGCTGAAGTTGTTGTTCCTTCTTTGCTGAGCCGGCATCGACTTGCCATGCGCGGATTCCATCCGGGTGGTGTCGCGTCGTCTGCTTGGCGTCGGTAGTTCAACCAGCGACGATTCATGACCATGAGCAATTTGCAAGATCAGGTACGACCCTTTAAGCGCCTGCTGCTGACCGGCGCCGCCGGCAATCTCGGCCAGGTGCTGCGTGAGCGGCTGAAACCCTGGACCGATGTGGCGCGGCTGTCCGACATCGGCGATCTCGGCGGCGCAGGGCCCGGCGAAGAAATCGTAACCTGCGACCTGGCTGACAAGGCCGCCGTGTACGACATGCTGGAGGGCGTCGACGCCGTGCTGCACTTCGGCGGACGTTCGCTGGAAGCGCCGTTCGAACAACTGATGCACGCCAATATCCAGGGCACCTACAACCTCTACGAAGGCGTGCACAAGCGTGGCATCCGCCGTGTGATTTACGCCAGCTCCAGCCACGCGGTCGGTTACTACCCCACCACCGAGCGCATCGACGCCGACAGTCCGCTGCGGCCCGATGGTCTGTACGGACTGACCAAGTGTTTCGGCGAATCGCTGTCGCGCTATTACTTCGATCGCTTTGGTGTGGAGACGGTGTGCCTGCGCATCGGCTCTTGCTTTCCGGAGCCGCGCAACGCACGCATGCTGGCGACCTTCCTGAGCTACGAGGACTTCGTCGAACTGGTGCGGTGCGCGCTGTTCTCGCCGCGCGTCGGCCACACTATCGTCTATGGCGTCTCCGACAACCGCATCGACTGGTGGGACAACAGCAAGGCCGGTCATCTCGGTTTCGTGGCGCAGGACAGCGCCGATGCATTCGCCGGACGCTTCCCTTTCAGCGGCACCTGGCCGGCAGCCGACGACGCCGGCAATTTCCAGGGCGGGCCGTTTATCCTGGCCGGTCCGCAATACGAATAGAAAACATACATCATGCAAGTTTTCCCGCTCAACGATCAGCGCTACGACGTCGCCGAAAGCCCGTTCTGGTACGCAGCCCAATCGGCCTGGTACTGGGTCGACATTCCGCGCAAGCTGATCAGCCGTCAGACCGCCGACGGTACTTACCAAGAATGGCAGTTGCCGGAAATGGTCGCGTGCATCGCGCCGGACGGCGACGGCGGCCTGATCGCCGGCATGCACACCGGTATTTTCAGCGTGCAATTGCAGGACGACGGCCATACGCGACTGAGCAAGCTGGCGCAGCCGGCAGGACTGCAAGCCGACCAGCGCTTCAATGACGGTCGTTGCGATCGCCAGGGCCGCTTCTGGAGCGGCGTGATGTGTCTCGACATGTCGCTGGCGCGTGCTGACGGCAAGCTGTATCGCTATGACGGCGCGGGTTTGTCGGCGCCGGTGGTGGACGGCCTGATTGTGCAAAACGGGCTGGCCTGGTCGCCCGACGGCAAGACCATGTACCTGTCCGATTCGCATCCGACGAGCCGCCTGATCTGGGCGTTCGACTATGACCTCGACAGCGGCGTGCCGTCGCGCCGACGCGTATTCGCCGACCTCAATCAACACCGAGGCCGTCCGGACGGGGCCGCGATGGATGTCGACGGCTGTTACTGGACTTGCGCCAACGATGCCGGCTGCCTGTTGCGCTTCACGCCGGACGGCAGGCTGGATCGCACGATCGAACTGCCCGCCAAGAAGCCATCCATGTGCGCCTTCGGCGGCGCCGACATGAAGACCATGATCGTGACCAGCATCAGCCTCGGTGCGCCGCAAGGCGACGAAGGTGCCGGACGTATCTGGACTCTGAATCCGGGTGTCGCCGGCATGCGCGACACACCGTTTGCGAAAGGATAGCGCCACCAGACATCGCAGCGGGCAGCAAAGGACAGGCATCAGACGCACCAAAAGTAGACCCATATAAAACTACAGGAGACATGATGAACACGACCAACGCATCCAAACGACAATTCCTCAAGACCGGCTTGGCCATCGGCGGTGCAGCAGCAGCCGGCCTGTCCGGCAATCTCGCCTTCGCACAAGAGAAACCGCTGGTCACGCTGCGCATGTCGTCGACCTTGCCGCTCGACGCCAACTCGGCCCACTATGTCTGGTACAGCCGCTTCGCGCAGAATCTGAAGACCGCCGTCGGCAACAAGATCGTGGTCAATTATTTCCCCAGCGATCAGCTCGGCAAGGAGTCCGACGTGGTCAATCAGGTGCGCATCGGCAGCGTTGACATGATGATCTCCGGCTCGTCGATCTGGTCCACCACGGTGCCGGAGATCGGCGTGTTGGACATGGGCTACCTGTTCGCCAACCTCGACCATTCCGGCCGCGCGCTGGACGGCAAGGCCGGCGCCATTTTGAGCAAGATGATGTACGACCGCGTCGGCGTGCAGGTGCTGGGCTGGGCCTACTCGCTGGGCGCGCGCAATGTGTTCACCAAGAATCCGGTGCGCAGCGTGGCGGAGTTGAAGGGCATCAAGCTGCGCGTACTGCCGGTGAAGAATTTCATCAGCACCTTGCGCTACATGGGCGCGGTGCCGACGCCGATTCCGTTCGGCGAAATCTACACGTCGCTGCAGACCGGCGTGGTCGACGGGTTCGAGCATGATGCGCCGACTGCGCTGGCGGGCAAGTTCTTCGAGGTCGCCAAGTATTGCGCGCTGACCCAGCACATCTACAACCCGCAGACGCCGGTGATCAGCAAGCGCTCGTTCGCGCGGATTCCGGCAGATCTGCAAAAGGCTTTCCTGGACGCCGCCACCGAGGCGACCAACTATCAGCGTCAGCGCGCCGCCGACATGGAGCGCGATGCTTTCGAAAAACTCAAGGGACTGGGCCTGACCGTCTCTACGGTCGATCGCGAAGCGCTGCGCAAGGACGTCGCGCCGCTGTGGGGCGAGTTCACCGCGCAATATCCGGCGGTCAAGCCGGTGGTCGACGAGATCGTTGCGGCGCGCGGCTGATACCGCGCGCAACGGAAGGAAACCCAAGGAAGCCATGATGAAAACGATCACCGCGCCGCCGGCGTCACCCGAAGAAGCTGCAGCAGTCGAAAATGCGATTCAATCGCTGCATGCTTCGCCCAACGATGTAGTCGACTATCCGCGCCTGCAACGCGCGCTGGAACTGGCTTCGGCAGCGGTGCTGGCGGTCGACGTGCTGGTGGTGTTCTTTTCTGTGATCTGGCGCTACGCCTTGCACGATCCGCTGGAGTGGTCGGAAGAAGTGGCGCGCGCGCTGATGATCACACTGGTGTTCTTCGGCGCCGCCAGCGTGCTCGGCCGTAGCCGTCACGTCGGCATCGACAGCCTGCGCGGGGTTTTCCCGAAAACCTGGCTGCCGTATGTGCTGAGGCTGTGCGATTGGGTGATCGCCTTCGTCTCCATGTCGCTGGCCTATACGACCTGGCTGCTGCTGGAAATCTCCAACGACCAGACCACGCCATCGGGTCTGCCGCAGACGATCTTCGTCTTGCCGGTGCTGGTCGGGAGCCTGCTGTTGTCGGTGTTCGCCATGACGCACGCGCTGAAGAAATTTGGTCGACATGCGCTGGTGTCGGGTCTGATCGGCGCGGTCGTGGTCGGCGGCGTGCTGGCGCTGCAGACATTCTGGCCGGATCACGCGCTGCGGCCGATGCACGTCTTGTTGTTCGGCTTCCTTTTCTGTCTGGTGGCGGGCGTGCCGATCGCGTTTGCACTGACCTTCGGCGCGCTCATGTTCTTCCTGCTGGAGCCGAGCTTGTCGGTGATGGTGTTCGCCCAGCAGGTTGCGGCCGGCACCGATCACTTCGTCATGCTGGCGGTACCGTTCTTCATCCTGGCCGGGATGGTCATGGAATGCAACGGCATGTCGTCGCGCCTGATCGAGCTGCTGCTGCGCATGTTCGGCCGCCTGCGCGGCGGCCTGAACCTGATCATGGTGACGGCGATGGCGTTCTTCTCGGGCGTGTCGGGTTCCAAGCTGGCCGATGTCGCGGCGGTGGGCGGCATCCTGATGCCGGCGGTGCGCCAGACCAAGCAGAATCCGAATGAAGCCGCCGGCTTGCTGGCGGCCTCGGCCATCATGGCGGAAACCATCCCGCCCTGCATCAACATGATCATCCTCGGTTTCGTCGCCAACCTGTCGATCGGCGGGCTGTTCCTGGCCGGGATCCTGCCGGCGCTGGCGATGGCCATCGCGCTGTGCATCATGGCGTATTACACCGGCCGCAAGGTCGACGTCAGCGTGGTGTTCATCAAGCCGCGCCCGCTGGGCAAGCTGATCGGTGGTGCGCTGGTCGGGCTGATCATGATCGTGATGATCGGCAAGGGCGTCGCCTCCGGGGTCGCGACCTCGACCGAGATTTCTTCATTCGCCGTGGTTTACGCCATCGTGGTCGGCTGGCTGGCGTTCCGCGAACTCAACCGCAAGGTGCTGGTCAAGCTGTTCGTCGACGCCGCCTCGATGTCGGGCATGGTGCTGTTCATCGTGGCCGCAGCCAGCAGCGTGGCGTATGCCTTGACGGTAGAGCAGATCCCGCATGCGCTGGCCGAGCTGATGGTGAGCCTGGCGCACGACTACGGCAGCTGGATGTTCATCCTGATTTCAGTGCTGGCGCTGATCCTGTTCGGCGCCGTGCTGGAAGGTGCGCCGGCGCTGATCATCTTCGGGCCGCTGCTGACGCCGATTGCGGTGCAGCTTGGCTATAATCCGCTGCACTTCGCCATCATCCTGGTGATTTCGATGGGTATCGGTCTGTTCTCGCCGCCGTTCGGGCTGGGCATGTATGCGACGTGCGCGATCGCGCAAGTGCGCCTGCAGGACGTGGTAAAACCCTATCTGAAGTATCTGGCGATCCTGCTGGTCACGCTGGTGGTGATCATCGTCTGGCCGGACCTGAGTCTGTGGCTGCCGCGCCGGTTCGGGTTCTCCTGACGGCTTGACGGAGATGCGCGCCTGAAAAATTTTCAAGGATTTTCAACCAGTGGCGTCCGCTTGCGGACGCGCTTTCATCATCAAGTACGTTATGGACAAGCAAAAAGACTCGCAGAAAATCAAGGCCGCGGCCGCATTGTTGCTGGCCGCGCGCAATCATGAAGTGGCGCTGGCGCGCTTGCCCGACGAGTACGTTCCGGCCGACGCCGCCGAAGCCTATGCCATCCAAGACCAGGTGTCCGCAGCGCTGGGCGAGGTCGGCGGCTGGAAGGTCGGCGCCAAGGCGCCGGGCGCACAACCGAGCTGCGCACCGATGCCGGCACAGTTCATCTTCGCTGCGCCCTATCATTTCTTTGACCTGCTGACCGCCGGCGCACGCGGCATCGAAGTTGAGATCGCGCTGCGCATGAAGCAGGACCTGCCGCCGCGCAGCACACCGTACAGCGAAGAAGAAGTGGTGGCGGCGGTGGCCACGGTGCATCCGGCGATTGAGCTGGTGTCGTCGCGCTATACCGAATATCCGGCCGCCAACCCGTTGGCGGGGCTGGCCGACGCGCTCAGTAATTGCGCGTTCATTTACGGTCCGGGCCGTAGCGACCTCGGCCAGATTGACCAGAGCATCCAGCATGCCGAACTGTATTTCAATGGCCTGGAGGTCGCCAGAACCGTTGGCGGCAATCCGGTGGTCGATATCTGGCCGCTGGTGACGTGGCTGGTCAATCATCTGTGCGAGCGTTGCGGCGGGATCAGGGCGGGTCAATTCGTGACCACGGGGTCATGTACGGGCTTGCTGTTTGCCGACAAGGGCAGCAGCGTCAATGCCCTGCTGCAAAACATCGGCAAGGTCGACATCTCATTCGCGCAGGCATAAGGGTAGGCAAAAGCGCAGGCAGCAGGTCGGCTTGGCTGGCTGAACGTGACTGCTTGGTCTTGATATATGGGGGGAGGGGACTGCAGGAGGGGAAAACCGGCGATCCGACGTGCAGGATCGCGGCGAAAAACAATGTATTTGAATGCCGTGAACTCCAGGTTCACAGCATTCAAATCGAACAATTATTTCTTCTTCTTGTTCACTGCTTCTTTGAACGACTTACCAGCGGAGAACTTCACTGTAGTTGCAGCAGCGATCTTGATCTCTTCGCCAGTTTGTGGGTTACGGCCGGTACGAGCAGCGCGCTTGCCTGTGGAGAAAGAACCGAAACCGACCAGTTGCACTGTGTCGCCCTTGGTAACTGCCTTGATGATGTTTTCAACGACGGAGTCCAGGGCACGTTGTGCAGCAGCCTTCGAGATTTCAGTATCAGCAGCGATTGCATCGACCAATTCGGATTTGTTCACTTTAAAATTCCTTTCACTGTTAAGGTGCCGAGATTTTAGCATTGGAATGCGCCTACTCCGCAAGCCCCATCTGATGTTTAATTGAATTGTGATGATCTATTTCATGTGAATTTCACAGGATTGAAAGAAACGCGATGCGCACTGGATGTTTTTTCGCGTTTGCATTTCTGTTTTTTGTCGCCGCGAATTTTTTCTCGCCTGGTTTTTTGAGGCATACTGCGGCAGCCGGAAAATTCCGATGATGTTCCGGTCAGGTTTTCGTGCTCGCCTGTGTTGATGTTTTTTGATTGCCTGCAAAATCCCTTCCTTAGCCGTTCGCTTGTTTTCAGACCGGCCTCCCCTCCAGAACCCATACGGAATTTGAGATAAACACATGTGTATATCTCAAGTGGAACATTCAATTAATTTCCTAAGTCCTTCATTTTGGACGAAAAAGCGCTTTTAGATGCATTTTAAGTAAGTGCGCTAAGTCTTTGACTTTATTAAAAAAATCCCTGTTTTCACCCCTGAATATCGCTTGACCTGTATTAGTGCATCCTCTAAAGTGGGCGGCAGTGTGAAAAAGTGTTTTTTTGTGGGGTATTTTCGAATTCCTTGCATCGGAACGCTGGTTTCAAGCATGCCAACAGCGACAGCAAAGAGGGTCAAACACAGTGTTTCAGGGCGCGTCATCAATCAATCTCGATGCCAAAGGACGGATGTCTATTCCGGCCAGGCACCGTGACGCCCTGGCGGTTCAGTGCGAAGGGCGGGTCACGCTGACGCGCCATCCGCACGGCTGCCTGCTGTTTTTCCCGCGTCCGACCTGGGAAAGCCACCGTGAACAGATCGCCGCCTGGCCGATGTCGGCCCGCGCCTGGCAACGGATTTTCCTCGGCAATGCCTTCGACGTTGAACTCGACTCGGCCGGCCGCATCCTGATCGCGCCGGAATTGCGCTCGGCGGTGGGCCTCGAACGCGACGTCATGTTGCTGGGTATGGGTAGCCATTTTGAAATCTGGGATGCCGCCAAGCTGGCCGAGAACGAATCGGAAGCTGTTGCAGCGGGCATGCCGGACGTGTTGAGCAACTTTTCCTTCTGACGGCACGACGCGATGACTTTGCAATCGGTGCCCGATTTGCAGCACCGTACGGTGTTGTTGGATGAAGCGGTAGATGCCCTGGCGATCGAAGGTGTGCGCGCCGACGGCGTTTATCTGGACGGCACTTTCGGCCGCGGCGGCCACAGCCGCAAGATCCTTGAGCGACTGAGTGCGCGCGGACGACTGATCGCGTTCGACAAGGATCCGATGGCGATCGCCACGGCGCAGACCATTGCCGATCCGCGTTTCGCGATCGTGCACGACAGTTTTGCGACGCTCGATGAGGCGTTGGCGCAGCACGGCGTGACGCAGGTCGACGGCGTGCTGATGGATTTGGGTATTTCTTCGCCGCAGGTGGACGACGCGGCGCGGGGTTTCAGTTTCAGGTTCGATGGCCCGCTGGACATGCGCATGGATACCACGCGCGGCGTGTCTGCAGCGGAGTGGCTGGCAACGGCGGACGAACAGACGATAGCAAAGGTGATACGAGAATATGGGGAAGAACGGTTTGCTCTTCAGATTGCAAAGACGATTGTTGCTCGCCGGGCAGTCGAGCCAATTTCAACCACACGACAGCTTGCCGCGCTCGTGGCACAAGCCGTCAAAACCCGCGAGAAAGGCAAAGACCCGGCCACTCGTACCTTTCAGGCTATACGGATTTTCGTCAATCAAGAGCTTGAAGAACTCGAGATAGGACTGGAAAAAGCATTTCGGCAGATGGCGCAGTATGGGAGATTGGTTGTGATCAGCTTTCACTCGTTGGAAGATCGCATCGTCAAGCAGTTCATGGCATCCAAAGCCCATGTGCCGCAGCCTGACCGCCGCCTGCCGATTCGTGCGGTCGACCTGCCGCAACCCCTGGCAAAACTCCATCCGCGCATCAAGCCGAGCGACGCCGAAGTCGCCGGCAACCCACGCGCCCGCTCCGCCGTGATGCGTACGCTCGAACGTACTGTCGAGGCAGGATCATGACCGGCCGCCTGAGTTTCGTGGTCACCGCCATGCTGGTGCTGTGCGCGCTGTCGCTGGTCAACGCCCAATACCAGGCGCGCCGCCTGTTCATCGAACTGGAACGCGCGCAATCTTCCGCGCGCCAGCTCGACATCGATTGGGCGCAACTGCAGCTCGACCAATCCACGCTGGGCAAGAATTCCCGCATCGAAGCGCTGGCGCGGCGCGATCTTAATATGGTGTCGCTCACTCCCGAGCGAACGCAGTATCTGACGGTGAGGGACAAATGACCCGCATGCCGCCACGCACCAACGTCGCCGGAGGGCGCGTCGCCGCCTCGCGCGGCGTTGCCTTTTCTGCCAGCCCGGTCTTGCAGGTCAAGATGCCGGCCTGGCGTTCGCGCGTGGTGCTGTTCGTGCTGTTCATGGCGTTCCTGACCCTGGCCGGCCGTGCCTTGTGGCTGCAGGGCATGTCCACCGATTTCCTGCAGAAGCAGGGCGCGTCGCGCTACGCGCGTACGCTTGAATTGCCGGCCACGCGTGGCAAGATCACTGACCGCAACGGCCAGGTGCTGGCGTCGTCGGTGCCGGTCAAGGCGATCTGGGCGATTCCCGACGACGTTCAGGAAGCGCCCAAGGACAAGCTGCGCGATCTGGCCAAATTGCTTGGCATGAGCGATGCCGAATTGCGCAAGAAACTCGACTCCGACCGCAACTTCGTCTATCTGAAGCGCCAGGTCGAGCAGGACACCGCCGACAAGATCGTCAAGCTCGGCATCGCCGGCATCGAGACCCGTAAGGAATACAAGCGCTTCTATCCCGAGGGCGAAGTCATGGCCCACGTGGTCGGCTTCACCAACGTCGAAGACACCGGGCAGGACGGCATGGAGCTCGGCTCGCAGAAAACCCTGGCCGGCGTGACCGGCAGTCGTCGCGTGATCAAGGATCGCCTCGGCCGCATCGTCGAAGACATCGAAGCCGTGCGCGAGCCGCACGACGGCAAGGACCTGACGCTGTCGATCGACAGCAAGATCCAGTACATCGCCTTCACGCAACTGAAAGAAGCGGTCGAGAAGAACAAGGCCAAGGCCGGCGGCATCATCGTGGTTGACGCGCGTACCGGCGAAGTGCTGGCGCTGGCCAACCTGCCGACCTACAACCCCAATGACCGCTCGGTGCTGACCGGCGCGCAGCTGCGCAATCGCGTGCTGACCGATACTTTCGAACCGGGTTCGACGCTCAAGCCGTTTACCGTGGCGCTGGCGCTGGATACGCATCGCGTCACACCGTCGACGGTGTTCCAGACTTCGCCAGGCAAGATGACCATCGGCACCGCCACCATCGGCGACTCGCACGCGCACGGACCGCTGACGGTCGCGCAGATCATCGAGAAGTCCTCCAATATCGGTACTGCCAAGATCGCGCTGGAAATGCCGGCCCAGGAAATGTGGGAAATGTTCACCAACGTCGGCCTCGGCCAGCAACCCAAGTTCGGCTTCCCGGGTGCGGTCGCCGGTCGGGTGCGTCCGTACAAGGCGTGGCGTCCGATTGAACAGGCGACGATGAGCTACGGCCACGGCATTTCGGTCTCGCTGATCCAGCTGGCGCATGCCTATACGATCTTTGCCCGCAACGGCGACCTGATTCCCCTGTCGTTTACCAAGGTCAACGACTCGCCGATCGGCCAGCGCGTGATCTCTGAAAACACCGCATTGCAGATGCGCCGCATGCTGGAAACCGTGGTGGCGCCCGGCGGCACCGCGCCGCAGGCTCAGGTGCCCGGTTATCGTGTCGGCGGCAAGACAGGTACCGCATACAAGATCGAGGGCGGCAAGTACGTGAAGAAATATGTGTCGTCCTTCGTCGGCATCGCGCCGATGTCCGATCCGCGCCTGATCATTGCCGTGATGCTGGACGAACCCAGCGCCGGCAACCACTACGGCGGCACTGTCGCGGGTCCCGTCTTCGCCAGCGTAACGGCCAACGCCTTGCGTGCGCTCAATGTCGCACCGGATTCCAGCGTGACCAACATCATCATTCCAAAAGACGCCTTAGAGGAGAGCATGTAATGCCTGCGACCATGCTTTCCGCGCAAAAAATCGTGACCTGGCTGCAGGGCGTCGCCGTCGCGGGCGCGAATTTGACTGCTGACTCGCGTCGTGTGCAGGCCGGCGATATCTTCTTTGCCTATCCCGGCGACAGCGCCGATGGTCGTCTCTATATCGCCGACGCCGTCGAGCGCGGCGCTGCTGCCGTGGTCTATGAAGAAGCTGGCCATGATTGGGATGAAGCACAAGGCGGCGTGCCGCACCTCGGTGTGCGCGGACTCAAGCATCTGGCCGGCTTCGCCGCCAATGCTTATTACAGGCAGCCGGACCAGGAAATGTTCACCGTCGCCGTCACCGGCACCAACGGCAAGACCTCGTGCTCGTACTGGCTGGGCATGGCGCTGTCGCGCCTGCAAGGCGTTAGCGCACCTGCAGCCGTAGTCGGCACGCTGGGTGTTGGCATGTTCCAGGACGGCAAGCCGCATGCCTTCGACGTTACCGGCTACACCACGCCGGACGCGGTGCTGCTGCAACGTAAGCTGTCCGATCTGCGCACCGCGCGCGCGTCGGTGCTGGCGATCGAAGCATCGTCGATCGGTCTCGACCAGGGCCGCATGAACGGCCTGCACGTGGACGTTGCGCTGTTCACCAATTTCACCCGCGACCATCTCGATTACCACGGCGACATGATCGCCTATGAAGCGGCCAAGATTCAGTTGTTCGACTCACCCGGTCTGCAGCATGCCGTCATCAATCTGGACGACCAGATGGGACAGCGCCTGATTCCTTATGTGCAGGCCAAGAACATCCCGATCATCGGTTATTCGCTGGGCGACGCCACCGTCGATGAGGCGCTGGAAGCCGTGCCCGTGCTGCGCGCCTCGGCGATCCGCAGCACCAATGCCGGCACCAGTTTTCACATCGAGTCGCCGTTCGGCACCGGCCAGGTCAAGACGCAACTGGTGGGACAATTCAATGTCAGCAATGTGCTCGGCATCCTCGGTGTGATGCTGGCCAAGGGTACCGGCTGGGACGCCGCGCTGGCGGTGATCGCAACGCTGACGGCCGTGCCCGGACGCATGCAGCAATTCGGCGGCCAGGAAGTGCCGTTGATCGTGATCGACTACGCCCACACGCCGGATGCGCTCGAAAAGACCTTGCTCGCCTTGCGCCAGGTCGCCAACCAGCGCGGCGGTGAACTGTGGTGCGTGTTTGGCTGCGGCGGCGATCGCGATCCGGGCAAGCGTCCGCAAATGGGGGCAGTCTCCGAGCTGGCCGACCACGTGATCCTGACCAGCGACAATCCGCGCAGTGAAGATCCTGCGGTCATCATTTCGCATATCAAAAGCGGCATGACGCGACTGACGCCGCATGTACTGGCGGACCGCGCCGGCGCGATCCTGTGGGCCGTGCGTCACGCGGTCAAGCAGGACGTCGTGCTGCTGGCCGGCAAGGGTCACGAGACCTTCCAGGAAATCGCCGGCAAGAAATATCCCTTCCTCGACGCCGACCACGTCGCGCTGGCATTGGCTGCGCGCGCCACGATGATGGGGGGCGCGTGATGAAAGCAACGCTTGAACAATTGAAGCAGTGGCTGGACGGCGCAGCCGTGCACAACGACGCCGGTGCATTGGCTGATGTGTCCATCAACGGCGCCACCACCGACAGCCGCGCGGTCGTGCCCGGCAACCTGTTCATCGCCTTGCGCGGCGAACGTTTCGACGCGCATGATTTTCTTGAAGCGGTCGCTGCGCAAGGTGCCGCTGCAGTGGTGGTCGAGCACGTTCCGGCCGATCTGAAGATTCCCGCCATCGTCGTGCCCGACACCCGCGTTGCGCTGGGGCAGATCGCACGTCACTGGCGCCAGCAATTCAAGCTGCCGGTGATCGCCGTGACCGGCAGCAACGGCAAGACCACGGTCAAGGAAATGATCGCCTCGATTCTCGCCGCCGATTTCGGCGAGGAGCGCAGCATGGCTACGCGCGGCAACTTCAACAATGAAATCGGCGTGCCGCTGACGCTGTTCCGCCTGCAGCCGCAGCACCAGGCTGCAGTGGTGGAGCTCGGCATGAACCACCCCGGCGAGATCGCCGTGCTGGCCGAGATTGCACGACCGACGCTGGCGCTGGTCAACAATGCCCAGCGTGAGCATCAGGAATTCATGGCGACCGTCGAAGCCGTGGCACGTGAAAACGGCGCCGTGTTTGCCGCCTTGCCTGCCGACGGCGTCGCCGTGTTCCCGGCTGAAGACGACTACGCCTGGGTCTGGCGCGAGCTCGCCGGCGCGCGTCCGGTCATCAGCTTCGGCCTCAATCCGGATGCCGACGTCAGCGCCACGTATCAGGTGCGTGAATTCGGCAGCGCCATCGCCGTCAACGCCAACATCGGCGGCCGCGCGCAACAATTCGGCATCAAGCTCGCCGCCGTCGGCGAGCACAACGTGCGCAATGCGCTGGCCGCAACCGCCTGCGCGCTGGGCGCAGGCATCGCCGCCGCCGCCATCGTGCGCGGACTGGAAGCCTTCGCGCCGGTCAACGGCCGTCTGCAACGCAAGACCGCTGCCAGCGGTGCGCTGGTGATCGACGACACCTACAACGCCAATCCGGATTCGGTGCGCGCTGCCATCGACGTGCTGGCGCAAACCGCCGCGCCGCGCGTGCTGGCGTTGGGCGACATGGGCGAGGTCGGCAACGAAGGCCCCAAATTCCACCGCGAAATCGGCGCCTATGCGCGCGAACGCGGCATCGATCATTTCTTCGGTTTCGGCGACGCCATGCGCGACGCCATCGAGGCATACAACAGCACGCCGGGAGCAGCATTTCCGGCGCGCCATTTCGACACCGTCGACGCCATCGGCGCCGCAACCGAGGAGGTTGCCGTCGCCGCCGCGACGGTGTTGGTAAAAGGTTCGCGTTTCATGAAGATGGAACGCGTTGTGCAGCATTTGGTCGGGGCGCAGCTGCAGACCGGGGCGCCACTTCACCAGGAGACTCATTAACATGCTGCTTTGGCTGGCTCAGAATTTTCAGCAGGATTTTAGTTTCCTGCGCGTGTTCAACTTCATCACCTTCCGCGCCGTGTTTGCGACGCTGACGGCGCTGTTGATCGGCCTCGTCGCCGGTCCGGCGGTCATCCGCATGCTGACCTTGCTCAAGGTTGGCCAGGCAGTGCGCACCGACGGTCCGCAAACGCACCTGATCAAATCCGGCACGCCCACCATGGGCGGCGTGCTGATTCTGATCGGCATCGGCATTTCCACGCTGCTGTGGGCGGATCTCAGCAATCGTTTCGTCTGGATCGTGTTGATCGTGACCTTGGGCTTCGGCACCGTCGGCTGGGTCGACGATTACCGCAAGGTGGTCTACAAGGACCCGAACGGGATGCGTTCGCGTGAAAAGTATTTCTGGCAGTCGCTGATCGGCCTGGTGGCAGCGTTTTACCTGGCGTTTTCGGTGTCCGAAGTCAGCAACATGAAGGTGCTGGATCTGTTCTTCGCCTGGGTGCAGTCGGGCTTCAACCTCGACCTGCCGCCCAAGGCCGACCTGATCGTACCGTTCTTCAAGACCGTCAGCTATCCGCTGGGCGTGTGGGGCTTCATCGCGCTGACCTATTTCGTCATCGTCGGCACCAGCAACGCCGTCAACCTGACCGACGGCCTCGATGGCCTGGCGATCATGCCGACCGTGCTGGTCGGCGGTGCGTTGGGCATCTTCGCTTACCTGACCGGCAGCGCCAGCTACGCCAAATATCTGTTTATCCCGCACATTCCGGGCGCAGGCGAATTGCTGATTTTCTGCGGTGCGATGGCCGGCGCGGGACTGGCTTTCCTCTGGTACAACGCTTACCCCGCGCAAGTGTTCATGGGCGACGTCGGCGCCTTGGCGCTGGGCGGTGCGCTCGGCACCATCGCCGTGATCGTGCGCCAGGAAATCGTGCTGTTCATCATGGGCGGCATCTTCGTGGTGGAGACGCTGTCGGTGATGATCCAGGTGGCGTATTTCAAGTTCACCAAGAAGCGCTACGGCGTCGGTAAACGCGTTCTGCTGATGGCGCCTTTGCACCATCACTATGAACAAAAAGGATGGAAAGAAACACAAGTCGTGGTGCGCTTCTGGATCATCACGATGATGCTGGTGCTGTTCGGTCTGTCGACGCTGAAATTGCGTTGAGCAGGTCACTTTAGAAAGACTCAGGTAATAAAGAATGAATTACGTCGATAAACACGCTCTGGTGCTCGGACTCGGTGAATCCGGTCTGGCGATGGCGCAATGGCTGGTCCATTGCGGCGCGCGCGTGCGTGTTGCCGACACCCGCGACGAGCAGGCCGTGGCCGAGCGGCTGGCGGCATTGCGCGCAGTGTCCGGCGATATTGAATTCGTCGGCGGCCAAGCCTTGTCGGCCGGTTTGCTGGACGGCGTCGACTTCGTTGCCGTCAGTCCCGGCCTGGCGCCCGGACGCGAACTGGCGGCCGTGTCCGCCGCCGCGAGCGCACGCAACATCCCGCTGTGGGGTGAAATGGAATTGTTCGCGCAAGCCCTGGCGGCATTGCGCGAAGAGCGCGCTTACGCGCCGAAAGTATTGGCCATCACCGGCACCAATGGCAAGACCACTGTCACCAGCCTGGCCGGCATGCTGTGCCGTCGCGCCGGCTTGACCACCAAGGTCGCCGGCAACATCAGCCCGGCCGTGCTGGACGTCCTGCGCCAGACGCTGATCGACGACGAAGCACACGCCAAGGTAGTTGCCGAGCAATTGCGCATTGAACGGGAAGCGGCAGCTTTGCAGGCCGAAGCCGATGCCGTGGAAGCGGAAAAGCTGGCCGCGGAAGCTGCACAGCAAGCTGCCATCGAGGCGGCCGAAGCTGAGCGGAAGGCGGCCGAAGAGGCTGCACTCGCAGCAGCCGCGTCGGCGCAGATGGAGTTGCGCGAGCAGGAAGAAGCGGCTGAATTGCAGGCTGCGATCGACGAAGCCGCAAATGAATTGAAAGAAGCAAACGCACCGGCGACACAGGCGGTGCTGATCGGGGGCGACGCCGTGCTGAGCGTCGAGGCATCTGCGGATCCTGACGCGGATGCGGACTCAGACTCAGACTCAGACTCAGACTCAGACTCAGACTCAGACTCAGACTCAGACTCAGACTCAGACTCAGACTCAGACTCAGACTCAGACTCGGCCACGGTCGAAGGTGACGCGCAGCAAGAAGTCATCGCCGACGCAGAGGTTCAAGCGGCGCAGGATGAGTTCGAACAAGCGTCGGCCATGCCGGAAGTTGCATCTGTCGACGAGGAAGACACGACGCCGCTGCAACTCGAATTGCCGCCGCCGGAACCCGAAAAAGTCTACACCGGCATTCTGCCGCAAGCCTGGGTGCTGGAGCTGTCGAGCTTCCAGTTGCATTCGACGCACAGCCTGCAGCCCAGCGCCGCGACCGTGCTCAATGTGACCCAAGACCATCTTGACTGGCACGGCGACATGGACGCCTACGCCGCCGACAAGGCGAAGATTTTCGGCGACAACACCGTGCGCGTGCTCAACCGCGACGATCCGCTGGTCATGCAGATGACCAAGCCGGGCGCGACCGTTTCCAGCTTCGGCATGGGCGAGCCGACGAAAGCCGGCGACTTCGGCCTGGTCGATGAAAACGGCATGCTGTGGCTGGCCAACGCCGCCGCCATCGAAGACGAAGAAAAGCCCGAAGGCCGCCGCCGCAAGAAGGATCCGAAGGAAGTGGTCGAGCAGCCATTCCAGCTCAAGCGCCTGATGCCCGCTGATGCCTTGCGCATTCGCGGCCTGCACAATGCGCTCAACGGCCTGGCCGCGCTGGCGTTGTGCCGCGCCGTCGACCTGCCGTTGGCGCCGCTGCTGCACGGCCTGCGCGAGTACACCGGCGAGCCGCACCGCGTCGAGCTGGTTACGACCATCCAGGACGTCGAATATTACGACGACAGCAAGGGCACCAATGTCGGCGCTACCGTTGCCGCGCTCAATGGCCTCGGCCACGGCGGCAAACCGAATCGACTGTTGCTGATCGCCGGTGGCGAAGGCAAGGGGCAGGATTTCGCACCGCTGGCCGAACCGCTGGCGAAATACGGCCGCGCCGTGTTCCTGATCGGTCGCGATGCCGGAGCGATCCGCAGCGCCGTCACTGACAGCGGCGTCGAACTGATCGACTGCGCAACGCTGGAAGAAGCCGTCGAGAAAGCCGGCGCCATGGCCCAGGGCGGCGACGCCGTGCTGCTGTCGCCGGCGTGCGCCAGTTTCGACATGTTCCGCAACTACGGGCATCGCGCCGAAGTCTTCGTTGACGCCGTGCGTGAGCTGGCCTTGTCGCGTGGCGAGGTGATGTGATGAAACTGACGCTGCCCTCGATCACCGGCTGGTTCGGCGCCAAGGATGAACCTGGCGTGCGCGGCAGTGCGCGCGCGGGCAGCAACAGCGGCAGCCTGAAGGGTATCAGCGGTATCGAGCAGCGTTCACGCATGATGGAGTACGACCAGCCGCTGGTGTGGGTGGTCTTGCTGCTGATGCTGTTCGGCATGGTCATGGTGTATTCGGCGTCGATCGCCTTGCCCGACTCGCCCAAGTACGCGAACTACAAGACGGCGCATTTCCTGATCCGCCAGGCCATGTTCATCGGCGTCTCGCTGCTGGCCGGCCTGCTGGTGTTCCGCATCAAGATCGAGACCTGGCAAAAGCTGGCGCCGTATCTGTTCGTGGGCACGCTGATCCTGCTGGCGATGGTGTTGATCCCAGGCATCGGCAAGGGCGTCAACGGCGCCAAGCGCTGGTTGTCGTTCAAGGTATTCAATCTGCAGCCGTCGGAATTGATGAAGCTGTTCATCGTCCTGTACGCCGCCGATTACACGGTGCGCAAGCAGGAAGTGATGCACAAGCTGACCAAGGGCTTCATGCCGATGACGCTGGCGGTGGGCGTGGTCGGTTTGCTGTTGCTGCTGGAACCCGACCTAGGCGCCTTCGGCGTGATCGTCTGCATCGCCATGGGCATCCTGTTTTTGGGCGGTATCAACGGCGTCTGGTTCGGCGGCATCGGCGCCACGCTGGTGGGGATATTTTCACTGGTGATCATTTTGTCGCCATGGCGGCGCGAACGGATTTTTGCCTACATGAATCCGTGGGTGGAAGAGAACGCGCTCGGCAAGGCCTATCAGTTGTCGCACTCGCTGATCGCCTTCGGTCGCGGCGAACTGTTCGGCGTCGGCCTCGGCGGCAGCGTGGAAAAATTGCACTATCTGCCGGAAGCACATACCGACTTCTTGCTGGCCGTGATCGGTGAAGAACTCGGTTTTGCCGGCGTGCTGGTGGTGGTGCTGCTGTTCTACTGGCTGATCAAGCATGCCTTCGAGATCGGCCGCCAGGCGATCGCACTGGACCTGACTTTTGCCGGCCTGGTCGCCAAGGGCATCGGCATCTGGATCGGCGTGCAGACCTTCATCAACATGGGCGTGAACCTCGGCTTGCTGCCGACCAAGGGATTGACCTTGCCGCTGATGAGTTACGGCGGCTCCGGCGTGCTGATCAATTGCGTCGGCCTGGCGATTCTGCTGCGCATCGACTATGAAAACCGCGTGCTGATGCGGGGAGGACGGCTATGAGCACGCGCCTTCTGATCATGGCGGCCGGCACCGGCGGGCATATCTTCCCGGGCCTGGCGATCGCCGACACCATGCGTGCGCGCGGCTGGCAGGTTTCCTGGCTGGGCACGACGCACGGCATGGAGCGCGAGCTGGTGCCCAAGCACGGCGTCGAGATGGATGCCATCGTCTTCGCCGGTCTGCGCGGCAAGGGCCTGATGCATACCGTCAAGGGCGTGTGGAGAATGATTGCGAGCTTCGGCGCCTGCTACGGCATCATCGGCAAGCGCCGGCCCGACGTGGTGCTGGGCATGGGCGGTTACGTGACGGTGCCGGGCGGCGCGATGGCGCGCCTGCGCGGCGTGCCGCTGGCGCTGGTCAACGCCGACGCGGCCTTGCTGCTGTCGAACAAGACGCTGGCGCCGCTGGCGGACAAGGTGTTGTTCGGTTTTCCCGCCGATTTCGGCAAGGCGGCCGCCAAGGCGGAAGTCACCGGCAATCCGGTGCGCAAGGAAATCCTGGCGCTGCCGTTGCCGGCGACGCGTTATGCCGCTCACGACGGCCGGCTGCGCATCCTGGTGGTGGGTGGCAGCCTGGGGGCGAAAGTATTGAATGAATGCGTGCCAGCCGCGCTGGCAAAGATGCCGGCGGATCAGCGTCCGCTGGTGACGCACCAGTCGGGCAAGCAACATATCGAGGCCTTGCGTGCGGCGTATGCGCAGGCGGGTGTGGAAGCGGAAGTGGTGGATTTCATCGACGACATGCCGCGCCGCTACACCGACGCCGACCTGGTGATCTGCCGCGCCGGTGCGATCACCGTGTCGGAACTGACGGCGGCAGGTGTCGCCAGCGTGCTGGTGCCTTTGGTGGCGTCGACGACTTCGCATCAGCGCGACAACGCCAAATGGATGGCGCAAAACAAGGCGGCAGTGCATTTGCCGCAGACAGAACTGACGCCGGACAGCCTGGCGGCGTTGCTGCAAAAAATGGATCGGCCTGCCTGCCTGGAAATGGCGCTGGCGGCATATGAACAAGGCAGGCGCAACGCCAATGAGGCGATTGCGCAGGTGCTGGAAAGACTGGTAAAGCAATGAAACATCGGGTTAAGAATATTCACTTCGTCGGTATTGGCGGCTCAGGCATGAGCGGCATTGCCGAGGTGTTGCTGAATCTGGGCTACGGCGTGTCCGGCTCGGATCTGGGCAGCAACGCGGCCACGCAACGCCTGGCGCAACTGGGCGCGCGCATCCTCTACGGTCACGCGGCCGAGAACATTGAAAACGCCGACGCCATCGTCACCTCGACTGCGGTCAAGGGCGACAATCCGGAAGTGGTGGCGGCGCGCAAGAAACATATCCCCATCGTGCCGCGCGCGGTGATGCTGGGTGAGCTGATGCGCCTGAAGCAGGGCATCGCAATTGCCGGAACGCACGGCAAGACCACTACCACCAGTCTGGTGGCGAGCGTGCTGGCGCAGGGCGGACTGGATCCGACCTTCGTCATCGGCGGCCGCCTGACCAGCGCCGGCGCCAACGCCAAGCTCGGCTCGGGCGACTTCATCGTGGCCGAGGCGGACGAGTCGGACGCATCGTTCCTGAACCTGACGCCGGTGATCGAAGTCATCACGAACATCGATGCCGATCACATGGAAACCTACAACCACGATTTCGCCAAGCTCAAGCAGGCCTTCGTCGAGTTCACTCAGCGCCTGCCTTTCTACGGTGTCGCGGTGGTGTGCCTGGACGACCCGCACGTGCGCGAAATCATGCCGATGATTTCCAAGCCGATCCTGACCTACGGCTTCCATGAAGACGCCGATATCCGGGCGATTGACGCCAAGGCCGTCGACGGCAAGATGGAATTCACCGTGATCCAGGACGGATATGAGCCGATGCAGGTGAGCCTGAACCAGCCCGGCATGCACAACGTGCAGAACGCCTGCGCCGCCGTGGCAATTGCGCGTGAGCTCGATGTCGCCGACGCCGATACCCAAAAGGCGCTGACCGAATTCAACGGCGTCGGCCGCCGCTTCACGCGCTACGGCGATGTGCAGCTGCAGGACGCCGCCGGCAAGCCAGCCGGTTCGTTCACGCTGGTGGACGATTACGGCCACCATCCGGTCGAGACCGCCGCCACCATTTCCGCAGCGCGCGGCGCTTATCCCGGCCGTCGCCTGGTGCTGGCGTTCCAGCCGCATCGCTATACGCGCACGCGCGACCTGTTCGAAGACTTCGTCAAGGTGCTGTCGACGACCGACGTGCTGGTGCTGGCGGAAGTCTACGCCGCCGGCGAGCAGCCTATTGTCGCCGCCGACGGCCGCGCGCTGGCGCACGCCTTGCGCGTGGCGGGCAAGGTCGAGCCGGTGTTCGTCGAGGACATCGCCGACATGCCGGCAACCATTCTGAATGTAGTGCGAGACGGCGACGTCGTCATGACCATGGGCGCCGGCTCGATCAGCGGCGTGCCGGCCAAGCTGGCGGCACAGGGTCAAGGTCAAGGACAGGGGGCGTGATGAATCAAATCAATCAAGCTGCCGGATTTGGCAAGGTCGGTGTGCTGTTCGGCGGTCGTTCCGCCGAGCGCGAAGTGTCGCTGATGTCCGGCGCCGGCGTGCTCAAGGCGCTGCGCAGCAAGGGCGTCGATGCGCATCCTTTCGATCCGGCCGAGCGTAGCCTGGCGGAACTGGCGGCGGAGAAATTCGACCGCGTGTTCATCGCGCTGCATGGTCGCTACGGCGAAGACGGCACGCTGCAAGGCGCGCTGGAGCAACTCGGCATTCCTTACACCGGCCCCGGCGTGATGGCGTCCTCGATTGCGATGGACAAGGTCATGACCAAGCGCATCTGGATCGGTCACGACTTGCCGACGCCGCGCTTCATCGTGCTCGACAGCGCCTCCACGCCGCGGGAAGAATTGCGCCAGGTGCCGGACGTGCTCGGCTTGCCGCTGATGCTGAAGGCGCCGCATGAAGGTTCGACCATCGGCATCGCCAAGGTGGCGGGCTATTCGGACATGCAGGAAGGTTTCGATCTGTGCGCGCAATACGATGCGGTGGTGCTGGCGGAAGAATTCGTCACCGGCCGTGAACTGACCGTGCCGGTGATGGGCAAAGGCACGAGCGGGGACAACAAGGCCAAAGCCTTTCCGGTGATCGAGATCCGCGCGCCGGAAGGCAACTACGACTATCAGCACAAGTATTTCACCGACGACACCAAGTACCTGTGCCCGGCGCCGCTCGACGAAGCACTGACGCAGCGTATCCAGGAACTCGCGGTGAAGGCCTACAACGCGCTCGGTTGCCGCGGCTGGTCGCGCGTCGACTTCATGCTGCGCGCTTCGGACAACGAGCCGTTCCTGCTGGAGATCAACACCTCGCCGGGCATGACCGGGCACTCGCTGGTGCCGATGTCGGCCCGCCAGGCGGGGATGACGTATGAAGATTTGTGCTACGAGATTCTGAAGTTCGCGGCGCTCGACCTGAAGCCGTCCGACGCGTGGAAATCACACTCCTCAAAAGACACCGAAGTGTCAGATAAAGGATAAGGCGCAACCATGTGGCAAGACGTCAAGATGCTCAACGCAACCACCAACGCCCTGCTGGCGCTGGTGGCGTTGGCATTGCTGGCGTCGGGACTGTGGTGGCTGGCGCAGCGGCCGATGTTTACGCTCAGGACAATACGCGTCGAAGGCGTGGCCGAGGAGCAGTTGCGCCGGGTGAATCCGCTGACGATACGCGCCAGCGCGGTGCCGCGCATCAAGGGAAATTTCTTTACCGCCGACCTCGATGCAGTGCGTGCCGCGTTCGAGTCGGTGCCGTGGGTACGCAAGGCGATGGTGCGGCGTGAATGGCCGAACAAGCTGATCGTGACGCTGGAAGAGCATCGCGCGCTCGGTACCTGGGGCGACGACGGCCGTTTGCTGTCGGTCAAGGGTGATGTATTTACCGCCAATCTGGCGGAGGCGGAAGACGACGGCGACCTGCTGGAGTTTGACGGACCGGTCGGCAGCGAGAAGGAAGTGGTGGCGCGCTTCGACCAGTTCCGCAACTGGTTCGCGCCGATCAAGCTGGAGCCGGAATCGGTCGCCTTGTCCAACCGCTATGCGTGGACAGTGAAGCTGGATAACGGTCTCACAGTGGAGCTGGGGCGTGCTGAAAGCGACGCCACGCTGAAGGAAAGAATTGGCAGGCTGGTCTCGGTCTATCCACAACTGGTGGATCGCCTGCAGGGGAAGAAGATTGAAAATGTCGACATGCGTTACCCGAACGGTCTGGCGCTGAAGGCGGATGGACTGGTACTGGCTGCATTGAACGGAAAGAAAAAATAAGCGGAACGATATGACAAAAGACGCAAAAAACCTGATCGTCGGTCTCGACATCGGCACCTCCAAAGTGGTGGCCGTGGTGGCGGAAGTATTGCAGGACGGACGCCATGAAGTGATCGGCCTGGGCCAGTCCGAATCCAAGGGGTTGAAGAAGGGTGTGGTGGTCAACATCGAAGCCACGGTCGAATCGATCCAGCGCGCGCTGGAAGAGGCCGAGCTGATGGCCGATTGCAAGATTCGCAACGTCTACACCGGTATCGCCGGCAGCC
The DNA here is from genome assembly GCF_044767365.1 of Herbaspirillum sp. NPDC101396. Classification (NCBI taxonomy): domain Bacteria; kingdom Pseudomonadati; phylum Pseudomonadota; class Betaproteobacteria; order Burkholderiales; family Oxalobacteraceae; genus Herbaspirillum; species Herbaspirillum sp. NPDC101396. Next base: position 330,336 of record NZ_JBIWNT010000005.1, on the reverse strand, counting down.
ATATCCGCAGCTTCAATTCGAGCGGCATGGTGGCCATCAAGGACAAGGAAGTCAGTGCCGCGGACGTGTCGCGCGTGATCGAAACCGCCAAGGCCGTCAACATCCCGACCGACCAGCAATTACTGCATACCGTGCCGCAGGAATTCATCGTCGACAATCAGGAAGATGTGCGTGAACCAATCGGCATGAGCGGCATCCGACTCGAGGTAAAAGTGCACATCGTGACCGGCGCGGTGTCGGCGGTACAGAACATTGTCAAGTGTGTACGTCGCTGCGGTCTGGAAGTATCGGATTTGATTTTGCAACCGATGGCTTCGGCCGATTCCGTGCTGACGCCGGATGAACGTGAATTGGGCGTGGTGCTGGTCGATATCGGCGGCGGCACCACCGACGTGGCGGTGTTTACCGAAGGCGCGATCCGTCACACCGCCGTGATCCCGATCGCCGGCGACCAGATCACCAACGACATTGCGATGGCCTTGCGTACGCCGACGCTGGAAGCGGAAGAAATCAAGCTGCGTTACGGCGTAGCGAAGCAGATTTTGGCGGATCCGACCGAGACGCTGGAAGTGCCGGGCCTGGGTGACCGCAATCCGCGCACCTTGTCGCGCCAGGCGCTGGCGGCGGTGATCGAGCCGCGTGTGGAAGAGTTGTTTGCATTAGTGCATCAGGTGGTGCGCGAGTCCGGTTACGAAGAGGTGCTGTCGTCGGGCATCGTCCTCACCGGCGGTTCCGCGATGATGCCGGGAATGATTGAGCTGGCGGAGGACATTTTCCTCAAGCCGGCCCGCCTGGGGACGCCGGAATACAGCGGGCAGTTGGCAGACGTGGTGCGCAGTCCACGTTATTCCACCGTATTGGGGTTGTTGTTGGAAGCGAAAAAGCAGTATCTGCGCGGGTACATCGTGACCCGGCAGGAGGGTTCGGTAAAGGCAATCTGGCAGCGCATGAAGGAATGGTTTTTAGGCAATTTTTAAGCAGTCGCATTAGTCAGTATTCAGTATTCAGTTTTCAATTTGGTTTTCAGTTATTCAGTCTTCGGATCAGCAACACGCAGTTCTCAGTTGCTAGTCGTCACACCGCGTGATGCCTATCAACTGCAAGCTGCACATACATATATTTAAGGAGTCATCATGGAAATAAATATGCTCGACAATGCCACTCTCGGCACGATCATCAAGGTCGTCGGCGTGGGTGGTGCAGGCGGCAACGCGGTGCAGCACATGATCAACAGGGGCGTGTCCGGTGTTGAGTTCATTGTGGCCAATACCGATGCCCAAGCATTGAAAATGTCGAAGGCCGACAACGTCATCCAGATCGGTGAAACCGGCCTGGGCGCAGGCATGCAGCCGCAAGTCGGTCGCCGCCTGGCGGAAGAAACCCGCTCGCGCATCGAAGATGCACTGCGCGGCGCGCACATGGTGTTCATCGCCGCAGGCATGGGCGGCGGCACCGGCACCGGTGCTGCACCGGTGGTGGCCGAAGTCGCCAAGTCGCTGGGCGCGCTGACGGTTGCGGTGGTCTCCAAGCCGTTCTCGTACGAAGGCCAGAAGTGCATGGACATCGCCGACCAGGGGCTGGAAGAACTGGGGCAGCATGTCGACTCCCTGATCATCATCCTCAACGAAAAGCTGGAAGAGATCTACGAAGATGACAGCATGATCGAATGGCTGGGTCATGCCGATGACGTGCTCAACAACGCCGTCGCCGGTATCGCTGAAATCATCAACGTGCCTGGTCACATCAACGTCGACTTCAACGACGTCAAGACCATCATGGGCGAGCAGGGCAAGGCCATGATGGGTACGGCCACCGCTTCCGGCGTGGACCGCGCCCGCGTGGCGGCAGAGCAGGCAGTGGCATCGCCGCTGCTCGACGGCATCGATCTGTCCGGCGCGCGCGGCGTGCTGGTCAACGTGACCGCCAGCCGCAACCTGAAGGGTAAGGAAATCAAGGAAGTCATGGCGACCGTGCGTGCTTTCGCCGCTCCTGATGCATCGATCGCGCAAGGCATCGCGTACGACGACGGCATGGGCGACGACATCCGCGTGACCGTGGTGGCGACCGGCCTGGGCCGTGCACGCAAGTCGGTGCAACTGGTGCAGACCCCGATGCTGCGCACCGGTACCCACAACGAACCGATGATGGCCGGCACCGGCACGATGAACAATGCCAACGGCGGCGCGCAAACCGGCGCAGCTTTTGGCGGCATGAAGGCGCCGGCGGTATGGCGTCGCGAGTCGGCTTCCGACACCGTGCGCGCGCTGGAAAAGAATGGCATGGAAACCTATGACATTCCGGCTTTCCTGCGCAAGCAAGCGGACTAAGCAATACCTGACGTCGATTGCGGTCCGTTTCGGCCGACAGCAACCGACGTCATAAACAGGCATACTATCGCCTGCGCGCCGCGCCTTTGTGCGCGGCGTTTTTTTGCCCATTTGCTTGTCAGCCTCTCGCTGCGGCATTCCCGAACTACCGAATTACTCATTAGAAGGAAATCATCATGACCATCAAAGTTGGCGATCGCCTGCCGGAAGGCGCCCTGGCTGAATTCATCGAGACAGAAACCGAAGGCTGCTCGCTCGGCCCGAACACATTCAAGGTGTCCGACCTGGTCAAGGGCAAGAAGATCGCCCTGTTTGCATTGCCGGGCGCTTTCACGCCGACCTGTTCGGCCAAGCACGTGCCGGGCTACATCCAGCACGCGGAGCAGTTCAAGGCCAAGGGCGTCGATGAAATCTGGTGCATCTCGGTCAACGACGCGTTCGTGATGGGCGCCTGGGGCCGTGAACAGAAAGCCGCCGGCGCCGTGCGCATGCTGGCCGACGGCAGCGCCACCCTGACCAAGGCGCTGGGTCTGGAATTCGACCTGACCGAAAAGGGCATGGGCGTGCGCTCGCAACGTTATTCGATGCTGGTCGAAGACGGCGTGGTCAAGCAACTGAACCTGGAAGCGCCAGGCAAGTTCGAAGTCTCGAACGCCGAGACGCTGCTGGGTCAGTTGGGCTGATCTGCCGCTTCAGGCAGACGCAGTCTGACAAGAAAGGCGCGGAAGGCGGTCCGAAAGGGCCGTCCCCGCGCCTTTTTACGTTTTTTTGCAGTGCGGAACTTTTTTGCAACAGTGAGCAAGCCGGCAGCAGGCCGGATGGCATCTTGGCTATAATGTCGGGATGTTAAAACAGCGCACCATCAAGAATCTCGTCCAGACCGTCGGCGTCGGTTTGCATTCCGGCACCAAGGTCGACCTGACCCTGCGTCCGGCGGCAGTCGACACTGGCATCATCTTCCGTCGCATCGATCTCGAACCGGTCGTGGAATTTCCCGCATCGGCCACCGGCGTGGGCGATACGCGCATGGCGTCGGTGCTGTCGAAGGACGGTGCGCGGGTTTCCACCGTTGAGCATCTGTTGTCGGCCTGCGCCGGCCTCGGCATCGACAATCTGTACATTGACCTGACCGCCGAAGAAATTCCGATCATGGACGGTTCGGCGTCGTCGTTCGTTTTCCTATTGCAACAAGCGGGTTTGCAGGAACAGAACGCCGCCAAAAAATTCATCCGCGTGAAGAAGCCTGTGGAAGTGCGCGAAGGCGAAGGCGCCAAGGAGAAGTGGGCGCGCCTGGAACCGTACAACGGCTTCAAGCTCAAGTTTTTCATCGAATTCAACCATCCCGCAGTGGACGGCACCGGCCAGACCGCCGAAGTCGATTTCGCCATCGAGTCCTACGTCAAGGAAATCGCCCGTGCACGCACCTTCGGTTTCATGCAGGATGTCGAGACCTTGCGCGGCATGGGACTGGCGCGCGGCGGCTCGTTCGAGAACGCGATCGTCATGGACGAATATCGCATCCTCAACGCCGACGGCTTGCGCTACGACAATGAATTCGTGCGTCACAAGATCCTCGACGCCATCGGCGACCTGTACCTGATCGGCCATCCGCTGCTGGCCAGCTACAACGCCCACAAGTCCGGCCACGGCATGAACAACCAGTTGTTGCGTGCCTTGCTGGATCAGCCGGATGCCTACGAGATCGTGACGTTCGACACGCTGGAGTCGGCGCCGCAGACGTATGTCATGCAGGCCAAGCAGGAGTGGGCGCTGAACTAAGCGTCCAGCCTCAAGCCCTCTTTCTCCCCCTGCCATCCGGCCGCCGTTCTTTCGCGAGAGCAAGAACAAGGCCGGGTTTCTTTCTGTTTTCTTCCTATTTGACGCCGGTGTTGCGACGTACCATGTTCGCCAGTGCCGCCTTCAAGGCCTGATTCTGCGGCGAGTCTTCGAGGGCACTATTGAGCTCGGCGAACGACGACACCGCCAGGCTCGGCAAAATCAGTTGCCGGCGCGGCGTCGGCGGCACCACGTAATTCTTGCCAACTTGTACTTTGATGCGGATTGCATTAACCTGCCATCCATCCTGGACGAGGCGTTCTTGCAACTTCGGCAACTGTTGCTTGAGCTTGGTTGCAAGCGCGGCATTGGGCATGCTCAGCACCAGCTGACCGCCTTCGAAATTCATGACGTCGCACGATTGGAAAATAGCCGGCAGAATCGCTGCACAACTTTTTTGCAGCGACGCCATGCGGGTAATGGCTGGCATCAGGGTCGCCATGGCATTATCCGCCCGCAAGAAATCTGTCGCGTCCCGCGGCCTGCGCCTCAGCTGCGCGGCTGAAGGGCCGCGGCGATAAGGGGTAAATGTGGAGGCATACTTCATCTTTAAACCTTATCACATCTCCTCTCGTGCGGAGGAGAGACTAGGGAGTAAAGATGCAAATTATTCTGCTGCACCCGCGCTTCACGCGCGCCCGGTCGGTCACGCTGACTTCCAGGCATGTGGTGACGGTGCTGTTGTTCCTGGTGGTGAGCATTGCGGCTTCGGCTGCGGGCCTGTCGTATCTGGTGTTGCGCCATGCTTCCGACGGCGACAGTTCGCCGATGCTGCACAAGCTGATGGTCTCGATGACGCAGCAGGAAGACGACCGCAAGGACAAATACCTCAAGGAAAACCTCGCCGTGATGGCGGTCAAGCTTGGCGAAATGCAAGCCCAATTGATGCGTCTCGACGCGCTCGGCGAGCGCGTGCAAGGCCTGGCGGGCGTGCGTCCGGAAGAGTTCAACTTCAAGGACAAACCGGGACGCGGCGGCGTCGAGATGTCGTCCATCGGCGGTCCCGGCCGTGAACTCGGCATGAGCGAGCTGCAGAAAATGCTGGATGCCTTGGCGGTCGACGTCGGTCATCGCGGCGACTACATGAACGCGGTGGAGTCGACGCTGATGAGCGACAAGATCAAGTCGCGCCTGTTGCCGACCAATCCGCCGGTCAATGTCGCCTACAACTCATCAAGCTTTGGCTGGCGCCTTGATCCGTTCACCGGCCATAACGCATTCCACGAAGGCCTCGATTTCCCGGCTTCGACCGGCACGCCCATCGTCGCTGCAGCAGCCGGGGTGGTGATCGCGGCGGAATACCATTACCAGTTCGGCAATATGCTGGAAATCGACCATGGCAACGACATCATCACGCGCTATGCGCATGCCTCGCAGCTGTTCGTGAAGGTGGGCGACATCGTCAAGCGCGGCCAGCACGTGGCCGACATCGGCACCACCGGTCGTTCCACCGGACCGCACCTGCATTTCGAAGTGCGCATCCGCGGCGTGGCGCAGGATCCGCGCAAGTTCCTCGCCCTCGGCAGTCCGGGCGGCGGCCCCAAAGCGGCGCCGGTGTTCGTGGCAGGGCGCTGATGCGGCCTTGCTCCGCCAGGCATATTGAATCTTTGCGCCTCGGCCCAATCTATTGACAGTATTTCTGCGCGCACGTATTCAGGTGCGTCGCAAAGATCGCAAGAACATTGCATCCTGGAAATTAGCGCATCGCCGTTGATGGCGGCCAAGCGTCTCAGTCGTGTCTGCGCCCGGCTGAGGCACTGCCTCGGGCCGCTTGCATGCTAAAATCCAAGGTTTATTGGCCTCATTCCGGTTCCGTGCGGGCAAAACTGCCGCGCAGAGTCATTTTTCGGCGCTTTTTTAGAATCCAAGCATGTCATTACTGACCCAGATTTTCGGTAGCCGCAATCAGCGGTTGCTCAAACAATATCAAAAAATTGTCCGTCAAATCAATGCGCTCGAAGCGGACATCGAGAAACTGTCGGATGCCGAGCTGCAAGCCAAGACGCCGGAGTTCAAGCAGCGCGTGGCAAGCGGAACCAAGCTTGACGACATTCTGCCGGAGGCTTTCGCGGTCTGCCGCGAGGCCAGCAAGCGCGTGCTCAAGATGCGTCACTTCGACGTCCAGCTGGTCGGCGGCATGGTGCTGCACTTCGGCAAGATCGCCGAAATGCGCACCGGCGAAGGCAAGACCCTGATGGCGACACTGCCGGCATACCTGAACGCCTTGTCGGGCAAGGGCGTGCACGTGGTCACCGTCAACGATTACCTGGCGCAACGCGATGCTGAATGGATGGGCAAGCTGTACGGCTGGCTCGGCCTGTCGACCGGCGTCAACCTGTCGCAGATGGAGCACGACCTCAAGCAGGGCGCCTACGCTTCGGACATCACCTACGGCACCAACAACGAATTCGGTTTCGACTACCTGCGCGACAACATGGTGTTCGATGCGACCGATCGCGTGCAACGCGGCCTGAATTTCGCCATCGTCGATGAAGTCGACTCGATCCTGATCGACGAAGCGCGCACCCCGCTGATCATTTCCGGCCAGGCCGAAAATCACACTGACCTGTACCACAAGATCAATGGAGTGCCACCGCTGCTGACGCTGCAGATCGGCGAAGAAACTCCCGACGGCAAGGGCAAGGTTGAAGTCCCGGGCGATTACACCAAGGACGAAAAGGGCCATCAGGTCCTGCTGACCGAAGCCGGCCACGAGCGCGCCGAACAAATCCTGACCAGCATGGGCCTGTTGCCGGAAGGCGCTTCGCTGTACGACGCCTCCAACATCTCGCTGGTGCATCACCTGTACGCCGCCTTGCGCGCCCACACGCTGTATCACAAGGATCAGCAATACGTGGTGCAGAACGGCGAAGTCGTGATCGTCGATGAATTCACCGGCCGCCTGATGACCGGTCGCCGCTGGTCAGACGGCCTGCACCAGGCCGTGGAAGCCAAGGAAGGCGTCAAGATCCAGAACGAGAACCAGACGCTGGCCTCGATCACGTTCCAGAACTATTTCCGCATGTACGGCAAGCTGTCCGGCATGACCGGCACCGCCGACACCGAAGCCTACGAATTCCAGGAAATCTATAACCTGGAAACCGTGGTGATTCCGCCCAACCGTCCAAGCGCCCGAAAGGATCGCCAGGATCAGGTCTACAAGACATCGCAAGAGAAGTACATGGCGATGGTCAAGGACATCCAGGATTGCTACGAGCGCGGCCAGCCAGTATTGGTCGGTACGACTTCGATCGAAAATTCCGAGCTGCTGTCGGGCATCCTGAACCAGTCCAAGCTGCCGCATAACGTCCTCAACGCCAAGCAACACGCGCGCGAAGCGGAAATCATTGCGCAGGCCGGTCGCCCCAAGATGATCACGATCGCCACCAACATGGCCGGTCGCGGTACCGACATCGTGCTGGGCGGCAACGTCGAAAATCAGATCAAGATCATTGACGCCGATGCGTCCCTGTCGGATGCCGACAAGGCGGCGCAAGCACAAAAACTGCATGACGAATGGCAGTCGCTGCACGACCACGTGGTCGGCGCCGGCGGCCTGCACATCATCGGCACCGAACGCCACGAATCGCGTCGCGTCGACAATCAGCTGCGCGGCCGTTCAGGCCGTCAGGGCGATCCGGGTTCGTCGCGTTTCTATCTGTCGCTGGACGACGCACTGCTGCGCATCTTCGCCGGCGATCGCGTGCGCGCGATCATGGACCGTCTGAAGATGCCGGAAGGCGAACCGATCGAAGCGGGCATCGTTTCGCGTTCGATCGAATCGGCGCAGCGCAAGGTGGAAGCGCGCAACTTCGACATCCGCAAGCAATTGCTGGAATACGACGACGTCGCCAACGACCAGCGCAAGGTGATCTACCAGCAGCGCAATGAGTTGCTGGAAGCCGCCGAAATGGAAGAGATGATCACGTCGCTGCGCGAAGGCGTGTTCACCGAAGCCTTCCGCACCCACGTGCCGGAAGAGTCGGTCGAAGAGCAATGGGACATCCCGGCGCTGGAAGCCGCCCTCGCCAACGAATGGCAACTGGCCGTGCCGCTGACGGCCATCCTGGAAGCCGAGCCGAACCTGACCGACGAAGAGTTGCTTGAGCGCGTCCTGTCTGCTGCGGCAACGACGTACAAGGCCAAGGTCGATGTGGTCGGTACCGAAGCGTTCAGCGGTTTCGAGCGCAGCGTCATGCTGCAGAGCATCGACAGCCACTGGCGTGAACATCTGGCGGCGCTGGACCATCTGCGCCAGGGCATTCACCTGCGCGGCTATGCGCAAAAGAATCCGAAGCAGGAATACAAGCGCGAAGCCTTTGAGCTGTTCGCCCAGATGCTCGATCTGATCAAGAACGAAGTCATCAAGATCGTCATGACGGTACGCATCGAAAGCCGTGAGGCGATCGAAGAAGCCGAAGAAAACCTGGCGCAGTCGCACGTCGAAAACGTGCATTACCAGCATGCCGATTTCGACGCCAATGCGGCGCCGGAAGAGCTGCTGGCGCCGACCGCCAACGCCGCTTCCGACGACAACGCCCAGCAACCGCTGGTCAACGGTTTGCCGAAGGTCGGCCGCAACGATCCATGCCCATGCGGCAGCGGCAAGAAGTACAAGCAATGCCACGGCAAGCTGGCTTAAGCCGCTGTTAGTTGTTAGTTGTTAGTTGTGATTGAGCCGCTCCCGATTTCCGGAGCGGCTTTTTTCTTTCGTTCTCCGCGCCGTAGTGCAACGACGGCCGGCCCCGTGCGTGGACGACCTCGCCGCGGATTCACTCGATGGGGACGGCCCCGCAGCGTAAAGGAATTGGCTATGGCCTGGATCATTCTGGTATTGGCGGGTTTGTTTGAAGTGGCGTGGGCGGTCGGACTGAAGTACACCGACGGCTTCACGCATTTGTTGCCGAGCGTGGCGACGCTGGCCGCGATGGCCGTCAGCGTCGGTCTGCTGGCGCTGGCGGTGAAGACCCTGCCGCTCAGTACCGCCTATGCCATCTGGACCGGCATCGGCGCCGTCGGCGCGGTCATCCTCGGCATCGTGCTGTTCCACGAATCAGCATCACCGGCGCGGCTGGCCTGCCTGGCGCTGATCATCGTCGGCATCATCGGTTTGAAAGTGGTTTCACCGGAATGACAACATGACAAAGAAAGCAAGCATGCGCTTCCCGATAACTCCGTTCCGCTTTCTTGTGGCCTCGGCTTTGCTGGTGACGCTGGCGGCGTGCGGCAGCGCCCCGGTAGCGACGACGGAGGCTTCCGCCTTGGCGGTGCGTCAGGATGCGCCGCCGCGTGCCGCCTTGCTGGCGGCGGCCGAGACCGAATGGTCGTTTTTCGATCGCCAGCAGATCGACATGCGCGGCGAAGTCCTCAGCGCACCGCGCCTGGGTTTGCTGGAAGATGAAGGCGAGGCGGTGCAGCGCGTCGGCATGTACTGGCAATCGGTGGGCAAGTCCCTCACCGGCGCCGATACGCAGCAAGCCTGGTCGGCGGCGTTCATTTCCTACCTGATGCAGGCGGCGGGGATTTCTTCCGATGACTTCCTGCCCAGCGACGTGCACTTCAACTACCTGAGTTATCTCAAGGCGCGCCAGAGCCTGCCGGCGCCGCTGTTCGTGCTGCGTCCGGCGGCGACGGAACCGATCGCGCCGGGCGACCTGATCTGTGCACCGCGCGACAGCAACCAGGCCGCCACGCTGGACGACATCCGGCCGGGTTTGCCGGGACATTGCGATCTTGTCTACGAAATTCATCCCGAGCGCGGCTGGGCCGGCGTGATCGGCGGCAACGTCTTCAATTCGGTGTCGGAGTCGCTGATTCCCATCGACGCCAATGCACGGCTGCTGCCGCTGGCGCGACGCCCCTGGTTCGTGGTCGCCAAGAATCTGATGCCGTAAAAATATTCCGGTCATCCGATCCGATTACAATAACGCTCTCCCGCATTCCCTTTCACCTTTAACGCTGACTAGACAACCATGGCCGTCAATTCTCCTCTTCCCGTTTCCGCCGATCTGAAACCCGTTGCCGGCATCGAGCTGGGCTACGCCGAAGCCGGCGTGCGCAAGGCCGACCGCAAGGATTTGCTGGTCATGAAACTGGCGCCGGGCGCCACCATCGCCGGCGTGTTTACGCTCAACCGTTTCTGCGCGGCGCCGGTGCAAGTCTGCAAGACGCATCTGGCGCAAGCCAGCGATGCCGCGCCTATCCGCGCGCTGGTGATCAACACGGGCAACGCCAACGCCGGCACCGGCGAAGAAGGCCTGGCGCGCGCCAACGACACCTGTGCCGAACTGGCGAACTTGCTCGGCCTGAAGCCGGAGCAAGTCCTGCCGTTCTCCACCGGCGTCATCCTCGAACCCCTGCCGGTCGACCGCATCAAGGCAGGCTTGCCTGCTGCGATCGCCAACCTGAAGACCGACAACTGGTTCGCCGCCGCCGAATCCATCATGACCACCGACACCCAGCCGAAAGCGGCCTCGCGCACGATCACCATCGGCGGCAAGAAAGTGGTCATGACCGGCATCAGCAAAGGCGCCGGCATGATCAAGCCGAACATGGCGACCATGCTCGGCTACCTGGCGTTCGACGCCAAAGTGCCGCAGGCGCTGCTGAACCAACTGGTCAAGGATGCCGCCGACCAGTCGTTCAACTGCATCACCATCGACGGCGACACCTCGACCAACGACTCCTTCATGCTGATCGCCACCGGCGCCGGCGAACTGGAAATCACCAGCGCCGGCAGCGCCGAGTACAAGGAACTGGCCGCTGCCGTGAGCGCGCTGTCGCAGAACCTCGCACACCAGATCGTGCGCGACGGTGAAGGCGCCACCAAGTTCATCGAAGTCACCGTGGAAGACGGCAAGAGCGTCGATGAGTGCCGCAAGATCGCCTACTCGATCGGCCACTCGCCGCTGGTCAAGACGGCCTTCTTCGCCTCCGATCCGAATCTGGGCCGCATCCTGGCGGCGATCGGTTATGCCGGTGTCGACGATCTCGACGTCTCGAAACTGAACCTGTACCTGGACGACGTCTGGGTCGCCAAGAACGGCGGCCGTAATCCGGATTACAAGGAAGAAGACGGCCAGCGCGTCATGAAGAAGAGCGAGATCACGGTGCGCGTGAAGCTGGCGCGCGGTACGGCCAAGGCGTCGATCTGGACTTGCGACCTGTCCCACGAGTATGTCACCATCAACGCCGACTACCGCTCCTGAATTCGTTCATAAGCTGCTGCGCGACTCAATCCCGGCGCTGTGATGCCCGCCGTACGTCAGTACGGCTGCGCTTCTCGCACCGACCTTGAGCCGCTCGCTAAGCTTCTGAGCGAATTCAGAGCCTGAGATGTTTTTAGTTGAACGGCTCGCGGTTCTCACGAATTTTATTCACGCGCGGCGGAACGGGTTTCCGTCACAATGTGAGATTCCTTGATCCTCCTTGCCCATCTGTCATGACTCAATTAGATCAGTTTCTTCAGCGCGCCGAGGCCTTGCTGGCCCGTATCGAATCCATCCTGCCGCAATCGGCGACGTCGGTGGAGTGGGACAAGGGCGTGGCGTTTCGCTGGCGCCGCCGCAATGGCAACAATGGCGGCGGTTACCTGCAGTCGGTCGGCCATATCTCCCACATCGCCTTGTCCGACCTGCATAACATCGGGCCGCAGAAGGAACAGATCGACCAGAACACCAAACAGTTCGTCGACGGCCGTCCGGCCAACAACGTGCTGCTGACCGGTGCGCGCGGCACCGGCAAGTCTTCGCTGATCAAGGCTTGCCTGAACCAGTACGCCGACCGGGGCCTGCGCCTGATCGAGGTGGACAAGGACGACCTGCACGACCTGCCCGACATCGTCGACCTGGTGTCGGCGCGTCCGGAACGCTTCATCATCTTCTGTGACGACCTGTCGTTTGAAGAAGGCGAGAGCGGCTACAAGGCGCTCAAGGTGGCGCTCGACGGCAGCATCGCCGCGCAGTCGGATAACGTGCTGATCTACGCGACCTCCAACCGCCGCCACCTGATGCCCGAGCGCATGTCGGACAACTCGACGTACACCCACACCGACGACGGCGACCTCCATCCGGGCGAAACCGTGGAAGAAAAGATCTCCCTGTCCGAGCGTTTCGGCCTGTGGGTGACCTTCTATCCATTCAAGCAGGACGACTATCTTGAAATCGTGGCCCATTGGCTGCGTCATTTCGGCTGCGACGCCGCCCAGATCGAAGCGGCGCGCGGCGACGCCCTGCGCTGGGCCCTGCAGCGCAGCTCGCGCTCGGGTCGCGTGGCCTGGCAGTTCTCCAAGGATTACGCCGGAAAGCTCAAAGCCTGATGATACTTGCCAAGGAGGCAATGCCGCCGATCGACGTGGCCGTCGGTATCCTGATGAAGCCGAACGGTGACGTCCTGCTGGGGCAGCGTCCCGAAGGCAAGCCATACGCCGGTTACTGGGAGTTTCCCGGCGGGAAGGTCGAAGCCGGCGAGTCGGTGCTGGATGCGCTCAAGCGCGAGTTTCTGGAAGAACTGGGAATTGAAGTGGTGTCGGCCGAAGCTTGGTGCGGCGTGCAGCACATCTATCCGCATGCGCACGTGCGTTTGCATTTCTACATCAGCCGGGACTGGCGCGGTGAACCGCAAAGCCTTGAGGGGCAAGCGTTTGCGTGGCAAGGCAGCGTGGATGTCGCGCCGTTGCTGCCGGCCACGATTCCGTTGATCGAGTGGATCGATAAACTCCGGCTGCCGGTCTGACCGACGCGGGCTGGTCTATTGGACTGAGGAATTGTCCTCGTCCGGCTCCTGCGGCAGGTTGACGGCGGGGATGGCGTATTTTTCTTCGGCCCATGCGCCGAGATCGATCTGTTTGCAGCGGTCCGAGCAAAACGGCCGGTATTTGTTCTTTTCGGTCCATTCCACCTTGGTGCCGCAAGTGGGGCAGTCTACGATTGTTGCCATAACGTGTACCTGAGTTCTATCTGAATCGCTTGCTTAAAACCCGCACAATGCCAGTTCGAACGGCACTTCGCCTTCGAAAGGCTTGGGTTTCATGTCGCCGTCTTGGGAAGTGAAGCGCACCCACAGCATGTACTTGTTGGCCGAAATCTCGGGGATCGCGCCCATCTCTTCGTCGATCACCAGACGCAGCATCTGATAAATCTTCCCTTGCAGCATCTGCTGGTAACTTCCGCCTTCTGCGTTGATTTTGACCGGTTGTCCCGATTCCCGCAGCAGTCGCATGACGATGCCGACGGCGTCGAACAACGGCACCAGCGGTGCAAACCAGTTGGAAATATCGGTGAAACGCTGCTCCGCCGTGCGTTTTTGCCAGGCGTAGTAAGAAGGCAGGTCGAATTCGCAGGCGCCACCCGGGATGATGGTGCGGCCGCGGATGCTCATGAGCCATTCGTTTTCGCGGATATTCTGGCCGGTCCGGCCTTGCGAGGCAGCCAAAGCGGCGCTGGCGCGGTCGACTTCGCTCAGGATGGCGTTGAGCATCTCGGCTTCGACATTGGGATTGGATTGGTAGGCCAGCAGGATTTGCTTCTGGCGTTCCAGTTCTTGCAGCAGATCGGATTTGAGGTCGGCGCGTCCAGCCACTTCGAGCATCTCGAAAATGGTGGAGAGGGCGACATGATGTTGCAGCGGGCTTTCCTGATGCAGGAAGAACACGAACTTCTCGTGCAAATCCTCCAACCGCAACAGCGTGCGAATACGCTCGTTGAAAGGGTATTCGTAAACGATCAAAGCTGCGTCCCTTTAAAGTTGAATCGGATTCGACAACGCGCTTTATGAATATGTCTTCAACAATTGCACAATTGCAGAATAGTGAAGAGAGTGAGGATATTGATAAAGCGCGCGTTCAATTTACGTGATTCTGACCCATGCAGAGGAAAATTACAAATGCCCATCGCGATTTGTTTTCGCCATGGCCAGATAGAGCGCGTGCAGGCGTTCGATTTGCGGCAGCAACGCAGCGGTGTCGCCATTGTTTTCGATGACGTCGTCGGCTGCTGCAAGCCGCTCTGTGCGCGTGGCCTGGGCCTTCATGATGGCCTCGACTTGCGCGCGCGTCATGCCATTGCGTTGCATGACGCGGGCGATCTGGACTTCTTCGCTGCAATCGACAACGAGGATGCGCGAGGTGCGTGTGCGCCATTGTTGGGACTCGACCAGCAGCGGTACCACGAAGATGAGGTAATCTCCGCGCGCCGCTTGCGCCGCGCGCGCGGTCTCGCTGCGGATCAGCGGATGCAGCACGGCCTCCAGCCGTTTGCGCGCGCCGGCGTCGGCGAATACATGGGCGCGCATGCGGGGGCGGTCCATGGCGCCGTCGGCGCCGATGAAGTCGTCGCCGAATGTTGCACGGATGGCGTCAATGGCGGCGCCGCCCGGTGTGGTCAGCTGATGGGCGATGGCGTCGGTGTCGATCAGTGCCGCACCGCGTTCGCCGAACAGGTCGGCGACAGTGGTCTTGCCGCTGCCGATGCCGCCGGTCAAGCCGATCGAAAATGGCGTTGCGCCGACGGTGGAAGAAATGTCGTTCATCAATGCAATTTGAATTAACGCCCTGAATCAGGGCTCGAACAGAAATAGAAATTTGCCGTACAGCAGCATCAGTACGCCGCCCAGCGCCAGGTACGGGCCGAACGGAATGGTCTGATCCTTGCTCTGCTTGCGCAGGAGCACCATGGCGATGCCGACCAGGGCGCCGACGCAGGACGCCAGCACCAAGATCAGCGGCAGCGCCTGCCAGCCCAGCCACGCGCCGAGCGCCGCCAGCAGCTTGAAGTCGCCGTAGCCCATGCCTTCCTTGCCTGTGGCCAGCCTGAAGATCCAGTAAATGCTCCAGAGTACAAGATAACCGGCCGCTGCGCCCATTACCGCATCGGCCAACGGGACAAAGACACCGTCGAGGTTGACCAGCAGGCCCAGCCACAGCAGCGGCAATGTCAGGCTGTCGGGCAGCAGCTGGGTGTGGGCGTCGATGAAGCCAAGCGCAATCAGGAAATAGACGAAGACCAGTGCGGCGACGCCTTCCAGGCCGAGGCCGAAATGCCAGGCCGTCAGCGCCGACAGCAGCGCGGTAAAGATTTCCACTGCCGGATAGCGGCGCGAGATGGCAGCGCGGCATGCGGCGCAACGTCCGCGCAGCAGCAGGTAGCCGAGTACGGGAATGTTGTGCCGGGCCGCAACGGGTGCTGCGCAATGCGGGCAAGCCGAGCGCGGCGTCCACAGGCTGTAGCGCTCGCCATGCGGCGGGATGCAGCCGGCTTCATAGGCGAGGTAGTTCTCGGCTTCGCGCTGCATCATCTGCGGCAGCCGGTGAATCACCACGTTGAGGAAGCTGCCGATCAGCAGTCCTGCGCAGGCGGCCAGCGCCGCCGCTGCGGCAGTGCCGCCGGCGGGCATGTCGGCAAGAGTCAGCAGGTCGAACATCAGATAACGGATCCCAGTTTGAAAATAGGCAGGTACATCGCAATCACCAGGCCGCCGATGACGACGCCCAATACCAGCATGATAAAGGGTTCCACCAGCGTGGAGAGGGAAGCGACCGCTTCGTCGACCTCGATTTCATAAAAATCGGCGACTTTGGCCAGCATCTGGTCGAGCGCGCCTGATTCCTCGCCGATGGCGACCATCTGCCCGACCAGTTCCGGGAAAAGTCCGGTGCTCTCGATCGCCGCCGCCAGGCTGGCGCCGTCGCCGACCTCGCGACCAATGGAGGCGGTGGCTTCGGCGTATACCGCGTTGGCCGCCGCGCCGCGCACAGATACGAGTGCATCGACCAGCGGCACGCCGGCGGCAAACAGTGTCGCCAGGGTACGGCTCCAGCGCGCCAGCGCCGCCTTGCGCACGATGTTGCCGACCACCGGCAGACGCAGCAGCCAGCGGTCGGCCCGGGCCTGCAAGGCCGGCGACCTGCGCCATGCCCGCAGTAGCCAGGCGCTCGCCCCGCCAAACGTCGCGACCAGCAGCCACCAGTATGCCGTCATGAAATCCGAGATGGCGATGACGATCAGCGTCGGCAGCGGCAACACTGCGCCGAAGCTGCCGAATACCTCCTTGAACGACGGCACCACCCAGATCATGATGATGGACGTCACCAGCACGGCGACCCCCACGATGGCGACCGGATAGACCAGCGCGGCGCGTACTTTGCTGCGTGTGGCCAGCGTTTTTTCCTTGTACTGGGCCAGGCGCGCCAACAATTCATCGAGCAGGCCTGCTTGTTCGCCTGCCGCCACCAGGTTGCAATACAGTGCATCGAACTGGCGCGGATGACGGCCGAAGGCCTGGTGCAGGCCGCTGCCGCCTTCCACGTCGGTGCGCAGTCCGGTCACCAGCCGCGCCAGCGCCGGATTGGCCTGGCCGCGCGCGACGATGTCGAACGCCTGCAGCAACGGCACCCCGGCCTTGAGCATGGTCGCCAGTTGCCGCGTGAACAGCGCGATGTCCTTCTCGCCGATGCGCTTGTCGCGCTGTACGCTTTTTTTGCGGATCGATGCCGCCTGGATGCCTTGGCGTCGCAGTATCGCGCCGACCAGCGCCGGACCGCCGGCGCGCATCTCGCCGCGTGCGGGTTTGCCTTGGCGATCGCGGCCCTCCCAGGCATAGAGCTCGTCGCGTGCCGTCGTCATGCAGAGGCGTCCGGTGACATTGTCACAGATTGGTGCATGCGAGAATCTCCTCCAGGCTGGTCAGGCCATCGCAGACTTTTTGCAGACCGGCCTGGCGCAGCGTGAGCACGCCTTCGCGCACCGCCTGCGCTTCGATGTCCGGCGCCGTGGCGTGCGCCAGAATCAGGGCTTCGATGGTCTCGCTGATCGGCATGACCTGGTAAATCCCGACGCGTCCCTTGTAGCCGGTGCCGCCGCAGCGGCGGCAACCGGCGGCGCGATGCGGGGTCCAGCCGCCGTTCAGGTCCGCCGCGCCGAAACCGGCTTCGCGCAGCGCCTGCACGGGGATGTCCGCCGGCTGCTTGCAAGCGCACAGCCTGCGCGCCAGCCGTTGCGCCGTGATCATGATCACCGACGAGGCCACGTTGAAGGCCGGCACGCCCATGTTCATCAGGCGCGTGAGCGTCGACGGCGCATCGTTGGTATGCAGCGTGGAAAACACCAGATGCCCGGTCTGCGCCGCCTTGACGGCGATGTCGGCGGTCTCGAGGTCGCGGATCTCGCCCACCATGATTACGTCCGGATCCTGGCGCAGGAAGGCGCGCAGCGCAACCGGAAAGGTCAGTCCGGCGCGCGGGTTGACGTTGACCTGATTGATGCCGGGCAGGCTGATTTCAGCCGGATCCTCGACCGTCGAAATATTCGTGCCGGGCTGGTTCAGGATGCTGAGGCAACTGTACAGCGACATCGTCTTGCCCGAACCGGTCGGGCCGGTCATCAGCACCATGCCGTAAGGCCGGCGGATCGCCTGCAGCAGCAGTTCCTTCTGTGCGGCGTCGTAGCCGAGCGTGTCGATGCCCAGTTGGGAACGGCTGGCGTCGAGGATGCGCATGACGATCTTCTCGCCGAACAGCGTCGGCAGCGTCGACACTCGGAAGTCGATGGCGCGCGTCGATGACAGCGCCAGCTTCATGCGGCCATCCTGCGGCACGCGCTTTTCGGCGATGTCGAGGCCTGAAATGATCTTGATGTGCGAAGCCAGCTTGTCCTTCATCGACAGCGGCGGCTCTACGATGTCGCGCAATTGGCCGTCGACGCGGAAGCGGATGCGGCAATGCTTCTCAAACGGTTCAAAATGCAGGTCCGAGGCGCCGAGGTTGATGGCGTCGAGCAGGATTTTTTGCAAGTAATTGACGGCGGAGACGTCGTCGAAGTCAGGGATGGGCGTAGAAGCGGAAGCAAGTGCAGAAGCGCGCTGGAGCATGGTGACGGTGCCGGCAAGAGTCTAGGGAACGACCGGCGTTGCACCGGCGTCTTGCTGGCATCGTCGTATCGGAACTGCATCGGGAGTGAACCTGACGCGACCGATGATGCGGCTTGCGTACCGCCTTGTAAATCGTAGCTATTCGGCTTTCGGCGCTTTTGCAGCGGATGGCGCGAACAGCTTGACCACCTTGATGGCCTGGTTCTGCACCTGGACGATTTCGATGATGCAGCCGGCGATGCGCACCGACACGTTGGCTTCGGGGATGTCGCGCAGCCATTCCAGCAGCAGGCCGTTGAGCGTCTTGGGACCGTCCAGCGGCAGGCTCAGGCCCAGGCGCTTGTTGATGTCGCGCAGGGTAGTGGCGCCTTCCAGCAGGCATTCGCCATCCTTGTTCCAGGCGAAGCTGTCGGCGCGCGCGGCGCCCGGCACCGAGGTGGTGAACTCGCCGATCATTTCCTCGATGATGTCTTCCAGCGTCACCAGGCCCTGCACTTCGCCGTATTCGTCGACGATGATGCCGAGGCGTTCGTGGTTTTCCTGGAAGTATTGCAGCTGCGTGAAGACGTCCGTGTCCTGCGGGATGAAATACGGCGCGCTCAGCAGCGCACGAATTTCTTCGCTGGTAATTTCCTCATCCTGGCTGAACAGCATGATCGCCTTTCGCACATGCAGGATGCCGACGATCTGGTTGATCTCGCCTTCATAGACCGGCAGCTTGTTGTGATAACAGGTCGCCAGCTGGTTGCGGATTTCATCGATGGAAACCGACAGGTTGAGCGCCTCGACCTGGGCGCGCGGCGTCATGACGTCTTCCACCGAAATCTTCTCGAGATCGAACAGGTTCAGCAGGATGCTCTTGTGCTTTTGCGGAATGAAGTTGCCGCCCTCGAGCACGATCGAGCGCAGCTCTTCCGGCGACAGGCGCTGATCGTGGGAGCGGCCGCTGGCCTTGATATGGATGATGCGCAGGATCGTCGAGACGATGATGTTGACCACCCACAGCAGCGGCTTGGCCAGCGCCATCAGCGGCTTGAGGAAGAAGCCGGTAAACAGCGAGATGCGTTCCGGATAAGTCGCACCGATGATCTTGGGCACGATTTCGGCAAAGATGATCAGCAGGCCGGCCACGCAGGCGGTGGCGATGGTGATGACTTTTTCGTGGTTGCCGAAGGCGGCGATCGCCAGCGCGGTGACCAGCGCCGTTGCCAAAGCGTTGATCAGCGTATTGGCGATCAGGATCAGCGACAGCAGGCGGTCGGTGCGCTCAAGCAGCCACAGCAGCGTGATGGCGCGCTTGTTGCCATGCTTGGCTAGATGCCTGAGGCGATGCCGGTTGGCAGCCATCAGGGCGGTCTCGGTCATCGAAAAGAATGCCGAGCAAAGAATCAGAAGTGCCAGTGCAAGAATTTGCACCCATATGGGCACGGTATCCAAAGGGTCACCGTAAGGGAAGTTGATGTAGTCGCCTGCTCCGGCCACGGGTACAAGCCCGCTTCCGTGACGCAAACGAAGCTGGATTCTAACACCAATTCAGAGGGGGAACTGAGGGTGGACCCGCGACGCCTGCTGAAAAAACATGCGTCGTGAAACACGGGAAACCTGGTCGGGGTGAGAGGATTCGAACCTCCGGCCTCTACGTCCCGAACGTAGCGCTCTACCGGGCTAAGCTACACCCCGACGGTGGGTGTCTTGTCGTTGATCAGTGATTGCGGTCAACGGCGAACGTCGATAATTCTAGCAAAGAATTTTTGTACTTGCTATCCGGCAGTGACTTCACCGCGTCGGCTGCACGGCGTGCCGCTTTTTGCGCTTCCTGGCGGGTGTAATCGAGCGCACCCGAGCTCGTAATGGC
Source organism: Herbaspirillum sp. NPDC101396 (assembly GCF_044767365.1). Lineage (NCBI taxonomy): Bacteria > Pseudomonadati > Pseudomonadota > Betaproteobacteria > Burkholderiales > Oxalobacteraceae > Herbaspirillum > Herbaspirillum sp. NPDC101396. The sequence goes on along the minus strand of NZ_JBIWNT010000005.1, from coordinate 310,455 downwards.
AGCCAGGATCTCGTTGAAATGCTGCTCGTCGCCGTTCTCGATACAGCTGCGCACCAGTTCGCGCTGTGCAGCGGTGCCGTTTTCCATCAGGTAGATCAGCGGTAAGGTCGGCTTGCCTTCGCGCAGGTCGTCGCCGACGTTCTTGCCGATTTCGGCGGCGTTGCCGGAATAGTCCAGCACGTCGTCGATCAGCTGGAAGGCGGTGCCCAGCGAACGGCCATATTCGCCGGCGGCTTCGATGCCGGCTTCGTCGGCGCCGGAAATCAGCGCACCCAGCTGGGCGGCGGCTTCGAACAATTTGGCGGTCTTGGAGCGGATCACGCGCAAGTAATCTTCTTCGTTGACGTCCGGATTGTGCATATTGAGCAATTGCAGCACTTCACCTTCGGCGATCACGTTGGTGGCGTCGGCGACGATTTGCATGACGCGGGCGTTGCCCACGGCCACCATCATCTGGAAGGCGCGCGAATAAAGGAAGTCGCCCACCAGCACCGAGGCGGCATTGCCGAACAGGGCATTGGCGGTTTCCTTGCCGCGGCGCAATGACGATTCGTCAACAACGTCGTCATGCAGCAGGGTCGCGGTGTGGATGAATTCGATCACCGCCGCCAGCGAGTGGTGAGCCGTGCCTTTATAAGCGTAGGCATTGGCGATCAGTAGCACCAGCACGGGCCGGATGCGCTTGCCGCCGGCGCTGATGATGTATTCGGAAACCTGGTTCACCAGCGGCACTTCGGAATAAAGTTGCTGGCGGATAACGGTATTGACCTCGCCCATGTCGGCAGCTATCGGGTCAATGAAGGAATTGGGCGTAGCGGTTTGGAGAGCGGCGGACAAGGCTGAACCTGTGAAAAATCAAGATTGCCGTGATTATACGATGACAAAGGCGCTGCCACGTACCGCCGCGACTGTTTCGAATTGTGCTTTTTCCTGCAGGAAATTGCCGTATTGCCATTTTCATCAGGTGTTGCACACGGAAGTCAAGAGCTTTTGACGAGCAGGCTAAGTCTATGTATAATTGGAGGTTTTCCCGATTCGAAAGCCGCTTTTCATGGGCCTCGCAGAGGAGAAAAAGAAAATTTATTCATTCATTTTCGATGAGGTTTCACATGTACGCGGTCATAAAAACCGGGGGCAAACAATATAAAGTTGTCGCTGGTGAAAAATTTAAAGTAGAACAGATACCGGCAGACATTGGCTCCCAAATCACTTTGGATCAAGTGCTCGCAGTGGGCGCAGGCGATACCGTTAAATTCGGTGCGCCATTGGTCGAGGGTGCAACGGTGCTGGTTACTGTCATAGCGCAGGGTCGCCACGACAAGGTCAAGATCTTCAAGATGCGTCGTCGTAAGCATTATCAGAAGCGTCAAGGCCATCGCCAGAACTACACCGAACTGCAAATCGTCTCGATCAACGCTTAACAGCGCAGGTCAAACTAGATACAAGGAGTCCTTAAATGGCACATAAAAAAGGCGGCGGCACTACGCGCAACGGCCGTGATTCAGAGTCGAAGCGACTCGGCGTCAAGGTCTATGGCGGCCAAGCGATCAACGCTGGCGGCATCATCATTCGTCAACGCGGCACCAAGGTTCATCCTGGTGAAAACGTTGGCATGGGCAAGGACCACACTCTGTTCGCATTGACAGAAGGTAAAGTCCAGTTCGTGATCAAGGGCGTTGCGAAGCGCCAGTACGTTACTGTTGTTGCAGCGGCTGCTTAAGTTTTTACTTGAGTCCTGCAATTCAGTGACTACATAGGGCGCAAGCCTTAGCAAAAGTTGTTTTAAGGCTCTGCCTCTGGTGGAGCCTTTTTTAGTTTCTAGCTGTCTGTTTTTGTATTCATCCTGCAGCGCGCAGGTCTGCCGTCCGGTGTCACCAACGTGACCAGCGTGAGCAACGGCGTGGCTGACGCGACTGTACTTGTAGCTCTAGGAATCTCTGCCTAAGCTACCCGTGTTCCGATCATGGCCCGTGTTCTTCTGGCGCCGCTGTCGTTCGGACACTGTCTCCGGCGAACGGTCTTCATTGATGTCCACCGCTTGCCCGGCTAAGTTTATTTTAAGCAGAGCTTCTTACTTTTAAGTTAGCGGTAACAATCATGAAGTTTATCGACGAAGCAAAGATCGAACTGATCGCGGGCGATGGCGGCAACGGCGTTGCCAGTTTTTGCCGTGAAAAATTCCGTCCGTTCGGTGGTCCCGACGGCGGCGACGGCGGCAAGGGCGGCAGCATCTGGGCCGTCGCCGACCGTAACGTCAACACCCTGATCGACTATCGCTATTCCAAGCTGCACAAGGCGCGCAACGGTGAAAACGGCCGCGGCTCGGATTGCTACGGCAAGGGCGCCGACGATATTTTCCTGCGCATGCCGGTAGGCACGCTGATCGTCGACCACAACACCGGCGAACATATTGCCGATTTGACCGAGCACGAGCAGGTTGTCCTGCTGGCGCAAGGCGGCGAAGGCGGCTGGGGCAACATCCATTTCAAGACGTCCACCAACCGCGCCCCGCGTCAAAAGACCGAAGGCAAGGAAGGCCAACGCCGCGAACTGAAGCTGGAGCTGAAGGTGCTGGCCGACGTCGGCCTGCTGGGTATGCCCAACGCCGGCAAGTCGACCTTCATCTCGGCTGTGTCCAACGCACGTCCGAAGATCGCCGACTATCCATTTACGACCCTGCATCCGAACCTGGGCGTGGTACGCGTGAGCCATGAAAAGAGCTTCGTGATCGCCGACATCCCGGGCCTGATCGAAGGCGCCGCCGATGGCGCCGGCCTGGGCGTGCAGTTCCTGCGCCACTTGCAGCGTACCGGTTTGCTGTTGCACATCGTCGATCTGGCGCCGTTTGAAGATACTGTCGATCCGGTCAAGGAAGCCAAGGCCATCGTCAAGGAATTGCAGAAGTACGACGATTCCCTGTTTGACAAGCCGCGCTGGCTGGTGCTCAACAAGCTCGACGTGGTGCCGGAAGCGGACCGCAAGAAGCGCGTCAAGGACTTCGTCAAGCGCTTCGGCTGGAAGGGGCCGGTGTTTGAAATCTCCGCGCTGACCCGCGACGGTTGCGAAGACCTGATCACCGAAATCTACGGCTACCTGGAAACCAAGCGTCACCAGGAACATCGCGCCGAAGAAACCCAGATGACCGAAGAAGCGCGCGGCATTTCCTCGATTGATCCGGATGATCCGCGTTTCAAGGTACTCGACTGATCGTCTGCCGGTCAATCTGCAAGTAAATCGTTTACTATCTTGTTCTCGATGCATGTCCGTCGACACCCATGGTGCGGCGGACATTTGAATTTTACGGCCCGGCCGATCTTCCTCCAACAACATGCATTCCGTCATACAACAAGCCAAGCGGCTGATCATCAAAGTCGGTTCCTCGCTCGTGACCAACGATGGCAAGGGGCTCGACAGCGCTGCCATCGCCATGTGGGCCGAGCAGATCGCGCATTTGCGCACGCTCGGCAAGGAAGTGGTGCTGGTCAGTTCCGGCGCGATCGCCGAAGGCATGCAGCGTCTCGGCTTCGATCGCCGTCCGACCGGCGTGCATGAATTGCAGGCCTGCGCTGCCGTCGGCCAGATGGGTCTGGCGCAAATCTACGAAACCAGTTTCCGCGCGCATCAGCTCGGGACCGCGCAGGTGCTGCTCACACACGCCGACCTGGCCGACCGCGAGCGTTACCTCAACGCACGCTCGACCTTGTTCACGCTGCTGCGTTTCGGCGTCGTGCCGATCATCAACGAGAACGACACCGTCGTTACCGATGAAATCAAATTCGGCGACAACGACACGCTTGGGGCATTGGTCGCCAACCTGATCGAAGCCGACGCGCTGATCATCCTGACCGACCAGCGCGGCTTGTACACGGCTGATCCGCGACGCGATCCCGACGCCCAGTTCGTACATGAAGCCAAGGCTGGCGATCTCACGCTGGAGGCCATGGCGGGCGGCGCCGGCAGCGGCATCGGTCGTGGCGGCATGCTTACCAAAATCCTCGCGGCCAAACGCGCCGCCACCTCGGGTGCGCACACCGTGATTGCCTGGGGGCGTGAAGAGAGCGTGCTGAGCCGCCTCGCCGCCGGCGAAGCCATCGGCACGCAATTAACGGCGCAGACCGCGCAACTGACTGCACGCAAGCAATGGATGGCCGATCATCTGCAGACGGCCGGTCGCGTGGTCCTGGACGACGGCGCCGTGCAGAAGCTCACGGCCGAAGGCAAGTCGCTGCTGCCGATTGGCGTCACGGAAGTGGCGGGCGAATTCGGTCGCGGCGATGTCATCACTTGCGTCGACGCAAGCGGCAAGCCTGTTGCGCGCGGCATCAGCAATTACGCCAGTTCGGATGCGCGCCGCATCGTGCGTCATCCTTCGTCGGAAATCCTCTCCATCCTCGGCTTTGTCGAAGAGTCCGAACTGATCCATCGCGACAACCTGGTGCTGGTATAAACCGGTAAATTCGCTGAAAAAACAAAAGGGGCGCAGTGTTCATCTGCGCCCCTTTTGCATTCTGCGTCGGCAGGACTTACTCTCTGGCAGGATCGATCGGACGATTTTCACGCAGGCGGTTGCTGATTTTTCTCAGATCACCGTCCAGTATGCCAACCTGACAGAAATAGCTCTTGTAGAGAGCCGCGTCCTGGCGATTGGCGCCGGCGTCCTTGATGCGTATCCATTTGTCGTGGCGCGAACGCGACCAGCTGCCATCGCTGCGGCCGAAGGCGTACTGCTTGATCTCGTAAGTTTCGCAGCGAATGCCTGAATAAATGATATTGGTGGCGCCGCCGCTGCTCTTGGTCACCATGATGTAGCGTACGACGTTGTCAGTGCCGATGCTCAGCGACTTGAGATCGACGTAGGATTTCGACGTCGTGGTCGGGCCGACGTAGAACTCGGCAAGATTCTCTGGCAGCGGCGCCGGGGGTAACTTGACGGCGATCTCTTGCCACGGCTTCTCTTCATCGTCGAATTCTTCGTCGAAGTTGCCCAGCTGTTGAGCGAAACTGAGCGTAGCCGAACACAACAGCAGACCTGCCGCCAGGGTGCGGACAAGTCGGTGCGGAGCAAAGATATTGCGGAAACGTTGGGACATGAAGATTCACTTAATGGTGGGCGGAGTGGCGGAGCCGCAAGGATCTGCCTGTGGGGCATTGCCGGGATGATCGGATGACGCGTGCTCGGTTTTGCCAGCGGCATCGGGACGGCGATGTCCGGCATGCGGTCGCGCCAGGAAGCGCGACAGCTCCTTGAGCGCCTGCTGATAGACGTCGCGTTTGAACTCGATGACCACATCCAGCGGGACCCAATAGTCGTGCCAGCGCCATGCGTCGAACTCGGGATGCGAGGTCAGGCGCAGGTTGACGTCGCAATCGCGGCCGACCATGCGCAGCAGGAACCAGATCTGTTTTTGCCCACGATAATGGCCGCGGATTTCACGCTTGATGAAATGATCGGGCACCTCATAGCGCAGCCAGTCGCGCGTGCGACCGATGATCTTGACGTGTTCCGCCTTCAGGCCGATTTCTTCTTCGAGTTCGCGAAACATCGCCTGTTCGGGAGTTTCGCCATGTTTGATTCCGCCTTGTGGAAATTGCCACGAATGTTCTCTAACCCGCTTGCCCCACCAGACTTCATTCTGGGCATTGAGCAGGATGATGCCGACGTTCGGGCGGAAGCCTTCTCGATCCAGCATGGTGTACCTCAAAACTTTCTGCGGCAGGGCGTCCTCTCTTGCCCTATCCGGCCTCCGCTGGCAATTGCTCGATAATTGTCAGCACGCGCCTTTATCAAGCGCGGCAAAGACCGGCACATCGACGCGCGATGTGCATGAAACAGGGATCAAATGTGCAAAGAGTGGGCGCATCAGCCAGCTAATCCTTTAAAATTAGGTTGATTATAAACCTTCCTCTTTTAAAAAGAACTCATCGTCATGCGCGCCTCCCGATTTTTTATTTCCACCTTGAAAGAAGCTCCTTCCGACGCCGAAATCGTCAGCCACAAGCTGATGATGCGGGCCGGGATGATCAAGCGGCTCGGCTCCGGGATCTACACGTACATGCCGATGGGCCTGAAGGTAATCCGCAAGGTGGAAGCGATCGTGCGCGAGGAAATGAACCGTTCCGGCGCCATCGAATTGTTGATGCCGGTGGTGCAGCCGGCCGAGCTGTGGCAGGAAACCGGACGTTGGGACAAGATGGGCGCTGAGTTGATGCGCGTGAAGGATCGCCATGGCCGCGACTTCGCCATCCAGCCGACCTCCGAAGAAGTGGTTACCGACGTTGCTCGCACCGAGCTGCGCAGCTACAAGCAGTTGCCGGTCAACTTCTATCACATCCAGACCAAATTCCGCGACGAGCGCCGTCCGCGTTTCGGCCTGATGCGTGGCCGTGAATTCACCATGAAGGACGCCTACTCCTTCGACCGCGATATCGACGGCCTGAAAAAGTCCTACCAGGTCATGTACGACGCCTACGTGCGCATTTTCACGCGCTTCGGCCTGCAGTTCCGCGCCGTCGCGGCCGACAATGGCGCCATCGGCGGTTCGGGCTCGCATGAGTTCCACGTCATCGCCGCCACCGGCGAAGACGCGCTGGTGTATTGCCCTACGTCCGACTACGCCGCCAACATGGAAGCGGCCGAAGCAGTTGCCGTCAATGCCACGCGGGGCGCAGCCACAGAAGCGCTGACCAAGACCGCGACCCCGGGCAAGGCCAAGTGCGAAGCGGTGGCCGAGCTGCTCAAGCTGCCGCTGGAGCGCACCATCAAGTCCATCGTACTGACCGTCGAGAAGGAAAAGCCGGAAGACAAGGAAGTCTGGCTGCTGCTGCTGCGCGGCGATCACGAACTCAACGAAGTCAAGGCCGGCAAGATTCCCGGTCTGGCCAATTATCGTTTCGCCAACGAAGCCGAAATCGTCGAATGGTTCGGCACGCCACCGGGCTACCTCGGACCTATCGGCACCAAGAAGCCGGTCAAGGTCGTGGCCGACCGCACCGTCGCCAACATGAGCGATTTCGTCTGCGGCGCCAACGAAGCCGACTTCCACTTCACCGGCGCCAACTGGGGCCGCGATCTGCCGGAACCGGCCGTCGCCGATATCCGCAACGTGGTCGAAGGCGACGCGTCGCCGGATGGCAAGGGCGTGCTGGCAATCCAGCGCGGCATCGAAGTCGGCCACGTGTTCCAGCTCGGCACCGCGTATTCGGAATCAATGAAGGCGACTTATCTGGACGAAGCCGGCAAGCCGCAACCGCTGCAGATGGGTTGCTACGGCATCGGCGTCACGCGTATTCTGGGTGCCGCCATCGAGCAGAACTTCGATGACAAGGGCATCATCTGGCCGGCCACGCTGGCGCCGTTCGAAGTGGTGCTGTGCCCGATGGGCTACGACCGCAGCGAAGCGGTCAAGGCGGAGATCGACAAGCTATACGACGCGCTGGTCGCAGCCGGGGTCGACGTCATCCTGGACGACCGCGGTGAACGTCCGGGCGCCATGTTTGCGGACTGGGAGCTGATCGGCGTGCCGCACCGCGTGGTCATCGGCGACCGCGGTCTCAAGGACGGCCAGATTGAATACCAGGGCCGTCGCGACACTGCAGCCACACCGGTGCCGCTGGCCGATGCTCTCGCCTTCATCCAAGGCAAGCTGGCCTGAACGGCATTCACCGCAACATGCGGTTGGTGCGTCAGGTCCTGATGCTGGCGTGTGGTGCGCAATGGCTGCTTGCCGTTGCCGCCCACGCCGGCAATCAAAAAGAAGAGCAACTGGCGGATTCGCTCCGCTCGGTGCTCGCGCAAGCGGTGGCGGACGCCCGTCCGCCGAAGCCGCAATTTTCCACCATCGAAGAACGCATCGCCTACCTCAACTGGCTGGGCGAGATGTCCGATCGCCTGCGCGAGACGATACCCGACCGGCGCGGTCGCCTGGAGTTGCTGGAGAGCGCCTGGTATGAAGCGCGTCGCGCCGGACTCGATCCGGCCCTGGTGCTGGGATTGATCCAGGTGGAATCGGCTTTCCGCAAATATGCGATCTCGTCGGCCGGCGCCACCGGCTACATGCAAGTGATGCCGTTCTGGACGCGCGTCATCGGCGATGGCGACCGCCGCAAGCTGTTCCACCTGCGCAGCAACCTGCGCTATGGCTGCGTAATCCTGCGGCTGTATCTGGATCAGGAGGGCGGCGATTATTTCATGGCGCTGGGACGTTACAACGGCAGTCGCGGCCAGGCTGATTATCCGAATGCGGTGCTGAGCGCATGGAGGCGTTGGGAGTACGGCAATTCCGTGAGCGGAAATCCGCTCGCTCAAAAAGGAGAGGGGATCAGCGCCGAAACAATTCGGCGCTGATCCCCTCTGTCGGCGTCGCTAGTCCAGTCTGCCGGGTAAATCGTTTACAGCCAATCTCTTATAGCCAATCTCTTACTGTGTCGTCGCGGGTACGATCGTCACGTCCTTGCGCAGGATGCCGCCGGAGGGCGCGTTGCCTTCCACGTCGGTGGGGTTCTCAATGCGGCGCTGGCAATCGGCCTGGTCGCTGGCCGGCAAGGCCTTGCAACGATTTACCGCGTTGGAAGAATATTGCGTCTGCTGGCCGTCATTGAGCTTGCCTTGTTTGGCCTGCTGGTAAGCGGCGCCGGCTTCGCGCAGACAGGTGGCCTTGTCCTGGTTGGATTGGCCGCTGGTGCAAACGGCTTTTTCACGTTGATATTGCGCGTCGAGCTCGGAGTTGCTCTTGCCAGCAGCGAAAACACCGCCGGCAGTCAGGAGGCTCACTGCAGCGATGCTGATTGCTGCGGTTGTCTTGCGCAGGCCCGCGCGGGCCGGGTTGGGTTGAGGAAATGTCATGCCGAATCCTTTCAGGTTTACGTCCGTGCAGTCTAGACTCCGGCCCAAAACCCAAAGTTCAGCCGGCGACAGAGATATCGCTCTCCTGTAGGAATGCACTGTCGGCGCATGACCCGAATCGCATCCAAAAACAAAAACGCCCGCGCGTTGCGGGCGTTTTTGTTTTGCAAGCAAGTCTGCAAAAACCTGTATTGCCTATTTCAAATGGCCGGAAATCAGCTTGGTCATTTCAAACATCGATACCTGTTTCTTGCCGCCGAACACGACTTTCAACTTGTCGTCCGCGTCGATATTGCGCTTGTTCTCAGGGTTTTGCAGATTGTGTTTCTTGATGTATTCCCAGACCTTCTTGGTCACTTCCGTACGTGGCAGAGGTTTCGCGCCCACGACTTCAGCCAGCGCTGCGGACGGTGTCAGCGGCTTCATGAAGGCGGCGTTGGGAGTACGTTTGACGGCTGGTTTCTTTGCTGCCGGCTTGGCTGCTGCTTTTGGTGCGGCGGCCTTCTTTGGTGCGGCGGCTTTTGCTGCAGGCTTTGCTGCTGCTTTTGGTGCTGCCTTTTTCGGTGCTGCGACTGCTTTCTTCGGTGCTGCTTTCGGTGCTGCTTTTGCTACGGGCTTCTTCGCTGCGGCTGCGGGTTTTTTGGCTGTGGCCATCTGTAAGCCTCCTTAATAAGAGATCAAGCAAGGAAAGAGTTGAATGCGCAAATCACGCACCAGCAATAGTGGTGCGGTTTTCCCGGCGATGCAAGTGTTTTTTAGCGCTTTTCGGGGCGAAAACACGCTATAAGCAACGACGATTGCGAAAACCCGCTTTGCTCCTCTCAAAAAGCCGCCCGGCGCGGCTTTCGCGCTGCGCCGGGACACCCTCCAAAGTGGCCTCAGCGCATGCCCGGCATCATGCCTTTCATGCTGCGCATCATCTTCATCATGCCGCCGCCTTTGAGCTTCTTCATCATGGTCTGCATCTGGTCGAACTGGGCCAGCATGCGATTGACTTCCTGCACCTGCACACCGGCGCCGGCGGCGATGCGGCGCTTGCGCGTGGCCTTGATCAGTTCCGGCTTGGCGCGCTCTTGCAGCGTCATCGAGTTGATGATGCCTTCCATGCGGCGCACCTGCTTTTCAGCCTGGTCCATGTTGGTCTTGCCGGCGGCCTGCTGCATCTGGGCCGGCAGTTTGTCCAGCAGGCCGGCCATGCCACCCATCTTTTTCATCTGGCCGAGCTGGGCCTTGAAGTCGTTGAGGTCGAACTTGCCGCCGCCCTTGATCTTTTGTGCGAGGTCGTTTGCAGCAGCGACGTCGACGCCTTTGCGTGCTTCTTCGACCAGCGCCAGGATGTCGCCCATGCCGAGGATGCGATTGGCCATGCGGCTTGGATCGAAGGCTTCCAGGCCGTCGAGTTTTTCGGCCACGCCGGCGAACTTGATCGGCTTGCCGGTGATGTGGCGCACCGACAAGGCGGCGCCGCCGCGCGAGTCGCCGTCCAGCTTGGTCAGCACGATACCGGTCAGCGGCAGCGCGTCGCTGAAGGCCTTGGCGGTGTTGATGGCGTCCTGGCCGAGCATGGCGTCGACCACGAACAGGGTTTCGATCGGCTTGACAGCGGCGTGCACGGCGCTGATTTCCTGCATCATCGCTTCGTCGATGCCGAGACGGCCGGCGGTGTCGATGATCAGCACATCATGGAAATGGCGCTTGGCGTAATCGAGCGCGGCCAAGGCGATGTCGACCGGCTTGTCGGTGGTCTTGGTCGGGAAGAAGTCGGCGCCGGCTTGGGCGGTCACGGTTTCCAGCTGGCCGATCGCGGCTGGACGGTAGACGTCGGCGGAGACGGTCAGGACCTTTTTCTTGGTGGTCTCGCGCAAGTACTTGGCGAGCTTGCCGACGGTGGTTGTTTTACCGGCGCCCTGCAGACCGGCCATCAGAATGATCGCCGGCGGTTGGGTGGCGAAGTTGAGCTGCGAGGCTGCCGGACCGAGGTCGGCACCCATCAGGCTGGCCAGCTCGCGCTGGACCACGCCGACCAGTGCCTGGCCCGGGGTCAGCGAACCGATGACTTCTTCGCCGAGAGCTCTTTCCTTGACCTTGGCGATGAACTCGCGCACTGCCGGCAGGGCGACGTCGGCCTCCAGCAGCGCCAGGCGCACTTCGCGCAGCATCTCGGCGGTATTGGATTCGGTCAGGCGCGCCTCGCCGCGCATGGTTTTGACGACTTTGGCAAGGCGTTGGGTGAGATTGTCGAGCATGATGAACCGTTATCTTGAAGAAATGGGTGCGGCCCGCGCCGGAAATTTCGGGTGAAAATCGTCCGGGCGAAAACCGCAGCGTAAACAGCCATTTTACCCGATCGCACCGCCTCTCAGCGGCTATCCCTGCAGGCCCCTGAACAAGAGTAGGGGAAAGTACGGTATTGTTCTCGCTGCAGGATTTGTGTATACAGTGGCCTTGCACAGAATGAATGGACGGTTCTTCCCACGAGGAAGGCGCATATCAACCCGCGGCGTACTTCGCTCGCGGCGCAAACATAACGACAGGAGAGAGAGATGCACAAGAAACTCATCGCGGCGGCTGCAGTCGCCATCATGGCGGCAGGCGCTTCGTTCAGCGCCGGCGCACAGGAAGTGATCCGCCTCGGCAACCTCAAATTCGCCCACTACGGCGCGGTGTCCTATATCAAGGAAATCGCCCCGAAATGCGGCATCAAGGTCGACGAAAAAGTCTTCGCCAAGGGTCCCGACGTGATGCAGGGCATCCTCGCCGGTGAACTCGACGTCGGCACCACCGCTTCGGAAGCCGCCATTTCGGGCCGCGCCAACGGCGCGCCGATCTATGTCGTGGCCGGTTTCGCCAAGGGCGGCGCGCGTCTGGTGGCAGGTAAGGATTCCAACATCAAGTCGGTCAAGGATCTGAAGGGCAAGAAAGTCGGCGTCACCCGCGGCGGTATCCATGAAGTGCTGCTCGACGCCGAACTCGGCCAGAACGGCCTGACTTCCAAGGACGTGACCATCGTCTACCTGGCGTTTGCCGACCTCAACCAGGCGTTGCTGGGCAAGAACATCGACGCCATGATGCAGAGCGAGCCGCAATCCTCGCAGGCGATCAACAAGGGCTACGGCGTCGAAGTCATGAAGCCGTACGACACCCCGATCGGCGAACCGGTGCGCACCATGGTGATGACCGAGAAGTTCTACAAAGAGAAGCGTCCGCTGGCCGAGAAGTTCATGCGCTGTTTCCTGGAGGCGACCAAGACCTTTATCGACAACAAGGAAACCGCCGAGAAATACGTGCGTGAAGTGATCTTCAAGAACCAGATCACCAAGGAAGACTTCTACGACGCCATCGGCAATTCTCCTTACGCCTATGACATCACCGCCGAGCATATCCAGATCACCACCGACACCATGGCCAAGTACGGCACTGGCAAGATGGCCAAGCCGCCGGTCGCCAAGGATTGGGTGAAAACCGATCTGCTGGAGCAAGCCAAGAAGAGCATGAACCTGAAGTAATTCGTCAAGTAACAAGGAAACAGCGATGGCAAAACAAAAAATTGGGGGAGCCCTGGAGGGATTGCTGGTGCCGGTGGCGGTGATCGCCATCTGGCAGGCGGCGTCTTCGCTGGGCTGGATTAATCCGCTGGTTTTGCCGTCGCCGTGGGCGGTGGTGCACAAGTGGTTCGAGTACGCCGCACCGCTGAAACCATATGATCCCGCCGAGGGCAGCTGGCTGGCCTGGCTGTTCTCCGGCGAGCTGTTGATGGACGCCCTCGGCAGCCTGTATCGCGTGGTGGTCGGTTTCCTGATCGGCGCCGGGCTGGCCTTGCCGCTGGGTTTGCTGATGGGCTCCAGCCAGCGCGTCTACGGGTTGATGAACCTGACGGTGCAGGTGATCCGTCCGATTCCGCCGATCGCCTACATCCCGCTGGCGATCCTGTGGTTCGGGCTGGGTAATCCGCCGGCGCTGTTCCTGATTTCTCTGGGCGCGTTCTTCCCGGTGCTGATGAACACCATCGCCGGCGTGCGTCAGGTCGACAGCATCTACCTGCGCGCTGCGCGCAACCTCGGCGCCAGCCAGCGCACGCTGTTCGTGCGCGTGATGCTGCCGGCTGCGGTGCCCTACATCCTGTCGGGCGTGCGCATCGGCATCGGCACCGCCTTCATCGTGGTGATCGTGGCCGAAATGATCGCGGTCAGCAACGGCCTCGGTTTCCGCATCATGGAAGCACGCGAATACTTCTGGTCCGACAAGATCATCGCCGGCATGATCACCATCGGCCTGCTCGGCCTGGCGATCGACCTCGGCATGAGCCGTCTGAACAATTACATGCTGCGCTGGCATCGCGGACTGGAGAGCTGACATGAACGCATCCCAAATCGTCATTGCCGGCGTCAACAAGGTTTTCAAAAGCGACGAGCGCGAAGTGGTGGCCTTGAAGGACATCAATCTCGACATCCCGGACGGCCAGTTCGTCTGTCTGCTCGGCCCGTCGGGTTGCGGCAAGTCGACCTTGCTCAACGCCATCGCCGGCTTCGCCCTGCCCAGCAGCGGCAGCATCACCACCGACGGCAAACTGGTCACCGAGCCGGGACCGGATCGCGGCATGGTCTTTCAGGAGTACGCGCTGTTCCCCTGGATGACGGTCGAGCAGAACGTCGCCTTCGGCCTTGAAATCAAGGGCGTCGGCAAGGCTGAGATCCAGGCGCGCGTGACGCAGTTGCTGGACAAGCTGGGCCTGATCGATTTCCGCAGCCGTTTCCCCAAGGACCTGTCCGGCGGCATGCGCCAACGCGTGGCGATTGCCCGCGTGCTGGCGCTGGATTCGCCGATCATGCTGATGGATGAGCCGTTCGGTGCGCTCGACGCCCTGACGCGGCGCAATTTGCAGGACGAGTTGCTGCGCATCTGGGACGAGTTCAAGAAGACCATCGTCTTCGTCACCCACAGCATCGAAGAAGCCATCTACCTGGCCGACCGCATCGTCGTCATGACCTATCGTCCCGGCACCATCAAGCGCGACATCACAGTCACGCTGCCACGCCTGCGCGATCCGGCCGACCCCGAGTTCAACGCCTTGAAGCGCGAACTCGGCCAACTGGTCATGGAAGAGCAGCAGCGCCATCACCACGACGAGATGCGCGCCGCCGCCGTCGACTGAGCATTGTTTTTTGCTGTTTTGCCCCCACTCTATTGTTTCGTGCCAACGCAATAGAGCGGGGTCGCATTTGCCTTCCGGTAAGTGCGCCAGGCTCTCTTCGGCGCTTTTTTGCCGCCCCTCCCGCAGTCAGCGAAGTGACGACATGGTGTAAACTTAGTCGATGCAAACTTATTTTTTCATTCTGGCTGCGCTCCTCTATCTGGGCTGCGCCTTCCTGCCTTCCGAGCGGCGCCTGCCGATTTCACTCGGGACGGTGATCGGATGGCTGCTGCACGGCGGCGCCCTGGTCTACGACATGTTTGCGCCCGACGCCGTGCGCGTCGGATTTGCGGTGATGCTGTCGGCCACGATGTGGGTCTCGGTGGCGGCTTACTGGCTTGAAAACCGCAACTTCTCGCTCGACAGCCTGCGCGTGCTGGTGCTGCCGGTGGCGGCCGTGGCGGTGATTTTGCCGAGCGTATTTCCAGGCAACATGGTCGAGCTGGCAGGCAAGTCGGACTGGTTCCTGTGGCACATCGCGATTTCCATCCTGGCCTACAGCACGCTGACCATCGCGGCCTTCCACGCCGTGCTGATGGTGCTGCAGGAGTCGCGCCTGCATACGCGACCCGGACCGGCCCGCTCGGGCTGGTTCTCGATCGCACTGGACCGCCTGCCGGCGCTGCTGACGATGGAAAAGATCCTGTTTCGCCTGATCGCATTCGGTTTCGTTTTGTTGACCCTGACGGTGCTGTCGGGCGTCGTGTTTTCCGAGCAGTTGTTCCAGAAGGCGTTCCGGTGGGATCACAAGACGATCTTCACCTTGTTGTCCTGGGGCCTGTTCGGTTTATTGCTGGCGGGACGCAAATGGCAAGGCTGGCGCGGTCGCACCGCGCTCAGTTTCACCCTCGCCGGGTTTGCCATTTTGCTGCTCGCCTATGTCGGCAGTCGCTTCGTGCTTGAAGTCGTGCTGCATCGGATACTCGTATGAAATATCTCATTTGGCTGATAGTCGCCCTGGCGGTCGTGGTTTGGTTCCAGCGCGCCAAAAAATCCATGGCGGCTGGCGCCGCCTCTTCTCCAGACCGGGAAGGCGCGCGCCGCAATCCGTTCGCGCGCAAGCGCAGCGAGCCTCAGCAGCAGATTGAGGCCATGGTGCAATGTGCGCATTGCGGCATCCATTTTCCGGCGTCGGAGTCCATCAGCAACGCTGCCGGCACCGTGTTTTGCAGCGAAGAACACCTGCGTCTGGCCTCGTCCTGAGATGAACATGCCGGCGCCGGTCCTGGACATCGAAGCCGACGGCTGGTGCGGACAGGCGCACCGCCAGCCGTCGCCCAACTTTGACGCGCGCGCCGAGGGCGTGGCGGCAGAGCTGCTGGTGATCCACAACATCAGCTTGCCGCCGGGCCAGTTTGGCGGACCGTTCATCGGCGATCTGTTCTGCAACCGGCTGGATTGCGACGCCCATCCGTATTTCGATCAATTACGCCCCTTGCGGGTGTCGGCCCATTTCGTCATCCAGCGCGACGGCGCTCTGATCCAGTTCGTCTCGGCCAATGACCGGGCCTGGCATGCCGGCGTGTCCAGCTTCCATGGACGAGAGCGCTGCAACGACTTTTCCATCGGCATCGAGCTCGAGGGAACCGACTTCGAGCCCTTCACCGACCTTCAGTACGAAGTGTTGGCGACGCTCACCGACGCCCTGCGCCGACGGTATCCGCTGACCGATGTGGCCGGTCATGAGCACATCGCTCCCGGTCGCAAGACCGACCCCGGTCCATTTTTCGACTGGGCGAGATTCCGGAAAAATTTCCATTGCCTTGCAGAACAAGCGCAATTGCGCTTCCCTGCTGGGGGCGGCGGAAGTCAAGCGTAAAACATATAAAAATATCCAGAAATAGCGGTTGCATCTGACGATTGCAGACACTAGAATTAGTCTCAATCATTCCTTTGGAACTAGATGTAGTGTTTTTGGTAAGTAAATCTTTAATCGTTCTTTGGGTTGGAAGTAGCTGTTCTCGGTTCGTCGCGGCATGTACATGGCGCCGGATCAGGCTCTCAACAGGGGCCGGGCAGGTTCAGCAGGTCAGGGCTTCATGGTTGGGCTTCATTGCGGGTGACGGGTCTTGAGGCAAGCAACAATTCAAACGATGTCTCGGCAGTCCTCTCATCTCAGGTTTTCTCAGATTTTATTAACGGTTCGGAACAGGTAGCAACCAGGCGGCTGCACACAGGCAGCGGCATTGGTGTTGTCCTGTTCCCGGTATTTCGTGAACCTCTCTCCGTTTCAGTATCTATATAGAGAGAAGGTTCTATTGGCAACGCGGGCAGTTTTGCTGTCCATCAATCACAGTTTTAGGAGGCTCAGTGCGCTCTACTCAAGAAATTTCCGCTAAATCCCCAACAGATTTTGGCGTCATCCCCGCCGCAGGCAATCATGACGAAGCCACCTCGTCGCAATTGATCAAGCCGGCTTCCGGTCTGGGCGAATACAGAATCATCCGCCGCAACGGCGCGGTGGTCGGTTTTGAACCATCGAAAATCTCGATCGCGGTGACCAAGGCGTTTCTCGCCGTCAACGGCGGCCAGGGTGCGGCATCGGCGCGCGTGCGCGAAATGGTCGAGCAACTGACTACCAGCGTCGTCTCGGCCCTGGTGCGTCGCCAGCCGACCGGCGGCACCTTCCATATTGAAGACATCCAGGACCAGGTTGAACTGGCCCTGATGCGTTCCGGCGAACACGACGTCGCCCGCGCTTACGTGCTGTACCGCGCCAAGCGCATGGAAGAGCGCGCCCAGCAACAAGGCAGCGCCGCCAAGACCGATTTCGCCGCACCGCAATTGCACGTGGTGGAAGACGGCCAGAGCCGTCTGCTGGACCTCGACGAAGTTCGCACCCTGATCACCGCCGCCTGCGTCGGCCTGGAAAAACACGTTGACGCCGACGCCATCCTGGCTGAAACGGTCAAGAACCTGTACGACGGCGTGCCGGTGGAAGAGCTGCACAAGTCGGCCATCCTGGCTGCCCGCGCGCTGATGGAAAAAGACCCGGCCTACAGCCAGGTCACCGCACGCCTGCTGATGCACACGATCCGTAAAGAAGTGTTCGGCAAGGAAGTGGCGCAAGCCGATGCACCGGCCGAGTACCTCGACTACTTCGCCAAGTACATCAAGAAGGGCATCGCCGCCGACCTGCTCGACTCCAAGCTGGCCCAGTTCGACCTGGTCAAGCTGGCCGAGGCCATCAAGCCTGAGCGCGACCTGCAATTCGGCTACCTCGGCCTGCAAACTTTGTACGACCGCTACTTCCTGCACATCCAGGGCACCCGCATCGAAATGCCGCAAGCGTTCTACATGCGCGTCGCGATGGGCCTGTCGTTGAACGAAATCAACCGCGAAGAACGCACTATCGAGTTTTACAACCTGCTGTCTTCGTTCGACTTCATGAGCTCGACCCCGACCCTGTTCAACTCGGGCACCCTGCGTTCGCAACTGTCGTCGTGCTACCTGACCACCGTTGCCGATGATCTGGACGGCATCTACGAAGCCATCAAGGAAAACGCATTGCTGGCCAAGTACGCCGGTGGCCTGGGCAACGACTGGACCCCGGTCCGCTCGCTGGGCGCGCACATCAAGGGCACCAACGGCAAGTCGCAAGGCGTGGTGCCGTTCCTGAAAGTGGTCAACGACACCGCCGTGGCGGTCAACCAGGGCGGCAAGCGCAAGGGCGCAGTTTGCGCCTACCTGGAAACCTGGCACATGGATATCGAGGAATTCCTCGACCTGCGTAAAAATACCGGCGATGACCGCCGCCGTACGCATGACATGAACACCGCCAACTGGATTCCCGACCTGTTCATGAAGCGCGTCATGGAAAAGGGCGACTGGACCCTGTTCTCGCCATCCGATGCGCCCGACCTGCACGACAAGTTCGGCAAGGCCTTCGAAGAAGCCTACACTGGCTACGAAGCCAAGGCTGCACGCGGCGAACTGAAGCTGTTCAAGAAGATTGCCGCACTGGATCTGTGGCGCAAGATGCTGTCGATGCTGTTCGAAACCGGTCACCCATGGATCACCTTCAAGGACCCATGCAACATCCGTTCGCCGCAGCAACACGTCGGCGTGGTCCACAGCTCGAACCTGTGCACCGAGATCACCCTGAACACCAACGAATCCGAAATCGCCGTCTGCAACCTGGGTTCGGTCAACATGCCGGCCCACCTGGTCAACGGTGAAATCGACCACGCCAAGCTGCAAAAGACCATCCGCACTGCCATGCGCATGCTCGACAACGTGATCGACATCAACTACTACGCGGTCAAGAAGGCGCGTGACTCGAATCTGCGCCACCGTCCGGTCGGCCTGGGCATCATGGGCTTCCAGGACTGCCTGCACATGAAGCGCGTGCCTTACGCATCGATGGACGCGGTGGAATTCGCCGACCGTTCGATGGAAGCCGTCTGCTACTACGCTTACTGGGCATCGACCGAGCTGGCGGAAGAGCGCGGCCGTTACAGCTCCTACCGCGGTTCGCTGTGGGATCGCGGCATCCTGCCGCAAGATTCCCTGAAGTTGCTGGCGCAGGAACGCGGCGGCTACCTGGAAGCGGACATGTCCGAAACGCTGGACTGGTCGGCACTGCGTTCGCGCATTTCAGAGTTCGGCATGCGCAACTCGAACTGCGTGGCGATCGCACCGACGGCAACGATTTCTAACATCATCGGCGTGTCGGCCTGCATCGAACCGACTTACCAGAACCTGTATGTGAAGTCGAACCTGTCCGGCGAATTCACCGAAATCAACGAGTACCTGGTACGTGACCTGAAGGCCCGCGGCCTGTGGGATGAAGTCATGATTTCCGACCTGAAGTACTTTGACGGCAGCCTGGCCAAGATCGACCGCATCCCACAAGACCTGCGCGACATCTACGCCACCGCCTTCGAAGTCGAGCCCTCCTGGCTGGTGGAAGCAGCATCCCGCCGTCAGAAATGGATCGACCAGGCGCAATCGCTGAACATCTACATGGCCGGCGCCTCGGGCAAGCGCCTGGACGAAACTTACAAGCTGGCATGGTTGCGCGGCCTGAAGACCACGTACTACCTCCGCACCATCGGCGCGACACATACCGAGAAGTCGACTTCCAAGACCGGCGCGTTGAACGCGGTGGCGGTGGACGGCGGCGTCAGCCACAGTGCAGCGGCGGCGGCAACAGCTGCACCGGCCTCGATGACGGCGTCTGCCGCCAGCATGGCAACCGTGGCGGCGGCAGAAGTCGAAGCCGACGGCGAAGCATGCTACCTGCGTCCCGGCGATGATGGTTTCGAAGAGTGCGAAGCTTGCCAGTAATCAAAACGCAGTAACTACAGGCAACCGCCGCCGGCAAGTCCGGCGGCAGTCTTCTCCGGAAGATGAACGAGCCGCCTGAATCAATGTCATAAGTCACATCCCGGCCGCGCCGGGACGTCAAAAGTAAATAAAGTAAAGGATCAAAAAATGCTCTCTTGGGATGATGAAGTGAAGGCGACGCCGGCACCATCCGCGCCACGCGCCTCGCAAACGCCTCAGCCTCAATTGCAATCGGCCGCCGTAAATGCACGTCCGCAGTTTTCCGACGTGGCCCTGAATCCTGCTCTGGTTACCAAAGACGAAGCGCCGGTTGATGTGACCCGCCGCGTCAACGCCGCCGACAAGCGCATCATCAACGGCCACACCGACGTCAATCAGCTGGTGCCGTTCAAATACAAATGGGCCTGGGACAAGTACCTGGCCGGCTGCGCCAACCACTGGATGCCGCAGGAAATCAACATGCAGCGCGACATCGAACTGTGGAAAGATCCGAACGGCCTGACCGAAGACGAACGCCGTCTGGTCAAGCGCAACCTCGGCTTCTTCGTCACCGCCGACTCGCTCGCCGCCAACAACATCGTGCTGGGCACCTACCGCCACATCACCGCGCCGGAATGCCGTCAGTACCTGCTGCGCCAGGCGTTCGAAGAAGCGATCCACACCCACGCCTACCAGTACATCGTCGAGTCGCTGGGGCTGGATGAAGCGGAAATCTTCAACGCCTATCACGAGGTGAAGTCGATCCGCGACAAGGACGAGTTCCTGATCCCGTTCATCAACACGCTGACCGATCCGCAGTTCACTACCGGCACCACCGAGAACGACCAGAAGCTGCTGAAGTCGCTGATCGTTTTCGCGTGCATCATGGAAGGCCTGTTCTTCTACGTCGGCTTCACGCAGATCCTTGCGCTGGGTCGCCAGAACAAGATGATGGGCGCCGCCGAACAGTATCAATACATCCTGCGCGATGAATCGATGCACTGCAATTTCGGGATCGATCTGATCAACACGGTGAAGATGGAGAACCCGCATTTGTGGACGCCGGAATTCAGAAACGAAATTAAATCGTTGTTTTTAAGCGCCGTAGAGTTGGAATATCGTTACGCAGAGGATACAATGCCGCGAGGCGTGCTAGGTTTGAATGCGCCGATGTTCAAAGGCTACTTACGGTTCATCGCTAATCGTCGCGCACAGCAAATCGGACTTGATCCGCTGTTCGCGCAAGAAGAAAATCCGTTTCCGTGGATGAGCGAGATGATCGATTTGAAGAAGGAGCGCAACTTCTTTGAAACCAGAGTCATCGAGTATCAAACCGGAGGCGCGCTTAACTGGGAATGATGTGCCCATCTCGTCAATGCTCTTCAGCGAGATCTGTGAGGCACTCAGCGGTCGGATAGCTTGCAAGATATCCGACTGCCAAAAACGGAAGGCTTTCACCAAATTTAATGAACAGTAAAAGACCGAAACGATCTTCTCTGTTATCGCCGCTTGACCCGATCAAATCGGGTCAGGCGGCTTTTCCTTTGAAAAACCTGAAGGTTTTTCGGGAATCGTATTCCTGACGCTAGCGTGTAATCCGCTGGCGTTTTTTTTGGTTGTGGCGTTCGCGAAGGCGCGAAACAAGGCTCTGAGCCCCTGAACAAGCGGGGCAGAGGCCCAGCCAAGATAGCTGAAGTGCTGCATACATGAGGGGATGCAGCAGTTCAGCTGGTGCCGAATTCATTAGCGCAAGCAGAAGCTTGCTTGTGCCGATGAATAATCCGCCTGCATCATCGCGATGGTACAGACGGGTTTCTTAAATCAAGCTTGATTTTTTCCATCACGTGAAGAAGGAGAAACAAAATGGCAACAGCAGCAAAGAAACCAGCAGCCAAGAAGCCGGCTGCAAAGAAACCAGCGGTCGCCGCTAAGAAGCCGGTTGCAGCCAAGAAGGCAGCAGCTCCTAAGAAGGCAGTCGCCGCCAAGAAGCCAGTAGCTAAGGCAGCAGCAAAGCCAGTGGCAAAGAAAGCAGCAGCTCCTAAAAAAGCAGTTGCAGCCAAGAAGCCAGTAGCGAAGAAGGCAGTTGCAGCGAAGAAGCCAGTCGCCAAGAAGGCAGTCGCAGCGAAGAAGCCGGTAGCAGCGAAGAAGCCAGTGGCGAAGAAAGCAGCGGCTCCTAAGAAAGCAGTTGCAGCCAAGAAGCCAGTAGCGAAGAAGGCAGTCGCCGCTAAAAAGCCAGTCGCCAAGAAAGCAGTCGCAGCGAAGAAGCCAGTCGCAGCGAAGAAGCCAGTGGCGAAGAAGGCCGCAGCTCCTAAGAAGGCAGTTGCAGCGAAGAAGCCAGTCGCGAAGAAGGCAGTCGCCAAGCCAGCGGCTAAGAAGCCAGCCGCCAAGCCAGCTGCAAAGCCGGCCGTCAAGGCAGCCGCTAAGCCAGCAGCGAAGAAGCCAGTCGCCAAGAAGGCAGCTGCTAAGCCTGCGGCTAAAAAGCCGGCAGCTAAGCCAGCCGCTGCAGCAGCTCCTGCTGTGAAGACTGTGCTGAACCCGGCAGCAGCTTGGCCGTTCCCAACAGGCACAACACGTCCTTAATCGGACCTGGCCTGGCGCCTGAGTAATCAGGTGCAAAAATACCGCTGTGTGATTCGTTCATGCAGCGGTTTTTTTTCGCCCGTCTCAACGCGTTGGCGTGCTTGCTTTAGTCTTTATTAATTATTCGCCGTCCCCACATAGGGAAAACGGCTGCATGGTTTAGTATGTGCACCAGAGGGCCTCCGCAGGACGGAGATCGCGTAAACAAGTAAGCAGCTTCTTATGGAGAGTGACCGTGTTGCATAGCATTTTCATGTTGATCGTTGACGCCATCGCCAGCGTGCTCGCCGGGGTGCTGTTGCTGCGTTTCTGGATGCAGGTGGTGCAGGTGCGCCCGCCGGCTTCGGTGGGGCAGTTCGTGTTCCAGTTGTCGGACTGGTTGGTCAAGCCCTTGCGCAGGATCCTGCCGGGCGTCGGCGGCTATGACTGGGCCAGCCTGGTCGGCGCCTTCCTGGTCGTGCTGCTGTCGATCATCGCGGCGCTGGGATTTGCCTCGGGGTTTGATTTTCAGCCCATCATTCTGTTGTCGCTGGTGCGCTTCTTCCAATGGATTTTTTACGGTTTCATGGCCACGCTGATCATCGAAGCGATCTTCAGCTGGGTCAATCCGTATGCGCCGCTGGCGCCGTTCGTGCGCGCGTTGAATGAGCCTTTGCTGCGTCCGCTGCGCAAGGTCCTGCCGCTGATCGGCAACGTCGACTTGTCGCCGCTGGCGGCGTTGATCCTGCTGCAGATTGCGGTGCGCCTGGTCAGCACCCTGATCCTGTCGATCGGCTGAAAAGACAATTTCATCGACATGCTCGATAAAATGCGAGCAACCCGGTCAGCGCAGGGGCAGTCAGACTCACTTTGACTTTGGTTAAAGTGAGTGCAATGACAAAACGTACCGGATGGATGATTGTGAGCGCTGTCCTGATTGCGGTGCTGGCCGGCGGCCTCGGCGTGATGATGATCAAGGCCAAGCGTTTCGGGAAGAAGCAGTACTACACGCAGATCACGCAGCCCGGCCTGTTCAACGGACAGGAGCTATGGGGCTATACCTACGAGCAACCGGCATTTGATGAGCACGGCAAAGAGCGCCGGCTGACATTCCTCGCCCCGAAAAATCTGCGTTTGCAAGCCTATCTGCGCATCTATGTCGCTGACGAGGATTTCGTCACGGCGTGGGAAGAGGTCGACAGTGGCGCTATTCCGGCGCCGGCCCGCAAACCATTGCAACTACCTGACGCGCCCTCTGCGAATCAATAAGCTTACTTGCGTTTGACCCACTGCTGCAGCGCTTGCAGCGTGTTCTCAACGTGCTTGTCGGGACTCGGGCTGCTGTATTCATAGATGATGCTCTTATCCGGCGCGATCACGTAGGATGTGCGGCTGGCGTAGTCCGACTTGATCGTCATCACGGCATCATAGGACTTCATGATCTTCTGATCGGTGTCGGCGGCCACGGCAAACTTGCTGCGGCATTCGCTCACAGAAAATTTGTTGAGGGTATCGATCTTGTCGTTCGACACGCCGATCACCGTGGCGCCGAGTGCCTTGTAGCGATCGATGGCGTCGGCGAACAAGTGCGCTTCGATAGTGCAGCCGGTGGTAAATGCGGCCGGATAGAAGTACAGCACCACCGGACCTTTCTTGAGCGCATCGGCCAGCGAGAAGGTCGACACCTGCCCGCCGAGCGAGGACTGCGCCGTGAAATCGGGCGCCTTGTCGCCTGCTTTCAGGGCCGCCATTGCGCCGGACGCAACCAGCAGGGACACCGCACACGAGATGGCGAGCGTGGAAACGAAGCGTTTCATGATCAATCCTTTCAATGAGCGGTGAGCAGTGAGCGGGCAGCCGCAGGGCGGCTGCTCTCAATACGATCAGGCGAAACGGTAGCCGAAGGCCTTGTGGAAACGGTCGTCGATTTCGGCCAGGGTAGGAGCGTGATTCTGCGGTCCTTGCGAAGCGATCTTGATCGAGCCCATCAGGCTGGACAGGCGACCGATGGTAGCCCAGTCCATGCCCTTTTCCAGGCCGAACAGCATGCCGGCGCGGAAGGCGTCGCCGCAACCGGTCGGATCGGCGATGGTCTCGGCCGGTACGCAAGGGATGTCGATCTTTTGGCCGTCCGCATAGATCTCTGCGCCCAGTTCGCCGCGCGTGACGATCAGCGCCGAGACTTGTCCGGCGATCTGCTCCAGGCTCAGGCCGGTGCGGGTGGTCAGCAATTCGGCTTCGTAATCGTTGACCGCGACATAGGTGGCGAGCTCAATGAAATGCTTCAGGTCGTCGCCGCTGAACATCGGCAAGCCCTGACCCGGATCGAAAATCAGCGGGATATTCTGTTGGGCGCTGTGCTCGGCGTGTTGCAGCATGCCGTCGCGGCCGTCCGGCGCCACGATGGAGAACTTGACCGCGCCGGCATCGGCGACCTTGTTCTCATGCGAGAAGGTCATCGCGCCCGGATGGAAAGCGGTGATCTGGTTGCTGCCGGCGTCCGTGGTGATGAAGCATTGTGCGGTGAACGAACTGTCGATCACGCGGATGTTGTCGGTGGAAATGCCGAGATCCTTGAAGCGCTGCAGGTATGGCGCGCTGTCCTGGCCCACGGTCGCCATGATTACCGGTTCGCCGCCCAGCAGTTTCAGGTTGTAGGCGATGTTGCCGGCACAGCCGCCGAACTCGCGTCGCATGGTGGGCACCAGAAAGGACACGTTGATCTTGTGCAACTGATCGGCCAGCAGGGCTTCGGAGAAGCGGCCGTCATATTGCATGATGTTGTCGTAGGCGAGCGAGCCGCAAATCAGTGAACTCATGGCGTAGTCTGAAAAAGTTGGGAATGCAGCATTGTAGAAGAATCCCCGTGCCTTTGTGTCGTTTGTTGCGGTCAGCGGGCAGTGGCCGGCAGCGAGCGAGGGGTCAGGGGTAGAACAGGTAAATGCGGTAGCCGGAGGCGGCGGGCTGGGCCAGCTCGAAGGTCAGCTTGATCTGCTGCTCGCCTTCGCCGGCCAGGCCGCTGTCGACCAGTTTCGCCGAAGCCAGGTACTCGCGCGGCGTGAAGACGCGGCGCGTGATGGCTTTTTCGTCGCCGTCGTTGAGCGTGAGTTCCAGATAAGGCCATGCCTGCGCGCCATAGCCGCGGTTGCGCAGCAGCGCCGACAAGGTATAGATGTTCTGATTGGGCGGCACCAATTGCAGTTCGCTTGAGTCCAGCACCAGTTGGTCGATGCTGGCGGGCAGGCCCACGGAGCAATGCAACGGTGCGCAGGCCGCAGCCAGCAACGGCCGCGTCGACGGCAGCCAAGCGGCGACGGTGTTGCGCCAGACATAGGTCGCCTGCAGCAGCAGCGCGATGCCGAGGATGACGGCTCCGACGATCATGGCGACGCGGACGATCCGGCCCAGGCGTTCGCGACGTTCGGCTTTCTGAACGAAAGCGGGAGCGTCTTCGTCGTATTCTGCCTCCTCAGTCTCCTCTTCTTCAGATTCTTCTTCCGCGCCGGCTTCTTGGACAGCTTGCTGTTTCGGCGTGACAAGCGCTGCCGCTTCAGTCTTCGCTTCGGCTGCGTCAGTGTCAGTCAGCGTGACGGAAGAGGTCTGAGGAACCGGGTACGACAAGGCTTGTGTCAGTGTGTTGACGCTGGCGTCCGGCACGGCAAGCGGTGCTGCCGCATTGTCGGCAGAAGCCGGCGCCGTCGTGGGCGAGCCCGGCAGCGGGAAGGAGGCTGCCGACGCTGGTTCAGGTGCGGTTTCTTGCGCAGCCGGCGGTGCCGCGTCCGGCGCGTCGTTCTTCTGCACTGGAGGCGCACCCCAGGGAGCATCGTTGGTTTCCGCTGCAATGCTGGCGAAGGCGGCGGACAGATTGGCGGTGGCCATCCATGGCGGCGGTGCTGCGGGTGCCGATGAATCCTCGGCAGGCGCCGGGATGGTTGCAGCTTGCACAGGCTGCACCGGCGGCGATCCAGGCAACGGAGGCCAGCCCAGCGGCGCATGCGGTTCTGCGGATTCAATGGAGCGGGGAGCGGGAGTCGGCGTCGGCGGCGCGACGACCAGTTGCTGGGCGATTTCCGGCGCGACCAGATGGTCGTTGCCGTTGAAAACTTCCTTGCAAGTGCCGCAGCGGACCAGGCCGCCGCGCAGTTTGAGCTGATCTTGGGCGACGCGGAATGTCGTCTGGCAGAAGGGACATTGGGTCGCCAGCGCCATCAGCAGACCTCGTCGGGGGCTATGCAGGCCGGAGGCAATCCGGCGCTGCCGTGTCGGCGATGGGCGAGGCCGCGCTGCATGCTTACACCGTCGGCGCGCGGCCGGCCAATGCGACCCAGCCTTCGTGCTCGGCCCACACGCTCAGTTCGAGGTAGGGCGCATAGGCGGCGATGACGTCCTGGGCCTGGCGATCGAGCACGCCCGACAGCACCAGCGAACCGCCCGGCGCCACGCGTCCGGCCAGCATCGGCGCCATCAGTTGCAGCGGGCCGGCCAGGATGTTGGCGACCACGATGGCGAAGGTCTGGCTTTCGGGATAGCTGCGGACGAAGGCTTCCGGCAGGTGGTATTCGATGTCGTCGCAGGCGTTGCGCTCGCTGTTGAAGCGCGCCGATTCCAGCGCTTGCGGATCGATGTCGACGCCGATTACATGCTGCGCGCCGAGCTTCTTGGCGACCAGCGCCAGAATGCCGGAGCCGCAGCCGTAGTCGAGCACGGTCGCCGCATCGACCGCATGCTGCTCCAGCCATTCCATGCACAGACGGGTGGTCGGATGGCTGCCGGTACCGAAGGCCAGGCCGGGGTCGAGCTCCAGCACCAGCGCATCAGGTTCCGGTGCGTCGTGCCAGCTTGGCACGACCCAGATGCGTTTGCCGATGTGGATAGGTTCGAATTGCGATTGCGTCAGGCGCACCCAGTCCTGCTCTTCCACCGAACGCAAGGCGAACGGCAGGGCGTAGTCCAGGCCGATGGCCTTGGCGGCATCGTTGACGATGGTGGCATGGTCGGCGTCGACGTCGGCCAGAGCGACCACGCGGCTGCGTTCCCACGCCGCTTCGGTCGGCTCCATGCCGGGCTCGCCAAACAGCGGCTGCTCGGCGACGGTGCCTTCGTCGGCGTCTTCCACCGAAACCGACAGCGCGCCCGACTCCATCAAGGCGTCGGAGAGCGCCTCAGCCTGGTCACGCGTGACTTGAATGACAATTTCGGTCCAGCCCATCGGTTTCTTTGCCTTTACTTCTTTAACTTACTGCTTCAACTTATTTCTTCACCGGCTTGTCCGCCGTCGGCGCGGTGGGGCGCTCAGACAGCTTGTGCTCGAGATAGTGGATGTTGGTGCCGCCTTCGATGAAGCGGGCATCGACCATCAACTCGCGGTGCAGCGGGATGTTGGTTGAAATGCCTTCGACCACCATTTCCGACAGTGCGATCTGCATGCGGCGGATTGCCTGCTCGCGGGTCGAACCGTAAGAGATCACCTTGCCAACCATGGAGTCATAGTTCGGCGGCACGAAGTAACCGGCGTAAGCGTGCGAATCGACGCGGATGCCAGGACCGCCCGGCACATGCCATGCGGTCAGGCGACCCGGCGATGGCGTGAACTTGAACGGGTCTTCGGCGTTGATGCGGCACTCGATCGCGTGGCCCTTGAGTTCGATGTCGCGCTGGCGGTAACGCAGCTTTTCGCCGAAGGCAATGCGGATCTGCTCCTGCACGATGTCGACGCCGGTGATCATCTCGGTGACCGGATGTTCGACCTGCACGCGGGTGTTCATTTCGATGAAGTAGAACTCTTCGTTTTCGTACAGGAACTCGAAGGTGCCGGCGCCGCGGTAGTTCATCTTGCGGCAGGCTTCGGCGCAGCGCTCACCGATCTTCTCGATGATCTTGCGCGGGATGCCCGGCGCCGGCGCTTCTTCGATAACCTTCTGGTGGCGGCGCTGCATCGAGCAATCGCGCTCGCCCAGCCAGATGGCTTGCTTGTGTTCGTCGGCGAGGATCTGGATTTCCACGTGGCGCGGATTTTCCAGGTACTTCTCCATATAGACTTCCGGATTGCCGAAGGCTGCGCCGGCTTCCGTCTTGGTCATGGTGACGGCGTTGATCAGCGCTGCTTCGGTATGCACCACGCGCATGCCACGGCCGCCGCCGCCGCCTGCCGCCTTGATGATGACCGGATAGCCGATCTTGCGCGCGATCTGCACGATTTCCTTCGGATTGTCGGGCAGGGCGCCTTCCGAACCAGGTACGCACGGCACGCCGGCGCGGATCATGGCCTGCTTGGCCGACACTTTGTCGCCCATCATGCGGATGTTTTCAGGGCGCGGGCCGATGAAGACGAAGCCGGATTTCTCGACGCGCTCGGCGAAGTCGGCGTTTTCCGACAGGAAGCCGTAGCCCGGATGGATCGCCTGAGCGTCGGTCACTTCAGCGGCGCTGATGATCGCCGGCATGTTCAGGTAGCTCAGCGCGGAAGGAGCCGGGCCGATACAGACCGATTCGTCCGCCAGCTTCACGTATTTCGCCTCGCGGTCCGCTTCGGAGTGAACGACCACGGTCTTGATGCCCATTTCACGGCATGCGCGCTGGATACGGAGAGCGATTTCGCCACGGTTGGCGATAAGGATTTTTTCAAACATATGAGGGATGTGCGTCGCCAATAGTCAAGCGTTTACAAACAGATAACCAGATCCGCCCCGGATGGTCCGCGCATCCGCCTGCCGCGATCTTGCGCAGGCAGGCGCCGGACATGCATCCGTATTCTGGCAGGATTAGCCGATCACAAACAGTGGCTGACCGAATTCGACCGGTTGGCCGTTTTCAACCAGAATCTGCTTGATCACGCCGGCCTTGTCGGCGTCGATTTCGTTGAGCAGCTTCATTGCTTCGATGATGCAGATGGTCTCGCCTTCCTTGACTTCCTTGCCGACTTCGACGAACGCCGGAGCGCCCGGAGCGGAGGAGCGGTAGAAGGTGCCGACCATCGGCGACTTGACGATGTGGCCTTCCGGTGCGGCAGGCGCGACCGGCGCTGCTGCAGCAACCGGGGCGGCAGGAGCGGCGCCGGCTTGCAGGGTTTGCGGATACGCTGCCTGCGGCTGCATCATCACGACCTGGTTTTGCGGCGTGGCGGACGACTTGACGATGCGAACCTTGCTTTCGCCTTCGGTGACTTCCAGCTCTTCGATGTCAGATTCCGCGACCAGATCGATCAGGGTTTTGAGTTTCCGTAAATCCATGTGAATTCCTCAGTATTAAATAGGGATATAACTAGTTGATTGGGTCACCATCGGCTCATGCTGCATGCAACATGGCGATGCTGATGGAAAAGAGTGGGACGGGATCCTTATGGCTGCAGCAGCAGGTGATCAATCGCCAGCCGGTAACCATCGACGCCGAAGCCGCACAATACGGCCTTGGCGATGCCGGAAAGATAGGAAAAGTGACGGAATTCCTCGCGCTGGTGGATATTCGAGATATGCACTTCGACAAAAGGAATGGCCACGCCCGCCAGCGCATCGCGCAATGCCACGCTGGTATGGGTGAGTCCGCCGGGATTGATCACGATGGCGTCCACGCCTTCCTTGCGGGCGGCATGGATGCGGTCGATCAGCGCACCTTCGTGGTTGCTCTGGAAAGCGCTCAGGCGTGCGCCGGCTTTGCTCGCTTGCGCCGCCGCACGCTGCTCGATGTCAGCCAGGGTGGTCGATCCGTAGACTTCAGGCTCCCGGGTGCCCAGCAGATTCAGGTTGGGCCCATTAAGGAGGAGAAGGTTTATTGCCATGGAGATAAAGCTCCGTTTGACGACGATGCGCGCATTTTGCCGTCAAATGCCTTCATTTGGCAAGAAAAACTTTATTTACATGTTTTTGAGGGAGGCGAGGTCGCGGCGCAGCTCATCAAAATTCAGGCGCCCAAGATAGACCTTTTTCAGGTTGCCGTCCAGTCCCACCAGGACCGTGAAGGGGAGGCCGCCGGCCTGATTGCCGAATTGCCGCAGCAGATCGGTGGCACCGGTGCCGGCAACGTAGAGAGGATAATAGATATGGAATTTTTCCGCAAACTGCGCGATGTTCTCCTGGGAATCGACGCCGATGCCGATGATTTGCACCGGCGCAACTTCCGCCTGCAAGGCAGCCAGTTCCGGCATTTCCTCCACGCAAGGCGCGCACCAGGTGGCCCAGAAGTTGATGATCAGGGGCTTGCCTTTCCATTGCGACAAGGCCTGCGGCTTGCCTGCGGCGTCGGGCATGGTCTGCGCAAACAGATTGGCGACGGCGCGCGCTTCCGGTGTCTGCGGGGTAGGCGGGGTCTGGGCCTGTTTGTGGCTGGTATAGACGCCGACGCCGGCGGCCAGGATCGCAATCAGCACAAACAGCAGGTAATTTCGCTTTTTCATGAGTCTTCTTCCACGATGAGACGTCGAACTGCGTCGATATCGGCGCGTTCGGTGCGTTTGCCTGATGCGGTCCGCACACCGCCGCGCAGGTCGTCAACATCATACACGGCCAGGTGCACGCCTTCCGGCGCGCGGCCTTTTTGCGGCAGCAGGAAGCTCAGCGTCTCCACCACCGCCTGGCCGCCCTTGAAATGATTGCTTTCGCTGACCTCGAAGTTGACGTTCTTGTTCAGCAGGTAAATCTCGACGTCCTTGGCGCTGGACGTAAATAATTGCAAATGGATGTCGGAATGCTCGCCGGCAGTGCCGTTCAGTACCGCGCCGGTCAGGTAGGGATTGAAGCGCGAGAGTTCTTCCATTACCTGCACCGCCAGTTGCCGCAAGTGCAACAATCGCGCCGGCTGGGTGTCGCCGAAGAACAATTCGTTATACGCGCGCACTTCGTCTTCGATCTGTGCGTTATCGGGCAGGATCTCGCCGCGCGCCTTGGCATCGCCCAAGATCTGGCGCGCCGCCTTGCGTTTGGCGCTGGCGTAGTCGGCGCCGTCTTCGGCGATCATGCGGGCGGCTGCCGCGGCGATTTCCGCGCGCAGGAGTTCGATATCGGTCTGATGCATGGCCGCAATAATACCCCGAACCTGCCCATGATCTTACTGCGAGGCCGTGATCCGGCGTCGGGCGGTGCTCGGAATAAAGTACATTCCGGTTCCTGTGCTCCGGCCGCCACCGGCTGACGGCCTCTCGCTACAGATCCTGGGCAGGTTCTTCCTGCGTCAATCAGCAATCGGGTCCCCGGCGGCGAGATGATCGTCGTGGAGGCCGCCACGTCAGGTAAAATCTCGGGATTCCTTATCAAGATTCACTATGCACATTCACATCCTCGGCATTTGCGGCACTTTCATGGGCGGTCTGGCGGTTCTGGCGAAAGAAGCCGGCCACAAGGTCACCGGCTGCGACGCCAATGTCTACCCGCCGATGAGCACCCAGCTGGAGGCGCAAGGCATCGAGTTGATCCAGGGGTTTGATCCGGAGCAAGTCGCCTTGCAACCCGATCTGTTCGTCATCGGCAACGTGGTCTCGCGCGGCAACCCGCTCATGGAAGAAATCCTCAACCGTGGCTTGCCTTACGTGTCCGGCCCGGAATGGATGGGCAACCACATCCTGCGCGATAAATGGGTGCTGGCAGTGGCCGGCACGCACGGCAAGACCACCACCTCGGCCATGCTGGCCTGGATTCTCGAAGACGCCGGTTACGCGCCGGGCTTCCTTATCGGCGGCGTGCCGATGAACTTCGGCATTTCCGCGCGCTTGTCCGGCGTCAGGAACGGCAAGAAGGAAGACTCCATCTTCTTCGTCATCGAAGCCGACGAGTACGACACCGCCTTCTTCGACAAGCGCAGCAAGTTCGTGCACTACCACGCCAAGACCGCGATCCTGAACAATCTGGAATACGATCACGCCGATATCTTCCCCGATCTGACGGCGATCGAAACCCAATTCCATCATCTGGTGCGCACCGTACCCGGTATCGGCCGGCTGGTCGTCAATGGCCGCGAGCCGGCGCTGGAGCGCGTGATTGAGCGCGGCTGCTGGAGCGAGCATGAAAATTTCGGCGTGGAAGCCGGCCAAACCGGCTGGTCGCTCGCCACCCATGACGACGGCAGCTTTGACATCGGCTTCAACGGCGTGCCGCAAGGCACGGTCAACTGGTCGCTGACCGGTGAACACAACCGCATGAACGCGTTGGCGGCAATCGCCGCCGCGCGTCACGTCGGCGTGCCGGCAGCGCAGGCGATCGCCGCGCTGGAAAAGTTTGAAAACGTCAAACGCCGCATGGAGCTGCGCGGCACCGTCAACGGCATCGCCGTCTACGACGATTTTGCACATCATCCGACCGCCATCACCACCACGGTGGCCGGCCTGCGCAAGAAGGTCGGCAAGGACGGCGGCGGGCGCATCCTCGCCGTGCTGGAGCCGCGTTCCAACACCATGAAGCTGGGCACCATGAAAGACGCCTTGCCGGCCAGCCTGGCGGATGCCGATCTGGTGTTCGGCTACGGCGCCAAGGGCTCCGGCAAGGAAGCCCTGGGCTGGGACCTGGCGCAAGCGCTGTCTCCGCTGGGCGAGAAGGCCCGCGCCTTCGATGACCTCGGCGCGCTGGTGCAGGCCATCAAGCAGGCTGCGCGTTCGGGCGACCACGTCCTGGTCATGAGCAACGGCGGTTTCGGCGGCGTCCATCAGAAGTTGCTGGACGCGCTGGCATGATTTTGTATCTGCACGGCTTTCGTTCGTCACCGCATTCCTTCAAGGCGCGCCACATGGCCGAACGCCTGCAGGCATTGGGACGCGCGGATGAATATTACTGTCCGCAACTGCCGGCTTCGCCTGCTGAAGCAATCCGGCTGGCGCTGGATTACGCTGAACAGTTCCCGCCGGAACAACTGACCGTGATCGGCTCGTCGCTGGGTGGCTTTTACGCGACGTGGCTGGCCGAGCATCTGGGCTGCCGCGCCGTGTTGCTCAATCCCGCCGTCAAGCCGCCGCGCGATCTGGAATCCTACGTCGGCGTGACCACGCACTACCATTCCGACGAACCGTTCGAGTTCAAGCATGCCTATATCGACGAACTCCGCGTCTTGGTGGTGGACAAGATCACCCGGCCCGAACGTTATTTCCTGATCGCCGCCACCGGCGACGAGGTGCTGGACTGGCGCGAGATGGTGGCGCATTATCCCGGCGCACGGCAGACCGTGATCCAGGGCAGCGACCATGGCATCGCCGGATTTGCCGACTATGCCGACAGCGTGCTGGCGTTTTGCGGCATGTCGCCTGATGCATCGAATGCCTTGCAAGACGGTGGCGAGGCGCTAAGCTGATGATGAAGAAGACCCACGCGCATTGGTTCGACCATGCCAATGCGCTGCAACCGGCGCCGCTGTTGCGCGCATGGCTGACCGATCCCGGTTCGATGACGTTCAAGCTGCGCGCCCGCTGCAATGAATTGCGCGTGCTGCGCCTGCGTCAGCGTCCCGGCAATGCGCTAGCCGATGAGGCCGGCTTCCTCGGCCTGGCGACACCGCGCCAGCCTGTCGAAGAACGCGACGTGATTCTGTATTGCGACGGCGAACCCGTGATCTTCGGCCACACGGTGACGCCGCTGGCGTCCGCCTCGGCGTGGCCGTTCTTCCGCCATCTCGGTGTACGGCCGCTGGGCGCCAGTCTGTTTTCCGATCCGCTGGTCGCGCGCGCGCCGCTGCAGTACGCGCGCCTGCATGCCAATCATCCGCTGGTGCGCCGTATCGGCACCGTGATTGATCTTCATTCCAAGGCGCCGCCCCAGCTTCCGCTGTATGCGCGCCGCTCCCTGTTCCGTCGCCACGGCAGCGTCATGCTGGTGACCGATGTTTTTTTACCCGCCCTCAGCAAACTGATGGCATTGAATACGCAAGCAAGCACCCGATGAATTTATTTTTTGAAGAATCCGGCGATTTCAAGGCTGGCGCCGTGCTGTCGCAGCAAGGCGAGGCCTATCAGGTCGAAATGGCTTCCGGCAAGCGCACCAAGGTCAAGTCCAAGGACGTGATGCTGCAATTCGCATCGCCGGCTCCGGCCAAGTTGCTGGAAGACGCGCAAATCATCCTGCAGGACATTGACCTCGATTTCCTGTGGGAAGTCGCGGGCGAAGACGAGTTCGGTTTCGCCGAGCTGGGCACTGAGTATTTTGGCCACGCGCCGCTGCCGCACGAAGCGGCCGGCCTGTTGCTGCGCCTGCATTCAGCGCCGATTTATTTTTACAAGAAGGGCAAGGGTCGCTACAAGGCGGCGCCGCTGGCTTCGCTGCAGGCGGCCCAGGCCGGTCTGGAAAAGAAGAAGCAGCAGGCGTTGGTGCAGGCGCAATACGTCGACGAGTTGAAGGCCGGCAAGTTGCCCGATGCATTCAAGCCGCTGGCGTTGACCTTGCTGTTCCGTCCCGACAAGAACAGCATCGAATTCAAGGCCCTCGACGCCGCCTGCAAGGAATTGCAGACCACGCCGCAGCGCCTCATGCTGCAAACCGGCGGGCTGGCTTCGCCCAAGGATTTGCATTACGCCAAATTCCTTTTCGAGTTCTTCCCGAAAGGCAGCGGCTTCCCTGACGTGACGATTCCCCCCGTGCCCAAGGATCTGCCGCTGGCCGACGTGCAGGCATTCTCGATCGACGACGTCACCACCACCGAAATCGACGACGCGCTGTCGGTGGTCAGGCTGGCCGACGGCAACGTGCGCGTCGGCATCCACATCGCCGCGCCCGGCCTCGGCATCAAGCGCGACGACGCGCTTGATGCGCTCGCGCGCCAACGCATGTCGACCGTCTACATGCCGGGCGAAAAGATCACCATGCTGCCCGACGTGCTGGTCGAAGCCTTCACGCTCGACGAAGGCAAGAACTGCCCGGCGCTGTCGCTGTATGCGACGCTCAACCCGGTCGACTGGTCGGTGATCTCGACCGAGACGCGCGCGGAGATCGTGCCGATTTCCGCCAATCTGCGTCACAACGATCTCGATGCGCTGGTCACCGAAGAAGCGCTGGCGAACAACAGCGGCGAGTATCCGCACAAGGACGACATCGGCTTGCTGTGGCAATGGGTGCAGGTGCTGGAGCAGGGCCGCATGGCCAAGCGCGAAAGTTTCGGCCTGCGTCCGGAGCAGAACAACCGCGTCGATTTCAACTTCTACGTCGACAACGACGTGGTCACCATCACGCGCCGCAAGCGCGGCGCGCCGCTCGACAAGATCGTCGCCGAGCTGATGATCTTCGCCAACAGCACCTGGGGCAAGTTCATGGCCGACCACGGCGTGCCTGGCATCTACCGCGCACAGGGTGGCGGCGCCGGTGGCTGGGCTGCCAAGATGCAGGTACGCATGGTCACGCACGCGGCACCGCATCAGGGTCTGGGTGTGGACCAATATGCGTGGAGCACCTCGCCGCTGCGCCGCTATACCGATCTGGTCAATCAGTGGCAGAT
This sequence comes from Herbaspirillum sp. NPDC101396, assembly GCF_044767365.1. Taxonomy (NCBI): domain Bacteria; kingdom Pseudomonadati; phylum Pseudomonadota; class Betaproteobacteria; order Burkholderiales; family Oxalobacteraceae; genus Herbaspirillum; species Herbaspirillum sp. NPDC101396. The sequence continues at coordinate 275,200 of NZ_JBIWNT010000005.1, read as the reverse complement.
CCTGGCCTGCCTGGAACATGGTGTGACCGCGCCGCTGGCGGCGCCGTTCAAGCCGCGCGACGCCGACTTGTTCGCCATCGTCTCGGCCTTCGATTCGGCGTACTCCGGCTATGCCGACTTCCAGTCCGGCATGGAGCGTTACTGGTGCCTGCGCTGGCTGGCGCAAGAGCAAGCGCGCCAGGTCGACGCCGTCGTGCTCAAGGACGAAATCCTGCGTCTGGTCGATATCCCGCTGGTGATTCGTTTGCCCGGCATGCCGCAGGTTGCGCGCGGCCTGCAGGTCAAATTGGATCTGTTGCGCTGGGATGAAGTCGACCTGACCGTGGAAGCACGCCTGCTCGACATCCCGACCGCACAGCCGGCTGCCGACGCCGAACAAATGGACGACGACGACGAGGCTTTGCTCGATGGCATGGCGAATGCTGCCGACGGCGCCGAGGAGCCTGTTGCAGATGAGACCGATGCAGCCGACGAAGCCGATGAAGCCGAACCAGTCGCCGGCGATCAAACCGCAGGCACGCCTTCCGCTGCGGAATGAGCCGGTCTTTGTCGTAAAATCGCGTTTTAATCTGGTTCATGCACCTGTGAAATTTTTTGCTGAAAACCGCTTCCTGACCATCGCCCTCGCCGGGTCCGTGCTGGTGCACGCGGCCCTGCTGGCGGTGCGGTTTGCCGCGCCGGATGCGTTCCGTCTGAAGCCGGCCGATCCCGGGCTGGAAGTGATCCTGGTCAATGCCAAGCATGACAAGGCGCCGGTCAAGGCCGATGCGATTGCGCAGGCCAACCTCGACGGCGGCGGCAACGCCAACCAAGGGCGCGCCAAGTCCCCCTTGCCGGACATGCGCAAGGTCGAGACCGGCGACAGCGTCAAGGCAGCGCAGCGCAAGGTGGCCGAGCTCGAAGCGCAGCAGCAGAAAATCCTGGCGCAGATGAACAAGAAGGCGCCCGTGGTCGCCACGCCCGAGCGCGAACCGCACAAGGAAGTGCAGCCACAGCTGAACGCCAAGGACCTGCTCGACACCGCCAAGGCGGTCGCGCGCATGGAAGCCGAGGTTGCCAAGAATATCGAGGAATACAACAAGCGGCCGAAGAAGACCCAGATCACCGCACGCACGCGTGAAGCCGGCTACGCGATGTATTACAAGGCCCTGCAGGAAAAGATCGAAAAAATCGGCACGCTGAATTTCCCGCAGCGGGACGGCAAGAAGCTGTATGGCGAGCTGGTGATATACATCCCGGTGTACCAGGACGGCAGCATTTACGACAAGGAAGGCGGCGTGCGGGTAGAACGCAGTTCCGGCAACCTGGCACTGGACGCGGCGGCGCTGACGATCGTACGGCGCTCGGCGCCGTTCGGCCGCTTCCCCGACAACATGCGCACCACCGGCGGCAAGGACGACATCTGGGAAGTCATCACGCGCTTCCGCTTCACGCGTGAAGAGACGTTGCAGACCGACCTGAGCAGTTCCAACTAAGAGCGGCTCCAAGAACACAAGAAGGCAGGTACCTCCATGGATGCATACGTCGTTATCGGCAATCCGATTGCCCACAGCAAATCGCCTGAAATCCATGCGCAGTTCGCCGCGCAGACCGGCCAGCAACTGAGCTACGAGCGCCTGCTGGCCCCGCTGCAAGGTTTTAAGGCGGCGGTCAAGGTGTTCATCGCCAACGGCGGCAAGGGCGCCAACGTCACGGTGCCGTTCAAGCTTGACGCCCATGCGCTGGCCGATCACCTGACCGAGCGAGCGCGGCTGGCCGGCGCGGTCAATACACTCAAATTCGAAAGCGGCGTGATTCTGGGCGACAACACCGACGGCGCGGGACTGGTGGCCGACATTGTGCACAACGCCGGCGTCTCGCTGGCCGGCAAACGGGTATTGCTGCTGGGCGCGGGCGGAGCCGCGCGCGGCGCGCTGTTGCCGTTGCTGGAGCAGCAACCGGCTGTGCTGACCATCGCCAATCGCACCCCCGCCAAGGCGCAGGAACTGGCCGCGCAATTCGCCGAATTCGGCAAGCTTGAGGCGGCCGAATTCACCGCCCTGCAAGCCGGCTTCGACGTCATCATCAACGCCACCTCCGCCAGCCTCGACGCCGACGTGCCGCCACTGCCTGCGAGCGTGTTTTCCGGCGCCACGCTGGCCTACGACATGATGTATGGCAAGCAGCCCACGGTGTTCATGGAGTTTGCCCATCGCCACGGCGCAGTCGCGCGCGATGGTCTCGGCATGCTGGTGGAGCAGGCTGCTGAATCCTTCTTTTTGTGGCGCGGGGTGCGGCCGGAAACCGCCGAGGTCTTCCGCGCGTTGCGCCAGCAGCTTGGGCAACAGGAAAATCGCGCGAGGAAATAGTGAAGCGACCGCTTGCAGCTTTGCCCGCCACCGACTAGGCTTGTCCGAATCACGCCAAACACTCCATATAACAACATCAGAAAATGAAGCTCCTGCGCAAGCTGTTCCTGTGGCTGATCGTATTGCCGGTCACCTTGCTGTTCCTGCTGCAACTGTATTTCTTCGTGCAGATCTGGTGGTGGGTCGACCATAATCCCGAGTCCACCAGCTTCATGCGGCAGCAGTTGTCGCTGCTGCAGGAAAAGAATCCCAAGGCGCAATTGCAATTCAAGTGGGTGCCGTACAACCGCATTTCCAACAACCTCAAGCGCGCCATCATTGCGTCGGAGGATTCCAACTTTTCCGAACACGAAGGGGTGGACTGGGACGCGCTGCAAAAAGCCTACGAAAAGAACACCAAGAAGGGCAAGGTGGTCGCCGGCGGCTCCACCATTACCCAGCAGTTGGCCAAGAATCTGTTCCTGTCGGGCGAACGCAGCTACCTGCGCAAGGCGCAGGAATTCATCATCACATACATGCTTGAGTTCCTGATGGACAAGCAACGCATCTTCGAGATCTATCTCAATGTGGTGGAGTGGGGCAACGGCGTATTCGGCGCCGAAGCCGCGTCGCTGCATTACTACGGCGCGCCCGCCGCCAATCTCGGCCCCAGCCAGGCTGCACGGCTGGCGGTGATGCTGCCGCGGCCGCGTTTTTACGACAAGAATCCCGGCTCGGCTTACCTCGCCAATCGTACCGGCCTGATCCTGCGCCGCATGAACGGCGCCGAACTGCCGCCGGCCAAACCGGTGGAAAAGCCCGCGGCCAAGCCCGCCGCCAAGCCTGCGGCGAAGAAATAAGGCGTCCGGACGCTGCCGCTGCAGGAACGTGCTTGCCTGCCGTGGAGCTAAAACGTACACTTGCGTTCGTTTCGCGGGCGGCCCATTGCAGAGCATGTCGATTCTGCAATTTTTTGTTATCTGGCCCATCCGGCATCCTCAGTCGTCTTGTCCTGACAGTGAGATCACATGATTAATGTTTTTGTTTTGCAGAACGGTCGACTGAACCAGGTCAACATCGACAGCCGCAGCGATCTGGAAACCATCGCGCCGGTCTGGGTCGACCTGACCGAGCCGACTGATGAGGAGCGCGACTGGGTCAAGAGCATTTATGGCGTGACGCTGCCCGACGAAGACGAATTCAGCGACATCGAAGCGTCGGCGCGTTATTTCGAAGCGGAGAACGGCGACCTGCACCTGCGCACCGACTTTCTGTTCGAAGGCGACGACGACACCTCGGCCACCATGACGGTGGCCTTCATCCTGGCGCGCAACATCCTGTTTTCCATGCATGCCGAAGACTTGCCGGTGTTCCGCCTGGTGCGCATGCGCGCCCGTTCGCGCCCCGGTTCGATCGGCGACTACCGCGATGTGCTGCTGGATTTGTACGAAACCGACGCCGAGTATTCGGCCGACGCGCTTGAAGGCATTTACCAGAAGCTCGAAACGGTCAGCCACAGCGTGCTCAAGAAAAGCCTGTCCGACCAGGCCGCCGCCGAAGTGCTCAACGCCATCGCCCACGAAGAAGATTTGAACGGCCGCATCCGCCGCAACATGATGGATACGCGCCGCGCGGTCAGCTTCCTGATGCGCGGCCGCCTGCTCAGTTCGGACCAGTTCGAGGATGCGCGCCAGATTTTGCGCGACATCGAATCGCTGGACGGCCACACCGCCTTCCTGTTCGACAAGATCAACTTCTTGATGGACGCCACCGTCGGCTTCATCAACATCAACCAGAACAAGATCATCAAGATCTTCTCGGTGGCCTCGGTCGCCTTCCTGCCGCCGACGCTGATCGCCAGCATTTACGGCATGAACTTCGACTGGATGCCGGAGCTGCATTGGGCCGGCGGCTATCCGGTGGCGATCTTGATGATGATCGCCTCGGCGATAGCGCCGTTCTGGTATTTCCGCCGGCGCGGCTGGTTGAACTGATTTTTTTCTTCAGGGCAGCGTATTGAGGGTCTTCCAGCTACCTTGTTCCGCACGATACAAGGTGTAAGGCGGCGCTATCAGGCTGCCGTCGGCTGCGAACGAGATCGGCCCGGACAGCCCATTGAATTTCATCTGATGCAGGATCGGCGACAGCAGGCGCGGATTGGTCGATCCGGCGCGCTTCATGGCCTCCGCCAGCATGTCCACCGCGTCGTAGGCGAACCAGGTCTGCGGTATCAGCGGCGACGTGTATCTCTCCCGATAAGCTTGCTCCAGCCGTTTGAAATTCTGCACCTTCTCCACCGGATTGCCGTTGACCAGCACCAGCGTGCCTTCGGGATATTCCTCGGTCTTGCGCGGAAAGAGCGGGTTGATGGCGCCGCCGGCCAGCAACAATCGGGTTTGCAGGCCTAGTTGGCGCAAGCGCGTGGCAAAGGCGTTGGTCTGCGGAGCCACGCCCGCGAAGAACACCAGGTCGGCGCCGCTACTGGTGATCTTGGCGATGGCTGCATTGAAATCCGAACTCTTGGCGTTGATTTTTTCACTCTCGACGACCTGGCCTCCCTGGCGCGACACAGCAGTCAAGAAGCCGCGCGCGAGCGCCTTGCCCAGCAGGGTGTCATTGTCGATCAGCATGATGCGTTTGGCGCGCAGCACCTTGATGGCGGTTTCCGCCAGGTATTGCGCGGTGTACTCGCTATGGCCCAGCAGCTGGAACACGGTTGAATAACCCAGCTGCGTGAATTCGCGCCCGGCCGCAGTCGGCGACAGTTGCGCCACGCCGGCCTCGTTGTAGATTTTGGCGGCAGCAATGCTGGCGTCGGTGGTGAGGTGTCCGATCACGCCGACTACGCCTGCGGCGACGGCGGCGCGGGCATTGATGACAGCCAGGTTGAGATCGTTCTTGTCGTCCGCCAGGAATAACTTCAGCTGGACGTTTTTATCGCCGATGCGCAAGCCTTGCGCGTTGATCCGGTCCACCGCAAATTGGGCGGCGTCGCGGGTGCTTTCGCCGCGCGGAATCTTCATCGGTCCGATGACGCCGATCAGCACGGTCTGGGAAGTTGCATCTGCAGCCGCCGCGTTTGCCGTGGTTGTCATGACGGCACAAACTGCAACAGCCCACCAAATCAAAAACGTGTGACGCATCTGATCTCCCCGGAAACGCCGACCGAACAATCATCTTGCATCTGCAACCTACCATTCATGTCGCAGAGAAGACGGGCTTTAGAGATGCTTTTCAGGGTTTCCGGCTTGTTTCCGGGAAAGATTGTGCAGCGCCGGTGGGCGCTTTCTGCAGGGAATGTCTGACAAGGATTTGAGCGCTTCTCCGATGTTGCAGTCCGGCATGCCGATCGACAATACGTCTACACAGCCCGCCTGTACAGCCACGCCGCATGCGCGCTTCCCGACAGCAAGACAGACCAAGGACTTCGGCAATGAAACATCATTACATCTCCCTGCTCGCCATCGGCTTGAGCATGCTGGCGCTCCTCAACGGTTGCGCCGGCCCGGATTACCGTTCGCAACCCAACAACGCGGGCGCGCCGCCGCCTTCGTATTCGTACAATGCGACCGGTGTCATCGAGGCCATTGACGTGGCGCATGAAAACAGCAGCGGCGTCGGCGGTACGCTGGTCGGCGGCGCGGTGGGCGGCCTGCTGGGCAACCAGATCGGCAGCGGCTCCGGACGTACAGCGGCAACCGTCGCAGGTGCGGTGGGCGGTGCCGTGGTGGGTAATCAGGTGCAGAAGAATCACGGCGGACGTGAGGTCTACAACATCCGCGTGCGCATGAACGACGGTTCTACCCAGACCTTCGCGCAGGACAGCGCCGGCGATCTGCGCATCGGCGATCGCGTGCGCCTGGACGGCGGCCGGGTTTACCGGTATTGATCAGATCCGGTGCGGGGAGCTACTGCGCCGGATAGAGACCGCCCAGCACACGCAGACCGCGCGCCCCGGTGACGGCAGGCAGATTGCCCGGCAGGCGCAGGCAAAAGCGTTGCGCCAGCCAGGCGAAGGCCAAAGCCTCCACGTGATTGGGCGCCACCCCCAGCACTTCCGTCGACATGACCGGAATCGGGCGATCCGCACCTGCCTGCAAGGCTTGCGCCAGCAACTCCAGCAAATACCCGTTGTAAGCCCCGCCGCCGCAGACATAGACCGCTGCGGCAGCGGATGCGTGCGCGACGATGGCGTCGGCAATGGTAGATGCGGTGAAGGCGGTCAGCGTCGCCTGCACGTCAACCGGCGGCAGAGATGGGAAACCTTGCAGGCGCTGCTCCAGCCATTCGACATGGAACAGGTCGCGGCCGGTGCTCTTGGGCGGCGGCAATGCGAAATAGTCGTCGCTGCGCAAGGCCGCCAGCAGGGCTGCATCCACTTTTCCGGACGCGCCCCAGGCGCCGTCGGCGTCATAGCTTCGGCCTTGGTGGCGAGCGATCCACGCATCCATCAATACATTGCCGGGACCGGTGTCGAAGCCTGACGTGGCGGCTTGCTTGCCGGCCGGCAGGATGCTGATGTTGCTGATGCCGCCGATATTGACCGCCACGCGCATCTCGTCGTCGCTACCGAACACAGCCTGATGGAAGGCCGGCACCAGCGGCGCGCCCTGGCCGCCGGCGGCGACATCGCGGCTGCGAAAGTCGGCGATGACGTCGATGCCGCACAGTTCGGCCAGCAAGCTGGGGTTGTTGGTCTGGCGTGTATAGCCGAGTTCGGGGCGATGGCGGATGGTTTGTCCGTGCACGCCGACGGCGCGGATATAGGCTGCCGGGATCGCGCTCTTTTCCAGCAGTTGCGCCACACATTGGGCGTAGTAATTGGCCAACTGGTTGGCCGCCAATGCTTCGCGCTGCAATTCATTCTCGCCGTTGGCCTGCAGCGCCATCAGCGCCGCGCGCAAATCTTCTGGAAATGGTACATAGGCCGTCGCCAGCGTCGCCATCGGCTGGCCGTCGTCCGGCAGCGAAGCCAGCATGCCGTCGACGCCATCGAGGCTGGTGCCTGACATCAGGCCGATATACAGGGAAGAGGAAGCGGAGCGTTGCAGCGAAGAGAGATCGGCGGACATAAAAAAACCGGTGATGGAGTCGCTGCAATTTTACAGCGATTCCATCACCGGCTTTGCGGTTCGGGAGTCCGGTTTAGCGCGACGCCAGGGTCACGTTGCCGTTCTCGCCGGCAGGACGCAACAGCGACAGGCGGCGGTTCATGTCGGTCGAGACTGCGCGGAAACGGGCCAGTTGGCCGCCGCCCAGCGGTTGTGCATTCGGCACGTCAACCGACAGCGGATTGCGCGGCACGTTGCTGACGCGGAATTCGTAGTGCAAATGCGGACCGGTGGCCCAGCCGGTCATGCCGACAAAGCCGATCACTTCACCCTGGCTGATCTTGTCGCCCTTGCGCAGGCCGGTGGCGAAGCGGCTCATGTGGCCGTACGCGGTGGAGTAATTGTTCCAGTGCTTGATTACGACGATGTTGCCGTAGCCGTTCTGCTTGCCGACGAAATCAACCACGCCGTCGCCCGATGCATGGATCGGGGTGCCGGTCGGCGCCGCAAAGTCGACGCCGGTGTGCTGCTTCCAGATGCCGAGGATAGGGTGCACGCGCATCGAGAAGCCCGATGAAATACGCGTGAAGGCCAGCGGCGACTTGAGGAAGGCTTTCTTCAGCGACTTGCCGTCGAACGAGTAATAACCACCGCCGATCTTGCTGCCCGGTTCATCGAACCAGACCGCCTGGTAGGTATTGCCGGCGTTGCTGAATTCGCCTGCCAGCACGCGGCCGGTGCGCACCGGTTCGCCATTGTTGTAGAAGGTTTCATAGACCACGTTGAAGCGGTCGCCGCGGCGCAGGTCGGAGGCGAAGTTGATGTTGGTCGAGAACATGTCGACCAGTTGGGTCGCCACGCTGTCCGGGATCTGCGCATTGTCGGTCGCCGCGAACAGCGACGAACGGATCTGGCCGGAGCGCATTTCGACGCGGCGTTCCAGCACGGCCGGCGCGGTGCTGGCCTTGAAGGTGTCGCCGCTGCGTTCGATCACGAGGTTGTTGACCGCTTGACCGTCGCGGCCGTCGCTCAGTGTCGCCGTCAGCTGTTGCAGCTCGCCGTCTTCAGACGTGCGAGCCATCACGCGCTTGCCGGCGCGCAACTGCATGACAGCGCGGGCCAGGGTATCGGACTTGATGAAGTTGGCTGCGGCCTCGTCGTCCACGCCCAGGCGTGTCAGCAAGCTTGCCAGCGTGTCGCCGGAGCGGACTTTTTCTTCGTTGACGTAAAACTCTTCGCGGTCTGCCAGTTGCGCGATCTGCTGTTGTAAATCAGGCAAGGCCAGGTCCTTGACGATGGCGTGGACCGGCGCATCGGAGGTGTCCGGCTCGGCTGGTGCGAAGCCGGCGGCGCCGATCGTGAAGGCGCCGAGGAACAGGGCGCCGGCGGACAGGATCTTGGTCTTGCGGGAAGAACCGTGGAATTTCTCTTGGCAGAAGAGATGGGTGGTGCGGTACAGGGAAGCGGCGCGCGCGAATTTATCTTTAGGGAACATGCAATACGTTAAAATCTACCGTTTACGCTTGTTCCGAATCCTGTTGCAGGATGGCAATGCAGTTGGCGGATCGTTCCGCGCTGCCGGTATGGTGAAACATGTACCGGCCAACCAGGTTGCCATTCAACCGCAAGCATCGTCAATGACTCCCCGATGACGCACGCTTTTTACAGATTCTCGACAGGCGATGAATGCTAAATTCTCTGCTGATTGCGCTTCTAAATGGCGTGCGGCAGAAAGACGAAAGCGCGATTATAGCAAAGCGTCAATCCGGTACTGTCCTACAAAAGCCTATTTTTTAGTTATATCAATGAACGCCGAACAGCCAACCTCCCAAGCTCCACAAGCCCCCTTGCCCCTGTCCGATAAAGTCCAGGAAGCGCTGGCCATCACCAAGCGCGGCGTCGATGAGTTGCTCATCGAAAGTGAATTTGCGCAAAAGCTGGCGCGCGCCGAAAAGAGCGGCCAGCCGCTGCGCATCAAGCTGGGCCTGGACCCGACCGCGCCCGACCTGCATCTGGGTCACACCGTGGTGTTGAACAAGATGCGCCAGTTGCAGGACCTCGGTCATAACGTGATCTTCCTGATCGGCGATTTCACCTCGATGATCGGCGACCCGTCCGGCCGCAATGCCACCCGCCCGCCGCTGACGCGCGAGCAGATCGAAGTCAACGCCAAGACGTATTTCGCCCAGGCCAGTCTGGTGCTTGATGCCGCGAAGACCGAGATCCGTTACAACTCCGAATGGTGCGATCCGCTCGGCAGCCGCGGCATGATCCAGCTGGCTTCGCGCTACACCGTGGCGCGCATGATGGAGCGCGACGATTTCACTAAGCGCTTCAAGGAAGGCACGCCGATTTCGGTGCATGAATTCCTGTATCCGCTGATGCAGGGCTACGACTCGGTCGCGCTGAAGTCGGACCTTGAACTGGGCGGCACCGACCAGAAGTTCAACCTGCTGGTCGGCCGCGAGCTGCAAAAGGATTTCGGCCAGGAGCCGCAATGCATCCTGACCATGCCGCTGCTGGAAGGCCTGGACGGCGTCGACAAGATGTCCAAGTCCAAGAACAACTACATCGGTATCACCGAACCTGCCAATACCATGTTCGCCAAGGTGATGAGCATTTCCGACGTGATGATGTGGCGCTACTACGAGCTGCTGTCGTTCCGCTCGATCGCCGACATCGCCGGCTTCAAGGCCGACGTCGCCGCCGGCAAGAATCCGCGCGACATCAAGGTGGCGCTGGCGCAGGAAATTGTCACGCGCTTCCACTCGCAGCAGGCAGCTGAAGACGCGCTGGCCGATTTCGTCAACCGCTCCAAGGGCGGCATTCCGGACGACGTGCCGGAAGTCAGCCTGTCCGGCGCGCCGCTGGGCATCGGTCAATTGCTCAAGCAGACCAATCTGTGCGCTTCGACGTCAGAGGCCTTGCGCATGGTGGAGCAGGGCGGCGTGCGCATCGACGGCACGGTGATCAGTGACAAAGGTCTGAAGGTTGAAGCCGGCGTGTTCGTGGTGCAGGTCGGCAAGCGCAAGTTCGCCCGCGTTACCTTGTCGCAATGACAGCGACCGTTACAGCGTCATGATCGGATTATTGCAACGAGTCCGCAAAGCTGATGTCGTAGTGGAAGGCGAGCAAGTCGGCGCCATCGGCCCCGGTTTGATGGTGCTGGTCTGCGCCGAACGCGGCGACACTGTCAGGGAAGCCGACGCGCTGCTGACCAAGTTGCTGGCCTATCGCGTGTTCGCCGACGAAGCCGGCAAGATGAATCGCAGCGTGACCGACGTGCAGGGCGGCTTGCTGCTGGTGCCGCAGTTCACGCTGGCGGCCGATACCCGCTCCGGCACCCGGCCGTCGTTCACGCCGGCGGCGCCGCCGGCGGAAGGCAAGCACCTGTTCGATCATTTCGTTACGCAGGCGAAAGCCCGTCACGGCGTGGTCGAAACCGGCCGTTTCGGCGCCGACATGCAGGTCTCGCTGACCAATGACGGGCCCGTCACATTCTGGCTGCAAGTTGGCGGTAAGTAACGCCGGCGGCGGCCCGACGATATTTTTTGATATTCAACAGCAGGCTGATTTTCAAAGGAGAGCACACATGAAACTCTGGAGCGATTCTTTTCAGGACGGCGCAGTCATTCCGGGCGAATTCGCCTTTGCCGTATCCGATCCCAAAAACCACGTAGCCCTGTCGTCCAACAAAAATCCGCACCTGGCCTGGAGCGATTTGCCTCCCGGCACCAGGTCGCTGGTGCTGGTGGTCCACGATCCTGATGTACCGTCGCGCGGCGACGACGTCAATCAGGAAGGCAAGACCGTGCCGGCCGATCTGCCGCGCGTTGATTTCTTCCACTGGACTCTGGTCGATATTCCGGCCGGCGTCGCCGAACTGGCTGCGGGGCAATTCAGCAGCGCCGTCACCACGCGCGGCAAGGCCGGTCCGGCGATTCCCGGCGATCCGCTGTCGGGCGCGCGCCACGGCCTCAACGATTACACCAGCTGGTTCGCAGGCGATGGCGACATGAGCGGCGACTACTTCGGTTACGACGGCCCCTGCCCGCCGTGGAACGACGCAATTGCGCACCGTTACATCTTCACGCTGTACGCCATCGACCAGGAACAACTGACCGTCACCGGCAAGTTCACCGGCACCGACGTGCACAACGCGCTGCAAGGCCATGTGCTGGCGCAGGCAGCCATCACCGGCACGTACACGCTCAATCCCGACCTGATCAAGTAACATCGCCATGACTGCCACGCCCGCCACGACTGACATCCTGCTGATCCGCCACGGTGAAACCGACTGGAACGTCGACAAACGGCTGCAAGGCCACATCGACATTCCACTCAACGCCGAAGGGCAGCGGCAGGCGGCGGCGTTGGGTCGGGCGCTCGGTAACGAGCCGCTGGACGCGATCTACGCCAGCGACCTGCAACGCGCGCGCGACACCGCGCAGGCGGTGGCAACGCTGCAAGGCAAGGACGTGCACATCGACGAAGCTTTGCGCGAGCGTTGCTACGGCGGCTTCGAAGGCCTGCAGCATCACGACATCGCGCAACGCTATCCGCAAGACTATGCCGCCTGGAAAGCACGCGAACTAGATGCACGCTATCCTGCCGGCGAACGCGTCGCCGAAACCATGCGCGAATTCTCCGAGCGCGCCGTCGGTGCGGTCACGCGCCTGATCCGCCACAGCAACAGCCGGCAGCACCGCAAGATCGCCATCGTCACCCACGGCGGCGTGCTTGAATGCATCTATCGCTGGTCGCGCCAGACCGGCTTCGCGCACGCACGCGATTTCGATATCTTCAACGCTGGCATCAACCGCATGCAGTGGGACGGCGAGCGCCTGCACATCGCGCAGTGGGCCGATGTTGCCCATTTGTCGGCCGACGTGCTGGACGAAGTGGATCGCTGATCCGCTTTCAGTCGCGTTCTGTCGGATGAAATACGGCGCCAGGCGGCAATTCTTGTCGCTTCGGCAATGTGTTGTCGCCGCTGCGCTGCAAGACCGATTCTTGTTGGGGCGGAGGACCAATCGCGCTAAAATAGCGCCCTTCCCCAGCAACCACACGACCGCACCGTCCATCGACCTGTGAATATCGGCCCGCATTCCCTGCGCAATAACGTTTTCGTCGCCCCGATGGCTGGTGTGACGGATCGGCCTTTCCGTCAGTTGTGCAAGCAACTGGGGGCGGGTTACGCCGTGTCGGAAATGGCGGCCTCGGATCCACGCCTGTGGCAAAGCGAGAAGACTTCGCGCCGCACCAACCACGACGGTGAGATGGAGCCGAAGGCGGTGCAGATCGCCGGCGCCGATCCCGCCATGCTGGCCGATTGCGCGAAGCACAACGTCGATCGCGGCGCGCAGATCATCGACATCAACATGGGCTGCCCGGTCAAGAAGGTCTGCAACAGCTGGTGCGGCTCGGCCCTGTTGCAGAACGAAAAGCTGGTGGGACAGATTCTCGACGCGGTGGTCAATGCGGTCGACGTGCCGGTGACGCTGAAATTCCGCACCGGCTGGAATCGCGAAAACAAGAACGCCCTGGCCATTGCCGCCATGGCGGAGCAAAGCGGCATCGCCATGCTGACGCTGCACGGCCGCACGCGTGCCGACGGCTACAGCGGCGAAGCCGAGTACGAAACGATTGCCGCCGTCAAGGCGGCCGTGAAGATCCCGGTGGTTGCCAACGGCGACATCACCACGCCCGAGCGCGCAAAACACGTGCTGGCGGTCACCGGCGCCGACGCCGTCATGATCGGCCGCGCGGCGCAGGGACGGCCGTGGATCTTCCGTGAAATCGACCACTTCCTGCGCACCGGCACGCATCTGCCGGCGCCGATGGTGGCCGAAGTACAGGAACTGATGCTGGAACATCTGCAGGCGCACTATGCGTTTTACGGCGAGTATCTCGGCGTACGCACGGCGCGCAAGCACATCGGATGGTATGTCCGCGACCTGCCGGAGGGGGAACAATTCCGGCAGCGCATGAACCGCCTCGAGGATTGCCAGCTGCAATGGAACGCAGTGCGCGATTTCTTTGAATCGCAGGCGGCATATGGCGAGCGGTTACAATACGGGATTGCCGATCAGCCGCTGGCAGCATAGCTGCACGCAGGATTGAAGGCTATTGATCAACACACTAAAAAGAACAGAAGTAGCACGTAATGAGTAAAGAAAGTATCGAGGATGTCGTCAGGAAGAGCCTTGACAAGTATTTCAAGGACCTGGGCGAGCAGTTGCCATCGAATGTCTATGACATGGTTGTTTTGACGGTCGAGAAACCGATCTTCGAAGCAGTGATGGCGCGCGCCGACGGCAATCAGTCACAAGCCGCAGAAATTCTCGGCATCAATCGCAATACCCTGCGCAAGAAATTGCAGCAGCACGGCTTGCTGTAACACTTGCACGCGGCGGTACGCCTGAAAGCGTATCGCCGGCTACATCCACACGTCACCGAATTCCTTCATCCACGCAGTTCTTCTCCTCCTTCATGCCATCATGATCAAACAAGCACTCATCTCCGTTTCCGACAAAGCCGGCGTGCTCGACTTTGCGCGCGCACTGTCCGCCCTGGGCGTCAACATCCTGTCCACCGGCGGCACCGCCAAGCTGCTGGCCGACAACGGCGTCAAGGTGACCGAAGTCGCCGACTACACCGGTTTCCCGGAAATGCTGGACGGCCGCGTCAAGACGCTGCATCCGAAAGTGCATGGCGGCATCCTGGCGCGCCGCGATTTTCCTGAGCATGTGGCTGCGCTGGACAAGCACGGCATCCCGACGATCGACATGGTGGTGGTGAACCTGTATCCGTTCCAGCAGACCATCGCCAAGGAAGAGTGCTCGCTGGAAGACGCGATCGAAAACATCGACATCGGCGGTCCGGCGATGCTGCGTTCGTCGGCCAAGAACCACAAGGATGTCGTTGTGATCTGCGATCCGACCGACTACGCCGGCGTGCTGGCTGATCTGCAGGCAAGCGGCGATCTGCCGTACGAAAAGCGCTTTGCGCTGGCCAAGAAAGTATTCGCCCACACCGCGCAATACGACGGCGCCATCACCAACTATTTCACCTCGCTGGGCGAAGACAAGCAGCACGCCACGCGCAGCGCCTATCCGGAAATCCTGAACCTGCACTTCGAAAAAGTGCAGGATATGCGCTACGGCGAAAACCCGCACCAATCGGCGGCGTTCTACCGCGACGTCAGGAAGATCGACGGCGCGCTGGCCAGCTACACCCAGCTGCAAGGCAAGGAACTGTCGTTCAACAACATCGCCGACGCCGATGCGGCGTGGGAGTGCGTCAAGACCTTCGACGCCGCCGACACTACCGCCTGCGTCATCATCAAGCACGCCAACCCGTGCGGCGTGGCGGTCGGCGGCAATCCGCTGGAGGCTTACAGCAAGGCCTTGCAGACTGATCCGACCTCGGCCTTCGGCGGCATCATCGCCTTCAACCGCGAACTCGACGGCGCCGCCGCCGAAGCGGTCGCCAAGCAATTCGTCGAAGTGCTGATCGCGCCGTCCTTCAGCGCCGAAGCAAAGAAGATTTTCGCCGCCAAGCAAAACGTCCGCTTGCTGGAAATCCCGTTGGGTAATGGTCTCAACGCGTATGACTTCAAACGCGTCGGCGGCGGTCTGCTGGTGCAATCGCCGGATGCCAAGAATGTGCTGCTGGCCGACGTCAAGGTCGTCAGCAAGAAGCAACCGACACCGCAACAACTGCAAGACCTGATGTTCGCCTGGCGCGTCGCCAAGTTCGTCAAGTCCAACGCCATCGTCTTCTGCGGCAATGGCATGACCCTTGGCGTCGGCGCCGGCCAGATGAGCCGTATCGATTCCGCCCGTATCGCGTCGATCAAGGCGCAGAACGCCGGCCTGACGCTGGCCGGCTCAGCAGTGGCGTCGGATGCTTTCTTCCCGTTCCGCGATGGTCTGGACGTGGTGGTTGACGCCGGCGCGACCAGCGTGATCCATCCGGGCGGCTCGATGCGCGATCAGGAAGTGATCGATGCAGCGAATGAACGCGATGTCGTGATGCTGCTCACTGGTACGCGTCACTTCCGCCACTGATCCGCAGATGATCCTTTTTTGACGCTGTAACACCGCATCCAAGCCCGGCCTAGTGCCGGGCTTGTTGTTTTTTGCGTAGGGAGCAGTCTGGTATTGTCATTAAGGCAATTCTTCGATGGATAATGAGCGATCACTTTCTCTCGTTGGAGGCTGCCGATGAACCGTCTGCTTCGTCTGTTTTTCAGCCCGTGTCCCCGCTTGTTCTTGCTGCTGGCGCTGTCGGGATTAAGTGTGTTCCCTGACTCAGGCTTCGCTCAGGAGACCAAGGTGGTCATCGGTTTCCTGGCGCCCCTCAGTGGCTCCAACCAGGCGCGCGGCGTCAGCATGACCAACGGTGCGAAACTGGCGATCGATGAACTGAACAAGAAAGCCGTCAAGGTCAACAACGCCAGGGTCGTCTTTGAGCTGATTCCGCAAGACGATCGTTTCGATGCCAACGCCAGCAAACTGGCGACGGACTATCTGCTAAAGAAAAATCCCGCTGCGCTCATCTGCCACAGTTCGACGGTATGCATCGCCACCGCCGAACAAGTCCGGGCCGCGCGCATTCCGCACATCTCGGTCGGCGCCACCAACCACAAATTCACGCAGCTCGGCTATGACAACACCTTCCGCATGTTCGGCCACAGCGAACAGGGCGGCATTCTTTTCGGGCATTATGTGTATGGCGACCTGAAGGTTGATCGCATGGCCGTGATCGACGACAAGACGCCGTCAGGCATGGCGATGGCGGATCAGTTCAGCGAGGGTTTCCGGCAAGCAGGCGGTCTCTTGCTTGGCCGCTATTCGGTCAGCGACAAAACCTCTGATTTCAACCAGGCGCTGGCCGATGTCAAGGAGAGCAGGGCGGATGCGATATTCTGGGGCGGCACGCATCTGCAGGCGGCCAACATGATCGCCAGCGCCAAGCGTCTGGGCGTGAAGACGCGTTTCCTGAATGCGATGAACGGCATGAACAACCAGAACTTCCTGAATCAGGTCAACGGCGCCGGCAATATTTTTACGCTGGAATCCGACCAGCAACGAGATAAACTGCCGGGATGGAAGAATTTTGAAAAGAACTACATCGCGCGGTTTTCTTCATCGTATATCGACGTCAGCAGCTTGCGCGCCTATGATGCGGTGCTGATGTTGGGGGAAGCGATCCGGCAGGGCAATTCGGCCGATCCGGGCAAATTGATCGACACGCTGCATGCGGAGAAATTCAGGGGACTGACCGGCCTTATATCCTTCGACCGGGAAGGAAATCTGCGCGATCCTGTGTTTACCGTATATGAAGCGCAGGGCGGGGATTGGAAAATAGTAAAGGTGGTCAAGGCGCCTTGATTGCCGCCAGGTCCGGAGCTCCATCCGAAACGATTAACTCACATTGTGTCTGCATGAAAATTCTTGGCATTGATCCCGGCTTGCGCACCACCGGCTTTGGCGTGATCCACAAGCAGGGCAGCAAGCTTGCCTATATCGCCTCCGGCACCATCAAGACGCCGGACGGCGATTTGCCGCAACGTCTCAAGGTCATCCTGGCCAGCATCGGCGAGGTGATCCAGACGTACACGCCCGACTGCGCGGCGATCGAAAAAGTCTTCGTCAACGTCAACCCGCAATCCACGCTGCTGCTCGGCCAGGCCCGCGGCGCGGCGATTTGCGCGCTGGTGCAGGCCGATCTGCAGGTGGCGGAATACACCGCGCTGCAGGTCAAGCAAGCCGTCGCCGGTCACGGCAAGGCGCAGAAGCAGCAGGTGCAGGATATGGTGCAGCGCTTGCTGGCGCTGCCGGGTTTGCCGGGCACCGACGCGGCTGACGCGCTCGGCGTGGCGATCTGCCATGCGCACAGCGGCGACATACTCAGCGCGCTGGGCGGACTGGCGCCGGGGCTGGCCAAGAAGGGCCTGCGCATGCGCGGCGGTCGTCTGGTCGGTTAGGCGCTACTTCTTTTTGACGATTTTCAGCACGCGTTGCACCGCCGTCACCGCCAGCAGCACCACGCCGCCGGCAATCACCCCGAACACGGCATCCAGCGCCGACGGCGCCAGCACCGACAACAAGCCGCCGACCACCGGCACCGTCGCCAGCGGGGCGCTGACATCGGCGATCCAGTGATGCACGGGCGCGATGCCGTGCGTCAGGATCCCGCCGCCCACCATGAACATCGCCACCGTGCCGATCACGGTCAGGCTCTTCATCATGTAGGGCGCCGCCACCAGAATGGCGCGACCGATGCGCTGCGCGAATTTTCCACCGGTGCGCAGCAGGTACAGACCGCCGTCGTCAAGCTTGACGATGCCCGCGACCACGCCATAGACACCCACCGTCATGATCAGCGCGATGCCGACCAGCACCGTGATCTGTTGCTGCAAAGGCGCGCCGGCCACCGTGCCCAGCGTGATGGCGATGATTTCCGCCGACAGGATGAAGTCGGTGCGGATGGCGCCCTTGATCTTGTCCTGTTCGCTTTCGGCGGCTTCAGGAGCGGCAGTCTCGTCAAGATGTTCTTCTTCGTGCGGCAGATACTTGTGCGCCAGCTTCTCGAAGCCTTCAAAGCACAGGAAGGCGCCGCCCAGCATCAGCAGCGGCGTTACCGCCCAGGGCGCGAAGGCGCTGATCGCCAGCGCGGCCGGCACCAGGATCGCCTTGTTCTTCAGCGAGCCCACCGCTACCGCCCACACCACCGGCAGTTCGCGGTCGGCGTTGACGCCGGACACCTGCTGCGCATTGAGCGCCAGATCATCGCCAAGCACGCCTGCGGTTTTCTTGGCGGCGACCTTGGTCATGGCGGAGACGTCGTCGAGAATGCCGGCGATGTCGTCGATCAATGCGAAAAAGCTGCTGCCTGCCATGGGATCCTTGCGTGGTTGTTGATGCGTGAGGCCAGACGATAGCCCGGCAAGGTGCTTCAAGGCAAGTGCAGGGGGCCGGCTCGGCGGATTCATATACTGTTTATCCGAACAGTACTGTATCATTCCGATAATCCATTTTTCGACTCACTTTCGATACCTGCCCATCATGATCGGTCGCCTCTCCGGAATCCTGCTCGAAAAAAATCCTCCGCAATTGCTGGTCGACTGCAACGGCGTCGGATATGAAGTCGGCGTGCCGATGAGCACCTTCTACAATCTGCCCGGCCTCGGCGAAAAAGTGGTGCTGCTGACGCACCTGGCGATCCGCGAAGACGCCCACGTGCTGTTCGGCTTCGGCAGCGCCGAAGAGCGCAATACCTTCAAGGAGCTGATCAAGATTTCCGGTGTCGGCGCGCGCACCGCGTTGTCGATCCTGTCCGGCATGTCGGTCAGCGATCTGGCGCAGGCGGTGACGCTGCAGGAAGCCGGTCGTCTCACCAAGGTCCCCGGCATCGGCAAGAAGACCGCGGAACGCCTGTTGCTTGAACTCAAGGGCAAGCTCGGCGCCGATCTCGGCGTGGTCGGCGGCGCGGTGCATCACGACGCGACTTCGGATATCCTCAACGCCTTGCTGGCGCTCGGTTATTCCGACAAGGAAGCGACTCTGGCGCTGAAGCAGGTGCCGGCCGATGCCAGCGTCTCGGACGGCATCAAGCACGCACTGAAAGCACTGTCCAAAGCCTGAACGGTAAATCATGAGCATCCAGACCGACGACTTTTCCGAACAACGCATCATCGCCGCCACGCCTGCCTCGGCCAACGAGGAGGCCATCGAACGCGCGCTGCGGCCCAAGCAGCTCGACGAATACGTCGGCCAGGAAAAAGTGCGCGGCCAGCTCGAGATCTTCATCTCGGCGGCGCGCCAGCGCGGCGAAGCGCTCGATCACACCTTGCTGTTCGGCCCGCCGGGCCTTGGCAAGACCACCATGGCGCACATCATCGCGCGCGAAATGGGCGTCAACCTGCGCCAGACTTCCGGCCCCGTGCTGGAGCGCGCCGGCGACCTGGCCGCGCTGCTGACCAATCTCGAAGCCAACGACGTGCTGTTCATCGACGAGATCCATCGCTTGTCGCCAGTGGTGGAGGAAATCCTCTATCCCGCGCTCGAGGACTACCAGATCGACATCATGATCGGCGAAGGCCCGGCGGCGCGTTCGGTGCGTCTGGACCTGCAGCCGTTCACGCTGGTCGGCGCCACCACGCGCGCCGGCATGCTGACCAATCCGCTGCGCGACCGCTTCGGCATCGTTGCGCGCCTGGAGTTCTACACGCCGCCGGAGCTGGCCCGCATCGTCACGCGCAGCGCCGGCCTGCTGAATGCACCGATCGTCGAAGAAGGCGCGCTGGAAATCGCCAAGCGCAGCCGCGGCACCCCGCGCATCGCCAACCGCCTGCTGCGTCGCGTGCGCGACTATGCGGAAGTGAAGGGCAACGGCCGGATCACGCAAGCCATGGCTGACGCCGCGCTGGTAATGCTCGACGTCGATCCGGTCGGCTTTGACGTGATGGACCGCAAGCTGCTCGAAGCCGTGCTGTTCAAATTCAACGGCGGTCCGGTCGGACTCGACAATCTCGCTGCGGCAATCGGTGAAGAGCGTGACACCATCGAAGACGTGCTGGAGCCTTACCTGATCCAGCAAGGTTATCTGCAACGCACGCCGCGCGGCCGCGTGGCGACGCCGGCGGCGTACACCCACTTCGGCGTGACGGCGCCGCGCACAGGCCCCAACGGCGACCTTTGGGCCGGTTGAATCCCTGCTCAAAAATTGTATCGGCATTGCTGCCGGTACACTCCTTCTCACGTTTCTCGTACGCACGCGTGCTCATCTGCAACAGCTGTTGAACTGCGTCAACTTCCGCGCAAACTGACATTGGCCTGACCATTTGGCCGGACGATTGCCGCGCCGGAAAAGTGTCTCGTCATCTCGTCAATTCATTAGAAATTTGCCAAGAAATTCATGCGAACTTCTTGTGATTTCTTTATTTTCACTTGTGCAAAAATTAATCGTCACCGACAATGGATAGCTAATCACTATCTTTGTGGGCGAGCCTCTCATGCTTATGTCGAGCCAAGCCAGCAGGTACGCGCATCAACTCCTCGATGCCCGTGCAAACACACGCCTGTTGCCGCTCCTGTCCTCTTCCCAGCCTCTCTCCGTTGACGATGCCTACGACATTGCGCGCCGCATCATCGACATCCGTGTGGCGCAAGGCGAGCAACCAATCGGCCGCAAGATCGGCTTCACCGTGCACAAGACCTGGGACAAATACGGTGTCACCGACGACGCGCGCATTCCGATCTGGGCGCACATCTACGACTCGACGGTGCGCTACGCCGAGGACAACCATGGCAAGCAATGCCTGAAGGGGGCGTTGCAGCCGCGCATCGAGCCGGAGATCGTTTTCAAGCTCGGGCAGGCGCCATCGCCGGACGCGACCATCGACGAACTGGCCGAATGCATCGAATGGATGGCGCACGGTTTCGAGATCGTCGCCTGTCCGTTCGCCAACTGGGAATTCACGGTGGCCGATTCGATCGCCGCCTTCGGCCTGCACGGCACGCTCATCATCGGCGAGCCGCACGTGCTGTCGTCGGCCACGCGCCACAACCTGCCGCAGATACTGGCCAGCGCCAGCGTCTCGCTGTCGAGCAGCACCGACAGCACCGGCCGGCTGCGCGCGGCCGGCTTCTTCAACGACGAAGCCGACAGCCCTTTGCATGCGCTGTGGCATCTGCATCAGTTGCTCAAGACCCAGCCGCAATTCGCGCCCTTGCAGGCCGGAGAAATCATCACCACCGGCACCTGGACCGACGCCTATCCGGTGGAAGCCGGGCAGACCTGGATCACCGCGTTTTCCGGCGTCGCATTGCCGGGACTGACGGTGTCGTTTGTCTGATTTCCTTTTCGGCAGCAAACAGGTGCCGCAGGTGAGTCATGCATATCTGGGTTGACGCCGACGCCTGTCCGGGCGTGATCAAGGACATGCTGTTCCGCGTTGCCGATCGCACTCAGATCTCGGTGACGCTGGTGGCCAACCGGTACCTGCGCACGCCGCCTTCACGCTTCATCAAATCGATCGTGGTTCCGGCCGGATTTGACGTCGCCGACAAGGAAATCGTCAAGCTCGCACAAGCCGGCGACCTCGTCATCACGGCCGATATTCCACTCGCTGCCGAAGTCGTCGCCAACGGCGTCGCCGTGCTCAATCCACGCGGCGAGATGTACACCGTCGACAATATCCAGCAGCATCTGACGATGCGCAATTTCATGGAAGAACTGCGCGGCAGCGGTGTCGAGACCGGTGGTCCGGCGGCGTTCAGCCAGGCTGACGGCCGCGCCTTTGCAGGCCAGCTTGATCGCTTCGTCGCCCAGCGCAAGCCCACGCGCTGACGCGTCGTTCTACTTGCCATTGAAGACCCGCAGCGGCGTCCATCCCTTGCGCTCATAACTGTAAAGCGTGTAACCCGGCTTGAGCAGCGCGCCGTTGGCATCGAAGGCGATGTTGGCGCTGACGCCGCTATATTTGATCTCGTGCAGCGCATCGATGATCTTGGCACGATCCAGAGAATTGGCCTTCTTCGTCGCAGCTGCCAGCAATTGCACGCTGTCGTAGGAGTACACCGCGAACGGGATCATCTCGCCGCCGAAGCGTTCGGCGTATTTCTTCTGCAACGCCGCCATGCCGGGACGCTTGTCCAACGGCGTGCTGGGTACGATGGCGAGAATGGTGCTGTCAATGTCGCCGGCGTTTTTCAGGAAAGCCGGCGACACCACGCTGCCCGTCAGCAGCAATTTTGCCGGCAGGCGAAAACGTTGCAGACTGCGCGCCAAGACATCGCTCTGCATCACGCGGCCACTGAAGAAAATCAACTCGGCCTTGGCCTCCCGCGCCCTTTGCAGCGGCTGATTGAAATCCGACGTATTGCCGCTGATGGACATGCGCTGAATGACTTCACCATCGGCGGCCTTCACATGATTGGAGAAATAATCCGCCATGCTGATGCCGAGGAATCCGCCGTCGTCGAGCACCAGCACGCGTTTCAGTTTCTGTTCCCCGATCAGGTAATCGGCCGCAAGCGCGAGTCCGACGTCGTCGCTGCCGATGGTCTGGAACGCCGTCTTGTAGGATTTCTGCGTGAAGCTGCGGCTCCACGAGAATGGTGAAATTTGCGCCAGCCCTGCAGTGTGATAGATGGGGGCGGCCGCTACCGTCGTCGCGCTGTTCCAATGGCCGATGACGCCGATGGCCTTGCTGTTGGCGAACGAGCGCGCGATGAATTCGCTGATGCGCGGATCAGCTTTATCGTCCTGCTCAAGCAACTCGAAGACGATCGCGCGGCCGTTGACGGTAGGATTGCCCTTGTTGATTTCTTCGATGGCCAGCAGCGCGGCGTTGCGGCCCTGGCGCGCGGAAACTTCCGCCAGAGGCGCTGCGAAACCGATCGTGACGATCTCGGTCGTGGGAGCGGCTGAGTGCGCCCACGATGCCGATGACGCCAGCGCTGAGCACAGCAAGAAAAATGGAACTGCGAAGCGACAGGAAATCGACATACGTTCTCCAGTGCAAATGTGATGCTTCTCTGTGCATGGCGGTTTCGCTTCAGCCCGGAGACTTGAATTGTCTGCGTACCGTCCAGCGACCTTTCTCCGTCTGGTGCAATGTGTAGGTGGGATTCTTGAGCGTGCCGTCGGGACGGAAGGACATCGCACCGCTGAGTCCTGTGTAGTTGACCGCGTACAAGGCGGCGATGATGTTCTGGCGATCGAGGCTGTCGGCCTTTTTGATAGCGGCGATCAGCGTGTGGACGGAGTCGTAGGCAAACATGGCGAACGGCGCCGGTTCGCGTGTGAAGTGCGCCATGTAGCGTTTCCTGAAGGCCTGTATCTTGCTGCCGTCCGTCGACGGGCCGGGAACGATGGCATAGAGATCTTCATCGCTGTAATTGATCTGCGCCAGGAAATCCGTCGACACCACGGGGCCGGTCATCATCAGGCTGGACGACACGCCCATGCGCTTGAGGTTGCGCGCAATCGCCGTGCTTTGCGCGCTGCGGCCGGTGAACAGGATCAGGTCCGGGCGACTGGTCTTGGCGATCTGCAACTGAGGATTGAAGTCCGAGGTCTGCGTGCTGACGGAATGGCGCGAGGTTTCAATGCCCGCGGCCTTGGCGTATTTCTCGAACGAGTCAGCCATCGACACGCCCAGCGGGGCCTTGTCGTCAATCACCATGACTCTTTTCGGATGGACATGCTCCGATAAATAGCCGAT
The DNA here is from genome assembly GCF_044767365.1 of Herbaspirillum sp. NPDC101396. NCBI lineage: Bacteria > Pseudomonadati > Pseudomonadota > Betaproteobacteria > Burkholderiales > Oxalobacteraceae > Herbaspirillum > Herbaspirillum sp. NPDC101396. The sequence goes on along the minus strand of NZ_JBIWNT010000005.1, from coordinate 251,582 downwards.
CACATAGGCCATCGCCATGTCGTCGCTGCCCACGCCCTGGAAATGGCTGCTGCCCGGGGCAAGCGTAAAGCGCCTGCTCCACGCAATCGGCGCCAGTTGCGCAATGCCGGCTTCGGCGTAGATCGGTGCGACGGCGATGCTGGTGGTGCTGGTCCAGTGACCGACGACGGCGACGACGTTGGTCTTGATCAGATAGCGCGCGACCTGCTCAGCGGTGCGCGGATCGGCCTTGTCGTTTTGCAGCAGTAATTTGAAAATAACGGGATTGCCGCCGATGCGCACCGATGCGGCATTGGCCTCGTCAATCGCCATCTGCGCGGCTCCCGCGCCGCTGGAAGCATCGAGGTCGTCCATCGGTGCGACAAAGCCGATCAACACTTCGCGGGCAGGATCCTGAGCGCGCGCGGGAACGCTGCAGGAGAGGAAAAGCACTGCGACGGACAAGCACAGAACGCTGAAGCGCGGCGACGAATGCATTGTATTGCCCTCCCCCGAGAGACCCTTCTGACAAGCGATGGATGACCGATGCCGAATGCAATGCACAAGCTCGGCCGGGACGATTCCGGCCATCTCGTTTTGTTATCCTCAGGCTAACAATTTCGCAGGCAATGGGCAACACGAAATAACACAGGTGTTGCGCAAGCTGTCTATTTCCGAACGGAAAAACTGCGTGACGCATTCCAGGAAGAAAGCGCTCAGCAAACGGGGGGGGAGAGGAAGGACAAGGAAGAATGCATCGCATGCAGGGACGCCTGCGATGCATAGCGGAAAGTGTGCTTACTCCTCGCGCACCCAGGTCTGTGTCCGGCCCAGCATCGGCATGCCGATATAGCCGCGCACGTTGAGCTTCTTGCCGTCCTCGACCACGGTCAGCTTGCTCTTGTACAGCTTGCCGTTGGCCGGATCGAGGATCTGTCCGCCGTTGTATTCATCGCCGTCTTTCTTCAGGCCGGAGAGGATGGTCATGCCGATGATGGGCTGATCTTTCAGCGCGCCTTCACATTTCACGCACTTGGGATTCTGATCTTCCTCTGCCGGGCGGAACAGCTTCTCGATCTTGCCCTTGAGTTCGCCGTCGCTCTCGGTGATGCGGATCAGCGCCTTGGGTTGGCCGGTGGCGTCGTCGATGTTTTTCCACAGACCGACAGGCGAGCCGTCGGCGGCCCAGGCGTTTGCGGTGCTTAGTGCGCTCAGGGCCAACAGGGCGCTGCTCAGGATGATGCGAGTTTTCATGATGTCTCCGTCCATTGGTGAAACTGGTGGTTTAAATAAAAGCACGATTGTTCTAATTTTATCCGGCTAGTGTAGACAAGCCGGCGGCGTCCGGCAAGGATTAAAAAAGTTAGCGACAAGGCAATAAAAAAGCCGCCGCCCTTTGCAGGACGGCGGCTCATCGGAAGCTGACCGGGCAGCTTATTTCAACTTACTTCAACTTATTTCAACTTCCCCAGTTGCTCTTCCAGTTTTGCCAGCGTGGTGCTGAAGTTGGCGAGGCGCTCTTTCTCTTGCGCCACGACCGCTTCCGGCGCGCGCGCGACGAAGCTCTCGTTGGACAGCTTGGCATTGGCCTTGACGATCTCGCCGCTGATGCGGGTGATCTCCTTGGTCATGCGTTCGCGTTCCGCCGCGATGTCGATTTCCACCTTCAGCATCAGCTTCAGGTCGCCGACGATGGCCACCGGCGCCGGCGACTCAGGCAATTGCGTCACGACTTGCGTCTCGCTCAGCTTCACCAGCGATTGCAGGTAAGGCAGGAAGGAGTTCACCGCTTCCGCATTCTCGGTCTCAATGATCAGCGGCACGCGCAACGCCGGCGACAATTGCATCTCGCCGCGCAGGTTGCGGCAGGCATCGGTCAGCGTCTTCAGCTGCGTCATCCAGGCTTCCGCATCCACGTCGATCTTTTCCAGATCGGCTTGCGGATACGGTTGACGCATGATGGAGTCGCCGGCCGGGTCGAGCTTCTTGTCGGTCAGCGGCGCCACGCTTTGCCACAGCGCTTCGGTGATGAAAGGCAGCACCGGATGCGCCAGGCGCAGCACGCCTTCCAGCACGCGCAGCAGAGTACGGCGGGTGGCGCGTTGCTGCGCTTCGTTGCCGTTCTGGATTTGCGACTTGGCCATTTCCAGATACCAGTCGCAGTACTCGTCCCACACGAACTTGTAGATGGCGGAAGCGATGTTGTCGAAGCGGTAGTCGGCGAAACCCTTTTCAACTTCGGCCTCGGTGCGCTGCATCAGCGATACGATCCAGCGGTCGGCTTGCGAGAACTGCAGCTTTTCCTTGTCGCATTCACCCTTGACGTGGCCGTCGAAGCCGCAGTCATGGCCTTCCGTGTTCATCAGCACGAAACGGGTGGCGTTCCACAGCTTGTTGCAGAAGTTGCGATAGCCCTCGCAGCGGCCGAGGTCGAAGTTGATGTTGCGGCCCAGCGTCGCCAGCGAGGCGAAGGTGAAGCGCAGTGCATCGGTGCCGAAGGCCGGGATGCCGTCGGCGAATTCCTTGCGTGTGGCCTTCTCGATGCTGGCGGCCTGCTTCGGATTCATCAGGCCGACGGTGCGCTTGGCGACCAGCTCATCCACGCCGATGCCGTCGATCAGGTCGATCGGGTCGAGCGTGTTGCCCTTGGACTTGGACATCTTCTGGCCGCTGGCGTCGCGCACCAGGCCGTGCACATAGACGGTATTGAACGGCACCTGGCCGGTGAAGTGCGTGGTCATCATGACCATGCGCGCCACCCAGAAGAAGATGATGTCGAAGCCGGTCACCAGCACCGACGACGGCAGGAACAGTTTGTAGTCCGGTGTGATTTCCGGCCAGCCCAGCGTCGAGAACGGCACCAGCGCCGACGAGAACCAGGTGTCGAGCACGTCGTTGTCGCGGGTCACGGTCTTGCCGCCGGCTTGCGCCTGGGCTTCCGCTTCGGTGCGCGCCACGTAGACCTTGCCGTCTTCGTCGTACCACGCCGGGATCTGATGGCCCCACCACAGTTGGCGCGAGATACACCAATCCTGGATGTTGTTGAGCCACTGGTTGTAGGTGTTGCTCCAGTTTTCAGGAATCAGCTTGATCTCGCCGTTGGCGACTTTTTCCAGCGCCACTTCTGCAATCGACTTGCCCGGGAAGTAAGTACCTTCCGGGGCCGGCTTGCTCATGGCGACGAACCATTGGTCGGTCAGCATCGGCTCGATCACGACGCCGGTGCGGTCGCCGCGCGGCACCATCAGCTTGTGCGGCTTGACCAGTTCCAGCAGGCCTTGCGCATCGAGGTCGGCAACCATCTGCTTGCGCGCTTCGAAGCGATCCAGGCCTTGATACTTGGCCGGGCCGTTTTCATTGATTTTGGCGTCCAGCGTCAGGATGCTGATTTTTTCCAGGTCGTGGCGTGCGCCGACCTGATAATCGTTGAAGTCGTGCGCAGGCGTGATCTTTACGCAGCCGGTGCCGAATTCCTTGTCGACATATTCGTCCTTGATGATCGGGATTTCGCGATCAGTCAGCGGCAGCTTGAGCATCTTGCCGACCAGGTGCGCATAACGCTCATCGGTCGGATCGACGGCCACGGCGACGTCGCCCAGCAGTGTTTCCGGACGTGTCGTCGCCACCGTGATGTGACCGCTGCCATCCACCAGTGGATAGCGGATATGCCACATCGAGCCGTCTTCTTCTTCCGACACCACTTCGAGGTCAGAGACCGCCGTGCCCAGCACCGGATCCCAGTTCACCAGACGCTTGCCGCGATAGATCAGGCCTTGCTCGAACAGGCGCACGAAGACTTCCGTGACGGCGTTCGACATCTTCGGATCCATCGTGAAGTATTCGCGGTCCCAGTCGGTCGAGGCGCCCATGCGGCGCATCTGGCCGGTGATGGTGGAGCCGGATTTTTCCTTCCACTCCCACACCTTCTCGACGAACTTCTCGCGGCCGAGGTCATGGCGCGAAATCTTTTGCGCATCGAGCTGGCGCTCCACCACGATCTGCGTGGCGATGCCGGCGTGGTCGGTGCCGGGAATCCAGGCGGTGTTGAAACCACGCATGCGATGGTAGCGGGTCAGGCCGTCCATGATGGTCTGATTGAAGGCGTGGCCCATGTGCAGCGTGCCGGTCACATTCGGCGGCGGCAGCTGGATGCTGAACGACGGCTTTTCAGGCGCGGTGGTGGCGGCGAAATATCCGCGCTTTTCCCACTCCTCGCGCCAGAATTTTTCGATATCGGCAGGCTCGAACGACTTGGCTAATTCCATGATTTGACGTGTGTTTTTGCGAAACCGTCCATTATAAAGGAGTCGCCGCCCAAACAGGCTTTCAGCCCGAAATTGTGGTTTTGAAAACTGGGGAAATTGTTGTTTGGCAATATCAAGCAGCATCGGATACATGTCCTTGCGCGCATGGCAAGTAGTGGAAATTAGTGATGCCGCGCCAAAATTATTGGAGTAGAATCCGGCCCACGACGTTTGAAACTGAACGTAGTAATGCTAGGGGTCCTGTCTTTGCGACGGGCCTTACAACCGTAGCGAGCGGGTCTAGCCTGAGTTAAGAAGCGCAGCCGTACTTTAGTACGGTGAGCATCGCAGACTCAGGATCGGCACGCGCAGTAGGTTGTAAGGACCGGACATTGACGGGTGAGAAATACCCTTGAACCTGATCTGGGTAATGCCAGCGAAGGGAAGCGCCGGAACTACCGTATTGCATTGCCTCTTCAGCACGCAACAGGTTCCTTTCCGAATCCTCCTTTGCTGGCTCCAAGCCAAGTAATTTCAAGCAAAGGAGCCAAAATGAACGCCAATCCGAAATTCCTCTCCGCTACCGCCACGGTAGACGAAGCAGCCGTCCAGCCTTTACCGAATTCCCGCAAGATCTATGTCACCGGTTCGCGCCCCGATATCCGCGTGCCGATGCGCCAGATCAGCCAGTCCGACACGCCGGCGATGTTCGGCTCGGAAAAGAATCCGCCGATCTACGTGTACGACACCTCCGGTCCGTACACCGATCCGGACGCCAAAATCGACATCCGCAATGGTCTGGAGACGCCACGCCTGCCGTGGATCCTGGAGCGCAACGACACCGACGAACTGGATGGCCCGACTTCCGAATACGGCCAGCAGCGCCTGAACGATCCGGCACTGGCCGAGCTGCGCTTCAATCTGCATCGCAAGCCGCGCCGCGCCAAAGAAGGCGGCAACGTCTCGCAAATGCACTACGCGCGCAAGGGCATCATCACGCCGGAGATGGAATACATCGCCATCCGCGAAAACCTGCGCCGCCAGGAATACCTGGAAGAGCTGAAAGCCTCCGGCCCGATGGGCAACAAGCTGGCCGACCTGATGGGCCGCCAGCATCCGGGACAATCTTTCGGTGCTTCTATCCCCGCCATGATCACGCCGGAATTCGTGCGCGACGAAGTCGCCCGCGGCCGCGCCATCATTCCCGCCAACATCAACCACCCGGAAGTCGAACCGATGATCATCGGCCGCAACTTCCTGGTGAAGATCAACGCCAACATCGGTAATTCGGCCGTGACCTCGTCCATCGGCGAAGAAGTCGAAAAGATGACCTGGGCCATCCGCTGGGGCGGCGACAACGTCATGGATCTGTCGACCGGCAAGAACATCCACGAAACGCGTGAATGGATCATCCGCAATTCGCCGGTGCCGATCGGTACAGTGCCGATTTATCAGGCGCTGGAAAAGGTCAACGGCAAGGCCGAAGACCTGACCTGGGAAATCTTCCGCGATACGCTCATCGAGCAGGCCGAGCAAGGCGTCGACTACTTCACCATCCACGCCGGCGTGCGCCTGCAATACGTGCCGCTGACCGCCAAGCGCATGACGGGCATCGTCTCGCGCGGCGGCTCGATCATGGCCAAGTGGTGCCTGGCGCATCACAAGGAATCCTTCTTGTACGAGCACTTCGAAGACATCTGCGACATCATGAAGGCCTACGACGTCAGCTTCAGCCTCGGCGACGGCTTGCGTCCGGGCTCGATTTACGACGCCAACGATGAAGCGCAACTGGGCGAACTGAAGACCTTGGGCGAGCTGACCAAGATCGCGTGGAAGCACGACGTGCAGGTCATGATCGAAGGTCCCGGCCACGTGCCGATGCACCTGATCAAGGAAAACATGGACCTGCAACTGGAGCAGTGCCACGAAGCGCCGTTCTACACGCTGGGGCCCTTGACGACCGACATCGCGCCGGGCTACGACCACATCACCTCCGGTATCGGCGCCGCGCAGATCGGCTGGTACGGCACCGCGATGCTGTGCTACGTCACGCCGAAAGAACATCTGGGTTTGCCGAACAAGGTCGACGTCAAGGACGGCATCATCACTTACAAGATCGCTGCGCACGCCGCCGATCTGGCCAAGGGCCATCCGGGCGCGCAGATCCGCGACAACGCGCTGTCGAAGGCGCGTTTCGAATTCCGCTGGGAGGACCAGTTCAACATCGGTCTCGACCCGGACAAGGCGCGCGAATTCCATGACGAAACCCTGCCCAAGGATTCGGCCAAGGTAGCGCATTTCTGCTCGATGTGCGGTCCGCATTTCTGCTCGATGAAGATCACGCAGGAAGTGCGCGATTACGCCGCCAAGGAAGGCATCTCGGAGATCGCTGCCTTGAAGCAGGGCATGGAAGTGAAGTCGGTGGAGTTCGTGAAGATGGGCGCCGAGATTTATTCCAAGACCTGAGCGTTGCGGTGAATGCGATGCAGATTGAATTGAATGGCAAGCCGCACGCCCTCGCCGATGGCGCCGACTTGGCGCAGCTGATTGCTGCATTGGAGTTGACCGGCAAGGCCGTGGCGGTCGCCGTGAACCGGCAAGTGGTGCCGTCGCAGCTCTGGGCCGGACGCGTGCTGGCCGATGCGGACCGCGTCGACGTGGTCCGCGCCATCGGCGGCGGCTGAAACCTGAAAGGAATTGACATGAACATGAACGACGCTCCTGCGCTGACTGCGGACGCGGGACTGACGATTGCAGGAAAAACCTATAACTCTCGCCTGCTGGTCGGCAGCGGCAAGTACAAGGATCTCAACGAAACCCGCGAAGCCACCGAGGCCAGCGGCGCCGACATCATCACCGTGGCGATTCGTCGCGTGAACATCGGCCAGGATCCGAATGCGCCGAGTCTGCTCGACGTGGTGCCGCCTTCGCGCTACACCATCCTGCCGAATACGGCCGGTTGCTACAACGCCGAAGATGCGGTCTACACGCTGCAACTGGCGCGCGAATTGTTGAACGGCCACAAGCTGGTCAAGCTGGAAGTGCTGGGCGACGAGAAGACCCTGTTCCCGAACATGCCGGAGACCCTGAAGGCCGCCGCAACGCTGGTCAAGGATGGCTTCGACGTGATGGTCTATTGCAGCGACGATCCCATCCAGGCGCGCATGCTGGAAGACATCGGCGTGGTGGCGGTGATGCCGCTGGCGTCGCTGATCGGTTCCGGCATGGGCATCCTGAATCCCTGGAATCTGTCGCTGATCATCGAACAATCGAAGATTCCAGTGCTGGTCGATGCCGGCGTCGGTACGGCTTCGGATGCCGCGATTGCGATGGAGCTTGGCTGCGACGGCGTGCTGATGAATACCGCGATTGCCGGTGCGCGCGATCCGATCCGCATGGCGCGGGCGATGAAGTTGGCGGTGGAAGCCGGTCGTGAAGCCTTCCTCGCCGGTCGTGTGCCGAAGCGCTTTGCGGCGTCGCCATCGTCGCCGATGGCGGGCCGGGTCGTCTGAGCCAGGTCATGTCTTCGTATCGCTCGTCGCCGCCGTGCGTGCTGGTGTTTTCCGGTTCCGACCCCAGCGGCGGCGCCGGCATGCAGGCGGATATTCCCGCGATCAGCGCGCTCGGCTGCCATCCGCTGTCGGTGCCGACCGCGTTGACGGTACAGGACAACGTCAGCGTGTTTGCGGTGCACCCGCTCGATGCCGCGTTGATTCGCCATCAGGCGCAGGTGCTGATCGATCGCTTCGACATCCGCGCCGTCAAGCTCGGCATTGCCGGCAACCGCCGCAATGCCGAGGCGATTGCGGGCCTGATTTTGCAATTGCGCGCACGTCAGCCGGATTTGCCGGTGGTGTTCGATCCGGTGCTGGCCAACGGCAAGGGTGATCAGTTGTCGACCGACGATGCGGCGCGGGCGATTGAATCTTTATATGCGGTCGCCACCGTCATCACGCCCAATCTCAATGAAGCCAACCGCCTGTGCGGCAGCGAGCATGCGCCGGAACAGCAGGCCGCCATCCTGATGCAGCGCGGTTGCGAAAACGTGTTGCTCAAGGGCGGTCACGGTCCGCAGCATCAGGATGTGGTCAATCGCTGGTTCGGCCCTGAAGGTGCTTTTGCGTCGTGGAGCTGGCCGCGTTTGCCGGACGAATTCCACGGCAGCGGTTGCACGCTGGCGGCGGCCTTGTCGGCGCAACTGGCGCAAGGTCTCGGCATGCGCGACGCCATCGATACGGCGCAGCAGTATTGCCAGCACGCGCTGGAAACTTCCTACGCGATCGCGGACGGACAACGCATTCCCAATCGCGTACCGCTGTATGAACGCCCCTTTGCTGGAGAAAACAAATGAGTGAAGCCAAACAATGGTCCTTGCGCGGCCTGTATATCGTGACCCCGGACTGGGATGACACCGACAAGCTGGTCGGTGTGACCGACCAGGCAATCAAAGGCGGCGCGACGCTGGTGCAATACCGCCACAAGACCGCTGACGCGATCCTGCGCAAGGAACAGGCGAGTGCGTTGCTGCAAGTCTGCCGCCGCCACAACACGCCGTTCATCATCAACGACTACGTTGACCTGTGCCTTGAACTCGACGCCGACGGCATTCACGTCGGCGGCACCGATGCATCGGTAGCGGACGTGCGCGTCCAGGTTGGCAAGGACAAGATCGTCGGCGCCTCATGCTACGGTACCCTGCAACTGGCGCGCGATGCGTACGCAGCCGGCGCGACCTATGTGGCGTTCGGCGGCTTCTATCCGTCGCGCGTAAAAAAATATGACTTCAAGACAGCGCCGGAAATCGTCGCCGAGTCGAAGAAGGAGATCCCCTTGCCGGTGGTCGTCATCGGCGGTATGACGCAGGAGAATTGCCTGCCGCTGATTGCGCAGGGCACCGACATGGTGGCGGCGATCAGCAGCGTCTACATGACCGATGATCCGCAAGCGGCAGCGCGCCGGTTTGCCGATCTGTTTTGAACGCGTCGTATCGGAAATGAAAAATGCCGCTGCATCGTCATGATGTCAGCGGCATTTTTTCGCGCGGTAAAGCCAGTGATCAGCTTTCCAGCAGGCTGCGCAGCATCCATGCATTCTTTTCATGCAACTGCATGCGCTGGGTCAGCAGGTCAGCGGTCGGTTCGTCGGCGGCTGCATCGACGGCCGGGAACATCGAGCGCGCGGTGCGGGTGACGGCTTCCTGGCCGGCCACCAACTGGCGAATCATTTCGTCGGCGGTGGGTACGCCTTCGGCTTCAGGGATCGACGACAGCTTGGCGAATTCCTTGTACGAACCGGGCGCCGGATAGCCCAGTGCGCGGATGCGTTCGGCGATCAGGTCGACTGCCAGCGCCAGTTCGGTGTACTGGCCTTCGAACATCAGGTGCAGGGTGTTGAACATCGGGCCGGTGACGTTCCAGTGGAAATTGTGGGTCTTCAGGTAGAGCGTGTAGGAATCGGCCAGCAGTTTGCTGAGGCCGTCCGCAATCTTCTTGCGATCCTTGTCGTTGATGCCGATGTTGATTGCTGCGACGTTTTTCTTTGCCATTGTTTCGCTCCTTGGTGTGATGGAATGCAACGCTGCGATTTTATGTCAAAACCGCAAGCCCATGAATAACACTTGAGGATGATCGCCATCATCACAAGGTGTTAGCCGTTCCCGTCAGATTGGCTTTTTTGCAAGTTGTGCGCGGCGATACAGAGACAAGGTCAATGCCACCGCACACAGCGCGCCGATGGCGGCGAACAGGAACACTTCCTCGTAACCGAACTGTCCCACGATCAATCCGGCCAGCGGCCCGGTGATGCCCAGCGCCAGGTCGAGGAACACCGAATACGCGCCCAGGGCCGCGCCGCGATTGGGCGCTGGCACCAGGCCGACCGCTTCCACCCCCAGCGACGGGAACACCAGCGCAAAGCCGAAGCCGGCCAGCGCCGCGCCGAGCATGGCGACTTCCGCCGAACCGGCCAGCCACAGGATGGTCAGGCCGAACGCCTCAACGATGAAGGAAGCGATCGCCACCTTGAAACCACCGAAGCGGTTGATGGCATTGGCGAACAGCAGGCGCGAGCCGATGAAGCAGACGCCGAACAGCGTCAGCGAGAAGGCCGCGTTGGACCATTGATGGCTGGCGTAATACAGCGTGATGAAGGTGGCGATGGCGCCGAAGCCGACGGTGCCCAAGGCCAGGCCGATGCCGTAAGGCAGCACGCGGTTGAGCACCAGGCGGAAGGCCAGGCGTTCTCCGCGCACCACCGGCACGGCCGGACGGCGGCGCGCAATCACGTAACCGATCAACGGCAGCGCCAGCGCCAGGAAGCCGATCGCCGCGAAGCCGCCCACGTGCAGCAGCGCCACGCCCAGCGGCGCGCCGATGGCCAGTGCGCCGTAAGTAGCGATGCCGTTCCACGAAATCATGCGTGCGGTGTGCGTGGCGCCGATGCGGCCGATGCCCCAGATGATCGAACCGGTGCCGGCCAGGCTTTCGCCGATGCCGAGGCAGAAGCGGCTGACCAGGATCATGGACAGGCTCAGCCACGGCAGTTCGGCGGACCATGCCGCCAGCACCAGGAAAGCGCCGCTGGCAACGCAGGCCAGCATGCCGCGCATGACGGTTTTCTTGGGGCCGATGGTGTCGACCATGCGGCCGGCCTGGGCGCGCGTGATCAAGGTAGAGAGGTATTGCACGCTGATCGACAGGCCTGCGATGAACGAACTGTAACCAAGGTCGAGGTGGACATAGCCGGGCAGCACCGCGAGCGGGATGCCGATGGTCATGTAGGCCAGGAAGGTGAACAACACCGTCGACAGGATCTGGACCATGACGGCGGTTTGGGAATGGGGCTGTGCGGGCGTGACGGCAGACGCGCCTTCGGCGGCGGCGACAGGAACTGGGCGGAGTGCTTCTTCGGACATGATAGGGATAAAGAGAGGATGCAACGGGCCTCAATGCCATGTTGCAGTGCAGAATTTTACGCCGTTTGACGCAAACCTGCTGGCGGTGCGGGATTTCACCCAATTGACGAGGGTGATCCGGACAGGAATATATAGGCTGCGCGCGTTCGTAATGACGCGCGGACGTATAATCGCAGGATGCAAAATCTTCTTCACAATCTCAACGCCGAGCAGCTTGCCGCCGTCACCCTTCCCGCACAATCCGCACTGATCCTGGCCGGCGCCGGCTCGGGCAAGACGCGCGTGCTGACCACGCGCATCGCGTGGCTGATCCAGACCGGGCAAGTGTCGCCGTCGGGCATCCTGGCGGTGACCTTCACCAACAAGGCGGCCAAGGAAATGACCGCGCGCCTGTCGGCGATGATGCCGATCAACACGCGCGGCATGTGGATCGGCACCTTCCACGGCTTGTGCAACCGCCTGCTGCGCGCGCATCACCGCGACGCGGCGTTGCCCCAGACCTTCCAGATCCTCGACTCGCAGGATCAGTTGTCGGCCATCAAGCGCCTGCTCAAGCAGATGAACGTCGACGACGAGAAATATCCGCCGCGCAACCTGATGTACTTCATCAACGGCGCCAAGGACCAGGGCCTGCGCGCCAAGGACGTCGAGGCGCACGACGACTACAACCGCAAGTTCGTCGAACTCTACGACCTGTACGATCAGCAATGCCAGCGCGAAGGCGTGGTCGATTTTGCCGAACTGCTGCTGCGCACGTATGAACTGCTGTCGCGCAACCAGCCGCTGCGCGAGCATTACCAGCGCCGCTTCCGCCATGTGCTTGTGGACGAGTTCCAGGATACCAACGACCTGCAATACAAATGGCTCAAGATCATGTCCGGCCAAGGCCAGGTCGACAGCGGCGCAGTGTTTGCGGTGGGTGACGATGACCAGAGCATCTACGCATTCCGCGGCGCCAACGTCGGCAACATGACGTCGTTCGAGCGCGAGTTCCGCGTGCAGAACCTGATCAAGCTGGAGCAAAACTACCGCTCGCACGGCCACATCCTCGACGCGGCCAATATCCTGATTGCCAACAACAGCAAGCGCCTCGGCAAGAATCTGCGCACCGACGCAGGCCACGGCGAGCAGGTGCGTGTGTTCGAGGCCAGCAGCGACTTGCAGGAAGCGCAATGGATCATCGAGCAGGTCAAGAACCTGATCGCCGAAGGCTGGTCGCGCAGCGAGATCGCCTTGCTGTATCGCTCCAATGCGCAGTCGCGGGTGCTGGAGCATGCCTTGTTCTCCTCGGCGATTCCGTATCGCGTGTACGGCGGCCAGCGCTTCTTCGAGCGCGCCGAGGTCAAGCATGCGATCGCTTATCTGCAGTTGATGGACAATCTGCACAACGACTCGGCATTCCTGCGTGTGGTGAACTTCCCGACGCGCGGCATCGGCGCCAAGGCGCTGGAACAGTTGCAGGACGCTGCGCGTCAATACAACTGCTCGCTGTATGCAGCGGTGCCGTATGTCGCAGGCAAAGCCGGTTCGACGCTCAACGGATTCATCAAGCTGATCGAAGCCGCCCGTTTTGAAACGCAGAATCTGCCTTTGCAGGAGATGGTGCAGGTGGTGCTCGACAGCAGCGGTTTGCTCACGCATTACCGGAATGAAAAAGAAGGCGCCGACCGCATCGAGAATTTGGAGCAACTGGTCAGCGCGGCGACCTTGTTCGTTTCGGAAGAAGGTTATGGCCTCGATGCGCCGGCCTTCCTCGGGCCGCAGGCGCAAGCCGTTGCCGGGACGTCCATCACTACCGCCGACGGTATTGAAATCATCGACGCCGACGCCGCGCTGACGACGATCATGTCGCCGCTATCGGCCTTCCTTTCGCATGCATCGCTGGAAGCCGGCGACAACCAGGCGCAGGCCGGCCAGGATGCCTTGCAACTGATGACGGTGCATTCCGCCAAGGGCCTGGAGTTCGACGCGGTGTTCATCACCGGGCTGGAAGAAGGTCTGTTCCCGCATGAGAACAGCGCCAAGGAAGAGGGCGGCGTGGAAGAAGAGCGCCGTCTGATGTACGTCGCCATCACGCGCGCGCGCAAGCGTTTGTACATGAGCTTTTCGCAGACGCGCATGCTGCATGGCCAGACGCGCTACAACATGCGCTCACGCTTCTTTGATGAATTGCCGGAGGAGTCGATCAAGTGGTTGTCGCCGAAGATTCAGCAGCAACAGCACAGCTGGTTTGCTCAGCCGAAATCGGCTTGGGATGCTGCGCCGGAGTCCGGCAACAACAAGATTGCGCAGAATTTTTCGCGGCCGGATTCGGGGTGGCGGATTGGACAGAACGTGGCGCATGCCAAGTTTGGCGAGGGCGTTATCGTCAACATTGAAGGTGGGGGCGGAAGTACGCGGGCGCATATCAACTTCGGGAAGTTTGGGATGAAGTTGTTGGATTTGAGTGTGGCTAAGTTGGATAAGGTGGGGTGAGTTTTTCTCGGTTGTTCCGACTTGCTTTCTGTGAATTCTGATGCTGTTCTTTCTTCGATCCACCCTTCGCCGGGGGTAGCCCGGCAGCTACTCACTTTCTTTGTCTCGCCAAAGAAAGTAAGCAAAGAAAGGGTTGGAGCACTGCTCCAACGCAACGATTCGCCGCCCCGCTGCGCGGGGTACCCGTTGGCGCCGCACTCAAATCGGGAAGGGAAACAAACTCGCTGCGCTCAGACAAGTTTCCCTTCTTTTTCCGATTTGAGCACGTCACCAACGGCGACTCATAAGCGGAATTCTTTTTCGGCTCGCTTCGCATTGCCTTGGGTTACTCGCCTTCGGCATCGTGATTGTCTTATTCCCTTAGCGGACGCCGCGAAGAACGACGACCATCACTTCACCTTAGTCCCTTGGCGATGCGCAGCGAGCCAGTCTGGAAGTCCGCTTGCGAGCAGCCGGTGGCGGCAGGTGCAAATCGGATAAAGAGGGGAAACTTGTCTGAGCGCAGCGAGTTTGTTTCCCCTCCCGATTTGCGCCTGCCGCCGCCGGGGACCCCGAAGGGGCTGCGAACTTGCGGTCGCCTTCTTTTGCTTACTTTTCTTGGCGAAGCAAGAAAAGTGAGCGGCTGCCGGGCCGCCCCCGGCTTGGTCGTCCGAAGAAAGAAAAGAAGAAGTACCTAAAATCGCTGGTCGGAACAAAACAAAAACAAGCCATCGCGCTCAGCGATTAACCAGCTCCTGCACCTCATCCCAAGTCGCCGCATAAGCCCCCGCCCGCGCCGCCGACAACGCCGCCGCAGCAGCAGCGCACTGCAAATGCGTCATCACCGGCGCGTCCGCCTGACGCAAAATACTCGCAATCCACCCACCCATCGACGCGTCGCCGCAGCCAACGGTATCGATCACTTCAACCCGATAAGCCGGCTGGTCGACAACGCTTTCCCCTTTGATCCACGACAAACCATCCGCCCCGCGCGTGAACAAAATCTCCGCTTGCGGCGCCAAGGCCTTCAACGTAGCCAACGGTTGCGCATCGCCGGGAAACAACTTCTCCAGATCTTCATCCGACACCTTGACGTAATGCGACAGCGCCAGCAGCTTGCGCATCAGCACGTGATAGCCGGGCTGATCCATCAGCTTGCGCCAATTGGGATCGAAGGCGATGCGCTTGCCGCGTTGTGCGCCTTCCGTGGCAATCGCCAGCAAGCGGGAAGCCAATGGTTCGCGCGTCAGGCTGATGCAGCCGAAGTGCAATACGCGCGCCTCATCCATCCATCCGGAAGGCAGCTTGCTCGGATCGAAATGCAGGTCCGCGCTGTCGTCGCCGACGAAGAAATAATTGGGTGGCGTGGTCGAGGTCACCATCGCCAGCAGCGGCGATTTGTCGACCTGCTGCAGGTAACGCATGTCGAGTCCTGCCTCTTGCGTGAGCACGCGCAATTCTTCGCCGAAGACGTCGCTGCTGACGCTGCCGGCATAACCGGTTGCTACGCCAAGGCGGGCGCCGACGTGTGCGACGTTCCAGCAGGCGCCGCCGGGCAGGGCGCGCCACTCGCCGCCGGGCTGGCGGATGAAGTCGGTCAGGGCTTCGCCGAAAACGACGAATTCAATGGGATGCGGCATGAATGTCTCCGTAATGCTGATGCTGAAATAGTTGTTCTGGTGGGGCCTGGAATTCAGTCCCGCAACGCAAACTGTGCGCAGTACTCGTCGGTGACGAGGCCGGTCAGCCAACCACCGCGCAAGGCGCCGCGCACCGCTTCGGCTTTCTTGCGGCCGCCGGCCAGTGCAATCACCGGCTTGTCCGGCGGTGAACTGAGCGGCGGCGTGGTGATGCGCGCGGCCAGCGGCGAACGCAGCATTTTGCCGGCAGCGTCGAAGGCGTGGCAGATCAGTTCGCCGACCGCGCCCTGCTTTTGCAGTTGCGCCACTTCGTCGTCGTCGATGAAGCCGTCTTCGTGCATCGCACCCTGCAGCGCGATCGTGCCGACGCCGAGAAAGGTGACGTCGGCGCGTTGCGCCAGACCGGTGACGATCTGGTAGGCCCGATGATTGCACCATTGCTTGCGGTCGGCTTCGTTCTCCGCCACGCGCGGCGCCGGCAAGAGGTAAAAGCGGCTTTGCATTTTTTCGGCGGCGAGCAGGGCGACGTCGTAGCGGTTGGCGGAACCGTCGGATGCGAAGGCGCCGATCATCGAGACGATCTGATGCTGCGGCCGCTCCATGTCGCTTATCTTTTCAATCGCGGCCTTGAGCGTGCGGCCCGAGCCGACGTTGACGATCAAGGGCTCTTCCTGCCGCAGGTATTGCTCCATCAATTCGGCGCCGGCCACGGCCAGCATCTGCTGGACGCCTTGGGCATCATCCTCGGCGCCGTCGGCATTGCTGGGCACCACCCGGCAGACCTCAAGGCCGTAACGCTGCTGCAAGCCCTGCGCCAGCTCCAGGCAGGACGAAATGGGATGGGTGATCTGCACCTTGACCAGGTTCGACGCGCCGGCGTAGGCCACCATGCGCTGCGCCATCTGGCGCGAGATGCCAAGGCGCTCGGCGATTTCATTCTGGGTGTTGCCGGCGACGTAATACATCCATGCGGCGCGCGCCGCCAAGTCGAGTTTGGATGAGCTGGATGACATCGTTTTTCCTTGTTGTGAACCTGCCGTTCCCCTTGTACATCACTTGTGTACTGCGGCGGTTGATCCGGCATTGTACGGACTTTGGTCACGTGTTTTAGTGGCAGGTCAGGTAGTCATTATTATCAAAATTGAACATTTGCTCAATAAAAAAGCAAATGCTTGACAATCTTTTGTCAATGTTTGATTATTTGCTCGCAAATAGATTTTTTGCTCAGAAAATTACATCGAAGCGAGGAAGGCGGCAACGCTAATCCTCAGCCCGCACACAATGGAGACAAGCATGAAACTTCGCGCCCCCGCACGTCCGTTGGCACGCCTTGCTGCCGCTATCGCCATGCTCGGTACTGCCGGTTTTTCCTTCGCGGAACCCGTCACACTGAACATCGCATCGATCAATAACCCCGACATGATCGAACTGCAGAAGCTGTCGCCGCAGTTCGAAAAAGCCAATCCCGACATCAAGCTGCGCTGGGTGACGATGGAAGAGAGCGTGCTGCGCCAGCGCCTGACCACCGACATCGCCACCAACAGCGGCCAGTTCGACCTGATGACCATCGGCGCGTATGAAGCGCCGATCTGGGCCAAGAAGGGCTGGCTGGCGCCGATGACGGGCCTGCCCGCCGACTACGACGAAGCCGACCTGATCAAGACCGTGCGCGAAGGCCTGACCAGCGACGGCAAGCTGTACGCGCTGCCGTTCTATGCGGAAAGCTCGATGACCTATTACCGCAAGGATCTGTTCGCGCAAAAGAACCTGAAGATGCCCGAAAAGCCGACCTGGGAAGAGATCGGAAAACTGGCCTCGCAACTGCATGATCCGGCCAAGGGCGTCTACGGCATCTGCCTGCGCGGGCGCGCAGGCTGGGGTGAAAACATGGCGCTGGTCGGCACCATGGTCAATGCTTATGGTGGCCGTTGGTTCGATGAAAAATGGCAACCGCAACTCGATACGCCGGAATGGAAGCAGGCCGTCAATTTCTACGTCGACCTGATGCGCAAGTCCGGTCCGCCGGGCGCCAGCTCCAACGGCTTCAATGAAAACCTGGTGCTGTTCTCGGGCGGCAAGTGCGGCATGTGGGTGGACGCCACCGTCGCCGCCGGCATGCTGTACCACGGCAAGGATTCCAAGGTGTCCGACAAGGTCGCGTTCGCGCCGGCGCCGATGGCGACCACCGACAAGGGCTCGCATTGGTTGTGGATCTGGTCGCTGGCCGTGCCGAAGTCGTCCAAGTCGCAGGACGCCGCGAAGAAATTCGCCGCCTGGGCGACTTCCAAGGACTACATCAAGCTGGTCGCCAAGGATAGCGGCTGGGCATTGGTGCCACCGGGTACGCGCACCTCGACTTACGCTTCCGCCGAGTACAAGAAGGCTTCGCCGTTCTCCGACTTCGTCCTCGATGCAATCCAGAAGGCCGATGCCAACAATCCGACCGTCAAGCCGGTGCCCTACACCGGCATCCAGTTCGCGACGATTCCGGAGTTCCAGTCCATCGGCACCATCACCGGCCAGGCGATTGCCGGTGCGCTGGCAGGCAAGGGCACTGCCGATGCTGCGCTGAAGACGGCGCAGGCGCAAACTGTGCGCATGATGAAGCAGGGGCGTTATATCAAGTAATGCCAATCGTGCCGCTATGCGCCGGCCCGGCTTGACGCCGGGCGGCGCATGAAACTGTTTAAGCGATTTCCGCCGGACCGTCCTTCACGACGCCGGCCCGAACCTGATTGCCTCGAGGCCGCCATGTCGTCGATATCGAATACTTCTCCCATGCCTTCCGAAGCCAACGCTTCTTCATCCACACCGAAATCCCGCCGCGGCAAGCGCACGGGCGGCGAGCGTTTCCTGCCGATCCGCCTGCTGCAGACGCCGGCCGTGGCCTTGCTGTTCCTGTGGATGATTGTGCCGCTGGCGATGACGGTGTACTTCTCCTTCAATCGCTACAACCTGATGTCGCCGGACCAGACCGGTTTCGTCGGATTGGAAAACTACCAATTCCTGCTGGAAGATCCCGCCTTCTGGCCTTCGATCGCCAACACCGCCTTGCTGATCGGTTCCGTGCTCGGCATCAGCGTGATCGGCGGCACCTTGCTGGCGGTACTCTTTGACCAGCCCTTCCGCGGCCGCGGCATCGCACGGCTGCTGGTGATCGGACCGTTCTTCGTGATGCCGACCGTGGCTGCGCTGATCTGGAAAAACATGATCATGCATCCGGTCTACGGCATGCTGGCCTTCGTCATGCGCCACCTCGGCATGGAGCCGATCGACTGGCTCGCCGAATATCCGATGCTGTCAGTGATCATCATCGTGTCGTGGCAATGGATCCCGTTTGCCTTCCTGATCCTGTTGACGGCGCTGCAATCGCTCGACGGCGATCAGAAGGAAGCCGCCCAGCTGGACGGCGCCGGACCGATCCGCATCTTCTTCTACATCGTGCTGCCGCATCTGAAGCGGGCGATCACCGTGGTGATCATGATCGAAACCATTTTCCTGCTGTCGGTATTTGCTGAAATCTTCACCACCACCGCCGGCGGCCCAGGCACCGAGACCACCAACCTGACTTACCTGGTGTACTCGATCGGCTTGCAGCAATTCGACATCGGCATCGCGTCGGCGGGCGGCATCTTCGCCGTGGTGCTGGCCAACATCGTGTCGTTCTTCCTGGTGCGCATGCTGGCGAAGAACCTTAAAGGAGCGAACGAAAAATGAACGACCAAAAAAAGAGTCCGCTCTGGGTGGGGCTGCTGGCATGGACCTGCGCCGTCATCCTGTTCTTCCCGATCTTCTGGGTCGCCGTCACGGCCTTCAAGACGGAGCACCAGGCCTACATGCCGAGCCTGATTTTCATGCCGACGCTGGACACCTTCCGTGAAGTCTTCGAGCGCAGCAATTACCTGGCCTTCGTCAAGAATTCCATGATTGTCTCGCTGGGTTCGACCCTGCTGTCGCTGCTGATCGCGGTGCCGGCGGCGTATTCGATGGCCTTCTTCCCGACCGGCCGTACGCAGAAATTGTTGCTGTGGATGCTGTCGACCAAGATGATGCCGGCGGTGGGCGTGCTGGTGCCGATCTACCTGCTGGCCAAGAACAGCGGCATGCTCGATTCCGTCACCGGCCTGACGCTGATCTATACGCTGATCAACCTGCCGATCGCGGTGTGGATGGCGTTCACCTATTTCAACGACGTGCCGAAGGAAATCCTCGAGGCGGCGCGCATCGACGGCGCCAACGCCTGGCAGGAGATGATCTACCTGCTGCTGCCGACCGCCATGCCGGGACTGGCGTCGACCGCGCTGCTGCTGATCATCCTGTCGTGGAACGAGGCGTTCTGGAGCCTCAACCTGACCAGCGTCGACGCCGCGCCGCTGACGGTATTCATCGCCTCCTACTCGAATCCGGAAGGCCTGTTCTGGGCCAAGCTGTCAGCCGCCTCGCTACTGGCGATCGCGCCGATCATGGCGCTCGGCTGGCTCGCGCAAAAGCAACTGGTGCGCGGCCTGACCTTTGGCGCCGTGAAGTAAATGAAAGGAAACATGAAGCCGGAAATCACCCACCTGGTCTGCGACTGCGACGGCGTGCTGCTAGACAGCGAGAGCATTGCGTTGCGCGTGCTGCATGAACACCTGTCGCTGCTGCTGAAGAATCCCGCCGACGGCGACAAGCTGCATCACGCGATTGCCTCCCGCCTCGGCATGTTCACGGAATTGCTGCTGGATGAGCTCGACGTCGAGTTCGGCTTCGGCCTGAACGCCGCGCAATACGCCGACATCAACATCGCCGTCGGCATCGCCTGCGGCGACGAGGTCCAGCTGGTACCGGGCATCGCCGAGGCCTTGCAGAAAATCGATTTGCCCAAGGCGGTCGCCAGCAACAGCAGCACCGATCGCATCGTCAGGGGTTTGCAGCGTTGCGGCCTGCTCGCCCTGTTCGACGGTCACATCCACAGCGCGCACGACGTCGGTCGGCCCAAGCCGGCGCCGCATGTCTATCTCGCCGCCGCTGCCGGCTATGGCGTGGCCCCGCAGCACTGCGTCGCAGTCGACGACAGCGTGACCGGCGTGCGCGCCGCCAGCAGCGCGGGCATGCATGTGCTCGGCTTCACCGGCGTGGCGCATGACCGCCACGGCATGCGCCGGAAGCTGCTCGACGCCGGCGCCGAACTGGTATTTGAAGACATGCAGGAATTGCCTGCGCTGATCGCGGCCTTGTTGGCCGGACGCGCTGCATAAGCAAGAAAACCACGAAACAAGGAGATCATCATGGCAGCCGTCACCATCCGCAACCTCGCCAAGCGCTACGACGACAACGAAGTGATGCGCGACATCAATCTCGACATTGACGACGGCGAGTTCGTCGTCTTCGTCGGTCCCTCCGGCTGTGGCAAATCGACGCTGCTGCGCATGATCGCCGGCCTCGAGGACATCAGCGCCGGCGAGCTCAACATCGGCGAGCGCCGCATGAATGACGTGCCGGCCGCCAAGCGCGGCATCGCCATGGTGTTCCAGTCGTATGCGTTGTATCCGCACATGACGCTGTACGACAACATGGCCTTCGGCCTCAAGATCGCCGGCAAGTCCAAGGCCGAAATCGACAGCGCCGTGCAGCATGCCGCCAAAATCCTGCACATTGATCATCTGCTCGACCGCAAGCCGCGCGCCTTGTCCGGCGGCCAGCGCCAGCGTGTCGCCATCGGCCGCGCGATCACCCGCCAGCCCAGCGTGTTCCTGTTCGACGAGCCGCTGTCGAATCTCGACGCCGCGCTGCGCGTGAAGATGCGGCTGGAGTTTTCCAAGCTGCATGACGATCTCAAGACCACCATGATCTATGTCACGCACGACCAGATCGAAGCCATGACGCTGGCCGACAAGATAGTCGTGCTGTCGGCCGGGCGCATCGAACAGGTCGGCACGCCGCAGCAGCTGTACCACCATCCGGCCAATCGTTTCGTGGCAGGTTTCATCGGTTCGCCCAAGATGAATTTCATCGACGGCGTGATCGCCGAGATCGGCCCCGAAGGCGTGCTGGTTGACGTGCCGGGCGGCGGACGCCAGCTGGCGGCGGTCGAGGCCGGCACGCTCAAGGTCGGCGACAAGGTGACGCTGGGCATTCGTCCCGAGCATCTTGTCATCGTGACCGGACAGCCGATGCTGCAGGCGCGCTATACGGCGCTGGAGTTGCTCGGTGATTTCTCTTACCTGTACGCCGCCACCGATGCTTCCGACGAACCGTTGATCCTGCGCGTCGCGGACAGCCTGCAGCTTGCTTCCGGCAGCGTTATCGGCGTCGGCGCCGAAGCGCATCGCTGCCATCTGTTCCGTGAGGACGGCAGCGCCGTGAAGCGCCTGCTGCGCGATCCGGCGATGGCGGTGCATTGAGAAGCAAGCAAGGACAGAGAGGACAACATGACGAACCGTGATTCAAAAAATGACCTGGTCTGGCTGCATATCGGCGCCGGATCGTTTCACCGCGCCCACCAGGCGGTCTATCTGCATCGTCTGCGCGAGCGCGGCAATGACGACGATCGTCGCTGGCAACTGGCGCTGGGCAATATCCGCGCCGACATGGCGCCATTGCTGAAAGAGCTGGAGCAAAGCGAAGGCCGCTACACGCTGGAAACGGTGACGCCACAGGGACAGCGTGCGTATGAGACGATCCGCGCCATCCGCGACATCGTGCCCTGGGATGCGCAGCTGAAAAGCCTCGTGAAGACGGGGGCCGAGCCGCGCACGCGCGTGATCTCGTTTACCGTGACCGAGGGCGGCTATTACCTCGACCACCAACATCTGCTGGACGTACACAATCCTGATCTGGCGGCCGACGTCGGCGGCGACCGCCGCACCATCTACGGCGCCGTGACGGCGATCCTGCAAGCGCGCCAGGACGGCAACGCCGGCGGCGTGACGCTGCTCAACTGCGACAACCTGCGCCACAACGGAGAACGCTTCTTCGGCGGTCTGCAGCAATTCCTGACCTTGCGCGGTCATCACCAGCTGCTGGAGTGGGTGCGCGCCAATGTCGCCAGCCCCAGCTCCATGGTGGATCGCATCACGCCGCGTCCAACCGAGGCCGTGCGGCAGCGCGTGAAGGAAGCGACCGGCGTCGACGATCCGTGTGCGCTGATGGCCGAGTCTTTCATCCAATGGGTGATCGAGGATGATTTCAAGGCCGGCCGTCCGGCGCTGGAAAAGGTCGGCGTCGAAATGGTGGCGTCCGTGCTGCCCTACGAAGAAGCCAAGATCCGCATCCTCAACGCCAGCCACAGCTGCATCGCCTGGGCCGGCACCATGATCGGCCTCGACTACATCCACGAAGGCACGGTACACGAAGACATTCGCCGGATGGCTTACGACTACATCACGCAAGACGTCATCCCGTGCCTGACGCCGAGTCCGCTGGACCTCGAAGCGTATCGCGACACGACCTTGGCGCGTTTTGCCAATCCCGCCATCCAGGACACCAACCAGCGGGTGGCGGCGGACGGCTTCTCGAAGATCCCCGGCTTCATTCGCCCGACCATCTCCGACAGCCTGGGGCGTGGCCATCAGCCGCGCGCTACGGCACAGGTGGCGGCGTTGTTTTTCGCCTTCCTGCAGCGCTGGCGGCGCGGCGAGCTGGCGTATGAATACCAGGACGGCGTGTTCGATCCGGCGGCGGTCAGGCTGATGCTGGAAAGTCCCGACCCGGTACGCGCCTATTGCAACGATCCGCTGCTGTGGGGCGAACTTGCCGGGAGCATCCAGCTTGAGCGGCTGTTGCGCGAAGGGATCGTCAGCGTGAACGCCTGGCTCGCAACGTCGACTAAAATGCCCGCTTGAGACGGACAACAATCAATAACAAGGAGCACCATGTATCTGGGGATTGACCTTGGTACGTCGGAAGTCAAAGCGGTTGTCATCGACGCCGAAGGAAAACTGCTGGCGCTGGCCGGTTCGCCGCTGACGGTGTCGCGTCCGCACCCGCGCTGGTCGGAGCAGGATCCGCAGCACTGGTGGCGGGCAGCCTGCGACACCGTCGCCGGTCTGCGCGAACAATTGGGAGCGGAACGTTTCGCCGGCATCCGCGCGATCGGCCTGTCCGGGCAGATGCACGGCGCGGTCCTGCTGGATGCGCGGGAGCGCGTGCTGCGTCCGGCCATCCTGTGGAGCGATTCGCGCAGCACGGATGAATGCGCCGAGTTGACGCGGCGCTGGAGTGAATCCGGCGACCTGCACCAGGTCGCGGGCAATCTGGCGATGCCGGGATTCACCGCGCCAAAATTGCTGTGGGTGGCGCGTCACGAGCCGCAACTTTTCGAGCAGGTCGCCTGCGTGCTGCTGCCCAAGGACTGGCTGCGGCTGCAGATGACCGGGCGCAAGATTTCCGATCCTTCCGACGCTGCCGGCACGCTCTGGCTCGACGTGGCCCGGCGCGACTGGTCGGACGCCTTGCTGGCCGCAGGCGGCATGCGTCGCGCACAAATGCCGGAGCTGGCCGACGGCAGCGCCGCCGCCGGCTTGCTGTTGCCGGAAGTAGCGCGGGCCTGGGGGCTGGCCGATGACGTGGTGGTGGCGGGCGGCGCCGGCGACGGGGCTGCGAGTGCGGTCGGCATCGGCGCCGTGAAGCCGGGCGATGGCTTCCTGTCGCTGGGCACGTCGGGCGTGCTGTTCGTGGTCAACGATAAATTCCGTCCCAATCCGGCGCGCGCCATCCATGCGTTTTGCCATACCTTGCCGCAGCGCTGGCACCAGATGAGCGTGATGTTGTCGGCGGCAAGCTGCCTGCGCTGGTTCTGCCGCCTGTGCAGCGTCGATGAGAAAACCTTGCTGCAGGAAGTCGCTGCGCTCGATGACGAAGCCCTGGCCAATGCGCCGCTGTTCCTGCCCTATCTGTCCGGAGAGCGCACCCCGCACAACGATCCTTACGCGCTCGGCGTATTCCACGGCCTCTCGCACGAACACCAGCGCGCTGCGCTCGCGTATGCGGTGCTGGAGGGCGTGAGCTTCGGCATGGTCGACGGCCTCGACGCCTTGCGTGCAGCCGGCACCGATGTGCGGCAATTGTCGCTGGTCGGCGGCGGCGCACGCAGCGCTTACTGGGCGCAGTTGCTCAGCGACGCGCTCGACGTGCGCATCGTCACCCACGTAGGCAGCGAGGCCGGCGGCGCCCTGGGCGCTGCCCGACTGGCCTGGCTGGCCGACGGCGGCAGCGAAGAAGTGGTGTGCCGCAAGCCGCCGCAACAGGATTGCTACGAGCCGCGGCCGGCGCGCCACGCACGGCTGCAACCGCGCTTGCAGCGCTATCGTGATATTTACCAGCCGTGGGAAGCATTGCCGTCGGGCTCTGCCTGAGTCTCACGCGTTCCTTGCGTTGC
This sequence comes from Herbaspirillum sp. NPDC101396, assembly GCF_044767365.1. Classification (NCBI taxonomy): domain Bacteria; kingdom Pseudomonadati; phylum Pseudomonadota; class Betaproteobacteria; order Burkholderiales; family Oxalobacteraceae; genus Herbaspirillum; species Herbaspirillum sp. NPDC101396. Next base: position 226,994 of record NZ_JBIWNT010000005.1, on the reverse strand, counting down.
GGCAAATCATGCGCGGTTTTTTCATTAAAAAGACACTCGCTTGACTTGCCGCAGGGCTTGTCTGATGATCCCCTGAACAGGCCGGAACCTATTCCAACGCCCGGGGGGATTCGCATGAAACCTTACGCACGTCGCGGCGCGTTCACGCGCCGGCTGTCCCTGCTCGCCATCCTCAGCGGCCTGCTCTGGCCGGGCTTGGCCGGCGCCGACGTGGTGACCGTCGTCAACATCGCCACCACCAACAACCCCGACATGCTGGAGCTGCAACGGCTGTCCACGGTGTTCGAAAAAGCCAATCCCGATATCAGACTCAACTGGAACATCATGGACGAAGGCGTGCTGCGCGAGCGCGTGACGACCGATATCACGACCAGCGGCGGACAATTCGACCTGATGACCATCGGCCTGATGTCGACGCCGCTGTGGGCGGAGCAGGAGTGGCTGGTGCCGATGGACGACCTGCCCGCCGGCTATGACGTGGACGACTTGCTCAAGCCGGTGCGCGACGGCCTGAGCAGCAAGGGCAAGTTGTACGCGCTGCCGTTCTATGCGGAAAGCTCGATGACCTATTACCGCAAGGATCTGTTCGCACAAAAGAAGCTGGTCATGCCGACCCGGCCGAGCTGGGAAGAAATCGCCACGTTCGCCGCCCAGCTGCATGATCCCGCGGGCGGTGTTGCCGGCATCTGCCTGCGCGGGCGTCCCGGCTGGGGTGAAAACATGGCGCTGATCGGCACCATGGTCAATGCGTATGGCGGTCGCTGGTTCGACGAACAATGGCAGCCTCAGCTCAATACGCCGGAATGGGCGCAGGCGGTCGGCCTGTATGTCGACTTGCTGCGCAAATACGGCCCCGCCGACGCGGTCCAGAACGGTTTCAACGAAAACCTGGCGCTGTTCGCCGCGGGCAAATGCGCCATGTGGATCGACGCCACCGTCGCGGCGGGAACACTCTTCCACGGCAAGAATTCCAGGGTGTTCGACAAGACCGCCTTCGTGGCGGCGCCGACCGCGACCACGGCGAAAGGTGCGCAGTGGTTGTGGGCGTGGGCGCTGGCGGTGCCTCATTCGTCGAAATCGAAGGAGGCAGCAAAAAAATTCGCCGTGTGGGCGACCTCGAAAGAATACATCCAGCTGGTTGCTGAACGGGACGGCTGGGGACTGGCGCCGCCGGGCACGCGCAAATCGACCTATGCGTCGGCCGGCTACCAGAGAGCCTCGCCGTATGCGGACTTCGTCCTTGATGCCATCCAAAGCGCCGACCCCGACAGCCCCACCCTCAAACCAGTGCCTTACGTAGGCATCCAGCTGGTGACGATCCCCGAATTCACCAGCATCGGCACCTTCACCGGTCAGGCTATCGCGCGTGCGCTGACGGGCCGCAGCAGCGTGGAAGCCGCGTTGAAGACGTCGCAGACCATCACCACGCGTCTGATGCAGCAGGGCCGCTACATCAAGTATTGACGCGGCTGAGACGAGCATGAAAAAAGGCAGGCGGAGAACACTCCGACTGCCTTTTCCTTTTATCGCGGCTTCATGCTGCCGGAAGGTTTATTGGTGCTGGAACTTGAACACCGAGATGGCCTGCAGCAAGCGGCCGGTCTGTTCTTCCAGGCTGCCCGCTGCGGCGGCGGCCTGTTCCACCAGCGCAGCGTTCTGCTGCGTGCTTTCATCCATGTCGGTGACAGCCTGGTGCACCTGCATGATGCCGGCGCTTTGCTGCTGCGTGGCGACGGTGATTTCGGTCATGATGCCGGTCACGCGCTTGACCGATTCGACGATCTCGGTCATGGTGCTGCGCGCGTCATCGACCAGGCGGTTGCCGATGTCGACCTTTTCCACCGAGTCTTCGATCAGCGTCTTGATTTCCTTCGCTGCGCCGGCCGAGCGCTGGGCCAGGCTGCGCACTTCGGAGGCGACCACGGCGAAGCCGCGGCCTTGCTCGCCGGCGCGTGCGGCTTCGACGGCGGCATTCAGCGCCAGAATGTTGGTCTGGAAGGCGATGCTGTCGATCAGGCTGATGATGTCGACGATCTTCTTCGACGAGGCGCTGATCTCGCTCATGGTGCTGCCGGTCTTGGCGACCACGTCGCCGCCCTTGACCGCAATCGCCGAAGCTGAGGCCGCCAACTGATTGGCTTGCAGCGCGCTGTCGGCGTTCTGGCGTACGGTGACGGCCAGTTGTTCCATGCTCGACGCGGTCTCTTCGAGGTTGGAGGCTTGCGCCTCGGTGCGATGCGACAAGTCCATGTTGCCGCTGGCGATCTCGCGTGTGGCGCCGTTGATCGATTCGACATTGGAGCGCACGTCGCCGATGATCGCGGTCAGGTTGATGTTCATCTGGCGCAGGGCGCGCAACAAGCGACCGATCTCGTCGTGGCGGTCGGATTCGGCGCGGTTCGACAAGTCGCCGCCGGTGATCGCGTAAGTGGCCAGCAACGCCGCCTGGATCGGGCGCACCAGCGCGCTGTGCAGCGCGTACCAGATATACAGCGTGATCAGCATGGTGGCGATGCAGATGCCGGTGTTGAGCACGCTGTGGTCGGTGACGAAACTCACGCTCGCCGCTACCAGCTGCAGGCCCAGCAACGTGATCATGGACAGGTTGATGCGGGTGTTGAGCTGGATCTTGCCGAACTTGCCGACCCAGCCCTTGAGGCCGGTCCTGACGACGTTGCCCTGCTCGATGGCGATGCCTTTGGCCTTGCCCTTGCGCATGTCAGCGTAGAGTTTTTCGGCGCCGGCGACTTCCTGGCGCGACGGCTTGGTGCGTACCGACATGTAGCCGATGACCTGGCCTTTTTCGCGCACCGGGGTGATGTTGGCGAGCACCCAGTAGTGATCGCCGCATTTGCGGCGATTCTTGACCAGGCCGGTCCAGGGGATGCCCTTCTTGACCGTTTTCCACATGTCGGCGAAGGCTTCGGCCGGCATGTCGGGATGGCGCACGATGTTTTGCGGCGCGCCCATCAATTCTTCTTCGTGGAATCCGCTGACTTCGATGAAGTAGGGATTGACGTAGGTGATGTTGCCCTTCAGATCGGTTTTGGAGACGATCGATTTGCCGTCTTGTAATTCATACTCGGCATTGGTGACCGGCAGGTTCATGCGCATCTTTTTCCCCGTGACAGCTGCGTTGTGGTGGTAGTTATACTTGCCTTTTCGGCAAGCATTTACCTTGCGCTGTCGCCGCTCTCTGGAGCGGGTGCTTCGTCGCGCGGAGGCTTGCCAAAGACCGCAGTGTAAGTCGGGTAAAAAGAGCAATACATGACCACGGTCAATATTATCGACAATGGCAGCAAAATAAACACGATCACCGTCATGTTGTTAAATAGTAAAGCGACGATCGTGCTGATGGTGGCCGGCAGCAGCACGCCGATCACCAGCCAGGCCAGGCCGTAGACCGTGAACGCCTTGGCGGCGCGGCGCACCGCGAAGAAGCTGTAGAACAGCGCCTTGCCCAGCGACATCTTGTGCCAGGCGACCAGAGGCGCTGCGAACCAGAACGCCATCGCCGCCGGGATATACACCAGCGCAGCCACGATCATGGCCAGGCGCAGGTTGCTGCCTTCAATGTCCTTGGGGTCCAGGCCGGGGCCGGTCATGGCTTTCCAGAAGGCGCCGCCGTCGACCAGCGTCGACACGCCGACCGCCGCGAAGGCTGCCAGCAGATACAGCACGCCCAGCGCCAGCAGCGTACGCAGCGCAGGCGAACGGAAGCCGACCAGCAGCAGGCTCGGATAGACGCGTTTGCCTTCCTCGATCTGGCGGCAGGCTTGCATGAACGACATCGCGAACACCGGCACCAGGATCAGCGGCAGCAACTGGCCGATGACGGGCAGGATGCCCAGCGCCAGCATCAGGAACATGTAGCTCAGGAACAGCGTCGACACTTCAGCAGGTTGCTTGCGGAACAGCGCCAGGCCTTCCTTGACCCAGAGCCAGCCGGTTTTTGCGGGCAGTTTTTCCATATCAATCATTCGGTCCGGGCAGCGGCGGGATGGCGCCGTTCACGCGCTCTCGCAGGATACGTTCGAAGTGCGTGGGATCGTGCGGCGTCAGCATTTCGGCGGCGCGCGGGAGGTGGAAATCATACAGGCGCGACAGCCAGAAACGCAGGGCGGCGGCGCGCAGCATGGCGGCCCAGGCCTGTTGTTCGACCGCTTTGAACGGGCGCACGGCGTGGTAGGCATCCAGCATGGCTTGCACGCGCGCAACGTCGAGCACACCGCTGGCCAGGTCGATGCACCAGTCGTTGACGGTGACGGCCAGGTCGAACAGCCAAGTGTCACAGCCGGCAAAATAGAAATCGAAGAAACCGGTCAGGCGCGTGCCGACGAACATGGCGTTGTCGCGGAACAGGTCGGCGTGCACCGGACCGTTGGGCAACTGTGCGTAGATATCGGAGGCGGCGAAGCCTTCCTGGAATTGCATTTCGGCGCGCAGCACCTGTTGCGTTTCGGCGTTCAGGTAAGGCAGTACCACCGGCGCGGTTTCGCGTCGCCACGTCAAGCCGCGCAGATTCGGCTGGCGGATGCCAAAGTCCTGCGCCGCCAGATGCATTTTTGCCAGCATGGCGCCGACTTCGGCGCAATGCACCGGCTCCGGCTTCGGCTGGTAGGCGCCTTCCAGCTTGGTGACGATCGACGCCGGCTTGCCGTTGAGGGCATTGATGATGCTGCCGCTCTTGTTGGGGATCGGCGCCGGCACCAGCACGTCGCGCTGGGCCAGATGGCGCATCAGTTCCAGATAAAACGGCAGTTGCTCGAAACTCAGTTTTTCAAACAGCGTCAGGACGTACTCGCCGCTTTCGGTCGTGATGAAGAAATTGCTGTTCTCGATGCCGGAAGAAATGCCTTTGACGGCCAGCGCTTTGCCGAGAGAAAACTGGGTGATCCAGCCTGAGAGGTCGTCCAGGCTGACCGGAGTAAAAACTGCCATGTGCGGGAATGATGGAGAACGATGGAAAATCCGGACGGGATGCCGTCCGGAGAGGATGAATTACTTGCTGGCGTCGCCGGCTTCGCCTTCTTTGGCTTTCTTCTTGCCGCCCCAGTCGAATTCCTTGATCTGCCATTGGGCGCCGCTTGGCGGGCCGCTTTGAACATCGCCCGGCGTGGAGCCGCCAAGTTGCTGCGTCGGCTTCACGTAATACGTGCTCGGGCCCGATTTGACTTTGACTTCCTTGGTCTGGCCGTGGTCGCGGCGCTCGGTGATGCTGTTGCCGCTGCCTTGCTCTTCGCCCGGCTTCTTGATGGTCACGGCAGGCGGTTCGCCTTCTTCCAGAGTTTGCAGCTCAGGCGGCGGCGGGGCCGGCTTGTCCGATACCGCCTGGGCGTGCGCCAGGGAAGACAGCATCAGCAGGGAGAAGCAAAGCGACATGGCGGACACAACGGACCGGCTTCTGGTAATCATGGGGAACTCGCAATCTGGACAGGTTGACAGTAGGTGGTCATTGTAACAAACGAATCAGTCGGAGCCCGCATCCTCGCGAATGTGCTCCGCTATATAGATGGGGGCATGTTGTCGAAGCTCAACTGTTTTATCGCGCGTCTTGTCCCGGTTACGGTTGTCAGCCGCTATTTACCGGCTGACGCGGCTTTGCGCACAGTTTCCTGGACGATTTTCCAGGCGTCGCCGCGACGCGCCAGCACCAGTGTCTTCTCGCTGGTCTCGGCGAGTCGGTCTGACGTGTATTTCTGGGTGAACCTGACGGTGGCGACGTCGCCGCTCACCGTCACGCCGGGCGCGACGATGTCGACGGCGATACGCTTGCTGGCATCAATGCGCGTGCGTCGCTGCGCTGCCCAATCGCTGTGGCGCTCGCCATTTGGGGGGCGGAAGTCGTCGGCGTAGTAAGCCAGATAGGCATCGACGTCCTTGCGGCCCCACACCGCAGCCCAGTCGCGAACAGTGGCGAGTACCGCGGCTTGTTCCGGTGACGCCGCTGCCGGGGGCGTTGCAGCCGGGCCAGCCGTGACGGCAGTCGGCGTGCGCGAAGTAGGCGACACCGGCCGTTTCAGTTCCGCCAACGCTTGCCGCGCCGGCGCATAGTCCTGCGCAGCGGCGCGGGCATACCACTGCGCCGCTATCGTCTCGTCGGTGCGCACGCCGTAGCCGTTCTGATGCATCTTGCCGAGGCTGTATTGCGCCAGTGGCAGGCCTTGGGCGGCGGCTTTTTCAAACCAGGACAAGGCCACGCGAAAATTCTGCGCAACACCGTCACCGTTCAGGTAGATCGCGCCGAGATTGGCCTGGGCCAGCGAGTTGCCCTGTTGCGCCGATTTGTTGAGCCACTCGATTGCCGACGCCGTGCTTTTCGGCACGCCGTCGCCCAGCAGATAACTGGTGCCGAGGCTGTACTGGGCGTTGGCATGACCCTGGTTCGCGGCCTTTTGCAGCCACAGCGCCGCCGCCGCAGGATCCTTCGGCACGCCGCTGCCGCTGTGGTACATCTGCGCCAGCGTGTATTGGGATTCGGCGTCGCCGGCGGCGGCAGCGTCAGCGACCTTCGCCACGGCCGGCGACAACGCGCCGGCGCTCGCGCCCGTCGATTGGGCAGAGGCAATCGGACTCGCCTGCATCGCAGCGAATGCAAGCAGCCAGCACAGCCAGTAGTTGATGATCATATTGGGTCCGGTCGAAGAAGAGAAGAGCAACGGGCAGCGAGCGCTTGCACGGAACAGGTTTCGACGGACACGGAGGAAATTTGTTCGGCGTCGCGTTGATTATGCGACGATTGTTGTGGAGTTATAGAAAAATTACTGCATGTCATTCATAAAAAACGCCGACCGGCAAACTTGTTGCGGATCGGCGTTTTTGGTGAGGCGATTGAATTACAGATACATGCCGGTCTGGCGTTCGGTGTCTTCCGGATCGGCCGGTTTCTTTTGGCGCGCATCGTAGAACTTCTGCACCGCCACCACCACTTCGGCCGGATCGTCGATCACTTGCAACAGGTCGAGGTCCTTGGCGGAAATCATGCCGTCATCAACCAGGCGCGTGCGGATCCATTCCATCAGGCCCGCCCAGAATTTGCTGCCGACCAGGATCACCGGCATCAGGCGCGACTTGCCGGTCTGCATCAGGGTCAGCGCTTCGGTCAGCTCATCAAGCGTGCCGAAACCGCCCGGCAGCACCACGTAGGCATCGGCGTACTTGACGAAGGCGACCTTGCGCGCGAAGAAATGGCGGAACGACAGCGAGATGTCTTGCCAGCCGTTGCCGTGCTGTTCATGCGGCAGCTCGATGTTGAGTCCGACCGACGGCGAGGCGCCGTCGAAGGCGCCCTTGTTGGCCGCTTCCATGATGCCCGGGCCGCCGCCCGAGATCACGGCAAAGCCGGCGTCGGACAGGCGCCGGGCGATGTCAACGCACAGGGCATAATGCGGATCGTCCGGTTTTGTGCGGGCGGAACCGAAGATGGAAACCGCCGGGCGCAGCTCTGACAGGCGCTCGGTGGACTCGATAAATTCTGCCATAATCGTGAGTACATGCCATGACTCGCGTGCCTTCTTGGCGGTGGCGCGCTCGATGTCATCCACTTCCCGCAGTCGCGGGACATTTTTTCCTCTAAGTTCCATATGCAAAAAACCTTGTTGTTAGTTGATGGTTCCAGTTACCTCTATCGTGCATTCCATGCTCTGCCCGACATGCGTAACGCGGAAGGCGCGCCGACCGGTGCGTTGTACGGCATCATCAATATGCTGCGCCGACTGCGTAATGATTATCCAGCAAGTTACATCGCTTGTGTATTCGACGCCAAGGGCAAGACATTCCGCGATGACTTGTACGCCGAGTACAAGGCTACACGCAAATCGATGCCTGAGGACCTGGCGTTGCAAATCGAGCCGATCCACGCTGCCGTGCGCGCGTTGGGCTGGCCCATCCTGATGGTCGAAGGCATCGAAGCCGACGACGTCATCGGCACGCTGGGCTTGCGCGCCGCCGAAGAAGGACTCAAGACCATCGTCTCCACCGGCGACAAGGACATGGCGCAATTGGTCAACGACCACGTCACGCTGGTCAACACCATGAGCAACGAAACCATGGACCGCGCCGGCGTCATCGGCAAATTCGGCGTGCCGCCGGAGCGCATCGTCGACTACCTCAGCCTGATCGGCGACACTGTCGACAACGTGCCCGGCGTCGAAAAGTGCGGCCCCAAAACCGCCGTCAAATGGCTCACCCAATACGACTCGCTCGACGGTGTCATCGCCAACGCCGACAAGATCACCGGCGTGGTCGGCGAGAACTTGCGCAAGGCCTTGCCGTGGCTGCCACAGGCGCGCGTGCTGGTGACCATCAAGACCGACTGCGACCTGTCGGCGCACATGGGCACAATCCTCGATTCGTTGACAGTGCAACCGAACGACAACGACGTGCTGCGTGAACTTTTCACCCGCTACAATTTCCGCACCTGGTTGCGCGAACTGGATGCTGCTTCAGCTCCAGCCTCCGGCGCCGATGCTGCGTCCAGATCGACAGCGGCGCCTCCCGCAACCGGTTCAGCCGATGCCGCCGGCGGCCCCGCGCAAGTCGGCCTGTTCGATGCCAGCGCAACGATCGTCAAGGAATACGAAACCGTCCTGACCGAAGCGCAACTCGATGCCTGGATCGCCACCATCAATTCTGCCAAGCTCACGGCAGTGGACACGGAAACTACCTCGCTGGTTCCCATGCAGGCGCAACTGGTCGGCATTTCGCTGTGCTGCGAGGCGGGACGTGCGGCCTATATTCCGGTCGCACACAACTACCAGGACATGCCGGCGCAACTGCCGCGCGAACTGGTGCTGGCCAAGCTCAAGCCCTGGCTGGAAGACGACAGCAAGCCCAAGCTCGGACAGAACCTCAAATACGACAGCCACATCTTCGCCAACCAGGGCATCCAGCTGCGCGGCATCGTGCATGACACGCTGCTGGAATCCTATGTGTTCGAGTCGCACCGCACGCATGACATGGACAGCCTGGCGCTGCGCCATCTGAACCGCACCACGATCAGCTACACCGACGTCTGCGGCAAGGGCGCTTCGCAGATCTGCTTTGACCAGGTAGAAATCGGACGCGCCACCGAATACGCGGCGGAAGACGCCGACGTCACGCGGGCGCTGCACCAGGCCATGTGGCCGCAGGTCGAGAACGACGCCAAGCTGCGCTACATCTACGAAAAGATCGAGGTGCCGACCTCGGTCGTGCTGCAAAAGATCGAACGCAACGGTGTGCTGGTCGACGCCGCCATCCTCGCCACGCAATCGAATGAGCTCGGCAAGCGCATGCTCGAGATCGAGCAGCAGGCGTACGAACTCGCCGGCCAGCCGTTCAACCTGAATTCACCCAAGCAGCTTGGTGAAATTCTGTTCGAGAAACTGCAATTGCCGGTGGTGAAAAAGACGCCGTCCGGCACGCCGTCCACCGACGAAGAAGTGCTGGCAAAACTGGCCAAGGATTATCCGCTGCCGAAGATCCTGCTCGACTATCGCGGTTTGTCGAAACTGAAGTCGACCTACACCGACAAGCTGCCCAAGATGGTCGATCCGACCACCGGTCGCGTGCACACCAATTATGCGCAAGCCGTGGCGGTCACCGGACGGTTGGCGTCCAACGATCCCAACCTGCAAAACATCCCGATCCGCACTGCAGAAGGCCGCCGCATCCGCGAAGCCTTTATCGCGCCACCGGGCAGCACCATCGTCTCCGCAGACTATTCGCAGATCGAGTTGCGCATCATGGCGCACATCTCGGGAGACGCCAACATGCTCAAGGCCTTCGCCGACGGCGAAGACATTCACCGCGCCACCGCTTCCGAAATCTTCGGCGTTGGCCTCGGCGACGTCACCAGCGAACAGCGTCGCTACGCCAAGGTCATCAACTTCGGCCTGATCTACGGCATGAGCGCTTTCGGACTGGCCGGCAATCTGGGCATCGAGCGCGCTGCTGCGGCGATGTACATCGACAAGTATTTCCAGCGTTTCTCCAGCGTGAAGCAATACATGGACGACACGCGCCTCGAAGCCAAGTCGCAGGGCTATGTCGAAACCGTGTTCGGCCGCCGCCTGTGGCTGCCCGAGATCAACTCGCCCAACGGCCCGCGCCGGCAGGGCGCCGAACGCGCAGCGATCAATGCGCCGATGCAGGGCACCGCCGCCGATCTGATCAAGCTGGCGATGATTGCCGTGCAGGGCTGGATCGAGCAGGATGGTTTGCAATCCAAACTGATCATGCAGGTGCACGATGAACTGGTCATGGAAGTACCCGATGCGGAGCTGGCGCTGGTGCGTGAAAAACTGCCGGAACTGATGAAAAATGTTGCGGAGCTCAAGGTGCCGTTGATCGCCGAAGTAGGAACAGGCAAAAACTGGGACCAAGCCCATTAATGACTTGTTGAAGCTACTGCGCGCGCCCGTATGCGGCCTGCGGTGCTCGACGTACTCGCGTACGACTCCGCTCCTCGGCCACACACGGACGCGCTCGCTACGCTTCACCAAGCCATTAAGCTTCGGCTAATCATTTTTCGCATGAATTTATATTGATGCACGACAACGCAGATTGATGCAAAATGCATTTTCGGAAGCAGGGGTACACTTGCTGAAAATACAAGATAAAAACGAATAACGATAAAGTTGTAAAAACGGCATCGCCCGATGCTGTTTGAGACCAAATACAAATGCAGTAGAGACACGAAGCTGTTGCGGTGAAGTTGGCTGTTGCGTCGACGGAAACACAGGCATAGGCAAGACGACGGATTCGGCGGACATTCGCGGGCGACCGCTTCTCGGACAAGCAGAAACGAGGAGGCGTCATGGTTGCAGGGATGAAGGTGGGGACACGGCTGGGGCTGGGGTTCGCGTGGGTGGTGTTGCTGCTCATTGCAGTGACGGCGTTCGGTCTGTACAACATGGACCAGATGCAGCGCCGGTTCCTCGATGTGGTCGAGGTCAACAACCCGGAGACCAAACTGGTCAATGAAATGATGGGGACCGTTTCGGAACGCTCCATCTCGCTGCGCAACCTGATGCTGCAAGGGGGCGCCGACGATATCGAAAAAGAAGCCGCCTACATCAAGGCGCAGACACAGAAATATCAGAGCTCCGAGCAGAAGCTGCGCAGCATGTTCGACAAGGATGCCGGCGCGGTCGCCGAAAAGAAGGCGGCCATCCAGAAGATCAAGGCGCAGGGCGACATCGCGCACAAGCTGATCGATCAGGCCGTCGACCTTGGCCTCAAGCGCGAAGCTTATGAGCTGGCGCAATTCCTCAAGGAAGAATACCTGCCGGTGCAAAAGAAATGGCAGACCGAATTGTCCGCACTGGTGGCGGTCGAAGACCGCCTCAACGCTGATGCCTCGCAAGCCAGCACCAGCGCCTACACCGCAGCACGCTGGCTGATGCTGGTCACCAGCGCCGTCGGCATCATCACCGCGCTGATCGCGGCGGCGTGGATCACACGCAACCTGCTCAAGAAGCTCGGCGGCGAGCCTGACTACGCGGTGGCGATCGCCGGCCAGATCGCCGACGGCGACCTCGCGGTGCACATCGAAACCAAACCGGGCGACAAGGACAGTTTGCTGATGGCGATGAAGGGCATGCGCGACAAGCTCGCTGCCATCGTCACGCAGGTGCGCGTCGGCTCCGAAACCATCAGCACCGCGTCGACTGAAATCGCCCGCGGCAATCTCGACCTGTCGTCACGCACCGAACAGCAGGCCGGCTCGCTCGAAGAAACCGCCTCGTCGATGGAGCAACTCAATTCCACCGTCAAGCAGAACGCCGAGAACGCGCAGCAGGCCAACCAGCTCGCCGTCGCCGCATCCGACGTCGCGGTGCAGGGCGGCAGCATCGTGTCGCAGGTGGTGCAGACCATGGAGTCGATCAACGCCTCATCGCAAAAAGTGGTCGACATCATCAGCGTGATCGACGGCATCGCCTTCCAGACCAACATCCTCGCGCTCAATGCTGCAGTCGAAGCCGCGCGCGCCGGCGAACAGGGCCGCGGTTTCGCCGTGGTGGCGTCGGAAGTACGCAGCCTGGCCCAGCGCTCGGCCAGCGCCGCCAAGGAAATCAAGGTGCTCATCGGTGACTCGGTCGGCAAGGTCGAGAACGGCAGCAAGCTGGTCGAGCAGGCCGGCGTGACGATGAACGATATCGTCACCAGCATCCGCCGCGTCACCGACGTCATGTCCGAAATCACCAGCGCCAACAGCGAGCAGAGCAGCGGCATCGAGCAGGTCAACGAAGCGATCATCCAGATCGACGACATGACCCAGCAGAACGCCGCACTGGTCGAGCAGGCGGCAGCTGCGGCGCAGTCCCTGCAGGACCAGGCGGCCAACCTGACCGCGCTGGTCAGCGTGTTCAAGCTCGATGGGCGCCAGCTGAGCGCGCCACTGACGCAGCGGACCATCGACATCACGCCCATGCATCCGGAACTGCCGGGAGCGATGGCGGCGTAACAAGCGGTTGTATCTTGTAGAATGCTTTGCGGCAGTTAGCTGCTTGACCCGTTAGCCAAGACTCAGCACGCACGGCCTGCCGGCCTTCATTGCCAGGCAGGCCGTGTTTTTGTCCCAGCCAGTTTCATCCCCTTTTGCGCACTTCCGACTCCTGGAGAATCTCATGAACGATCTGAAGAACGATGTAGACAGCCTGGTGGGCACGACCGGCCTGCTCGATGCCGGCAATCGCCGCACTTTCATCAAGACCGCGCTGGGCACCGGCTTTGCCGCTGCCGTACTGCCGGTCTGCGCGCAGACCATGATCAAGACCGACACCGTCGGTCTGACCGCCGGCGAAGTCAGCGTGACCGTCAACGGCCAGAAGGTGCCTGCCTATCGCGCGCAGCCGGAAGGCAAGACCAACTTGCCGGTGATTCTGGTGATCTCCGAAATCTTCGGCGTGCATGAGCACATCGCCGACATCGCGCGCCGCTTCGCCAAGCTCGGCTACCTGGCGATTGCGCCGGACTTCTTCGTGCGCCAGGGCAATCCGGCGGCCTATCCGACCATTGCCGAACTGAACAAGGAAATCATCTCCAAGGTCCCTGACGAGCAAGTCTTCGGCGACCTCGACGCCTACGTCGCCTGGGCTGGCCAGAACGGCGGCAATCCGGACAAGATCGGCATCAACGGTTTCTGCTGGGGCGGCCGCATCGTCTGGCTGTACAGCGCGCGCAATCCGAAGATCAAGGCCGGCGCCGCATGGTACGGCCGCATCGTCGGCGAGAAATCGGCGCTGCAGCCGCAGCATCCGATCGACATCGCGCCGACGCTGAAAGCACCGGTGCTCGGCCTGTACGGCGGCAAGGATGGCGGCATCCCGGTGGCGACCGTGGAGCAGATGAAGGAAGCGCTGGCCAAGACCGGCAACAAGTCGGAGTTCGTGGTGTTCCCGAATTCGGGTCATGCCTTCAACGCCGATTATCGTCCGAGCTATGTCGAGGCGGACGCCAAGGAGGGCTGGAAACGCGCGGTCGAATGGTTCAAGTCGCACGGCGTGGTCTGATCTGGGGCTGATCTCTATATAGCCGCACAAGTCAGCAGGGGCGGCCCGATGCTCGCGCCAGTTTTTGGGGACCCTCGCACTGATTTGGATCAGCTGTTTGCACGGAGGACGGATTTATCCGTCCTCTTTTTATTTGTCCGGCAATAAAAAGCGCGTATCCCCTGTCTGTTGGACATGGCACGCAGATTGCTAGTTTGAAGATTGAGTAGAAGCGGCTAGCCGTCGATCCAAATACCATCGACTGTGGGGCATTGCTCGTGACGCCATCGGAATGAACCGGTGGCACCTGTGAATTTATAGGACACGAGAAATGCTGCGACCATCTCCGCACTCATGCTGCTCAAGCCATATTTCCCTCGCCGCACGCTGCGGCACTTCCTTTTCTCCTGACTATTTTCCACGCCGTGCTGCGCGATTGTTTCCTCACGGAGGCGCGCGATGACGACCGTGCGCGACGCTTTCATGACGGCGGCGCAAACCGCTGCACCGCTGAACCTGCGCGTGGTGTCCGTCCGTGACGATGGCCGTGATATCCGCGTCTTCGACCTCGCTGCTGACGATGCGCGCCGCCTGCCGGCGTGGACGCCCGGCGCGCATATCAAGCTGTCGCTGCCCGGCGGGCTGGAGCGTTGCTATTCCCTGTGCAACACGCCCGGCGAAGACGGCTTTTATCGCATCGCGGTCAAGCGCGAGGCGGCATCGCGCGGCGGGTCAGCCTGGCTGCACGAACAAGCCGGCATCGGCACACAACTGATCGTCGGGGCGCCGGTCAACGCCTTTCCTTTGCACGACAGTGAACACGCCGTCGCGCTGTTTGCGGCCGGCATCGGCATTACGCCGATCTACGCCATGGCAGCCGACTTGCTGCGTCGCGGACGCGCCGCGCAATTGCACTATTTCGCGCGCAGCGTGGAGCACGCGGCCTTTCTCTCCCCGTTGTCGCAGCCGGCCATGGCCGGGCATTGCCACTTCAGTTTCGGTCTGAATGCGGATGAAGTCGGTGTTGTCGTTGCCGCCCGGCTGGCCCCTTTGCTGCGCACCACTCCTTTGTATATCTGCGGTCCGACGCCCTTCATTGCACAGGTGCGCGATCAGGCTGCGCAACTTGGCTGGCGCGACGTCGACGTGCACTTCGAACTGTTCGCCGCCACGACACCGGCAAGCGATGCGTCGGCCACGCAGGACCGCGTATTCGAACTCGTGCTGCAACGTTCCGGTGTGCGCTGCATGGTGCCGCCGGGACAAAGCATCGTCGCTGCCGCCGCTGCGGCCGGGGTGCCTATCGGCACCTCGTGCGGCGAAGGCTTTTGCGGCAGCTGCCAGACCGGTGTGCTGGAAGGCATCCCCGATCATCGCGACAGCGTGCTGACGGAAAAAGAGCGCGCCGCCAACCGATGCCTGATGCCCTGCGTATCGCGCTGTCACAGCGAACGCCTGGTGCTGGATATCTGATTTTCGATTGAAGTACAACAACCCACCTGAAAGGAAGGCCATGAGCAAGCGAACATCCCTCATCCGCATTGCCGCAGCAATGATAGGCGCACTGGCGTTGCAGGCAGCAGCCGGCGTGCAGGCGCAGGAAAAGGTCACCGTCCTGAGCAACTGGTACGCCCAGGCAGAACACGGCGGTTTCTATCAGGCTGTCGCCAAGGGCATCTACAAGAAGTACGGCATGGACGTCACCATCAAGATGGGCGGCCCGCAGGTTAACAACATGCAGATCCTGGTGGCCGGCCAGGCCGACTTCAGCATGGGCTATGACTTCACCGTATTGAAAGGCATCGAGCAGGGCTTGCCGCTGGTGACCGTCGGCACCTCTTTTCAATCTGATCTGCAAGGCATGATGACGCACGCTGACGTGCCCAATCTCGGCGCGCTGAAGGACAAGACCATCCTGGTGGCCGGCTCCGGACAATCGAGCTGGTGGCCGTGGCTGAAAGCCAAGTACGGCTACACCGACGCCCAGTCGAAGGCTTACACCTTCAACCTGCAGCCGTTCTTCGCCGATCCGAACATCGTTCAGCAAGCCTATCCATCGTCGGAACTGTTCCAGGCGGAAAAGACCGGCGCCAAGGCCAATTTCTTCCTGTTTGCACAGGAAGGCTATCCGCCTTACGGCACCACCATCATTACGCTGCAAAAGATGGTGGCGACCAAGCCTGATCTGGTGAAGCGCTTCGTCAAGGCCACCGCCGAAGGCTGGAAGAGCTATCTGGAAGATCCGTCTGCGGGCAACGCGCTAATCAAGAAAGACAACAAGGAAATGGGCGACGAGCAACTGGCTTACGCCGTCAAAAAGCTGAAGGAACTGAAGGTCGTCACCGGCGGCGACGCCGCCAGGCAAGGTATCGGCATCATGACCGACGAACGCTGGAAGAAGACCTACGACACCATGGTTGCCACCGGTTTGTTGAAAGCCGACGTCGACTGGCGCAAAGCGTACACCACGCAGTTCGTCAAGGACATGCACGTAATGCCTTGATGCGCATGATGCTCTGACGATTTGGTGATTGCCCGTCGGGCTGTGTCCTTCATCGGCGCAGACCGGATGTCCGAAGTTCATTTGCGTGAGGACGCCATGATTCTCTACACCCCACCCAAGACCGCGCAGCGCCTGCCGGTCATTGACTTCGCCGACGCGTTTTCAAGCGACCTCGGCAAGCGTGAAGCCGTCGCCTGGGAGGTCCACAAGATCGCCCGCGATGTCGGCTTCTTCTATCTGGTCAATCATGGCGTGCCGCAAGGCCTGATCGACGGCCAGTTCGACTGGGCACGTCGTTTCTTTGCCGCGCCCGCTGCAGTCAAGCGTGCGGTCGACATGTCGCTGTCGCCGGCAGGTTTCGGTTATGAACGCATCGGTACGCAGGCGCTGGACGACGGTCCGACCGATCTCAAGGAAGGCTTCCAGTTCGGCACCGATCTGCCGCTGGATCATCCTTATGTGCAGCAAGGCGTGCTGCGCTACGGCCACAACCTCTGGCCTGCGGAGTTGCCCGGCATGCGCGCACATGCGCAGCAATATCACGCCGCCATGAGCACGCTGTCGCAGCGACTGCTGGCGATCATTGCGCTGTCGCTGCAATTGCCGGAGGACTTTTTCAATTTTGCGCTCGGCACGCCGATCGCCACGCAGCGCATGCTGCACTATCCGCCACAACCGGCCGACGCCCAGCACAACCAGATCGGCGCCGGTGCGCACACCGACTGGGGACTCGTCACCATCCTTGCGCAAGACGACATCGGCGGTCTGGAAGTGCGCAATGCCGACGGCGATTGGGTACGCGCGACACCGATACACGGCAGCTTCGTGGTCAACATCGGCGACTTGCTGCAGCGCTGGAGCAATGACGTTTATCACAGCAATGCGCATCGCGTGCGCAACGACAATCCGGTGCCGCGCTATTCATTGCCGTTTTTCATGGACGGCGATCACGCGGTGACGGTGTCGTGTCTGCCCTCGTGCTGTTCCGACGAGCATCCGGCGCGCTATGCGCCGTGCACCATCGGCGACTACCTCGCGCAAAAAGTGCAGGAAACCTTCGGCGCCGCCAGCGTACTGGCTGCGGCGTCGTAATCTGGTCTGATTGAATTCGCGGCGAAGGCGACCATGATGGCGCGCCGGCTGCTCGGCCACGTCTTTGCAGGAGCAAGACGCGGCTGGTTTTAAAGGAGTTGCACCATGCTGGTTACGAAACAAAAAGTCTTGCGCAAGTTCTGGTACGCAGTGATGCCGATCTCGATGCTGGAAGACGGTCCCAAGCCGTTCACATTGCTGGGCGAGAACATCGTGGTCTGGCTCAAATCGCCGGGCAAGCCGGCGGCCTTGCAGGATCGCTGCTGCCATCGCACGGCGAAACTGTCGAAAGGCTTTGTCGAGAATGGCAACATCGTCTGCGGCTATCACGGCTGGACCTTCGACTGCGCCGGCGCTTGCGTGCGCGTGCCGCAGAACGCCGACGGTTCGGTGCCGGCCGGCGCGATGGTGCAGTCGTATTACTGCGAAGAGCGCTACGGCTACGTGTGGGTGGCACTGGAGAAGCCGCTGCGCGACATCCCGTTCTTCCCGGAGGAGACCATGCCGGGTTATCGCCGCATCTTCCAGTTCTACGAGCGTTGGGAGACCAGTGCGCTGCGCATGATGGAAAACTCCTTCGACAATTCGCATTTCAGCTACGTGCATCGCGGCACCTTCGGCCTGTACGACCAGCCCAAGCCGGAGAAGTACGAGATCAACGAAACCGACTACGGATTCGAAGCGGAAACCCTGGTGCCGATCAAGAACGTGCCGGCCAGCTACCGTGTCACCGGCACTACCGACGACACCACCATGCGCCACATGTTCAACCGCTGGTACCTGCCGTTCTCGCGCCGTTTCGGTTGCCAGTACCCAGGCTCGGGCCGCCACCACATCATCTACAACTGCGCCACGCCGATCGACGACGGTTCCATCATGCTGGCGCAATGGCTGTACCGCAACGACACCGAAGAGGATTGCACCGAAGCCGAATTGATCGCCTGGGATGCACCGATTCTCGTGGAAGACCGCGAGATCCTGGAGGCGACCGATCCCGACGCCTGCATCGACGTGCGCCGCAAGCAGGAGTTCCACATGGCGTCCGACCGGCCGGGACTGATTATGCGCCGCATGCTGTTGCAGTTGCTGGACGAGCATGGCGAAACCGAAGTTTTCCGCAGCAGAAACTAGAGGCCGGGAGCAATGATGAAACGAGACGATCACGCGATGCCGCAACTGGCGGCATGGGAACAGGGCGCTGCCGATCCTGCATCCTCCATCGATGCGGTGCTCAGTGCGCAGCGGGTGGAGAAAACTTATCGCAACGGCACCCGCGCGCTGGACGAGGTGAAGCTGGACATCCGGCGCGGCGAGTTCGTCTCGCTGCTGGGACCGTCCGGCTGCGGCAAGAGCACGCTGCTGAAAATGTTTGCGGGGCTGGAAGAACCGTCGCACGGTCACATCCGCTGGTGGGGCAAGAATCTGGCGACGGTGGGGTCGCCGGATCGCACGCTGGCGATGGTGTTTCAGGAAGCGACGCTGATGCCGTGGGCATCGGTGGAACAGAACGTACGTCTGCCGCTCGACCTCAGGCACATGCCGCGCACCGACAGCGATGTGCGCGTACGGGATGCGCTCAAACTTGTGGGACTGGATCGGTTTCATGACGCCTATCCGCGCGAGCTGTCGGGCGGTATGCAGATGCGCGCCTCGATTGCGCGTGCCCTGGCGACGCAGCCGAATCTGCTGCTGATGGACGAGCCTTTCGGCGCACTCGACGAGTTCACGCGCAACAAGCTGGACGCCGACCTGCGCAAGATCTGGAGCCAGCAAGACCTGACCGTGGTGTTCGTCACGCACAGTATTTACGAGGCGGTGTATCTGTCGAGCCGCGTGGTGGTGATGGCGGCGCGGCCGGGACGCGTGATTGCCGACGTGCCGATTGAAGCGCCGGGCGCCGGCGGCATGCGCGACGATGCTTTCCGCATCTCGCCGGAATTCATGGGCTATTGCAAGATACTGTCTGATTACCTGACGCTGGCCAATCAAGAAAACCAGGAAGGAGGGGCGCATGACTCCGCTCATCACTAATCCGAAGTTCCTGCGCATTGCTGCGCCGTTCGTGATCGGCGTAGCCTTGCTGCTGTCCTGGCAACTGATCTGCGTGGCGCTGGAAGTGCCGGTCTATCTGGTGCCGACACCGTCGGTGATTGCCAGGACGCTGGTGGCGGATTGGGGCCTGTTGTCCGACTCGCTGCTGGTGACGCTGAAGATTACGTTTATGGCTTTCTTGCTGTCGGTACTGCTGGGTGTGGCGATTGCCTTCGTGTTCGTGCAGAGTCGCTTCATCGAGGTCAGCCTCTTTCCGTACGCGATCATCCTGCAGGTGACGCCGATCGTCGCCATCGCGCCGCTGATCATCATCTGGGTCAAGGAACCGACCTTCGCGCTGGTGATTTGCGCAACGATCATGGCGCTGTTCCCGATCATCTCGAATACCACGCTGGGACTGCGCAGCGTCAATCCGGGGTTGCTCAACCTGTTCAGGCTGAACAAGGCGTCGCGCTGGCAGACCCTGCGCCGGTTGCGCATCTCCAGCGCCTTGCCGTACTTCTTCGGCGGCTTGCGGATTTCCAGCGGACTGGCGCTGATCGGCGCGGTGGTGGCGGAGTTTGTCGCCGGCACCGGCGGCACCGGGTCAGGGCTGGCGTATCAGATTCTGCAGGCAGGGTTTCAACTGAATATTCCACGCTTGTTTGCGGCGCTGTTCCTGATCACCGTGACCGGGATCGTATTGTTCCTCGCCATGACGGCCTTGTCGCGCGTGGCGCTGGCCGGATGGCATGAAAGCGAAATGGGTTAAACGAATAGGCAGACAATGACGACTTCTTTCTTGATCAGCAACATCGACGCCATCATGACCGGCTTGCCCGGTGCGGCGGCCCGTCATTCCGGGCCGGACATCCGCGTGGTTGACGGCGTCATCGGCGCCATCGGCAAGCTGTCGCCCCTGCCGGGCGAGACGATTGTCGATGCCACCGATTGCATCGCTTATCCGTCGTGGGTGAACACGCATCATCACTTGTTCCAGTCCATGCTCAAGGGCGATCCGGCCGGCATCGATGCGTCACTGACGCCATGGCTGGCGGCGACGCCGTATCGCTACCGCGCCAAATTCGACGAGAAGCTGTTTCGTCTTGCCGCGCGCATCGGCCTGGTCGAGCTGATGCGTTCCGGTTGCGGCACCGTGGCCGATCACAACTATCTGTATTACCCCGGCATGCCCTACGACACGTCGGCGATCTTGTTCGAAGAAGCCGAAGCGCTCGGCGTGCGCTTCGTGCTGTGCCGCGGCGGCGCGACGCAGACGCGTCAGCTGGAGGCTGAGTTGCCGACGGCATTGCGGCCCGAGACGCTGGACGGCTACCTTGGCGACATGGAGCGCCTGATCAAGCTCTACCACGATCCGTCGCCGGCGGCGATGCGCCGCGTCGTGATGGCGCCGACCACGCCGCTGTATTCGGCGACGCCGGAAGAGCTGCGCACCATGGCCGGTTTCGCGCGCCGGGCCGGCGTGCGTCTGCACAGCCATTTGTCGGAAACCGTGGGTTACCAGGACACCGCGCACGGCAAGCACGGATGCACGCCGGTGGAATTTGCCGAGCGCTGCGACTGGCTCGGCAGCGACGTCTGGTTCGCCCACCTGGTCAAGCTGGATGCCGCGGAAATCGCCCTGCTGGGCGAGACCGGCACCGGTATCGCTCACTGTCCGCAGAGCAACGGCAGGCTCGGCAGCGGCATCGCGCCGATTCGCCAGTTGGAAGAGGCCGGCGTGCCGGTCTCCATCGGCGTCGACGGCGCGGCCTCCAACGAGGCAGCCGACATGCTGTCGGAGACCCACGCGGCGTGGCTGATGCAACGCGCACGGCGCGGCCAGGAGGCGACGCCGGCCTATGCAGGCGGCAGCTTCGAAGGCGGCGCCGACGCGGCGACGGTGGAAGATGTAGTGCGCTGGGGCAGCACCGGCGGGGCAAAGGTGCTCGGCCTTGGCGGCCTCGACGGATTGCAGGTCGGGCAACAGGCCGACATCGCCCTGTACCGTCTCGACGACCCGCGCTATTTCGGTCTGCACGATCCGGCGCTGGGGCCCGTGGTAGGGGGCGGGCGGCCCTTCCTGAAGGCCTTGTACGTGGCCGGCAGGGCGGTGGTTGAGGACGACGTCATTGCCGGCGTCGATCTGGTTGAGCTGGGCCGCGAGGCGCGCGCCGCCACCAGGCGCCTGCTGGAGGACTAGCCGTGGCGTCGGATCGGCTTGGGGGCCAGCGCTAAAACTGCTAAAATGGCGGGCATGATCAAGCGACGCAATGCCCCTCCCGCCAACCGTTCCGACGCTGCAGCCCTCGCGCCGGAATCCGCCGATATTGTTGCCAATGAGGAACAAGCCGCGCCGCTCAAGGCCGAGCTCGATCTGACCGATCATTTCCTGATCGCAATGCCGTCGATGCTGGACCCTGTTTTCGGCGGCACCGTCGTCTATCTGTGCGAACACAACCAGAACGGCGCGCTCGGCGTGGTCATCAACAAGCCGACCGACATGACCATGGATGTCCTGTTCGATCGCATCAATCTCAAGCTGGAAATCATCCACGACACACCCGAAGCCAAGCCGGAGCTGTACCGCAGCCAGGTCATGTTCGGCGGGCCGGTGCAGGTCGAGCGCGGCTTCGTGCTGCATAGCGCGATGGACCAGTTTTCGTCGACCCTGCAGGTGACCGACGGCATTTCGCTGACCACCTCCAAGGACGTGCTGGAAGCGGTCGCCCATGGCGACGGTCCGGAGCAGGTGCTGGTCAGCCTCGGTTGTTCGGGCTGGAGCGCCGGCCAGTTGGAAGAAGAACTCGGCCGCAACGGCTGGCTTACGGTCAAGGCCGATCCGTCCATCATTTTCGACTTGCCGGTGGAGCAGCGCTTCACCGCCGCGCTGGCCTTGCTGGGTATTGATCCCGTCATGCTCAGCGGCGATTTCGGCCGCGCCTGAACGGGACGTCGTGGAAACGCTCCTGGCCTTCGACTTCGGCTTAAAGCGCATCGGCGTGGCAATCGGCAATACCCTGATCAAGCAAGCCCAGCCGCTCACCATCATCAGTGCGGCCACCAACGACGCCAAGTTCGCCGAACTCGGCAAGCTGATCAGCGAGTGGACGCCGGCACGCTGCATCGTCGGCCTGCCCAGCCATCCGGACGGGGCCGAGCATGAAATGACCGTACGCTGCCGACGTTTCGCCAATCAATTGCACGGACGCTTCGGCGTCGAAACCGTGCTGGTGGACGAGCGTTATTCGTCGGCCGTCATCGAACAGCGCCGCGGCGAGCATATCGACGACGAGGCTGCCGCCATCATTTTGCAGCAATATTTTGACGATACCCATGAGCACAACTAACACTCTCCCGCCGCTGGATGCGGAAGCGCTGTACGCCAGGCTGGCGCAGCAGGTCAAAGCCGGTTTGCAAGGCGTCGAGCAGGTCGCCATCGTCGGCATCCATTCCGGCGGCGCCTGGCTGGCTGAACGCCTGGCCACAGAGCTGCAGCTGAACGACCGGCTCGGCTTCATCGACGTGTCCTTCTATCGCGACGACTTTGCCGAGAAGGGCCTGCGTGCCGACGTCAAGCCGAGCCAGATCGGTTTCGACGTCGAAGGCGCGACCATCGTGCTGGTCGACGATGTGCTCTACACCGGCCGCACCACGCGCGCCGCAATCAATGAGCTGTTCGACTACGGCCGTCCGGCGCGCATCCTGCTGGCGGCGCTGGTCGACCGCGGCGGGCGCGAGCTGCCGATCGCCGCCGACTTCCTGGCCGAGACGATTGCGCTGGCCGACGATCAATCCCTGCAACTGCAACGCGCCGACGACGGCCGATTTTCCCTGACGGTGGTCCATGCTTAATCCACAACTGAACAAGAACGGCGAACTGCAACATCTGCTGACCATCGAAGGTCTGCCCAAAGCCATCATCACCAACATCCTCGACACCGCTTCGTCCTTCGTCAGCATCGGCGACCGTGAAGTGAAGAAGGTGCCGCTGATGCGCGGCAAGAGCGTGTTCAACCTGTTCTTCGAGAACTCCACGCGCACCCGCACAACGTTTGAGATCGCCTCCAAGCGTCTGTCGGCAGACGTGATCAATCTCAACATCTCCGCTTCGAGCGCCAGCAAGGGCGAGTCGCTGCTCGACACCATCGACAACCTGGCAGCGATGCACGCGGACATGTTCGTGGTGCGCCATTCGCAGTCAGGTGCGCCTTACCTGATCGCCAAGCATCTGATCGACACGAAGCAGTCGCACGTGCACGTGGTCAACGCCGGCGACGGCCGTCATGCGCATCCGACGCAGGGCCTGCTCGACATGTACACGATCCGTCACTACAAGAAGGATTTCACCAACCTGCGCGTGGCCATCGTCGGCGACATCCTGCACAGCCGCGTGGCGCGTTCCGACATCCACGGCCTGACCACGCTGGGCGTGCCGGAAGTGCGCGCGATCGGTCCGCGCACCCTGCTGCCGAACGGTCTGGAGCAGATGGGCGTGCGCGTCTTCCACAACATGGAAGAGGGCTTGAAGGATGTCGACGTCATCATCATGCTGCGCCTGCAGAACGAACGCATGAGCGGCGCGCTGCTGCCGTCGGCGCAGGAGTTCTTCAAGAGCTACGGCCTGACGCCGGAACGCCTGGCGCTGGCCAAGCCGGACGCCATCGTGATGCATCCGGGGCCGATGAACCGCGGCGTCGAGATCGACTCCGCCGTGGCCGACGGATCGCAAGCCGTGATCCTGCCGCAGGTGACCTTCGGCATCGCGGTGCGCATGGCGGTGATGAGCATCGTCGCAGGAAACTGAGTGACAACGAATTCAACAGACGCAACGCGGACAAGAGTGGAATAAGCGCATGAAACTGCACATCAAGAACGGCAGACTGATCGATCCTGCCAACAACATCGACGCGCAACAAGACGTGTTCGTGGCCGACGGCAAAATTGCCGGCATCGGCCAGGCGCCGGCCGGCTTCAGCGCCGACAAGACCATTGACGCGAGCGGCCTGGTGGTTGCTCCCGGCCTGGTCGACCTGAGCGCGCGCCTGCGCGAGCCGGGCTACGAATACAAGGCCACGCTGGAATCCGAGATGCAGGCGGCGATGCAAGGCGGCGTGACCAGCCTGCTGTGCCCGCCCGACACCGATCCGGTGCTCGATGAACCCGGCCTGGTGGAAATGCTCAAGCATCGCGCCAAGTCGCTCAACCAGGCGCACGTGTATCCGCTGGGCGCATTGACCATGGGCCTCAAGGGCAAAGCCCTGACTGAAATGGCTGAACTGACCGAGGCAGGTTGCGTCGGTTTCTCGCAAGCCGACGAGCCGGTGCTGGACACCACGGTGCTGCTGTCCGCGCTGCAATACGCCAAGACCTTCGACTACACCGTGTGGCTGCGTCCGCAGGATCCGCACCTCGGTCGCCACGGCATCGCGCACAGCGGTCCGGCGGCGTCGCGCCTGGGTTTGTCGGGCGTGCCGGTGATGTCGGAAACGATTGCCCTCTACACCATCTTCGAACTGGTGCGCTCCACCGGCGCGCGCGTCCACCTGTGCCGCATGTCGTCGGCAGCGGGGCTTGAACTGGTGCGCGCGGCGAAAAAAGAGGGCTTGCCGGTCACCTGCGACGTCGGCGCCCATCACATTCATTTGTCGGACATGGACATCGGCTTCTTCGATTCCAACGCGCGCGTCAATCCGCCGTTCCGTTCGCAACGCGACCGCGACGCGATCCGTGCGGCGCTGCTGGACGGCACGGTCGACGCGATCTGCTCCGACCACACCCCGGTCGACGACGACGAGAAGCTGCTGCCGTTCGGCGAAGCTTCGCCGGGCGCAACCGGTCTGGAACTGCTGCTGTCGCTGTCGCTCAAGTGGGCGGAAGACGCCGGCGCGCCTGACGCCGTCAGCAGGGCGGTCGCCAAAGTCACTACCGACGCAGCGCGCGTGGCGCGTCTGCCGGCCGGCAGCCTGAAGGTGGGCGACGTCGCCGACGTCTGCATCTTCGATCCGAAGACGCGCTGGGTCGTTGAAGCGAAAGCGCTGGCCAGCCAGGGCAAGCACACGCCTTTCCTCGGTTACGAGCTGAGCGGCCAGGTCCAGGCGACCATCGTGTCGGGTCACGTCGCGTTCGAACGTTAATTACGGAAGATCCATGCTTGTTTTCCGCGTGTTGCGCATGGTGGTGCATCTGTTCGTCGGCATGGCGATCTGCGCCTTCATCTTTCCCCTGATCGGACCGGCGCGCCGGGAAGGCCATATCCGCCGCTGGTCGCATCAGCTGCTGGGCATCTGCGGCATCAAGCTGGTGGTGCGCGCGCTGCCCGGTACGCCGGCGCCGCCGCGTGCGCTGATCGTCGCCAATCACATTTCGTGGCTCGACATCTTCGTGGTGAACTCGATGCAGCCGTGCCGCTTCGTGGCGAAGTCGGACATCCGCAGCTGGCCCTTCATCGGCTGGCTGTGCGCCAAGACCGGCA
Organism: Herbaspirillum sp. NPDC101396; assembly: GCF_044767365.1. Taxonomy (NCBI): domain Bacteria; kingdom Pseudomonadati; phylum Pseudomonadota; class Betaproteobacteria; order Burkholderiales; family Oxalobacteraceae; genus Herbaspirillum; species Herbaspirillum sp. NPDC101396. The sequence continues at coordinate 201,418 of NZ_JBIWNT010000005.1, read as the reverse complement.
CCATTTTCATCTCGCGCGGCAAGGCCAGCGACGTGCGCCGCATCTTCAAGGGCATCGTGGAAAGCATCGAAGCGGGCGACCGCGTGGCCTTCTTCCCGGAAGGTACGACTGCCGCACAAGGCAAGCTGTTGCCGTTCCATGCCAATCTGTTCGAAGCGGCGCTGGACGCCAAAGTGCCGGTGCAGCCGTACGCGTTGCGCTATCTGGACGCGCAGGGCAATTACCATTCCGCCGCCGACTTCATCGGCGACACGACCATTGTGGAAAGTATCCTGGCGGTGTTGCAGGCTGGCGCGATCACGGCTGAGTTGACGCAATTGCCGAGCATCCCCACTGAGGGCGCGCATCGCCGCGAGCTGGCGGTGGCGGCGCGCAAGGTGGTCGCCGACGGACTCGGCTATCTGCCGGAAGACCTCAACCCGGCTTCAGCGTCTGCGGGCAATCCACCTGGAACAGAGCCCGGTCCTCAAGCCGCACCGCAGTAAGCTTGCCGCCCCACACGCAACCGGTATCAAGGCCGATCAGATTGGGGCGCAGCGTCAATCCCAATGCCGACCAATGTCCGAACACGCAGGTGACGTCGGCGGTCTTGCGTCCCGGCATGTCGAACCATGGCAGGTAACCTTCAGGCGCAGCGCCGGCGCCTTCCTTGATCGTGAAATCGATGCCGCCGTCGGGCCGGCAAAAGCGGATGCGCGTGAGCGTGTTGATGATGCAGCGCAGCCGGTCATGGCCCTGCAAATCGTCGCTCCACACGGCCGGTTCGTTGCCGTACATCTGGCGCAGGAAGTCGACCCAGTCGGGGCCGCGCAGCATGGTTTCGACTTCATGCGCCAGCGACATGACTTTGTCGGCATCCCACTCCGGCAACACCCCGGCGTGAAACAGCAGATGGCCGTTCTCTAACAGCGCCAACGGACGATGGCGCACCCAGTCAAGCAACTCGTCGCGGTCAGGGGCGATCAGGATGTCGTGCAAGGTGTCGGTGGCATGGAGCGGGCGGATGCCTTGCGACACCGCCAGCAGATGCAGGTCGTGGTTGCCCAGAACTGCGCGCGCGCGGTCGCCCAGAGCGCGCAAATGGCGCAGCGTGGCCAGCGAATGCGGCCCGCGGTTGACCAGGTCGCCGACGAACAGCAGGTCGGCGTCGGGAGCGGTTTTGCCGATCAGGTCGAGCAGGTTTTGCAGCTGCTGGTCGCAGCCTTGGAGGTCGCCGATGGCGTAGGTACCTTTCATGACTCAGACATGTCGGTGGCATTGGCTGCAACGTCGTGGGAAATATTTTCCGTGCTTCCGTCTTTCAGGCGCTGCAGCCTGGTAAGCAGCACACCCCATAAGAAGAAGGTGAATATGCCGCTATATGGCTGGCGCAGGCTGACTTTCAGCGCATTGTCCGCCACCAGAAGGAAGATCACCACCAGACTGAGCACCATCAACGATGGAGACTGAAGAAGCTGGCGCCGTTGCCGTACGAGGTTGATTACGGTCGCTCCAAGCAACAGCATCGTCGGTATCAATGCGATCGCGCCGAAGTTATAGATGAAGTCCAGATAGTAATTGTGTGCACTCGGATATTGCGTGCGGTCAGGGACGACGCTGTTGCCGATGAAAAAGCTTTTTGCGCTGGCCGTCGCGTTGGTCGCGTAATACGTCCACCAGTAAAGCCGTTGCGCAATATTGGTGGGAAGCGTGATACGTCCATTGGCCACAGTCGTGCTGGTGGAAGGCGGGGAGGTCTGCGCGGACTGAGCCGGGGCCGCAGGAGCGGGCTGGGAAAGATTTTTTACGTCATCCGAGATCGTGCCGAACTTGAATGCGACCTCCTTTTTTTCATACTGATAATACGTCCAGCTCGACAGCATGGCCAGAATGAAAAGCAAGGCGGGAATTTTCCTGGTGGTTGCCTTGGAAGGAAAAACCACAAACGTCGCCAACCCGAAGATGAACAATGAAATGGCGAGGAACGAGGTCGATGCCGGGACATAGATCGCCATGAATAATGTCGCTATGCAAAGCGCGATTCGGTAGGCTGGATTGGCCCACAACGTGAAAAGCGCCAGCAGATATGCCGCCACGAAAATGACGGGGACATATTGCAGGTACTGATAAACAGCGAACAAGCCCAGATCGGGAGTAAGGAATCTGAGTCCGTTTCGATGCGAGAGATAAAGCTGCAGCGGCACCGTCGCAAACAACAGCCAGAGGAAGGCCTTTGCATGCGCATCGTCTTCGAGTTTGCGGCTGAGCGGTTCGTATACCTGCCCAAGCACCAATGCAAACATCGGCAACGTGAACTGGATCAGCAGGATGAACTTGGCCTGTTGTTGCGAGGGAGAATCCTGAGTAAGGATGATTGATGACATCGCCATCAACGCGCAGGTGAGGAAAATATAGCCGAACGACAACGACGCACGCCGATACGTCCTCAGCAGCAATATGCCTGCCGCACATGCCATGATCGAGACGGGAAGCGGCAGGTTCTTCAAGGTCCCGTCACCGGAAAAGCCTCCGGTGGTATCCATGAAGATGCCCTTGCTCAGTTGGAAAAACAGCGGAAGTAGCAGGAAAAAGGGGATGGCGAATCGAATGGTCTTATAGACGGCAGGTGAATAAATCCTGTCGACTGAAAACCCGAAGGTTTCTTTTCGGGCACTGCGGTAAAAAACGTAAGACATGATCGCGCTGAGCAGGAACAGGGCGACCAGCGAGCGCTCTCCAAAAATATAGAACGCGAACGGCACCGACGTGAATGCCAGGATGTTGATGAGCACGTCCGGCCCGAACACGTCGTGATCGCTGTCGTGCTGCAGCAGGCGGAAGCGGATTTGCTGTGCCTTCACCATGATGAAGCCGCCGATCAGCGACAATCCGGTGGCTTCCCAGAAGAAAAACGTTTTCCCGGCCGGGAGCAGGAACGGCATTTTCAGCGCGGCGGCGCAAAACAATACGACACCAAGCAAAACCGATGCGGTCAAAGCATAGCGCAGCGGGCCGGGCAAATGCGACTTCCCGCTGCGCTGTTCGTGCAGTGCAGCGCTGGCGCCGAGTGCGTTGGCGAACACGGAGCCGGTGACCCCGCCAATGGCAAAAGCGGTATATAAATCTCCGGCGGTCTGCTTGCCGGCAACCAGCAGGATCAGCAGGCGGAAGATATAGACCGTAATGCCGATGATGGCCGTGGAGCCGAGGTTAGGCAACAATTTGCGGAGCGAACTGCCGCTGATCTTCGGTTGTTTCGACAGCAGCAAACGGAAAAGGAAACCGCCGCTCATCAAGAGAGGCGCCGCAGCCCATATGAACAGGGCCACCAGCCTGTAAGGAAGATCGGCAAGCAGCCAGACCAGCAGCACGGCGAGCAGGATGGATTGCAACAGCACGTAGTTGCGCGCGAAGCTGTGATGCTCCAGCCGTTCCATTTCGCTCAGGTGAACTTCGCCGAGCCATTCGATGCAACGGCGCAGGATCAGGATAAGAGCCAGCGCCAGTTCAATCTTGGCGACATCGACGCTGAGCCAGTAGCATGCCGCCGCCAGCGGCAACAGCAGCAGGCAGCGAACCAGCAGGACTGAATGCGCGGACACGCCCGAGACGCCGTTGAGGATCAGGCTGCGCGCATTGGCGGAAAATGCGTAAAGCAGAGCCAGGGTCACGGCCTGGACAACGCCGACTTCGGCGGCCATGCTAGGATTTTTGGTCAGGCCGAGCGCGATCAGCAGGACAGTCATGGCGAAGGTATTCGCCATGAATGCTAGGGGAAATGAATAACGCAATTTACGATTCCTGTATTTGTTGGCAGCCTTGCCGATTTACATGCATGACATGTTTTGCTACAGCAAATCCTCTGTGGTGTGCTGGTAGCAACATAAAAAAGCTCTCGAAGGTGGCTATTGCCGACAATCTACTAAACGCGGGGCTGGCTTGCGGCATTGTTGTTGGCATGTAATTGGCTGGGATTTTCAGGGTGCCTCATATCGGCCGGAATATGCTCGCCTGGGTGCAGGGAAATCATACTTTTAGCGAAAATGATGATAATGGGTAACTTTTTTAACAGATGAGACGGCAACATGCAGATTGTTACATAAAGGCACGGAATGTTGGGTTTTGGAGCACGAACGTAGTATCCTCTTGAGCGGTCCCCGTTCTGACACAATTAGACAAATCAAGAATGGGTCTGATGAAAATCATTGGCAATTGTTGCGATGATCTTTTGTTAAATGTTAGTGAAAATGCATGATCGGCGGCAAAAAACATCGTTCCACGCGGCATGGAGAAAAATGCTGCAAAAGGAAGCTGTGAAGACAGGCGCGCCGATTTGAAACAAGACCAAGATGAAAAGAGCCTTTGATTTTGTGAGTGCCGTAATTGGGATTGTTTTCCTGATAGTGCCGATGTCGATAATTGCGGTGCTGGTGCGCGCGACCTCGCGCGGGCCAGCCATCTATTGGTCCGATCGCGTCGGCAAGGATAACAAGATATTCAGGATGCCCAAATTTCGGACCATGGAGATAGGAACTCCTGCGGTTGCCACGCATTTGCTGACCAATCCTGCTGCTCATCTGACTCCGATAGGCAGTTTCCTGCGCAAGACCAGCCTTGATGAGTTGCCGCAGATCTGGAGCATCCTGAAAGGCGACATGAGTCTGGTCGGGCCGAGGCCGGCACTGTCCAATCAGATGGATCTGATCCAGATGCGCTCGGAATTCGGCGTGCACAAGCTGCTGCCTGGTTTGACCGGATGGGCGCAAGTGAACGGCCGTGATGAATTGCCGATTCCGGAGAAGGTGCGACTGGATGTCGAATACATGAAGGCCGGCAATTTTGCATTCGACCTGCGCATCCTGTGGCTGACGCTCGAAAAAGTAATAAAACGCGATGGCGTTACGCACTGATCTGCACTGATTTGCCTACGCACTGATCTATCTTTGTAGTAAGAATTTGATGCTAAATAAACTGAACTTGCTTTCGCGTCGCGTAAAGCAATACATTGTTGCCCTGCTCGATGTCGTTCTCTCGTTGATCGCCACGTGGTGCGCATTCGGCCTGCGACTGGATTCGATCTCCCTTCCCAGCGGTTACCAGCAACATGTCTACCTTCTCGCCGTAGTACTTGGGCTTATTGTCTTTTCGCGCTTCGGACTGTACAAGGCAGTATTCCGCTACACCGGCATCGCCGCCATGATGACCATAGGCAAGGCCATCGGCGTGTATTGCGCAGTGCTGTTCCCGTTGTTGCTATGGCTCGGACTGCCGAATGTGCCGCGCTCGGTCGGTTTGTTGCAGCCTTTGATTCTGTTTGTTCTAATCGCCAGCAGCAGGGCGTTCGCCCGTGTCTGGTTCGGGCGGGTGCGTGCCGATCGGCGCACGCCGGTGGAGTCGCGCCTGTTGATCTACGGCGCAGGCGCCGCAGGTGCCCAGATTGCGGATGCGTTGCAGCAGCAAAAAAACCTGAAACTGGTCGGATTCATCGACGACGATCCGCATCTGGCGGGCCGTACGATCAACGGTTGTGTCGTCCATTCGCCGGACAAGGTGAGTGCTCTGATTGCCAAGCACATGGTCAGCGACGTATTGCTGGCGATGCCGGCCATCAGCCGAGCGCGTCGCAATGAAATACTGGAGAGCCTGCGCAAGCAGAAGGTGCATATCAGGTCGTTGCCGGATATCGTCGAACTGGCGCAAGGTAAAGTTGGCGTTTCCGACATCCATGAACTTGATATTACCGATTTGCTGGGACGCGAACCGGTGCCGCCGCATCCGGAACTGATGAGCCGCAACATCAGCGGCAGTGTGGTGATGGTATCCGGCGCGGGCGGCAGCATCGGCAGTGAATTGTGCCGTCAGATCATTGCCGTCGGACCGACCAAACTGATCCTGCTGGAACATAGTGAGTACAGCCTGTACAAGATTCACGCCGACTTGTCGGCGCGTGCGGCAGAGCTGGGCGTCACAACAGAACTGATCCCCCTGCTGGGGAGCGTTCGTCACTACGATCGGCTGTTGGAAATATGCAACGCCTGGAAGCCGCAAACCGTCTATCACGCGGCGGCATACAAGCATGTTCCCCTGGTCGAGCAGAATCCTGCAGAGGGCATCAAGAACAATGTGTTCGGAACCTACAATCTGGCGCGCGCCGCAGTGGAAAGCGGTGTAACGGATTTTGTGCTGATCAGTACCGACAAGGCGGTTCGTCCGACCAATGTGATGGGCGCGAGCAAGCGCTTGGCGGAAATGATTTTGCAGGCGCTGGCAACCACGAAGCTGGTGGCGTTCCGAGATGCCGGAACTACTGCGGCTCCCGTGGCGAACAACACGCGCTTCGCAATGGTGCGGTTCGGCAATGTGCTCGGTTCGTCGGGCTCCGTTGTGCCTTTGTTCCGGCGCCAGATCAAGGACGGCGGCCCGGTGACGGTGACGGACTCGGAAGTGACGCGGTATTTCATGACGATTCCGGAAGCCGCCCAACTCGTCGTACAGGCTGGGGCGATGACAGAAGGCGGGGATGTATTCGTTCTGGACATGGGCGAACCAGTCAAGATCGTCGACCTGGCTTTTCGGATGATCGAATTGTCCGGTCTGGTGGTCAAGGATGAAGAACATCCTGATGGCGACATCGAGATCAAGGTGACGGGTTTGCGGCCGGGAGAAAAGCTCTATGAGGAGTTGTTGATCGGCGCAAATCCGCAGTCGACGACGCATCCGCGCATCATGAAGGCGCATGAAGCGTTTTTGCCATGGGATACGCTGGCGCAGAAACTGCTGGAATTGGGACATGCAGTGGACGGCAATGATGTTGAGGCCATCCGCGATATCTTGCGTGAGCTGGTGACGGGATATGTTGCGCCGGAAGACTTCGTGGATTTGATTTACGCGCGCGTAAATAGTTGAGACCCAGCTTGTGACGGGCAAAAAAAACGGGCCGTGAGGCCCGTTTTTTTTCCTGAATGAATCTTAAAGATGGCTGCGGATTGTTGCCACAATGCGTTGAATCTGTTCCGGCGTCATGTTCGATCCAGACGGCAGGCAAACGCCTTGGGAGAACAGGCGATCGGAAACCGATTCTTCCGAGTGCGCGAAATAGCGGCATTCGGAAAACACCGGCTGCAGATGCATAGGCTTCCAGACCGGACGGGCTTCAATCAATTCGCCGGCCAGTTTGGCAATCAGTTCGGCGCTGGTGATTCCCATGGCGGGATCAACCGTGCACACGGTCAGCCAATGAGTTGAATAACTCCATTCGGGTTCCGGCATCCAGGTGATGCCGGCGATGTCGCTGAAGGCATCCTTGTAGGCCTTGAACACGGCCCGGCGCGCTTCGACGCGTTCCTTGAGCACCTTCAACTGGCCTCGTCCGACGCCCGCGAGGATATTGCTCATGCGGTAGTTGAAGCCGATTTGCGAGTGTTGGTAATGCGGCGCCGGATCGCGCGCCTGCGTCGCCAGGAAGCGGGCTTTTGCAATCAATTCGGCGTCATCCGAGACCAGCATGCCGCCACCGGAAGTGGTGATGATCTTGTTGCCGTTGAACGAATAGACGCTGAGGCGGCCGAAGGTGCCGCTGGCGCGGCCTTTGTAGTAGGCTCCGAGCGATTCCGCCGCGTCCTCCAATATCTCGACACCATATTCGTCACAGATGGCCTGCAGGCTGTCGATATCTGCGCTCTGCCCGTAAAGATTGACGACGATGACGGCCTTGGGTTTCCAGCCTTCGGCAGCAGCAGTTTCGAATGCTTTTCTCAGCGCGGCCGGAGACATGTTCCAGCTGACGTCGTCAGAGTCGATGAAAACGGGTTCCGCGCCCTGATACACGATCGGATTGGCGCTCGCGGCAAACGTCAGCGTTGAGCAGAAGACCTTGTCGCCGCGGCCCACGCCCATCAATTGCAGCGCCAGATGAATGGCCGCGGTACCCGAGGACAAGGCGGCCGCGTGCTTGATGCCCACCAATTCGGCCAGCTCGCTCTCAAAGGCGTCGACGTTTGGTCCGAGCGGCGCAATCCAGTTCGTGCGGAATGCTTCCTCCACGAACTCACGTTCGGTGCTGCCCATGTGCGGCGTCGACAACAGGATCTGTTCATCAATCACGCGACGGTCCAGGATGTCGACCGGCTTGCCGTCGTCGTCGACCACCGGCAGATGATTGATGACGTGCTTGTTCATCAGGTCGAGCGCCTCCCGGCGCGACGCGCTCTTGGGAACGGTGAGGGATTGGATTTTCGCCAGTTTTGCCAGCGTATCGTCCAGCTGCGCACCGTCGAGCAGCAGGCGACGGATATCGCCGTCGGTGACGGTCCGATCCAGGCGCCGCTCTTCGTCCAGCAGGAGCAGCAGGCCGATGGCGGTATTGTTGAGCGCGAGCAAGGCTTCTCGCAGCGTGGTGCTGCGACTTACTGATACGTTTTGTATGTTGAACACGTTACTTCCCTTTTAATTTTTTCGCAGGTATTCCGACTTGGACTTGTCCCGCCTCGACATTTGAAACGACTACTGCTCCGGCGCCGATGACGGCGTCATCACCGATCTCGACCCCGGGAAGAATATTTGCTCCGGCGCCGATCAGAACACCTGCGCCGATGCGGACATTGCCTGCCAGAGTGGCATTGGGCGCGATATGTGAAAAGTCTCCTACCACGCAATCGTGGTCGACGACGGCGCCATGGTTGACGATGACGCTTTTGCCGATGCGTGCGGCCGGCCCGATGATGGCGCGTGCGGCGATGAACGCGCCATCGGCAATCTGCGCATGGCGCGAAATTACGGAAGCCGGATGAATGATCGCCAAAGCGCGCATCCCAAGGGCTTCCAGCTTCCCGCTCAGTTGCAGCCGTGCGGTGCAACTTCCGATGGCAAGGTGGTAGCGGCTTCCCGACATCGACGCGATGATCGCGGGTGCGTCAATTTCCAGCCCCAGGATGTCGTCGCCGCGCCTTGCGACGGCATCGTCCCTGAGTCGCACTTGCCGCATGTCGAACTGCATCTCATGCAAAGCGTCAATCACCACCTTGGCGTGGCCGCCTGCACCAAGAAGATAAACGAGGTCAGTAGGCATTGGACTTTGCCAACATGGCCGCGTTCAGATCGGTTTCACTGAGCAGTTGCAGAATGCGCAAGCCGGCGCTGCCGTCGCCATAGACATTCTGCAGCGGCCGGCGGCCTTGATGCAGGGCATGGACCAATGCCGCGCTGATCGCGGTCTCGTCGGTGGGCACATCCACGGTGTTGGCATTGCGTTCGCGCAAATGCTGCCGCGATCCGATGTTGATGACAGGTGTGCCAAAAGACGCAGCTTCGATGATGCCCGCACTCGAATTGCCGACCATGACTTCAGCTGCCGCCATCCAGGCAACAAACCGCGTGCGCGGAAAATGCGTAAAGACGCGCAGGTTAGCGTCCGAAGCGTGTTGTTCCAATACTTTGCGGATGCCGTCGCTGCCCGCGTCGGAGTTGGGTTTCAGGGCAACGATCTGGACGCCGCCCGCGGCCATGGCGGCAAGGATCGACTCGGCGGCCGTGCCCGCCGCTTCGGCTTCCTGCAGTACGGGATGATAGACCATCAGGGCGAAGGGTCGCGCCGGATCAAGACCGGCAGATTCCAGCAATTCTGTTCGTGTTGCCTTGGCCATATCCGTCAGGCCGTCCAGCCCGGGAGCGCCGGTGACGTACACGTCAGCAGGATTCTCTCCCATGCGAATCAAGCGTTCACGAGCATCCGTCGTCGCCGTGAAGTGCAGGTGGGACAACTTTGAAATGGCGTGGCGCACAGGTTCATCGACAGTGCCGGAGCGCTCGCCGCCGTGTACGTGCACAATCGGAATATTGAGATGGATGGCCGCGATCGCTCCCGCCAGCATCTCGCCGCGGTCGCCCAGCAGCATGACGACATCAGGGCGTGCACTTTCAAGCGCATCGATGAACCCGGAGATCATGATTCCGATGTTGCGACCCATCGCGGCGCCGGAAGAGTGCGCGCCGACCGCAACCGTGGCGGCGATCTTGAAGCCGGCGGCCTCGATGTCCTGAATCGTCGAACCGTATTCTTCCAGCAGATGCATGCCCGTGACGATGAGGGACAGCTCCAGGCCGGGCGCCTTGTCGATCAATTCCAGCGTCGACTGCATCAGGCCGAAATCGGCGCGCGTGCCGGTGATGTAGCAGATCTTGCGCATCATTCCAGGTCCTGCCACTGCAATGTCGTGCCTGCCGACGTATCCTTGAGGATCACCTTGCCGATGACCTCGTCGATGTGGCGTGGCGCGATGCCGGTGCCGGGGCGCAGCAGGGAGATGTCTTCGCGCCGGATCGTCGCGCCTGCGCGCAAGGGGGCGACCAGCGTCACGCTGCGGCGAACCAGTTCGCGCACCGGAAGTTCGGATGCCGTCGGACGCTTCAGTGAGGACCCCAATGCCTGCTCGACATCACGGATTTGTCCGATAAGCTGGGTCAATTCTTCCGGGCTGAGCGAAGCCTTGTGATCGGGGCCCGGCATGTTGCGGTCGAGCGTGAAATGTTTCTCGATGACGGTAGCACCCAAAGCCACGGCCGCCGTCGACACCGAGATGCCGAGCGTGTGATCGGAGTAGCCGACAGGCACACCGGTCTCCGTCGCAATCGAACTCATTGCACGTAAATTGACGTCGCTGCATGCCGCCGGATAGTTGGAGGTGCAGTGCAGGATTGTGAGGACATCCGCCAACGGTTCCGTGAAACCGTGCTGGTCGCGAGTCTGCGCAATTACTTCGACGGCGCGACGGATTTCCTGCATGTCGGCCATCCCTGTCGATACGATCATCGCCACGCCCTTGGCGGCAAGGAAGCGCAGGAACGGTTCATTGGTGATCTCTCCGGAGGGAACCTTGATGCGCTGCATGCCGAGCGATACAAGGAAGTCGGCCGCCTCTTCGTCGAACGGCGTCGACATGAACTCAATGCCTTTCTCGAGGCAGCGCGCGACGATCCGGCGATGCAGATCTTCCGACATTTCCAGCGCCTTCAACATGGAGTGCTGATCGCCGGCGCCGGTCTCGCGCTTCTGGTATTCGGCTTTTTCCGCGCCGGGGCGCACCAGCTTGTCGGCTGAGAACGTCTGGAACTTGACGGCGTCGGCGCCGCATGCGGCGGCGGTGTCGACCAGCTGTAATGCCAGATCAGCGTCGCCGTTATGATTGACGCCCGCTTCGGCGATGATGAAAACCGGTTTTACCATGCTGTCCACCCACCATCAATCATCAGGTTCTCGCCCGTCACCCAGGCCGACAGATCGCTGGCGAAGTAGGCGATCGCACCTTTGAAATCTTCTTCTGTGCCCATGCGTTGCATCGGCGTCTTCTGGATATAGCGTTCGGAAAATTCCTGTGGCTGATTTCTGGCGATACCGCCCGGGCTGATGCAATTGACGCGAATCTGCGGTGCCAGCACCGTGGACAGCCAGCGTGTCGTCTGCACCAGTCCACCCTTGCTTGCGGCATAGGCAGCGGGGTTGCCCATCGCGGTTCCTGCGTAAATAGACATGTCCGGACCGACGACACCGTAGATCGAGCTGACGTTGATGATGGAGCCCCTGGCGTTTGCGCGCAGCAGTGGCGTCATCACTTGCGACAAATGAAACGCAGCGGTCAGGTTGACTTCGACGGCGCGGCGCCAGGTCGAGATTTCCTGCTGTTCAAACGGGACTACCCAGCCAGTCAGATTGCTGTCGCCGACAAAGCCGGCATTATTGATCAGCACGTCGGCGCGGCCGAACAGTTCCTGAACGCGCGGCGCCACGTCGGCGCGCTCGGCTTCGGATTCGAGATCCACCAGCAGCGTGTCGACGCTGGCACCCCAGGCCTCACGCAGCTTGCCTGCGGCGTCAGCCAACGCGGCCTCGTTGCGGTCAATCAGGCAGATGGCGCAGCCCAGTTCGGCCAGCGAGTCGGCCATGGCCTGTCCCAAATGACCTCCGCCGCCGGTGATGACGGCCACACGGCCGTCCATGTTCATGAGTGATGCAATGGAACGCATTGTTGGCTCTGTATGGAAAGTACTGATGTTACGAAGCGAAGCGTGACTGGGCAATGGCTTGCGCCAGCATGAAATCATAGGGCGTATCGATGTCCAGCGCACGCTCCGGGGGGATGTTGACGGTCTTTACCTTGCCGTCGAAAAGGCGTTGCGCGCGCAGGACGAATTGCGGACGGGCGGCGTAAGCGACGGTCGTCATGTCGTAGACGGCGGGCGCATCCTGTCGCCGGCTGACCTCACCCTGCGGTTTGATCACCAGGTCGGCGCGACCGTCCGAGTCGATTACCACCATATTGAAATAGGGACTGCGGTCGGCATTCTTCACGGTGATGACGATGTCGGTGGCGCTGTCTTCTTCCAGGGTTTGTACGCATGCGCGGACATCCTCGACATTTCTGAACGGGGAGGTGGCGGGCAGACTGACGAAGTGGTCGAAATGGCCTTTTTCCCGCATGGTCCACTCAATCGCATGGCGCCACGAAAGCCATTCGGGGGCAGTATCGGTCGCCAGTTCGGGCGGTCGCATGAACGGTACCTCGGCGCCGTATTCGCGCGCTACCGCCGCGATGGCTTCGTCGTCCGTGGAAACGATGACCGTTTCGATGAACGGACAAGCTTTGGCAATATCGATGGAGTGGGCGATCAAAGGTTTGCCGGCGAGCGGCTTGATATTTTTGCCGGGCAGGCCCTTGGATCCGCCGCGCGCGAAGATGAAGGCGATCGTTCGTGATTCAATGTTTGACATAAGTGGACAGGTTGACAGCGGCATTGGAACGGATCGACGTTTTTGCCGCTTCCACGATTCTCAATACGTCGCGGCCTTGCTCGCCGTCGCTGGCGATAGCCCCCAAGGCATGGCGTGCATCGAGGAAATAAGACAGTTCGTCAATGTACATCTGGTTGCGATCGGCAGGACTCGCGATGTCGATGCGAGACCATTGCCCGGTGCTGACTTGGAAGACATCAACAGTGTCGGCAATGCCATTCCATATCAGCGTGCCTTGCTGGCCGATGAATTTGCAGGTGCGGGAAGGTGTCCTCTGGAGGAAATCCAGATGAACGTTGACCAGGATGGATGGCGATTCGTATTCCAGGGTCAGCTCCACCGCGTCCTCGACGTCAATGCCGAGCGCGCCGAAACTTCCACCTCTTGCCGAGACCACTGACGGCAGGCCGAATATCCAGTAAAGATAGTCGATCTCATGGCTCAGTTCGAGCAACGCGCCTCCGCCGAGCGCCTGCTGCGCAGAAACGGTGGTCTGGTAGGGTTGACCTGGGCGCCAGTCCGGCAGATATTGTCCGACCTCGGCGCGCACCAGCCGGATTTCGCCGATGATGCCTTCCAGCAGCAAGCGGCGCACTGTTTGCAGGGATGGCAAGAAGCGCAGGTTGTAGCCGACCAGCAAAGGTACGCCATGCGTTCTGGCGGACGTCACCAGTTCATCAATACCGTCCATGCTGTCGGCTATCGGCTTTTCCGTCAGTACGGGAATACGGGCTTTCACCAGCGCTTCGGCAATGGCAAGATGCGTCGACGCCGGGCCGGCGAGAATCGCCGCTGCAGGCGCAAACGCCAGCGCCGCGTCGATCGAGGAGAACTGCACGTCGGCGCCGTCCGGCAACACGCCGGACGTGTCCTGCGTATGCAGGCGCAGCACGCCGATCCGGGCATCCGGCTTCAATGCGCGCAGGTTGCGCAGGTGCCGGCGACCGATGCTGCCCAGACTGACGATCAGATATTTTTCAGCGACCGGCGGCATCACAGCGCCAGGAAACTGCGAACCATGGTCAGGCCAATCTCGCCGCTGCGCTCCGGATGAAATTGCGTGGCTACGATATTATCGCGGCGCACCGCGGCACAGATACGATGACCGCCGTAAAAACAGTCCGCCAGGCGATCCTGGTCGTTGGCCGGTTGCGCGGCAAACGAATGGACGAAATACACAGCGGGGCGAGCATCTTCAAAAGACTGCAGCAAAGTGCCTTTCCAATCGTTGCCGTGTTCCGGGGACACCAGGTGGTTCCAGCCGATATGCGGCACGCGTTGCGGCAGGCCTTCCGTGGAGAGGCTGGGAACCGCCACCACGCGTCCCGGCAGGATACCAAGGCCGGCGTGTTCGCCGAACTCCTCGCTGGCGTCGAACAGCATCTGCATGCCGACGCAAATGCCGAACAACGGCTTGCCGGATTCGGCGTAACGTTTGACGGCATCAGCAAAGCCGCGGCTGTTCAATTCGTTGATACTGTCCTCAAAAGCGCCGACGCCCGGCACCACGAGACGATCCGAACCTGCGATGGCGGCCGGGTCTTCGGTAACGTGCACGTCGGCGCCGCAATGCTGGAATGCCCGAACCACGTTCAGGAGATTGCCCACGCCGTAATCAGCGATGGTTACTTTAACCGTCATTTTCAGATACTCCTTACCGCCAAACCTGCATCGCGGGCCGCGACACGGATGTCGGGCAACTCGAGACGCTTGTAGTGCAACACATCGGCCATGGCGACCGCATCGGCGCGGCCGGACTTCACCACTTGCAGCAAATCGTCGATTGAACCCATGCCGCCGCTGGCGATCACGGGCACCGGAACTGCTTCGCTGACCTGACTCACCAGATCGATCTCGAAACCCTTGCGGGTGCCTTCACGATCCACCGACGTCAGCAGGATTTCACCGGCGCCGAGTTCGACGCCGCGCTTGACCCATTCGATGACGTCCAGGCCGGTGCGCTCGCGGCCGTTGTCGGTATACGCTTCCCAGCGACCGGGCGCAACCTGCTTGGCCTCGATGGAAAGCACCATTGCCTGTGAGCCGAAGCGACGCGACACTTGTGTGATCAGCGCCGGATTCGCCACGGCGGCGGTGTTGATGGCGACCTTGTCGGCGCCGGAACGCAGGATGTGGCGTGCATCGTCAACCGAACGGATGCCGCCGCCTACCGTGATCGGGATATACACCTGGTCGGCGGCGCGCCGGATGATGTCGCTCAGGTTGTTGCGGCCATAGAGGCTGGCGACGATGTCCATGTAAATCAGTTCATCGGCGCCTGCTTCGTAATAGCGCAACGCAAACTCCTGCGGATCGCCCATTACGCGCAAGCCTTCCAGCCTGATGCCCTTGATCAGGTTCGGCCCCTTGATGTCGAGGCGTGGAATCAGGCGGACATTACTCATGCCACACCGCGTGGCGCAATTTCCATTGGTTGTCTTCCCATTTCCACAGATGCGGCGAGCGGAATGTTTCGGCAAGTTTCATGAAGTATTCGCGGTCCAGGATCGGCTGCTCGAACATCTTGCTGGCCTCGGGAAATTCGCTGGCAGGGATGCTCAGATACTTGAAAATCTCGTCTGCAAAACGCTCGGGGAATTCATGGTCGAAGCGTTTGACCAGCGCGCAACCTTCCTCGCGCGTGATATCCCCCGAGCGGATTTCCTGGGCTGCGTCGTAGGTGGCGCGGCCCAGGCCGAATTTCACGCCTGTCGTGTAATAGTGGAAATCGTCGATGCGGTCATCGATGCTGTTGTACTTGCTGTATGTGCCCGGAGTGCGTTCCGGCGAAGCTTCGAAGCCGCCGTGCTCGACCGCGTAGTAGTAGCAGCTTTGAGGATGCCACTTGAGGTAGTAGCCCAGATAATGGACTTCGACCTTTTGTTCTTCGATCTGGTTCGGGTTGGCCGGCAGGTAGGGCAGCAAGTCCTGATGCTCGACGCCGAAATGCTGCTTCAGATCAGGGACGCTGACGCCGCCCAGGCTGACCTTCGATTGATCCTCTGCTGTGAAGTAAGACCAGTCGCGCTTGGCGGTTTCGGTGTCGCCGATGGGATTGCCGTATTCGGCTTCGTTCTCGCCATAGAACACCAGCGGGATTTTGTGCAGCAAGGCCATTTTCGGCGCCAGCGCCTTCTGGCCGAACATGAACGCCTGGAACGGGTGGAACAGATTGTCCACGGCCAGGCGGGTGAGCAAGCGGTGAACGCGACCGTTCGGCGTCATCAGCAGGTTGTCGTGACCGGCATGGATCCAGCTCTGGAAATTTTTCCAGCCCCATTCAGTGTAGACGTGCGGCGCCCAAGTCACGGTCAGCGGGTGCATGCCATATTTGGTGCGCAGGATGTGCGACGCGTAAAAGCTGTCCTTGCCGCCCGAGCCCGGGACGATGCAGTCATAGCTGCCGTCCTTGCTGCGGTGGCGATCGCATAGTTCGCGCAGGTTGCGTTCACGTTCTTCCCAGTCGATCGTGGCCTTTTTCTTTTCCGCGAAATTGCAGGCGTCGCACACGCCGTTTTCGTCGAAGTGGATGGTCTTCTTCTTGGAGTCCTTGGTGTGCGAGTATTCCACCGCTGAATTGGGACGCTGATTTGAAATCACGCATTTCACGCAAAACTCTACGTCAGGCGGCAATCCGTATTTGGCGCGCAGATGTTCGTGTTCACCGACAAATTCGGACTTGTCTGTATCTTTCGGGTAGGGGATTTTTTCCATGATTTCAAAGTAAAAAATAAGCGGGTTGTTACGTATTTAAAAAAGAAATTGCGGTCTCTTGTAGTGCAATATTAACAGTCACGGGCGGCCTCCAGCCCAATATCTCCTTTGTGTCGGAAATATCAAGTTGCAAGGAAGAACATAGCCGTTGCGCGATGCCCGGTTTGCCCAGAAGGGCGGCGCCGGCGATCAGCAAAGACGCCGGAACAGGGAGCAATCTGGCTGGTCGACCCAAAGCGGCGCCGATGCGCCGGAGGAGTTCCGGCGTCGACAGATCTTCGCCGTCCGACACCAGGAAAACGTGTCCGGCGGCGGCGTGATGGTCAATGCAGGTAATGATCAGATCGACAAGATTATCCAGTGCCACAAAGCTGCGGCGATTGTCGATGCCGCCCAGCGGCAGCGGAAGGCCTTTGCGCAGCCAGTGCATCATGTTGCGGAAGTTGGCTTTCACACCGGGGCCGTAGACCAGGGGAGGACGGATCACGACGATTTCCATGCCGGTTTCCTTGCCGATCTGCATCAACGCCTGCTCGGCTTCAAGCTTCGACACCCCGTAGGGGTCTTGCGGCCCGGGAACATCGGCTGCGCGGAACGGCCGGCCCGGCATCGTCATCTCGCCGTTGACCTTGACCGAACTCAGGAAAACGAAGCGTTGCACGCCGGCGGCGGCAGCCTGGCGCGCCAGATGTGCAGTCCCCTCGACATTGACCTTGCGAAATTCGGCCAGCGGGTCGGCCGACTTGTCCGACATGACATGTACGCGCGCGGCGGCGTGGACCACCACGTCGATGTCTTGCAGTGCTGGCGCCCAGTCGGCGCCGGGCTCAAGCGCGGCAGCCTGTCGAACCGGCGTGGGCCACGACGGCTCCGGCGCACGTCGCATTGCGCTGATCGCCGTATGCAGGTCTTGGCTTGCCAAGGTCCTGACAAGCGCCGAGCCCACGAAGCCGGAAGCGCCGGTAACGAGTATCTTCAATTTTTCGACCAGACTGTCCGGTTGATGTAGTCGGTGTAGCTCAGCACGATGCGCACCACCTTTTGCGACACCGCGCCGCCGAGATAATCCGGCACCACTTTGATTGTGCGCTGGCCGCGCTGATGCTGGCTCGTCACCACGCGCACCGCTTCGACCACGCGTTCGGTACGCAGCCCGCTCATCACCAGCGTGCCCTGGTCCATCCCTTCGGGACGTTCGTGCGCATTGCGCAGTGTGATCGCCGGCAGGTTGAGCAGGGCGGCTTCTTCGGTGATGGTGCCGCTGTCCGACAGGATGCAGAATGCCGTCATCTGCAGCTTGATGTAATCCAACAGGCCGAACGGCTTGACGAACTTGAGCAAGGGATGTTCAAGCGACTCACCCAGCGCTTCCAGTCGCTTGCGGGTACGAGGATGCGTCGAGACGATGATCGGGAACTGGTACTGGTCGGCCAGCGCACGCAGGGTGGCCAGCAAATCGCGCAGGTTCTCGACCGTATCGACATTCTCTTCGCGGTGAATGCTGACGATGAAAAACTTGTCCTGTTCCAGACCAAGCCGCGGCAGCACATCCGATGCTTCGATCTTGGGCATGTAGAAATCCAGGACCTCCTGCATGTGCGAACCGGTCTTGATGACGGTTTCCGGCCGGATGCCTTCCGCCACCAGATAATCTCGGGCCTGTTCGGTCAGTACCATGTTGATGTCGCTCAGGTGATCCAGCACCTTGCGGTTCAGCTCTTCCGGTACACGCTGGTCGAAGCAGCGGTTGCCTGCCTCCATGTGGAATACCGGAATCTTGCGGCGTTTGGCCGCGATCACGGCCAGGCAGGTATTGGTGTCGCCGTACAGCAGCAAGGCGTCCGGTTTTTCTCTTTCGAACACCGCGTCGGCCTTGGAAATCACTTCAGCGATCGCCTGCGCCGGGGTATCGCCTACTGCGCCGAGAAAGTGATCCGGCTTGCGGATTTCCAGCTCGTCAAAGAAGACCTGATTCAGTTCGAAATCGTAGTTCTGGCCGGAATGCACGAGGACGTGTTCGACTTGCTTGTCCAGTTCGGCAATCACCCGGCTCATCTTGATGAGTTCGGGACGCGTGCCGACGAGGGTCATGACTTTAAGCATTGAGCACCTCTTGAATGTAATCGAGCTTCAACAGCAATTGCTTGATACCCGGGATATCCAGGCGCTGCGTGTTGTGCGAGGTGTAATCGTCCAGCTCCGAAATGTGCTCTTCACCTTCGACGAAATACTTCTCGTAATTGAGGTCGCGATTATCCGCCGGAATACGATAGTAGCGCCCCATGTCTTCGGCCTTGGCCATTTCTTCACGCGAGATCAGCGATTCATACAATTTCTCGCCGTGGCGTGTGCCGATGATCTTGACGTCGCCCTTGCCCGCGAACAGTTCCTGCAAGGCACTCGCAAGATCGGCGACAGTGGATGCCGGCGCCTTTTGCACGAAGATGTCGCCCTGGCTGGCGTGGGCGAATGCATGCAGGACCAGGTCGACCGAATCTTCCAGCGACATCAGGAAACGCGTCATGTTTGGATCGGTGACGGTCAGCGGTGTACCGTTTTTGATCTGGTTGACAAACAGCGGAATTACGGAGCCACGCGAGGCCATGACGTTGCCGTAGCGGGTGGCGCAGACCACGGTCTTGCCTTCGGGGATCATGCGGGACTTGGCCACCATCAGCTTCTCGGCCATTGCCTTGGAGATACCCATCGCATTGATCGGATACACCGCTTTGTCGGTACTGAGCACGATCACGCGCTTGACGTCATTGGCGATCGAGGCATTGAGCACGTTTTCGGTGCCGATGACGTTGGTACGCAAGGCTTCCATCGGATAAAACTCGCAGGACGGAACCTGTTTCAACGCTGCGGCGTGAAACACGTAATCGACGCCGACGGTGGCCTGGGCCACGCTGCTGTAGTCGCGCACGTCGCCGATGTAGAACTTGACCTTGTCGTTCGACAGGCTGATGCGCATGTCTTCCTGCTTCTTTTCATCGCGGCTGAAGACGCGGATCTCCTTGACGTCAGTCGCCAGAAAACGCTTGAGAATGGTGTTGCCGAACGAGCCTGTGCCGCCGGTGATGAGCAGGGTTTTATCCTTGAACATGGTTGCTTTCCTGAAAACGATGCATGCCTTCCACCAGGGTACGCCAAGTCGGCGCGACGTAGCCGGTGGCTGCCTTGAAGCGATCGGCGTTCAATGAACGGTCGATGACGAGCTTGTCGTTGGGGTTGATGTCAATTTGCTTGCCATAGACTTCGGCGACCAGTTTCAGCAAATCGTATTTGTTGATGGGCGCCGAGGCGACATGATACAAGCCGCTCAATTCCGGACGCGGCAGGACGACGTCGCGGACTACGCGTGCGAGTTCGTCGGTGGGCAGGCCGGAAAAAATCGCTTTTCTGTAGCCGTCGCACTTCCCTTCCTGTTTCAGGAACCAGCCAATCAGTCCGTTGGCGCCGGCCAGCTCTTGTCCGATGATGGAGGTGCGCAAGGTGATGGTATGAGGGTAGTCGACTTCACCCAGCAATTTGCTGCGACCGTACAAGTCCTCGGCATCGGAGGTGTCGGTTTCCTTGTACATGCCGGCACGTCCGGCAAATACGCAATCGGTGCTGACGTGCACCATCCGTGCGCCCGTTGCGGCGCACAGGTTGGCGATCCGGTGCGGCAACAGGGCGTTGACCGGGATTGCGCTCAGGGCGTCGCCGGCGTGCGCCAGCTGCTTGATGAGGCCGATGCAATTGACGACGACGGTCGGACGCACCTTGCCGAACAGCTGGATGAGCGCGTCCTGGTTTTCGATGTCGCCCGCGACCACCAGATGTTGCCGCAGCGGCTCTGGAAACAGTTTGCCGGTGGCGTGCGTTCGGACCGAGCCGAATACCTTGTACCGCCCATCTTCCGCGAAGGTGCGCAGCATCGCGTTCCCCAGCATGCCGCTGGCGCCGAGTATGAGAACCTTATGCATATGTATTTTCCATGGTGACTTCCGTCAGCCAGTTTTCCAGCTGATTTAACAATTGTGTGCGGTTGAAATGGAGTTCGTAGTAGCGATATCCCATTTCGCCCATGTCGCGACGTTCGCCAGCCGACATTTTATAGAGTTTCAGCACGGTATCGGCCAATCCTTGCGCATCGTCGGCCGCGCAAGCCAGACCGGCACCCGAGGTGTCGATGATTCTGGCGCCTTCGCCGTCCAAGGCGCCCGCAATCGGCTTCCGGCAGGCGAGATAAGACTGGATCTTGGACGGGATGGTCAGCGAAAACACCGGATCGCGGCGCAGCGTTACCAGCAGCACATCGGCCTGGGCGAACCATTGCGGCATGGTTTCTACCGGATGCCTTCCCATCAGGTGGACCTGGGTTTCCAGCTTTCGTGCCGCAATTTCTTCCCTGAGCCAGGAAGCGAGACGGCCGTCGCCGACAATGATCCAATGCACGTCTGGATATTCTTTGAGCAATTCAGCTGCCTTGACGATCGTTTCCATCGACTGTGCGGCGCCAATGTTGCCGGCGAACATGACCCGAAAGCCGGGCGGCAGGTCGGGACCGGACCACGCGGCCTGGGCCGGAGTCTGATAGATGTCCTCGGCGCTGTTGGGGAAATAGCGGATTTTCGCTCGCGGTACGCCCGCCTTTTCAATGGCGGGAATGAAAGCCTCCGACTGTGCCAGCACCAGCGCGCATCCGCGGTAGATCCAGCGCACCAGTTTTTCCACGCCGTGGAGGAGGCGGGGCGATTTCACAGCGCCGGTTGCCGACAGACTTTCAGGCCAGAGATCTTGTACCCAGAACAATACCGGCGCCGACTTGAACCACGCCATGACCCGTGCCGGAATGCCGATGGTCACCGGCGATGGTTCGAATACGAAAATTGCATCGAACTTGCCCTTGCAGCGCAGCGGACCCAGCACTGAGGCGCTGAACGCGAAAGACAGGTAATTGAGCGCCAGGTTGATGCCCCGTCCCTTGCCGCGCGGAATCAGCGGAACGCGGATGATCTCGGCCTTGCCGTATTTTCCCGAGTAAGGCCCTTGCCAGTCGTAGCCGTCGGCCAGCCTGCCGGACGGATAATTCGGCAAACCGGTCAGCACGGTCACGTCGTGCCCGCGTTCCAGCAAGCCGTCGACGAGGTCGTTGATGCGGAAATTCTCGGGCCAGAAATATTGCGTCAGTATCAGCAGTCTCAACGTCCGTCCTTTGTCGCCAGGGTGTCGAGCAGGTTCAGGTAAAGCGCGGCTTGCTTGTCCCAGGTGTAACGATCGAGCACGATATGTTTCAGTTTCCGGGCGGCCGCCTTGCTTGCTTCCGGATCGGCCAGCATGGACGACAGTCCTGCAGTCAATCCGTCTGCCGACGGCGCCACCATGGTGCCGGCGCCGGCGGTCGCGAATTCCTCCAGGCCGCAGGCATTCGTGAACAGCGCCGGGGTTTCGCAGATGCCTGCTTCCAGAACGACGATGGACATGGCTTCGCGGCGTGATGGAATTGCCAGCAGGGTCGCGGATCGCAACAGCGCGACCTTGTCGCTGCCGCCGATATAGCCCGTAAACAATACTCTGCCGGACAGGCCGTGCGCAGCCATTTTCTGCTGCATGCCGCCGAGCATGCCGCCATCAGGGCCGGCGAAAACCAGCAATAGTCCCGGATGCTTGTCGGCAATGCGTGCAAAGGCATCGAGCAACAGGTCCGGACCCTTGATGGTGTTGAGTCGTCCGAGGAACAGGACATAGGGCGCATCGCCGATGCCGTGCGTGATGCGAACCGCGGCGGCATGGGCGGCGTCGGCTGCGGGATCGGCCACATATTCCTGCGGATCGATGCCGTTGGCGATAACGCGCACGTGTCCGTCGGATACACCATAGCGCGAGAAGTCAGCCCGTTCGTGATCGGTGATGGCAATGCACATGGCGGCGTTTCGAGCGATGCGAAAGCCGATGACGGCGTCATAGATCTTCTTCAGGAACACGGAGCGCCCCATCGGCGTCAGTGCGCCGGCCGGGCAAAAAAGGTAAGGCTTGTTTTGCTGGCGGCACATCAGGAACACCAGAGCATTGAGCACCGTCCAATGCCCCGAGAGTTGGACGAACGTTGCTTCCGAGATAAGTTTGCGCAGCAGTTTGAAGGAAACGCGCGGCACGAAGTAACGCAGATTGAGATAGCGAACCGGAATCAGGGAAGCGCCGTGCAACGCTTGCAACAATTTTTCCGTAATGCCCACGTCCAGCGTCAGCACCGTGCAGCGCACGCCGGCTTTTTCAAAAGACCGGCTCAGCTGCAGCGTCCGTTCGGCAGTCCCCCCGCCGATTTTGGCGTCCAGCAAGTGATTGACATTCAGTATGTTCACGCAAAACCTTATTGTTTTTTTAGAGAAGCGATAGCGAAATTGCGCAGGGCTGTCTCCAGCAGGACCGGCGGCGTCAGTCCTCGCGCCGCAAGCCGGTTCCCCATGTACCGGCTGCGTGTGTTGCCGGCCGCACCGTGCCGCAGTCGCAACAGCGACTCCAGGGCCAGCCTTGGAACAGGTAATGGCGCCAGTGGATACGGCGCCATGCCCAGTTCTTCCATCAATATGTGTTCGACCGAGCGGAAATTGTTGAGCTCGCTGTCGTCGTCCGATACGTTCAGGATTTCAATGTCGGCAAGCAAAGGCGCCGAGGCAAGAAACGTGATGGCAGCGACCACGGTTTCCACGGGAACCAGATGCGTGTGCCGGCGACCATACAGCGACGATCGGCAATAGTTGAGCAGGCGACTCGCGTGGCGCAGGTCGTGCAGCAGCTTGACCAGTGCTTCGCCGCCGGCGCCGAAAACCACGGTAGGACGCAGGATCGCGACGGGAAAGCGGCCACGAACCTGATCAAATTCTCGTTCTATAGCCAGCTTCAGCCGACCGTAGTCGTTGGCCGGCAAGCAAGCCGAATCTTCGCTGATCAGCGCGTCCTGGTTACTGCCGTAGACCGACGCGGTGCTGCAGTGGATCATGCGGCCGATGTTCCGCTGCGCGCATATCTCGATCATGGCCGCGGTTGACGCCACCGCGCCTGCTGCCGGCGTGGCATTGGAATAACCGAGATTGACCACCACGCTGCCGGGCGTTGCCAGCTCGCGCCAGACGT
The DNA here is from genome assembly GCF_044767365.1 of Herbaspirillum sp. NPDC101396. Taxonomy (NCBI): domain Bacteria; kingdom Pseudomonadati; phylum Pseudomonadota; class Betaproteobacteria; order Burkholderiales; family Oxalobacteraceae; genus Herbaspirillum; species Herbaspirillum sp. NPDC101396. Next base: position 177,819 of record NZ_JBIWNT010000005.1, on the reverse strand, counting down.
CCGGATTTTCGGCATCGCCGGAAATCCATTGCAGATTGGCATGGGTCAGCTGCTGGGTTGCGGCGTTGCGCGTCAGCGCGCGCACCGAGTGTCCGGCCGCCAGCACATCGGCGAGCAGATGCCGTCCGATAAAGCCGGTGGCGCCGGTGACGACGAAAGTGCTCATGCCAGCATTTCCTTTGCCATGTCGGTCAGGCGAGTCGCAGCCTGGCCGTCGAGACGATACAGATAGCGATTCCGCAGGTCTGCCCTGCCGGCGCTGTCGGTGCTCTTGTCGGCAAGATAGCGTTTGCATGCGGCAAGCAGCGCAGGCATGTCGCTTACGACGGTCATACCGGGCGAGGTGCGTAGTTCGGACAGATGTTCCAGTTCGTAGGCGCGGGCGTGACGGTCTTCGTGGGGCAGGGATGCGTCCTCCCACGCCAATCCGATGGTCGGGGTATCCAGTGCCACCGCATCAAGGTTGATCGAACCTGCGGATGCGACAACGACGCCGGCGTGCCGGATCAGCGCCGCCAAATGATTGAGCGGCCCCAGTTCGGGCGCTTCCAGCACGACGTTGTGCATGCCGCGGACCCAGCCCCAGCGCGTTTCCCACGCCCGGTCTTGCGGGTGGCAACGGCACAGCAGCACCACGTCGTCGCCGAACTCGCCGGCGGCGGTCAATTCGGCCAGACGCCGGAACACATCAGGTTCATGCGGCCCGAGTCGCGGGGCGTTGGCCGCAAACAGGATGAAACGATGCGTCGCCGGAATGCCCAGTTGCGCCAGCAATTCGGTGCGAGGCATCGTCTCGTCACGCGCAAAAGCGTCCATCTGCAACCAGCCTGTCGTGGTCATCCGTGCATCGGGAATCTGATGATAGCGGACCAGTTCGCCGCGCACGATGTCGTTCTGCACGGCGATGCGCTCAACGCCCGGGCATACCGGGCCCTTGGTGGTCGGCTGGTCCCAGCTGCCGTTGATGCCAAGGATGCGCACGCCTCGCGCACGGGCCGCCAGCGCATAAGGCGTCACCATGTGGGTCTGCAACATCGACAGGATCATCAGGTCAGGCCGGCTTTGCGCCAGCAGCCTGTCGACGGCGGCGAAACGTTGCCAGCGGCTGTAATAGACGCGGTACAGCACGTCGTAGATGGTGCGGCTGCGCGCAAACGGAATCCCGAACAGTTGCGACATGGGCAGTCCTTCGCGCAGGTAGATCTTGCGCTGACTCCAGGATTGCCGCAGACGTGTTTTGAATCCCTGCAAGTCGGAGATGACGTTGATGCGATACGTCAGGCACATGTGCACGAACAGGCCGGCAAGATAGCGACCGTAGCGGGTGAGCCGGGCCAGGGTTTTCAGCACGCCGCCATCGCCTGGTTCCCGCGAGCGTCGTGGATGGAAATAGGGCAGCCATGTGCCGCCCAGCTGTTCCACCGTGAGGCGGTCGTCCGGATGCGGCGAGACGACCGTGACAATCGCGTCGAGGTCCCGCCGCAGTATCTGCAGCGCGTCGGAGCGAAGGAAATTGCGTGCCATCAGGGGAGAAGGAAGGACGACAAGGATTTTTGGTGGTGCAGCGGTCATGCGAATGTAGTCAGCGGCAGCAGGCATCTCGCGATGTCCAGATCGAGCGGTTCGTCGATGTCATGCGAGGAAATGCCGTCCATGGGAAAGCCGACGACCGTCTCGCCGTACAGCCGGTCGTGTCGTAGCACGTCCGCAGCGGAACAGATCAGGATTGCCGGGCCGTTGCGTGCAAACAGGATTTCCTTGTCCTGGCGCCTGAGTTTCTGGCCGTCGGGCGACTCGAGGAACAAGTCGGGCGACGTACCGAGCGGACGCATCACCGAGCCGGCGCTCATGTTATGTGGCACCTTTTGGACACTCACCAGCGTATCAGGCGACAGTCGCGCAAACAAGGCCACCGCTTCATTGATATGGCTGCTGCGGCGAAACGGCGAGGTCGGCTGCAGGTAGGCGACGGCGTCGTAGTCGATGCCCTGGTCCGCGTAAAAGTTCAACGCGTGGCGAATCACTTCCGTAGCCGAGGCCGTGTCGCCGGAGATTTCCGGCGGACGCAGGAACGGCGCCTCGGCGCCATACCTGCCGGCAGTCGCCGCAATCTCGGCGTCATCGGTCGACACGATCACGCGATCCAATCCCTGTGCCGCCGTTGCTGCGACAGCGGTCCAGGCAATCAGCGGATGGCCGCCGAGATCGGCGACGTTCTTGCGCGGAATGCCCTTCGAGCCGCCGCGCGCCGGGACGATGGCGAGGATGCGTTTTGCGGATGTCATTGTCACGAACGGAGCGTCGTTCAATACGTGATCACTTTATTGATGTCGAACTCGGCCGTGGCCAGGATGTCGGCGATGCGCGGCCCGGCATTGCCATCGCCGTAGATCGGATTGGACGGCAGGCGTCCCTTGGCCAGGCGGTCCTTGATGGCGGTCACGATTTCGGCCTGGGTGTAACCGGCGTCGATGACGTTGTCGCCGCGCTCCCGCGCAGTCTGGCGTGAGCCGATGTTTACGGCAGGGGTACCGATGAAGGCGCCTTCACGGATGGCGCTCGACGAATTGCCGATCAGGCAGCGCGTGCGCGCCATCAGCGGCATGTAGATCTCCGGCGGCAGATTCTTCACGTAGCGGAACGGCGCATTCGGATGCTGTTCGCGGAACTTGCGGATGCCGCGCGACACGTCTTCCGATCCGGCATCGGCATTCGGCCACAGCACCAGCGTCGGCATGCCCAATTCCAGGCAGGCACCGAGCGTGGCCGCCACTTGCTGTTCACCGCGGCCGTACTCTCCCGTGACCGGATGTTGCGACACCAGCAGGAAGTCGTCGTTGACGTCGAAGTTGCTGCCGACGCCTTCGACCAGCAGCTTGCCGTCCGACTGCGATTCCTTCTTCAGGAATCCGGCAACCAGGTCCATGCGCGGGCAGCCGACGTTATGGACTGTTTCGGGACGTTCGCCGAGACGGATGATGCGCTCGCGCGCATCTGCCGACGCAGGGAAATGAATGGTGGCGAATTTCGTGATCGCGTGACGGATGTTTTCGTCGATGTTGCCCGACACTTCACCGCCCATCGTGTGCGCCAGCGGAATGTTCATGTAGGCGGCCGCCAGCGTGGTCGACATGGTCTCGAAACGATCGCCGACGGTCAGCACGACATCGGGTTTGAGTTTTTCAAAAATGGTCGGCAGTTCGATCAGGCCCAGGCCGGTCGATTTCGCCATGGTCGCGGGTGTTTCGCCTTCGACCAGCATGAACAGCCGGGCATCGATGGTGAAGCCGTCGTTCTCCATGATGTCGACAACCGCGCCGTAGCGGTCCAGGAGGGCCGACGCCGCGGCCACGACTTGCAACTCCAGCTGCGGATGTTGCTGCACGGCGCGCATGACGGCCTTGATGCTGCTGTAGTTGGCGCGCGAGCCGACGACGATACAAATCTTTCTTTTAGTCATTTTCGTTTCCTACGGTAGTGTCTTTGTTTGATCAAGTCTTAAGTGCGCTGGATGGAGTAATCCATCAACATGCGTTCCCGATGCCATTCGTCGGCCATCGGCACCGTCGCAAATTCATGGAAGCAGGGTGTTCCCAATGTGTAATGCAACAGTTTCGCGTCGGGGTTGGCGCCGAATTCGTCCGGCAGCCAGTTCCATTCGATCGGCAGTTCGCCGATCTGCTCATCGGGGATCCAAGTGAAGCGATGCAGCTGTGCGCCTGTCGCGGTCTGTACGAATTCGGGCGTCAGTGCGCGATTGGCCGGATGTTCGCAATTCCACAGGACCACGCTGGACCAGTTCTTGCGCGGATAGTTTTCGTTCTTCGAACCGAGGTATTTCTCGGTCATGCGGGTCTGATAATCGTGCTTGACGACCATCACGGCCTTGCTTGGATCGCGCATTTCCCACAGCTTTGTGATGTCGTCGCGCAGCAGCATGTCGCCGTCCATGAAGATGGCCCAGCCGCGATATCCGGTCAGATGAGGCACCAGGAACCGGCTGTAGATGAAATGGTTGCTGCCGTCGGTATGCTGCTCCACGTAAAAGCCGAGATTGCGCAATGCCAGCGGGTTCAGCGACACCGGCTGTGACACCTGGCGCACGATGCTGTTGCAGCAGACGTGGTAGGCCACGGCCTCGCGTGGATCGTATCCGATGAAAATTGGAATCATGTGTTTTCCTTGAACTAGTCGAGAACGGGCGCGGACGGATTGCTTACTTCGGCGCGAGGTCGGATTCGAGAATCAGCTTGTCCGCCGCGACGTCCTGCTGCACGATTCTGCCGATCACTTCCTTGATCTTCGCCGCAGGAATGCCGGTGCCGGGTTTCTTGATGCCGAGCATGTCCGCCGTGATGACGGTGCCGGCCGGGATCAGGCGGGTAGAGACGACGCTCTTTTCGAAGATTTCCTTCATTTCCCGGAAGTCGCCGAGGTCGTTCTTGTCGACCGGATTGGCCAGCATCGCGCTGATTTCGCGGATGCCCTTGACCAGAGCCGCAAACTGAAGTGGCTCGGCTGAATGTTTGGCGTCCGAGCCGTACATGGCACGGCTGAAGGTCAGGTGCTTTTCAACTACGGTGGCGCCCAGCGCGACTGCGGCCAGGCAGGCGTTGTTTTCCATCGAGTGATCGGAGTAGCCGACCGGCAGGTTCCAGCGTGCGCGCATTTCGCCAAGGACGTTCAGGCCGACGCGCTCCGGCGGGCAGGGGTAGGCGGAGGTGCATTGCATCACCGACAGCTTGTCGTGATGGCGCAGGATGGTTTGCACGGCCGCGTCGAGTTCGTTCCAGGAGCTCATGCCGGAAGACAACAGCACCTGCTTGCCGGTCTTGGCGATGGCTTCCAGCATGGGCAGGTTGGACACTTCGCCGGATGGAATCTTGTAACGGCTGATGCCGATGTCTTCCAGCATGGCGACGGCTTCTTCCGAAAACGGCGACGACATGAATTCAATGCCGGCGTCGGCGGCGTGCTTGGCCAGCTTCTTCCATTGTTCCAGCGTGAAGCCGGTGCGCGCGAAATATTCAAAGCGCGGTTCGCCCTTGAAATAGGACGGCATCGGCGCATCCTTCAGCGTTTCCGCCGCGGGCAAATGGGTCTGGAACTTGACCGCATCCGCACCGCAGGAAGCTGCCACATCGATCAGGCGTTGCGCGTTGCCGAAGCTGCCGTCATGTACCGAGCCGACTTCTGCAATGATGTAGACGTTGTTGTTCATGATGTTTTTTCTCTGATGAAAGATTTTGCTAAAGAAAGAATTGCTTGGCCAGCCTTGCCGTTCATGACGCCGAATTCTTCCGATTCTTTTTGAAGCCGGCTGCCCAGGTTTTCTCGCAACGCTTTGTCTTGAGTGAGCGGAACCAACGTGGCCTCAAGATCAGCCGGTATTTTTGATTGCAGAAGCGTCGGCAGCTTTGAGAAGACGGTGTATTGCTGATTGGCCCAGTCCAGATTGATGCTCGTGATCCCCAGCATCGCCGCCCAGCGCAGGGTCGAGGACCACGACGCAACAAAAATGTCTGCACCAGGCAACAGTTCGGAGAGCTGGAGCGGCGAAATGGCGCAGCGATGTCTCTCTGCCAACGCCTGATAGTGCTCCCGGCATGCTTTCGGATGCAGGGAAATGATGACCTTGCATTCCAGGGCGCCAAGAATTGCAAACAACTGTTCGATGCTCGCCATGTGTGTGGGCCAGTTCATTTGCAGATGCTCACCCCATTGTGGCAAAGCACAAACCAGCACGCATGGTGAATTCTCCGTGGCGGCAGACAAGCTGCGCTCTTCGCGCAGTCTTTCGCATGTCGTCGCCATGGCGTCCCATGTCGGCTGTCCAGTGACGTGGAAACGATCCGGCAAGTTGCAGTATTCCACCGCTTCGTCATAGTCCATCTTTCCCTGCAAGGCGCTGGCGCGAACTTTGCCGCCGCCTGCTATCCATGGGTGCGTGTCTGCCATGCCAAAGAGATGCAAAGCGATGCTGTCCCATAGCGAAAAGAAAAGATATCGATGCCGGCCGACCGCGATCGCATGCCTGGAATGCCTGTTGGAAAACAGCCGTCTTGCCCAGGCCATGGCTCCTTGCTCCAGCGAATACGAGGTCTTTCCCGATCTTGTCCATACATCGCTTTCAACGGACGACGTTGCATAGCGAACCATGACGGCAGGCAAACCGCATTGTGCCGCAGCGTCCAGCCAAGCCATTTCAGGATCAATGACCCGGTCCTCGAATATGATCAGCGCAGCTGGTTTGAGCGACGCTATCAAGCTTTTCGCATTCCTGCGTCGCCTCGAGATGGCCCATGAGGTCCATAAAACACGAAGCGCTCCAAAGCGGGCAATGCGGTATGCGAAGTCATTGCCGGCAAGTATCGCAGGGCGTAGCGAGTCTTTAACGAGGTTTGTTGCTTCCGGGAGGGCAAAGTTCTCGCTTTTTTCCAGTAGTTCACCCGCCAACACCAGCGTGGAACTGCCTGGGCAAACCTTTTCCAGAAAGGTGCAGACCGCCAGCGCTTCCTGGAGCATGGCCGGTTTGGAAACCAACACCATGGCTCGATGATCGGAACTGAAGCTCACTCTTTTCGTTGTTTCAGGAGCAGATCGGCAACCAGCAGGTCCGCATGTGTATCAATATCCGTCGAGTTCTCTTCGGACATGACATAGCCAAAAGTCTTGTCCGTGAAGTAATTTCTGTTTTCCCGCAACGTGCGGCTGCGCAGAACATAGATGGCGCCGTTTAGCGCATATGCAGGTGGCAGGACTTGCCGTCGCAGATAGCCGCTTTGCTCCGGCCATTTCATGAAGTCCTCCAGGCGCCCGGAAGCGTCCAGTCTGCGTATCCAGAAAGGGTGCACGGGAGCCGGGAAAACACTGATGACGCTGTCGGCGTCGTTGTCGACGGCCATGCGCACGGCGCCGTCGATATCCGTCGCCTGCCGCATTGGGGACGTGGGTTGCAGAAGGACGATGTATTCAGGCAGATCGCCATTCGATTCCAGCCAGTCCAGCGCATGCAGGATGACGTCGATGTGCGGAGTGTCGTCTTGCGCCAGTTCGGCAGGGCGCATGAACGGAACCTCCCCACCCGCAGCTCGGCAGATGGCGGCAATATCTTCGCTGTCGGTCGAAATGATCGTACGCTCCAGCAACGATTTTTGAGCTGCTTCGATGCTCCAATTGATCAGAGGCTTGCCCCCGGCCAAGGCGGTGTTTTTCCCCGGCAGCCCCTTGGAGCCGCCCCGGGCAGTGATCAGACCAACGAATCTCATATCAACTCTTTCATCGATGTTGTGCTATTTCAGCGACGATCCGCTGCCTTGCCTTGCCGTCAAAGGGGATATTGTCGCCCAGCGCGTCCAGGGCGGTGTTCAGGGTCAACATTGTATCGGCGTCGTACAACGCCGCTTCACATGTGGCACGCAAGTCGTCCCGGGAACGCACGGTCAGGACGCCAGGCTCGTTGCCGAATAATTCGTATCCCAGATCGTAATACTCAAGCGCGATCGTCGGGATCTTCAATAACTGAGCCCAGCTGATCGTGCTCGAATTGGCGACGAACAAATCTGCAGCTGCCAGCACATTGCGCAACGGTTCATCGGCAATGCTTACATGGAGGCTGCGCGCCAATGATTCATAGTCGCTGCGTTTTTGACGGGGATGCAGGGAGACCAGGACCGCACTGTTCCGCACGGACGCCAATGTGGCAAGAAGCCATTCAGTTTCTGCCACATGAACGCTCTTGTCGGACATGCCATGTTCGCCGAACACGGGCAGCGCAACGACCATCAGCTTGTCGGTGGCGGCAAAGCCATGACGGGCGTTCAGGTTCTCCCGAATGGCGTTGCGTTCAGCACGAAAGGCCCACAGCACGTCATGACTGCATTGCCCCGCCACAGAAATTTTTTCCTCGGATACTCCCAGTGCGCTGAGCATGTCGGCAGCCTGGCGATCAATCACTGCCACTTTGTCGCCGGTACCGCCGCCGTATGACCACGGCGTCGGGAACAGGCTGTCGTGCAATGAAAGCGCAAGATATTCTCCTGGCCTGAAAAAAAGCAGAGGCCCTGTTTGAGCGCTGGTCCTGATGCCCGCCGGATAACGTTTCGCGATGCGGTTCTTGAGGCTGCGGAAAGGAGACGAATCGATCTGGTGAGTCGCGTTGTTCCGCCGGAAAAAGTCGGCGTCAGGGTCAGACTTCCCGAATGCGACCGTCAGTACGGGAATCCTGTTTTTCCGGCCGAATGCAATGACACCTTGGTCAAAACGAATATCTCGATCATCCGCAGTGAGTATGGCGGCGCATGTTGTTCGCGACAGTTTCAAAACCTGTCCCGCAAACAGCTTGCCCCGCATCACGGCTTCCCAGGTGGAGAGGAAGTCTGGAATGAGCGAGTTCCGTGCGCGGCTGGAGATCGTCGACAAACGTCGTAACAAGGTCAGTCCCGCGTAATGGAGAAATGCTCCCAATCCGGCCTTGCGCCACACGGCCACGTCGGTGGAGATGATTCTCCAAGACGAAGGCAGTACGGGCAGAGATTGAATCAGCCCCGGTGGGACGACCAGCACCGGCTGCAGATCGTTTTCTTCAAGTGTCTCCGCGAGCAGAAGGAATTCTGCAACGATGGGTCGACGGCTGCACAGCAAGATGACGTTCATTGCAGTTCGGCTTTCTTCACGAATTGCACAAGCGCAGACGACATCCGCTCAGCCGCTTCTTTGTGTGTCAACGCGCCTATCTGTTCGAGCTCCGGCTCCAGTGTTCCTGGAATGCAAACGCCGGCAAGCGCCTTGCAAAATTTCTTGGCGTCTTCTGCACGCGGAATATTGCCACCCACGACATGCTTCAAGGCGGCAGCCAATTCTTCTTTTGCGTAGATGGAATGAACACCGATGCAGTCCCGATACCAGGCGGCGCCGAAAAGCAAGACGGGGACTCCGGAACAAAGGGCATCCCAACCCACGCTTCCAGTGACGGTGGCCACGGCGCGCGCATTTCTTACCATCGTTGCCGTGGACGTCTCCCGGCGAATTATTTTCACGTTGGGAAGCGATGATATGAACGCATAGAAATCTTCCGAACGCTGGACTTCGCCGCGGCCAAACGACTGCAATTGCCAAGGATGCTCTTTCACGTACAGTTTCCAACCGGCGGGAAGGGCTGAGGAAAGAAGCTTCACAATCAGGGTCTGATCGCCAAAGGCGCCGCCCATAGGTACGGTGGCTCGCTCCGGCTGGTAGTGAAGTCCCAGCAGGATGTAGTTGTCTTGCGCATCGGGGGTGCAGCTGATGGCATCGTGATAGCGCATCAGTTTCCGTTTTTTTTGCAAGCCGCGCAGGCGGCTCATCAAGGTTTCCAAAGGCCCGCACCGGCCGTGCGGATAGTTTTGAGAACGTAGATAGCTGTTCACCGCCGGCTTGGTTCCGTTTTTTCTGAACAGCACGACTGCGCGCTTGAGCTCATGCAAGACCGCGCGGAACAGGGGCGCCGTTTGCTGGCTGTTGCCGAGTTTGTAGCGTAATAACTTTTTCTGATAGTTGGCCGGAACCGCAGCGTGGCCCTGCAGCGACTTGGTGATCCAATCCTGGAATGCATCCGGCAGGACGAATGACTCCAGGAATGCGGCGTCGGAAAGGTTGTCGCGTAACGCCTGCGCTCCCGTCTTGAAGTCTGACATCGGGTACACCCAGCCCGGCAGGCCGATGCGTTCAAACATGACGGTGGGGATACGCCGATGACGCGCAAGCGCCAGTATGACGTAGTCAAAAATAATGTGCGGGGCAATGGAGAAAACGATCAGATCAGGCCGTAATGCATCCAGGGCACCAAGCCAATAGCTCAGCAGGCGATGGTAATGTCGACGCCGGGCGTCATGCGGAAAGCCTGCTCCGCCTGCGGGGTCCATGCGATCCATCATGTGCAAGACAATGCTCTCGTCAGTTGCGAGTGCTTCGAGCAAGGGGGCATCCAGTGCCGGCAAGTCCCATGACGGGAACGAAGGCGTGATGCCGAGCGCCGCGTCCGTTCCGGATATGAACAAAGATTCGGGGAACTGTTGGGCCACCTCTGCGGCGTCGCCGTGGGCGGCAGTCCAGAGAACCGGTTGCCACTGGGCGTCGTCGCGGCAATGCGCAGCGACATCGCGCCAGATGGGGCCGGAGCACTCTATGTAAAAAACCCGTTTCATCGATCGTTTCTATCTGTCAATTTGATGAGCAATTCGTTAAGTCTCGCTCCGGCCTTTCCATCAAGCACCCCCCAGGCTGTAGATTCGCTTGCCTGGAGCCTTGCCAGATCACGCCTGGCCTCATCGTCGCCGCAAAGCCGGTTCAGTTGGCCGGAAAACTCTTCTTCGGTCTCGACAGTGATGCAGCCGGCCACGTCAAGAAAGTCGGGATAGCGGGTAAGGAAGCAGTCGAAGAGCACGACCGGGACACCGCAGGCGATGGCCCAGGCCGTGATGGAAGAACCATTGAGCGTCGTGAACAAGTCGCACACGGCAACCAGCTCATCTGCATTGGCATAGGTGCAGGGAAGTTTTGCTTCCTGTGCTGCTGCCATTTCTTCCTGCAATGTTTTGGGGTGGACGCTGATAAGGATATTGATGCCATATCGGGTCCGCACTTCCGACAGAATCGTTGTCCAGGCGCGGGCCACCGATTGGTAATCCGGATAGGCGATGCGTTTGCTTCCCAGCCAGGAAAACATGTTGACAGGCCAGCCGCAAACCAGCAGGGGGCGTCCGGGCGTCAGGCCATGCTCCAGAAACAAGCGCTCTCTTATCAGTTCCTTGTTTTGGACATGACTTGCGAGACGATCCTGAATTGGCGAGCCGATGACATGCAAGTTCTGGCTTGCATGCCCAAGATCGATCAATGCATCCGCCGCTACCGCCGCATTGGCCGTGATTGCTTCAGCAGGTTCCGACAAGGGGGACCATGGCATGCCTTTAATCAACCCTGTGAGTTCAAGCGCCATGGCGCGGTAGCCTGGCAGTCTAAGTATTTGGCGACCGCGGTAGTGTAGCGACCAGTGGGGAAAGACTGTCGCGACAACCCGGTTCATCGCGCTGGCGTCAACTTGATAGGACGGTTGCGCAAGAGCATATTCGGCCGTTTCGTAAATCGAGAACATTGCGAACGGCGTGATGAGGCGGGGAATTTTTTGTCGGCCTGCGGCGATCAACAGAAACGACAGTTCGTTGCCCGGCGAGTCCTGTCCCACGATAAGCAGTCGAGGCTGAACCTTGGCAAGTATCGAGGCTAATTGCGCATGGCGCGCCCGAAAGCGCTTGCGGTCTCGCAGTACGTTGACCACATCGCGCCCGACGGAGCGCAAGGAGGAACGACAGGCGGAGAAGATTGATTGAAAGGAAAAAAAAGCAAGAGCGAGAGGGATGCGCAATTTGGCAAAGAAATTGCGACCTTCCGGAACGCGCGGCAGTCTGACCTCGGCCGGAGGCGGAGTCTCGCCTGCCTCGATCGACGAGACCGCGCTGGTGACGGCCGCAGCTTTCTCATGCAGATTGCCCTCTGAATCCATCCAGAGGAAGCCGCTGTCGACAACCCGGGAAGTATCTTCGACAAGTCTGCGGTAGCTGCGCTTGACGAACATGAATATGACCGGCGCGTCGAAAGCCGCGCGCGCAGATTCCGCGACGCGAAGCAGTTCCGGCATTTCGCCGTACTCAAGAACTGCCAACAGGACGGGGCGCGTCGATGTTTGAAGACTGGACATGAGACCGCTACGCCGATCAGTTACGTCGCAAAATGATGATTTGTCGTTGCCAGAAGAAGGGCGCGCTCAATCGTTCCGCCTGCAGCAAACGCTGGTCGGAGACCCAGTGACCGCGCGGCCCGGTGAGATAGCGAAAACACCTGGCGCTTATCTTGGCCCTGGTGAGGACCGCATCGACCTTGATGCGTTCTACTTCAGTTGCATCGAGTGTTCTTAGAATTCCTTCCAGGTCGTCACCATCGAGCACGGTCATTTCGCCTTTCACGTGGCTGATGGTGCGCTTGCGGCCGTAGTCAAAAATCAGCAGTCCGCCCGGTTTGGTGATCCTGAGCATTTCCGGCAGGATGCTGGCCAAGCGACCAATCCCGGACAAGCTGCGCAGGCAAAGCACATTGTCGTAACTATCGGACGGCAGGGGTATGGGTTGACTCAAATCGGCTGTGAAGAATTTCCCGGGGGGATGCAACTGCTGGACATGTTCAACAAATTCCGCCGACAGATCCATGCCGTCGTAGCTGGTCACGCGGGGTAGTTTGCCAATGAATCTGCCGACACCGATCGTGCAATCAAACAGACTTCCCTGCAAACGTTCTGCCAGAAGGTCGCGTTCAATCCTGTCCCTGAGTATGTCGATACGGTTGCCCAGTTTTCTCTGATAGCGTACGACTGCTTCCGCTCCCTGAAATAACTGTGCATAGCGGGTCACGCCTTCTGCCTTGTTCTTCGGGTTATCGTGATCGGAGTTGTTGTTCATACGTGTTTTCTATCGCTTTCGTTGTGTTGCCGGTGCATATATCCAAAGGAATTCAAATCAATAGGCCAGCTGGCGATGATGCTTCAGAAAGCCGACTTCTTCCCCCGCCGCGATAGCGGCTCTCATCCTGGACGGCATGTCAATGACCTGCAAACCCGCCGCGCGGCAATCGTCTAGGATCGCCTCGGAATAGTGGGAATTGCTCCACATGACCTTGCGCTCCGAGCGCGTCAGCAGGTACTGGCAATGCCGCTCCAGATGCTGGTCGTTCAGGCCGTAGGAAATCCAGAAGCCGGTGCGTTCTTCTTTCGGAAACGGCGCCTGCAGGAACTGCGGCAAGCGCTTTTGCAAATATGGACCGAGGGCAAGGCCGGGGATGCCGCGGATGCAGCGTCCGAGGCCGGCGTGCTGGATACGCATGTTCCACACGCCGACGTCGCCGATGCCGGTGTTCAGGTAGCGATCGTGAAGATGCGCCTTCCAGCCGCGCAGGATGCGGTTGTGTGAATCGCGGCGCACGATCAGGCCGCCGGAACGCGCCTTGTGATCCTGCAGATAGAAGCCGAAACGCACCAGCGAATAGCGGCCTTGCCAATCGGGAGCGTTGGTGTCGGAACGGTCGGTATTGTCGCGATGCCAGCCGCCGACGTCCTTGCCGGCTTCGTAACCGTGACCAATGACGGCATAACCGCCATCGCCGAAATAGGCGAGGTTGTCGCCCTTGAGCAGCGTTTTGGCGACGTGGACCAGGCGTTCGTCATGCACCCAGTGTTGCAGGTGCGGATCGGCCAGTGCATCTACGACAGGCTCGCCGTTCTGTTCGCGGCCTTTGAGCGATTCGAAGACGTTCTCGCGCATCGTCGCAAATTCCTTCGGCGAGAACAGGTTACGCAAAATCAGGTAGCCGTCTTTCCAGAACTTGGTGTCGTCCAATTGAAGTATTGAGCTCATGATGCGTCCTTAGGAGATGTTCCAATTGTATTGAGGGATACTATCGCTGAGGCACTTCGATCTTTGTTTCCTGAGCGTACTTTCTCAATGTAACGAGAGACCAGTGGGTGCAGGAGCACTGCGGCGATAGTGGTCGTCCCGATATTCAGAAAAAGTGTAGTAAAAAATGAGTGTTGCCCCCAAATATTGAGAATGATCAAGGGGGAGTGCAGCACAAAGACCGGATAGGACAAATCTCCGAGATATCTATCCTTGCGGGAAGAGGGCTGCGGCAACAACGGTAAGGTCAGCAACAGCATGAGGGAAGCCAATAGCCATTGCGTCTGTTCAGGTCGAGAAGCCACAAACATCGCAGCTAAGCCAAATGTAATCAACAAGACACGCCAGGTACACGACCGCACAAACCCGGGGATTCGTTTTCTTTGTTCGTAGGCAAGCATGCCCAAACAGAAGAAAATGAAATAGGGAAAAATTGATCGATCTATCGACGAGCTGCCGACGGGTTTGATCAGCAAAACAACACCAGCAAATGACACGCCGCATACCAGCCAGAAGAAGAAGCGGGGCAATTGCTGGCGTAGCAGCACAAGCATCGGTGTCAGCAAATAAAATTGCATCTCGATGTCAAGCGTCCATGCTGGGCCAATCAGTTTGGTGTCGTTATGCCAGAGGGTTTCCTGATTCAAACCAAGTAAAAGGGCATTTTGAACCAGAGACTTTATGGAAAGATCGTAGTTGGCGGTTTGCCCTTTTAATATGATAACTGCAAGCGCCAGTGTTCCCGCGATCCAATAGATCGGATAGATCCGAAGCAGGCGATTTACCAGATAATTTCTGATGCGGATCAGTACACTGCCGTTGGTATAGTGTGTCTGGAACGCCGCAGGTATCAGATAGCCCGAAATAAAAAAGAACGTCACCACGGCAATGATGCCGGTATCGGGATAGCGGCTAAAAATATATCCATGCGTATGGGAGGCTACAACGCCGAAGGCAAGCAAGAGGCGGAGTGTTCCTAGTCCCATTGCCGGTCTCTTGGATATGACAGCGGTTCTTTGCACATTATTATATTTCGGGCGTATAGCAATACACGCGGGCCGCGCCCGTATGGCCGGCAGTTGAAGCGTACAGGCGCTCGCCGTCGGTACACAGGCGATAGACCCACCAGCCGCCGTCTCCGGCCGGCGGCGAAGCCAGTTCTGCAGGGCCGACCGGCTGCCAGCTGCGATCCTTGCCGAAGGTCCATATCTGCGCGGCGCGGCGGGTGGAATGTCCGGTTGCGACGACCAGCTGGCCCTTGTAGACGATGGCGTCATTCATGATCAGCGATTCCGCCATCAGCGCCGGCGTCGCTGCGACCGCCAGCGGTCCCCAGCGGTTGCCGTCGAAGAGCCAGACGCTCGAGGCGCCGTTCGGTGTATCGTCCGGACGCGACACTGTCGCGATCAGCGCTTCCCCGAATACCGTCAGGCTCAGGACGAACGGCAGGCCGCCGCGCGCCCAACTGCCGCGGATGCCGTCGCCACCGACCTTTTCCCAGCGGACGCCGTCGAAACGCCATACCGCGCTGGCGGGACCGGTCAGTTTGCCGGTGCCGGTGCCTGCGTACAGCGCACCCTTGAATTCGATCAGGCAATAAATGGTGCGCGCGCCGACGCCCCAGCCGCCTTCAGGTTCCGGCAGATAAGTCCATTTGCCGTCGTCACCCAATCGGGCCACGCGCGGCGCTCCCCACTGTCCCATGACGACGTTGCCGTTCCAGGTCGCGAAACTGTAAGGCCCGCATTTGTCGTTGAGTTCCAGGCCGTCGCGCAGCGGCGTCCATTGTCCGTTCTCGAGCGACCAGACGCCGCTCTTCTCCGCAGCGAGCAAAGCAGAGTCGTCCTTGCTGAAAACGTGGTCGACGAATGAGTTGTCGGCGGGCCAGGAATTGCCTTTGTCGCCGCCGACCTGGGTGGCGGAGCCGCCGTCGAGTCGCCACACCTGGCCATTGGGACCGTCGGCATTAGGGCCGGTGAGGCTGGCGAAGATGGCGCCCTGGTGTGCTGCCAGGCCGCGCACCTTGTAAAAGGCGTTGGCACTCCAGCCCGTACCGTCGCCGCCGATGAGGCGCCATGCGCCGCGTGTGAAGGGTGATACCTCGGGTGCGTCGGGAAGCGGGGGCGTAGCGTCGCGCAAATGGAGTTGATAGAGCAACTCCATATCCGCTCTGATGCCCGGTACCGCCTGCGCCGCTTCGCGAGCCGATCGCAGTTCACGACGCAGGCGGGGTTCTATGCGGCGCAACAGTAGTCGCCCGACAAGGATGGCAGCGGCAAAAGTCAGCAGGAGAACAATGAGGATGGTCATGATGAATATTGAGAAGATGGAAGTACTAGTGAACCAGTTTTTCCACCAGTGCCTCCAGGGTCGGATGTGCGGCGTCAAAATTGCTCCGGGCAATGCTTTTCGCCATCCGTTGTTCGCTGTCTTCCGAGCGCTCGATTGCTTGCAGCATCGTCTTCAATTCGTCGACTGTTCGGGCCGTGTAGACATGGTCCTGCAGTGCTCCGGCAGGTGGGACGGATTGCGCCGAAAACTGCTCGTAGCGTTGCGTGCTGCCCCATAGAAGGACGGGTTTCCCCATTTGCAAGGCTTGTTCCACTGTCGTTGAAAAATGCGCCATCAGGAGATCATGGTCCGCAAGTTGCTCCAGAAAATCCTGATCGGTACCGCAGATAGTCACGTGGCGATAATGTCCCAGCCTGTTTTCAACGGCCTCTGCGTCAACTTCCCGCTTTGGTCGAACGCGAATCGTCAGCTCGATGTTGTCGAGCAAGTCGACAGTTTTCGCCAATGTTTCCAGACCATTCAAATATTCATCCGAAGTTTCGGCGATCCAAGGAAAGAAGTCGGACCAGTTCTGGTAATTGCCGGCATGAAGAACTCGCAAGGGGCGGCTGCCGGAGCGCCGGATGTTGAAAGCTGGGTAAGGCAAGCGAAGGCCTTTTTCCGCGATTGAGTCTGACAGGCCGTGTGGCGCCCGCAGGCGCTCCGCGGATGCCGGTGACCAGAAAAAGGCCTCATTCACCAAGCCGTTACTGGTTCGCTGCCGGAACAGGGTTTCCAATATTTCATTTGCAACGGTGGATGCAGAAGGAGGTTGCGAATTGTGATTGAAAACGATGCGCTTGATTTTCGCGTGCCGGGATGAACCGTCCAGCACGGCAGCGGATAGCCAGGAGTTCGCTTCGTAGCTGACGGCAGCCCGGGGCGCGAGCGTTTTCATGATACTGGCCCCTTCATCTGCCACGGCAAGCATGGTCGGCACGATGTCGGCCAGATACTGCTGGTACAGGCGCCAGGCAGCTCGAAGCCGCTGGTCTGAAATCGCATGTTCGAGTGCACACAGGCGGCCAAGCTCCGCCACAACTTCCTTGTCGCGACTGCTCAACGGGGCAATGGGGAAAGTACATACGTTGGATTTCGCTCGCAAGTTCCTGAGCGCGTCCAGATAGTCGCCCCATTTGCTGGTCGAAGGTTTCAGCACGGCGATACCGGCGCCATGTCGAGACAGGGTTTCTATGAGGCCGTTTTTCAGTTTGCGCGCCGGCGACACGATCCACGGTTTATTCTTGTGCTGAGCCTTCTTTATCCATGCAGCCCATCTGACTACCTGTCGCAACAGTTGAGGAAAGCGTGGGATCGCGCTGACGACTTTATGCCCCAGGCCATAATTCCATATCCTTGGAAGAATGACCGACTGCAGGCGTTCCCAGTTATCCGCCTCTTGCCATTCGCCGTCCATTCCCCGGACATAGAGGAAGGCATCGGGTAACGACAGGCGCAAGCGTTGAACCAGGCTCGCATGTCCCCACACTGACTGGATGGCCATATGCATGACCCCGGGAGAAATGCCGGCGGCCTCCGGCGCTTGCGCCATTTCACGAACGGCCCTCTTTGCTGCGGCGACGCATCTTGCGTGATGCAGGTCGGAAAATGAGGTCGTATCGTTCGATAAAACAATACCGTTCTCCTGCGCAGCGATGCGTGCGGAGGGCGACATTGCCCAAGCCTCCGTGCCTGCAGGCACGGGACGGCGCTGAACTACGTCTTCCCGATCAAAGAAAACGATGAAGCGTCGAGACGATTCGGTCATCGTACGCGGCGTGCGATCACCAGGGCAGTTCCAAGGATAGATTTGTGGGGCATGTCGAAATAGATCTTTTCAACTTGCATTCCATAGTCTTTCAACTCCGAAATGGCACCTTGGAAATAATCGTAAGTGTCGACATAGAGTCTCTTCAAGCCCTTCGAGTTGACTTCCTTGAATGGTTCCAGCATCACCACCCAGTCTTTGGCGACACGGGCGATTTCAGTGAGTGCTTCGTGACGAATCTGTTCCATTTGTTCCAAGGCCAGCGACGTCATCACAACATCCACGCTTGCCGTCGGGAAGGATAATTTCTGGGCGGATTCCTGAACCATCCGGATGCCGGCGACTGACGAGGTGGACTGAACGGCAAAAGGCGCGAACTGAACCAGGGACTCCGGCAAAACACCTTCCTGGATTGCTGCCTGGGCAGTCCGAAACCCTCCTTCGGTGGGCTCGACTCCCGCGAAGCTGATTTCTGGAAAGCGGCTTGCCAGCATCAGCAGGTTGATGCCGTTTCCTGCACCCACTTCCAATACCGAGGCCGGATTCAGGTTGCGCAGCACTTCCTCAAGATAGACGAGGCGAATCGCTGCGCCGCCCTCGTTGGAAATGGTCCATTTCAGATCGCCCCACTCCCATGGCGCTCCCCCTGGCGTAGTCTTCGGTTCATAGCGCGAAAAAACTTTCTTCTGCCATTGAGCGCTATAAGCGGACAGAATCTCCTGTTGGCCGTTGGTCGAATTTTTTCTTCGGAGGCGTTTGAGCTGCTTGTGGAAGAAGGCTTTCCATAACTTTTGTTTTTGCGCTTTCCAGGCGGCAGACCACAGTGTCGAAGGAGACGTGGATGCGGTTATGCCGTATCTGGCCAGTATTTCATCAATACGGTTTCGCGGAATAGTCAGGTTCTCAATATTGCGCATGGGATTTTCTGTGTGGAGAAAAATAGGCGATGTTTGTTTTGGTTTTCAGGTCACGATCTGAAGAGCAATAAGCATCGAGACGGTTGAGAAGAATTCCATTCCGAAGAGAACTGCATGGCAGAATGGATAACAAGAAAATGTAATCGTGGAACGCCTTGCAACACCATATATTCCCGGTGTAGCAGGGTTCCGTCACTCGTTCGATTGCGTTGCCGGGTCAGAGAGGTCCGATACATCTGGTCTGACCGCATTGCGATTGGCTACGACACGCGCTGGGGAGCCTACGGCTACGGATCCAGGCGGTATGGTCTTGTTTACTACCGATCCGGTACCAATGACACTGCCGGTACCCACCGTCACGCCATCGAGTACGACGGTGTTAGTGCCGATCCAGACATCGTTTTCAATTTTGATGCCCAGCTTGGTTAGCCCTTGTTCGCGGATAGGACGCGTTGTGTCTGCGAAGCGGTGGTTGGCGGGAATGATAATGCTGTGCGCGGCAATACGAACATCGTTGCCGATCTCGCACCCGCCATGTCCATGAACTATGCTGAATGACTGCAGACTACAGTTGGATCCAATCACTACACTCCCATCCTTTTTGCCAGTATGGATGATCGCGTGGTCACCGATATAAGTGCCGGCGCCGATTCGCACCTTCCCACTCTTGTGGCAAAAAATGCGTGCGTACGCGTCAATGATGACACCTTCGCCCAGTTCGATATTCTCGGTATAGCCTTCGAAAATGGCCATAGGATGAATGCGCATGCTGCTGTCGCACTTAGGGAGATTTGGTAGTCTGAAAAACCAAGCAATGCGCCGCAAAAGGAAGCCGATTCTTGAATTACGCGGAATCATTACGACTCGCTCCATAGCTGATCTAGATGGAAGGCGCCGACCTGATAATTTTTCCCAGCCGCATAGTCCCCGGTCATCACCGTAAACGAAATCGCACGATTCACTTTGTCCTGCAAGTATCCGTTACACCAGAGAGAGACGTCAGCCGTGTACTCGCCAGGCATCAGAGGGAGTTTTGGGACGGTGCAAATAGCTTTTTTGCCATTTCCTTTGTAGTTCGATTCCTCAATGCCTGATTCGTTGGTGAGTAACGCAAGCACTTTGTCCATGCCATCACGGATGGCAAACCGGACAATCATGGGGCCCTGTATCTGCGTCTCGGACTGCAACGTAAATTCTATTCGTGCGGAGCGGCCGGTCGATGGAGGGCGTTTTTCTTCATCGGTAACGCTCAGGCCGGTGATCTTGATCTTGCCCTGGCCACTACGATCTTCGCGCGAACCGATTTCCGAAATGGCGTCCTTGGTGGTCGAAGCCAGATAGGACAGCACTACGCTTTCAGCCGGCCCGTCTTGCTTGACCTGGCCCGATTGCAGCCAGATCGCGCGCGTGCACAATGATTGGATGGCTTCCATCTGATGGCTCACGAACAGCACCGTGCGCCCCTCCGACGCCACCGCATTCATGCGTCCCAGGCACTTGCGCTGGAACTCGGCGTCGCCGACGGCCAGGACTTCGTCCACCACCAGGATTTCCGGATCCAGATGGGCCGCCACCGCAAAGCCGAGGCGCACGCGCATGCCGCTGGAATAACGCTTGACCGGCGTGTCGAGGAATTCCTCGACGCCGGAAAACGCGACGATTTCGTCGAACTTGCGCGCGATCTCGCGTTGGGTCATGCCAAGCAGGACGCCGTTCATGAAGATGTTTTCACGACCGGTCAGTTCGGGATGGAAGCCGGTGCCGACTTCGAGCAGGGAGCCGATGCGGCCGCGAATCTGGATGCGGCCTTCGTCGGGCGTGGTGATGCGGCTGAGAAGCTTGAGCAGCGTGCTCTTGCCGGCGCCGTTGCGGCCGACGATGCCGAGCACTTCGCCTTGCTTGAGATCGAAGGAAATGTCGTGCAGCGCCCAGAATCCTTTCTTGGATTGCTGGGAAGACTTGCGGCCGGTGACCAGTTCGGTGAGGGTGTCGCGCAGCGTGTGATACGGCTGCATGCCGCCGAGCTGGTAATACTTGCCGACGCCATGCAGGCTAAGAACGGAATCTGTCATAAGTGGATATCAAAGACTGTCGACGAAGTTTTTTTCGAAACGGGCGAAGTAGATCAGGCCGGTTACCAGCAGCACCAGCACCGACAGGCTGGAGATCAGCAGGCTGGACATGTCGGGCGGACGCACGCCGAGCAGCGACCAGCGGAAGCCGTCAATGACGCTGACCATGGGATTGAGTACGAACAGCCATTTCCATCCCTGCGGAATCATCGACGTCGGGTAGATCACCGGCGTGATGAACATCCATATCTGCGTCAGGAACGGCATTGCCTGCTGAACGTCGCGGTATTTGGCGTTGATGGCGCTGAGCCACAGCGCCACCGCCAGTGCAGAGGCCAGACCGAGCAGCACGAATAGCGGCGCCAGCATGATCTCCCAGCCCGGCACGACGCCGTACCAGAACATCATGGCAATCAGGATCGCCAGCGCAATCACGAAGTCGACGGCGCCGGACAAGACGGAGGAAAGCGGTGCGATCAGGCGCGGGAAGTAGATTTTTCCCATCATCCCGCCCATGGTCACCATGCTGGCGCTGCCCTGGGTGAGGGCCTTGGTGAACAACTGCCATGGCAGTAGCGCCGTCATGACGAAGACCGGATAGGGAACGCTGTCGGAGGGAAGGTTGCCGAGCTTGCCGAAGATGACGCTGAACACGACCATGGTCAGCAAGGGCTGGAGCAGCGCCCAGAGGATGCCGATGGCGGTTTGCTTGTAGCGGATCTTGATGTCGCGGGTGACCAGGATCCACAGCAGTTCACGGAAGCTCCAGAGTTCCCGGACATCCGGGAGGGCCCATTTTTTTTGGCTGGTGATGGTGACCAGCGGAAGGTGTTTTTGCATGGCGGCGGCTGTTCTCTTCAGGTTTTGCCAACGGTCGACGCGGCGCGGTCGTGCAGATTCCGGACGTACCAGGCGGTCGCGACCTTGAGCCCGGCGCCGATGCGATGGCTGGGCGCATAGCCCAGCAGGCGCGCGGCCTTGCCGATGTCGGCCAGCGACTGGCGCACGTCGCCGGCGCGGAAGTCGCGGTAAATCGGTGCGGAACCTTCAATGTGCGGGAACGTCGGCGCCAGGTACTCGACCAGATAGCGATACAGTTCATTGAGCGTGGTGCGATCGCCGACGGCGACGTTGTAGACCTGGTTGGCGGCATCCGGATCCTGCGCGGTTGCGGCCAGCAAGTTCGCCTGCACGGCGTTGTCGACGAAGCAGAAGTCGCGGCTGGTCTCGCCGTCGCCATTGATGTGCACTGGCTCGTTTTCCAGCAGCGCGGCGGTCCATTTGGGAATCACCGCCGCGTAGGCGCCGTCGGGATTCTGGCGTGGGCCGAAGACATTGAAATAACGCAGTCCGATGGTCTTGAAGCCATAGGTGCGCGCAAAGACGTCGGCGTACAGTTCGTTGACATATTTGGTGACGGCATAGGGCGACAACGGTTTGCCGATGTTCTCTTCGACCTTCGGCAGCGCCGGATGGTCGCCGTACGTGGAGCTGCTGGCGGCGTAGACAAAGCGTCGGACGTTGGCGTCCTTGGCGGCCACCAGCATGTTCAGGAAGCCGCCGATGTTGGTGGCATTGGTCGCAATCGGATTTTCGATGCTGCGCGGAACGCTGCCCAACGCGGCCTGATGCAGCACGTAATCGACGCCGATGCAGGCGTTGCGGCATGCTTCGGGGTCGCAGATGTCGCCTTCGATAAAGCGGAAGTTAGCCCATTGTTCGGCGCTCACGAGCGCCTTGACCGCATCCAGGTTGTGCTGATAGCCGGTGGCGAAATTATCCAGGCCGACGACACGCTGGTTCAGCGTCAGCAGTCGTTCAAGCAGGTTGCTGCCGATGAAGCCGGCCACGCCGGTGATCAGCCATGTCGATGGTTCGGTGGCAAGGCGGGCTTGCAGGTCTTGGTAGGCGCTCATTGTCTGCTTACAGGCGTAAATCGGAGTCTTCCGAAGGAAGAACGTATTTCAGGTCGTACAGGACATGTTCGGGGGCGCCCAGCTTGCGGATTGCCGCGGCGCCCATGTCGATGAACTGGCGGTGCGCGACGGCCAGGATGATGCTGTCATAGCGGCCTTCTTCGGGCTGCACGATGGGCGTGATGCCGTATTCGTGGCGGGCTTCGTCGGCGTCGATCCAGGGATCGAACACGTCGACTTCGCAGTTGTAGTCGCGCAGTTCAGTGATGATGTCGACGATGCGAGTGTTGCGCAGGTCGGGGCAGTTTTCCTTGAACGCCAGGCCCATGACCAGCACGCGTGCGCCGTCAACGTGGATGCGCTTGCGCGTGAGCGCCTTGACCAGTTGCGCGACGACATAGGAACCCATGTTGTCGTTGAGCCGGCGGCCGGCAAGGATGATTTCCGGATGGTAGCCGATCGATTGCGCCTTGTGCGTCAGATAGTAGGGATCGACGCCGATGCAGTGGCCCCCCACCAGGCCGGGGCGGAACGGCAGGAAATTCCATTTGCTGCCGGCTGCCTTCAGCACCGCTTCGGTATCGATGCCGAGCTTGTTGAAGATGATCGCCAGTTCGTTGATCAGGGCGATGTTGAGGTCGCGCTGCGTGTTCTCGATGACCTTGGCCGCTTCGGCGACGCGGATGCTGGCGGCCTTGTGCGTGCCGGCGACGATGATCTCGTTGTACAAGGCATCGACCAGGTCGGCGACTTCCGGGGTCGAGCCGGAGGTGACCTTCATGATCGTCGTGACGCGATGCTGCTTGTCGCCGGGATTGATGCGCTCCGGCGAATAGCCGGCGTAAAAATCCTGGTTGAACACCAGCCCCGAATGCTTCTCAAGGATGGGGACGCAGTCTTCTTCCGTAGCGCCGGGATAGACGGTCGATTCGTAAATGACGATGTCGCCCTTCTTGAGCACTTTGCCGACCAGTTCGCTGGCTTTGATCAGCGGCGTCAGATCCGGGCGCTTGTGTTCGTCGATAGGCGTCGGCACCGTCACGATGAAGCAATTGGCCGTGCGCAGGTCGTCGATATCGGTGGAGAAGGACAGCTGTGTAGCAGCCAGCAGCTCTTCGCGCTCGGTTTCCAATGTCTGGTCAAAACCTGCTTTCAAGGCGTCGATGCGCTTTTGATTGATGTCGAAGCCGACGACGGAGCGCTTCTTGCCGAATTCCACTGCAAGTGGCAGACCCACGTAACCAAGGCCGATCACGGCCAGTTTCAGATTTGGGAGCGTATTCAAGATGGCGATGGGATTAGTTGGTTTTATGGTCGAGTTCGTCGGCGTTGTCGCCGATTTCATCCGTCAGCATTTCAATTTCGCGTTTCAGATTTTCATATTCGGCAACCTTGCGCTTGAGGAAGCGGGCTGCGAGCTCGGCTTTCGCGGCGATGCCCGACGGCGTGAGCAAATACGCGTAGGCCAGCTTGTTGTTGCTGTTGCGGAAGTTGTCGATCTTGATCAGCCCCTTGTCCAGCAAGGCTTTGATGCAATAGTTGGTCTTGCCGATGCTGACGCCGAGCGTCTCCGCCAGGTCGCGCTGATTCATATGCGGGTTGCTTTCCAGCAAGCGCAGAACTTTCAGGTGCGTTTCTTCGTGCAAGGACTTGTCGGGCATTGGACGGAGGGGCGATCAGGGGGATCAGGCAGGCTACCGCCATGCTGTATCACGATCAGCAAGCGCGGAAATGGATAAATATTGCATAAAGTGCAATATTTATTGTTGTGTTCAACGAGTGAACGCACTATACCAGTTACGCGAGTAAAAATGAATTCCCTGCGGGACAGCTTCAGTCGATTTTTTTGACGCTGGCCAGACGCGCACTCAGGGTGGCGGGTTTGTGGAGGAGTTCGATCAGCACCAGCGCCCGGCTTTCCCCATCCTTCATGGTGGTAAGGGTCTGGTAAATGCCTTCCATCCCGCTGAAAGGGCCGTCCGTCACGACAACCCGCTGTCCGGGAGTGAACAGATTTTGCGGTGGCGCGGCGGACATGTTGCGCAGGCTTTCGATGATGTTGGCGCCGACCCTCGCAGGTTCGGCGCCGAACGTCACCAACTGGCTGACGCCCTTGGTCGAGCGGATGGGGCTGAGACCTTTGCCGGTCTCGGGATCTTCCAGGTTGACGAACAGATAGCGCGGAAACATGGCTTCCGGCACGAAAGCTAGCTTGCCGTTGACAATGCGTTCGAAGGCAAGCGTCGGCAAGAAGCATTCGTAGCCTTGCCTGGAGAGGTTGTCCAGCGCACGTTGTTCCTGTCTTGGTTTGGTATGGACAACGTACCAGTTCATCGTGAATACCTGCTGAAAAAGGGGGAGCGCATGCCGTGATCATCGTCGGCGACGCCAGACGTATTCTACAAGGACGCCAGATTCTATAGCAGAGCGGGGTTGCGCTCAATCCGGCGCCATCGCAGCGGGTACATTGGCTATGCTATCGTGTACTTTGCGAACCCCCTATAGATCAACCGTGCATTTGCCAAGTCGAACATGATTTCTTCCTCCATCTTCAAGGCCTACGACATCCGCGGCATCGTCGGCCAGACCCTCAGTGCCGATGTCGCCCGCCAGATTGGCCAGGCTTTCGGCAGCGCAGCGTTGGCCAAGGGCCAGACCTTGGTCGTGATCGGTCGCGACGGCCGGTTGTCGGGGCCGGAGCTGTCCGCTGCGCTGGCCGCCGGACTGCAATCAGTCGGTATCGACGTCATCGACCTCGGCGTGGTGGCCACGCCCATGGTGTATTTCGGCACGCACGTGCTGGGCACGCAATCCGGCGTGATGGTCACCGGCAGCCACAACCCGCCCGACTACAACGGGTTCAAGATGGTGCTGGCGGGCGAGGCCATCCATGGCGAGACCATCCAGGCGCTGTACCAGGCCATCGTCAGGAACGCATTCGCCAGCGGCGCCGGCAGTTACCGCACCCATGATATCCGCAAGCAATACATCGACCGTATCGTCGGCGACGCCAGACTGGCGCGGCCGATGAAGATCGCCGTCGACTGCGGCAACGGCGTGGCCGGCGCCTTTGCCGGCGAGCTGTATCGCGCGCTCGGTTGCGAAGTGACGGAATTGTTCTGCGAAGTCGACGGTACTTTTCCCAACCATCATCCCGACCCGGCCCATCCGGAAAACCTGCAAGACCTGATCCGCTGCCTGCAGGAGACCGACAACGAGATCGGCCTGGCCTTTGACGGCGACGGCGACCGCCTGGGCGTGGTGACCAGGGATGGACAGATCATTTATCCCGACCGGCAACTGATGCTGTTCGCCGCCGATGTACTGACGCGCCACCCGGGCCGCGAAATCCTGTACGACGTCAAATGCACACGCCACCTGGCGCCGTGGATCAGCGCCCGCGGCGGCCAGCCGCTGATGTGGAAGACCGGCCATTCGCTGGTCAAGGCCAAGCTGCGTGAAACCGGTGCGCCGCTGGGCGGCGAGATGAGCGGGCATGTGTTCTTCAAGGATCGCTGGTACGGCTTTGACGACGGCCTGTACGCCGGCGCGCGCCTGCTGGAGCTGCTCAGCCGCGAAGCCGATCCGTCGGCCGTGCTGAATGCCTTGCCGCAATCGATCAGTACGCCCGAATTGCAATTGAAGCTGCAGGAGGGCGAGAACTTCGCCCTGATCGGCAAATTGCAAAACGATGCAAAATTCCCCGGCGCCGAACAGATCATCACCATCGACGGCCTGCGCATCGAATATGCCGACGGCTTCGGCCTGATGCGCTCCTCCAACACCACGCCGGTGGTGGTGCTGCGCTTCGAGGCCGAGACCGGGGAGGCGCTGGCGCGCATCCAGGATGAGTTCCGGCGCGTGATCCTGGCGGCCCGGCCGGATGTAGCCTTGCCCTTTTGAAAGGGGTAAGATGCTGGCCCACAGACAAACAATAGTGGGTTAGCCTTGAACATCCTGATCGTCCGCGTTTCGTCCCTAGGCGACGTGGTGCACAACATGCCCATGGTCGCCGACATCCGGCGCCATTATCCGGATGCCAATATCGACTGGGTGGTGGAAGAGGCCTATACCAGCCTGGTGCGACTCAATCCCCACGTCCGCAAGATCATTCCCATCGCCCTGCGGCGCTGGCGCAAGAGCCTCGGCTCGGCCGCCACACGCGCTGAGATCGCGGCGTTTTATCGACAGTTGCGCCATGAGGCCTATGACGTTGTCTTCGACACTCAGGGCTTGCTCAAGACCAGCGTGGTGATGCGCATGGCGCGTCTGGCGCCGGGCGGCAAGCGCGTGGGTTTGGCCAATGCCACTGAAGGCTCGGGTTACGAGCCGCTTTCCAGGATTTTCCATACCCAGAGCGTGCCGGTCGGTTTGCATACGCATGCGGTGCTGCGCGCGCGCACCGTGGCTGCCGTCGCGCTTGGCTACGCGCCGGATGGTGCGGCGGACTTTTCCTTGGGCGCGCCGACGCCGGACAATTCACCTGGTTGGCTGCCACAGCATCCCTACGCAGTGTTTTTCCACGGCACGGCACGCGCCGCCAAACAATGGGCGCCCGAGCATTGGGTCGCCGTGGCGCAGGCGCTGCATGCGCGCAATCTGCCGGTCTTGCTGCCGTGGGGCAATCCGAAGGAAAAGCAGGCGGCCGAGCACCTTGGCGCCCTGATGCCGGACGCCACGGTGTTGCCTGCGTTGCCGCTGACGGAGGCGGTGACGCTGGTCCGCCGGGCTGCATTGGTAGTTGGACTGGATACCGGGCTGACGCATATCGCTGCCGCGTATTGCCGGCCTACCGTGGAGCTGTATTGCGACTCCCCGCGCTGGAAAACCGAAGGGAACTGGTCGCCATTCATCGCCAATCTGGGGGATACCGGCCAGGCTCCTGATGTAGCGCAAGTACTGCTCGCCATCGATGGCGTATTGTCGGCGCAGGCTGCCGCATAGAGCGGCAGTGGCATATCGGACAACGAGGCATAATATCGACATGGAATCGCAAATTATTGAAATCGGCGTCACCGACTGGCAGGTGGCCGAGCCGAATCCCGCATGGATCGCCGGCCTGGAAGGCGGCAAGGTTCTGTATTTCCCGCAACTGCCGTTCGAGTTGTTGCCGGAAGAAAAGGCCTTGCTGAAGCCGGAAATCCGCGACCCCAAGGTCCGCAACATCAGCCTTGACGCCGCAGGTCACCTCAAAGGTGCGGTCGGCGACACCGCCACGCAGCTGGCGTTGGCGCTGATGATCGGACGCTTTCGCGAACAGGCGCAGTCGCTGGTGTATTCACTGCTGCCGAAATACCAGGGCGCGCTGCGCCTGGCGCCGACCAGCTATCGTCCGACCCAGGTCGAAACGCGTGCGCAATCCTGGCGCGCCGATGACCGCCGACTGCACGTCGACGCCTTCCCATCGCGGCCGAATTACGGCGAGCGTATCCTGCGCGTATTCAGCAACATCAATCCCGAAGGCGTGCCGCGCGTCTGGCGCGTCGGCGAGCCGTTTGAAACCGTGGCGCGCAAGTTTGTGCCGCGCGCCAAGCCCTATGTCGCGTGGCAGGCCAAGGCATTGAAGGCGCTGCACGTGACCAAGTCCCTGCGCAGCGAATATGATCACCTCATGCTGCAATTACACGACGGCATGAAGGGCGACATGGCCTATCAGGAAAGCGCCGGCCAGGTCACCATGCCGTTCGCGGCCGGCTCGGTGTGGGTGTGCTTCTCGGACCAGGCGTCGCATGCCGTGATGTCCGGCCAATACATGCTGGAGCAAACCCTGCACCTGCCACCTGAAAAGCAATACGATCCCACCGCCAGTCCGCTCGCCATCCTGAGCAAGCTCACCGGACGTCAGCTGGTCTGATGCGCCTGCTTTATTCCGCGCTGTGGTGGGTCGGCTTGCCGTTCGTCTTGTTGCGCTTGTGGCGACGCGGCCGCAAGGAGCCGGGCTATCGGCAACACATCGGCGAGCGCCTCGGCTTTTACGCTCAGTTCCGCCAGCGCGCCTTGCCGCAGCTGATCTGGGTGCATGCCGTTTCCGTCGGCGAGACGCGCGCGGCCCAGCCGCTGATCGAAGCCTTGCTGAAAACCTATCCGCAACACACGATCCTGCTCACGCACATGACCGCCACCGGCCGTGCAACCGGGCAGCAGTTGTTCGCGGCCCAGGGCGAACGCGTGATCCAGAGTTACCTGCCGTACGACACCGGCTGGATGTGCGCGCGCTTCCTGCGCCATTTCAAGCCACGCATCTGCATCCTGATGGAAACCGAGGTCTGGCCGAACATGGTGCGCCAATGCGTGCGCGCCGGCGTGCCGGTCATGCTCGCCAACGCACGCCTGTCGGCGCGTTCGCTGCGACGCGGCCAGCGGTTCGGGTCCATCCTGCTGGAAGCGGCCGCCGGCATCGACTGCGTCGCTGCGCAGTCGGAACAGGATGCGAAAAGGCTGCGCCTGTTCGGCGCACGCCAGGTGCACGTGACCGGCAGCATCAAGTTCGATGTGGAAGCGCCTGCCGACATGGTTGCGCGGGGACGGCAATGGCGCACGCAGTTCGGCGAACGTCCGGTACTGCTGTGCGCCAGCACGCGCGAAGGTGAGGAAGAGTTGATCCTCGACGCGCTGGCCGACCTTCCTGACCGGAATTTCCTGACGGTAATCGTGCCGCGCCATCCGCAGCGTTTCGACGAAGTTGCATCGATGATTTCCGCGCGCGGGTTTGCCATGCAGCGGCGTTCCACGCTCGGTGGTACAGCGGTGGCTGCCGATACGGCCGTCGTGCTGGGGGATTCGATGGGTGAAATGGCCGCTTACTACGCTGCTTGTGAAACGGCCTTCATCGGCGGCAGCCTTCTGCCGCTGGGTGGTCAAAACCTGATCGAAGCCTGCGCGCTGGGCGTCCCGGTGCTGGTGGGCGAACATACTTTCAATTTTCAGATGATCAGCGACGATGCCGTCATGGCCGATGCTGCGTTGCGCGTGAGCAGCGCAACCGACATGCTGCAGCAGGCGCGGTCGCTGTTCGCAGATAACGAGCGGCGCGTATCCATGGCGCGGCATGCGCAGGATTTTGCACGTCGGCATCAGGGGGCGACGGTGCGCACCATGGCGCTGTTGGATAAAATGATCGAGTAAAAGGCAATCGCAAGGCGATCTAAAAAGACCATCATCAGGGGAATCAACAATATGCTTTCGATATCTATCCGACCACGACGATGGTTGCCGGTCTTGCTGCTATTGCTGGCTGTTGGCGCCCGCGGGCAGGATAAGTCTGCATCGGCTGGTGACGAAATCCCGGTTCGAGAAATACAGGTCGCGGCTGAAGCTTTTGTGCGCGGTGCTGCTGTCCCTTCCTGGGTCGAGCCGATTGCCCCACCGCTGACCAAGCGCATCAACCCTTACGTCATCCGCCTGTGGGATACGCAGTTTAGAGCCGACAAGCGCGCCAGTGTGTACGTCAATCGCGCCATCCAGATCAACGATGTATCACTGCTGACGGAAATGGGGCAGACCAACATCGATTTCGTTCCGCAATATCAAAAACTCAGCCTCCATAAAGTCCAGGTACTGCGTGGAAAGGATGTGCTGGACCAGACCCGTTCGGTGCGGGTGCGTTTCCTGCAGCGCGAGCTGGGCCTGGAGAACGGTGTCTACAGCGGTGCGGTTAGTGCTTCGCTGTTGATCAGCGACTTGCGGGTAGGCGACACGCTGCAGGTCAGCTACACCATTGAGGGCGCCAATCCCGTCTTTGAAGATCACTACAGCGAATTTGCCGGAGTCGATGTCGATGCACCCGTTGAGTTGCGCAGTGTCATCCTGAGTCATCCTGTCAGTCGGGACATCCAATGGCGCGTCCTCGGCGAAAAGGAGCGTGGCAATCTCCAGCCGAGAACTAGCGACGCGGCCGGCTGGCGTAAATTGCGATTCACATTGCAGCCGAATGAAGCGATCGACTACGAGCCGGGCATTCCCGGAGATTACATCGCCTATCGTCAGCTTCAGTTTTCCGAATTCAAGAATTGGAATGAGGTCGCCCGCTGGGCTGTCGGCCTGTTTCCCCGACTGGAAAAGACGCCATCGGAACTGCTGCCTCTGATCGCGCAATGGCGTACCTTGCCGACGCCGGAACAGCGAGCCGTGGCGGCGTTACGGTGGGTACAAAAGGAGATTCGTTATTTCTCGGTTTCCATGGGCGAGAGTTCGCATCGCCCCCATCCTCCGGGGGAAGTCCTGCAGCATCGCTTCGGTGATTGCAAGGACAAGGCGTATCTCCTGGTGACGCTGCTGCGCCAGCTTGATATGGACGCGAGCCCGCTGCTCTTGTCTGCCAGCCGACCGAAGCTGCCTGCCAAAATGGCGCCGACACCGCTGGCGTTCGACCACGTGATCGTGCAGTTGCGGCTGGATGGCAAGAATTTCTATCTCGACCCGACGTTGCTTGGACAAGCAGGCGGCCTGGACACGATGGGCGTGCGTTATGACGGCGCAGCGAGCTTGGTGGTCGCACCTGAGACCGCTGCGTTGACGAACATCGAATGGCCGGGAAAACTGGACCTCAATACTGTAGAACTGAACGAGACCATGCGCCTGGCCAGATTTGGTGGCGATGCAGTGATGGATGTCACCTGGACCTGGCGAGGCCTGGATGCGGAGGCAATGAGAAACGTCTTTCCACGTCTGAACCCGGAACAGACCAAGAAATATGCGCTTGGGCAGTATGAACGCCGTTATCCGGGCATCGACCTCACGCAAGCGCCGGTTTTTCAGGATGATGCGAGCAACAATCGGGTGTACTTCAAGGCGCGCTACACAATTCCGAAGGCCGCGAGCGAATACGAGCGCAGCTGGTTCATCAAGTTCGTGCCGGGCAATTTCATCGATTCGTTCAACCTGCCGAAAAACTTCCGGCGTCAATTCCCGGCGGTATTCACGCGCGCACCATATCGCGCCAAATACAAGCTGGTGATCAACTGGCCGGATAGTGTCGCGGTGTTGCGAGATCCCTTGAATCGACGCGTACGCAACCAGTTTTTCGAATTGGAGCAGCAACGAAATTTTCGCGGCAACGTGTCGACCTTCGAGGCTTCGCTCACGATGTTGACGGAGCAGGCCGCACCTGACGATTTACCCAAGCTGTCCAAGGAGATCGAGCAGCTCAATGCGGTGATCCCGCGCGTCGAGTATGTTGACGCCAACGCGATCAAGAAGAGCGGCGTGCTCGGATTTGGCGGTACCACGCTGCAGGACAATATCAAGAAGCGATTGCAGCAGACGATCACGCAGTTGAGCCGGACCATCCAGGGGGGCGTGCTGAAGGGGGATGACCTGGCGGAAACGCTGTGCGCACGCGCTGAAGCGCTGGCTGAAATCGGCACACCAGAAAAAGGCATGGAAGATGCAGCTGAAGCCGTGCGGATTGCTCCTTCGCTGGCACGCGCCTGGGAGTGCCGCGGCCACCTGTACCTGGATAACGCCAATTTTGAAAAAAGCATTCCTGATTTCACCAAGGCATTGACGCTCGGTGCGGATGAGGACTACGCTTTCCAGCGTCGCGGCATTGCGCGTTTCTATCTCGGCAGGTACAGCGAAGCCGAAGCGGACTTTGCCAAAGCCGTCGAGGCGGCTCGCCGCAAGGACGACGTCAACCTCTATCCTGTCCTGTGGCAGGCGTGGACTCAATTGCGACTGGGGCGACCATTGTCGGCGGAAGTTCTGCGCCAGGCCGGAAACAAGAATGCCCTCAATTGGCCGCACGCGGCGTTGGCGTTGCTGGCTTCACAAATGACCCCCGATCAGGTGCTCGATGAAGTCAGGCGCAAGCAGGGCGATGATCGTGAAATGGCGTTGGCGGAGGCGTGGTTTTACATCGGCCAGTATTACGTGGCAAAAGGTGATGCCGCGCAAGCACGGACTGCGTTTGAAAAGACGCGTGCGCAGGGTGTGACGGTATTTACCGAACATGCCGCAGCACTGTGGGAGCTGGAACGTCTGAACAAGGCGCCGCAGAAATAGATACAGTGCGTGGAGTAAAAGATCATAAAAAAACGCCCCTGAAAAGGGGCGTTTTTCGTGGCGGCAAGAAGAGGTATTTACTTCGATCCGGATGGCGCTGCCGCCACCGTTGTTTCATTCAAGCCACCACCCAGCGCACGATACAAATCGATCGCATTGTTCAGACGCAGTTGACGCGCCTGGATCAGCGCCTGCTGCGCCGAGAACAGATCGCGTTGCGCATCGAGCTGGTCGAGCGAGGAGGCGATGCCGTTCTTGTAGCGCAGGTCGGTCAGGTTCAGACGTTCCTGTTGCGCTTTCAGGAAGGCTTCCTGGGCTTCGATCTGTTCATCCAGCGTGCCACGCGCCACCAGTGCGTCGGCAACTTCTCGGAACGCCGTTTGAATAGTTTTCTCGTACGTTACGATCGCCTGGTTCTTGCGTACTTCCGCCACATCCAGATTGGCGCTGTTGCGACCGAAGTCGAAGATCGGCAGGCTCAACTGCGGACCGTAGGACCAGGCGCCC
Organism: Herbaspirillum sp. NPDC101396; assembly: GCF_044767365.1. Classification (NCBI taxonomy): domain Bacteria; kingdom Pseudomonadati; phylum Pseudomonadota; class Betaproteobacteria; order Burkholderiales; family Oxalobacteraceae; genus Herbaspirillum; species Herbaspirillum sp. NPDC101396. The sequence goes on along the minus strand of NZ_JBIWNT010000005.1, from coordinate 144,828 downwards.
GAGCCGGAATCGAACAAGCCGCCCAGCGAGCTGCTGGCGCTGCCGAAGGAGCCGGTCAGGCTGATGCGCGGGAAGAACGCGGCACGGGCCGCGCCGATGTTGGCGTTGGCGGCAAGCAGCTTTTGCTCGGCCGAACGGATGTCCGGACGACGCGCCAGCAGATCCGACGGCACGCCGGCAGGAATGTCGGTGACGATGTTCTGCAGCGACAGATCCTGGCCTGCAGGCAGGTCCTTGACGCTGGTGCCGACCAGCAGCGTCAGGGCGTTTTCCGCCTGGGCGCGCTGGCGCAGCAGTGTCGCCACCGACGTGCGGGCGGACTGCACCAGCGTGTCGGACAGGCGCAGGTCAAGTGCCGAGGAGGCGCCGACGTCGAAACGCTTCTGCGCCAGGCCGAGGTTGGACTGACGGCTTTCCAGCGTCTGCTGGGCCAGCTTCAGTTGCTCGGCATAGGAACGCTCGGTCAGGTAAGCCTGGGCCACTTGCGACACCAGGCTGATTTGCACCGATTGCCTGGCTTCTTCGGTCGACAGGTAAGTCGACAGCGCGGCATCCTTCAGGCTGCGTACGCGGCCGAAGAAGTCCAGTTCATACGCAGGAACCGCCAGGCCGACCTGGTAGCTCTTGGTGATCAACGGTGCGCCGGTGGTCGACTGGCTGGACGACAAACGGGTGCGGGACTCGCTGCCGGTGGCGTTCAATGTCGGCAACAGGTCGGCACGGGCGATCTGGTACTGCGCGCGGGCTTCTTCGATGTTCAGGGCGGCGGTGCGCAGGTCGCGGTTGTTTTCCAGCGCGGCCGCGATCAGCGCCTGCAGGCGCTGGTCAGGGAAGAACTGGCGCCAGCCCAGGGTGGCGGCGTCATACGCCGCCTGGCCCTTGGCGTCGGCCGGATAGCTGCCTTCGACCGGCGCTTGCGGGCGCTGGTAGGTCGGCGCCAGCGTGCAGCCGGACAATACGCCGACCACCAGCATGGCTGCGCTCAACTGCTTCAGGCGCAGGGTGGGAAACTTAAACATTCTTATCCTCCACATCGATATTGTGATGGGCAGCATCCGGCTTGGCTTGGCTGCCTTTGAAGATCTTGCGCACGACGACGAAGAAGATCGGGACCAGGAACACGGCCAGTACGGTCGCTGTGATCATCCCACCCATCACGCCGGTACCGATGGCGCGTTGGCTGGCGGAGCCGGCGCCGCTGGCGATGACCAGCGGCAGTACGCCGAGGATGAACGCCAGCGAGGTCATGATGATCGGGCGGAAGCGCAGGTGCACCGCTTCCAGCGTCGCTTCGATCAGGCCCATGCCTTGCGCTTGCAGATCCTTGGCGAACTCGATGATCAGAATCGCGTTCTTCGCCGACAAACCGACCACCGCAATCATGCCGACCTTGAAGTACACGTCGTTAGGCATGCCGCGCAGCGTCACGCCCAGCAATGCGCCGAGAATACCCAGCGGCACCACCAGCATCACCGCCAGCGGGATCGAGGTACTTTCGTACAGCGCCGCCAGCACGAGGAACACGGCGATCAGCGACAGCGCGTACAGCGCCGGCGCTTGCGAACCCGAGGTCTTTTCTTCCAGCGACTGGCCGGTCCATTCGAAACCGAAGCCGGGAGGCAGCTTGGCGACGTAGGATTCCATTTCCGCCATTGCTTCACCGGTACTGCGGCCAGGTGCTGCACCGCCGGCGATCTTCATTGCCGGATAGCCGTTGTAGCGGATCAGCTGCACGGGACCGTTGATCCACTTCGAGGTGGTGAAGGCCGAGAACGGCACCATGGTTCCACCGCTGTTGCGGGCATACAGGCCGGCCAGGTCTTCCGGTTGCAGACGACGTTTGGCATCGGCCTGGACGATCACACGCTGTTGACGACCCTGGTTCGGGAAGTCGTTGACGTAAGACGAACCCAACGCCGTCGACAGCACGCTGTTGATGGTCGAGAACGGTACGCCCAGGGCGTTGGCCTTGTCGCGGTCGATGTCCAGTTGCAGCTGCGGCGCATCTTCCAGACCTTCAGGACGCACGCCTGCCAGCACCTTGCTTTGCGAAGCCATGCCGAGGATCTGGTTGCGCGCCTGCACCAGGGCGTTGTGGCCCAGGCCTGCACGATCCTGCAGACGGAAGGTGAAGCCGGTCGCGTTACCCAGTTCAGGGATAGGCGGCGGGTTCAGCGGGAACACGATTGCATCCTTGATCTGCGAGAAGGCGCCGAAAGCACGGCCTGCAACTGCATCCGCCGATTGCGTCTTGTCGCGCTCGCCCCAATCCTTCAGCGGGGTAAACACCAGACCGGCATTCTGACCGTTACCCGAGAAGCTGAAGCCGGCAATCGCCACGACGTGCTCGACCGCAGGTTGCTTGAGGTAATAGTTTTCGATGGTCTTGATCACTTCCAGCGTACGGCCGGTGCTCGCGCCTGGCGGCAACTGCACGTTGGTGATGATGTAGCCCTGGTCTTCGTTCGGCAGGAACGAAGCCGGCAGGCGCACATACAGCAAGCCCACGCAGACCACGATCAGCGCGTACACGATCATGTAGCGGCCGGACTTGGCCAGCATCTTGCCGATGAAGCCCTGATAACCGGAGGCAGTCTTGTTGAAACGGCGATTGAACCAGCCGAAGAAGCCGCGCTTCTCGTGATGATGGCCCTTCTCGACCGGCAGCAGGATGGTTGCGCACAATGCCGGTGTCAGCGTGAACGCCATCAAAACGGAGAACACCATCGACGCCACCATCGCCAGCGAGAACTGGCGATAAATCGCGCCGACCGCACCACCGAAGAAGGCCATTGGGATGAACACCGCGATCAGCACCAGCGTGATGCCGATCAGCGCGCCGGTGATCTGGCCCATCGCCTTGCGGGTTGCTTCTTTGGGCGACAAGCCTTCTTCGCTCATGATGCGTTCGACGTTTTCCACCACCACGATCGCATCATCGACCAGGATACCGATCGCCAGCACCATGCCGAACATGGTCAGCACGTTGATCGAGAAGCCGAAGACAAACAAGGTTGCAAACGTACCCATCAGCGCCACCGGCACGACAATCGTCGGGATGATGGTGTAGCGGATGTTTTGCAGGAACAGGAACATCACCAGGAACACCAGCACGATCGCTTCGATCAGGGTCTTGACCACTTCTTCGATCGAGATCTTGACGAACTTGGAGGTGTCGTAAGGGATGGTGTACTTCACGCCGGCCGGGAAATACTTGGACAGCTCTTCCATCTTTTTGTGCACGGCGGTTGCGGTGCCCAGCGCGTTGGCGGTCGGCGACAACTGCACGCCGATGAACGAGCTTGGCTTGCCGTCGAGGCGGCCGGAGGTGTCGTACGATTGGCCGCCGACTTCAATACGGGCGACGTCGCGCATGCGCACCGACGAACCGTCTGCATTGGCGCGCAGGACGATGTTGCCGAACTGTTCCGGACTGGTCAGCTGGCCGTTCACGACGACGGTCGCAGAAATCTGCTGCGAAGTCGGGCTCGGCAAGGCGCCCAGTGTACCGCCAGCGACCAGCGCATTTTGTGCGGTGATGGCGGCAGTCACGTCGGCCGGCGTCAGGTTCAGGCCGATCAGCTTGTTCGGATCGATCCAGATGCGCATCGCGCGTTCGGTGCCGAACAACTGTGCCTGGCCGACGCCGGGAACGCGTTTGACTTCGTTCAGGACGTTACGCGACAGATAGTCGCCCAGCGCCACCGGATCGAGTTTGCCGTCGGTCGACGACAAGCCGATGAACAGCAGGAAGTTGCTGCGCGACTTGGTGACCTGCACACCTTGTTGCGTCACGGCTGCCGGCAGACGCGCTTCGACGCGTTTCAGGCGGTTCTGCACGTCCACCGCGGCCAGGTCGGCATTGGTGGCGGGCGAGAAGGTCACCGTGATCTGCACCTGGCCGTTGGCCTGGCTTTGCGACTCCATGTATTGCAAGCCGTCGGCGCCGTTCATTTCCTGTTCGATCAGGCTGGTCACCGAATCGTCGAGGGTTTGCGCGGTTGCGCCCGGATACGTCGCCGTGATCACGATGGTCGGCGGCGCAATGCTCGGATACTGGGAGACGGGCAGGCCGGTAATGGCCAGCGCGCCCGCCAGTATGATAAAGATTGCTAGCACCCACGCAAATACGGGGCGATCAATAAAGAACTTTCCCATCTGACAGCCTCTTAGTTAGCTTTGGTTGCGGCGTCCTGCTTGGCTGGCGCCGCTGCAGGTGCAGCGGATGCATTGGCCGGCGCAGCGCCGGCAGCGCCAGCATCTGCGGCAGGACCTTTCCATGGCACCGGCTTGACCGGTGCGCCCGGCTTGGCCTTCTGAAGACCCTCGACGATCACGCGATCGCCGGCTTTCAGGCCGTCCGTGATGACCCAGCTGTTGCCTTGCGCCGAGCCGGTCTTGACCGGACGCGCCGCGACCTTGTTGTCGTCGCCGACCACCAATACCGAGGAACCGTTCAGGTCGCGCATGACCGCTTGTTGCGGCACCACGATGGCCGATTCGTTGACTGCCTGCTCAAGTTGCGCGCGCACATACATGCCCGGCAACAGCGTGCGGTTCGGATTCGGGAATTCGGCACGGATAGTCACCGCGCCGGTGGTGGCGTCCACACTGATGTCCGAGAACAGCAGCTTGCCCGGCAGCGGATAAGGACGGCCGTCGTCGGTCACCAGCGTGACCTTGGCCTTGTCCTTGCCGACCGTCTTCAACTGGCCGCTGGACATGGCTTGCTGCAGCTTGAGCAGGTCGGTGCTCGATTGCGTCAGGTTGACATAGATCGGGTCGAGTTGCTGCACCACGGCCAATTGCGTTGCATCGCCCTGGCCGACCAGCGCGCCTTCCGTCACCAGTGCGCGGCCGATGCGGCCCGAGATCGGCGACGTGACGGTGGCATAGCCCAGGCTCAGGCCGGCGGTCTGCACGGCTGCCTTGCCGGCGGCGACATCGGCTTCCGCTTGCTTCTGCGAGGCGACGGCGTCGTCATATTCCTGCTTGCTGACGGCGTTGACTTCGACCAGCGGCTTGTAGCGTTGCGCCTTCAGCGAGGCTTGTGTCAGCGAGGCCTGGCTCTTTGCCAACGTAGCTTGCGCGCTGTCGTAGTTGGCTTTGAAGGTGGCGGGATCGATGCGGTAGAGCACTTCGCCGGCCTTGACTTCGCTGCCTTCGCGGAACGTGCGCTTGAGAATGATGCCGGCCACGCGAGCGCGGACTTCGGCAATGCGCGTGGCTTCCAGGCGGCCCGGCAGTTCGTTGCTGATGGTGATGCGCTCAGGCGCGATGGTGACGACCGACACTTCGCCTGGCGGCATGCCTGCGCCGGCCGGGGCGTTCGGTTTTTGACCGCAGGCTGCGAGAGCGGCTGCGGCGACAACGGTAAGGGTAAGGCGCGTGAAACGACTAACTGAGCTCATAAATATCTCGCACGGTAGGTAGAGTTGAAGCTGCACATGCAGCTGGTGATTCGAATACGGTAATTAAATTGCTGAATTTAAATTACTGACATTGCTGAATATAGCTTTGGAACAATTACGGAGTAATTACGGAATGAATACAGAAACGCGATTGAAATAACGGGTGCTGCGGCAGAACCAAGAAGATAACGCAAAAATTGTTGCGGTGCAGAAAAGACAGCAGACAGGTGAAACAAAAGAAAGCAATCGTAAAAACGCCCAAGCGGCCATTGAAATCCGGTGCTATTATACATACATTCTTGTATGTATGTATCTGATTGATGTATCGCAATATATCTATAAATGAATCGGCGATACTTTCAGAAACATGCAAAACATGCAGATTTTCGCGAAACCGTCTCTTTGTCAAAGAGAACTGCGGCAGTCTGTCTTTATCGCACAACGAAGGTGCACGGAGATTGCAATGAGCCCAACATTTATGTCCATTCCATCCTACGCGGTCTGCTGATATGGCCCGCTCGACCAAGGAAGAAGCTCTCGAAACCCGCTCGCGCATCCTGGATGCCGCCGAGCAAGTTTTTTACGAGCGCGGCGTGTCGCATACCTCGCTGGCCGACGTCGCCAAGGCCGCCGACGTCACGCGCGGCGCAATCTACTGGCATTTCAAGAACAAGAGCGACCTGTTCGACGCCATGTGCGAGCGCGTGCGCCTGCCGATGGAAGCCATCATGGAAGCGAACGCCGACGAGCGCGTCACCGATCCGCTCGGCGAGTTCATCAAGGGCGGCGTCTACGTGCTCAAGCAGGCTGCGACCGATCCACGTTGCCGCAAGGTCTTCGACATCATTTTCAACAAGTGCGAATTCGTCGACCACAACGATCCCATCCTGATGCGCCAGCGCGAATGCAAGATGCAAGGCATGCTGCGCATGGAGCAAATTCTCGCCAACTCAATCTCTCGCGGCCAGTTGCCGCCCAACCTGAATATCCGTCGCGCCTGCCTGATGGCGCATGCCATGTTCAGCGGCTTGCTGGCCGACTGGTTCTTTTCGCCAGACAGTTTCGATCTGGAGCTGGAGGCGGAAAGCGTGCTTACCGCCTGCATCCACGCCATCAAGACGGCGCCGACCCTGCTCAGCTAAGGCAGCACAACCGCGCTGTCAGGGAGAGGGCGCGCCCAACAGCAGGTTGATCTGCGCGAGGTCTTCTTCCTTCAGGCTGCCGGCTGCCGACTTCAGTTTCAATCCATTCATCAGCGTGTCGTAACGCGCCCGGGCCAGGTCGCGCCGGGTTGAAAACAGCTGCTGCTGCGCGTTCAGAACGTCGATATTGATGCGTACGCCGACCTGGTAGCCGAGACGATTGGACTCCAGCGCCGACAGGCTCGAGACTTCCGCCGCTTCATACGCCTTCACCTGCGACAAACCGTTGCTCACGCCGAGATAGGCCTGGCGTGCATTGAGCACGGCAGTGCGGCGCGCATTCTCCAGATCCGAGCGAGCCTTGTCGGCCAGCGCGATCGATTCATCCACTTTGCTGCTGACGCTGAAACCCGAGAACAGCGGGATATTCCATTGCACGCCGATCGAGTTGGCGTAGCCGCGCCCATTGGTGTACGGCGTCAACTGGCTATTCTGGTTGGTGTAATTGCGGCCGGCCACGAGGTCGACCGTGGGCGTATGGCCGGCGCGGTTGCGGCGGATTTCGCTCTGGGCGATTTCCAGCGATACCTGCTGCGCCACCACGCTGTAATTCTGCTGTTCGGCGCTGGCGATCCAGGGATCGATCATGGCCGGCTGCGGCAGGCTCAGTTGCACGTTCGGGCGCAGCGCCGACAGCGGCGTCGGCGGCTGGCCGATGATCTGCTGCAGTTTGCTCAGCGCTACTTCGAGGTCGTTCTGCGCGGCGATTTCCTGGGCGCCTGCGAGGTCGTAGCGCGCCTGCGCTTCATTGGTGTCGGTAATGGTGGCGGTGCCGACCTCGAAGTTGCGTTTGGCCGAGGCCAGTTGCTCCGAGATGGCGATTCTCTGCGCGCGCAGGAAACCCAGCGCATCCTGCGCCGCCAGCACATCGAAGTAGGCCTGGCCGACGCGCAGGATCAGGTCTTGCTGGGCCTGGGCGAATTGCGCTTCGCTCACGGCCACCGACAGTTTTCCCTGCTGGTAGGTTTCCCAGTTGGCCCAGCGCAGCAGCGGTTGGGTCAGCTGCAGCGTATAGGTGTTGGACGAATTCTGCATGGTGTCGCCGGAGCGCGTATAGCTGCCGCCCACGCCGACGGTCGGCAGGATGGCGGCGCGGCCTTGCGTGATCTTTTCTTCACCGGCGCGCAGCGCATAGCGCGCACTCTGGTAGACGGGATCATTTGCCAGCGCTTGCTGATAGACCTGCACCAGATCGGCGGCGGCGGCGTGCGCCGAAGCACCCAGCAGGGCGGCTGTCAGCAGCGGGACGAGTAGGACTTGACGCATACGTTGAATTCTCTGGAGAAGAAGTGAAACTCCCTGCTTGCGCCACCGCGGCGCAGCGGCGGAAATGATCCGACGCTGCGCACGGTGGACCGCGTGACGCGCGAAACGACCATATTGCTGCGGCCTGGCGCTGCTTGACAGGGGTTGGATCAGTACGTCGGCATCGCCGTGTCGACCTGCTTGGCCCAGGCGTGGATGCCGCCGGTCAGGTTGGTCACATTGGCAAAACCCTGACGTTCCAGGAACGCGGCAACTTGCATGCTGCGGGCGCCGTGGTGGCAGATGCACACCACGGGCTGTTCTTCGTCCAGTTCGGAAAAGCGGCCGGGAATCGTGTTCATCGGCATCAACTGGGCAGCATCGATGCGACAGGTCTCGAATTCCCACGGCTCGCGCACATCAAGCAGCAGGGGTGTCGGGCGGTCCGGGTCGGCGATCCAGGCGGCCAGTTCCGGTGCGGTGATGTGCTCCATGCAGATATCCTAGAAAGTGAAGTGAGAGTGCTCGCTGGCCGCATGCAGAGGCTTGGCCATCAGTTCAAATACATCGACGGTGTCGTAGACCTGGTCGGACGTGCGGGTGATCACCTGCAGCGACATGACTGGCGCTTCGCCGATGATCGCCAGGACGCGGCCGCCGACCTTGATTTGCTTCAGGAAAGCGTCCGGCAGGAACGGCAGCGCGCCGGAAATCACGATCACGTCGTACTCGCCTTGCCAGCCTTGGGCGCCGTTGCCGAGCTCGACGCTGACGTTGGTCACGCCATAACCGGACAGATTCTGTTCAGCCAGCGCCTTGAGCGCAGGGTCGATCTCGACGGTGGTCACGTGACGCGCCTTCGAGGCCAGCAGCGCCGCCATATAGCCGGAGCCGGCGCCGATTTCCAGCACTTGCTCGTGCTTCTTGACGTTGGCTTCCTGCAGGATGCGCGCTTCGACCTTCGGCGCCAGCATGCTTTCGCCGCCCGGCAACGGGATCTCGGTATCGAAGAACGCCAGGCTGCGATGTGCGGCCGGGACGAATTCCTCGCGCCGGACCACGGTCAGAAGGTCCAGTACATCTTGCGCCAGCACATTCCAAGGGCGGATTTGCTGTTCGATCATGTTGAAGCGGGCTTGTTCGATATTCATGGCAGTGGGCTCAATAGCGACGTAAAAGCAGCATTTTATCAAACCCGGAGGCCGCGAGACAGCCGCAGCGTGTTGCTTTCCGGGGCTTAACGGGGAATTCAGCGAATTTATCGCTTGCCGATTCCGCCGCCATGCTTGCAAAACGGAAATAGTCAGGGCGCATGCTCGTCCTCCGCGTTGTCCTCCGCCTCGTCCGCTACTGCTGCGGCACCGAACCATTTGCGCTTGACCCAGGCGCCGAGGTCGTCGAGGTAGGTGTACGCCACCGGCACCACCACCAGCGTCAGCAGCGACGAGGTAATGATCCCGCCGATCACCGCCTGGCCCATCGGCGCGCGCTGTTCCGAGCCCTCGGCGATGCCGAAGGCCAGCGGCACCATGCCGAACACCATCGCCAGCGTGGTCATCAAAATCGGCCGCAGGCGCACATGGGCGGCTTCCAGCAGCGCTGCCCCGCGCTCCATGCCTTCCCTGCGCGCCTGGTTGGCGAAGTCCACCAGCAGGATCGCGTTCTTGGTCACCAGGCCCATCAGCATGATGAAGCCGATGATGGAAAACATGTTCAGCGTCGAGCGGAAAAACATCAGCGCCAGGAACACGCCGATCAGCGTCAGCGGCAGCGACGACATGATGGCGATCGGCTGCAGGAAGCTGGCGAATTGCGAGGCCAGGATCATGTAGATGAACACCACCGCCAACGCCAGCGCACCCAATGCGTAGCCGAAGGATTCGTTCATGCTTTTGGTCGACCCGCCGATCTGGTAGCGATAGCCGGGCGGCCAGTTGACCTTGTCCAGCATGACCTTGATGTCGGCATTAACCTGGCCGGCGGAGCGGCCGGCGGCGTTGGCCGACAACTCCACCTCACGGTTGAGGTCGCGCCGGTTGATCTGGTTGGCGCCGACCGTATTGCGGATGTCGGCCACCTGGCGCAGCGGTACCATGCGCGGCGTACCGTCGGTATTGCTGAAGCTGCTGGCCAGCATCATGCGCGACAGATCGTCGACCGTATTGCGATCGGTCGGCGCCAGGCGCACGTTGACGTCGTAGTTCTCATCGTCGGGCGCGCGCCAGCTGCTGGCGGCTTCACCAGCCAGCAAGGGGCGCAGGGCGTTGCCGATCTGCGCCACGCCGACGCCGAGGTCGGAGCCGATGTCGCGCTTCGGTTCGATCGAGATGGTTGGCTTTTGCGGCTTCAGGCTGGAGTCGAGATCGGCCACGCCGGGGATCGCGCGCAACCTGGTCTGGACTTCTTCCGACAAGCGGCCGAGCTGATCCAGGTCCGGCCCCAGCAGGCTGAAGCGCACCTGCTTGTTGTCGCCGCCGACGCCGTCGAGCGTGCCGATGTGCGTGACCGTGATGCCGGCCACGCGCGTGAGACGTTCACGCAATTGCGGCGCCAGTTGCGAAGTGCTCAGCTGGCGTTCCTTGCGCGGCTTGAGACGGATGAATACGGTCGCGTAATTCTTGCCCTGAGAATTGCCGGTGTTGACGGTGCTGTAGGTGTCGACCACTTCGGGGAACTGGCGCAGCACGGTTTCGACCTGGTGCACCTTGGATTCGGTCAGTTCCAGCGACGAGCCCACCGGCGTATAGAAGGTCACGCCGCTCTCCGAATAATCGGCCTGCGGCACGAACTCGGAACCGATCAGTCCCGCCGCCGGCAACGCCAGGCCCGCAATGAAACTCAGCAGCGCCAGCACCAGCGTCAGGATGCGGTGCCGCAGCGACCACTTGAGCAGTTTCTGGTAACTGTCGGACAGCCATTGCACCAGGCGTTCGAACTGGTCCAGCACGCGGCCGATGGTCTTGGCGTACCAGCCGTCCTTGCGTTTTTCTCCATGCACGTCGGGGTCAGGCCAGATCGACGACAGCATCGGGTCCAGCGTGAACGACACGAACATCGAGATCAGCACCGCCGCCGTTACCGTGATGCCGAACTGGTGGAAGAAGCGGCCGATGATGCCGCCCATGAAGCCCACCGGCAGGAATACGGCAACAATCGAGAAGGTAGTCGCCAGCACCGCCAGGCCGATTTCCGCGGTGCCTTCCAGCGCCGCCATCTTGTGCGTCTTGAACTTGCCGTGCACCTTCATGCCGGCGTGGCGCACGATGTTTTCCCGCACCACGATCGCATCGTCGATCAGCAGGCCCACGCACAGCGACAGCGCCATCAGCGTGATCATGTTGATGGTGAAGCCGAACATGTACATGAACAGGAAAGTACCGATCAGCGCCACCGGTAAGGTCAGTCCGGTGATCACCGTCGAGCGCCAGGAATTGAGGAACAGGAACACGATCAGCACCGTCAGCGCGGCGCCTTCGAGCAGCGTGCGGCGCACGTTCTCGACGCCGGTGCGGATCTGGCGCGAGCTGTCCTTGATGACTTGCAGGCGCACGCCGGGATACAGTTTCTGCAGGTTCGGCTCCATGTCCTTGATGGCCTGCTTGAGGCCGTCGGCGACATCGATGGTGTTCTGGCCCTGCGCCTTCAGGATGTCCAGCGCAAGCGTGCGCTGGCCGTTGTAGAGCGCCAGCGTTTCCTGTTCTTCCTGGCCGTCGACCACGGTGGCGATCTGTTCCAGCGTGACCGGCTGGCTGCCGCGCCGCGCCACGATGATGCGCTTGAAGTCTTCCGGATTCTTGACCCGGCCCTGCACCTGCACCACCTTCTCGGCGTCGGCCATGCGAATCGCGCCGGTCGGCAACTCCTGGTTCTCGTTCTTGACGGCGGTGATGACCTGATCGACGCCGATACCGAGCGCTTCCATCTCGTTGGGTTTGACGTAGATATTGATCTGGCGCTTGACGCCGCCCACCAGTGTCACCGAACCGACGCCGCGCACGTTCTCCAGCCGTTTCTTGACGACCTGGTCGGAAATCGTGGTCAGCTCGCGCAGCGTGCGCGGACGGGTGTTGGGCGCCTTCGGATCATTGGTGACCGAGATCGAGAAGATCGGCTGGTCGGCCGGGTCGTAGCGTGTGATGCGCGGCTGATCGACTTCCTTGCGGAAGGCCGCCTGCACCAGCGCCACTTTTTCGCGCACGTCCTGCGCGCCCTGCGCCGGATCGACGGTGAGGTCGAACTCGACGATCACCACCGACAGGCCTTCATACGAATGCGAAGTCAGGCTGTTGATGCCGTTGATGGTGTTGACCGTTTCTTCGATCTTGCGCGTGACGTCGGACTCGACGTTCTCGGGTGAGGCGCCGGGGTAAGTGGTTTGCACCACCACCACCGGAAAGGTGATGTCGGGAAACTGGTCGACGCGCAGACGCTGGTAGGAGAACAGGCCGAGCACCACGAACGCCATCATCATCATGGTGGCGAGCACGGGGTTGCCGATGCTGATGCGGGTGAACCACATGCGCTATTCCTTCGCCGCCGGCAGGATCTTGACCGGTGTGCCGGCGTTCAGGTTGCCCAGGTTGGCCTTGACGATGCGTGCGCCGTCCTGCAGGCCGCTGCTGATTTCCACCGCGTTGCCTTTGCTGTCGACACCGCGCAGCCCGGCGACGACATTGCGCCGCGCCAGCTTGCCGTCCTCGATGGTGTACACGTAGGCCTTGTCGCCTTCGTTCTGAATCGCGGTGGTCGGCACGGTCAGCACGGCGTCGCGCTTGTCCAGCGTAAGGCTGGCGTCGGCGAACATGCCGGCGCGCAGGAGATTGTCGGGATTGTCGATGCGCACATACACCATGATCGAGCGCGAGCCCGACTGCGTGGCCGGATTGATGCGCACCACCTTGCCGGCGACGGCGTCCGGCAAGCCTTCCACGCGCACCAGCACTTCCTGGCCGAGTTTTACCTTGAGGATGTCGGCGGTCGGCACCGGCGCTTCCAGTTCCATCTGGCGCAGGTCGACCACGTCGAGCAGCTTGTTGTCGACCGACACCTTCTCGCCGGGCTCGATGGTGCGGGTGCTGACCAGGCCGGCCATCGGCGCCTTGATGATGGTGTCGTTGAGCGCCTTTTGCGCCACGTCGAGCGCGCCGCGCGCGGTGTCGACGTTGGCCTTGGCGATGTCGAACTGGCTGGCGGCGTTGTCGAAGGCGTTGCGCGAAATGAAGCCCTTGTCCAGCAGCGCCAGGTTGTTGTCGCGCGATTTAGTGGCGATGTCGAGCTGGCCGCGCGAAGCGACCAGCGAGCCTTTGGCCTGCTCGACCTTGGCCTGGTATTCGCTGGTGTCCATGCGGATCAGGACCTGGCCGAGGGTGACTGCCTCACCGGCGCGCACAAGCACTTCCTTGACCTCGCCTGCGACCTTGGCCTTGACCGCAACCTGGTTGAGCGCGCGCAATGCGCCCGACATCGGCAGCACCTGGCGCAAGGCTTCGACCTGGGCCACGGCGATGTCGCCCGGCAGGAATTCCAGCACCTGGACTGGCTTTTCGACCACGGCCATAGCTGCGGGCGCGGCGGGGCGCTTGCGTAGCGCCATGAAGGCGATCAGCAGCACCAGCACAAGCAATACGATCAGGACCGAGCGGCGTTTAAAGAAGGAAAGTGTCATCAGGGTTTGGTCAGCAGGCCGTTCAGGCAAAGGTCGATGAAATTGTCGAGATAGGCGCCGGGCTCCACCGGCTCGATGGCGCACGGGCCGAACGACTGGCTCCACAGCATCAGCATCAGCACCGGCGCGACGATCACGCGTTTCATGTGCTCGGCGTCGATGGCGCGGAATTCGCCGCGCCGGATGCCGCGCTCGAGCATGCGCACGATGGTGGCGTTGCAGCGCGTGATGACTTCGGCATGGTAGAACTCTGCGAGTTCGGGGAAGTTGCCGGATTCTGCCATCATCAGTTTGGAAATACCGTTTAATTTTGTATCCGCCACCGAGGCCCACCAGCCCAGGATCAGGTCGCGCAGCAAGTCGGCGCTATGGCCTTCGTAGCGGTCAACCATGTCTTCGGCCTCTTCCAGCAGCGGCAGCATGTTGGTGCGCACGACCGACTTGAACAGGCTTTCCTTGCTGTCGAAATAGAGATAGAGCGTGCCTTTGGAGACGCCGGCGCGGGCGGCGACGTCTTCCAGCCGCGCAGCCGCGAAGCCGCGTTCGACGAAGATGTCCAGCGCAGCGGCCAGCAATTCCTGCGGGCGCGCTTCCTTGCGACGCTCCCAGCGCGGTCCGCGTGGGGAAACGTCTGGGGCGGTGCGAGAGGCTTTTGGGACGGGCGGGAATTTTGAGGGCTGAGCCATGGCGAAGCGGCGGCGCCGCCAGTAAGTTACCGGTGAGTCAGCAATGTAAGTGGCAACCGTCATATCGTCAAGAAGCGCGCCGGGGTAGAGTGAGTAAAGCAGGGTAAAGGTGCGCCGGCCCTGTCGACAGCGGTTTGCGACGAAATGCCGGATTCGGGGAATAAAGCGGTGAATGCGGCGGTGTCCTTGCAAACGGAACAGACAAAAGGCTCTTACAATAGGAAAATCAGGCAGGTATTGCCAAAAAATCGGACGAAATTGTCAATCCGGCAACGTATTGGCAACTTACAGGCAGCCGGGCGGCAGCAGCGGTCCCGGCAATCCGTAGGAGAGCGGCAATGGACAGCATCAACAACCAGTTTTTCATCAACAACACGGCGTCGCCGACGTCGGCGAAGGCGTACGCCAAAAACGACGACATCGGTTTCGCCCAGATGATGGCCACGCGCGGCAGCGTCGACGGCCTCAGCGGCGCCGCCAAGGCCGACGTCAGCCCGGCGCTGACGATGGCGCTGGGCGGCCTGATCGGCCGCTACGGCATCAACGTGCCGCCGAAGCTGCGCATCCTGCCGACCAAGAAAAAATACGTGCTGGAAGAAGGCGACGACCGCAGCGGCAAGTTCGACATGCTCATCACCGACAATCCCGGCGTGAGCGAATTGCTGACCCAGGCGCACACCAAGGCGCTGACCGATCGCGACGCGGCGATGGAGTCAGCCATCGACACCTTCATGCGCGGCAAGGGCGGCTATGACATGCGCGGCTTCCTGACCGAGTTCAAGGAAGAGCAGAAGCCGCGCGCCGTCAGCGTGGTCTACGATGGCCTCGGCACCTACGTGGAAGAGCAGGACGCCCGCGGCGCCTGGCGGCTGGTCAAGGGCGAGTCGGATTTCATGGACGATCTGATGAAGGCCTACACGCGTTACAACCTCACCAACGCGGCGGTGGAATACAACAAGGGCAAGAGCTTGCCGACGCTCAATCGCGATCAGGTGTCGCAGGGCGGTTGAACGCTGCATGCATCAAACAAAAAAGCCAGGCCGCGATGCCTGGCTTTTTTATTGGCGCGGACCGGAAGTCTACGTGCCGAAGCTGCTGCTGCCCATGAGCTTTGATAGTCGAGCCGAGATTTCCTGCACGATGTTCTGCACTTCATCGAGGCTGGGATTGACCTTCTTGTCGATGCGTTCGATGTAGGGCACGTTGAGCGCCGCCAGCATGCGGTCATTGGCGCCCAGCACCGGATACGAGAGATTCACCACGCCGCGGATCTGGCGGCTTTCCATGCGCGAGTAGCCGCGCTCCTGAGTTTCGGCGATCTGGCGCAACAGTTGCGCGTGGTCGATTTCCTGCTCGCCGTCCATGCGCACGTGCGCCGCCAGCATGCGGCCGCGCTCCGCTTCGTCGCGGAACGACAGCAGCACGTGGCCCGATGCGGTGTCGGTCAGGCTGACCAGCGCGCCGACCTTCAGGCCGAAGGCCCAGCGTTCCGGGCTGTCTACCTGCGCCACCACGATCACGCGGCCGGCTTCATAGACGGTCAGATGGGTCGATTGCATGGTGCGGTTGGCCAGCTCGCGCATGTGCGGCAGCGCCGTGCTCACCAGCGAACGGATCGGCTGGTTGTTGTGCGCCAGTTCGAACAGCTTGAGCGACAGGCGGTACTGGTCGTTGTCGGCGATCAGGTAGCCGCGCTGCTCCAGCGTCACCACCATGCGGAAAATTTCATTGACGCTACGCCCCAGCTGCCTGGAGATCTGGTTCAGCGTCAACATCTGCTCGGACTTGCTGAGCAGCTCCAGAATGTCCAGTCCCTTGTCCAGCGCCGGCGCGGCATAGCGCGCCTTGCCGGTATCGGCGGCACTGTCGTTGGCGGAAGCCTCGGCGACGGCTTCCAAGTCTGCGTCAGGGACGATTTTCTTGGTTCTTGGCATGGGCAGGCTGAATGAGGGAAAGGATTGCGGATGTTTGTCGTTTTGCGCAAATCCGTCTTGTTGCGCATTTTATCCCTGAAACCGGCATTCATGCGGCTTTACCGGTTTCAGGGAGTTACGCCCGACTAACTTAGAACGAATGGCTGATGCCGGCGTAGGCGCCGTTCTGGTTCTGGCCCGGCAACGGATTGTTGTTGGTGGCCTCGACCGAGAAGTTGGCGGTGCTGCTGTTGCGGACCGTGCCAGCGCCCACATACAGCAAGGTGCGCTTGGACAGCGAATAGTTGGCGCCGGCCATGAACAGGTTGGCGTTGCCGCCGCCGTTGTTGACGTTCACGCGGAACACCGAGCCGATCAGCGTCAACGCAGGCGTGACCTGGTAGTTCGCACCCAGCCAGTAATGATTGACCTTGTCCGGTGAGCCCGGGGCAACGTCCGGTGCGCGCAGGTTTTCGTAGCCGAGGAACAGCTTGAGTTTGTCGATGGTGTAGGTGCCGCCCAGGATCAGTTCTTTCGAGGTATCGAAGACCGTATTGCGGGTGCCATCAGAGTTGAGGCCGCTGCCGTACTTGCCGTTGCTGTCGCGGATCAGATCATAGATCGCGCGCAGCTCAAGTCCCTGGTTTTGATACACCAGCGAGACGCCGTCCTTGCGCTTGTTCTTGATCGAGCCGGCCTGTTCGCCGAGCGCGGTCTGGAACGTGGCATTGAAGCCGCCCCAGGTCGGCGTCTGGTATTCGATCACATTGTCAGCGCCTTGCCAGTTGCGGCCGCGCACCAAGGTGGCGGTGCCGATGAATTGCTGGCCGGTCGGATCGAGGAACCAGACGTCATTGTCGATGAACAGGTTCTTACCGAACTTCAGCGAGCCGGCGCTGCCGGACAGGCCGACGTAGGAGCGGCGGTTGAACAGCGCCGTACCGTTGGTGGAGCCCTTGGTGGCGTCGAAGCCGGACTCGAGCAGGAAGAAGGCATTCAGTCCCGAGCCCAGGTCTTCCGTGCCCTTGAAGCCGATCATGCTGGTGCCCCACTGGTTGCCGGAGGCGCGCCACAGGCTGCCGCTGCCGCCGCCGGCTGTGGCGACGTTGGATTGATAGTCTACGCCGGCGTCGACACGGCCGTAGACCGTGACCGCCGATTGCGCCTGCACTGCGCCGGCCAGGCCGAGCAGTGCGCTGGCGACGGCGGCGAGCTTGAATGAGGATGCGCCGCGCGGTGCGCGGTTGCCGCTGGTCGCGACGATGGATGTGATTGTCTGCATGAGGATCTCCGTATGTGTCTTCATTTATGGTTGTTGGTGACTGCGTGTTCGTGTTTCGTCCGTACTGCGTACAGTTTTCCGGGACAGAGGTGCTCCTGGCGTTGCCGCAAGGGAAATGCGTGGGTTTCTCGGGCCTCCTTCCTTGTTTTATTTTTATTTGTAAAATTTAATTTTAATAAAATATCAAAGAAATATTGCCTGGGAGCTATCTATGTTTTGATATCTCTCCACTATCTATTGGTTATCACTCGGCGGTACGTGATTCCGTTGTAGTCTCCGGCGAAGCGATAGTAGCAAAGTAAACTCAAATATAAAATAGAATTTTATTGATGAATTTTAAGCTGCGTGCAATAATCGCCACACTTCATGACCTGCCAAGGGCAGCTTCGGCCTGGCAAGGTCAGGTGCAATAAAGGCGATGCGAATGCGTTGCGGAGACAGGAGAAGGGCCGCGCGGCAAGAAAGCGCAAGCCTGCTCGTATCTACAGGCTTCACTGACATTTGTTCTTAACATCCCATTTATCTACAGAGACGATGACCACCATCACTTCCATGCGCGTACTGGATGTACGTTTCCCGACCTCGAAGACGCTCGACGGCTCCGACGCCATGAATCCGGATCCGGATTACTCCGCCGCCTACGTGATCCTGGAAACCGACCAGTCCGGCCTCGAAGGCCACGGCCTGACCTTCACCATCGGTCGCGGCAACGAGATCTGCTGCGCCGCCATCAAGGCGATGGAGCATCTGGTGGTCGGCCTCGACCTGGCCTGGGTCAGTGCAGACATGGGACGCTTCTGGCGCTATATCACCTCCGACAGCCAGCTGCGCTGGATCGGCCCGGACAAGGGCGCGATCCATCTCGCCACCGGCGCCGTCGTCAATGCGGTCTGGGATCTGTGGGCCAAGGCTGAAGGCAAGCCGCTGTGGAAACTGGTGTCCGACATGTCGCCGGAAGAACTGGTGCGCAGCATCGACTTCCGCTACATCACCGACTGCATCACGCCCGACGAAGCGCTGGCGCTGCTGCGCGCACAGGCGCCCGGCAAGGCCGAACGCATCCGCCTGCTGGAGCAGAACGGTTATCCCTGCTACACCACCTCGGCCGGCTGGCTGGGTTACGACGACGCCAAGCTGCGCCGGCTTTGCAAAGAAGCCATCGACGGCGGCTTCAACCACATCAAGCTCAAAGTCGGTCGCGACCTCGCCGACGACAAGCGCCGCGTTACCATCGCGCGTGAAGTCATCGGCCCGGATCGTCACCTGATGATCGACGCCAACCAGGTGTGGGAAGTCGACCAGGCAATCGAATGGGTCAATGAGCTGGCCTTCGTCAAGCCATGGTTTATCGAAGAGCCGACCAGCCCGGACGACGTCGAAGGCCATCGCAAGATCCGCGAAGGCATCGGCGCCGTCAAGGTCGCCACCGGCGAGATGTGCCAGAACCGCGTGCTGTTCAAGCAATTCATCATGCGCGGCGCCATCGACGTGGTGCAGATCGATTCCTGCCGACTCGGCGGCGTCAACGAAATCCTGGCAGTGCTGCTGATGGCGGCCAAGTACAAGCTGCCGGTCTGCCCGCACGCCGGCGGCGTCGGCCTGTGCGAATACGTGCAGCATCTCTCGATGATCGACTACGTCTGCATTTCCGGCACTACCGAAGGACGCGTGACCGAATACGTCGATCACCTGCATGAGCACTTTATCGATGCCTGCGTGGTCAAAGGGGCTGCCTACATGCCGCCGACCGCGCCGGGATTCTCGATTACGATGAAGCCGGAATCGCTGGAGCAATATCGCTTTCGCGGCTGATTAAAAAACAAGACAACAATAGCGATCGACACAATCGCAACACGGAGACAAACGTGGATTTACATCTCAAAGACAAGGTCGTGATCGTCACCGGCGGCGCTTCGGGCATCGGCGGCGCGATCTCGCTGCAACTGGCCGCAGAAGGCGCGATTCCCGTGATATTCGGCAAAAGCGAGCCGAACGAAGCGTTTCGGGAAAAATTGCTGAAACTGCAACCGCAGGCACGCTTCTTCCTGCTCGACCTGACCGATGAAGGGAAGTGTGAGCAAGCAGTGGCCGAGACTTTGCGCGCATTCGGCCATCTCGACGGACTCGTCAACAACGCCGGCATCAACGACAGCGTCGGCCTCGACGCCGGCCGCGCCGCATTCATGCAATCGCTGGAAAAAAACCTGATCCACTACTACGTCATGGCGCACTACTGCGTACCGCACCTCAAGGCCACGCGCGGCGCCATCGTCAACGTGTCGTCCAAGACCGCCGTCACCGGTCAGGGCAACACCAGCGGCTATTGCGCATCCAAGGGCGCGCAACTGTCGCTCACGCGCGAATGGGCGGCCGCGCTGGCCAACGATGGCGTGCGCGTCAATGCGCTGATCCCGGCCGAAGTCATGACGCCGCTGTACGAAAAATGGATTTCCAGTTTCGACAATCCGGAGGAGAAGCTGGCCTCGATCACGAGCAAGATTCCGTTCGGCAAGCGCTTCACGACCTCGGAAGAGATGGCCGACACGGCGGTCTTCCTGTTGTCGGATCGCGCGGCGCACACTACCGGGCAATGGGTATTTGTCGATGGCGGCTACACCCACCTCGACCGCGCGCTGAGCTGAGGAGCGAGCCATGCGTTACTGCCTCGCCCTCGACCTGAAAGACGACGCGGCGCTGATCGCGCGCTACGAAGAACATCATCGTCGCATCTGGCCGGAGATCGCCGCGCACCTGAGCGTGCACGGCGTGACCGGCATGGAGATCTACCGGCTCGGCACGCGCATGACGATGATCATGGACACCGACGACGCCGTCTATGATGCAGCGGCGATGGCGCGGGCAATGCAAAGCAACCCCAAGGTACAGGAATGGGAAACGCTGATGTGGCAGTTCCAGGCGCCGACGCCGTGGACGCCGCAAGGAGAGAAATGGGTGCCGATGGCGAAGATATTCGACCTGACGGCGCAGTGAGGGTAACCCGCAAAGACGGATAACCGACTTGCATCAAGAGGCAGGCATGCAATCAGAACAAACAGAGACCGCAAACGAATCGGGATACCTGATTTCTCTGCGCAACGTAACCAAACGCTTCCCCGGCGTGCTGGCGCTGGACAATTGTCAGCTCGACCTGTTGCCGGGCGAAGTGCACGCGCTCATGGGCGAAAACGGCGCCGGCAAATCGACGCTGATGAAGATCCTGTCAGGCGTGTACCAGAAAGACGAAGGCAGCATCTTCGTCGACGGCAAGGAAGTCGACATCGACGGCCCGCGTGCGGCGCAGGAGCTCGGCATCGGCATCATCCATCAGGAGCTCAACCTGATGAACCACCTGAGCGCCGCGCAAAACATCTTCATCGGCCGTGAGCCGCGCGGACGGTTCGGCATGTTTCTCGACGAAGAGACGCTCAATCGCCAGACCGCCGAAATCTTCGATCGCATGCGCCTGAAGCTCGATCCGCGCACCCAGGTCGGCGAGCTGACCGTGGCCAAGCAGCAGATGGTGGAAATCGCCAAGGCGCTGTCCTTCAACTCGCGCGTGCTGATCATGGACGAGCCGACCGCCGCGCTCAACAACGCCGAGATCGACGAACTGTTCCGCATCATCCGCGACCTGCAAACGCAGGGCGTCGGCATCGTCTATATCTCGCACAAGATGGACGAGCTGCGCCGCATCTCCAATCGCGTCACCGTCATGCGCGACGGCAAATACATCGCTACCGTGCCCACCGAAGAGACGCCGATCGACACCATCATCAGCATGATGGTCGGCCGTCAGCTCGACGGTGCGCGTCCGGTCATCGCCAACGCCGGCGACAACAAGATCGTGCTGGAGGTCAAGGGTCTGACGCGCGGCCATGCGATCCGCGACGTCAGCTTCCAGTTGCGCAAGGGCGAGATCCTCGGCTTTGCAGGTCTGATGGGCGCCGGTCGAACCGAAGTCGCGCGCGCCATCTTCGGCGCCGATCCGCTCGACGCCGGCGAAATCTTCATCCATGGCGGCAAGGCCGTGATCAAGTCGCCGTCCGACGCCGTCGCCCACGGCATCGGCTATCTGTCGGAAGACCGCAAGCACTTCGGCCTGGCCACCGGTCTCGACGTCAAGGCCAACGTGGTCATGTCGAGCATGAACCGCTTCCTGAAAAAGGGTCTGTTCCTCGACCAGGCCGCGATCCGCAGCACGGCGCAAAGCTATGTACGCCAGCTCTCGATCAAGACGCCATCCATTGACCAGCCGGCGCGCCTCCTGTCCGGCGGCAACCAGCAAAAGATCGTGATCGCCAAGTGGCTGCTGCGCGACTGCGACATCCTGTTTTTCGACGAACCGACGCGCGGCATCGACATCGGCGCCAAGAGCGAAATCTACAAGCTGCTCAACACCCTGGCAGAACAAGGCAAGGCCATCGTGATGATTTCCTCCGAGCTGCCGGAAGTCCTGCGCATGAGCCACCGTGTGCTGGTCATGTGCGAAGGCCGCATCACCGGCGAACTCAGCGCCGCCGAAGCCTCGCAGGAAAAGATCATGCAACTGGCCACGCAGCGTCCCTCCGCCGTCGCTGCCTCGACCGTCGCTACCACCACACATTGAAGAAGACGACCATGGCAACTACTCCCAATCCACTGTCGCAAACGAACCTGACCATGACACCAACAACCGATTCCCAAGCCGGCGCCGGCAGCCTGCGCGAGCGCCTGTTCCACCCGTCGACGCGGCAAAAGCTGCTGGCCTTTGCCAGCCTGCTGGCGCTGATGGTGTTCTTCAGCGTCGCCAACGACAACTTCCTGCAGGTCGACAACCTCGTCAGCATCCTGCAATCGACTGCGGTCAACGGCGTGCTGGCGATCGCCTGCACCTTCGTCATCATCACCGCCGGCATTGACCTGTCGGTGGGCACCATGATGACGTTCTGTTCCGTGATGGCGGGCGTGTTCCTGACCTACTGGGGTCTGCCGATCTACTTCGGCATCTTTGCGGCGATCTTCTTCGGCGCGCTGTGCGGCTGGACCTCCGGCATGCTGATCGCCAAGCTCAAGGTGCCGCCATTCATCGCCACGCTGGGCATGATGATGTTGCTCAAGGGCCTGTCGCTGGTGATCTCCGGCACCAAGCCGATCTACTTCAACGACACGCCGTCGTTCCCGCAGATTTCGCAGGAGTCGCTGATCGGGGACCTGATCCCGGCGCTGCCGATTCCCAACGCCGTGCTGATCCTGTTCCTGGTGGCGATCGCCGCCGGCGTCATCCTCAACAAGACCGTGTTCGGCCGCTACACCTTCGCGCTGGGCAGCAACGAAGAAGCGCTGCGCCTGTCCGGCGTCAAGGTGGATTTCTGGAAGGTCACCGTCTACACCGTCAGCGGCGCCATCTGCGGCATCGCCGGCCTGCTGATCGCCTCGCGCCTGAATTCCGCGCAACCGGCGCTGGGGCAGGGCTATGAGCTCGACGCCATCGCCGCCGTGGTGATCGGTGGCACCTCGCTGTCGGGCGGCACCGGCACCATCCTCGGCACCATCATCGGCGCCTTCATCATGAGCGTGCTGATCAACGGCCTGCGCATCATGTCGGTGGCGCAGGAATGGCAGACCGTGGTCACCGGCGTGATCATCATCCTGGCGGTGTACATGGACATCCTGCGTCGCCGTCGTCAATAAAAGTAAAACAAGAAAATTGCCTTACCCCCGCTGTTTTTACATTCATCAAGGAGACTTAAAAATGATAAAGAGAAGAGCCCTCAACATCGCCCTCGGCCTCAGTTTTGCATTCGGTGCAAGCGGCATCACACAAGCGCAGGAAGTCTATATTCCGCTGATCTCGAAGGGCTTCCAGCACCAATTCTGGCAAGCGGTAAAGGCCGGCGCCAACCAGGCCGCGACCGACTACAAGGTCAAGGTGACCTTCGAAGGACCGGAAACCGAAGCCATGGTCGACAAGCAGATCGACATGCTGTCCGCTGCACTGGCCAAGAAGCCGCAGGCGATCGGTTTCGCCGCTCTCGACAGCAAGGCTGCGTTGCCGCTGCTGAAGAAGGCGCAAGCTGCAAAGATTCCGGTGGTCGCATTTGACTCGGGCGTCGACAGCGATATTCCGGTCACGACCGCCACCACCGACAACAAGGCCGCCGCCGCGCTGGCTGCCGACAAGATGGCCGAGCTGATCGGCAAGGAAGGCGAAGTCGCCGTGGTCGCGCATGATCAGACCAGCCGCACCGGCATCGACCGCCGCGATGGCTTCGTCGATCGCATCAAGTCGGCCTATCCGAAGATCAAGATCGTCAGCATCCAGTACGGCGCGGGCGACCAGCTGAAGTCGACTGAAGTCACCAAGTCCATCCTGCAGGCATATCCAAAACTCAAGGGCGCCTTCGGCACCAATGAAGGTTCGGCCATCGGCGTGCTCAACGGCGCCAAGGAAATGAAGCGCAAGGTCGTTATCGTCGGCTTCGACTCGGGCAAGCAGCAGAAGGATGCGATCCGCGACGGCCAGATGGCAGGCGCGATCACGCAAAATCCTGTCGGCATCGGCTACAAGACCGTCGAAGCTGCAGTGAAGGCGCTCAAGGGCGAGAAGCTGCCGAAGATCATCGATACCGGTTTCTACTGGTACGACAAGAGCAACATCGCCGATCCGAAGATCGCAGCCGTGCTGTACGACTGATCGTCTGATCATTTGATCTGAGGATCCGATGCCGGCGGCATTCGCACCAAGCGGATGCGCCGGCATTCTCGTTTGATTTTTTCAATTTTTACTTTGATCAGACCATGACCATGCGCATCGATGCACATCAACATTTCTGGCGCTATCGCGCGGAAGATTACCCATGGATAGGGGCCGGCATGGACGTGCTGGCGCAGGACAAGCTGCCTGCCGATTTGCTCCCGTTGTTGCGCGCACATCAGGTGGATGCCTCGATTGCCGTGCAGGCGCGTTCGGGCCGCGACGAGACGCGCTTCCTGCTTGGACTGGCGCAGGAGAATGATTTCATCGCCGGTGTGGTCGGCTGGGAAAACCTCGCCGTACCCGATCTCGGCGAGCGCCTCGATGAATGGCATGGCGGCGACAAGCTGCTGGGATTTCGTCATCAGGTGCAGGACGAAGCCGACGCGCGCGCCTTCCTCGAACATGCCGATTTCAATCGCGGCGTGGCGCTGCTGCAAGAGCGCGACTACGTCTACGACGTGCTGGTGTTTGAGCGCCAACTGGCCGACACGCAGGCATTCTGCGCGCGCCATGACAAGCACTGGCTGGTGCTGGACCATCTCGGCAAGCCGGCGCTGCGCGAGTTTGGCAAAAACGGCGGCAAAAGCGACGACGCCCTGTGGCGCTGGGAAAAGGAATTGCTGGCGCTGGGTGAATTGCCGCACGTGGTCTGCAAGCTGTCCGGACTGGTCACCGAAGCCGACTGGCAGCACGGCCTGCAGCCGGCCGACTACCAGCACATCCGCATCTGTCTCGATACCGCGCTGGAAGCCTTCGGTCCGCAGCGCCTGATGTTCGGCTCGGACTGGCCGGTGTGTTTGCTGGCTGACTCTTACGACAAGGTGGCCGATCTGGTCGCCGACTGGGCCGCGAGCAATCTCAGCAAAGACGAGCAGGCTGCGCTATGGGGCGGGACGGCGGCGCGTTGCTACGGCATCAAAGTCGGATAGCCCGGACGGTTATTTTTCATTTGCCCTGCACCAGTTGCAAGGGCGTTGCCATCACGGCGTTCAGTTCGCGCATGTTGGCCGGTCGCTGTGCCACCAGCGTCAGCACCCATTCCTGCAGATAGGTCGCGCCCGGCGTGTTCTTGCCGGTGCGATCATTCAGAACGCGCTGCCAGCCGCGCACGATCATGCCGTCGGCATGCATGCTCAGCAATTGCGGTTCATACAGCGGCGACAGCAACAATACTGTCGTGCCTTGCGTACCTTCCGCGGTCTCCGGTGCGCTCAGCGTCATCTGGCGCGTGGTGCCGGCCATGCTCATCGTCACGATGCCGGCGAAACCGGCGTCGGCAGCCACTTCCGCCTCAGTGCGGCGGATTCCCTCATGTCTTAATTGTCGAATTATACTGTACATAAATCCAGTATATTCCAAAATTGTCCCTCGGCGCAATACGAGTTCTTGCTTTCAAATCCGTCTTCGGATGTGCCGGCGCGAGCCCCATCCAAGACTGCACGCGGTATATGAATATGCGGATATATTCGTGGCGGCGGCGTGGCGCGCGCCAGAGAATCAAGGATTGATTTTCTCTTTCCGGAGTGCGCCATGAGCCGAGATTTGCTGTTGTTGCTGGAAGCAGGATTTACCGACCCGAACCACCCTGGTGAGCGTTTCATCTGCCCCGACGGCGCGCCCATCGAGGGCCTGCTGGCCGGTGATCCGGAACATGCCGGACGCCTCGACATCGAGCGCCTGCCGTTCGCCAAGCCGCGCCAGAAGGTGGTCGCCGCGCTCGATGCCGATCACCAGAGCCTGCCGGTACTGATCCTCGGCGACGAACAGCCGCTGCCGGCCGATAGCACGCACGTGCAGCAACTCGGCGACAAGCGCTTCGTCACCGACACGCGCCGCATCCTCGACTTGCTGGCCGAACGCCACGGCTTTTTCAAAGTGCATTGATGCACGGTCGTCTCGCGCCGGCAACGGCGCGGGCGCATCCGATCTGCCCTGACCCCACCGGAGTTTACTCATGAGCGACACGTCCGTGCGCCCGCGCCAGCTGCATCTCAACATCAACGTCCTGCATTCCGGTTTCGTGCCCTCGGCCTGGCGCCTGCCCGACGCCGATCCCCATGCCTTCATCGACGTTGGTCATTACATCCGCGTGGCGCAGATCGCCGAAGCGGCGAAGTTCGATGCCGTCTTCCTGGCCGACAACGCCTCCATCATCGAGCAGATCGACTTCCGGCCCATTACCGCGCTGGAACCGACCGTGCTGCTGGCCAGCGTCGCCGCAGCGACCACCCACATCGGCGTCATCGGCACGGCCTCGACCAGCTACAACGAGCCGTACAACATCGCGCGCCGCTTCGCCACGCTGGACCACGTCAGCAAGGGCCGCGCCGGCTGGAACGTGGTCACCACCGCCGATCTCGGCTCGGCGCGCAACTTCGGCCGTGACGCCGTGCCGAACCACGCTGAGCGCTATGCGCGCGCGGCCGAGTTCACTGATGTGGTCAAGGCCTTGTGGGACAGCTGGGAAGACGACGCGGTCATCGGCGACAAGGTCGGCGGCCGCTTCATCGACACCGCCAAGGTGCAGCCGATCGCGCATCGCGGCACGCACTTTTCCGTACACGGTCCGCTCAACCTGCCGCGCACGCCGCAAGGCCATCCGGTGCTGGTGCAGGCGGGTGGTTCCGCCGACGGCCGCGATCTCGCGGCGCGCCATGCCGAGGCAGTGTTCTCGGCGTCGCAGTCGTTCGAGGAATCGCTGGCTTACGGACGCGAGCTCAATGCGCGCGCAGCCGCCTACGGACGCGGTCCGCATGCGGTCAAGATCCTGGCCGGACTGACCACCATCATCGGCGCCACCGAGGCCGATGCGATCCGCCGGCGCGACGAGCTGATCGACATGATCCCGTGGAGTTACAACATCAATCGTCTGGCCGGCATCCTCGGCGTAGCGCCGGAACGCATCAAACTCGATGAGCGTCTGCCCGACGACATTGCCTTGCCCAATAACGGCAACGGCAATCACACCTTCTTTAACGCCACGCTGGCTCAGGCGCGGCAGCACGGCTATACCGCGCGACAACTCGTCTATGCATTGGCGGGCGGCGGCGGTCACCGTGTCGTGGTCGGCACGCCGGAGCAGATTGCCGACGACATCGAGTACTGGTTCAAGGGCGGCGCGGCCGACGGCTTCAACCTGATGCCGGATGCGCTGCCGAGCGGTCTGCAGGACTTTACTGACGGCGTCGTGCCTATCCTGCAGAAACGCGGCATCTTCCGTCGCGACTATGAAGGCACGACCTTGCGTGAACATCTGGGACTGGCGCGTCCGGGCGGACGCAACAGCATCGCCGACGCTGCCTGATCAGCTGCTTGATCAATGGCGGTGGTCGAAGCGGCGTGACACCCGCTCGCCCACCAGCTGGATGACGGATACCAGCGCAATCAAAATCACGATGACTTCAAACATCACCCGCGTTTCATAGCGCTCGTAGCCGTAACGAATCGCCAGGTCGCCCAGTCCGCCGGCGCCGACTGCGCCGGCCATAGCGGAGGCGTTGATCATCGCGATCACGCTGACCGTCATGCCGCCGACGATGCCAGGCAAGGATTCCGGCAACAGCACGTGGCGGATGATATGGCGGCGCCGGCAACCCATGGCGCGCGCCGCTTCGACCAGTCCGGGATCGACGTCGTTGAGGCTGACCTGCGCAATGCGCGCATAAAACGGAATCAGGTTGACCGTCAGCGGCACCACTGCGGCCCAGGTGCCAAGTGTGGTGCCGACCAGGAAGCGCGTCACCGGCAACAGCGCCACCAGCATGATGATGAACGGCACCGCACGGAAGATGTTGACCGTCACCGACAAGCCGCGATGCAGGCGCGGCTTCGGATACAGGCTGCTTTTGGCGGTCACCGTCAGCACGATCGCCAGCAGCAGGCCCAGGCCGATGGCGATCAGCGCCGAGGCGCTCACCATCAACAGGGTTTCAAAAAACGCCTGGAAATATTTGTTAAGCGGTGGCAGGGACATAGCCGAGAACCTCAATGAAATCGGCGCCGTGCTTTTGTCCAAAGTTCTGCCCGAATACGCCGTTGGTTTTTATTGATTGCCACGATGCGATCGGCAACGACACCAGCAAGCTTCCCTGTGCATGGCCGCGGATGCGATCGAGACCGCCGTGGATCAGCGTGGCGTCGGGACCAAGCAAAGCCAGTTGTTGCAGGCTGACGCCCTGCGGCTGCGCCGCGCCGTTGAAGCGCAGGCTGAGCAGCGCATTGCCGGGGCGGCCGTCGAGGTCGTCGACTAATTGCGCCGCCAGGTCGGCCGGCAAGCCGTGCTGCAGCGGACGCAGCAGCGCGCGCGTGGCGGGCGCCTGCGGGTCGCCGAACACGCGCCACACTTCACCCTGTTCAACCACCTGGCCATGGTCGAGCACCAGCACGCGGTCGCAGATTTCACGGATCACCGCCATGTCGTGCGTGATCAGCACCACGGTCAGATCCATCTTGCTGCTGATGTCGCGCAGCAAAGCCAGGATGGCTTGCGTCGACTCGGGGTCGAGCGCCGAGGTCGCCTCATCGCACAACAGGATTTCCGGATCGTGCACCAGCGCTCGCGCAATGCCGACGCGTTGTTTCTGGCCACCCGAGAGTTTGGCGGGATACACCTCGGCCTTGTCGCTCAGGCCGACCAGTTCAAGCAGGGCGTCGACGCGCCTGCGCACCACGTCGGGTTTGACGCCGGCCACGCGCAGCGGCAGGCCGACGTTGTCGCGCACGGTCTTGGCCGACAACAGATTGAAATGCTGGAAGATCATGCCGACGCGGCGGCGCAGGTGCACCAGCCCGTCCTCGTCGAGTCCGCCGACTTGCAGGCCGTCGATGGCGATGCCGCCGGCATCGGGCAGCTCCAGCGCATTGATGGTGCGCAGCAAGGTCGACTTGCCGGCGCCGCTGCGGCCGATGATGCCGAAGATCTCTCCGCGCGCGACCGTGAACGAGACCTCGCGCAGCGCGTGCACGATGCCGCTCGGCGCCGGATATTGTTTGGAAACCTTGGAAAAACTCAGATGCACGTCGCCGGCTGCTGTCGCAGCAGGTGACGGCAGCGGCGTCGCTGAAGCTACGGGCGCCGCCGTTGCCGTTGCCGGTGTCGGCTGTCCAGCCTCAGCGCCGGCGCCGATCAATGCCGCGATACTCAAAATACCGGCACCACCGAGCCGCCGTATTGCTTCTGGATGAACTGGCGCACTTCTTCCGATTGATAGGCCTTCACCAGCGGCGCTACCCACGCGGCGTTCTTGTCCTGCTCGCGCACCACGATGATGTTGACGTAGGGATTGTTTTCTCGCTTCTCGACGGCGATGCCGTCGCGCGTGGCGATCAGGCCGGCCTGATAGGCGAAGGTGTTGACGATGGCGGCCGTGTCGACGTCTTCGAGCGAACGCGCCAGCACCACCGAGGCGGCTTCGGTCAGGGTGATCTTCTTCTTGTACGCCGTGATGTCATTGATCGATACCGTCCCGGTGAACGGGTCGAAGCCGTCGCGCAGCGTGATCAGGCCGGCGTCGCGCAATACCACCAGTGCGCGCGTCTGGTTGCTCGGGTCGTTGGGGATGGCGACTTTGGCGCCGTCAGGCAGGTCCTTGATCGATTTGTACTTCTTCGAATAGAACGCGATTGGCGAGATGTAGGTGTTGCCGACCACGCTCAGCTTGTAGCCGCGTTGCTTGATCTGGTCGCGCAGGAAGGGAATGTGCTGGAACGAGTTGGCGTCGAGGTCGCCGTTGTTGAGCGCTTCGTTCGGGCTGGCTGCGCCCGAGATGACCACCGCTTCGACGTTCAGGCCGTTCTTCCTGGCGACCTTGGTGACGACTTCCCAGATCTGTTCGTCGGTGCCGCCGCGCACGCCGACGCGCAGGGTCTTGTCGGCGGCCTGGACTTGGGCGAGGCCCATGACGGAGATCAGTGCGGCGGCGACGATGGCGTGCACGCGGAATCGGTAAGACAGGTTCATGCTGGTTCCTCTGATGTTTTTATGAGCAGGGTAGTGATGCGGGAGAAGTGGTCACGCTTACTTGGTCTTGAAATAGTCGGGCAGGCGGAAGCCGTCGTAGAAGCGATCGGCGCGGATCGCGTTCTGGAAGGTGTCGGAGCGATAGGCCTCGACGATGTCGCGTGCATATTGATCGGTCTGCTTCGTTTTCTTGACCGCCAGCACGTTGATGTAGGCCGGCGTCATGTCTTCCAGGATGAAGGCTTCCGACAGCTTGAGCTTGGCGAAGATGGCGAAGTTGCCCTGGATCGCGGCGAAATCGGCATCGTCCAGTGCGCGCGGACCCTGGGCGTTTTCCAGCAGCACCAGTTTCAGGCCGGCCTTGTTCTCGACCACGTCGAGTTCGGTGACGTCGACCGGATTGGCGTTTTCCTTGATCCTGATCCAGCCCAGGCGCTGCAAGATCCACAGGGCGCGTTGCAGATTGACCGGATCGTTCGGCACGGCGACGGTGAAGCCCTTCCTGAGGCCGTCGAGGCTGCGGTGCTTTTTCGAATACAGCCCCATTGGCGGCGTCGGCACCTGCACGATGCCGACCAGGTCGGTCTTGTTGCGCTCGTTGTACGACTTCAGGAACACCGAGTGCTGCATCACGTTGGCGTCGATGTCGCCCTTGAAGACGGCGCTGTTGGCTTCCAGTCCGGTGCTGAATTCGTAGTACTTGATCTTGTAGCCTTTCTTCTCCAGCTCGGGCTGCACGCCGACCTTGAACTCGTCGATGTAAGGACCGGGCACGAAGCCCACGCGCAGCTCGGGCCTTTGCGGCGCTGCCGATGCCTGTGCGGCGAACAGTGCAATGCTGCCCAACGCGAGCGCAGCGAAGAGACGATAGAAAATATTCTTACGCATACGACACCCCGAAGCGTTCGTTGGGCGGATTGTCGTTGAGGTGGTAGTCGCCGATGGCGGCTTCGCGCTGCGTCGCCGGATTGTGCGAGGCCAGCGTGCGCGCATTGCGCCAGTGGCGATCGAGGCGGCGCTTGTCGCTGGTGGCCGAGGCGCCGCCGACTTCGAACAGCAGCGTGGCGGCTTCCAGCACCTGACCGATGACGACCTGCTGGGCCTGGAAGGTCTGCACGTCGAGCGCGATGTAGTCCTCCGGTTTGGCGGTGCCGGCCAGGCGCGCCTGATGGACGTTTTCGATGGCATTGGCGACGGCGTTGACCAGTTGTTCCACCGACCACGCCAGGCTGGCGAGGCGACCGACCACGCGATGCACCAGCGGGTTTTCGCGCGGGCTCGATTGACCCGGCACGCCGAAGGTGCGCGTGCGTGCCTGGGTGAATGCCACCGCATCGCGTTGCACGGCGCGTGCGATGCCGGCCAGCGTGGCCAGGTGCACGGTCTGGTAGAACGCAGTGATGATGGTGTTGCGACGCGGTTGCGAGACGTGATAGCGATCGAGGATCTGCTGCTGCGTGATCAAGACCTTCTCGAAGCGCGTGGTGCCGCTGCCGGTCAGGCGCTGGCCGAAGCCGTCCCAGTCGTCCACGCGCGTCACGCCGGGCGTGTTGCTGCGAATCAGCACGTTGAGATCGGACTCGTCGTCGTGCGCGCGCACCAGGATCCAGTCGGCGTACAGCGTGCCGGTTGAATAATATTTTTCGCCGTTCAGCAGGAAGTGATCGGGACGTTTGTCCGGATCCGGCGCAACAGTGACCGAGTTGCCGGTGGTGCCGGTGCGCTCCGAGGCGGCCGCGCCGAAGGTCTCGCCCTTGCCGATCACGCCGAGCCAGTGACGCGTGTCGTCGTCGTCCTTGCGCTCCAGCAGCAGTTCAGTAAAGCCGGCGTTCACGCGCAGGATCTGCGGCAGGTTCGATTCGGCTTCCGCCAGGCGGATCAGCAGGCTGAAGAACTGCGGCAGCGTGGCGCCGCTGCCGCCATGTTCGACCGGCACGCGCAGCGATGTGAAGCCGGCATCCTTGAGCCATTGCACGGCTTCGTACGGAAGCTCGCGGTCGTTTTCGCGGGCTATGCTGCCTTCCGCGATGCGCGCGAAGATGGGTTCGAAACGCGCCAGCAAGGCGTCGAACGACGGCGGATGTGATGCTTGGGTCATGGATTGCCTCGGTTATCTGCTTCGCGATGAAAGTGATGCGCACGGACTTGCAGCGAAGCAAGTCCGTACAGTCAAGCGCCGATTATCTGGCAGCAAAACTCGCTTGATAACGAAGATAAACAGATATCCATATGCCCTCCTGCAGAAGACTGGGGCTACTGCTCGGCGCGAGGGCGTTCCCCGTTCGGGGACGGAAGGCGGGAATTCAAGGGTGTTCATTGTTCTACTGATAGAACGATGAATCCGGATTTTGCCTCCTAGTGCACTTTCAACGCAAAACCTACACTTGAGTCCAAGCAGTCGCACTTGCACCTCACTACAGCAAACGCCGCTGCGCTTTACCGGAAGGCTTCGAACGCTTCGTTGCCACAAGCACAACGCTAACAACGCACACAATGCAAAGAAGGAGCATCACCATGAACACCACTACCGCACGCCTGGACCGCAGCGTCCTGCAACTCACCGCCACCGTCCTGCTGGTCGCCGTCGCCGGCACCTTCGCCGCCGGCAGCGCACTGGCCGCCAACGAACCGTCCGACACTGCGCAAGCGCAGCCGGTCAGCATCCAGCAAACCGCCAAGACGCCTTCCAAGTCCTCGATCAAGCGTCAGGAAATCCAGCAAAAATTGGCACGCCACGAGCCGCTGACTTACACCGAAACACTGTATCTGCGTTAATCGACGCCAGTCTTACGCAATCACGCAACACCACTATTTCCGTTGCCGGCTTTCATGAGAAGCCGTGCAACAAACACCCACCTCACCAAGGAACCATCATGAACATCAAGAAAATCGCCGGCGGCCTGCTTTTCCTTTCCATCGTCGGCAGCGCCATGGCCGAAGAAGCCTATCCGCCAGAAACACAATTCGTTTCGCACAAGACCCGCGCCGAAGTGATCGAAGAACTGAAGCAAGCGCGCGCCAACGGCGAGATCATCAACAACGATGCGTATCCGGTTGAAGTCCAGAACAAGTCGACCGTCTCGCGCCAGGCTGTTGTTGAAGAACTGAAGCAAGCCCGTCAACATGGCGGTACAGACTTCAACGGCGCCTGATCGCTGAACAATTGTTGAGCAATCAACAATCGTTGAGCAATTTTCCAACGTTGACAAGACCGGTCGAACCCCGCCTTCCGGTCTTGCCGGCGGATCATCGGAAACGCCGGTTCGCAGTTCGGGACCGGCGCTTATCATGAAAAAAATCCTCGGTATCTACAGCAGTTCCAGGCAGCATCGCATCGGCGACGGCTTGCTCGCGCATACCCTGTTTTCAAAGCGCATGCTGGGACAGCACGTCAGTCCTTTCCTGTTGCTCGACCATGTCGGATCGGCGGACAGCATTGCGCCGGATGCCTGCGCGCGCCAGCTGTATCGCGGCTGCAAAGTGTTGACGATGGTGCAGCAAGGTCGCCTGGAATATGTCGACGCCGATGGCAAGAAGCAGGTCCTCAGCGCCGGCGACGTGCAATACCGCAGCGTGATCGCTGAACAGGACGCGGGAATTTATCGTCCGGCAGCGAATCGCAGCGGCAAGCGTGAAGCATCCCCGCAAGTGCTGCAGTTGTGGATAGATGCGCCGACGCAGGCATCGTTGTCGTGCACCGGCAAGACTGTCGCCGCCGACAAAATCCCTTCCATCGCCTTACCCGACGGCGCCGGCAGCATCCGCGTGATCGCAGGCGATTGCCTGAAACGACGTGGCGCGATGCCGACGACGTCGGCCTTCGATGTATGGGAGTTGCAACTGAATGCCCGTTCCACGAGCGAATTCAAGACCGTCGAGGGGCGCACGCTATTGCTGGCAATCCTGAGCGGTTCTGTGCTGATCAATGGCGATCATGCAGCGCTGGGCGGCGAAGTCGTCATGCTGGATCGCCCCGGCAGCGGCTTGTTCCTGGAAACCCGCGCGGACACCGTGGCGCTGCTGTTAAGCGGCGACCCGCTGGACATCGGCAGCGCGGTGCTTCAGTAGTCTTCGAGCTCGTCGAAGCGTTTGGCGAGGAAGTCGATCAGCTGGCGCACCGACGGCAACAGGAAACGCCGTGACGAATACACGGCGTGGATGATGCCGGATTTCGGTGACCACTCGGGCAAGACCTTCACCAGCGCACCGCTGCGCAATTCATCAATCACCACCATGGTCGGCAGATAGACGATGCCGGCGCCGGCCACGGCGGCGCGTTTGAGCGCAGTGGCGTCGTCGGTCATCAGGCGCGGCGTGTGGCGGATCGATGCAGATTCGCCGTCGGCGTTTTCCAGATGCCAGACATGCTGTTCCACCGGGATGGCCAGACTCATGCTGGGAAAACGATGCAGGTCGGCCGGCACTTCGGGGACGCGGCATTTTTCCAGCAGGGCCGGGCTGGCCGCAAGGCACCAGTGACGCACGCCAAAAATCTTCAACACCAGATCGCTGTCCTGCAGCGGCGGCAGCAATACGCGCAACGCGACGTCGATACCCTCGTTGACGACGTCGACGCGCCGGTTGGTCGACTCCACCTGCAAGGTCACGCGCGGATGTTCGATCAGGAAGTCGGCCAGCATCACTCCCACACGACCGTGCAGCAGCGCCACCGGACAGGTCAGCCGCACCGTGCCTTGCGGTTCGGCGCGATTGCGTTCGACGGCTTCCTGCGCTGCTTCGGCTTCCACCAGCATCGCCTTGCAGTGCTCGTAATAGCTTTGGCCGATTTCGGTTACCGACAGGCTGCGCGTGGAACGCTGGATCAGGCGCGCGCCGAGGCGTTCTTCCAGTTGCGCGATGCGCCGGCTCAGTTTCGACTTGGGAATGCCCAGCGCGCGACCGGCAGCGGCGAAGCCGCGGTGGTCCACCACCTGCGCGAAGTAATAGAGGTCGTTCAGATCTTGCGTCATGCACCTTCCCTTGTTGATCGTGATGCGATCTTTGATGTTGTCTGATGGATTATGCCGCAGCGACGCGGACAGCGTGTACGGGGTGGTATCAGGACGAGGTTGAAGCGATGCCGGGGACATTTCATCGCTAATTGCAACACTGTTGCAAATGTATCGCGATGCGGGCACAATGCAACACTGTTGCAAAATGAGTGCGGTTTGTTTTCGCCGGCCGGATGCCGGAGCGAGCTACGCACGACCTTCCATCCGCTTCCTTCTTCACGACAATATGAAAAAAATCACTTCAGCCGCACTGATCTGCGCGGCCTTGTCCCTGTTCGCCTCGGTGCCTGCGCAGGCGCACTATCTCTGGTCCGAAAACACATCCAAAGGCAATCTGATCTACTTCGGCGGCGTCGACGAAAACGTGCGCGAAGCCTCCCCGGGTCGGCTCGACGAATTCGCCAACTTGACCCTCAGCGTGCAGCAGCACAAGAAAGACGATGTCGTCACGACGTCCCGCACGGCAAGGAAGACGCACGACGGTTTCGTCAGCACGCCGGCGCTTTCCAGCGACGACAGCCTGATCGGACAGGACGTCTCTGTGCCGGTCAAGGACCTGAGCGCCTACAAGCTCGGCATTCTCAAACTCAATTTCTATGTCCGTCACGTACAGATCGATCGCGTCTTTCCGGCCGCGCTGAATCTGGATGCGGTTCCTACCGGCGTCGCCAATCAATTGAGATTCAGTTTCAGGGGCGCGCCGCTGGCGAAGTTCAAGGCCAAGCTGATCGCGCCGAACGGCTGGATTACCGATCTGCGCACCGACGCCGCAGGTCTGGCAACCATCGCGACGCCATGGCGCGGCAACTACGTGATCGAGGCGACCTACTTCGAAGACGTCAGCGGCGATTTCGAGGGCAAACACTTCGAGCGCATCCGCCATCGCCTCGGCCTGACCGTGGTGCAAGCGAAAGGTCCGAAGACCTTCACGCCCGATTACGCCGCACACGATCACGACCACTAAAAACAAGCCAGGGGAAGGACCATGAACAATAAAATCCGGCAGGCCGCAGGTCGCCTGCGCGGCAAGACGCTGCCATCGAAAAAATATACGTCACGCTATTCACTGGGTTTGCTTGCAGCAAGCTTCAGTATCGCCGTCTCTGCCCAGCAAACCAACGAATCCAGCCTGCCGGAAATTTCCGTGAGCGCCGGCAAGAGCGACAGCAGAAATGTCGTCAAATCCGCCGTCAGCAACGAGAACAGTGGATTGCCGACCAGCGTCACCGTAATCGATCGCGCCGAGATCGACCGCACCAATGTCGGCCGCGATATCTCCGACCTGTTGCGGCGCGTGCCCGGCGTCATGGCGCATACGCTGGACCAGGGCGACATCGGCAACTCGATCAAGATGCGCGGATTCTTCAGCTCGTCACACGGCGCCGACACGGCCGTCTACATCGATGGTGTACCGCAGAACCTGCCGTCCTCGGCGATCAACCACGGCATGAATGACATGTCCTGGCTCACCCCGGAAATGATAGACAGCATCGACGTCATCAAGGGACCGTTCTCGGCGCTTTACGGTGATCAGAACCGCTCCGGCGCCGTCAGCATCACCACGCGCAACGTCGCCGAAAACAGCATAGCCATCAGCGTCGGCAGTCAGGGATCGAAACGTCTCAACGCCGTGATATCGGGCAAGTCGGGACCGATCCAGTCGCTGGTCGTGGCTGATCTGTACAAGATCGGCGGCTTCCGCGCCAACAGCGACGGTGAGCGCGGCAGTCTGTTCATCAAGGAGTCGATGATCCAGGGCGACAGCCTGTGGGCAGTGCGCGCCGCTTATCAAAAGTCCGACTGGAACGCCGCCGGCTTCCTCAACGTCAATGACCTGCGCAGCGGCAAGGTCAGCGATACACAACGCGATCCAAGCTCGCCGCCGCTGTGGGGCGACGCCCGGCGCGGCAGCCTGGTGCTGTCGCGCGCGCCGGCCAGCGGCGCTGAAGGCCTGCGCGTCTCGGCCTATGTGGAAGACTACGAGCGCCGCCGCGCCACCGGCGCCAACGCCACGGCCCTGAACGTGGCTGCGGACGATCGCCGCATCATGGGCGCGCGCGGCGTCTACGACATGCTGTTCGGCGACAAGGCTGCGCTGGCGTTCGGTGCGGATGTGCGTCGCGACGTCGGC
Organism: Herbaspirillum sp. NPDC101396; assembly: GCF_044767365.1. Classification (NCBI taxonomy): domain Bacteria; kingdom Pseudomonadati; phylum Pseudomonadota; class Betaproteobacteria; order Burkholderiales; family Oxalobacteraceae; genus Herbaspirillum; species Herbaspirillum sp. NPDC101396. The sequence goes on along the minus strand of NZ_JBIWNT010000005.1, from coordinate 107,586 downwards.
ACCGCGCTCAACCAGAATTGGCCGAACAGCTTGCCGGGAACGAACTACAGCCTGGACCAGGATCTCGATCTGGTGACGTATGGCGTGTTCGCCCAGGGCCAGTACAAGCTGCTTGAGAGTCTGAAACTGCTGGCCGGCCTGCGACTGGATTCCTTCGACTACGACATCAGCAACCGCAAGTTGCCGGCGGCGTCCCTGAGCTACAAGCAGTCCGTGGCGACGCCCAAATTCGGCGTGGTGTGGACGCCCGTCAGCAGCATCGATCTGTTTGCCAATCGCGGCAGCGGCTTCCGTTCGCCGGCGCAGAGCGAGCTGAGTCCGAGCGGCACGCTGGGGCCGTTGGGCGCGAATGGCGGATCGTCATTTCCCGATCTGAAACCGTCCAAGGTCACGTCCTATGACTTCGGCTTCAACTTGCGCGCGACGTCGAGGTGGCATATGTCCGCGGCCAGCTATCACACCGTCAACGACAATGAAATCGCGCAGATCGCGCCGAACGTCTTCGGTCCGGTTGGCAACACCACGCGCGATGGCTGGGAGGTGGAGAGCAGCTTCGACTTCACGTCCGACTTCAGCATCTACGGCAGCTTCGGCCGCATCATCCGCGCCCACATCAACAGTGCGGCGCCGGGCACCGCCAGCGACTTGTCGGTGCCGCGCGATACCTACAAGGCCGGCGCAGCGTATGCAACGCCGTTTGCGGCGGGCAAGCTGCTGTTCAATGCAGATGCCTACTTCATCTCGGGCGTGCCGTATTTCTCGGGGACGCCGCTGGTGAAGAGCTATTCGCGGCCGTACTCGCGCTACGACCTGCGCGGCACGTACTCGGTCGGCAAGGTCGATTGGACCGCCAGCCTGGTCTTGCAGCCGCATCAGTACAGCAGCGAAGTTGCGGTGGGCAGCACGGCGGGGTTGCTGATCGACCCGGTCGCCAGGACGCAAGTGAATCTGGCGATGCGTTATCGTTTTTAAGCGGAGCGAACGCGGGGCGGGAGAGGCATTTGCAATCGGCGGTACAATGCCGACCTTCTCTTATTTCCCGCTCCGTCCCATTGCGATGAACTGCCGCCCCAACTGCGGCGCATGCTGTACCGCGCCTTCCATCTCCAGCCCGATTCCCGGCATGCCCGACGGCAAGCCGGCGGGCGTGCCTTGCGTGCAATTGATGGAGGATTTGCGTTGTGCGATTTTCGGCAAGCCGGAACGGCCTGCGTGTTGCTCGGGGTTGCAGGCGTCGGCGGAGATGTGCGGCGATGGCCGCGAGACGGCGATGCAGTGGCTGGGGACGCTGGAGCGGCTGACCGCGCCCGACCGGAACAGGGTTCCGGCCTGACACGCGTCTCTGTCGAGGCTTATTGCGGCAGCGCCTTGGCCGCCGCTACCACTTTGGCGGTGTCGAAGTTGTTGATCGCCGGGATGAACTGGTTGGTGTAAAGGTCTTCCAGTTTCGGGCTGGTCTGGATGACGTTGTTGGCCTTCATGAACGCGACCATGTTGGCCACCGCGCTGATCGGGATTTCACCCCACTTGACGCCCGGTTCCAGTTTCAGGAATTCGCCACGTGTCTGGATGATGTGCAGGCCCTGCTTGATGGCCGTGGCGTCGTCGAGACTGGACGGCTTGGTCAGCGGGAATACCTTCCAGTGCACTTTCAGCGATCCCTGCGGATTGGCCAGCGCCGTCACGGAACCCATGGCCACGCAGCGCAGGACTTTCTCGATGGTTTGCGGACGCTTGGCGATCATGTCGTCGCGCACGAAGTAGGAGCCGCCGAAGTTGAGCTTCTCGGCGAACGGCGAGGAGAAGCGGCGCAGCTTCAGGCCCATGTTTTCCGCCGTGGCGATCTGTGAATCCCAGGTGCCCCAGATGTCGACCCGGCCTTTCGACAGCGCCGTCACGGCTTGCGCGCCGGAGCCGGTTTCCACAAACGTCACGTCCTTGTCCGGGTTGATGCCGGCTTCGGTCAGCATGCCTTTGAAGATCTGTACCATTTGCGAGCCGTACGACAGCACGCCGATGGTTTTGCCCTTGAAGTCGGTGATGGTCTTGACCGGCGAGGAGTCGAGCACCACCGGGAACTGGAAGTTGTGGCGCATGTTCAGGTACACCGCCTTCAACGGCGCACCCTTGGTGCGCGCGATGATGGCGGCCGCCGGACCCATGTTGACCATGTCGGCCTGGCCGGTCAGTACCGCCTGCATGGCGGTGGTGGAATTGGTCGGCTGCAGCGTGACGTCGAGGCCGGCGTTTTCCCAGCACTTGGTGTAAATCGGCAGCGAGGTATTGTTGACCTGCGAGGCGTCGAGCACGTCGGTGCCGATGGCGATGGTGACTTTTTCACGGGCCTGCGCATTGACCGCTGCGGGAATGCTCATCAGGGCGCCGGCAATGGCGCCGGTGCAGGTAAGGGCGGCAACTGTTCGTTTCATGACGTTTCCTCTCGGTGAAGTCCAGCATGCTATCCATCTCTGCGGATACCCGCAGGTACGTATTCAACCTCATCAGCGGCCCTGGAAATGCGGCCGTCTTTTTTCCAGGAAGGCATGACGCCCTTCCGTGAAATCTGCACTCGAAAACAATTGCAACTGGCCGTCCAGTTCCAGCCCCATTACTGTGTCGAGCGAGCCCGGCAGACGCGCCAGTGCCGCCTTGGTGAGACCGACTGCGAGCGGCGGGGCGGCGGCGAACTGCGTGGCCAGGTCGAGTGCGGTCTGCTGCAATTCGTCGCTGCGCACCAACTGATCGGCGAGGCCGAGGCGCAGGGCTTCTTCGCCGTCGACCACGGCGCTGGTGTAGAGCAGGCGGCGTACCTGGCCGGCGCTGACGCGTTGCGGCAGCGACCACAGCAGGCCCATGTCGGCCATCAGTCCGACGTTGGAGTACGCCGTGCAGAAACGCGCGCGTTCGCTGCACAGCACGTAGTCGCAGGCCAGCGCCAGGCCCATGCCGGCGCCGAAGGCGGTGCCGTCGACGGCGGCGATCAGCGGTTTGGGCATGTCGGTGATGGTGCGCAGCAGGCGGTGCGCCAGCGTCATGCGTTTGCGGCTGGCCAATGTGTCGCCCGCGGGCAGGCTGGACAGATCGCCGCCGGCGCAGAAGCTGCGATCGCTGCCGGCCAGGATGATGGCGCGGCAATCGACGTCGCCGGCCAGGCGCTCCAGGGTTTCGGTGAGAGCCTCGCGCATTTCCGGCGCCAGCGCGTTGCGGCGCTCGGGCTGGTTCATGGTGACGCAGGCGACCGCGTCGCTGCGTTCCACGGTGACGATGCTTTGCATGTCCGCTCCTCCCTGGCGTCAGGATGGCCCACGCCGATGGTGTTTTTTGCTGCTGTTTTGTTACCGCGTCAGTTGATCTCTTTGTTTTTTTGTTATTCCCTGACGACGCGTTTTGCCTTGTGCGTACTGCGTGCGAGCGTGCCCTGAGGCAGCACTTCGACAAGCGCGCCGACTTGCAGGCGCTGCTTGATTTCCTGTGTCAGTCGCGCCGCCAGTTCTGTTGCGTTGGCCGACGCATCGATCTGTTCCACGCGTACATGGATGGACTTCATGAAGCCGGCGGCATCATGTACCGAGGCATTGATAACGAGCTGGTATTCGTCGCCGAGGCCGGGCGTGGCGCGCACCAGTTCTTCCACCGCCGAGGGGAAAACGTTGACGCCGCGCACCACCAGCATGTCGTCGGCGCGGCCGCGTACGCCGCCGACCAGGCGCGCATGGGTGCGGCCGCAGCTGCAGGGCGTGGAGTCGCGCACCACGATATCGCCGGTCCACCAGCGCACCAGCGGGCCAGCCTGCTTGTCGAGATGGGTCAGCACCAGCACGCCGGGGGTGCCGTCGGCAACGGCGGCGCCGGTTTCGGCATCGACGACTTCGGCGTAGGCGAAGTCTTCGGCCAGGTGCGGCCCGGCTTGCGCGGTGCAGTCGCCGGCGATGGGCTGGAATTCAAGGCAACCGTAGGCGTCGTAGGCGCGTGCGCCCCACAATGCTTCGATGCGGCGGCGCGTGGCCGGAATGCTGGCGCCGGGTTCGCCGCCCATCATGATGCTGCGCACGGTCGAGGCAAACGGGTCGCGGCCGCGCTTGCGCACTTCTTCGGCGAGATGGGTGATGAACGATGGTGTGCCGCACAGCACCGTGCTGCCGTAGGTGAATAAGGTATTGATCTGGCGTTCGGTATCCTGGCTGCCAGCCGGGATCACCATGGCGCCGGCGCGTTGGTAACCGGCCGTGGCGCCGAGGCCGCCGACGAACCAGGTGTAGCTGAACATGCATTGCACGATGTCGCCGGGGCCGATGCCTTGGGCGCGCGCATGACGCGCATACAGGCCGGCCCAGCGGTCGAGGTCGTGCTCGCTCCAGAACTGCGGTGACGGCGCCGACGTCGTGCCGGAAGAAAAATGCATGCGCCGCACCTCGTCCTGAGGCACGGTCATGAATTTGCCGAACGGCGCCTGCGCGCTCATCGTGTTGATGTAATCAGGCTTGGTGGTAAACGGAAGTTTGCTCAGGTCGGCCAGCGAGCACAGCTCGCCGACGTTCCAGTCCAGTTGCCGGAACAGCGGCGCATAGTATGCGCTGTCCCTGGCAAGCCGCGCCAGTTGTACGCGCAACTGCGCCAGCTGGAATGCTTCCAGCGTGGCGCGATCCCAGCTTTCGGCGGGATCGAGATGCGCGGGCGCGACGGCGATCGGCGCACCGGAGCGCATGGTTATTGCTCCGCGCCGAGGCCGCGAATCGCGAAAGTGGAGATGGAGTTGGCGACCGCCAGCTTTTCGTCTTCGGTCTGGTCGACGCGCGGACGGAACCAGATGGTGGTCCAGTTCAATGCGCCGAAGAAGGCCTTCACGACGATCTGCAGATCCTGATCAGGCGCGTGGCCTTCGGCCATGACCTGGCGGATGGTGTCGCGGAACAGGTTCTCGTACTGATCGCGCAGCACCAGGATTTCCGACAGCACTTCGCGCTGGGCGGCGGTGGTTTCGCCGGCCAGATGCATCTCCAGACCTTGCACGGCGACGCGCTGGTAGGGCAGGTGGTCCATGATCACGGTGATGTGCGCCAGCGTCATTGCGCGCAGCTTGTCGATCGCCCGCGCGTGGGATTTCGACGCGGCTTCCTGCACGGCGGCCAGGTCCATTTCCATGCCGCGCTTGTGCACGTCGAAGAACAGGTCGGCTTTCTTGCGGTAGTGATGGTAGATCTTGCCCTTGGTGGCGCTGAGGATATCGGCGACATCGTCGATGCTGGTGGCGGCATAACCTTTTGTCATGAATGCCAGCGCGGCAGCGTCGAGAATCTCGCTGCGCGGGTCTGAATCGTCTCCGGCGAATTCATTGTTTGTCGATGTGGGACGTACTGTGTCGACCTTCATTATGCTTGCTCCTCATTATTGAACTCGGCATGAATCGCCCGTGCGAGCACCAGTCTCTGGATCTCCGAAGTACCTTCATAAATCTCGGTAGCGCGTTGATCACGATAAAGACGCTCCACGAGCGAAGGTTTCACGAAACCTTCGCCGCCAAATACCTGTACACCGATATCGACTGCATCGTGAGCAGCCTCGCTACAGAATAACTTCGCTTGAGCGCCGATAAGCGCGACATCCTGACCAGTATCAAAACTGCGGGCGGTTTCGTATGCAAGCATTCTACCTGCGGATAACCGAGTTGCGACATCTGCAAGTTTGAAACCTATGCCCTGATGATCAAGCAGACGCTGGCCGAAGGTGGTGCGAAGCGCCGCCCGGCGCGCTGCCGCGTCATATGCGGCGCGCGCAATACCGTTCGATTGTGCTGCTACAACAACGCGTCCGACGTTGAGTGCTTCGAGCGCCAGCCTGAGTGCTTTGCCCGGCGCAGCGATCATGCAGCCGGCGGCAACCCAGGTGTCGAGCACGACGGTGCTGTTGACGGTGCCGCGCATGCCCATCTTGTCTTCGCGTGCATCGTCGCGCACGCCCTCGGCATCGGCCGCCACCATGAAGGCAGCGATGCCACGCCGGCCTGCGCCCGGTTCCGTTTGCGCAAATACTACGTAGTACGCGCACTCCCCGCCGCCGCCGATCCAGCGCTTCTCGCCGCGCAGTCGCCAGCCGCCGTTCTCGGGTGTGGCGAGAGTTTGCATGTTGGAGGGATCGGAGCCAGCCTCACGCTCGCTGAGCGCGAACGAAATCGATTTGCGTTCGGCCACCATGGCGCGGATATAGGTGTCTTTTTGTCCATTGGTGCCGGCGCGCAGCAGCGGCATGGCACCGAGCTGGAGGGTTGCGACAATGCCGCTGGTGGACGCGCATGCTTGCGCCAGTTCTTCGATTACAGCGCAGAACGCGGTGAGTGAAGCGCCGCCGCCGCCGTAATCTTTGGGGATGAACATCGAGGCGATGCCGCTCTCATGAAGGGCTTCGACATTTTCGTGGGGATAGCGCTGATCGCGGTCGATGCCGGCGGCACGCGGCGCCAGCTGATCGTGGGCGAGGCGGCGCGCGATGTCGCGCCACTTGCTTGCGTCAGGGTCGAGGGAAGGATCCCAAATAATCGCCATCGTCTCTCCATTGCGCCGAAGGCCGGCGGGCAGTCTGTTGTAGAGCGGCTTTCTTATATTGACTTCATCTTAATATACTAAGTAGTATGAATAGAGTCAAATAGCTTTCCGCATTATTTTCGAACACACGTTCGCCTACTGTACACGCGAACAAAAATTCTGTTTTGACGCAGCTCAAAATGCCCGGATCGGGCCAGGAGGCGGCCATGAGCGAGAAAGTCTATGTCACCGGTGTCGGCATGGTGCCGTTTGCGAAGCCAAGTACCAGTGCGTCGTATGTGGAAATGGGTGCCGCCGCTGCGCGCGCCGCGCTCGCCGATGCCGGCATCCGTTACGAAGCGATCGAACAAGCCTACGCAGGCTATGTCTACGGCGACTCCACCGTCGGACAGGCGATGCTCTATGAAGTCGGACTCACCGGCCTGCCCGTCATCAACGTCAACAACAACTGTGCGACCGGTTCTACCGCGTTGTTCCTCGCGCGTCAGGCGATCGCCAGCGGCGCCATCGATTGCGCGCTGGTGATCGGCGTGGAGCAGATGATGCCGGGTCCGCTGCGTACCATTTACACCGACCGGCCGGCGCCGCTGCAGCGCTTCCTCGACACCATGGCAAGCAATCGCGGCTATGACCCGGAGCTGCCGCGCGCGCCGCAATTTTTCGGCGGCGCAGGTCAGGACTATCTCGATCAATACGGCATCGCGCCGGAGACCTTCGGACAAATTTCAGTGAAGGCGCGCCGCCACGCGGCCAACAATCCTTATGCCGTATTTCGCACGCCCGTAACGCTGGAAGAAGTGATGGCGTCGCCGACCGTGTTCGGCCTGCTGACGCGTTTGCAATGCTGTCCGCCGACCTGCGGTGCGGCGGCGGCGGTGCTGTGTTCCAAACGCTTTGCGCGCTGGTTCAATCTCGACACCAGCGTCGCCATCGCGGCGCAGGTGATGACCACCGACCGGTCCGATTCCTTTGACAGCGGCGACATGCGCAAGCTGGTCGGCTACGGCATGGCGGCCATCGCAGCGGAGCGCGCATACGCCGAAGCCGGGGCCGGGCCGGAAGACATCCAGGTGGTCGAACTGCACGACTGCTTCACCGCCAACGAACTGATCAGCTACGAAGCGCTGCAACTGACGCCGCCCGGCACCGCCGAGAAATTCATCCTCGACGGCGACAACACCTACGGCGGCAGGATCGTCACCAACCCGTCCGGCGGCCTGCTGTCAAAAGGCCATCCGCTCGGCGCCACCGGCCTCGCACAATGCGCGGAACTGACCTGGCAATTGCGCGGCCAGGCCGAGCGGCGCCAGGTCGACGGCGCGCGCTGGGGCCTGCAGCACAACCTTGGGCTGGGCGGAGCCTGCGTCGTCACCGTCTACGAAAAAACCAAATGAACACTTGCTGAAGCTTGTCCGTCATCAACCCATGGAGCGCGGCACAGACCGGGCCCGCAAAGCTATCCTGGAGACAAAATGAACAAGAAGCTGGAAGGTAAAGTCGCCATCGTCAGCGGTTCCGGCCGCGGCATCGGACGCGAGATCGCACTCAAGCTGGCCGCCGACGGCGCGGCGCTGGTCATCAATGACCTCGATGAAAAAATGGCTGAGAGCGTCGTGCAGGAAATCACTGCCGCCGGCGGTCGCGCCGCGGTCTGCTGCGGCGACGTCACGGCGTCCGAATTCGCCGCGCGTTTCATCGACACCGCGCTGAACAGCTTCGGCCGGCTCGACATCATCGTCAACAACGCCGGCTACACCTGGGACAACGTGATCCAGAAAATGACCGATGAACAATGGGACGCCATCATGGCAGTGCACGTGACGGCGCCGTTCCGCATCCTGCGCGCGGCGTCGGAATATTTCCGCCGCGCCGCCAAGGTGGAAGCCGCGCAGGGCGCCGAAGTATTCCGCAAGGTGGTCAACATCTCGTCGGTATCAGGCGTGATGGGCAACGCCGGGCAGGCCAATTACTCCGCCGCCAAATCGGCCATCAACGGACTGACCAAGGCGCTGGCCAAGGAGTGGGGACGCTACAAGGTCAACGTCAACAGCGTCGCCTTCGGCCTGATCAGGACGCGCCTGACCGAAGCGACCGCAGGTGACGACGCCACCATCAACATCTCGGGGAACGAGATCAAGGTCGGCGTCAACCAGCAACTGATGCAGAACCTGGAAACCCTGATCCCGATGGGCCGCGCCGGCACGCCGGCGGAAGCGGCGGGGGCGGTGTATCTGTTCTGCATTCCGGAATCGAACTACATCAGCGGGCAGATCGTGATCTGCGGCGGGGGAAGACCTTAACCCTTCAGTGCATGCTCCTTGAGCATCTGCTTCGCAATCAGCAGCTGCTGGATCTGCGAGGTGCCTTCGTAAATGCGCATCACGCGCACGTCGCGGTAGATGCGTTCGATCGGATAGTCGCCCATGAAGCCGGCGCCGCCGAAAATCTGCAGCACGCGGTCGGCTATCTTGCCCACTGTTTCGGTGGCAAACAACTTGCAGCAGGAGGCCTCCTTGATCACCGGCAGGTCCTGATCGAAACGGCGCGCCGTGTACTCGACCATGCATTGCGCGGCCAGCAGTTCGGTTTCCGAATCGGCCAGCATCGCCTGCACCAGCTGATGCTGCGCGATCGGTTCGCCGAAGGCACGGCGTTCGGTGGCGTAGTCCAGCGCCTCGTCGATCAGTCGACGGCCGGCGCCGATGGCCGCGGCGGCGATGCCGAGACGGCCGCGGTTGAGCGAAGACATCGCCAGCGCAAAGCCGAGTCCCGGCTCGCCAATGATGGCGTCGGCGGGAATGCGGCAGTCGTTGAAGATCACGTCGGCCGTGTGCGAGCCGTGCAATCCCATCTTGCGGTCGGTGTTGCCGATGCTCAGGCCGGGTGCGCCGCGTTCCACAATGAAGGCGGACAGGCCGCGATGGTCGCGGCTGTCGGCATCGGTGCGCGCGATCACGGTGAAGACGTCGGCCGAAGGGGCATTGGTGATGTAGCGCTTGACGCCGTTGAGCACCCATTCGGGGCCGTCCAGGCGTGCGCTGGTGCGCAGTGCCGCCGCATCGGAGCCGCAGTCCGGCTCGGTCAGGCAGAACGCTGCGATCATTTCTCCCGCCGCCATGCGCGCCAGATAGCGTTCGCGCTGTGCATCGCTGCCATAGGTCAGCAGACCGTGCGAGCCGACGCCGTTGTTGATGCCGATGGCGGAGCGAAACGACAGGTTGGCGCGGCATAGCGCGATCAGCACCGCGACTTCATCTTCCATGCCGAGTCCGAGTCCGCCCCAGCGTTCCGGAATACTCAGGCCGAACAGGCCCAGCGCCGCCATCTCGCCGAGGATGTCGTCGGGCACGCGCCGTTGTTCTTCCACCAGCACTTCGTTGGGCAGCAGGCGTTCGGCGACGAAGCGCTCCACCGCCGCGACGAATTGTTTGCGGGTTTGGTCGTCAAGTGCCATGGAGGACTTCCTTGCGGGGTTTGGTTTCAGCGTGCGGAGCGATGACGGCGGCGCCGTTATTGAGCACCACCACGCCGCGTTGCGGCACGCTGCTGCGGAACGCTACCTGATTACCGTCATGCCAGATTTCCGTGCGCAGAATTTCTCCAGGATAAAGCGGCGCGGAAAAGCGTGCGCCGATTGAGCGGATGTCCATGCGGCGACCGGCTTCGGAAGACCAGCACAGCGCCTTGAGCAAGGCATGGCCGGCCACGCCGAAGGTGCACAGGCCGTGCAGGATCGGTCGCGGGAAGCCGGCGCGCAGGGCGACTTCGGGATCGGCGTGTAGTGGATTGCCGTCGCCCGACAGCCGGTAGATCAGCGCGGCCTGCGACAGGATGGGCAGGTCGATGCAGAAGTCTGCGGGACGCTCCGGCAACGGCGTCGGCGCGGGATGCATATGGACGGAAGCCGGCGGCATATTTTGTACGCCGCCGTCGCCGCGGCACATGGTGGTCATGCGCAGGGTGCAGACCGGCTCGCCGCTGTCTTCTTCGGTGACGACACGCTCCTGGTAAATCAGCGCGCCCTTGTCCGGACCCTTGTCGACGATATCGACGATGCGGGTGTCGCCGATCAGACGGGCGCAGACCGGCAGCGGCTTGTGCACGATCACCTGCTGTTCGGCGTGCACCACGCGCGTCCAGTCGATGCCGGTGTCCGGCATCTTCATCCAGAAGCCGGGATACGCCAGCACCGTCGCCATGGTGGGCAGCACGCGCAGGCCTTCTTCGTACACGTAATGAAGCTGGTCGCGGTCGAGCGGATCGGCGCCGAGACCGACGCCAAGCGCGTACAGGATGCAATCCTGCGGCCGCACGTGCTGGCGCGCGATGGGAATCTTCCAGTGCATCAGCTTGCGATAGTCGATCGTCATGCGGCCTCGTCGAAGGTGGACAGGGTGGGCACTTGCGGACATGAACTCGATGCTGCGGCGACATCAGGGCGATGAAGGCGGTCGGCGCTGGTGTTGATGTGCGCCGCGTCGGAAGGGTGCCGCAATGCGGCTAAGGAATTGACGAATCGTCCTTGACATCACCATACTACTAAGTATATTTAATTGAAGTCAACCAGAAGTGAAAAAATGAGTGGCGGGCGTAGCTCGGCAACATGTGCGAGCCGGGCGTGTTGCAGGTAAAGTACAGACCTGACGCAATACCTGACTGACACGCTACCAACGGAGACCAGATGCAACATCCAGGGACCTTGATCCGCGAAATGCTGGCGCGTAGCGGCGCCGTGCCGGTGCCCGGCTGCTACGACGCGCTCGGCGCCTTGCTGATCGAACAGGCCGGCTTTGAAGCCGCCTACATGACCGGATTTTCGCTCGCTTCCAGCTACGGCAAGCCCGACATCGGCCTGCTCACCATGACCGACATGGTGCAGCAGGCGACGCGCATCGCCGAAGCGGTTTCCGTTCCTGTGCTGGTCGACGCCGACACCGGCTACGGCGGCGCGGCTAACATCGTCGAAACCGTACGCGCCTTCGAAAAGGCCGGCATCGCCGGGCTCCACCTCGAAGACCAGATCATGCCCAAGAAATGCGGCGCCATGGCCGGCAAGAAACTGGTGCCGATCGAAGAAATGTCGCTGCGCCTGAAAGCCGCACGGGCTGGGCGGAAAAGCAGCGAATTCGTCATCATCGGCCGCACCGACGCCATGACCATCTACGGCCTGGAAGAAGTCATCGTGCGTGCAAAGGCAATGGAACGCGCCGGCGCCGACGCCGTCATGGCGCCCTCGCTGAGTACACCGGCCGAGCTGGGAGCGGTGGCATCCAGCGTGAAGATTCCGGTGATCTACGTCGCCGCCGAAACCGTCCGCCCCAATTACACGCGCCAGCAACTTGCCGCCGCCGGCTTCGCCATGTCGCTGTATCCTCTATCGCTGATCCAGACCACGTTCAAGGCGCAGCAGGACATGTTGCGCAGCATGTTCGCCAGCGGCGACACCGTGCAGCTGGTCGACGGCATGGCGCAGTTCGCCGACGTCGGCCGGCTGGTCGGCGTGGAACGCGCCGCCGCCTTCGATGCAGAGCTGGCGACGCAAGTGAACGAAGGGAGCTGACCGCTATGGGCGCAACCATGACGCAGAAAATTCTTGCGCGCACCAGCGGCAAGGACAGCGTGCAGCACGGCGACATCATCTGGGCCAGTCCGGACCTGGTGACGGCGCCGGAGGTGTCGTTCTCCGCCTATATCAAACGCATCCGCGAAATCGGCGTCACAAAACTGGCGCATCCCGAACGCGTCGCCGTCATCATCGACCACGAAGTACCGGTGCACAGCGCCGCCGGCGCCGAGCGCAACGAGCTCACACGGCAGCTGGCGCAGGAGTGGTCGGTCGGCCATTTCTTCGACGGTGTCGGCATCACGCATCCCCTCATGGTGGAGCAGGGCCTGGTCGCGCCGGGCATGTTCGCCGCCGGTGCCGACAGCCATGCGCCGGGATTGGGCGCGGTCGGCGCCTTGTCGGTGCCGTTCGGCTTTGAAGTATCGATGGTGCTGGCCACCGGCCAGATCTGGATGAAGGTGCCCGAGACCATCCGCGTGCGCTTGCACGGCGCCTGCCGCCCCGGCGTGGCGGCGCGCGACATTGTGCTGGCGACCATGCAGCAACTCGACGACGAAGCCACCAGCTATCGCGTCATCGAATACCAGGGCGAAGGCCTGTCCACGCTGTCGGTGCCGGAGCGCATGACGATCTGCGGCCTGTGCGTCGACGCCGGCGCCAAGTCCGGCATCGCCGCCGTCGATCAGCGCTGCATCGACTACCTGCGTGCGCATGGCGTGGCCGATTCGGCTCAGCTGCAAGCGCCGGCGTCAATCAACAGCGACGCCGACGCCGAGTACGCCATGACCATCGATATCGACCTGGCTACGCTGACGCCGCGCGTGTCGATCCCGCCGTCGCCCAACCATGTACGTGAAGCGCAAGCGATGTCCGACATCGTCATCCAACATGCCTATATTGGCTCGTGCGTGTCCGGCTCGATTGAAGACATCCGTTCCGCCGCCGCCATCCTGCGCGGTCGCAAGGTGCATGCCGATGTGAACCTGCTGGTGATTCCCGCCACGCAGCAAGTGTTCCAGCAGGCTTTGCAGGAAGGCCTGCTGACTGAACTCACCGCTGCCGGCGCCACCATTTCACCATCGACCTGCGGCCCCTGTTTCGGCGGCATCGCACGACTGACCGCAGGTGAACGCCGCATCAGCACCAGCACGCGCAACGACCCGGGTCGCATGGGCAGCAACGAGGCGGAAATTTTCCTGGCCAGCGCCATGACCGTGGCGGCCTCCGCCATTACGGGCCACATCACCGATCCACGCGCTTATGCTGAAGGAGGTGCGGCATGAGCGTCGCCGGCAAAACCAGCAGCGGCCGCGCCTGGAAATTTTCCAGCGACATCTCCAGCGACCAGCTGATCTCGGCGCGTCACGTATTCGAGTTCGATCCGCGCATGCTGCGCCATCATCTTCTGACCGAAGTGCGGCCCGAGTTCGCCCAACAGGCGCAACCGGGCGACGTCATCGTGGCCGGGCGCAACTTCGCCCACGGCAGCAACCACAGCCATCCGTTCCTCGCGATGAAGGCGCTGGGCGTCGGCCTGCTGGTGCGGTCGTTGTCGCGCGGGCCGTTCCGGCTGGCGATTTTCATGGGCGTGCCCGTGCTGATGGCGGGCAGCGACGTGCTCGACGCCATCGACGACGGCGATCAGCTCGACATCGACTTCAGCCGCGGCGCGATCTTCAATGCGACCAGCGGCAAGCAGATGCAGGTGGAGCCATTGGCGCCTTTCCTGCAGGACATTGTCAATGCCGGCGGCGGCCTTGAATTCGTGAAGTCGCAGTTGATTTCCTAGTTGCAGATTTGCCAAGACGGTTCTTATTTGCTCTATGATGCATGCCATTCAGGAGTCAACCGGATGTCAGTTATGTCGATCGTGCGAGACACGTCATTCAGCCAGGAAGCAAACGCTGTGAACAGTCCTGCGGCCATTGTTGTCGAGGCCTTGGAGAAGACCTATGCCACCCACGACGGCGGCAAGGTGCAGGCGCTCGGTCCGATTTCGGTGACGGTGCCGCAAGGCGGTTTCATGACCATCGTCGGCCCCTCGGGCTGCGGCAAGTCGACCCTGCTCAAATTGCTGTCGGGCCTGATCCCGCGGTCGGCCGGCTCGATCAAGGTCAACGGCGAAGAAGTGCACGAACCGCATCGCGACATCGGCATGGTGTTCCAGAGCCCGGTATTGCTGCCGTGGAAAACCGCCATCGACAACGTCCTGCTGCCGGCGCGGGTACTCGGCCTCGACATGGCGTCCAGCCGCGTGCGCGCGCAGGAATTGCTGGACATGGTCGGCCTGGCCGATTTCGCCAACCGCTATCCGAGTGAATTGTCGGGCGGCATGCAGCAACGCGTCGCCATCGCCCGCTCGCTGATCCACGATCCTTCGATCCTGATGATGGACGAGCCGTTCGGCGCGCTCGACGCCATGACGCGCGAGGTGATGAATCTGGAGCTGCTGCGCATCTGGCGCAAGGCCGGCAAGACGGTGATCTTCGTGACGCACTCGATTCCGGAAGCGATTTTCCTCGGCACTCACGTGATGGTGCTGTCGAATCGTCCGGGTCGCATCGCCGACCTGGTGACGGTTGACCTGCCCGCCGAGCGCGGTCTCGACATCATGTCGACCGATGCCTTCGGCGTGTACAGCAAGCGCATCCGCAGCCAGTTCAACACTCAGGGGTTCATCTGATGGAAAGCATCCCTACCAGCGCCGCAGCCAACTCCGGTATCACGTCGGCGCCTGCCTCTTTCAGCCTGCGCCGCACGCTTAAGGCGCGGCCCGAACTGCTGCTGATTCCGGCCGTATTCGTCGCCGTGGTGGTGGTGTGGGAAGCGATCATCCGCTTCTTCGAGATTCCGATCTACATTATGCCGGCGCCCTCCAATATCGCGCTGGCGCTGGTCAACACCGCCTATCTCGACAACGCGCTGTACACGCTGGGGGAGGCCATGCTCGGCTTCCTGCTGGCGGCCTTGTTCGGCATCGTGCTGGGCGGCCTGATTGCGCAATTCCCGCTGGCGGAAAAGACGCTGTATCCCTACCTGATCGCGATCCAAACCACGCCCAAGGTGGCGGTGGCGCCGCTGTTCATCATGTGGTTCGGTTTCGGCATGACGTCCAAGGTCATCATCGCGGCGACGATCGCCTTCTTCCCCATCCTGGTCAACGTCATCAGCGGCTTGCGCTCGACCGATCCGGCGCGGCTGGAACTGATGCGCTCGTTGCGCGCGACGCGCTGGCAGATTTTCACGATGGTGCGCCTGCCGGGCGCGCTGCCGATGATCTTCGCGGGACTCAACATCGCGATCATCTTCAGCATCCTCGGCGCCATCGTCGGCGAGTTCCTCGGCTCGCGCAAAGGACTCGGCAATGCCATCATGCAGATGAACGTCAACCTCGACACGGCGGGCGTGTTCGCCACGCTGTTCGTGTTGTCGGCGATCGGCGTGTGCCTGCACGTGTTGATGAGTTTTCTGCAACGCAAGGCTTTGTTCTGGGCTGACAGTTCGCGCATACCCACCGTTTGAAATGCAGCGATAAAAACAAAAATGACGGAGACGAACTGATGTAGCCCCCATCTACGGGAGGCAGCATGAGTAGCTTTTCCTTGAAACCCTTGTCGTCGGCGCTGGGTGCCGAAGTGATCGGCGTCGACATGCGCAGTCCGCTGGACGCGGAGACGGTACAGGCCTTGATCGACGCCTGGCATCGCCACATCATCCTGCTGTTCCGCAACCAGCCGCTGACGTTCGAGGAGCATATCGCCTTCAGCCGCCATTTCGGTGCGCTCGACGATCATGCGGCGATTCCCAAATTCCGCCATCCTGAGCATCCGGAAATTTTGCTGGTCACGAATTATGAGGCAGGCGGCAAACGCCTCGCCGTAGGCCGTCAATGGCATTCCGATCTGTCGACCACCACGCGTCCGGCCAAAGGCTCGCTGCTGCATTGCGTGGAGTTGCCCGAGGTCGGCGGCGATACCATGTTCTGCAATATGTATAAGGCCTGGGACAGTTTGTCGCCGACGCTGCAATCCATCCTCGACGGCCGCAACGCGCTGCATGACATGACGGCGGCGCGCGAGACGCGGCTGGTGCGCACCAGCGACGAGCTGGCCGACATCCGCCGCCGCAATCCGCCGGTCTACCAGCCGATTGCGCGCGTGCACGACGGTAGCGGACGCAAGGCCTTGTATGTGAGCGAGATGACGTCGGTGGCGATCGAAGGCATGACGGAAGAGGAGAGCCGGCCGCTGCTGCAATACCTGTACGACCACAGCGTCGTTCCGGAAAACGTCTACCGCCACCGCTGGCAACTCGGCGACACCATGATGTGGGACAACCGCAGCGCCATGCATATCGCGCTGGCCGATTACGACCACAGCCAGCGCCGCATCATGTACCGCACCACGCTGCTGGGCCAGCCGAGCGGGCGTGTCGCCGATCTCCCGGCGGAAGATGCCGCGGTCAGGCCGGCGGCAGTATTTCCTGCAGTTTCTCTACCGGCCGGCACAGGCGAGCACCGCGCGCAGTGACGACGATGGGGCGGTTGATCAGGACCGGGTCTTCCAGCATCAGGTCGATCAGCTGTTCGTCGCTCCATCTGGCGTTGTCCAGATCCTTCTCGTCGTAGGACGTGCCGCGCCGGCGCATGATATTGCGCACCGGTTCGCCGGTGGCCGCAACGATCTTTTTGAGCGTGGCGCGATCCGGCGGCGTCTTCAGGTATTCGATGACATCGGGCTCGATGCCGGCGGCGCGGATCATTTCCAGCACGTTGCGCGAGGTGCTGCATTTCGGGTTGTGATAAATGGTGACGTCGGACATGGTGCTCCCCTGGTTCAAAAACGATGTGCGCAAGCATAGCCGATCGGAGAAGATCCGGTTCCGGCTCAGCTGAAAATACTTCATCTCCCCGCGCGGCGACAGCTGCTATAGTAAAACGCTCGGCGAGAACGTGCAGCGCACACGAGCGAGCACGGCAAACGTCCCATTTCCAGGAAAACAGAGGAGCACAGAAGATGGCAGCACCGAAGAAAATCGCATTGGTCACCGGCGCCGGTTCCGGCATCGGCAAACAGATTTCGCTGGCTTTGCTGCGCGACGGCTATGCCGTCGTGCTGGCCGGCCGTCGCCAGGAACCGCTGGAAGAAACCGTCAAGGCGGCCGGCGAATTCGGCGCCAATGCGCTGGTGGTGCCGGCCGACGTCAGCGATCCGGTTTCGGTGAAGAACCTGTTCGCCAAGACCAAAGAGAAATTCGGTCGCCTCGATCTGTTGTTCAACAACGCGGGTATTTTCGCGCCGCCGATGTCGCTGGAAGAACTGAGCTACGAGCAATGGAAGTCGGCGGTCGACATCAACCTGACCGGCGTCTTCCTGTGCACCCAGGAAGCGTTCCGTCTTATGAAGGAACAATCGCCGCGCGGCGGCCGCATCATCAACAACGGTTCGATTTCGGCGCACGCGCCGCGGCCGTTCTCGGTGTCGTACACCGCGACCAAGCATGCGATCACCGGTCTGACCAAGTCGACCTCGCTGGACGGTCGCCGCTACGACATCGCCTGCGGCCAGATCGACATCGGCAACGCCTCGACCGACATGACCGAGCTGATGAAAAAGGGCACCTTGCAGGCCGATGGATCGACCCAGGTTGAACCGACCATGGACGCCGGCCATGTGGCGAAGGCCATCCTTTACATGGACAGCCTGCCGCTGGATGCCAACGTGCAATTCATGACGGTGATGGCGACCAAGATGCCGTTCATCGGTCGAGGTTGATACGCTCTTTCGCAAAGAAAAAACGCTGCTCTCAAGGCAGCGTTTTTTTATGTCGGCTGGTTTTTTAGACCGGCCCAGCGCGGCGTCAGCGCATGCGCAATGTCGTAGAGGTCAAGCACGCGGCCCAGCGTGTGGTCGATCATTTCCTCGATGGATTGTGGGCGATGATAGAAACCGGGCAGGGGCGGGAAGATGATGCCGCCCATTTCGGTGACGCTGGTCATGTTGCGCAGGTGGGCGAGATTGAACGGCGTTTCGCGCACCATCAGCACCAGGCGGCGGCGTTCTTTCAGGACCACGTCGGCGGCGCGCGAGATGAGATTGTCGGACAGGCCGTTGGCGATGGCGGCGAGCGTCTTCATCGAACAGGGCGCAACGATCATGCCCGAGGACGTGAACGAACCGCTGGCGATCGAAGCGCCGACATCGCGCACCGGATGGACCACGTCGGCCAGCGCCTCGACGTCCTTGCGGCTCATGTCGAGTTCCTGATGCAGGTTCAGCACGCCGGCTTCGGATACCAGCAGATGGGTTTCCACACCGGCGTCGCGCAGCACGCCCAGCAGGCGCACGCCGTACGCCACGCCGGTCGCGCCGGTGATGGCGACGATCAGGCGGCGGCGCGGCGGTGCGGAATTTGTCGCGATGGACAGGGGATCAGCCCTTGAACAGGGTTTGCAGTTCGCCCGATTCGTACATTTCGCTCAGGATGTCGGAGCCGCCGATGAATTCGCCCTTGACGTACAACTGAGGGATGGTCGGCCAGTTCGAGTATTCCTTGATGCCCTGGCGCACGTCTGCGCTTTCCAGCACGTTGACAGTGACGATGTTTTCCGCGCCGCTGGCCTTGAGCAGTTGGATCGCCTTGCCCGAGAAGCCACACTGCGGGAATTGCGCGGTGCCCTTCATGAACAGCACGACAGGGTTTTGGGTAACGGTTTCCTTGATCCAGGATTGGACTTCGCTCATGACTACACCTTCAAAAAGTTCGCAATGCCGCCATTATATGAAAAAGCGGGCGTGCGCGTTGGGAGAGTGCCGTTGCACAGGGAAATGTCTTTCAGGCAACACGGCGCGGGTGGGCTGCTGTGACCAACATGTAAATGATTTGCAGGATTGCAAGAGATGCCTTGCGAGGCAGGTGGGGAAAAAGTGTAAAAGATTTTGAAAGATATTGAAAATACGCGATGAAGTTGTCGTTGCAGAAACAAGAAAGGGCGCTTGCGCGCCCTTTTTTTGGTGCCGGTCCAGTCCGCCGGCTAGTTGGCTATCACGAGGCAGCTGCGGGCAACGGTTCTTCCGGCAGGCGTTTTGCCATCGAGTGATGGTTTTGCACGCGGTCCTTGTGCTTGATCACCTGGCGATCCAGTTTGTCGATCAGCATGTCAATGGCGGCGTACAGGTCGTGTGCAATGCTCTCGGCATGCAGGTCTTTCCCCTTGATATGAACGTTTATTTCTGCCTTCTGGCGTTTTTCTTTTTCGGTCAGCTTGTCTACGCTGAGAATGACACTGATGTCGATCACATGGTCAAAGTGGCGCTTGATGCGCGTCAGCTTGTTTTGCACGTACTCGCGGATGGCGGGGGTCAAATCGAGATGATGGCCACTAATGGTCAGATTCATACAGCACTCCTATCGTGAGATTGCTGGAGGTTCTTACGCATTGTCCGGTTGCTTGCAGGCAGCACCAGAACAAAACACCCGAACTCAACAGAACACAGCAACGATGCTTTGCTACAGAAAAACTTACAGAGATTTGCGGAGATTCACCGGCGGAATTTTGAGCACTTCGCGGTATTTCGCGACGGTCCGTCGCGCCACCACCATGCCCTGTTCCGCCAACATATCTGCAATCTTGCTATCAGAGAGTGGGTTCTTAGGGTCTTCTGCTCCTATCAGTTGTTTGATGAGAGCCCGTATCGCAGTGGAGGAAGCTTCACCTCCGGTTTCTGTTGCGACGTGGCTGCCGAAGAAGTATTTCAACTCAAACATGCCATGCGGGGTCAGCATGTACTTCTGAGTCGTTACACGAGAAATAGTGCTCTCGTGTAGACCCAGTGTATCAGCTATTTCGCGCAACACAAGGGGTCTCATGGCAACGGCGCCATGTGAAAAAAAGTTGCGTTGCCTCTCAACAATTGCCTGGGCGACACGCAAAATTGTGTCGAAGCGCTGACGCATATTTTTGATCAGCCACTTGGCTTCCTGCAGCTGCGAACCGAGCGAGCCGTCGCCCTTGGCTTGCTTGAGTGCGTTGGCGTACATGGCGTTGACGCGCAGCCGCGGCATCACGTCGTGGTTGAGCAAAACCTGCCAGCCGTCCTTGGACGCTTTGACAATCACGTCGGGCACCACGTAGTCGGATCGGCCCGATGCAAACATGGCGCCGGGATGCGGATGGCACTGGCGAATCACGGCTTGCGCCTCGCGCAGGTCTTCATCGTCGCAACCGAGCGCTTTCTTGATTTTATTGAAATCACGCTGGGCGAACAGCGCCAGGTAATCTTCAACGATGGTCAGCGCCAGCCGGCGTGTGACAAAGGCAACTTTCGGCAAGCGCCGGACCTGCAGCGCCAGGCATTCGGAGGCGCTGCGCGCGCCGACGCCGGCCGGCTCGAAGCTCTGCAGCAGCTTCAGTGCAATGGTCAGTTCGTCAAGTTCGATTTCCAGTTCTTCGGGCAGGCGCGCATGGATTTCTTCCAGCGATTCTTCGAGATAGCCGTGGTCGTCAATCGCGTCGACGATCAGTTCGATCAGCGCACGGTCGCGCAAGCTGCGCACGGTCAGGCGGGTCTGCTCCTGCAGGTGTTCGCGCAGCGTGACGTCGTGGGCTTCGAGTTGCGGACGCGAGTCTTCGTCGTCGGGTGTCTTGCCGGTGCGGGCGACGTCGTCGAAGCTCCAGTCGGCATCGCCGCTCGCATGCTCGTCGCCGCTTGCACTGTCCTGCGGATCGCCGGCTTCGCCTTCCGCGGGTGCAGCGCTGGCGGCGCTGTTTTCGACCGGCTCCGCCTGCGCCGAAGACGGGCTGCTGAGGGCGCCGTCGGCAAGCAGCCGCACGGAATTGTCGAGCGCATCGTCGAGGCGTTCCAGCAGCGGATTGTCCGACAGGATCTGTTCCAGTTCCTGGTGCAGTTCCAGCGTCGACAGCTGCAGCAAACGGATCGACTGCTGCAACTGCGGCGTCAATGCCAGATGCTGAGAGGTGCGAAGCTGGAGGGATTGTTTCATTCAGTTTTCAGTTGGCAGCGTATTGCCTGCGGATTACATGCGGAAGTGTTCGCCCAGATACACGCGGCGGACGGACTCATCGGCGATGATGTCGTCAGGGCTGCCGCTGGCCAGCACGGTGCCCTGGTTGATGATGTAGGCGCGATCGCAAATGCCCAGCGTCTCGCGCACGTTGTGGTCGGTGATGAGCACGCCGATGCCGCGTTCCTTGAGGAAGCGCACGATGCGCTGGATCTCGATCACGGCGATCGGATCGATACCGGCGAATGGTTCGTCGAGCAGCACGAAGCGCGGATCGGTCGCCAGCGCACGGGCGATTTCGACACGCCGGCGTTCGCCGCCGGACAACGACAGTGCCGGGCTTTCGCGCAGCTTCTCGATCTGCAATTCGTGCAACAGGCTGTTGAGGCGGCCTTCGATTTCATCACGGCTGAGCGACTTGCCGTTTTCCTTGCGCAGTTCCAGCACGGCGCGGATGTTGTCCTCCACGTTGAGCTTGCGGAACACCGAGGCTTCCTGCGGCAGATAAGACAGGCCGAGCTGCGCGCGCTCGTGGATAGGCAGCCGAGAAATCGCCGAACCGTCGAGATCGATCTCGCCGCCGTCGGACGGCACCAGGCCGACGATCATGTAAAACGAGGTGGTCTTGCCGGCGCCGTTGGGGCCGAGCAGGCCGACCACTTCGCCGCTGGCGACTTCGAGCGAGACGTCGCGCACGACCTGGCGCGCGCCATAGCTCTTTTGCAATCCGCGTACTACGAGAGAACTGATCGCCATCTTATTGGCCCTTCGAAGAATCGACGCGCGGCTGGATGATCGCGGTGATGCGACCGCCGCCGGGTTTGCTTTCGCCGGTGTTGGTGTTGTTGACCGAATAGAACTCGGCACGGCTGTCGTAGGAGATGAACTCGCCGTTGACTTCATCGGTCACGCGCGGGCCGTCCATGCGCTGCATGTGGGCGCGCGTAAACAGTTTCGAGATTTCAGTCTTCTCGCTGTATTCGATGCGTTCGGCCTGGCCTTCGATCCACAGGTTGGGGCCGCCGTCGCGTTTCTGGCGGAAGCTGGCCAACTGGCCGGGCGCCGCATAGAGGATAGCCAGTTCATAGCCGGACGGATCGGTGGTCAGCACCACCTTGCCGGCCTTGATCAGCAGCGTGCCGCGCGTGAGCACGACGTTGCCGGTGAAGGTCTTCACCTGCTTGACGTCGTCGTACACCATTTGCTCGGCTTCGATGCGGGTCGGCTTTTCAGTGTCGGCGCGTTCGGCGCGGGCGAGGCCGGCAACGCTCATCAGGAGCACGGTGAGCAGCGGCAGTAGGGATGTCGTTTTCATAGGATCCTGCGCAAGTATCTCGTTTTGATTATGCCAATTGGCGATGGGAGCTGAAGACTGACGGCTAACGCGGCGGACGTGAGCGCGGCTGGTACGTGCCGCGCACATTGTGGAGCAATTGGAATTCCTGTGTCGCGTTGTTGGCGATCATGCCGGTGCCGGTCATGATGGATTGCCCCATCGTGATTTCAACCGGCTTGTCGGTGCGCGCGATGTCTTCGTCGGGCAGCAGCAGCAGGTATTCGGTTTTCAGATGCATGTCTTCGGCAGTACCGAACGCGGAGCGGTCGGCATTGACGTTGTCATACATGTGGATCTTGCTGTTGTCGTCTTCAATCCTGGCACGCTGCGAGCGCAGGGTCATCGGCGGCTTTTCCTTGGTCAGGCTGGTGATGACGGGCAAGGTCACTTCGAACGAATCGTCGGTCGGGAAGTGCACCATCTTCTTGCCGGTGATGTCGTAGCGCGGCTGGCCGGTTTCGGACATCTTCACGTAGCTGAAATCTTCGACGTAATAATCGGGCTTGCTGCGCGGACGTGCGGCAAGCGTGTCGTCGGCGTTGCGCCGCATGACCTGCAGCACCCAGAAGCTGCCGAGCGCCAGCGCCGTCAGCACCACAAGCACGACAATCAACCGGATGCGCTGCGCTGCGCGTTCGCCGCTGCGATTGCTCATGCCAGGTAAGCGGCCAGCGCCGCCTCGTAATAGCCTTGCGCGGTCAGGATGAAGTCGCAGACCTCGCGCGCCGCGCCGTTGCCGCCGGTGCAATCGGTGATGTAGTCGGCGCGCTGCTTGACGTCATGATGGCCGTTGGCCACACAGGCGGTGAAACCGACCTTGGTCAGCACCGGCAAATCGATCACGTCATCGCCGAGGTAGCCGCAGGCGGAGGCCGCGATGCCGGTTTGTTCCAGCAACTGCGCGAAGGCGATGCGCTTGTCGTGCACGCCCTGGAACACGTGGGCAATGCCCAGGTCCTTGGCGCGGCGCAGGACGATCGGCGACTGGCGCGCGGTGATGATGGCCGTGGCGATGCCGCCGAACTGCTGCAGCATCTTGATGCCGTGGCCGTCGAGTGCGTTGAAGCGTTTGACCGGTTCGCCTTCGGGGCCGTAATACAAGCCGCCGTCGGTCAGCACGCCGTCGACGTCGAAAATCATCAGCCGGACTTGCCGGGCATTGGCGACGGCCGCCGCACTGGCCTTGCTGAATCGATCTGTCATCAGATCACCTTGGCGCGGGTCAGGTCGTGGATGTGCAGCGCACCCACCAGCTTGCCCTGGGCGTCGGCCACCAGCACCTGGTTGATGCGGAATTCTTCCATCAGCTGGACGGCGTCGACCGCGAGTTGGTCGGGATTGATGGTGCGCGGGCCGCGATGCATGACGT
The DNA here is from genome assembly GCF_044767365.1 of Herbaspirillum sp. NPDC101396. Taxonomy (NCBI): domain Bacteria; kingdom Pseudomonadati; phylum Pseudomonadota; class Betaproteobacteria; order Burkholderiales; family Oxalobacteraceae; genus Herbaspirillum; species Herbaspirillum sp. NPDC101396. Next base: position 83,752 of record NZ_JBIWNT010000005.1, on the reverse strand, counting down.
CGGCGATCGACGATTTGGTGAAATCTTCACCGCGCTCCAGCAGGCGGCGCAGGTCGCCGTCGGTAAATACGCCGATGGGATGGTTGTCATCGTCGACGACGGCGGTCATCGCCATGCCCTTGCGGGTGATTTCCATCAGCGCCGCCGACAGCGTCACGTCCGGCTTGACTGCGGGAATAGCGTCGCCGGTGCGCATGACGTCGCGCACATGGGTCAGCAGGCGGCGGCCCAGCGCGCCGCCCGGGTGCGAGCGGGCAAAGTCTTCTTCCAGGAAGCCGCGCGCGTCCAGCAGCGACACCGCGAGGGCGTCGCCCATGGCCAGCGTGGCGGTGGTACTGGCGGTCGGGGCCAGGTTGAGGGTACAGGCTTCCTTGGCCACGCCGACGTTCAGGTGGATCGCCGACAGGAGCGCCAGGCTCGATTCGTCGTTGCCGGTCATGGCGATCAGGTAGGCGCCCATGCGCTTGATGATCGGCACGATCGCCATGAGCTCGGCGGTCTCGCCGGAATTCGAGATGGCAATGAAGACATCGTTAGGAGTCACCATGCCAAGATCGCCGTGCGCGGCTTCGGCCGGGTGCATGAACAGCGCCGGCGTACCGGTCGAGGCGAAGGTGGCGGCGATCTTGCGGCCGATATGGCCGGATTTGCCGATGCCGGAGACCACCACGCGGCCCTTGCATTCCAGCAAAACCCCGACGGCGCGGGCCAGCGGTTCGGCCTCGGCGTCCGACATGCGGGATTTCAGCGCCAGGATGGCGTCGGCTTCGATTTGCAGGGTTTGACGGGCGAGCTCAAGCGCGCGGCGGGCGCGTTCTGTGGAAAAAGATTTTGGCAAGATTTTGGCTTCGGTTACACTCATATCCGAAGTATAAACGAATTACGAAAGCAAAAAACTTGCCAGATGTAACCTCGTGTAGCGTCAGGGATGTCGCGCCGCCGGATCCTGCCCCGCAATCTGCGGTGCAACAGCACGAACAGCCTGGGGGACAAGGCTGGTCGCAGCAGGCTTGCTGCAATGCGATACCGATCGGAATCCATGGCGGCAGGGCGGGCATGATTCTGGCTTAACAGGCCTTGCGGCCTCCACTTATAAAAATTGCTTCGTTTTCCACTACATGTTTTCAGGACTAGAGCTCACTCTTTTTCTACTCGGCGCTGCGGTGCTTGGGGTCGTCGCTTTTCGAATGATGCATCTGCCACCGATGCTGGGCTACCTCGTCGTCGGCATCGTCATCGGCCCGCATGGACTCGGCTTCGCCGACGACAATGAAACCACGCACGCGCTGGCGGAGTTCGGGGTGGTGTTCCTGATGTTCTCGATTGGCCTGGAATTCTCGCTGCCCAAGTTATCGGCCATGCGACACATCGTCTTCGGCCTCGGCGTGGCGCAGGTGCTGGCAACCATTGCGGTGGCCATGGTGTTCGGCTGGAGCACCGCCTTCATCCTGCCGCAACTCCACGAAATCAGCTGGCCGGCCGCATTTGCGCTGGGCGGCGCGCTGGCGATGTCGTCCACCGCGATCGTCTCCAAACTGCTGACCGAGCGGCTCGAGCTGGAAACCGAACACGGCCGCCGCATCCTCGGCATCCTGCTGTTCCAGGATCTGGCGCTGGTGCCTCTGCTGATCATCGTGCCGGCGCTGGCGAAGAATTCCGGCAACCTGGTCGTGACGCTGGCTTGGGCCTCGATCAAGGCGCTGGTGGTGCTGGCCTTGCTGCTGTTCTTCGGCCAGAAGCTCATGCGCAGCTGGTTCCAGATCGTCGTCAAGCGGCGCTCGCAGGAATTGTTCATGCTGAACCTGCTGATGATCACGCTGGGCGCCGCCTGGATCACCGAAAAGGCCGGCCTGTCGCTGGCGCTGGGTGCGTTCATTGCCGGCATGCTGATTTCCGAAACCGAATACAAGCATCAGGTGGAGGAAGACATCAAGTCCTTCCGCGACGTGCTGCTCGGACTGTTCTTCATCACCATCGGCATGCTGCTCAACGTGCACCTGGTGCTGGAGCATTGGTGGCTGGTGCTGCTGCTGCTGGTCGGCCCGGTGCTGCTCAAGTTCGTGCTGATCGCCGGTCTCGCCAAACTGTTCGGCTCGACCACGGGCGTGGCGCTGCGCACCGGCCTGGCGCTGGCACAGGCCGGCGAGTTCGGCTTCGTGCTGCTGAACCAGGCGGGCGGTTTGCAACTGATGGACCCCTTGCTGATCCAGGTGATCCTGGCCTCCATGGTGCTGTCGATGCTGGCGGCGCCGTTCCTGCTGGCCAAATCCGACGCCATCGTGATGAAGCTGTCGGCCAACGAGTGGATGCTGCAATCGCTGGCGCTGACGCAACTGGCCACGCGCACCATGTCGAGCCAGAAGCACGTGATCATTGCCGGCTTCGGCCGCAGCGGCCAGAGCCTGGCCAAGCTGCTGGAAGAAGAAGGCATTCCCTACCATGCGCTGGAGATGGACCCGGACCTGGTGCACGACACCCGCGAAGCCGGCGCCAACGTTTCCTACGGCGACGCCGCGCGCCGCGAAAGCCTGGTGGCTGCCGGTATCCATCGCGCCGCGGCGCTGGTGGTGACCTACGCCAGCACGCCGTCGGCGTTGAAGGTTTTGCATCATGCCAATGAACTGGCCCCGACTCTGCCGGTCATCGTGCGCAGCCACGACGACGCCGATCTCGACAAGCTGCTGGAGGCCGGCGCCACCGAAGTCGTGCCGGAAGCGCTGGAAGGCAGCCTGATGCTGGCCTCGCATGCGCTGGTGATGCTGGGCGTGCCGCTGCGCCGCGTGGTGCATCGCGTGCAAAGCGCGCGCGACGAGCGTTACACTTCCCTGCGCGGCTATTTCCATGGCGCCTCGGACGTGCCCGAAGACAACGACAACCTCAACGTGCGGCTGCAATCGGTTGCTCTCAACGAAGGCGCTGCGGCGATCGGCAAGACGCTGTACCAGGTCGCGCTGGAGCAATTCGACACGGAGGTCACCATGCTCAGGCGCGGCAAGCTGCGCGTCGAATTCAAGCCCGACACGGTCTTGCAGACCGGCGACATCGTGGTGTTGCGCGGCACCGGTGAAAACATCCTGCGTGCGGAAAAACGCCTCCTCAAAAAGTAAACATGGAAATCCTTGAGCGCATCACCGGGATCATCCTTCCCGTCTTCGCCATCATCGCCATCGGTTACGGCTATGCGCGCTGGCGCGGCGAAGTGGTGCGTTCCGACATGGCCTCGGTCAATCGCGTGTCCATGGAGGTGCTGGCCCCGCTGATGGTGTTCAGCGCCTTGTCGGCGAAGGATTTCGATCTCGCGCACAACGGCTGGCTGATTCTTGCCAGCGTGATCATTTCGCTCGGCTCCGGCTTGCTGGCCTGGCCGGTGGCAACAATGCTGGGCTACGACAAGCGCACCTTCCTGCCGCCGATGATGTACAACAACGGCGGCAACATGGGCGTGCCGCTGATGCTGCTGGCCTTTGGTCCGGAGAGTCTGTCGGCCGCGGTGGCCTTGTTCACGGCGGCCACTTTCATCTATTTTTCGCTGGGCATCAAGATGCTGCAGCATGGCCGCACGACCAGCATGCGTCCCGGCTCCTTCCTCAAGCTGTTCAAGAGCCCGATCATGGTCGCCATGGTGCTGGGCGTGCTGTTCGCGGTATTGCACGTGCCGCTGCCGCAACCTGTGTTTTCAGCGATGAAGCTGCTCGGTGAAGCCAGCATCCCGATCATGCTGTTCGCACTCGGCGTGCGCATGATGGACATCAGCTTCAAGAGCTGGCACATCGGCCTGGTCGGCGCGGTGACCTGTCCGCTGGTCGGTTTGATCGTGGCGTTTGTACTGGATCAGGTGTTGCCGCTGACGGCGGGCCAACGCGGCCAGATGTACCTGTTCGGCGCCTTGCCGCCTGCAGTGCTGTGTTTCATGGTGGCCGAGCAGTACCGCCAGGAGCCTGACAAAGTGGCATCGATCGTGCTCATGGGAAACCTTGCTGCGCTGGTTTTCGTGCCGCTGGGTTTGTGGCTGGGATTGCAACCGTCAATCCGTTGAAATGCGCCCTGCGCAAGGCTTTATTCTGCGTATCTTGGTACGGGAAATGCTTACAGAATAAGGCACTCTGGGTGCTTAATCGATTGTAAGGAAGTTGTCATGTTCAAGAATTTTTCCATCAAGGCGCGCCTCATTTTTGTCGTCAGTTTTCTGTCCGTGCTGCTGGCGTTGTTCGGCGCCGTTGGCCTGACCAGCCTGCAACAGACCAATGCGGCACTCAAGTCGCTGTATGAAGATCGCGTCATTGCGTTGGGGCAACTCGGTGAAGTGGCGACTGCGGTCGAAATGGGGCGTTACGCCATCTCGACTGCAATCGTCGGCGACTCCGGCGAAATCGACAAGAGCATGGACGCGCTCGAAAAGACCCTGCAGGACGGCGAAAAAGTCTGGCAGCAATACCTGGCGACTTACCTGACGCCGGAAGAAAAACAACTGACCGAGCAATTCACCGCACAGAAGAAAAAGTTCATTGCCGAAGGCGTCAAGCCGGCCATGGAAGCGTTGCACAACCGCGATTTCCAGGGCGCGACCGATCTGTACAACGGTCCGCTGCTGCAGATGTCCAAGCAGATCAGCGTCACCATGGCCAAGCTGAACACCTTGCAGCAGAACGTCAGCAAGCAGCTCTACAACGAATCGCAGGCGCGCTACGACACCTTCCTGACCATGACCATCGCCGCCATCGTCATCGGTTTGTCGGTTGCTCTGATCATGGGCATCTGGCTGGTGCGGGCGATTTCCGGTCCGCTCAATGAAGCCGTCCGGGTGGCGCGCGGCGTGGCCGACGGCGACCTGACGCAGGACATCGTGGTGCATTCGCGCGACGAAGCCGGCCAGCTCATGGAAGCCCTGAAAACCATGAACGCCCGCCTGCAGCAGATCGTCGGCGAAGTACGCGTGAGCACCGACACCATTTCCACCGCCTCCAGCGAAATCGCCACCGGCAACCTCGACCTGTCGGCGCGTACCGAAAGCCAGGCCGGTTCGCTGGAAGAAACCGCCTCGGCCATGGAAGAGCTGACATCCACTGTCAAGCAGAACGCCGACAACGCACGCCAGGCCAATCAACTGGCGGCATCCGCATCGCAGATCGCACAAGAGGGCGGCAACGTCGTCAGCCAGGTCGTGGTCACCATGAACAACATCAACGACTCGTCGAAAAAAATCGTCGACATCATCAGCGTGATCGACGGCATCGCCTTCCAGACCAACATCCTGGCGCTGAATGCGGCGGTGGAAGCGGCGCGTGCCGGCGAGCAGGGCCGCGGCTTTGCCGTGGTGGCGTCGGAAGTGCGCAGCCTGGCGCAGCGTTCGGCTGCCGCCGCAAAAGAAATCAAGACCCTGATCGACGACTCGGTGCAGAAGGTCGGCGAGGGCAGCAAACTGGTCGAGCAGGCCGGCGTCACCATGGACGAAGTGGTCGCCAGCGTCAAGCGCGTGACCGACGTCATGGGCGAGATCACGGCGGCCAGCCAGGAGCAGAGTTCCGGCATCGAAGAAGTCAATCGCGCCATCACCCAGATGGACGAGACCACGCAGCAGAACGCCGCGCTGGTCGAGCAGGCCGCTGCTGCTGCGCAATCCTTGCAGGACCAGGCGCAACGCCTGACGCAGTCGGTCAGCGTGTTCAAGCTTGACGGCAACCGCCAGCTGGCGGCCGCGCCGAAGATGATGGCGCCGGTGCGCACCGTCGACATCACGCCGCGTCCGGCAGCGGTCGCGGCGGCAAAGAAGCCCGCGGCCACACCGGCCAAGGCGGCAAAGCCCGCTGCTGCGCCGGCCTTGCCCGCGAGTGCAGCGGTCAAGCCGAACGACGATGACTGGGAACAGTTCTGAGGCGTTTCTTCAGGACTTGCTTCGAGACGTAAAAAAGGGTGTTGCCGTTGCCGGCAACACCCTTCTTCTTGTGCGTCATCAGTCGTTCGTTAATCCAGCGCGATATCTTCCGCCGCCGCCGATCGCGTCCCCGCCACCGGCGCATTGCTGCGGCCGTGATACGCGAACACCACCGAAGCCTTGACCTGGTCCGAACTGTTGCGACCTGCGGCGTGGAACAGGCCGCTGTGGAACAGCACAACGTCGCCCTTTGCTAGCGGCACGGAAATCCCCTGCGCAAACAGCGCCTGGTTGGCCGCTACTTCCGGACGCAGGAAATCGAGTTCATCCATTTGGTCCGGTTGCAGTTGCAGCAGGTGCGAACCCGGGATGAATTTGAGGCCGCCGTTGTCGGCATGTTCCGGACCCAGCGCCAGCCAGACCGAAATCAGCTCATTGCGCGGGAACGACCAGTAACGGATATCGCGATGCCAGCCGGTCGCCGTGCCGAAGGTCGGATGCTTGGTCATCACGCAATTGTGATGCGCCAGCGTGACGCTGACCGGCTCCTCGAACAACTGGTGCAATGCCGCGACCAGCGTGGGATTGGATGCCCACGCGCGGAAATGATCGTCGCGCTGCCAGGCCGCGCGCAAGCGTCGCGCAGTGCGTCCACCCGGTGCGTCGAGCGAAGCGGGGGCGCCGGCGTAGCCGACTTCGGCTTCGTATTCGAGCGGCGCCACGGCCTGCTGCACATGCGCGCGCGTTACCGCCAGCATGTCGTCGCAGGCGGCGGCCGGAACGAAGCCCTTGAGCAGCAGGTAACCCTGGCTGCGGAAGGCCTCGATCTGGGCTGAAGAGAGTGGAGCGTGCATGGCTGGCCTTGCGTCCTTCCTGCTACTTTTTCTTTTTCAACAACGGCGCCAGGTAATGGCCGGTAATGCTTTCCGGATTCTTGGCGATGTCTTCGGGCGAACCGACGGCGATGATCTTGCCGCCGCCGGCGCCGCCTTCGGGACCGAGGTCGATGACCCAGTCAGCGGTCTTGATGACGTCGAGATTGTGTTCGATGATGGCCAAGGTATTGCCCTGATCGCGCAGGCGATGGATCACCTTCAACAACAGGTCGATATCGTGGAAATGCAGGCCGGTGGTCGGCTCGTCCAGGATGTACAGCGTACGCCCGGTATCGCGTTTGGACAACTCCAGCGATAGCTTGACGCGTTGCGCTTCACCGCCCGACAGCGTGGTCGCGCTCTGGCCCAGCTTGATGTAGCCGAGGCCGACGTCGAGCAGGGTTTGCAGCTTGCGTGCGATCAGCGGCACCGGCAGGAAGAAGGTGTGCGCGTCTTCTACCGTCATCTCGAGGATTTCGGTGATGTTCTTGCCCTTGTATTGCACTTCCAGGGTTTCGCGGTTGTAGCGCTTGCCGTGGCAGACGTCGCACGGCACGTAGACGTCCGGCAGAAAGTGCATCTCGACCTTGATCACGCCGTCGCCCTGGCAGGCTTCGCAGCGACCGCCCTTGACGTTGAACGAGAAACGTCCGGCGCTGTAGCCGCGTTCCTTGGCAGCAGGCACGGTGGCGAACAGATCGCGGATTGGCGTGAACAGGCCGGTATAAGTCGCCGGATTGGAACGCGGCGTACGGCCGATCGGCGCCTGGTCGACCGAGATCACCTTGTCGAAATGTTCCAGGCCGCTGATCGATTCATGCTCGGCCGGTTCGGTCTGTGAACCGTACAGATGGCGCGATGCGGCCAGGTAGAGCGTGTCGTTGACCAGCGTCGACTTGCCCGAACCGGACACGCCGGTCACGCAAGTGAGCAGGCCGACCGGCAGGTCGAAGCTGACGTTCTTGAGGTTGTTGCCGGTGGCGCCGGTGATGGTCAGCTGGCGTTCCAGATCGGGCTGCACGCGCTTCTTCGGCACGCTGATTTCCAGCGAGCCGTTGAGGTATTTCGCGGTCAGCGATTTCTTGCTCTTGAGGATGTCTTCCAGCGTGCCTTGGGCGATGATGTCGCCGCCGTGCACGCCGGCGCCCAGGCCCATGTCGACCACGTAGTCGGCGGTGCGGATGGCGTCTTCGTCATGCTCGACCACCAGTACGCTGTTGCCGATGTCGCGCAGATGCTTGAGCGTGCCGATCAGGCGGTCGTTGTCGCGCTGATGCAGGCCGATCGACGGTTCGTCCAGCACGTACATGACGCCGGTCAGGCCGGAGCCGATCTGCGAGGCCAGGCGGATGCGCTGGGCTTCGCCGCCGGACAGCGTGTCGGCGCTGCGTTCGAGCGACAGATAATCGAGGCCGACGTTGTTGAGGAATTTCAGGCGCGAGATGATTTCCTTGATGATGCGGTCGGCGATTTCTTTCTTGGCGCCGGTCAGCTTCAGGTTCTCGAAGAACGCCAGGGTCTCGCGCAATGGTGTCGCCGCGACTTCATAGATGGCGCGCTGCTGGCGACCGGTACCGATCTTGACGAAACGCGCTTCCACGCGCAGGCGTGCGCCACCGCAAGACGGGCATTCCTTTTCGTTGATGAACTTGGCCAGTTCTTCCTTGACCGCCATCGAATCGGTTTCGCGGTAACGGCGCTGCAGGTTGGTGACCACGCCTTCGAAGGTGTGCTCGCGCACCACGGTGCGGCCGCGCTCGTTCACATAGGTGAACGGAATGGTCTGGCGGCCGGAGCCGTACAGAATCACTTGCTGGGATTTTTCTGGCAATTGCTCGAACGGGATGTCGATGTCGAACTCATAGAACGCCGCCAGGTTCGACAGCATCTGGAAGTAGAACTGGTTGCGGCGATCCCAGCCCTTGATCGCGCCGCTGGCCAGCGACAGATTCGGGAAGGCGACGATGCGCTTCGGATCGAAGAACTCGATATGGCCCAGGCCGTCGCATTCCGGGCAGGCACCCATCGGATTGTTGAACGAGAACAGGCGCGGCTCGAGCTCTTGCAGCGAGTAGCCGCAGGTCGGGCAGGCGAATTTGTTGGAGTAGAGATGTTCCCTGGCGGTATCCATCTCCAGCGCAATGGCACGACCATCGGCGATGCGCAGCGCGGTTTCGAAACTTTCCGCCAGGCGTTGCTTGATGTCTTCCTTGACCTTGACGCGGTCGATGACGACGTCGATGGTGTGTTTTTCGGTTTTCTTCAGCTTGGGCAGGTCGTCGATCTCGTAGACTTTTGCCGTGCCGGTGCCGCTCTGGATGCGGAAACGCACGAAGCCGTGCGCCTGCATCTGCTCGAACAGGTCGACGTGTTCGCCCTTGCGGTTGGCCACGACCGGCGCCAGGATCATCAGCTTGGTGTCTTCCGGCATGGCCAGCACGGCGTCAACCATTTGCGACACCGATTGCGCGGCCAACGGATTTTCCGGATGGTCGGGGCAGTAGGGCGTGCCGACGCGCGCGTACAGCAGGCGCAAATAGTCGTGGATTTCGGTGACGGTGCCGACGGTCGAGCGCGGATTGTGCGAGGTCGCCTTCTGCTCGATGGAGATCGCCGGCGACAGGCCTTCGATCAGATCGACGTCGGGCTTTTCCATCAGTTGCAGGAACTGGCGCGCGTAGGACGACAGCGACTCGACATAGCGGCGCTGGCCTTCTGCATACAGCGTATCGAATGCCAGCGACGACTTGCCCGAGCCGGACAGTCCGGTGATCACGATCAGTTTGTTGCGGGGTAAGTCGAGGCTGATGTTCTTCAGATTGTGCGTGCGTGCGCCGCGAATGCGAATTTCTTCCATGGATGCCTTCAGCGTAAGTTTTCCATCCCTTGTTCATATGAACATTGAATGGAGGATCAACCTATTACTATATCAGGACTCACCACTTGCGGCTGGGCCGGCGGGCTGGGAAAAATCCTGGCGTCACTTCGTGATTGTTGCGGCTGTGGACGGGGCTGCAGGCTCGGCTGGGGCGATGCGACGGTAGACGTTGAACGTCTGCTCCTCGTCGCCGTCGCGCGCGCCTTCCCAGAAAGGTGTCCAGACGCCCTTTGGCAGGCCGGTGCCGAAGGGGGTCTGCACAATGGCCCACCGGCAGCTGGTGGTGCGGGACTTGTCGATGGGCTGATGGAGGATGCCGGTGTAATAGAACAACATCGGCGCTTCCGATTCACCCAGGCCGATACTGGCCATGCAGTCGCCCGCGCGCCATTCCGGTTTCAGCTGGTCCGACAGGCGGGCGTAGACATACTCGAAGCTCTTGGCAAAGTCGCCCCACGGCAGCAGCAAGGTGTACGCAGCGCCCCACATCAGCGTCAGTCCGGCAAACCAGCTCAGCGCGCCGCGCCACTTGCCGCATCGTTTCAGACGAGGCAGGCAGCACAGCCAGCCCAGCGTCATCAGGATCGCCGCACCCAGCGCCAGCGGCTGCAGCGGCGTGATGAAGCCGAGCGGAAGCCATTTCGCGAGGTAAGACAAATAATGATGATGTTCAACCGGACCGATGGAAATCACGTAGATCGTCCATACAAGTGCGGTCATGCCGCCAAAAAACAAGCGCGCAAACCAATCCCAGCTCAGGTGCACCCAGTCGTGCAGGCGGTCGATTGCGGCTGATCCGAGCAGGCACAGCGGCAGGATCAACGGCAGCAGGTATAACTGGCGCGCAGTGGCCGACATCAGCAAGAGGGCGACGCAAACCGACGTGAACGCCAGCGGAATCGCCACACGCGGCTGGCGGATCCGGCGCCATTCTCCGCCGGCGATCGCCAGCACCGCCAACGGCGCGCCCGGCAGCGCAAAGCCGGTCAATGCGCGGAAGATCACGGTGTGATCGTTGTCGGAGCCCAGTTTCTTGACGGAAAAGCCGAGGAAGCGGCCAACGTTGTTGTCCCAAAACCATTCCATGAACAGCGGCATCGAATGCTGCGCCAGCAACGCCGGCCATATGATGAAGAACGGCAGCGACACCAGCACGGCAAAACCGACCATGCGCAGGTAGGAGCGCGAGCGGCACTCGCGCACCAGCAAGCCGACCAGGAGGGCGGTCGCGGCGTAAATGACGGGAACGAACAAGCCCTTGGACATTTCGGCAATGCCGACGCCGAGGCCGAACCAGAGCGCCGCCGATAGACGCGGCGTCCGGCGTTGTTCGTTGAGCGCAATCTGCAGCAGGCCGTACATGGCAATCGTGCCGCCACAGACCAGCGCGACGTCGGTGAACATGTCATGCGCATGCTTGATCATGCCGACGGTGCCGGCGAACAGTGCCAGCGTGCCGAGCACGCGCGCATTCAGGAAGCCGTCTTCATTCCATGCAGCGCGCGCGATGCGCGCCACGAACAGCAGCGTGATCAGCATGAAAAATACCGAGGTCACCCGTGCGCCGTCGGCATAGCTGAACCAGGGATGCAGCGCCGTGGCGAACAGCGTGGCGGTCCAGTAATACAGCGGCGGCTTTTCCATGAAGGGCACGCCGGCGTTGGTGGGGACAAGATAGTCGCCGCTGGTCAACATGTGATGAATCATGCCGAAACTGTAGGCTTCGTCCTGTTTCCAGGGACCGTGGCCAAAGATGCCCGGAAGCAAGTAGGCACATGTCACGGCCGCCAGAATCAACCACGCCATCCTCTTTGAAAGGTGCTGCTGGAAAGGCGTCAGGTAGGGCGAACGGACAGGCGAGAGCATAAAATTGAATACGAGCAACGGGACAGAATGAGCAACCGTCTATTGTTGCACAATCGTCTGGCCAGAAACATTGCGTTACAAAACGAAACACGAAAATTGAGTAAAGAAATGTCGCGCATTGGGAATTCAACGGCGTTCCCCTCAAGCGATTCGGAAAAAGCAGCGCCGGATTTGTTTGCTGCTAACATATCGGGTTTGCGGGTTTGGGTAGCCGTCAACGCGGTCTGTTGATTTCCCCGGTCTTGCCGAACACTCAGCCACACCGTGTCCACCATTTCCACCATGAACGCCAACTCTTCCGAATTCGCAACGAAAGCCGGCATGTCCGGCGCCGAAATCCGTGCCAGCGCCTCGCTGGCATCGATTTTCGCCTTGCGCATGCTCGGCCTGTTCCTGATCCTGCCGGTGTTTGCGGTTCATGCCAAAGGCATGTCGGGCGGGGAAAGCGCGGCCATGGTCGGACTAGCTATGGGTATCTACGGCCTGGTGCAATCGTTCGGCCAGATACCCTTCGGCATGGCATCCGACAAGTTCGGACGAAAGCGCGTGATTGTGATCGGATTGATCGTGTTCGCGCTGGGCGCCTTTGTCGCCGCAGCAGCCGACGACCTTACCTGGATCATCATCGGTCGCGCCATCCAGGGGGCGGGAGCGGTTTCGGCGGCAGTCACCGCATTGATCGCCGACTCCACACGCGAAGAGCATCGCACGAAGGCCATGGCCATGGTCGGAGCATCTATTGGCCTCACATTTGCCGTGTCGCTGGTGGTATCGCCGCTCTTGTACAAGCTGATCGGCATGAGTGGGATTTTTTTGCTGATCGGCGTGTTGGCGCTGACAGCCATTGGCGTTGTGCTGTTCGTCGTGCCAGATGTACCTATGGTCAGGGCAAGGCGGGTGCCTTTCGGCGAGGTGCTGCGCGACGGCGAACTGATGCGCCTGAATTTCGGCGTGTTCGCGCTGCATATGGCTCAAATGGCGATGTTCGTCGTCGTTCCTGCGGCGCTGGTGCAATATGCCGGTTTGCCGGTGGCCGAACATTGGAAAATTTACCTGCCGGTAGTGTTGGCCTCGTTCGTCTTCATGCTGCCGCCGGTGTTCATCGGCGAGAAGCGCGGCATGATGAAGCAGATTTTCGTCGCTGCCATCTTACTATTGCTGCTCGTGCAGATCGGCATGTGGGTAACGCTTTCGCAATTTGCGGTGCATTGGGGGGTGTTGGTATTTCTCTTGTTCGCATTTTTTATCGCGTTCAATATTCTGGAAGCCTGTCAGCCGTCACTGGTATCGCGTATCGCCCCGGCCGCCGCCAAAGGGTCTGCATTGGGCGTCTACAATACGCTGCAGGCGTTCGGCCAGTTCAGCGGCGCATTCCTCGGAGGATGGGTGACGCAACATGCAGGCGCACCTTCAGTCTTCGTAATGTGTGCTGTGGCAACACTGACCTGGCTTATAATCGCGTCTAACATGAAAAATCTGCCGCGTCGCGGCGTCCAGCCTGCAAGTGCAACGGCTTAGGTATCAAATCAGTTATCAAATTTAGTGAAATCCAGGAGAAACAATGGCATCGGTCAATAAAGTCATCATCGTCGGCAATCTCGGACGTGACCCGGAAACGCGTTACATGCCCAATGGCGAAGCCGTCACCAACGTCGCCGTCGCCACGACCGAAAGCTGGAAGGACAAGAACAGCGGTGAAAAGAAAGAACTCACCGAATGGCACCGCATCACCTTCTATCGCAAGCTGGCTGAAATCGCCGGCCAGTACCTGAAAAAAGGTTCGCAAGTCTACGTCGAAGGTCGCCTGCAAACACGCAAATGGACCGACAAGGACGGCGTCGAAAAGTACACGACTGAAATCATCGCCGACACCATGCAAATGCTGGGCGGCCGCCAGGGCATGGGCGGTGGCGCGTCGGATGACGGCGGCAGCGGTAGTTATGGTGGCGGCGGTGCGCCGGCGCGTCAGAGTTCGGGTGGCGGTGCGGGCGGCGGAGGTGGCGCAGCGCGCGCGCCGGCGGCAGCCCGTCCGGCGCCGAATTTCTCGGATATGGATGACGACATCCCGTTCTGATCGATTCCTCGGCACAATAAAAAACCGGCCCTCGCGAGAGCGCCGGTTTTTTTATGGCCGCAAGGATGTCAGCGCGCCGGATGAAAACCGTCGAACGCCACTTGCAGCATGTGCCGCACGATATCGTCGTTGCTCATCTTGCTGAAGCGCTGCAAGTATTCCACAGCCGGATCGCAGGTGCGCGCGTAATAGCTGAACAGGATGACGTCGCTCGGCAGCGCGGCGTCGAGCTCACCATTCTTTTGCGCCGCCAGCACCAGCTTTTCAATCTGGCCGTTGAGTTTGAGTACACGCGTCACGTACTTGAGGTTGCGCATGAGCATGTCGCGTACATGTGCGCTGGTCGACGGCAGGAACGGCAGGCCGCCATCCAGCCGCACTCGCAAGGCCCACTCCAGCAGCGCCGCCAGCTTGTTTTTCGGACTCAACGCGCCATCGAGCTGCGCCAGATAGTCCACCGCACCGTCGATCAGGCGGATCAGCGCTTCGCCGACCAGGTCTTCCTTCGATTTGAAATGCTTGTACAGGCTCGGTTTGGAGATACCCACCGCGCCGGCGACGTCGTCCATGGTCATCAGGTCGTAACCCTTGGTGCCCAATACGGACGTGGCCGCATCCAGAATGGCGTTCTCGCGCAGCTTGAAGGCTTGATCCTTGAAGTTCAATTTTCCAAAAATACTCATTGGTAGCTTTAATTACTAATTGGTAGATTTTATTTTATATTGGTAGTAATCTTAGCACCGAAGCGGAAAAACCGACAGCACGAGAACATTTCCGCACAACGCAACACGACACGAAAGGTCGGCAATGACGCAAGCAAGGCAAAAAATCGCAGTGATCGGAGCCGGCATATCCGGCCTCGCGAGCGCGTATTTCCTTGCCCGCAAGCATGACGTCGTGTTGTACGAGGCCGGCAGTTATATCGGCGGCCACACCAATACGGTGGAGGTGACGCTGGAAGGCCTGAGCTTTCCGGTCGATACCGGCTTCCTGGTCTTCAACGAGGCGACCTATCCCAATCTGATCGCCTTGCTCGATGAACTCGGCGTCGACAGCTACGCCACCGACATGTCTTTCGGGGTCTCGCAGGATGGCGGCCGACTGGAATGGGCCGGCACTAACCCGGACACTGTCTTTGCGCAGCGCCGGCATTTGCTGTCGCCGGCCTTCCTCGGCATGTTGCGCGACATCCTGCGCTTCAATCGCGCCGCCGAAAGCAATCTCGCCGCCAGCCTGGCGTCGCCGGCGTCGCTGCAGCAGCTGCTCGTTGCAGGCCGCTATGGCGCGATGTTTCGCGACGCCTATCTGCTGCCGATGGCGGCGGCGATCTGGTCGAGCGCGCCGGCGGACATTCTGCAATTTCCTGCCGCCACCTTCCTGCGCTTCTGCATCAACCACGGGCTGCTGCAGGTCAATGATCGACCGCAATGGCGCACGGTCAAAGGCGGCGCGCGTGAATACGTCAGGAAGATCGTCGCCACGCTGCCGACGGTGCGATCCAATACTCAAGTGCGTGCCGTACTGCGTGGCGACGATGCGGTGGTCGTTCGCACCGACACCGGTGAGGAACAATTCGACAGTGTCGTGTTCGCCACGCATGCGCCGGATACCTTGCAGATGCTGACCGACGCCGATAGCCGGGAGCGCAATTTGTTGTCGGCGGTGCGCTATCAGGCCAACACCGCGTATCTGCACACCGATCTGTCGCTGATGCCGCAACGGCGCAAGGTATGGTCCTCGTGGAACTACCTCGGCGGCGGAGCGAAGGACCCAGGCGGCGCGCGCGCCGTTTGCGTCAGTTACTGGCTCAATCAATTGCAGGACTTGCCCTGCCAAAGTGCCGTGATAGTGACGCTCAATCCATTCACGGCGCCGGCAGCCGACAAGACCATCGCGAAGTTCGACTACGAACATCCGGTGTTCGATCAGGCCGCCATCTCGGCACAAACCGCGCTGGCCTCAATACAAGGAAAGCGCCGCACCTGGTTCGCCGGCGCCTGGACCGGCTACGGCTTCCATGAAGACGGCCTGAAGTCCGCCTTGCGCGTGGCTGCCGATTTTGGCCTGGCGCCGGCATGGGCCAAGGTCTGATGATGCCGGCCCCGCGCGCAGCAGCCTACCTGGTTCGCGGCCAGGTCATGCATGAGCGGCTGCGCCCGGTGCATCACCGCTTCGTTTATCCGGTGTTCTGCGTACGCCTGAACCTGAGCCGGCTGGCGGACGCCAATAACGCCTGGTTCGGCGTCAATCGCAAGCGGCCGATGTCGGTTCGTACGTCCGACTACGGTCCGCGCGACGGCAGCGATCTGGATGGCTGGATGCGCGCTCAATTGGCCGAGGCGGGATTGCCGGCCGATGGCGAAATCTGGCTCCAGACATTTCCGCGCATGTTCGGATTCGTTTTCAATCCGGTCAGTTTCTGGCTGTGCCATGACAGCGGCGGCGCCTTGCGCGCCGTGCTGGCCGAAGTGAACAGCACCTTCGGTGAAACCCACCGTTATCTGCTGGCCGACAACGAACGCAAGGCGATTACGCCCGACACACGGCTGGTATGCGCCAAAGCCATGCATGTATCACCGTTTTGCGAAGTGCGCGGCGCCTACCATTTCTACTTTCGCGATACGGCAAAAAGCACATTGATCGGTATCGATTACGACGACGAGGCAGGCGATCATCCTGACGCCCGGACGTCGGACAACGCCGGTGTGCTGATTCGCACCACCGTCGGCGGTCGTTTGCAGACGATGACTTCCGATAGCGCTTTGCTGGCGCTGCTGACACAGCCATTCATGACCTTCGGAATCGTCGCCAAAATTCACTGGCAGGCCTGGAAACTGTGGCGCAAGCGCGTGCCGTTTTTCCGCAAGCCCGACCGGTCAAAGGACAGTGCGGTTGCGACCGCCAATTTCAATAAGGAGATGTCACCGTGAACCCGACCGAGATGAAGCGCTTCAGCACATCCATGCCCGAAGCTGCGCTATCCGAATCATCGCGTCCCGAGGACGCCTCCGCGCCGCCGGCCACGCGTCTGTTCCTGCGCTTGCTCAATTGCCTCGCCCATGGCCACCTGCAATTGATTACGCCGCATGGCAATACGTTGATGTTCGGCGACCTGCATCAGCCGCCCAGCGCGCAGATGCACATTCGCGACTGGCGCGCCTGCGCCCGCATGCTGCAATCGGGCGATATCGGTTTCGCCGAAAGCTATGCCGCCGGCTGGATCGACACACCGGACCTGAGCGCGTTGCTGCGCCTCTGCCTGCGTAACCAGGCGGAACTGGAGCGCATGATGTTCGGCGGCAAGCTGGCCGGACTGTGGTATCGCCTGCGGCATCTGCTGCGCGCCAATACGCGTGCCGGCAGCCGCAAGAATATCCATGCGCACTACGACATCGGCAATGCCTTCTATCATCAGTGGCTCGACAACAGCTGGACCTATTCGAGTGCGATCTTCAGCGGCGATCATGGGCAAAGCCTGGAAGCGGCGCAGGCGCGGAAGTATCAGCGCATCATCGATCAACTCGGTTTGCAGGCCGGCGATCACGTGCTGGAAATCGGCTGCGGCTGGGGCGGCTTTGCCGAGCACGCGGCGCTGCGCGGCATCCGGGTGCATGGCGTGACGATCTCGCAGGCGCAACTGCAGGTGGCACAGCGGCGTGTCGCCGCGCGCGGTCTTGATCATCTCGCCACGTTGGAGTTGCGCGACTATCGTGACTTGACGGGAGAATACGATGCCGTGGTCTCTATCGAAATGTTCGAGGCCGTCGGCGAACGGTTCTGGCAGCAGTATTTCGATACCGTATCGGCGCGCCTGAAAAAGGGCGGCCGCGCGATGATCCAGTCGATCACGATTGCCGAGCAGTACTTCGAACGCTATCGCAGCACGTCTGATTTCATCCGCCAGTACATCTTCCCGGGCGGCATGCTGCCCAGCCCGGAACGTTTCTGCGCCAAGGCCCGCAGCGCCGGCCTGCAGACACTGGATCAATACCGTTTCGGTTTCGACTATGCGGAGACGCTGCGCCGTTGGCACGCTTCGTTCATGAGCGCTCGCGACGCCATCCAGGAACAGGGCTTCGACGAGCGCTTCATGCGCCTGTGGCAACTCTACTACGCCTATTGCGAAGTAGGCTTTGACGAGGAGCGCACCGATGTCATTCAGTTCATGCTGCGGAAAAGCTGACTCCCGGACCGGGTTCTTCGGAGCAGGACTTCTGCGCGCAACTTCCCGTCGCGCTGTCGTCGCATGCGTGTTGCTGGCCGCCGTGCTGTCGGCCGGTGCCGCACAGGCGGCGAGCTGGCGCGACGACCTGCCGCAGGCGCGCCTGCAGGGACACGCCGGGCTGCGCTGGTTCGGGTTGAAGATCTATGACGCTGCGCTGTGGAGTGCCGCAGGGCCGTTCGATCCTGAGCAGCCGTTCGCGCTCGAACTGACTTATCAGCGCAGCATCAGCCGCGCACGCATCGTGCAGACCAGCGTCGACGAAATCCGCCGATTGTTCGGTGAGCGGTACGACGACGCGCGGCTCAAGCGCTGGGAAGACGCCATGGCGGGTGTCTTCACCGATGTCAATGAAGGCGATCAGCTGACCGGCGTCTATCTGCCGGGCCTGGGGTGCCGTTTCTACAGCCGCACGCAGTTGCTGGGCGAAGTGCGCGATCCGGAGTTCGCCCGGGCCTTCTTCGCCATCTGGCTGGATCCACGCACCAAAGACATGCAGTTGCGCAATCGCCTGCTGGGAGCGGAAAAATGAAGGCAGACCAATGAAAAGCGAAAGCTGGCTCCGCTACATCGCTTACGGCCTGCTCGGTCTGCCGCTGGCGATGTCGGCCCTGCCTGTGTACATCCAGGCGCCGCTGTATTACACCACCTATCTCGACGCGACGCTGGCCGGCACCGGCTGGGTGCTGTTCCTGGCCCGCATCGTCGACACCGTGCAGGACCCGTGGCTGGGGCAATGCATAGACCGGTTGCATGGCGCTCGGCTGAACTTGTGGATGCTGCTCGCCGGCGTGTTGCTGGCGCTGGCGTTCTTCGGCATCTGGTTGCCGCCCGACGTGGTCCGCAGCTCCGGCGTTTATTTGCTGATCTGGCTGGGCGTCATGCTGATCGTCGCCTACACCGCGCACAGCATGCTCAATATCGCCTATCTGGCATGGGGTTCGCGCCTGTCGGAAGATGCCGGCGGTTTGCTCGGCGCTTCCGCCCTGCGAGAGCTGATGGGTTTGCTGGGCGCTGTGCTGGCCAGCGTGATTCCGGGTTTCATCATGGTGAGCGGCGCACGCAGCGAAAGCGGGTTCACCCTGTATTCGGGCGCATTCGCCGCCGCCCTGGCCGTATCGCTGGCCGCCTTGCTGTGGCTGGCGCCGCGCTGGAACAAGGTGGCGGCGCACGCGGGCGGCTGGCGCAGCGCCATGGCGACCATGAAAGCCAATCCCGGATTTCGCCGACTGCTGTTGCCGTACTTCCTGAACGCAGTATCGGTGGCGATACCGGCGACGCTGGCGCTGTTTTTCATCGGCGACAGATTGCAGGCGCCGGGTTACGCCGGTGCATTTCTCGCGACGTATTTTCTGTCCACCGCGATCGGCTTGCCGCTCTGGATAGTGGTCGCCAAACGCTTCGGCGTATTGCCGGCCTGGCGCGCGGGCATGCTGTTGGCAATCCTCGCTTTCGGCGGCACGGTGCTGCTGGGAGCCGGCGATATCTTGCCCTACGGCGCAGTCTGCGTGGCGGCCGGCCTGGCGCTGGGAGCCGACCTGGCCCTGCCGCCGGTATTGCTGGCCAGCGTCATCGGCAGGCACGAAAGCACCGCCGCCTATTACGGCGTCTGGACGCTGTTGGCGAAGCTGGCGCTGGCGATTTCCGGACTTGCCCTGCCGCTGCTGGCGCTGCTGGACTACCAACCCGGCGTGGGTGGAAGTGCAGCGTTGGGATGGGTCTACGCCGCCGTGCCCTGCGTGTTCAAACTGATCGCTTTGCTGTTGCTGAAAACGGCGCCCGCATCCGATCCTCTTGCTGTTTCACCGGAGACCGTCTCATGAATATCCTTCGCCGTTTTACCTCGCTGTCGCTGCCCTTGTTCCTGCTACTGTTGCTCGGCGCCTGCGCCGGGACCGATGTCTCGCACTACGCAAAGAATGAGCCGGTGTTCGATCCGGTGCAATTCTTCAGTGGCAAGACCGACGCCTGGGGCATGTTCCAGAAGCGCGGCGGCGAAGTCGTCAAGCGTTTCCATGTCGAGATTACCGGCAGCGAACAGGGCGGCAAGCTGACGCTGGATGAGCGCTTCCGTTATGACGACGGCAGCACCCAGCAGCGCGTCTGGACCTTGACCAGGCAAGCCGACGGCAGCTGGCGCGGCACCGCCGGCGATGTGGTCGGCGAAGCGGTCGGGCACGCTGCCGGCAATGCGCTTAACTGGCGCTACACGTTGTTGCTGCCGGTCGACGGCAAGACCTACGAAATGCACATGGACGACTGGATGTATCAGATGGACCAGCACACCATGATCAACCGCACCAGCATGAGCAAGTTCGGACTGGAAGTCGGACAGGTGACGCTGTTCTTTCGCAAGCAGGACTGACGGAGATGACGATGTTTAGTCCAATGAACAAGCCGGTGCACGATTGGACCGGCAAACGCGTCTGGCTGATCGGCGCCTCCAGCGGCATCGGCGCCGCGCTGGCCAAACAGGCGCTGGCGATGGGCGCGCAAGTGGCGATCTCGGCGCGCCGGGTGGAAGCCTTGCAGCTGGTCGCGGGGACCAGCAACAACGCCTTGATCGTACCGTTCGACGTGCTCGACCACGCCGCCTGGCGTGCACGGCATGCAGAGATCTGCGCTGCATTCGGCGGCGTCGACCTGATGCTGTTCTGCGCCGCCGATTATCGTCCCGAGCGCAGCTGGGAAGTCAGCGACGACCTTGCCGAGCAGACCATCAAGACCAACCTGGTCAGCGTTTATTCGGCTTTGTCCAGCGTGCTGCCCGACATGCTGGCGCACGGCAGCGGCGGCATCGCGCTGGTGGCCAGCGTGGCCGGCTACATGGGCTTGCCCAATGCCAGCGTCTACGGACCCGGCAAGGCGGCCTTGATCAATCTGGCCGAGATCCTCTATAGCGACCTGCACAGCAAGGGCATCAACGTCTATCTGATCAATCCCGGATTCGTAAAGACCGGCCTGACCGAGAAAAACGACTTCGCCATGCCGGCCCTGCAAACGCCCGCTGCCGCTGCGAAGGAAATATGGCAAGGCATCGCCGAAGGACGGTTTGAAATCCATTTTCCGCGCCGCTTTACGCGTATCCTGAAGCTGGTCCAGATGCTGCCATATCGCTGGCGCTTCGCCTTGTTCCACCGCTTTCTGCACATGACATGACTGACATGACTGACACGAGATTCAAAGACCGGCTCGATGCGCTGGCGCAGTGGTACGTCACGCTGACACGACAGAGCGTGCGCCATATCGGCCAGTTCTATGCGCCTGAAGTGCATTTCAAGGATCCGTTCAACGATATTCGCAGCATTGCTGCGATGATCGCCGTGTACGAACACATGTTCGACACGACTGACAATCCGCATTTCATCATCCACGACCGTATTGTCGACGGTGATCAGGCCTTCATCACCTGGGTGTTCGAGTTCAGACTCAAGGGCAAGCACTACAGCATCGCCGGTGGCACGCATCTGAAGTTCAACGCCGAAGGCCTGGTCGTGCTGCATCGAGACTACTGGGATGCAGCGGAAGAACTGTTCCAGAAATTGCCGGTGATCGGCGCACTGATACGCTGGCTGCGCAGATTGTTCGAGACCAGGATCGACCTCACGGCAGGCCGCGGATGATGTCGTAGTTCTTGTCCAGCACGGGCACGAACTCCTGGGCGCGCAGATTGTTCAGCGTCGCCTGCAGGTTGCTGCTCTTCTTGTTGAAGAAAACGGCACGGATTTTCTTCCGGATGTCGTCGCACAGCTGGCCGCGATACACGAAGGGATCGAACGGAATCGGGGCCGATTTCCACAGCACGCGCAGGTCCGCGCGTTTGACCTTGCCGGCGGCGATCAGCGCGCCGAGATTGGCGCTGGCGACGAAGGCGGCGTCGACTTCCTGGCTGAGCACGGCGCTGACCGATTGCTCATGATTGCCGGAGTAGCCGATGCGCGAAAAATACTTGTCCAGAGTGGTGCCCAACTGACGCGCAAACACATGCAGCGGAATCAGCGCACCCGAGGTGCTTTCCGGATCCGCCAGCGCCAGCCGCTTTCCCTTCAATCCCGAGATCGAGCCGACCGGCCCGTGCTGGCGCACGATCAGCAGGGAATAGTAAGCCGGCGTATTGCCGTCGCTGAAGGCATCGGCCATGCGCATCAGTGTCGCGAATGGCGTGATCTGCGGATCGCTCTTGTGCGCCGAGACGTAAGTTGCAGGGCCGAGCCGTGCGACGTCGACGGCGCCTGCCAGCAAGCCTTCATTGACGGCGCCGTAGGATGCCGGCGTGATCACTTCAACCGGGACGCCGAGCGATTTCTCCAGATCGTTGAACAGCGGCTTCAGGGCGGCGCCATCGTCCTGCAATTCACCCTGAGGCACAAACGAGAAGCGCAGTCGCACCGGCCGCTCGCATTGGGCGGCGTCGGCCGGCAGGCTGTTGAGCGTCAGGATCAGCAACACGATCAGCGCCGACAGCGGAAACAAGGGAAGCAGCGGCAGCGCGACGCCGCCGCGCAGGGTGTGTGGAATTTTCCGGACGGCCTGCGCCAGCCTCAGCAATGTATTCAACGCATTCAACTTGGTCATAGCGGATCGAATCTCCCTTTTTGCAATACCGGCTCAATCTGTTCCGCCGATACCGGCCGTTGCAGGTAAAAACCCTGCACCTCGTCGCAACCGATCACCTTCAGATGCATCAGCTGCTCTTTGCTTTCCACGCCTTCGGCGATGACCTTGAGGCCGAGGTTGCGCGCCAGCGAAACGGTCGAGGCGACGATCATGGCGTCGCTGTTGTCGTTGCGGATGTCGCGGATGAACGAGCGGTCTATCTTGAGCGCATAGACCGGCAGCGTCTTGATGTGGCTAAGGCCGGCGTAGCCGGTGCCGTAATCATCGAGCGAGATGCGCAGGCCTTCCGAGCGCAACTTCTCCAACACATCCTTGGCGCTGTCGATGTCATCGATGAAGCAGCTTTCGGTGACTTCGATCTCCAGCAGGAACGGCGGCAGCTTGTATTTTTTGAGCGCGTCCAGGATGGTTTCCAGCAGCAGTTCATCCTGCAATTGCTTGACCGAGACGTTGATGGCGACCGGCACCACCTTGAGGCCGCGCTTCTTCCAGTCGGCCAGCTGGCGGCAGACCGCCTTGATCACCCAATGTCCCAGCGGGATGATGAGATCGTGGTCTTCGGCCAATGCAATGAAGTCGTTGGGGAAGATCAGTCCGTGCTCGGGATGTTCCCAGCGGATCAGCGCCTCCATGCCGACGATGTCGAAATCATGCATCTCCACCTTGGGCTGGTAGTGCAGGCAGAACTCGTCGTTCTTGAGCGCCTGGCGGAAGCGGGCCAGCAACTCGAGACCGCGTGCGGCCGACGCATTGAGCGAGGCGTCATAGAAACGATAGACGCCGCTGCCGGCCTTCTTGGCGGTGTACATGGCGGCGTCGGCGCTGGTCAGCAGCTGGTCGACGCTCTGGCCGTCGCGCGGGTACAGCGCAATGCCGATGCTGGTGGTGGTCAGCACCTCATGGCCCTCGAGGTCGGCGTAGGGCGCGCTGATGGCGGCGATCAGTTCGCGGGCGATCTGGGCGACGCGTTCTTCCGCGGCGATCTCGGATACCAG
The DNA here is from genome assembly GCF_044767365.1 of Herbaspirillum sp. NPDC101396. NCBI lineage: Bacteria > Pseudomonadati > Pseudomonadota > Betaproteobacteria > Burkholderiales > Oxalobacteraceae > Herbaspirillum > Herbaspirillum sp. NPDC101396. The sequence goes on along the minus strand of NZ_JBIWNT010000005.1, from coordinate 60,353 downwards.
CACCACGAATTCATCCCCGCCCAGCCGCGCCACCAGGTCGTATTCGCGCAATACTGCGCGCAGGCGTGTGGCAACGGTCTGCAGCAAGGCGTCGCCGACGGCATGGCCGAGCGTGTCGTTGATGACCTTGAACTTGTCGAGGTCAAGGAAGAACAGCGCGTACAACTTGCGGCTGCGGCGCGCGCGCGACAGTTCGGTGGCGGCGATTTCGTGGAACAGCATGCGGTTGGGGATGCCGGTCAGGTAGTCGTGCGAAGCCAGTTGATAGGCGCGTGATTTTTCCTGTTCCAGCTGGTCGATCAGGCCGCTCTTTTCGCGCTCCGAGTACAGCAGCTTTTCGTACAGGCGTTTGCGCCGGTGCGCGATGTTGATCAGTCCGTAGCAGAACAGCAGCACGATGACGGAGATGATGACCGCCTGGTAGCGGTATTGGCGATGCGGCGGCGCCAGCTTGCCGAGCACGAAGTCGGGATCGCGGCTGACGATGACGGCCAGCGGATAGCGATCGAGTTTGCGCTGCACGCCGATCTGCTGTTCTTGCTCGCCCGGACGCACCGCGCGGATCTCGCCGTCGGCCTTGTTGTCGACCAGGAACAGCGCATAGTCTTCACCGGCGAAATTGCTGCCTCCCGAAAGCGTGCTGCCGCTCAGCTCGGCCAGCTGGAAGCCGGTGGCGTTGAGGATCTCGATGCGGCTGCCGCTGCCGACGCTGACGTCCTTGTAGGTCTTGAGAAAGTAACCAAGGTCGAGGATCGCGGTGAAGAAGCCCTGCAATTCGTTGTTCTTGCTCTTCAGGGGGATCAGCAAGGGCACGCGCCAGGTATAGCCATCCTTTTTCAGCGGCGGGCTGATGATCATGCCGCCCTGGCGTTGCGAGTACATCAGCGACGATACGTAAGCGGCGTTGATCAGCTGGGAAAATTCGGGCTCTTCTTTTTGTCTTGCCGAGGAATACACCAGCCTGGCGTTGGCGTCGAAGATGGCCACGCGCAGATACGCCGAGTCGCCCAGGAACAGCGGCGAGAGATAGCTGGAGGCATGCGGGTCGCCGTCCAGCACCGACTGGCCGATGCGGGAATAGAGCAGCGCCTTGCTGAGGACTTCCTCGAGATTGGAAGAGATGATGGCAGCGACGTTCCTGCTGTCGGCCAGCGAACTTTCAACTGCCAGCGACTTTTCATTGCGGATGCGCGTGAAGGTGATAGACCAGATCACCATCAGCAGGAAGCAGGACAGCAGCAGATAAACCGTCGACAGCCCCCGGCCGTCTTGAAAGGCCGAGCTCAGCCAAGCCGGCCGCTTCGATAATCGTAAGCGCGGTAACCGCAATTCGTTGCCTCAATATGGAATGCCTTTGCGTGGTCGCAAAAGTGCCTTCGAGAGAGTAAGCGGCAAATGTGTCGAATTGATGACAAGGCCGCACGATTGTGAGACAAGGCCGCACAATCTTGCGCAGCGTGCGGGGAAGAAACAGAAGAAGGCCGCGCGCCGGAACGAAGCTGAACGTTCCGGCGCGGCTGAGGTGATGCCTGAAGACGCTTAATACACGCCGCGCGTCTTGAACGGCTGGTATTGATAGAGCCAGGTTTCCGACAGCGTCTGGTTCTTATGGCGCAGGTACAGGCGCAGGTCGACCGGATCGTCTCCGTCGACGGTGAGGTCGAACTGCGCACGCCAGTGGCCGGCCACGCCATTCGGCACGGCTTCCGTGAAGACATACGAGAAGCTGCCGCGCGAGGACGACAGCACCGCCTCGGGCAATTCGCCGAAGGCCAGTTTCTCCAGCGGCGCGCCCTTGAATTCGACCATGAACTTGCGCACGTTTTGCGGACGCGCCTGGCCCGGCTGGCCGCCGTTGCCGAGGCGCGTGGCGACGCAGCGCGCCAGCGGCGACGGGAACGGTTCATCCTTCAGCCAGTGCAGGCGGTAGCGCAGACGATAGCTGCTGCCGGCGGCGGCTTTGGCTTTCGGCACCCACATCGCGACGATGTTGTCGTGGATCTCATCATCAGTCGGAATTTCGATCAGTTGCACCGAGCCTTCACCCCAGCCATCCAGCGGTTCCACCCACAAACTCGGACGGCGCTCGTAATGCACGCCGTCCTGGTAGTGGTCGAAGTTGCGGTCGCGCTGCAACAGGCCGAAGCCGCGCGGATTGTTGTCGCCGAACGCCGAGGCGGTGATGCGCGCCGGGTTGTTGAGCGGACGCCAGATGTGTTCGCCGTTGCCGTTCCAGATCGCCAGGCCGTCGGAGTCGTGCACCTCCGGACGCCAGTCGGCGCCGGTGCCTTTGACGGCTTCGGAATACCACAGCATCGAGGTCGCCGGTGCGATGCCGAGACGTCCCACGTCCTGGCGCAGGAACAGTGCGCAGTCGACGTCCATGACCACATCGGCGCCGCGGCGCATGATGAACTTGTAGGCGCCGACGATGCTGGGGCCGTCGAGCACGGCGTACACCACCACGGTGTCGCTCTTGTCGGGCGGCGCTTCGAAATAGAAGTGCGTGAAGTTGGGAAACTCTTCCGGCTTGCCGGCCTGGGCGACGTCGATGGCGATGCCGCGCGCCGACAGGCCGTATTGATACAGGTCGCCGATGGCGCGAAAGTAGGAGGCGCCGAGGAAGGCGACCCAGTCATTCTTGCGCCAGTCGAGCTTGGCCTGGTCGCCGCTGCGGCTTTCCTGGAAGCGGAAGCCGGCAAAGCCGCTGCCGCGCGGCAGCTTGCGCGCCGGGCTGTCGGCCGGCATGTCGAAGTAGCTTTCGTCGTAGAGGATTTCGCGGGCCCTGGCGTTGCTTCCGGCACCTTCCAGCGTGTACATGTGCACCGGCGCCTGGAAGAAGCGGCCGAGATGGAAGAAGGTCACCGGAAATTGTCCCGGGCCGTTGGCGAACAGCGATGCATCGGTATTGAATTTGATCTTGCCGTGCGCCTCGTAGTCGATCTTGTCGAGGATATCGGCGGGCGGTTTGTTCTGCGGCTTGTAGGGCGACTGTGCGGCCGTGCGCGCTTGCGCGATCAGCGCGTCGAACGAGAAGGGCGCGGGGTTGCCGAGCTTGATGCGATTGGCGGCGAGCGCTTCGGGAGGAATGCCGAGGGCGGCGAGAGCGGCGGTCGCGGTGGCAGAGCTCAGGAAGGTGCGTCGATTGATCATGGGCAATAGATGTCGAATGAATAATGCTGCATGCAAGCAGCAAAAGGTTGGTCGGGGGTGCAGCGCGAAACATGAAGGCGATGGACCGCATCATGGAATTCGATGAACGAAGACGCTGCTGCAAAGACGGAAATCCTAGCATGACGGCGGTGCTCGCGTGGGAGCCTGGCGCCCGGATCATCATGCTTGCCAAGAGGCTACTTGATAAAGAGTCTCATGCCGGGGCTTGGTTCCTGCTTCTTTGTGTATTTTCTATGGACGCGTAAAAATTAATTGAGTAAAATTCGCGGGTCATTGGGGAGTAGTCGCCTTCCGCCCTGAGGAGGGGCTTATGTCAACATACTTGGTCCACACGACCATGGCATAAGCGGTCCTAAAACCTTTCCATGCTCTTGCTGCGAGACCATTATCCAGCGCCGTGCGGTGCTCGGAATCCTCGTGTACTTCAGTACACTCCGGTTCCTCCGCTCCGGCCGTCACTGGCTACTGGCCTCTGGCGACAGATCATGAAAAGGTGTCGCTTGACAAGACCTTTGACCACGTTGCCTCCGGAATGGCCGGGGAGAGGCGTGGTCAATCGTTTTTTGTCCGGCCATGGAGACCCCAATTGGATGCATTTCTCATTTCCACCGGCGTAGTCGCCTTAGCTGAAATCGGCGACAAGACGCAACTGCTGGCCTTTATCCTCGCTGCAAAATTCCGCAAACCGATTCCCATCATTCTGGGCGTTCTGGTGGCGACCATTGCCAATCACGCCTTTGCCGGCGCGCTCGGTGCATGGATCACATCGCTGGTCTCGCCCGAAACCATGCGTTGGGTGCTGGGCGTGTCCTTCATCGGCATGGCGATCTGGACACTGATTCCCGACAAGTTCGACGAGAGCGAAGCCAAATTCGCGCGCTTCGGCGTGTTCGGCACCACCGTGATCGCGTTCTTCCTCGCGGAGATGGGCGACAAGACGCAGGTGGCGACGGTCGCCCTGGCGGCGCAGTACCACGCCTTCGTGCCGGTGGTGGCCGGCACCACGCTGGGGATGATGATCGCCAACGTGCCGGCGGTGTTGCTGGGCGACCGTATCGCCGGCAAGATCCCGGTGCGCATCGTGCATGCCATCGCCGCGCTGATCTTCGCGATCATCGGTGTGGCGACGCTGCTCGGTGCGGGTAAATCGATGGGATTCTGATGCCCGGCGCAGATCGTTGCGCACAATAAAAAAACGGCCCGCGCTGCGGGCCGTTTTTCTTGCAACAGACGTCAATCAATACGAATAGAAGATCTTCTGGATTTCTTTGGTATCGGATGTCTTGGTCAGTGCCAGCATCAGCAGGATGCGTGCTTTTTGCGCGTTCAGCGTATCGGAAACAACGAAGTCCAGCTTGTCGTCATCCGCTTCGCCGTTACGCGCCACGATGCCTTGGCCGACGCGGCTGGCGCGAACGATGACAACGCCTTTCTTGCGTGCTTCGCTCAGCGATGGCGCCACCATGTTGTTCAGGCTGCCGTCACCCACGCCGGCGTGGATGATGCCCTTGGCGCCGGCGGCGACGAAGGCGTTCAGCGCGATCGGGTTCATGTTGGCGTAGCCGTAGACGATATCGACTTGCGGCAGCACGTCCAGTTTCGAAATGTCGAATTCCGAATCAACAGTGTGCTTGCGGGTCGACTGGCGATAGAAGAATGGCTTGCTGCCCTGGATGTAACCGAGGAAGCCGAGTTCAGGCGTCTTGAAGGTGTCCAGTGTCGAGGTGTTGGTCTTGGTCACTTCGCGTGCAGCGTTGATCTGATCGTTCAGCGTTACCAGCACGCCCTTGCCGATGGCTTCCTGGCTGCCTGCAAGCAAGACGGCGTTATACAGGTTGATCGGGCCGTCGGCGCTGATCGCTGTCGATGGACGCATCGAGCCGACGATCACCACCGGCTTCTTGCTGTGCACGGTCAGGTCGAGGAAGTAGGCGGTCTCTTCGATGGTGTCGGTGCCGTGCGTGATCACGATGCCGTCAACGTCGCTTTGCGCCAGCAGCGTGTTCACGCGCTTGGACAGCTTCAGCCAATAGTCGTTGTTCATGTTTTCGCTGGCGATCTGGAACACTTGCTCGCCCTTGACGTTGGCGACTTTCTTCAGCTCAGGTACGGCATCGATGAGCGCTTCAACGCCGATTTTTGCTGCGGTATAGCCGACGGTGGTGGTGCTCGATGCGCCGGTGCCGGCGATGGTGCCGCCGGTTGCCAGGATCATGACGTTGGGAAGTTTTTGCGCGTGCGCGATGGAGACCAGGGCGGCACAAGCCAGGATCAGAAACTGGCCGAATATTTTTTTGGAATGCATGTCGTTCCTCTTGATGAAAGTATGTTTTTTAGTCTCTTCCCCAATGCATCCCGGCGCGAGCAGATGAACGCCGGAGCTTGCCCTTGTGAGGCGCGGAGAGCAGCCAAGATAGCACTCATTGGGGCTTCTTAGAAGATATCCGCAACGATTTGGAGAAGTATTTTTATGAGGGAATCGAGGTGTCGATTTTCTGCCCGCAAGGGGTGCGCAGGATGCGCTTTTTGAGGGCGTGAGCAGCGCTCTTTTGCACTCTAATCGAACGTCTGTGGAGGCTCATCCGCATACTGAAAGGAATGCGAAAAGTCATCCAGCGCCTTGGGTGAATACTTTGAATTTTTCGTTCATCTGATTTTTGCTAATTGCAAAAATCGACACCTGAAATGTCTGATTTTATTCAACAATCGCCCTCAGCGGGAAAATGAAAGCAAGGGCGTTGTGAGGCGCGGTCAGTTTCCGGAATTCAGTTGGCCTTTTTGTTTATATAGGTACAATGAAATTGAACGTTGCCGTGATGAATCCTTGTTGAATTCATACCGAACCGCGGCGACGAATCGCGAACCTGCGAACTCGTGAATCCGTGAACCGGAATTGATTGGAGCCAAGTTGTTGACCGAAAAATTTACCGATCCGCAAGCGGCGGTCGATCGTGTGATCGAAATCTATGAGAGCAACACCGCCATCCTGCGTGACGCCTTCAAGCTGTTTGCCAAAGGCGAAGTGCTGCAGGACCGGGTGCGAGCGTGCTATCCGTTCGTGCGCATCACCACGGACAAGGTGACCCATACCGATACGCGCCAGTCGTTCGGCTTCGTCGCGGGCCCCGGCACCTATCAAACCACGCTGACGCGTCCGACGCTGTTCAAGAATTATCTGCTGAGCCAGTTCACGCTGCTGCTGCAGAATCATCAGGAGCCACTCGAGGTCGGCGTCAGCGACTTGCCGATCCCGGTGCATTTCGCCTTCGCCGAAGGCATCCACGTCGAAGGCGATCTCGATCCGGATCACCTGCGCCTGTTGCCGGATGTGTTCGATTTGCCGGACCTGGCCGAAATGGATGACCGCATCGTCAATGGCACCTACGAAGTCGACAACGGCGGCTGGCGCGACGGCGTGCATCCGCTGGCGCTGTTCACCGGGCCGCGCATCGACTATTCGCTGCATCGCCTGCGCCATTACACTGCCACCGCGCCTCAGCATTTCCAGCGTTACGTGCTGTTCACCAATTACGCGTTTTATGTCGATGAGTTCGTGCGCATGGGCCGCGAACTGATGCAGGCCACGGACGATCCGGAACTGCGCACCTATCGCCAGCAATACACCGCCTTCGTCGAGCCCGGCAACGTCACCACGCCCAACGCCAACGTCGAGGGCATGAAGGGCGTGGCCGGTTCCGGCACCGCGCCGGTACGCCAGCCGCAAATGCCGGCCTACCATCTGCAGCGCTCCGACGGCTCCGGCATTACGCTGGTCAACATCGGCGTCGGACCTTCCAACGCCAAGACCATCACGGACCACATCGCCGTGCTGCGTCCGCACGGCTGGATCATGCTCGGCCATTGCGCCGGCCTGTCGTCGTCGCAACGCATGGGCGACTATGTGCTGGCGCATGCCTACGTGCGCGACGACCACGTGCTCGATGACGACCTGCCGCTGTGGGTGCCGATCCCGGCATTGGCGGAAGTGCAACTGGCCCTGCAGGATGCTGTGGCGAGCATCACGCAACTGGAAGGTTACGAGCTCAAACGCATCATGCGCACCGGCACCGTGGCCTCGGTCGACGACCGCAACTGGGAGTTGCGCGACCATCGCACGCCTTTGCTGCGCTTCAGCCAGAGCCGGGCGATTGCGCTCGACATGGAAAGCGCGACGGTGGCGGCCAACGGTTTCCGCTTCCGCGTGCCTTACGGCACCTTGCTGTGCGTGTCGGACAAGCCGCTGCACGGCGAGATCAAGTTGCCCGGCATGGCGAATCGTTTCTACGAGCAGCGCGTGGCGCAGCATCTGAAGATCGGCATCCGCGCACTGGAATTGCTGCGCAACCATGGCGTCGAGCAGCTGCACAGCCGCAAGCTGCGCAGTTTCGGCGAGCCGGCGTTCCGTTGATTCGCTGATTCACACGCAAAGAAAGCGCCGGTGCGAGAGATCGCACCGGCGCTTTTTTCTTTTTTGTATATGTCGTTCTTTAGTTCTTTATGCCGCTGCGTACTTGCCGGGGCGACCGCGTGCGGCAAGCCAGCCATACAGTCCGGCGCCGGCCAGCAGCGTGGCAGCCGCGATCGATAGCGATGGCGTGAAGGAACCGCTGACGTGGACCAGTTTGGTCGCCAGCGGCGGCCCGACGATTTGTCCGATGCCGTAAGAGGCGGTCATCAGGCCCATCAATCCGGGCGCGTGGTGGCTGCGCAGGCGGCGCGCTTCGCGCATGGCGAACAGCGTGATGGCGGTGAACGGCAGCCCCAGCAAGATGCTGCCCAGCGCGAAGCCGAATTCGTTGGGCAGGATCGCGCTGATGATGACGCCGATGGCTTGCATGACATAACTGATTGCCAGCAGCAGGCGCTGGTCAGCATGCACCGGGATGCGTGTTGCGCCCAGCGCACCGAGCGCCACGCACAGTCCGAACAGCGGCCAGAAGAAATCGGGCCAGAACGAGCCGGGCAACGCCTGGCGCGCAATCACCGGCAAGAAGGTCGCGGTGATGATGTAGCCGAAGCCGGCCAGGCCGTAAGCCAGCACCTGCCAGCGGACTTCGCGCGTTACGACGGCCGGCTCGGTGTACTCCTGAGCGGCTGCGGCACCGGCGCGCAGGTCAACTTCTCCACGGAAGGTTTTCCACACCAGCAGCGTCAACAACGCCGCCATCACGCCGAATGCCAGCCATCCCGCCGCTGCATGCCAGCCGCCGGCCACCATGGCGCTGCTCGACAGGCCGGTCAGCATGATGCCCAGGCCGGGACCGGAATAGATGATTCCTCCCAAAGCCGGAAATTGCAATTGCGCCAGTCGCTGCAGGCACCAGCCGGAGCTGTAGACGAACACCAATGCGCTGGCCATGCCCGACAACAGGCGCAGCAGCAGCCACAGGCCTGGAGAATGGAAGGCACCCATCCCCGCCGTCAGCAGTACCGTCGCGAGCAGTCCGGCGCGGATCGTGCGCGTGGGCGGCAGGCCGCGCCAGAACGCGCACAGCAGGGCGCCGATAAAGTAGCCGAGGTAATTCGACGTCGCCAGCCAGCCGCCGCTATTGAGGTCGATGGTCTGGTCGTGCAGCATCATCGGCAGCAGCGGCGTGAAGGCAAAGCGGCCGATGCCCATCGCGACCGACAGCGCGATCAGGCCGGAAAGGGCGATGCGCAAGGCGGTCTTGCGGTTGGCTTGCGTGTCCTGGATATGCTGAGTAGTCATGTCTTCCCGTGGTGATGCCGGTCGGCGAGGGTTGTGAGCTGAAGATGCTGCCTGCCGCGGCATGTCTGTTATTGCGCGAATATTGCTGATGGCGTCATGGTAGCTTGTCTTTATCATCCTAAAAAATGAATAATAAGAATGGATTCATCTGTTTTAGGGATGTTTGATGAAAATTATTGCAACAAGGCTGGCGGCGTACGCGCCATCCACGGGAGAACAGCATGGAAATTGCCGCACTTGAAATTTTTCGCGCCGTGGTCAGCGAAGGAGGCATCACGCGCGCCGCCGAGCGCCTGCATCGCGTGCAATCGAACGTCACCACGCGCATCCGCCAGCTGGAGGAGTCGGTCGGCGTCCCGCTGTTCATCCGCGATCGCAAGCGGCTCTTGCTGACGCCGGCCGGTGAGATCTTGCTCGATTATTCCGAGCGCATCCTCGGCCTGGTGCAGGAGGCGCGCCAGGCGGTGTTGCCGCAAGGGCCGCGCGGCCGCTTGCGTGTGGGGGCGATGGAAAGCACTGCGGCCAGTCGTTTGCCCGGTCCGCTGGCGGCATTTCACCAGCGCTGGCCCGAGGTGCAGCTGGAACTGACTACGTCCGCTTCGCAGATGCTGATCGACCAGGTGCGCGCTTTCAAGCTGGACGCCGCATTAGTGGCCGGGCCCATCGATGATGATGTCTTTGTGGCAACGCCGCTGTATCAGGAAGAACTGGTGATCGTGGTGCCGCGCGGACATGCCCGGGTGAAGAGCCCGGATGACCTCACCGTCGAGACGTTGATTGTGTTCGAGCAAGGTTGCGCCTATCGCAAGCGCGCCGAACACTGGTACGCATCCGGGACGATCAAGGGGCGTCGGCCGGCGCGTTTGCTCGAGCTGGGTTCTTATCATGCAATGCTGGCATGTGTGGCGGCCGGCGCCGGGATCGCGTTTGTTCCGCGAACGATATTAAATATGCATGGACAACAGAATTTTTCGACCTATTCTTTAGGCAAGGATGGCCGCATCACCACGTATCTGATTTGTCGACATGATCAACAGACAACGGTTTACGATGCCTTGCGAACCTTGTTGCTGACTGAGTCCTGACGCTTCGCGGTGCATCGCTGAACCCCAGGTCGGATCGGCGTAACAATTTGTAAAAAACGCTGCGGTCAGGCAATGCTTTTTTTATAGTCTGGTTTCCCCCTCCATTCTCTCCCCCGAGAATGGGATTTACCCCGCGAGCCGCAAGGCGCGTGGGGTTTTTTCTTTGTGCGTCGTTATTTTCCTTGCGGGATGATCAGGCTCTCGCGGGCGGCGGACTGGATCGCCAACACTGCGGGATGCGTCAGGCGACGCTCTACCGAAATCGCGTAGAACTGTTCCGTGATCTGTTCGGTCTGGCCGATCTGCACCACGCCGAGTTGCTGCTTCAGTTGCACGGCGACCGCCGAGGGTGCGGCAAAGATGCCGGTGCCGGCTTCGCCGAACGCGTTGAGCAAAGCGCCGTCATCGAACTCGCCGGCAATCTGCGGACGTATCTTTTCCTTCTCGAACCAGCGCAGCAATCTGGGCCGCACCGCAGCGTCTTCACCTGGCATCAGGAAGGGGGCGCCATCCAGACTCTGCGGGAAATTCTTCTTGTGCACTTTGGCCAGCGCAGGCGTGGCGAAAAAGCTGGTGCTGCATTCGCCCAGCAAGTGGCTATAGCCACGCACGTCAATGTTGCCCGGCATCGGGCTGTCCGCGATGACGATGTCGAGCCGATGGATGGCGAGGTCGCCGAGCAGGTTATTGAGCTTGCCTTCGCGGCAGACGATGCGCACCGGATCTTCCAGCTTCAATGCAGTTTCCAGCAACAGGTAGGCGATGGTCTTGGGCACAGCATCGGCGACCCCGACACGGAACTGCAACGGTCTGCCGCCGGGGCGAAAGCGCATCACTTCCTCGAGTTCTTCCCCGAGGGTGAAAATCTGGTCGGCATACGCAAACACGGTACGGCCGGCGTCGTTGAGTTCCAGCTTGCGGCCGACGCGGTTGAACAGTTTATAGCCGAGCGTCTCCTCGAACAGCGTGATCTGCCCGCTGATGGTCTGCGCGGTGAGATGGAGGCGCTCGCCGGCGCGGGCGATGCCGCCGGTCTTGGCGACGGTCCAGAAGTAGTGCAGATGTTTGTAATTGAGCGCGGCCATGGTGTTTCAATACATCGGTTTTTACGAAGATAATGAAAAGTATATTCGAATTTTCAAGAGTATCGAATTTGGCTAAAGTGGCACCTGTCTATTGCACAGCCATGGAGGCCAACATGAAATGTCCCGTTTGCACTACCGTCAATCTGAGCATGAGCGATCGTCAGGGCGTGGAGATCGATTATTGCCCGCAATGCCGCGGCGTCTGGCTTGATCGCGGTGAACTCGACAAACTGATCGAACGTGCCCAGACAGCGGCGCCGCAAGTTGTTGCCGCCCGCGCGCCGGCGCCGCATCAATATGCGCCACCGCAACAGCAGCAGCGCGGCTACGACGACCGCTTCGGCCACGGCCGCGAGTACAAGGACCATTCGGATTACCGGTCGCGCAAGAAGAAGGGTTTTCTGGGCGAGATCTTCGATTTCGACTGACGTATCAATGTATCGATGCATTTGAATAACAAAGGGGAAATACCGTGAACGGTGTAGAAAGTTTTGCAAGTCCGCTGATGTGGGGCGGCTTTATCGTATTCGTGCTCGGCATGCTGGCATTCGACATGCTGGTGCTGGGCGGTCGCCATGCGCACAAGGTGACCGTCAAGGAAGCCCTTGGCTGGTCGGTGGCCTGGGTGATGCTGGCGCTGCTGTTCAGCGGTTTGCTGTGGTGGTACCTGGATCACAGCGTCGGGCGCGAATTCGCGAACCAGAAGAGCTTGGAGTTCCTGTCCGGCTACCTGATCGAGAAGTCGCTGTCGGTGGATAACATCTTCGTGTTCCTGGTCATCTTCGGCTACTTCGCGGTGCCGGCGGAAATGCAGCGGCGCGTGTTGTTGTACGGCGTGGTCGGCGCCATCATCATGCGCGCCGTGATGATCTTGCTGGGCGCATGGCTGATCGCGCAGTTCAGCTGGATCATGTACCTGTTCGGCGCATTCCTGATCGTGACCGGTATCAAGATGCTGATCTTTGCGGACAAGGAGAGCGATCTCAACGACAACCCGCTGTTGAAATTCCTGCGCAAGCACATGCGTATCAGCAATGAGTACGACGGCGAGAAGTTCTTCACCATGCGCAATGGCGTGCGCTATTTCACACCGCTGATGCTGGTGCTCATCCTGATCGAAGTGACGGACCTGGTCTTCGCGGTCGACAGCATCCCGGCGATTTTTGCGATCACGACTGACCCGTTCATCGTGTTCACGTCAAACATGTTTGCGATCATGGGTTTGCGGGCGCTGTACTTCCTGCTGGCCGACGTGGCGGACCGTTTCCACTACCTCAAGTACGGTCTGGCGCTGGTGCTGGTGTTCGTGGGCGGCAAGATGCTGCTGGCGTACTGGTTCCACATTCCGGTGATGATTTCACTGCTGGTGGTTGCTGCTATCCTGCTGGCATCGGTGCTGATCAGCCTGGTGTTGTCCAAAAAGAAAGTGCCGGCCTGATACCCGTTGGATCCATAAAGGCTGAATAAATTAGGGTCGGAGTGATTTACAATCGTGAATCGCTCCGGCTCTTTTCTTTTGATTTTTCATTCCTTTTCCTATGGCTCGTCTGCCCCGCCTGGTTGTTCCGCATCAGCCTCATCACATCATCCAGCGCGGCCACGACGGCCAGGTCGTATTTCGCGATGCTGCCGACCATGCCGCTTTCCTCGACTGGCTCAAGGAAGGGTCCAAACGCTTCAAGGTCGCCATCCATGCTTACGTCCTGATGCCGGACCACGTGCATTTGCTCGCCACGCCGGCCGATACCGACGGGCTGGCACGAATGATGCAGTGGGTAGGGCGGTATTACGTGCCCTACATCAACCAGAAATATCAGCGCAGCGGCACTCTATGGCAGGGACGCTACAAGGCGACGGTGCTGGATGCGGAGCGCTACCTGTTACTGTGCAGTCGCTACATCGAGCTCAATCCGGTGCGCAACGGCCTGGTCGGCAGCGCATTGGATTACCCTTGGTCAAGCTATATGCATCACATTGGCGCAAAGCCGGACCCATTGATTACCGATCATCGTGTGTATTGGGCGCTGGGTAATACGCCGTTTGACCGCGAAATCGCCTACAAGCTGCAGGCGGAACAGTCGCTGGAGCAGGCCGAGGTCGACGCCATCAGTCAGGCCACACTGAAGGGTTGGGCCTTGGGGGCGGAAGAGTACAAAAGCGGGCTGGAAAAGCAGGTCAGCCGCCGGGTCAGTCCGGCAAAGCGCGGCCGCCCGATGAAGAAAATTGAGGAAATTGCCCCTTCTGAAAGCGATCCAGCGGGAAGGCTGGTGGAGTAAATCTCAATAAATACAAGGAATTAGAGAAGGTAGAGGCGATATTTCTTTACTCTGTCCCTAATTAAAAATTATTAAAAATTCCAAGGTTTTTAATTTTACTCTGACCCCTTTTGTTCTTATTGAAGATTTGGGTGCAGTGCACTATCCTTAAACCCTTACTCTCAAAGTGGTGGAGCACCGTTATGCACGCGCAAGGCCTATACGACCCAGCTAATGAACACGACGCCTGTGGTGTCGGTTTTATCGCCCATATCAAGGGCAAGAAAAACCATTCCATCGTTGAGCAAGGCTTGCTCATCCTGAAGAATCTGGACCACCGGGGTGCGGTCGGTGCAGATCCGCTGATGGGCGACGGCGCTGGTATCCTGATCCAGATTCCCGATCAGTACTATCGCGAAGAAATGTCCAAGCAGGGCGTTGAACTGCCGCCGCCTGGCGAATACGGCGTCGGTATGGTGTTTCTGCCAAAGGAAAACGCTTCCCGCATCGCCTGTGAACAGGAAATCGAGCGTTCGGTGCTGGCTGAAGGCCAGGTCGTGCTGGGCTGGCGCGACGTGCCGGTCGACATGGACATGCCGATGTCGCCGACCGTGCGTGAAAAAGAACCGGTCATCCGTCAGATCTTCATCGGCCGCGGTCCGGACATCATGGTCACCGACGCGCTGGAACGCAAACTGTACGTGATCCGCAAATCGTCCGGCCACGCCATCCAGGCGCTGAACCTGATCCACGGCAAGGAATTCTTCGTGCCGTCGATGTCGGCGCGCACCGTGGTCTACAAGGGCCTGCTGCTGGCCGACCAGGTCGGCGTGTACTACAAGGACCTGCAAGATCCGCGCTGCGTGTCCGCGCTGGCGCTGGTGCACCAACGCTTCTCGACCAACACTTTCCCTGAGTGGCCGCTGGCTCACCCGTACCGCCTGATCGCCCACAACGGCGAAATCAACACCGTCAAGGGCAACTTCAACTGGATGCGCGCACGCGAAGGCGTGATGCAGTCGGCCGTGCTGGGCGACGACCTGAAGAAATTGTTCCCGCTGATTTATGAGGGCCAGTCCGACACCGCGTGCTTCGATAATGCGCTGGAACTGTTGCTGATGGCAGGCTATCCGCTGGCGCAAGCCATGATGATGATGGTGCCGGAAGCCTGGGAAAACCACACCCTGATGGACGACAACCGTCGCGCCTTCTACGAATACCACGCTGCGATGATGGAACCATGGGACGGCCCGGCCGCCCTGGCGTTCACTGACGGCCGTCACATCGGCGGCACGCTGGACCGCAACGGTCTGCGTCCGGCGCGTTACATCGTGACCGACGACGACCTGGTGGTGATGGCGTCGGAATCCGGCGTGCTGCCGATTCCTGAATCCAAGATCATCCAGAAGTGGCGCCTGCAACCGGGCAAGATGTTCCTGATCGACCTCGACGCCGGCCGCATCATCGACGACAAGGAACTGAAAGACACTTACGCCAACGCCAAGCCGTACAAGCAATGGATTTCGTCGGTGCGCGTCAAGCTCGACGAACTCAAGGCCGAGCCGTTTGAATCCGGTTCGACCATTCCGCTGCTGGATCGCCAGCAAGTGTTCGGCTACACCCAGGAAGACGTCAAGTTCCTGATGGCGCCGATGGCCTCGGCCGGTGAAGAAGCGATCGGTTCGATGGGCAACGACTCGCCGCTGGCCGTCATGTCCAACAAGAACAAGACGCTCTACAACTACTTCAAGCAGCTGTTTGCGCAAGTGACCAACCCGCCGATTGATCCGATCCGCGAAGCCATGGTCATGTCGCTGGTGTCCTTCATCGGCCCGCGTCCAAACCTGCTCGACACCAACAACATCAACCCGCCGATGCGCCTGGAAGTGTCGCAGCCGATTCTGGACTATGCCGACATCGCCAAGCTGCGCAACATCAGCGCGCACACCGGTGGCAAGTTCAAGTCGCACGAACTGAATATCTGCTATCCGGTCGCATGGGGCAAGGAAGGCATCGAAGCACGCCTGGCCTCGCTGTGCGCCAAGGCCGTTGACGCCGTCAAGTCGGGCCACAACATCCTGATCATTTCGGACCGCAAGGTGGACTCCGAGCAAGTCGCAATTCCTGCGCTGCTGGCTACTTCCGCGATTCACTTGCATCTGGTCAGCAAAGGCATGCGTACCTCGACCGGCCTGGTGGTAGACACCGGTTCCGCACGTGAAACGCATCACTTTGCACTGCTGGCAGGCTATGGCGCGGAAGCGATCCACCCCTACCTGGCAATGGACACCCTGACCGAAATGGCCAAGGGTTTGCCAGGCGAGCTGTCGGGCGACAAGGCGATCTACAACTTCCAGAAGGCGATCGGCAAGGGCTTGCTGAAGGTCATGTCGAAGATGGGTATTTCGACCTACATGTCCTACTGCGGCGCGCAGATTTTCGAAGCCATCGGCCTGAACAAGGCGCTGGTGGACAAGTACTTCAAGGGCACTGCATCGAACGTCGAAGGCATCGGCGTGTTCGAAGTCGCCGAAGAAGCGCTGCGTCTGCATCGCGCTGCCTTCAGCACCGATCCGGTGCTGGCCAACGCGCTGGACGCCGGCGGTGAATACGCCTTCCGTATTCGCGGTGAAGAACACATGTGGACGCCGGATGCGATCGCCAAGCTGCAGCACTCGACCCGCGCGAACAACTTTAATTCGTACAAGGAATACGCGCAGATCATCAACGATCAATCCAAGCGCCACATGACCTTGCGCGGCCTGTTCGAATTCAAGATCGATCCGTCGAAGGCGATCTCGATCGATGAAGTCGAGCCAGCCAAGGAAATCGTCAAGCGTTTCGCCACCGGCGCGATGTCGCTGGGTTCGATCTCGACCGAAGCACACGCCACGCTGGCGATTGCGATGAACCGCATCGGCGGCAAGTCCAACACCGGCGAAGGCGGCGAAGACGTCAATCGCTATCGCAACGAACTGAAGGGCATCCCGATCAAGCAAGGCGCGACATTGGCCTCGGAAATCGGCAAGGACGTCATCGAAGTCGACATCCCGCTGCAAGCCGGCGACTCGCTCCGTTCGCGCATCAAGCAGGTGGCATCCGGTCGTTTCGGCGTGTCGGCTGAATACCTGATCTCCGCCGATCAGATCCAGATCAAGATGGCGCAGGGCGCGAAGCCGGGCGAAGGCGGTCAGCTGCCGGGCCACAAGGTTACCGATTACATCGCGACATTGCGCGTGTCGGTGCCGGGCGTTGGCCTGATTTCGCCGCCGCCGCACCATGACATCTATTCGATCGAAGATCTGGCGCAACTGATCCACGATCTGAAGAACGTCAATCCGCGCGCCTCGATCTCGGTCAAGCTGGTGTCGGAAGTCGGTGTCGGCACGGTTGCCGCAGGTGTTGCCAAGGCCAAGTCGGATCACGTCGTGATCGCCGGCCATGACGGCGGCACCGGCGCATCGCCGCTGTCCTCGATCAAGCATGCCGGTTCGCCATGGGAACTCGGCCTGGCCGAAACCCAGCAGACCCTGGTGCTGAACGGTTTGCGCAATCGCATCCGCGTACAGGCCGACGGTCAGATGAAGACCGGTCGCGACGTCGTCATCGGCGCGCTGCTGGGCGCGGACGAATTCGGTTTTGCTACCGCACCGCTGGTGGTCGAAGGCTGCATCATGATGCGCAAATGCCATCTGAACACGTGCCCGGTCGGCGTCGCGACGCAGGATCCTGTCTTGCGCGCCAAGTTCTCCGGCAAGCCTGAACACGTGGTCAACTTCTTCTTCTTCATCGCCGAAGAAGCGCGTCAGATCATGGCGCAACTGGGCATCCGTACCTTCAACGAACTGATCGGCCGTTCCGATCTGCTGGACCGCACCAAGGCCATCCAACACTGGAAGGCGCAAGGTCTGGACTTCAGCAAGATCTTCTATCAACCGGTCAGCGCGACACCGTACTTCCATACCGAAAACCAGGACCACGGTCTGGACAAGGCACTCGATCACAAGCTGATCGCACAAGCCAAGATCGCGCTGGAAAAGGGCGAGAAGGTTTCCTTCATCTCGCCGATCCGCAACCTGAACCGCACCGTCGGCGCCATGTTGTCGGGTGAAGTGGCCAAGCGCTACGGCAACGAAGGCCTGCCGGACGACACCATCCACATCCAGCTGCAAGGCACCGCAGGCCAATCGGCTGGCGCGTTCCTGGCGCACGGTGTGACACTGGACCTGGTCGGCGAAGGCAACGACTACGTCGGCAAGGGCTTGTCGGGCGGCCGCATCATCGTGCGTCCCAACACCGAGTTCCGCGGCCGTGCGGTCGACAACATGATCTCCGGCAACACCGTACTGTACGGCGCAACCTCCGGCGAAGCATTCATCAACGGCGTGGTCGGCGAGCGTTTTGCGGTGCGTAACTCCGGCGCCATCGCCGTGGTGGAGGGCACCGGCGACCATGGTTGCGAATACATGACCGGCGGCACCGTCGTCGTGCTGGGCGCAACCGGCCGCAACTTCGCAGCGGGTATGTCCGGCGGCATTGCTTACGTCTACGACGAAGCCGGCGACTTCGCAGGCAAATGCAACCTGGCGATGGTCGCATTGGACAAGGTCCTGTCCGACACCGAACAGGAAGCCTCGACCGATCGCGCAATCTGGCACAGCCTGCAACGCGGCGGCAACGGCCAGACCGATGAAGTCATCCTGCGTGGCCTGATCGAACGTCACTTCAAGTACACCGGCAGCACGCGCGCGCGCTACCTGCTGGACAACTGGGCGGCGTCGCGCGGCAAGTTCGTCAAGGTCTTCCCGACCGAGTACAAACGTGCGCTGGGCGAACTCAATGCAGCCAAAGCGGCCCCGAAGGACAAGGTGCCGGCGTAAGCCGCAATCCTCGGTCCTCGGCCAGATCTGAAATAACGCAAGGCCGGCGATTCTGATAACGACAACGACAGAATCGCCCGCCGCCTATCCTTAGCGAAGAATGTGAGTGGAAAATGGGTAAAGTAACCGGCTTTATGGAATATGAGCGCCTGAAAGAGGCGAGCGAAGCGCCGCAGTCGCGCATGAAGCACTACAAGGAATTCGTCCTGCATCTGGGCGACGCGGAAGCCAAAGTGCAAGGCGCACGCTGCATGGATTGCGGCATCCCGTTCTGCAACAACGGCTGCCCGGTCAACAATATCATTCCCGACTGGAACGACCTGGTCTATCGCGGCGACTACAAGGAAGCGCTGGACACGCTGCACTCGACCAACAACTTCCCTGAGTTCACCGGCCGCATCTGCCCGGCGCCGTGCGAATCCGCCTGCACGCTCGGCATCAACAGCGACGCTGTCGGCATCAAGTCGATCGAGCATTTCATCATCGACAAGGGCTGGGAAAACGGCTGGGTCACGCCGCAACCGGCCGCCGTCAAGACCGGCAAGAAAGTCGCCGTGGTCGGCTCCGGTCCCGCCGGCATGGCCGCCGCACAACAGCTGGCGCGCGCCGGCCATGACGTCACCGTGTTCGAAAAGAACGATCGCGTCGGCGGCCTGCTGCGTTACGGCATCCCCGACTTCAAGATGGAAAAGTCGCACATCGACCTGCGCGTCGAGCAGATGCAAGCAGAAGGCGTCGTCTTCCGCACCAGCACCTTGGTGGGCAAGGATTTTCCGGCCAACATCACCAACTGGTCCAAGGAAACGGTTTCGCCTGACGACCTGAAGAAAGACTTTGACGCCGTCGTCATCGCCGGCGGTGCAGAACTGCCACGCGACTTGCCGGTGCCGGGCCGTGAATTGAAGGGCGTGCATTTCGCCATGGAATTCCTGCCGCTGCAAAACAAGGTCAACGCCGGCGACAAGCTCAAGGGCCAGATCATGGCGACCGACAAGCACGTGGTCGTGATCGGCGGCGGCGATACCGGTTCCGACTGCGTCGGTACCTCGAACCGTCACGGCGCTGCTTCGGTGGCCCAGTTCGAACTGATGCCGCAACCGCCGGAAACGGAAAACAAGCCGATGGTCTGGCCGTACTGGCCAACCAAGCTGCGCACGTCGTCGTCGCATGAAGAAGGTTGCGACCGCGATTGGGCAGTGGCGACCAAGCGTCTGGAAGGCAAGAACGGCAAAGTTGAAAAGCTGATCGCCGCGCGCGTCGAATGGAAGGACGGCAAAATGCAGGAAGTGCCGAACTCCGAATTCGAAATGAAGGCCGACCTGGTGCTGCTGGCCATGGGCTTCGTCTCGCCGGTGCAGCAAGTACTGGAATCGTTCGGTGTCGACAAGGACCAACGCGGCAACGTCAAGGCGACAACTGACGGCGAAGGCTGCTACAAGACTTCGGTCGACAAGGTGTTTGCCGCAGGCGACATGCGCCGCGGCCAGTCGCTGGTGGTCTGGGCGATCCGTGAAGGCCGTCAATGCGCACGCGCCGTCGATGAGTTCCTGATGGGTTCTTCGGTGCTGCCGCGCTGATACGACACTGTAAAAAGCGAACGCAGTAAAAAAGCCGGATTGACGAAAGTCTCTCCGGCTTTTTTACTTTGAAGCTCAGCCGCAGGATGAGTGCGGGGGACGGAAATCAGCCGGGTGTCAGCCCGGATCAGCCTTGCTCAAGTACAATTGAATTTCACTTTTCAGACAGGGCCTGTCGTCGCTCCTGCCGACGATAACCGAAGAACAACATGACCACCCCGATTCGCTACAGCATCACCTCCAACGACTGCACCGCCCACGTGTTCGACGTCACCCTGACAGTCGATGCGCCGGCTGCCGACGGCCAGGTATTTTCCTTGCCGGCGTGGATTCCCGGCAGCTACATGATTCGCGAATTCGCGCGCAACATCGTCCAGATCCGAGGCGAAGCCGGCGGCAAGAAAGTCGCGCTGCGGAAACTCGACAAACATACCTGGCGCGCCGCACCGTGCACTGGCCCACTGACGCTGAGCTATCAGGTCTACGCCTGGGACTTGTCGGTGCGCACCGCGCATCTGGACCAGACCCATGCGTTCTTCAACGGCACCAGCGTGTTCCTGCGCGTGGAAGGGCAGGAGCAGTCGCAACATATCGTCGACATCCGCCGTCCGGACGGCGACGCCTACAAGCGCTGGCGCGTGGCGACGTCCCTGCCCGAACTCAAGGCCAAGCGTTATGGCTTCGGCACCTATGTCGCCGGCGATTACGACGAGCTGATCGATCATCCGGTCGAGCTTGGCGACTTCGCGCTGGCCACGTTCACGGCACATGGCGTGCCGCACGACATCGTCATCACCGGCAATGTGCCTAACCTGGATCTGGCGCGCTTGTCCGCCGATCTCAAGAAGATTTGTGAAGCGCAGATTGCCTTCTTTGAACCGAAAAGCAAGCGCGCGCCGATGTCGCGCTACGTTTTCATGACCATGGTTGTCGGCGATGGCTACGGTGGTCTGGAGCATCGTGCTTCGACCGCGCTGATCTGCGCGCGCAGCGATCTGCCGGTCAAGGGCAGGGCGGAATCGACCGATGGCTATCGCACCTATCTCGGCTTGTGCAGCCACGAATATTTCCACACCTGGAACGTCAAGCGCATCAAGCCGGCGATGTTCGCGCCGTATGATTTGCGGGAAGAGGGTTACACCTCGCTGCTGTGGCTGTTCGAGGGTTTTACCAGTTATTACGACGATCTGTTCCTGGTGCGCACCGGCCTGATCGATACGCCGGATTATCTGAAGATGCTGTCGAAGACCACCAATGGCGTCTTGCGCGGCAGCGGCCGTCGCAAGCAGAGCGTGGCCGAGTCAAGCTTTGACGCCTGGGTCAAATACTATCGCCAGGATGAAAACGCGCCGAACGCGATCGTCAGCTATTACACCAAGGGTTCGCTGGTGGCGCTGGGTCTCGACCTGACGATCCGCGCCGAAACCAACGGCCGCAAATCGCTGGACGATGTGATGCTGGCGCTGTGGCAGCGCTTCGGCCGTGATTTCTATAGTCGCAAGGGCGGCAAGGGCGTCGGTGAGGAAGACGCGGAGGCCTTGTTCGAAGAAGTCAGCGGCGTGAAGCTGAAGCGTTTCTTTGATCGTTATATCCGCGGTACCGAAGATGTGCCGCTGGAGCAGCTGGTGGCGCCGTTCGGCATCACCTATGCTGACGTGCGCAACGACGTCAGACCGGGCATGAACGTCCGTGTGACGCGCGATGGCGGCGACGCCAAGCTTGCCAGTGTGTATGAAGGCGGAGCAGGGCAGCGCGCCGGGTTGTCGGCGGGCGATCGCCTGGTGGCGCTGGATGGCGTACGTATTCCAGCGGCAGGCATGGACGGCTTGCTGGCGCGTTACAACGAGAATGACGTAGTCGACTTGCACGTATTCCGTCGTGACGAGCTGATGTGTTTCAAGGTCAAACTGAAGAATGACGGCGCGCCGCAAGTAACGCTGACGGCGCAAGACAAGCCGGTTGCTTTGGTACGCAAGCGCAAGGCGTGGTTGGGACGGTAGTCCTGGTGATGGCGTCGGCTTGTTGCCGACGCCGGGCCTATGCTGGAAATGCAGGCAATAAAAAAACCCGCCGAAGCGGGTTTTTTATTGCTGCTGAGCTTGACTGAATCGAAGATTACTTCGCTTCAGCGTCGCCTGCTGCAGGCGTTTCGCCTTCAGCTTCGACCTTGCCTGCCGGTACCGAAGCGGTAGCAACTGTCAGGTTTTCTTGCGAAACAGCAGTCACGCCGTTTGGCAGCTTCAGGTCAGCCAAGTGGATCGAGTGGCCGACTTCCAGCTTCGCCAGATCGACGGAAACGAATTCCGGCAGATCCTTAGGCAGGCAGGAGATGTCCAGTTCGGTCATGACGTGGCTGATGATGCCCGACGACAGCTTGACGGCTGGCGAGACTTCAGCGTTCACGAAGTGCAGAGGCACCTTGACGTGGATCTTTTGCGATGCATCGACGCGTTGGAAGTCAACGTGCAGAACCAGTTGCTTGTATGCGTGGACTTGGAAGTCGCGCAGCAGAACTTGTTCAACCTTGCCTTCGATTTCCAGGTCGAGGATCGACGAGTGGAAGGCTTCTTTCTTCAACGCGTGGTACAGCGCGTTGTGGTCCAGAGCGATGTTCAGCGGTGCAGCTGTGCCACCGTAGACGATGGCTGGTGTTTGACCAGCAATACGCAGGCGGCGGCTCGCTCCGGTCCCCTGCTCTTTGCGTGGAAATGCGATAACTTTCATGTGAAACTCCAAAGGTTGCGGGACTGTCGTCTCGCGTTAAAAATCCCCCGCGACCAGGGGATTCAAGGATCCCGTCATTTTCATGACGGGATTAAAACTGAAACTGAAAACTTATTCTGCAAACAGCGACATCACCGAGTCGCCCTTGCTGATGCGCTTGAACGTCTCGGCCAGCAGGCTGGCGCAAGTCAGTTGGCGAATCTTGCCGCAGGCCTTGGCGGCGTCCGACAGCGGAATCGTGTCGGTGACGACCAGCTCGTCCAGCGGCGAATTGGCGATGCGATCCAGCGCCGGGCCGGACAGCACAGGGTGCGTACAGTAGGCGACGACTTTCTTGGCGCCGCGCTCTTTCAACACTTCGGCGGCCTTGGTCAGCGTGCCGGCGGTGTCGACCATGTCATCCATGATCACGCAGTTGCGGCCTTCGACTTCGCCGATGATGTTCATGACTTCCGACACGTTCGCCTTCGGGCGGCGCTTGTCGATGATCGCCAGGTCGCAGCCGAGGCGCTTGGCCAGGGCACGGGCGCGCACCACGCCGCCGACGTCAGGCGACACGACCAGCAGGTCGTCGTAGTTCTTGCTCACCAGGTCGCCCAGCAAAATCGGCGATGCATAGATGTTGTCGACCGGAATGTCGAAGAAGCCTTGAATCTGGTCGGCGTGCAAATCCATGATCAGGACGCGTTCAACGCCGGCTTCCTGCAGCATGTTGGCAACGACCTTGGCCGAAATCGCAACACGGGCGGAGCGTGGACGGCGGTCCTGGCGCGCATAGCCGTAGTAAGGAATCGCGGCGGTGATGCGACCGGCCGATGCGCGCTTGAGCGCGTCGACCATGATCATGATTTCCATCAGGTTGTCGTTGGTCGGTGCGCAGGTGGACTGCAGCACGAAGACGTCTTTGCCGCGGACGTTTTCGTTGATCTCGACCATCACTTCACCGTCGGAGAACTTCGACACATTGGCCTTGCCCAGAGGGATACCGAGTTTTTCAACGACGCCTTGCGCCAGTTCTGGATTGGCGCTGCCGGTAAAAACCATCAGGTTTTCGTTTGCCATGTGGGTATCCCTGAATGCAATCGTTTAAAAGTCGAAAAGCCGACAATGCTCGACTTGTACAGTCTTGCGTTGGCGGCTTATCTCTTTGGCTTTTCTATTTCTTGATGGGCGCTTCACTATTGCCCAAATTTAATGGCAGGGGAACAAGGATTCGAACCTTGGAATGCTGGAATCAAAATCCAGTGCCTTAACCAACTTGGCGATTCCCCTACGCAATCTGCTGTCTGTCGCCGAACGATCCGCTGCGCTTCTGCCTGCATCGTCTGTCATTCGCCGTCAAACCAATTCTTGGCTACGACTTCGTCAAATGGGCGAGAGGATGTTCCTGCATCGCTTTGGCTTTCCATCCGATCCATTGTGAAGGCATCTGTTTCAGCACTTCGTCGGCCTGATGTTCATGTTCAAAAGCACAGAACACACAAGCGCCGGATCCGGTCATCCTTGCATTTCCAAATGTCTTGAGCCACTTGATGGCTTCAGCGACAGGAGGAAACTGCTTGGCAGCCACCACTTCTAAGTCGTTTTTTCCGAAGTCGCTGTAAAGAAGATTATGCGCTTCAGGAAAGTCCGTTATTTTGACCACTTTCGTATCCCTTGTCAATTCCTGCGACGAAAAAATTATCGCGGTGGGAATCGACACGCCCGGTTCGATCACCACGAACCAGCAATCTACAGTTTTCACAGGCAAAAGGTCTTCGCCGACGCCTTCGGCGAAAGCATTGCCGCCGAACACGAAAAACGGCACGTCGGCGCCCAGTTGCAGGCCCAGCGCCATTAATTGCGCGCGCGTCAGGCCGGTTTGCCACAGGTGATTGAGCGCGATCAGCGTCGTCGCGGCGTCCGATGAACCGCCGCCGAGACCGCCGCCCATGGGCAATTGCTTGCGCACGGTGATATCGGCACCCAGCCCGGGGTTGCCGCTCGCCGCCTGCAACAGGCGTGCGGCGCGCACCACCAGGTCGGTATCGGCAGGTACGCCCGGGATGTCATTGGTGCGATGGATGACGCCGTCGTCGCGCACAGTGAAATCCAGCGCGTCGCTGCGATCGACCAGCTGGAACACTGTTTGCAGCAGATGATAGCCATCCGCGCGGCGGCCGGTCACGTGCAGGAACAGGTTCAGTTTGGCCGGGGCGGGGCAGTCGAAAAGGCTTGCGGGCATGGAATGATTCTGGAAAGCGAAGGGAGGACGTCAAAACGCCGGCGGCTTCGTGATTATTGAGTGCTGGTGTTTTTCCAACTGTCGATCACGATGCGGATGGCAACCGGACCGGCTTGTTTTGTCTCACGCGCCAGGTCGATGCGTTTGGGATGGTTGGAGGCGGTGTTGGCCGCGCCTTCCTGCCATTCGCCGTAGCTCAGGCTCCAACCGTCGCGCGTCGTCTGGCGCACGGTGTCGGCGGCTGGCTGGGCTACGAACAGTTTGCCGTCGGCGCCGCGTCCGAAGCCTTGCAGCCAGTCGCGCAGGCCTGAAATCGGCAAGGGCCAGCCCAGCGCCTGTTCGGTGAGAATGTCGACATCGGCGGCGGTCATCGGCGGCTTGCCCGATTGTGTCAATACGGCAATGCCGGGCTTGATGTCGATCGTCGCCAGAGTTTGTCCCAGCGGCGACAACAAGGTCACGACGACATGGCGCGCGCTCTGGTTCCAGGTGAAACTGCCGTGTACGGCCTGCTCGCGCCCCTCCTGTTCATAGCGCACCGATAGCCGGCCGCCGAGATCGATGGCGTCGCTGTAGCGGCGCTCCAGTGCGGGACCGTTGTCTTTGCCGTCTTGCGGAGAGAGGCTGGCGCAACCGGCGGCCAGCAGCACCAGGCCGCTTGCGGCCGCATGTTTGAATAATCGCATCATGAGCTGTAATCGCATTCTTGCATCAAGATCAGCATTACAACTGCACCTTGAGGCGATCCAGCGTGCTCTTCAGGACGTCGTTCTTCGGATCTTTCGACTGGGCTTCGCGCCACAGGCGCTTGGCTTCGTCCTGCTTGCCGCGCGCCCACAAGATTTCTCCGAGGTGGATGCCGATTTCCGGATCGGGACGCAGGGCGTAGGCGCGGCGCAATTCCTTTTCGGCTTCGTCGAGGTTGCCCAGGCGGAATTCCGCCCAGCCCAGGCTGTCGGCGATGAAGGCGTCTTCCGGCGCCAGTTGCACCGCCTTCTTGATCAGCGTGACTGCTTCCGGCAGGCGGATATTGCGATCGGCGAACGAATAGCCGAGCGCGTTATAGGCGTGCTGGTTGTTGGGGGTCAGCTCGATGATTTTGCGTAGCGCGGTTTCCATGTCCTTGTAGTTACCGGTCTTGTCGGTGACCATGGCGTAGTCGTACAGCAGGTCGGTGCTTTCCGGGAAGCGTTTGAGTCCTGCCGACAGTACGTCGGCGGCATCCTGGTAACGCTCGCCGTCACGCAGGACCTGGGCTTCGCCCTGGATCAGCTGCATTTGTTCGCGGTCGTTGCCGGCTTCGGCTTGCGCCTGTTGCAATACAGCGCGGGCGCCGTTGATGTCGCCGCGCTTGACCAGCAACTGGGCGCGACGGATCTGCACATTGATATAGGCTTCGCCAGGTTCGACCTGCTCCAGCCATTTGAGCGCGGCCGGGATGTCGTTGCGTTCTTCGGCGATCTGCGACAGCAGCAGCAGCGCCTGGGTCGGGTCGCGCTCATCTTCGGGCTGGGTGGCCAGCACCTGGAGATAGCGTTTGAGGTAAGTCTCAGCCTCAGGCAGATGATTGGTCTGCACATTGAGGATGCCCAGCGCGAACAAGGTGGTCAGATCTTCCTGATCGTCTTTCAGCAAAACCTGGAACTGGCTGCGCGCCTGTTCGAACTGCTTCTGTTCAACCAGGCCGCGCGCATAGGCGATGCGGACTTCGCGCGCGTCGGGATATTTTTTCAGGAAATCAGCCACCAGCTTCATGGCTTCCGCCGGATCCTGGGTGACTTGCGCCAGCGTCAGGATCGCCAGCTCGGAATCCGGCTTGAGCTTGAGCGCCTGATTGGCTTCGTCGCGCGCGCGCACTGCATCGCGGTTGGCGAATGCGCCTTGAGACAGGGCGAGATGAGTTTCAACCAGGTTCGGATACGGTGCAGTCACCGCTTGCAGGATGTTGAATGCAGCGGTCTTGTCGCGCGCACGGCTGAGCAAACGCTGGATTTGCAGGATCATCGGGCCGCGCGCCTGCGGGGCGGCTTCGGCCAGGCGTTGGGTCAAGAGCGGCTGGATTTCGCCGATGTTGTCGCCCAACATGATCAGGCCCAGGTAATTTTGCAGCGCTTCATCCGAATGCGGCGCCAGTTCAGTCCAGAGGCGCACGGCGGCCAGCGCTTCGTTGGGGCGCCGCGCCGCCAGGGCGATTTCGGCGGCGCGTTTGGCCAGGCGCGGATCGCGGGTTTGCTGCGCCGTGCCCAGCAGGGTCACGTAAGCAGCTTGCCATTGGCCGCGCTGGAAGGCGATTTCGGAACTGAGGATCTTGAACAGGATTTCTTCGCTCAGCTCGGCCGGCGGCACCACGTCTTCCGGCTGCTGGGCCTTGGCCTTCGCTTGTCCCTTGCGCGCCGACGAGGCTTTGACCAGGGTTTGTTTCTTGCCGCTCGCAGCGGGAGCCGCATCGGTCTCGCTGGGTTGCTGCAGGCTTGCGCATGCCGAAAGCATGAGAGAGAGCGTTACAATGGCGAGAGGTTTTTTCAAGTGTAATCCTGGGGTGATCTGGAAATAATCCGGCAAGAACGAGCGAGCGGGCAGGCAAATATTAATTTTACGCCCAACCGCATGTTTCTTGGTGTAAGCGAGTGTAAACCATCTGCCTGCATGTGCCTTATCATAGCTGTCCATGGCCGTCTTGCGTTTACCCACCCGCGTCCTTATTTACGACTCTATTGTTTTCCCCACAGCCAGTTCCGCTCAGCCAGAGAAGTCATCGTTCCATGCCCGAATTACCAGAAGTAGAAGTCACCCGGCGCGGCGTCGCTCCCCATCTCGAGGGGCAGACGGTTGCGGGCGTGGTGACGCGCCACAGCGGATTGCGCTGGCCGTTTCCCACCGACCTGAACGAGCGGGTGGCCGGATGCGTGATCCGGTCGACCGGACGCCGCGGCAAATATCTGCTGATCAATTTCGACCACGGCACCTTGATCGTGCATCTTGGCATGTCGGGGCATCTTCGCGTTCTGCCGCCCGGCATCGTGCCGCAAAAGCACGACCATTTCGACCTGATGGTCGGCAAGCCGGTCAGGAGCGTCATGCGCATGACCGACCCGCGTCGCTTTGGCGCCGTCCTGTGGCATGACAACGCCGACGGCGACATCGAGGAGCACACCTTGCTGCGCGGGCTCGGGCTGGAGCCGCTGGAAGACAAATTCTCCGCCCGCGAGCTGCATCGCCAGACGCGCAACCGGAGTGCGCCGATCAAGCAGGTGCTGTTGGCCGGCGACATCGTGGTGGGCGTCGGCAACATCTATGCGTCGGAAAGCCTGTTCAAGGCCGGCATCAATCCCAAGACGGCGGCCGGCAAGATCAGCCTGCCGCGCTATGAAAAGCTGGTGACGGCGATCCGCGAAACGCTGGCCGCCGCGATTGAGCAGGGTGGCAGCAGCTTGCGCGACTTCATCGCCGTCAATGGACAGTCGGGTTATTTCCAGCAAAATTATTTCGTCTATAGCCGCACCGGCGAGGCTTGCCGTATCTGTACCACGCCGATCAGGCAGATCAAGCAGGGCCAGCGTTCCACCTTCTATTGCGTGGTCTGCCAGCGATGAAGCGCGTCCTCAACAACGCCGAGGCGACGCAGGATTTCGCCGACCCGACCTTTTCTGCGGCAGTGATCGGCTGGCAAAAGCAGCACGGCCGCCATGCGCTGCCGTGGCAAAACACCCGTGACGCCTATCGCATCTGGTTGTCGGAAATCATGCTGCAGCAGACGCAGGTCACGGCGGTGATTCCGTACTATCAGAAATTCCTGCAGAGTTTCCCGACCGTCGAGAGCCTCGCGGCGGCGCCTTCCGAAGCGGTCATGTCGCACTGGAGCGGACTTGGTTACTACACCCGCGCGCGCAACCTGCATCGCTGCGCGCAGCGCGTGGCGGCGGAATACGGCGGCCGTTTTCCTGATGATCCTGAATTGCTGGCGGACTTGCCCGGCATCGGTCGCTCGACGGCGGCGGCGATCGCTGCGTTTTCCTATGGCAAGCGTGCCGCGATTTTGGACGGCAACGTCAAGCGGGTGTTTGCGCGCGTGTTCGGCGTCGAAGGTTTTCCCGGCGCCAAGGCCGTCGAAGACCAGTTGTGGCGGCGCGCCGTGGCGCTATTGCCGCAGGCCGACATGGAATCGTATACGCAAGGATTAATGGATCTCGGTGCGACCTTGTGCGTACGCGGCAAGCCTGCTTGCGACCGCTGCCCGCTGGCGGCGCGCTGTGTTGCGCTGGCAACCGGCCGTACGGCGGAACTGCCGGTGCGCAAGCCGAAGAAGGCGGTGCCGGAAAAAGAAACCATGATGCTGGTGGTCAGCGAAGGCAGCGAAGTCCTGCTGGAACTGCGCCCCGACCGTGGAATCTGGGGCGGCCTGCTGTCCTTGCCGGAACTGCCGCTGAGCGCCGATGCAGATGCCTTCGGCGCTGCGGTGGAGAACGCGATGCAGCCGTTCGGCGCCATTGCGGCGTGCCGTAAGCTGCAGCCGTTTTCGCACGTCTTCACGCATTTCAAACTGCACATTTCACCGTATCAGGTGGTGCTGGAGAAGCGTCGCCCGCATGTCGCCGAATCGGTCCATGTCTGGTATCCGATCGCGCAACTTGCCGATGCGCCGTTGCCGGCGCCGGTCAAGAAGTTATTGTTGGGTGTATTGCAGGCCGACGACTTGCTGAACTGAAATCGTCCGCGCTGTTGTTGGTCCTATTGGTCTTGCGTCAGTTGAGCTGGCGATGTCGCACGACGACGTTTTCGTGTGCCGCAAAATGTTTCGCCAGCTGTTCGACGATGTACACAGAACGATGCTGGCCGCCGGTGCAGCCGATGGCGACGGTGAGATAACTGCGGTTGTCGCGCTTGAACGACGGCAGCCACTTTTCCACAAAATTGCGGATGTCGCCGAGCAGATCCTGCACCGCCGGCAAATCCTCGAGGAATTCAATCACCGGCGCATCGCGCCCGGTCAACGGGCGCAGGCGCAGGTCGTAATGCGGATTGGGCAGCATGCGCACATCGAACACCAAGTCGGCATCGAGCGGCACGCCGAACTTGAATGCGAAGGATTCGAACAGCACCGTCAGGCTGGCGCGGCTGGTGTCGATCAGGTCGCGGATCCAGGCGCGCAACTTGTTGGCGCTCAGGTTGGAGGTGTCGATCACGTGACCTAGCCCTTCGACCACACTCAGCATCTCGCGCTCCTTGTGGATGCACTCGGTCAGCGTCATGCGATCGCTCGGATTCTGGTTGGGCAGCAGGCGATGCGACAACGGATGACTGCGGCGCGTTTCTGAAAAACGCGTGATCAGCGATTCGGTGGTGGCGGTCAGGAAGAATACCTTGACGTCATGGCCCTGGTCTTTCAGCCACTGGATGTCAGGGCCAAGGCCGGCCAGGGAGTCGGCGCTGCGCGCGTCGGTGGCCACGGCCATGGCCTCGTCGCCTTCTTTCTGGCGGGTTTCCACCAGATTGCGCAGCAGGGCCGGCGGCAGATTGTCGACGCAAAAATAGCCGGCGTCTTCCAGTACATGGAGAGCCACTGATTTGCCGGAGCCGGATATGCCGGTAATGAGGACGATACGCATGAGTAGGATGATACCCCAAGCCTGAGTCTACGTTTGAGTATTGGTCAGTATCTTGTCAGCTTAACGCGTGCGCTGTCGTTCTGCACGACGCATAAAAATCTTTACCGGACTTTGCTTTTATTCGCTCGCCGGCTTATTCGCCGTTCATCGCCTTGCGCTGGCGGTCGATGAATTCCTTGAGCGTGTCGATGCCACGCAATTGGAGAATGGTATTGCGCACCGCCGCTTCCAGCAGCACCGCGATGTTGCGGCCGGCCGCCACGGGGATGACCACTTTGCGGATCGGCAGGCCGAGGACATCTTCGAACTGCGCGTCGAGCGGCAGGCGCTCGTAATTTTCTTCCAGCGTGCTGCGGCGGACCAGGTGCACGATCAGCTTCAGGCGCATTTTGCGGCGCACCGCGGTTTCGCCGAAGATGGCCTTGATGTCGAGCAGGCCCAGGCCGCGCACTTCCAGCAGGTTTTGCAGCAGCGGCGGGCAGCGGCCTTCGATCATGTTGGGGGCGATGCGCGCGAATTCGACGGCATCGTCGGCGACCAGGCCGTGGCTGCGTGAAATCAGTTCCAGACCAAGTTCGCTCTTGCCCAGTCCGGATTCGCCGGTAATCAGCACGCCCACGCCGAGCACGTCCATGAAGACGCCGTGCATGGTGATTTGCTGCGCCAGTTTTTTGGACAGGTAGACGCGCAGGTAATCGATGACTTGCGCGGCCGGCAGCGGGGTCGAGAACAATGGGATGTTTTTTTCGTCGCAGATCGCCAGGATGTCGGGCGGTGTCGCCAGGCCCTGCGCGATGATGAAGGCGGGCGGTTCGCCGGCCACCAACTCTGCGGTTTGATAGGCGCGCGAGGTGTTCGACAGGCGTTGGTAGTACTCGGTTTCCTGGTGGCCGAAGACTTGGATGCGGCCGGGGTGGATCAGATTCAGATGGCCGACTTGGTCGGCGGCGGAGGCGGCGTCGCCGGAGATCAGGCGTTCACCGCCGGGGAAACCGGCAAACCAGCCCAGTTGCAACGATTCGCGATTTTCTTCATACAGTTGCTGTATCGATAACGCGGTAAATGAGGGCATGGGTCTCCGATTCCGATAGGGCGGTCAATGGCGTGGTTGAAGCTGTATGAGCAACCGTTGCGAACACATCGCATCGTTCGCAGCGCTTCGTTTAATTGGTTTTTTCCAGCGACGGCTGCCAGGTCACCAGGCGCGAATAGACCGACGCCTGGTCCGGGTCGGAGATCAATTCATTACGGAAGGCGTTGTCCGAAAACATCTCTGCAATTTCGGACAGGATTTCCAGATGCTGCTGAGTGACGTTGTCAGGAATGAGCAGGAAGATCAGCAGCTTGACCGGTTCGCCGTCGGGCGACTCGAAAGGAATCGGCTCGGCCAGACGCATGAACAGCGCCAGCGGTGCTTTCAGCCCCTTGATGCGGCCGTGCGGAACGGCGACGCCGTGACCCAGTCCTGTGGAACCGAGTCGTTCACGGGCAAACAGGTTTTCGGAAACAGTCGAGCGGGCGATGCCGCTGTTGTTTTCAAAGGTAAGTCCGGCTTGTTCGAATGCTCGTTTTTTGCTGGAGACTTCCAGATCCAGAATGACGTTCTCTGGGGAGAGGATTTTTGCAAGATTTGTCATGACACAAGAAGGCGCTAGATAGGCTTTTGTGCAGGATTATAGGCTTCTTTGGGAGTTACGCAATGAATTCCGGCGTTGCTTCAATGCAAACAACAGTATTGCCGGGAAGAAGCGCAGCAAGCCGCCGCAGCGGCGCGACAGGCTTGCCTTGCAGGGGAAATGCCCGGCTTGAAATACCATCCCGGATTACATCTCGATGCGACCAAAAACCAGCAATACGTCGCCACTGTTCTTGTTCGACGACAGACGCGGAACGTAAGCGAACATGACCTTGGCTTTCTTGGTGCCGATCGAGGCCAACGGCAGGGGTACCGGGAATGGTACGCCGCCGAAATAATCCTGACGGCTCATCAGCATGGCGGTGCCGCCGATGCCCACTTCCAACGGGGTGCGGCCAATCGGATAGACCCATTCATAAGCGTAACCGGCCATGATTTGCGGGTGGCGATGTGAATCCTTGAGTACAAAGCCGTACAGCGACTCGTCGTTGCCGCGTTCGTTACGCATGGTCTTGCCGTAGCCGAGACCCCAAGCGTGCTCGTTCAGTTGGTCGAGCTTTTCCTTGGTATAGGTGCTGCGGCCGTGATGGGCCAGTCCCGAAACATAGATCGCGTCGTCCCCCTTGTCGACGATTTCCGAGGCGTGATCCTTGATGGGTTGCCACCAGCTGAATTCGTCACTCTGTTGCGCCATGGCGGGCAGCGAGGTCGCAGCGCAGCCAAGTGCGAAGGCGCCGGCGAGCAAGGTGCGGGAGGAGCGAAGGGAGGAAAGTAGTTGGCTCATATTTTTATTGGCTATTTCACTGTTTGTTGATGGTGTCGACAGGCGATTGCAATCGGCGCTGCACAAACCAAATTGATAAATGCGATTGCTGCCGGCAGGAAACTGACCAGATTTCTTCGCCGTAAAAAAAATCGACGTGGCGATGCCCGGGACGAGCGTTGAGCATTGCCTGGCGATGGAGTCGAGAGTGAGACAGGATCATTGCACAAGAAGTTTTATGCAATGCGGATAAATCGTTTCAAAATGTTGCGGCGGAAATGCGCGAAAACGCCGCCTGCCGCGAGGACAGGGCGTTACGGCAAAAGCTTTGGAACGTCATGGTTTTGTAACAAAAAACCGGCAGCGCCGGAAAAAGCGCTGCCGCTGACAGCCTTACTGCCGCGCGTTGCGCAGGTTGGAAGGTGCACGCGCGGCCGAAAAATTGCTACGCCACGGATTGATGTCGAGGCCGCCACGACGCGTGTAGCGTGCATAGACTGCAAGTTTTTGCGGACGGCACTGACGCAGCACATCCACAAAAATACGCTCCACGCATTGCTCGTGGAATTCGTTGTGCTCGCGGAAACCGATCAGGTACTTCAGCAGCGCTTCCTGATTGATCGGCGCGCCGACGTAATGGATCTGCACGCTGCCCCAATCCGGCTGGCCGGTGACCGGGCAATTGGATTTGAGCAGATGCGACAGCAGCGTTTCTTCAACCGTGGCTTCATCGTGGTTGGCCGACAGCAACGACGGATTCGGATGGTGATCGACGACTTCGATGTCGAGGCGATCGAGCAGCATGCCGCCGAGTTCGCCCATCTGCAGCGCCGAAAACGCTCCCGGCTCGGTCAGCGTCACCTGCACGCCGGCGCCGGCGGCTGCCGACAGGTCTTTCTGCAAGAGTGCGACCAGAGCTTGCTGGTCGTCCAGTCGTGTCTGGTTAAAGGAGTTCAGATACAGCTTGAACGACTTCGATTCGATGATGTTGGGCGAATCGGCCTGGATCATGAACGTGGCGATGGCGATCTGCGGCTTGCCGCGCTGGTTCAGCCACGACACTTCATACGCGTTCCAGATGTCGACGCCGAAGAACGGCAGCGTGCCCGTCACGCCGAGTTCGTCGCGCTTGGGCTGGCGCGGAATCGGGAACAGCAGGGACGGATCGTAGGCGTCCGGATAGGCGGACGCCTTGCCCAGCGGCGAAGTGTCGGGAGAGTTGATTGCGTCGGCGTGAGTCATGGTCTTGCTTCCTTCGTGCTTCTCGAATGCTTTGTTGCGTCCTTGGCGGCATCAGCCCAGGAACAGTTTGTACAGGGGGTTCTTGCTTTCATCCCAATGGCGATAGCCAAGGTTGTCGAGGAAAGCGCGGAACGTCTTCATTTCCTTCTTCGGCACCTGCAGGCCGACCAGGATGCGACCGACGTCGCCGCCCTGGTTGCGGTAGTGGAACAGGCTGATGTTCCAGTTCGGATTCATGGTGCTGAGGAAGCGCATCAGCGCGCCCGGACGCTCGGGGAATTCAAAGCGATACAGCAGTTCGTCCTGTGCCAGCGAGCTCTTGCCGCCGACCAGATGGCGGATGTGCACCTTGGCCAGTTCGTCGTGGGTCAGGTCGAGCGTGCTGAAGCCGTTCTTCTCGAAGGTCTTGGCGATCTTGGCCGGTTCATCGGCGCTGCTGGTCTGGATGCCAACGAAGATGTGCGCCGCTTTGGCGTCGCTGATGCGATAGTTGAACTCGGTCACGTTGCGCGGGCCGACCACTTCGCAGAAGCGTTTGAAGCTGCCGTGTTCTTCCGGAATAGTCACGGCGAACACCGCCTCGCGCGCCTCGCCGACGTCGGCCATTTCGGCGACGAAACGCAGGCGGTCGAAGTTCATGTTGGCACCGCAGGCGATGGTGATCAGGGATTGATTCTTGATCGGCTTCTTGGTGTTCTTGGCGCGTTCGATGTAGGCCTTGGCGCCGGCCACGGCCAGTGCGCCGGCCGGCTCGACAATGCTGCGCGTGTCCTGGAAGATATCCTTGATCGCGGTGCACACCGCGTCGGTGTCAACCAGGATGATGTCGTCCACCAGCGCGCGCGTGATGCGGAAGGTTTCCTCACCGACCAGCTTGACCGCGGTGCCGTCCGAGAACAGGCCGACGTCGGGCAGGGTGATGCGGCGACCGGCCTTGATGCTGCGCGCCATGGCGTCAGAGTCGGTGGTCTGCACGCCGATGATCTTGATGTCGGGACGCACCGCCTTGACGTAGGCGGCGATGCCGGAGATCAGGCCGCCGCCGCCGATGGCGACGAAAATTGCGTGGATCGGGTCGGCATGCTGGCGCAGTATTTCCATGCCGACGGTGCCCTGGCCGGCGATGACATACGGGTCGTCGAAGGGATGGACGAAGGTCAGCTTGAGTTTCTTTTCCAGCGTCAGTGCATGGTTGTAGGCGTCGGTGAACGAGTCGCCGAACAGCACGACTTCACCGCCGCGGCCCTTGACCGCTTCGATCTTGACGGAGGGCGTGGTGGTCGGCATCACGATCACGGCACGGCAGCCGAGCTTGGCTGCCGACAGCGCGACGCCTTGCGCATGGTTGCCGGCCGAGGCGCAGATCACGCCGCGCTTGAGTTGCGCCGGCGGCAAGTGCGCCATTTTATTGTAGGCGCCGCGCAGCTTGAAGCTGAACACGCTCTGCATATCTTCGCGCTTGAAGTAAATCCGGTTTTCCATCCGTTGCGACAGCGTGTTCGCAATTTCCAGCGGCGTTTCCATGGCAACGTCGTAGACACGGGCGGTAAGGATTTTTTGCAGATAATCGGTGGTCATAGTCAGCTAAAGGCACGGTTGGCGCAGTCCGGGACTGCGATTCTCACGCTGTTTTCCGATGGCAGATCGGGAAACGCAGGGGCGCGGCGAACTGATCATTATAATGGAGGCGACTGACAGGCTTATATCCGCATGCGGATGCAGCATATGAAGCGCCGGCTTTTTTGGCTTGAAGAATTCGCTTTTGCTGTCATCTGCAGTCAAACAGCGCGAATGCGCGTCAATTTTCT
Organism: Herbaspirillum sp. NPDC101396; assembly: GCF_044767365.1. Lineage (NCBI taxonomy): Bacteria > Pseudomonadati > Pseudomonadota > Betaproteobacteria > Burkholderiales > Oxalobacteraceae > Herbaspirillum > Herbaspirillum sp. NPDC101396. The sequence continues at coordinate 24,584 of NZ_JBIWNT010000005.1, read as the reverse complement.
CCCACCATCCATTCTTATCTGGTCTGCATGATTGAATCCGCCATTTTGTGGTTGCTGAACTTCCTTGCCGTGCCGAGCGTCGGGCTGACGTCGGTATTTTTCATCAGCTTCATCTCGGCGACATTGCTGCCGCTCGGCTCGGAACCGGCTGTGTTCGCTGTCATCAAGGCCAATGGCGACATGTTCTGGCCGGTCATCCTGGTGGCCACGGTCGGCAACACGCTGGGGGGAATGGTGGATTACTGGATGGGTTACGGCGCCAAGCAGACCTTTGCGCGCGAACGCAGCAGCCGCTGGTTTCACTGGCTCGAACGCTTCGGCCCCAAGACCATGCTGCTGGCCTGGCTGCCGGGCGTCGGCGATCCGATCTGCACGCTGGCCGGCTGGCTGAAGTTGCCGTTCTGGCCGTCGGTGTTTTACATGATGGTCGGTAAATTCCTACGCTACCTGTTCATGACCTGGCTGTTGCTCAACGTGCCGGATGGTTTCTGGCGCGGTATCGCAAACTGGCTAGCCTAGCAGCGTATCGAGCAGCATCATCGTCACGAAGCCGGCCAGCAGGCCGAGCGTGGCCTGGGTCTCATGGCCTTGCCGATGTGATTCCGGAATCACTTCGTGGCTGATCACGAACAGCATCGCGCCGCCTGCGCCGGCCAAAGCCCATGGCAAGGCCGTGGCCGACACGCCGGTGGCGAGCGCGCCGAGCACGCCGCCGATCGGTTCCACGAGTCCGGACAGGATGCCTGCTCCGGCCGACTTCCACGGCGAATAACCGAGCGAGCGCAAGGCCAACGCTACTACCAGCCCCTCGGGAATATCCTGGATGCCGATGCCGGTCGCCAGCGCAATCGCCTTGCCCATTTCGTCGCCGCCGAAACCCACGCCGATCGCCAGGCCTTCAGGGAAATTGTGGATCGTCACGGCCATCACGAACATCCAGATGCGGCTGGTGCGCATGGACTGGATCGTCGGATTGGGCGCGATGAAATGCTGGTGCGGTATCAGATGGTTGATCGCCAGCACGAACAGGCCGCCCAGCATGATGCCGGTGGCGGTCAGCAAGACCGCGCCGGTTTTCTCGTAGCCCAGCGTCTGCGCCTGGTTCATGGCCGGGATAATCAGCGAAAACACGCTGGCCGCCAGCATGATGCCCCCGCCGTAACCGAGCAGCATGTCTTGCGTGCGTTCGGAAATGCGCCGCGTGAACAGCACGCCGAGCGCCCCCAGCGCCGTCAGTCCCGCCGCGGCGGAGGAGCCGAGCAGCGCCATCCAGACTTCGGGATGGGCCAGGAAAAACGCTTGCAGGCCTTCATAGGATTTGACCAGAACGAACACCAGCCCGACTGCCAGCATGGCGATCTGACGCAGGCGCAGGCCGGCCCAGAATCCAGGTTGGGAAGGAGGTGCTGCAGGTGTCGATTCGACAGGGAATTGTTCGCGCAATTGGGCTTGTATCATGGCAGTCATCCTCGGGATCGGATTGGCGGATGGCTGTCCTAAGCCTTGCACTCGGCGTATTCGGCGAGGGTGATGGCTAGATTTTCCAGAATTTCGGTAATCAGTAATTGCAACATAGCATTCTCCGTAGGCTAAGGAAAGGTCGGGATGAATCAATAATAGATTTATACGATCAATAATTAAAAATTGATTGTATTTATTGATTCGATAGAGGCGACTATGTTGCGATGCGGAAATCCCGTCAATTGTAGCGATTTTTCGCAAATAAGAACCATTTCGCATTGTTCTTCCGAAAGTAAGGGCATTCCCTCGCGAGCGACGGCAATAAGATAAAATGCATATCCGGCAGCAGATTTTTTCCCAAAATTAATGAACGCCCCCGCAAAAATCCAGGCTTTGCTTACTGATGCACCGCAAGGTGCCAGCCCCACGCGCTTGCGCGAAATTCCGTACAACTACACCTCGTTCTCCGACCGCGAAATCGTGATTCGCCTGCTGGGCGAAGACGCGTGGCGCGTGCTCGACGAGTTGCGCAGCAAGCGCCAGACCGGTCGATCCGCACGCATGCTGTACGAAGTGCTGGGCGACATCTGGGTGGTGCGCCGCAACCCGTATCTGCAGGACGACATGCTGGACAATCCCAAGCGTCGCGCTGCATTGATCGAAGCCTTGCACCATCGCCTGGCCGAAGTGGACAAGCGCCGCATCGACGTCAATCAGTCTGAATCGGGGGACGCCGCCGCTGCTGATAGTGCGCGCCGCAGCGCCAATGTCGAGCTGCTGATCAAGGCGGCCCGCAAGGCGATTGCTGATTTCGGAGAAGAATTCAAGCACACCTACGACCTGCGCAAGCGCGCCACCAAGGTCCTGGGTCGCTATACCGCCAAGGACAACATCAAGTTCGACGGCCTGTCGCGCGTCTCGCACGTGACCGACGCCACCGACTGGCGCGTCGAGTATCCGTTCGTCGTGCTCACGCCTGACACCGAAGACGAGATGGCCGGCCTGGTCAAGGCCTGTATCGAACTTGGCCTGACCATCATCCCGCGCGGCGGCGGCACCGGTTATACCGGCGGCGCGATTCCGCTGACGCCGATGTCGGCCGTCATCAATACCGAAAAGCTGGAACAGCTCGGCGCCGTCGAGATGGAAGTCCTGCCTGGTCTCGACAAACCGTACGCCACGATTTACTCGGGCGCCGGCGTGGTCACCAAGCGTGTCTCCGACGCTGCTGAAAAAGCCGGCTTCGTCTTCGCGGTCGATCCGACCTCGGCCGAAGCGTCGTGCATCGGCGGCAACGTCGCCATGAACGCCGGCGGCAAGAAGGCCGTGCTGTGGGGCACCGCGCTCGACAACCTGGCCAGCTGGCGCATGGTCGATCCGCAAGGCGACTGGCTCGAAGTCACGCGCCTGGACCACAACCTCGGCAAGATCCACGACGTCGAACTGGCAAGCTTCAAGCTCGAGTGGTCGCACCCCGGCGAAAAGGGCCAGAAGACCGAAGTTTTCAAGACCGAAATCCTCGAGATCGCCGGCCGCAAATTCCGCAAGGAAGGCTTGGGCAAAGACGTCACCGACAAATTCCTGTCGGGTTTGCCCGGCATCCAGAAAGAAGGTTGCGACGGCCTGATCACCTCGGCGCGCTGGATCCTGCACAAGATGCCCAAGCAGACGCGCACCGTCTGCCTCGAGTTCTTCGGCCAGGCACGCGATGCGATCCCGTCGATCGTTGAAATCAAGAATTACCTCGACGCCGAAACCAAGAAGGGCGGCGCCATCCTGGCCGGCCTGGAGCATCTGGACGAGCGCTACCTGCGCGCGGTCGGCTACGCGACCAAATCCAAACGCGGCGTGCTGCCGAAGATGGTGCTGATCGGCGACATCGTTGGCGACGACGAAAACGCCGTGGCGCAGGCCGCCTCGGAAGTGATCCGCATGGCAAACAATCGCGTCGGCGAAGGTTTCGTCGCGATCAGCCCGGAAGCGCGCAAGAAATTCTGGCTCGACCGTTCGCGCACCGCCGCCATCGCCAAGCACACCAACGCCTTCAAGATCAATGAAGACGTGGTGATTCCGTTGCCGCGCATGGGTGAGTACACCGACGGCATCGAGCGTATCAACATCGAACTGTCGATCAAGAACAAGCTGCAATTCCTGGACGAGCTCAATGCTTTCTTCGTCAAGGGCAACCTGCCGCTGGGCAAGAGCGACGACGCCGAAGGCGAAGACATTCCCGCTGCAGAAATGCTGGAAGACCGCGTGCACCAGGCGGAAGACCTGATCGCCAAGACCCAGGCGCGCTGGACCTATCTGCTGGCCAATCTCGACAAGCCGTTGAGCGAGGCCAAGGATGAAATGGCGGCGCTCGGTCTCGACAAGCTGTTGCCGGTATTCGAGCAGCGCCTGCTTGAGCAGCCTGACGCCAACGTGTTCCACGTCGTGCAGGACCGTACCGTGCGTGTGTCGTGGAAGCAGGAAGTGCGCGCGCAGCTGCGGCAGATTTTCAGCGGCGGCGCGTTCAAGCTGATCCTCGAAGAATGCAACGCGATCCACAAGCGCGTGCTGCGTGGACGCGTGTTCGTGGCGCTGCACATGCACGCCGGCGACGGCAACGTGCACACCAACTTGCCGGTCAACTCGGATCATTACCAGATGCTGCAGGATGCCCACGAAGCCGTGGCGCGCATCATGGCGCTGGCGCGTTCGCTGGACGGCGTGATTTCCGGCGAGCACGGCATCGGCATCACCAAGCTTGAATTCCTGACCGAAGATGAAATCAGCGAATTCCGCGACTACAAATTGCGCGTCGATCCGGAAGGCCGTTTCAACAAGGGCAAGCTGCTGAACCTGCCCGGCTTTGAAGCCGACCTGTCCAATGCCTATACGCCGTCGTTCGGCCTGATGGGCCACGAATCGCTGATCATGCAGCAAAGCGACATCGGCGCCATCGCCAACAGCGTCAAGGACTGCCTGCGTTGCGGCAAGTGCAAACCGGTGTGTGCGACGCACGTGCCGCGCGCCAACCTGCTGTACTCGCCACGCAATAAAATTCTGGCGACTTCGTTGCTGGTGGAAGCCTTCCTGTACGAAGAGCAGACCCGCCGCGGCGTGTCGATCAAGCATTGGGAAGAGTTCGAAGACGTCGCCGACCATTGCACCGTCTGCCACAAGTGCGTGACGCCATGCCCGGTCGACATCGACTTCGGCGACGTCTCGATGAACATGCGCAATCTGCTGCGCAAGATGGGCAAGAAGTCGTTCAACCCCGGTACTACCGCGGCGATGTTCTTCCTCAACGCCACCGATCCGGCCACCATCAACGCCACGCGCAAGGTGATGACCGACTGGGGCTTCAAGGCGCAGCGCCTGGGCAACGACATCTTCAAGAAGTTCGCCCGCAAGCAGACGCAGAAACCTGCGGCCACGGTCGGCAAGGCGCCGATCAAGGAGCAGGTGATCCACTTCATCAACAAGAAGATGCCGGGCAACCTGCCCAAGAAGACCGCGCGCGCGCTGCTCGACATCGAGGACGACAAGATCGTGCCGATCATCCGCGATCCCAAGACCACCACGGCGGAAACCGAAGCGGTGTTCTACTTCCCGGGTTGCGGTTCGGAGCGATTGTTCTCCCAAGTCGGCCTCGCCACGCAGGCGATGCTGTGGAACGTCGGCGTGCAGACGGTATTGCCGCCGGGTTACTTGTGCTGCGGTTATCCGCAACGCGGCAGCGGCGATTTCGACAAGGCCGAGAAGATCATCACCGACAACCGGGTGCTGTTCCATCGCATGGCCAATACGCTGAACTACCTCGACATCAAGACCGTCGTGGTGTCCTGCGGCACCTGCTATGACCAGCTGCAGGGTTATGAATTCGAGAAGATCTTCCCGGGCTGCCGCATCATCGACATCCACGAATATCTGCTGGAGAAGGGCGTGCGCCTGGAAGGCGTCACCGGTACCCGTTACATGTACCACGACCCTTGCCACAGCCCGATGAAATTGCAGGATCCGCTGAAGACCGTCAACTCGCTGATCACCACCATCGACGCGCAAAAGATCGAGAAGAATGATCGCTGCTGCGGCGAGTCGGGCACCTTCGGCGTGAGCCGTCCGGATGTCTCGACCCAGGTGCGCTTCCGCAAGGAAGAAGAAATGCGCAAGGGTGCCGACAAGGTGCGCGCGGACGGCTTCGACGGCGACGTCAAGATCCTGACGTCGTGCCCGTCGTGCTTCCAGGGCTTGTCGCGCTACAACGAAGACTCGGGCACCACCGCCGACTACATCGTGGTCGAAATGGCCAAGCACCTGCTCGGCGAAAACTGGTTGCCTGACTACGTGGCCCGCGCCAACAACGGCGGCATCGAACGCGTGCTGGTGTAAGCATGAGCAATGTCGGCGATATCAGCAACGCATGCGATTTGTGCGACGGCGACGGCGGCGAGCTGCTGTTCAACAACGGCAGCTTGCGCGTCGTGCTGGTCGACGAACCGGCTTATCCCGGTTTCTGCCGCGTGATCTGGAACGGTCACGTGAAGGAAATGACCGACCTCGCGCCGGCGGCTCGCGCTGCCGTGATGAATGCAGTGTGGGCCGTCGAGTCCGCCGTGCGCGAAGTCATGCAACCTGAAAAAATCAACGTCGCCAGTCTCGGCAACATGACGCCGCACGTGCATTGGCACGTGATTCCACGCTACCTCGACGATGCGCATTTCCCCAGCCCGGTCTGGGCCGAGGTGCGCCGCGACAGCTCTGCTGCAGCCCTCGCCGAACGTACCGCTTTGCTGCCAAAGCTGCGCGCAGCGATTGCACGCGAACTGGCGGCAGCCGCCTGACTGCGGGCAACCGCCGGCATCCTCACCTCGCAAGACAACACCACACAGAATAGGAAGCGCACGCAATGAGCTCCGGTCCCACGCCCGTATCCTTCAAGGTCCGCACACAGTCGCGCGTGATGGAAGTCGCCTTCGACGACGGCGCCCAGTTCTCCATTCCGTTCGAACTGCTGCGCGTGTATTCGCCTTCGGCCGAAGTACGCGGCCACGGCCCCGGCCAGGAAACCTTGCAGACCGGCAAACGTGAAGTCGGCATCGTCGGCGTCGAACCTGTCGGCAATTACGGCATCAAACCGATATTCTCGGACGAACATTCCAGCGGCATTTTCACCTGGGAGTACCTGTATCAACTGGGACGCGACCAGGACGCAATGTGGGAAACCTATCTGCAGAAACTGGAAGCCGCAGGTTTCACGCGCGAAAGCGGTCGCGACCAGGACATGAGTGCGGCCGGCGGCAGCGCCTGCGGTCATCATCATTGAGTGCAACGGGGATCTCCCGTCAAGCTCGTTGAGCTGATTGAGCGCCGCGGACCACCCCTTATAATGTCGCCTTATTTGAATTCCTTATTTCAGGTTGCCACATGACCAACACCACCCACTTCGGTTATCAGACTGTTTCGGAAGAAGACAAGGTCCATAAAGTCGCCGAAGTCTTCCATTCCGTCGCCGCCAAGTACGACGTCATGAACGACTTCATGTCGGCCGGCCTGCACCGGATCTGGAAGGCGTTCACCATCGCCCAGGCCGGTATTCGTCCCGGCTTCAAGGTGCTCGACATCGCCGGCGGCACCGGCGACCTGTCCAAGGCTTTCGCCAAACAGGCCGGTCCGAGCGGCGAAGTCTGGCTCACCGACATCAATGAATCGATGCTGCGCGTCGGCCGCGACCGCCTATTGAATAAGGGGATCCCGACCCCCACCTTGTTGTGCGACGCGGAGAAACTGCCGTTCCCGGACAACTACTTTGATCGCGTGTCGGTAGCCTTCGGCTTGCGCAACATGACCCACAAGGATGTTGCCCTGTCGGAAATGCGCCGTGTGCTGAAACCGGGCGGCAAGCTGCTGGTGCTGGAGTTCTCCAAAGTCTGGGAGCCGCTGAAGAAACCGTACGACGTCTATTCCTTCTCGGTGCTGCCGTGGCTGGGACAGAAAGTTGCCAACGACGCCGAAAGCTATCGTTATCTGGCTGAATCGATCCGCATGCATCCGGATCAGGAAACGCTGAAGAAGATGATGGAAGACGTCGGTCTTGAGCGTGTGCAGTATTACAACCTGACTGCGGGCGTTGCCGCCTTGCATACGGGTATCAAACTCTAAGCCTTGGGCTGGAGACAATTTAAGCAGGAGCTCGTGTGAAAAAATTCTTCGTCATTCTCATGCTGGCAGTGACGGCCATGACCGTCGCGATGTCGGGCGCTGAAGCCAAGCGTCTCGGCGGCGGCGGCTCGTTCGGCAAGCAATCGTCGAACTACGCGCGCCAGGCGCCGACGCGTCCTGCGCAATCGCCATCCAATGTCGCACCCGCCAAACCGGCCGCGCCGGCTGCAGCACCGCAATCGGTGCCACCGAAACCGGCCAGCCCGTGGAAGGGCATCCTCGGCGGCGCCTTGCTCGGCCTCGGCCTGGGCGCGCTGCTGTCGCACTTCGGCATGGGCGGTGCCATGGCAAGCATGCTCAGCACCATCCTGATGGTGGCGCTGCTGGCTTTCGTGGCAATGTTCCTGTTCCGCATGTTCACGCGCAAGAATGGCGCCACCTCGGGCAGCACCGGCAACAATGGTTTCACTCCGCAGCCGGCTTACGCCAGCGCGACTGAACCGTCGGTGTACACGCCTGAAATCGGTTCGCGCATCGAGCCGGTCGGCGTGCAAGCGCCGGCCTCGCTGCAAGGCGCCAATGAATTCGGTTCGTCCACGGCCGCCGGCAACCCTGCCAATGCGCCGATCATCCCGTGGGGCATCCCGGCAGACTTCGACGTGGCCGGCTTCGTGCGCAACGGCAAGACTTATTTCATCCGCCTGCAAGCGGCGTGGGACAAGGGCGACATCAATGACATCCGAGAATTCACCACGCCGGAAATGTTTGGCGAACTGCGCCTGCAACTGCAGGAGCGCGGTAGCGTAGCCAACAACACCGACGTCGTGCAGATCGACGGCGAGTTGCTTGGCATTGAAACGCTGGAGCACGATTACCTGGCGACCATCAAGTTCACCGGCCTGATCAAGGAAGTCCCGGAAGCCTCGGCGGAACCGTTTGCCGAAATCTGGAATCTGTCCAAGCCGCTCAACGGCGCGGGCGGCTGGGTGCTGGCAGGTATTCAGCAAGTGTAAGCATTCTGTTGCCAGGCCTGCGACTTACTGAGCAGCGCCAAGAACTGTTAAACTTGAAACCGCCCGACATCCCTCGGGCGGTTTTCTTTTTTGATGCCGCGAACTCCCATGCTCTCTTCTCTCTTGCGTCCAGCTACCGCCGTCATCAACCATTTGCTCGCGCAAGAGCCGTGGGCGCAGGCCAAGCTCATTGCACACCGCGACAAGACCGCGTGCATCGACGCCGGCGTGGTGCAACTGATGCTCACGGTCACCGGCGACGGCTTCCTCAAGAATGCCGACGACAACGCCGTGCCCGCCGTGACCATCCACCTGAAGTTGTCCGATTTGCCACTGATCCTGGCCAACCGCGAGCGCGCCGTGTCCTACGTCAGGATCGAGGGGGACGCCGATTTCGCCAATGCGATTTCCCAGCTGAGCCAGTCGCTGCGCTGGGATGCGGAAGAAGACCTCGGCAAGGTGGTCGGCGATATCGCCGCCACGCGCATCGTGTCCGGCGCCAAGTCGATTGCCGCTGCGGCGCAGACCACGCAAAAACAACTCGCCGAAAATGTCGCCGAATACTTCCTGGAAGAACAACCGATGCTGATCCGCCCGCACGTCATGAGTGAATTTTCCAGCGAGGTCGTCAAGCTGCGCGACGATCTCGAACGCCTGTCCAAGCGGATAGAGAAGCTGGAGCGTCGCTGATGTTTTTGCGTTCCTTGCGTCTGTTCAAGATCGTGCGCGTGGCAATACGCTACGGCCTCGATGAAATCGCCATCTCCGGTTTCGACACGCCTCGCATCACGCGCCTGCTCAACGGCATTTTTTTCTGGCGCGACATTTCGACCCCGCGCGGCGAACGCCTGCGCCGTGCGCTGGAAGACCTCGGTCCGATCTTCGTCAAGTTCGGCCAGGTGCTGTCGACGCGGCGCGACCTGCTGCCGCTGGATATCGCCGATGAGCTGACACGCCTGCAGGACCGCGTGCCGCCGTTCGATTCCGACCTGGCGATTGCGCAGATCGAGAAGTCGCTGGGCGCGCATCCGGATGTCTTGTTCGCCAGCTTCGACCGCACCCCGATCGCATCCGCTTCCATCGCGCAGGTCCACTTCGCCACGCTGAAAGACGGCACCGAAGTCGCCGTCAAGGTCTTGCGACCGGGCATGCGCAGCACCATCGACCACGATATCGGCCTGATGCACATCGCCGCCGACTGGGTCGAGCGCCTGTGGGCCGACGGTCGCCGGCTCAAGGCCAAGGAAGTCGTCGGCGAGTTCGACAAATACCTGCATGACGAACTCGATCTGATGCGTGAGGCCGCCAACGCCAGTCAGCTGCGCCGCAACTTCGCCAACTCCGATCTGCTGATGGTGCCCGAGATGTACTGGGATTATTGCTCCTCGTCGGTGATCGTGATGGAGCGCATGCACGGCATCCCGATCGGCCAGACCGAGCGCCTGCAGGCGGAAGGTGTGGACCTGAGCAAGCTGTCGCGCGACGGCGTCGAGATCTTTTTCACGCAGGTGTTCCGCGACGGCTTCTTCCATGCCGACATGCATCCGGGGAATATCCTGGTGTCGACCGCCCCGGCCACCTTCGGCCGCTACATCGCACTCGATTTCGGCATCGTCGGCACGCTGACCGACTTCGACAAGGATTACCTGTCGCAGAATTTCCTGGCGTTCTTCCAGCGCGATTACAAGCGCGTTGCTGAAGCGCATATCGAATCCGGCTGGGCGCCGAAAGACACGCGCGTCGACGAACTCGAAGCGGCGGTGCGGGCCTGCTGCGAACCGATTTTCGACCGGCCGCTGAAAGACATCTCGTTCGGCCAGGTGCTGTTGCGCCTGTTCCAGACCTCGCGCCGGTTCAATGTCGAAGTACAGCCGCAGCTGGTGCTGTTGCAAAAGACACTGCTCAACGTCGAAGGCCTCGGCCGCCAGCTTGATCCCGAACTCGATTTGTGGAAAACCGCGAAACCGTATCTGGAACGGTGGATGAACGAGCAGATCGGCTGGCGCGGTTTCATCCAGCAGCTCAAAGTCGAAGTGCCGCGCTACAGCCGTCTATTGCCGCAGTTGCCGCGCCTGGCGCATCAGGCGCTGACGATGGCGACTGAAGGCGGCAAGCATGACCAGAACGCCGACTTGCTCAGGAAGCTGGTCGCTGAACAGCGCCGCACCAATCTGCTGCTGGGGGTGATCGTGTATTTCGGCGGCGGTCTGATCGGCGGGATCATCGTGGTGCAGGTGCTGCTGCACTTCTTGCGGTACTAAGGCACGACAAGAACAAAAACAGGGACGCAACGGAAATGACAGCCGCACAGACTCCATCGCGCGCACATTGGTTGCCGTTCATCGTGGCGGCGACGTTCTTCATGGAATACCTCGACACCACCATCATTGCGACGGCCTTGCCGCAGATGGCGCAGGCGTTTAAGGTGGGGCCGAACGAGCTGAGTCTGGGCATGACGGCCTACATGCTGACGCTGGCGGTGTTCATCCCGATCAGCGGCTGGATCGCCGATCGCATCGGATCGCGAACGGTGTTTGCTTCGGCGATCGTGATCTTCACGCTGGCGTCGGTGCTGTGCGGGATTTCCGGCAACGTCTTTGAATTTACCGCCGCCCGCATTTTGCAAGGCATGGGCGGGGCGCTGATGGTGCCGGTCGGGCGCCTGATCGTGGTGCGCAACACCAGCAAGGACAAGCTGATGAAGGCGATCTCGACGATCACCTGGCCGGCCATCGTGGCGCCGGTCGTGGGGCCGTCGCTGGGCGGTTTCATCACCACTTATTTTTCCTGGCACTGGATCTTCCTGATCAACGTGCCGTTCGGCATCGCGGCATTGATCGCGGTGCTCAGCATCGTTCCCAACGAGCGCGGCAACCAGCGCAAGCCGCTCGACATGGCCGGCTTCTTCCTCAGCGGCGCGGCCTTGACTTCACTCCTGTATGGCACCGAACTGGCCAGCCACACCGAAACCAATTTGCTGGTGGCAGTGCTGTTCATCGCCGGCGGGATCGTGCTTGGCGTGTTTTCGTATCGGCATGGCATGCGCCGCGAACATCCTCTGCTTGATTATTCAACGCTCAAGGTGCCGACATTTAACGTGACCGTCGTCGCCGGCTCGTTTACTCGCATCGGCATCGAGGCGGTGCCGTATCTGTTGCCGCTGTTGTTCCAGATCGGCTTCGGCTTGTCGGCATTCCATTCCGGCTTGCTGCTGCTGGCCAGTGCACTCGGCAACCTGGGGATGAAGATGTTCACCACGCGCGTGCTGCAGCGTTTCGGCTTTCGTCGCGTAGCGCTGAACAATGCGGTGCTTGCCGGTGTATTCGTGCTGGCCTGCGGTCTGCTCACCGCAACGACGCCGCTGCCGGTGGTGCTGATGACGATCTTCATCTACGGTCTGTCGCGCTCGATGCAGTTCACCACACTGGCCACGTTGGCGTATGCCGATGTCAGCGAAGCGCAGAAGAGCGCCGCTTCCACCTTGTGGAGCGTGGCGCAGCAGATGACGATCGGCATGGGCATCGCGTTCGGCGCCTTGGCTTTGCGCGTGGCGTCGTATTTCAACGGCGGTGCCGACGTGGTGACCGCGGCAGGCGGCGAGGCGCATTTCTCCGTCACCGATTTCCATTGGGCGTTCGCCATGGCGGGTGTGTTGACGCTGTGTTCGGCGCTCGGCTATCGCAGCCTGGCGAAAGACGCCGGCGATAATCTCGGCGGCGGCGTACGCGGCGCAGCGAAAAGCCGCTGATCCTTCAGAGTGCTGAAAACCGCTGCGCCAGTTGCTCGCTGCGGAAGTGCTCCACCACATAGTCGACGAACACGCGCGTCTTGGCCGGCAGCAATCGCGCTGCGGCGAAGTAGAGCGCCAACATGCCGCCGTCGACATGCCAGTCCGGCAGCACCCGCACCAGCGCTCCGCTCTTCATGTACACCACCGCATGGGGCATTGCCGTCAGCGTGATGCCCAATCCCATCTGCGCAGCTTCACACGCTGCATTCGGATCGCTCATTGTCATTTTCACCTTCAGATTGATCACCGACTGCGCGCCGTCGCGATTGCGCAAGGTCCAGGCGCGGACGCGGCCGGTTTGCGGTGAACGGATCAGGATGCCGTCGTGCTGTTCCAGATCGTCGGGCGTGCGGATGGGCGGGCGTTGTGCCAGATACGCGGGAGAAGCCAGCAGCACCCGATGCGCCGGCGCCAGCTCGCGCGCAACGATGCCGGGTGGCAGTTCGATGCTGCCGCCGATGGCGGCGTCGAAGCCTTCCGTAATCAGGTCCACGGGGCGATTGTCGAAATGCCAGTCCGGCGAGATCGCCGGATAGCGTTCCAGAAATCCTCCCAGCAGCGGCACGATGTATTCGCGCCCGAATCCCGTTCCCATGCTGACCTTCAGTACGCCGGCCGGCTGGCCGTCTGCGCTGGCCAGGTTGGCGACCGCGCTCTGGATGCTGGACAGGCCGCCGCTGACTTCCCGCAGAAACCGCTCTCCGGCCTCGGTCAGGCTCAGGCTGCGCGTGCTGCGCTGGAACAGCCGTACGCCAAGATTCGATTCAAGGCGGGCGACATTCTTTCCGACGGCGGCGGAACTCAGGCCTAGCCGTCGTGCGGCTGCGGAGAAACTGCCGGCTTCGGCAGAAATGACAAAACACTCAATGCTGGTCAGGGATTCCATGGGTCTATTTTAAACATAATGTTTAAAAAGAAGATAGTGATTGCCATCTAGTTTAAACATAATCGCTACCCCATACTTCATTCCAAGCCAAACGGAATTCGAGATCAACCCACCGAAACCGCAGGCCATACGTTCATTCTTTCTTACCCAAACAAGGAGCAATATCATGACTGCAAACACCAACACCAATCTGAACCTGTCCAACAAAGTTGCCTTCGTGCAAGGCGGTTCCCGCGGCATCGGCGCCGCCATCGTCAAGCGCCTGGTGCAGGAAGGCGCCATCGTTGCCTTCACCTATGTCAGCTCGCCGGACAAGGCACAAGCGCTGGTCAGCGAACTCGAAGCCAAGGGCGGCCGCGCACTGGCCATTCAGGCTGACAGCTCGGACAGCGCAGCATTGCAACAAGCGATCCGCATCGCTGCCGAAACCTTCGGGCGCCTCGACATCCTGGTCAACAACGCCGGCGTGTTGGCGATGGGCCCGGTGGAAGAATTCAAGCTGGAAGACCTGGACCGTACCCTCGACGTGAACGTGCGCAGCGTATTCGTCGCTACCCAGGAAGCAGTGCGCTTCATGCGTGAAGGCGGTCGCGTCATCACTATCGGCAGCACCAACGCCGACCGCATGCCGTTCGCCGGCGGCGCCGTGTACGCCATGAGCAAGTCGGCCATCGTCGGCCTGACCAAGGGCCTGGCGCGCGACCTCGGTCCACGCGGCATCACCGTCAACAATGTGCAGCCAGGTCCGGTCGACACCGACATGAATCCGGCTGACAGCGATTTCGCTGACGCATTGAAAGGCCTGATGGCGTTGCCGCGTTATGGCAAGGCTGAAGAAATCGCCAGCTTCGTGGCGTATCTGGCAGGCCCTGAGGCTGGTTACATCACTGGCGCCAGCCTGACGATCGACGGCGGCTTCTCTGCCTGATCACATGGCAAAGCGGCAGACGTAAAAAAAGCGGAGCTTTCGGGCTCCGCTTTTTTAATGGCGCGACAATCGGGCAAATTCTAAGAAGCTCAGGCAAACAAGCGCGCCAGCTCGACACCAGGTTCCGGCGCGCGCATGAAGGCTTCGCCGACCAGGAAGGCATTGACCTTGGCGTCCCGCATGCGCTTGACGTCGTCCGGCGTGGCGATGGCCGATTCGGTGATGACCAGTTTGTCGGACGGAATGCGCGGCAGCAGATTGAGCGTCGTGTCCAGCGTGGTCTCGAAGGTGCGCAGGTTGCGGTTGTTGATGCCCAGCAGCGCGGTCTTCAGTTTCAGCGCGGCGTCGAGTTCGACGCCGTCGTGCACTTCCACCAGCACGCCCATGCCGAGCTCATGGGCACAGGCTTCGAGTTCGGCCATCAGGCCGTGGTCGAGTGCCGCGACGATCAGCAGGATGGCGTCGGCGCCCCACGAGCGCGCTTCATAGACCTGGTACAGGTCCATCATGAAATCCTTGCGCAGCACCGGCAGCGTGCAGGCGGCGCGCGCCTGCTTGAGGTAGTCCGGTGCACCCTGGAAGAATTGCACGTCGGTCAGCACCGACAGGCAGGCTGCGCCGTGCGCGGCGTAGCTGACGGCGATCTCGGCGGGCTTGAAATCGGGACGGATCACGCCTTTCGACGGCGAGGCTTTTTTTACTTCGGCGATGATGCCGGCATTGCCGGCAGCGATCTTGCCGCGCAGGCTTGCTTCGAAGCCGCGCAATTGTGCGCGCGCTTCGGTGTCGGATTCGACGTCGCGACGCAGGCTGGCCAGGTCGCGGTGCTTCTTGGCCGCTTTGACTTCTTCGGCTTTGACGTCGAGGATCTTGTTGAGGATGTCAGACATGAAAATTCCTTGATTGCATATTGATGTTACTTGCGCTGATCCAGCGCCAGCCGGAACGCCAATGCGCCCAGCGTCAGTCCCATGACATAACGCTGCACCCGCATCCAGCCCGGATTGCTGGAGAAGAAGCCGGCAATCGCGCTGGCCGTCAGGATCAGGAGGCCGTTGACGGTGAAGCTGACGGCGATCTGCGTCACGCCCAGTGTCAGGCTTTGCAGCATGACGTGGCCGTGTTCGGCGTGGATGAACTGCGGCAGGAAAGACATGTAGAACATCGCCGCCTTGGGGTTGAGCAGGTTGGTCAGGAAGCCCATGCGGAACAGGGTCGCATTGCTGTCATGCGGCAGGTCCTGGGTCTGGAACGGCGACGCGCCGCCCGGCTTGATTGCATTCCACGCCATCCACAGCAGATAGGCCGCGCCCAGATACTTGATCAGGTCATAAGCCAGCGGCACCGCCAGGAACAAGGCCGTCAGGCCGAAGGTCGCGGCCAGCATGTGGACCACGAAACCGGCCGCCACGCCCAGCAGCGAAATCATCCCCGCTGTACGCCCCTGGCAGATCGAGCGCGACACGCAATACATCATGTTGGGGCCGGGAGTCAGCACCAGCACCAAAGCGGCCAGCGCGAAGATCAGCAAATCGTTCAGGGGAATCATGTGTGCGCCTTTCCGTCAGTGAAAAGATTTCTTGCAAATATCAACGTCGAAAATTAATTCTTGCCGCCCAGTTGCTTGGTCGCATTGACGAACTGGTCGACCTTGGCCAACGCCGCGCCGGAGGCAATGGTCGCGCGCGCCTTGTTCAGGCCTTCTTCGATCGACGTCGCGATGCCGGCCGCATACAGCGCCGTGCCTGCGTTGATGGCGACGATGTCGTGTACCGGACCCGGCACGCCCTTGAGCGCTTCGAAGATTTTTTCCTTCGATTCGTTGGCGTTGGCGACTTGCAGGTTGCGGCTGGCGAACATGCTCATGCCGAAGTCTTCCGGATGGATTTCGTATTCGCGGATTTCACCGTTGACCAGCTCGCCGATCATGGTGGCGCCGCCCAGCGTGACTTCATCGAGATTGTCGCGGCCCCAGACCACGATCGCATGTTGCGCGCCGAGACGTTGCAGCACGCGCACCTGGATGCCGACCAGATCCGGATGGAATACGCCCATCAGGATGTTCGGCGCACCGGCCGGGTTGGTCAGCGGGCCGAGGATGTTGAAAATGGTGCGCACGCCCAGTTCCTTGCGCACCGGCGCCGCGTGCTTCATGGCGGCGTGGTGATTGGGCGCGAACATGAAGCCGATCCCGGTCTGGGCGATCGATTGCGCGACCTGTTCCGGCTGCAGGTTGATGTCGGCGCCCAATGCTTCGAGCACATCGGCGCTGCCCGACGACGAGGACACGCTGCGTCCGCCGTGCTTGGCGACGCGTGCACCGGCGGCGGCGGCGACGAACATCGACGCGGTGGAAATGTTGAAGGTGTGCGCGCCGTCGCCGCCGGTGCCGACGATGTCGAGCAGGTTGGTGGTGTCGGCCATCGGCACTTTGGTGGCGAACTCGCGCATGACTTGCGCGGCGGCGGCGATTTCGCCGATGCTTTCCTTCTTGACGCGCAGGCCCATGGTGAGCGCGGCGATCATGACGGGCGACATCTCGCCGCTCATGATCTGGCGGAACAGCGTCAGCATTTCGTCGTGGAAAATTTCGCGGTGCTCGATGCAGCGCAGTAAGGCTTCTTGTGGCGTGATGGACATGATGTTCTCGGATGATGTCAACGGGACGGCGGCGTTCAAGAGCGGGCCGTGCCGGTCAGGAAGTTCTTGAGCAAGGCGTGGCCGTGTTCGGAAAGGATCGATTCCGGGTGGAATTGCACGCCCTGCAAATCAAATTCCTTGTGGCGCACGCCCATGATTTCACCATCGTCGGTCCAGGCGGTGACTTCGAGGCAGTCGGGCAGCGAAGCGCGCTCGATGGCCAGCGAGTGATAGCGGATCACGGTGTAGGGGCTGGGGATGTCCTTGAACACGCCGACGCCGGTGTGGGCGATCTTCGATGTCTTGCCGTGCATGACTTGCTTGGCGCGTACTACCTTGCCGCCGAAGGCTTCGCCGATGGCCTGGTGGCCGAGGCAGACGCCGAGAATCGGCAGCTTGCCCGAGAAATGCTTGAGCAGGTCGATGCAGATGCCGGCTTCTTTCGGACTGCATGGACCGGGCGACAGGCAGATGCGTTCGGGATTCAGTTTTTCGATTTCGGCCAGCGTGATCTCATCGTTGCGGATGGTCAGCACTTCTTCACCGAGCTCGCCGAAATACTGGACGATGTTGTAGGTGAAGGAATCGTAGTTGTCGATCATCAGCAGCATTTAGATTTCTCCATCCAGTCCGTCTTGCACTTGTTCGGCAGCGCGCAGAACGGCGCGCGCCTTGTTTTCGGTTTCTTCCCATTCCATTTCCGGCACCGAGTCGGCGACGATGCCGGCCGCGGCCTGCACGTACAGCGTGCCGTCCTTGATGACGCCGGTGCGGATCGCGATCGCGACATCCATTTCGCCGCCGAACGACAGGTAGCCGCAGGCGCCGCCGTAGATGCCGCGCTTGGTCGGCTCGAGTTCGTCGATGATTTCCATGGCGCGCACTTTCGGCGCACCCGACAGCGTGCCGGCGGGGAAGGTGGCTTTCAATACGTCCAGATTCGACAGACCGGGTTTGAGCAGGCCTTCGACGTTGGAGACGATGTGCTGCACGTGGGAATATTTTTCGATGACCATCTGGTCGGTGACCTTGACGCTGCCGGTGGTGGCGATGCGGCCGATGTCGTTGCGCGCCAGGTCGATCAGCATGACGTGTTCGGCGATTTCCTTGGGATCGGCCAGCAGTTCGGTCGCCAGCTGGGCGTCGCGTTCCGGGGTCGATCCGCGAGGGCGGGTGCCTGCCAGCGGACGGATGGTGATTTTCTTTTGCGCTTGGCCGTCTGAGGTCTGGCCGATGGTTTCGTTGCGCACCAGGATTTCCGGCGAGGCGCCGACGATCTGCATGTCGCCGAAGTTGTAGAAGTACATGTACGGCGACGGGTTCAGCGAACGCAATGCGCGATACAGCATCAGCGGCGAGTCGACGTAGGATTTCTTCAGGCGCTGGCCGATCTGCACTTGCATCAGGTCGCCGGCCATGACGTATTCCTTGGCCTTGGCGACGGCCTTCAGGTATTCGTCCTTGGGGAATTCTCGTATGGTCTCGGTGCGCACCGAACCGCTGGTGACCGGTGCATCGGCGCCGCGGCGCAGCATGGCGCGCAAGTCCTTGAGGCGTTGGCGGCCTTTGCTGAAGGCTTCCGGCTGCGACGGGTCGGTGTAGACGATCAGGTAGAGCTTGCCGGAGAGATTGTCGATGACGGCCAGTTCTTCTGTCACGAGTAACTGAATGTCGGGCAGGCCGAGGTCGTCTTTCGGCGCGCTGTCGGCCAGGCGCTTCTCGATGTAGCGCACGGCGTCATAGCCGAAGTAGCCGGCCAGGCCGCCGCAGAAGCGCGGCATGCCGGGGCGGATCGCGACTTTGTAGCGGGACTGGAATTCCGCGATGAACTCGAGCGCGTTGCCCTCGAGCGATTCGATGACCTTGTCGTGTTTCAGGACTTCGATCTTGTTGCCGAAGCTGCGCAGCTTGGTGGTGGCAGGTAGACCAATGAAGGAATAGCGGCCGAAACGCTCGCCGCCGACTACCGATTCCAGCAGGAAGGTGTTCTTGCCGGCATTCTGGGTTTGCGCCAGTTTGAGGTACAAGGTCAGCGGGGTTTCCAGATCGGCGAAGGCTTCGGCGATCAGCGGAATGCGGTTGTAGCCTTGCGAGGCCAGCGATTTGAATTCGAGTTCGGTCATCGTTTCTCTCCAGGACCGCTATTGTAGACGGGTTGCAGGGTGCAGGACGACTTGAAGCGTCCCGGCAAGCGCGTGCCGACGATAGCGATGTGTTTAAACAGGGTGGTGTTGCAAAAAACTTGCTGGTACGCGGGGAAGAAAAACGGGAGCGGCCAGCAGCTGACGAGGCTTAGTTAGCCCAGGATTGCCAGCGTCGCCACAGCCAAGCCTCAGGGGCGGCTGATTTGTTGGCGTTGAGTTTTTTGTTGAGAAACATTTGTCGTATGTGTTCAGTAAGAAAGCTTTTTCACTACGAAATTTGGTGCGCTGCATCCAGCAGCGTTGGAACTATACCATCGGAATCGACGTTGTGTATAGGTTCGCCGTGATTGTAGCCGTAGGGCACGTTCAGAACCCGGCAACCCGCAGCCCGCGCGGCTTGCGCGTCGTTGGACGAATCGCCGATGGCGACCACCTGCGACGGTTGCAGGGAAAAATCTGCGCAGACCTGCAGCAAGGGCAGGGGATCCGGCTTCTTTTTCGGCAGGGAATCGCCGCCGTAAATCACGTCGAAATACGGATACAGGCCCTTCTTGTCCATCAGCGGCAGGGCAAAGGCGATCGGCTTGTTGGTCACGCAGGCCAGGCGCAGGCCCTTGGCCTTGAGCGCCTGCAGGCCTTCGATCACGTTCGGATAGAGCGTGGCGTAATCGCCGTTGATCGCGAGGTAATGCTCCTGATAGGACGCCAGGGCTTCCTCGAAGCGCTGTTCCACGCCATCTTCGTCGTAATCGACGGCCAGCACGCGGCGCATCAGGTTTTCCGATCCCTTGCCGACAAAATTGACGATGGTTTGCATCGCCAGCGGCCCCAGGCCCAGGTCGGCGCGCATGCGATTGACCGCGACGTGGAAATCCGGCGCGGTGTCGAGCATGGTGCCGTCGAGGTCGATGATGGCCGCTTTGATGTTGTCGAGCATGGGATCTTTCCGGGATTGCTTTACTTGGCCAGTTCGCCGCGCATGGCGTCGATGACGGCCTTGTAGTCCGGCTTGCCGAAGATGGCGGAGCCGGCCACGAAGGTGTCGGCGCCGGCCTTGGCGGCCGCTGCGATATTTTCGATTTTGATGCCGCCGTCGACTTCCAGCATGATGTCGCGGCCGGATTCGTCGATGCGGCGGCGCACAGCGGCGATCTTCTTGAGCGCTTCAGGAATGAAGGACTGGCCGCCGAAGCCCGGGTTGACGGACATGATCAGGACGATGTCGATCTTGTCCATGACGTGATCGAGAAAGTGCAGCGGCGTGCCGGGATTGAACACCAGGCCGGCTTTGCAACCGTTGTCGCGGATCAGCTGCAGCGAACGGTCGATGTGCTCGGAGCCTTCCGGATGGAAAGTGATGATGTTGGCGCCGGCCTTGGCGAAGTCGGGAATGATGCGATCGACCGGCTTGACCATCAGATGGACGTCGATCGGCACCTGCACATGCGGGCGGATGGCTTCGCAAACCAAAGGTCCGATGGTCAGGTTGGGAACATAATGGTTGTCCATCACGTCGAAGTGGATGATGTCGGCGCCGGCA
The DNA here is from genome assembly GCF_044767365.1 of Herbaspirillum sp. NPDC101396. NCBI lineage: Bacteria > Pseudomonadati > Pseudomonadota > Betaproteobacteria > Burkholderiales > Oxalobacteraceae > Herbaspirillum > Herbaspirillum sp. NPDC101396. Next base: position 4,035 of record NZ_JBIWNT010000005.1, on the reverse strand, counting down.
GCGACGACATTGCGGACTTCCTCGCCCAGGCGGGCGAAGTCGGCGGACAGGATGCTGGGGGCGATACGGTAGTTAGGCATGGCGATATGGCTTATGGAGGGCTGTAGAGCGATTGAAGATGCGCTATTTTACCCGTTCGCCGCGTACGGTTTTGTTGCAAGCCTTGCACTTGAGGTTGATTTCGTGTGGAATGGGCCAGGCTTTTTACAAAATCGAGGAAATCCGCATGGCGACGTATGAGTTAACGGTGACGGTCAAGACGCAATATCTGGAGGAACAGTCCGATCCGACGCGTTCGCATTATGTATTCGCCTATGCGATCACCATCGTCAACTCGGGACAGGTGCCGGCCCAGCTGATTTCGCGCCACTGGGTCATCACCGACGCCAACAACCACACCGAAGAGGTGCGTGGTCTGGGCGTCGTCGGCCATCAGCCGTTCCTGCAACCGGGGGAACAGTTCGAATACACCAGCGGCACGTCATTGCAGACGCCGCAGGGTTCGATGCATGGAGAGTATTTTTGCGTCGCCGAAGACGGCGAGCAATTCGACGTGAAGATCCCGGAGTTCATCCTGTCGCTGCCGCGTACGCTGCATTAAGCGTCTTGCACCAGGGCTCAAGCCTGGCTGTCGTCTTTTTTATCGGCGGATTTTTTTGTCTGAACGGATTGGTCCGGCTTGCGTCCGGAAAACATGGTCCACCAGACAATGAATACAAAAATAAAGAAGGCTGCGCCGGCTTCGAGTATTAACCACCACATTTCATGTTTCCTCAATGTCACTTATTCAAACGAGCATCCGCCGCAGTTTACCCGCATTAGCCGTCATCGTCGCCGTCTCCCTTGCCGCTTGTACGACCACGCCGTTGCCGCCGGCCAGGCCGACGCCGCCCGTGACGCCGTCCAAGCCGACCACGCCGGCTCAGCCCGAGGGCCAGGCCCAGGGAATGCAAAAAAGCAGCTTCGCCGCCATGCCGGGCTGGGACCGGGATAGCTTGCGCGACGCCTGGCCGGCTTTCCTGACCTCATGCCAGACGCTGATCCGCCGCAATGAATGGAAAAACGCCTGCACCACGGCGCGCCAGGTCAATGCCGATGACGAGGGTGCGATTCGCGCGTTCTTCGAATCCGGCTTCACGCCCTACAAGGTATTCAATCCGGACGGCAGCGACACCGGGCTGGTGACCGGCTACTACGAGCCCTTGCTGCGCGGTTCGCGCAAGCGCGGCGGGCCGTATCAGACCCCTCTATATAGAGCCCCCGACGATTTGCTGACGATCGACCTGGTCAGCCTGTACCCGGAGCTCAAGAACATGCGCCTGCGCGGGCGCGTAGTCGGCAACAAGGTGGTGCCGTATTCCTCGCGCGCCGAGTTGTTGCAATCGGGCGCGCTGGCGGGCAAGGAGTTGGTCTGGGTGGATGATCCGGTGGAGGCTTTCTTCCTGCAGGTGCAGGGATCGGGCCGGGTTCAGCTCACCGATACGCAGGAAACCGTGCGCCTGGCCTATGCCGATCAGAACGGCTATCCCTACAAGTCGATCGGCCGTTATCTGGTCGACAAGGGGGAAATGACCCTGTCGCAGGCATCCGCGCAGGGCATCAAGGCCTGGGTGATCGCCAATCCATCGCGCCAGAACGAGCTGTTGAACGTCAATCCAAGCTATATCTTCTTCAAGGAAGAGAAAATCACGGATCCGTCCAAGGGGCCGAAAGGCGCTATGGGTTTGCCATTGACCGGTCAGCGTTCTATCGCGGTTGATCCGCAGCATATTCCTCTCGGTGCGCCGGTGTTTCTGGCGACGACGCAGCCCAATAGCGACGCGGTCCTGCAGCGGCTGGTGCTGGCGCAGGATACCGGCGGCGCCATTCGCGGTGCGGTGCGGGCCGACTACTTCTGGGGTTTCGGCAATGAAGCCGGCGAAAAGGCCGGCGGCATGAAACAGCGCGGCATGATGTGGGTGCTCTTGCCGAATTCCTGAGTTTCGTCGCCTGCATCAGGGCATTGCAAAAGAAAACCCGGCTTGCCTATATAGAGCAAGCCGGGTTTTTTGTTGTCTGTGGCGGTTAGGGCGGTGGTCAGCGCAATACCAGGACGGGAATGGTGGAGTGCGCCAGCACCTTCTGCGTTTTGCTGCCGAGAAATAGTCTGCTGAGTCCGCTGCGCCCGTGGGAGGCCATGAAGATGACGTCGCAGGCGTACTTCTTGGCGGCGTTGACGATTTCTTCGTCCGGCGCGAACGACAGTATGGTCGTGGTTTCGCATTCCACGCCGGCAGCCCGGGCGGCGTCGGCGATCTTTTTCACATGCTGTTCTGCGAGGGTGCGGACGTTTTCTTCGTAGATGCCTGGATCGATCGCCATGGAGCTTTCCGCCAGCGGCGAGAACGGGTAGGGCTCGGCCACGGAAATGCCGATGATCTTGGATTTGCAATGCTGGGCGTAGTCGATGGCGTTGGCGATTGCCTTGTCGGAGCGTTCCGATCCGTCCGTCGGGACAAGAATGGTCTTGAACATATGATCCTCCTCTGTTGTTGTGAAGGGATACCCCAGTATAGGCTCTGACCTTTGCGGCCGGGACAAATTCCTGGGGGGCTTTGACATGGCGCAAATTCATTGGCGTTACAATCGACGCGGCAGGTACATTCAACTATCGCGCTACCCCTATATAGAGGAGACCAGATGAGCTACGAAAACATTCTGACCGAGACCATTGGCAAGGTTACGGTGATCCGCCTGAACCGGCCGAAGGCCCTGAACGCGTTGAACGACGCGCTGATGATCGACCTCGGCGACGCCTTGCTGGCTTTTGACGCCGATGACAACATCGGCTGCATCATCGTCACCGGCAGCGAAAAGGCGTTTGCGGCCGGCGCCGACATCTCGGTGATGGCGCGCTACAACTACATGGACGTGCTCAAGGGCGAATTCATCACGCGCAACTGGGAAACCATCCGCCGCGTGCGCAAGCCGGTGATCGCCGCAGTAGCCGGTTACGCGCTGGGGGGCGGCTGTGAGCTGGCGATGATGTGCGACTTCATCATCGCCGCCGACAATGCCAAGTTCGGCCAACCTGAAATCAAGCTCGGCATCGTACCCGGCGCCGGCGGCACCCAGCGCCTGCCGCGGGCGGTATCCAAGGCCAAGGCCATGGACCTGTGCCTGACCGGGCGCATGATGGACGCACAGGAAGCCGAGCGCGCCGGCCTGGTGTCGCGCGTGGTCCCGGCCGACAAACTGATGGACGAGGCATTGGCCGCAGCCATCGTCATCACCGAGATGTCGCAGCCGGTGGCGGCGATGGTCAAGGATTCGGTGAACCGCGCCTACGAAACGACGCTGACCGAAGGCATCAGATATGAGCGCGCATTGTTCTACAGCTGCTTCGCCATGGAAGATCAGACGGAAGGCATGGCGGCGTTCCTGGAAAAGCGGGCGCCGAGTTTCAAGAATCAATAATTTGCTGCCTGTATCTGCTTGAAAATGAAGCCCATCCCGTGAGGGATGGGCTTCATGCTTTTGTTTTAAAAATTATTTACGGTTGCAAATCCAGAGCTGGAGCGGGTTTGCGGGGAGGTGGATTAAAAAGTTTAAATAATTTTTCAAAAAGTATTGCACGGATGGGAAAAGCTTTGCTATAGTTCGCCTCCCCGCTGCAGAGCGACGCAGCAAACAGCAAGACGCAGCGCGCCGGAGGTGGGGAAAAGGCAGTAAAAAAGGTTTCAGGAAGTGAGAAGTTGGTAGTAAAAATTTTTAGTGAAGCGTTAAAAAAGTAGTTGACGCAAATTAAAAAACACTACATAATCTCGTTTCTCTGCTGCTGACAAACAAAACGATTTGTCAGCGACGCAAGCAGCACTTCGGTGCGGTGCGAAGCAGGTAAGGTTCTTTAAAAATTAACAGTCGATAAGTGTGGGCGTTTAATGAAGTGCGACAGACCTTTGGGTCTGGAAACTTTAAATATTTTTAAACGCTCACGAAGAAATATAGGTAAGAAATTATCTGTCAGTATTTTGAGTGAGTGACCGATTCGAAAGA